>DASRZU010000014.1:0-5719 GCA_035686075.1 Anaeromyxobacter sp.
CGAGGCTGATCCTCGGATCGACGATTCCGTAGAGGATGTCGATGGCGATGACCATGAGGACGAGAAAGGAACCGTAGAACACGGTCAGGCCCATGATGACGGTGTAGTCGAGCTGCTGGAACGCCTGCACGAAGTACCGGCCCAGCCCGGGGATGGCGAAGACGGTTTCCACCACGAACCCGCCGGTGGTGATGGCGGCGATCGCTGGGCCGAGGTAGGTGAGCAGGGGGAGGACGGCGTTTCGTAGCTCGTGCGAGAGAAAGATGCGGATCGGGGAGAGCCCCTTGCCGCGCGCGGTCCGGACGTAGTCCTGGTGCACCACCTCGAGGAGCGCGGACCGCATGAGTCGAGTGAAGAAGGCCATGGTGCCGAGGCCGAGCACGAGGGCCGGGACGATCATGTGCCTGAAGCTGCCCCACCCGCCCACCGGCAGCACCTCGAAGCCGACCAGCCGATTCAGGTCCACGAGCAGGTACTGGCCGAGCCCGGCGAAGGCGAAGCTGGGGACCGAGATCGCCAGGATCACGAGGAAGAGGACCGTCTGGTCGGCCATCCTCCCGCGGGCGAGGGCGGTGACCGATCCGAAGGCGATCCCCCCGATGGTCGCGAAGAGGAGCGACAGGACCCCGAGCTTCGCCGAGACGGGGAAGTGGTCCCGGATGATCTCGTTCACGGTCCGGTTTCGCTGGGTGAACGAGATGCCGAAGTCGCCGCGGAGGGCGTTCCCGAGGAACACCACGTACTGCACCGGCAAGGGGCGGTCGAGGCCGTACTTGCGCTGCAGGTTCTCGCGGATCTCGGGGACGAGGGCCTTCTTGCCCGCCAAGGGGTCGCCGGGGACGAGGTGCATCGTCGCGAAGGTGGCGGTGGCGATGAAGTAGATCGTGACTAGGCCGGCGGCCAGCCGCTTCAAGGTGTAGCGGATCATGCGCCGGGGCGTTTTTCGTCCACGACGAAGGCGTGGGTCAGGTCCGGGTCGGGGCCGATCCGCCGTCGGATGATCCCTTCGACCCGGGGAGACTGCAGGTACACGATGGCGTCTTCGTAGAGGGGCAGGATCACGAGGTCTCTCATGGCGATCTGTTCGGCGGCGGCCATCGCCTCCGTCCGCGCTCTCGGGTCGGCGGTCTCTTGGGCCTCGCGAACGAGGGAATCGTACCTTGCGTTTCGGTAGGCGCCGTAGTTGTTCTGGTTCCAGCTGGTGTAGAGATCCACGAACGTCATCGGGTCGGCGTAGTCCGGGACCCAGCCGGCGACGGCGATGTCGAAGTCGCCGACGTACTCCTTGGCCAGGACCTGCTTGAAGATCTGCTTGTCGATGACCACCTCGAGCCCGAGCCGGGTCTTGAGCACGTACTGGAAGTACTCCGCCTCGCGCTGGGACCCCGCGCCCTCGAAGGTGAGCCAGGACAAAGGAGGGATCCTGCCTCCCATCTCGGCCCGGGCGAGCTCGAGCTCGTGCTCCGCCTCGGAGAGGTCGGGGAGGACGGGGTCGAGAGGGTGCTCCTGCCGGAACGTCTCCTTCACGCCCTCGACCCAGCTCGGGACGATCCCGCGCGCCGGACGAGTCCCGGGAATCCCGATGACGCTGGAGAGGAACTCCCGCGGATCGTAGGCGAGCTGGATCGCCCGGCGCAGGTGGGCGTTCGCGGTGGGCCGGCCCAGGCGGTGGTTCAGGAGGAGGTACCAGAGCGCTCCAACGGTGAAGCTCTTCATGGGGAGTCGTTCGAACTGGGCCCGCTTCGACTCATCCCGCCCGATCGCCTCGAGGAAGTCGACGCTCCCGTCCCGGAAGAGGTTCAGTCGAGCGTTCGAGTCGCTGGTGATGTAAGGGATCTCGATCCGGTCGAGCCGGATCGACTTCGCGTCCCAGTAGAGGGGGTTCTTCTCGAGCACGAGCGATGATTCGTGGTCCCAGTGAGTGAGGACGAAGGGCCCGTTCGAGAGGAGATCCGCCGGGGTCGCTCCGTAGCGACCCTGGTGTGCCCGGTAGAAGTTCTCCGGAACCGGATCGAAGGTCTTGAAGGCGGTGAGTCCGAGGAAGTAAGGGCACGGTCGCTCGAACTCCACCTCGAGGACATGGTCGCCCTGGGCCCGTACGCCGAGGGCGGAGGGGGGAAGCTTCCCCGCGTTCACGGCCTCGCCGTTCTTCACCGTGTACATGATGAACGCGTACTCGGAGGCCGTGGCTGGATCCACGACGTTCCGCCAGGCGAAGACGAAATCGCTCGCGGTCACAGGCGATCCGTCCGACCAGCGAGCGTCCTTGCGGAGGTGGAACGTGGCTCCCCTGTCTCGGATCTCCCAGGATTCGGCCATGCCCGGCACAACGTCCTGGTGTGGTCCGTCCCGCGTGAGCCCCTCCTGGATGTGTCCGAGGATGAAGGAGCTGACCGTGTCGGACGCCCGGGTGGAGTCGAGCTGGGGAGGGTCTTCGGTGATGGCGAGGCGGACGACCTTCGCGGCCCGAGCGGCGGCCGGGAGGGCGGCGAGGACGACCGCCGCCAAGAACCCGAACAGGTTTCGCGCGCGGCGTCTCATCGCAGTTGGCCGGAGCTCCAAGATCCCGTTTTCATAAAGGAAGGGAAGGGCACGCGCTGCAATAACCCCGAGGAGGCGCCGTCCCGGGTCCATCGCCGGGAGCGGCAGGTCTTTAGGTGCGGCGGCCGTTCAAAGGGCCATTTAGAGCGAGGTTCTACAGGATCTCCCGTTCGATTTGGGAATCCGGGGATGGCCCCTGCGCGCTTGACGTGGCGCCCTGGTTGATATATTGAACGATCGTTCATTCATTATATAGAGGGGTCGCGGTGGGCAGGAGCGCCGAGAGAAACCAGCGGATGCGGGACGAGCGAAGGGAGCAGATCCTCGCGGTGGCGCTCGAGCTCTTCGCGGCGCGCGGGCTCGCCGCCACGAAGATCGGGGACATCGCGCGGCGGGCGCGGATCGCGCAGGGCCTCCTCTATCACTACTTCCCCTCGAAGGACGTCATCTACCTCGAGCTCATCCGCGGCGCTTTCGAGCGGATGAACGCCGCGGCGCGCGGGCTCGAGAAGCTGCCGATGCCGCCGGGAGAGAAGGTCCGGCGAGCGCTGGAGGCGCTCGTCGCGGGGCTTACCGAGAACGATGACACCGCCCGCTACTACCTCCTCACCGCACAGGCGAGCGCCTCCGAGGCGACGCCGAGGACCGTGCAGGCGCTCATCCGGGCGGAGCGCGCCGTTCCCTACGAGGTCATGGCCCGGATCATCCGGGCCGGCCAGAGGGACGGCAGCGTCCGCGAGGGCGACCCGGAGGAGCTGGCGGTGTTGTTCTGGGTCCTGATCCGCGGCCTGGCCATCCACCGCGCCACCTGGGGGCCCGGTTTCCGCGCCCCGCCGGTCTCCGCGCTGATCCGCATCTTCCTCTCCGAGGGCTAAAGCCATGGAGCCGTTTCCGCTCCCCACCGTCGTCCCCACCTCCCGCGGCCCGGTCGAGCTCGCCGATTGGGGCGAGGGCCCAGCCGTGCTCGCAATCCACGGTGCTATGGGTGGCCACGACCAAGGTGTGCTCCTCGCGCGGACCGTCGGCGAAGGGGGCTACCGCTACCTGGCCCCGTCGCGCCCCGGCTACCTCGGCACACCGCTCTCCGCCGGCAAGAGCGCCGAGGACCAGGCCGACCTCTACGCCGAGGTCCTGGAGCGCCTCGGTATCCGCTCCGCGGCGGTGATGGCGGTATCCGGGGGTGGGCCGTCCGCGCTCCTCTTCGCCGCGCGGCACCCCGCTCTGTGCTGGGGCCTCGTCCTGGTCTCGACCTGCAGCGGCATCATCCTTGAGAAGCTGCCGCTTGCTTTCCACCTGATGAAGCTATTGGTGCGCCTGCCCGGGTTCGCCGCCTCCCTGCGCCGCAGGACCGAGCGCCACTGCGAGAAGGCGGCGGCGCGCTCCATCCGCGACCCCGCGGTGCTCGCCCGCACGCTCGGCGAGGCGGAAGCGGGCTCGCTCATGAAGGCCCTCATGCTCTCCACCGCCGACCGCATGGCCCGGCGGCTCCCCGGGACGGAGAACGACGTCCGCATCACCCGGACCACGACCTATCCCCTCGAGCGCATCCTTGCGCCGACGCTGGTAGTGCACGGCACGGCCGACCGGGTCGTCTCCTTTGACCACGCCAGGACCCTGGTCGCGCGGATCCCGGGGGCTCGGCTCCTCACCGTCGAGGGCGGCGAGCACGTGGCCATCTTTACGGATCGTGATCGGGTGCGGGCAGCGGTGACCGCGTTCTTGCGGGAGCACGCGCCGGCGAAGGGGCAAAGCGGCACCGGGACGTAGCCCCCGCGCGGCCCGGGAGGCGGGAAGAACGAGGTCCGCCTGGCCTCTTCTTCTATCCACCTACCTCGTCGCCTTGTAGACGGCGGCGACCGCGGCGCGGTGGCTGAGCGCCGCTGCAGCGCCTGCGGCGTTTGCGGTGACGAAGATGACCCGATAGGCGACGGCCGCGGCAGCGTTCGCGTGCGCGGCCTCGAAGGCCAGGTCCGCCAACAGCAGGGAAAGCTTGGTCACGGCGAGGAGGGCCCAGGTCCAGGATAGCCGGCCCCCGCGGAGCGCAACGGCGATGCGCAAGAGTGGCAGCCCGAGGAGGAAGCAGGCGAAGTCCGATGTCGTGGAGAGGAGATCCAGGGCCGGCTGGAGCGGCGCTTCTGCCTCGGCGAGACCGCGAATGCTCGTCGTAACGACCGGCCACCCGAGCAAGAGAGCCAGGAGGAGGCCACCCCCGTAGATGGCGACGGCCGAAGCGCGCAGGCCCCCGAACCCGAATCCAGCCCGGTGATAGGCCAGCACGAACAGGGCGGCACCGGGCACCGCGAGGACGTTGCCGATGATGGAGAGGGCCAGGGTGAGAGCCGAAGGCCCTCCCCCATCGAACACCGCCGTCGACACGATCGCGATGGATGCGGTGAGGTAGGGCACGGCCGAGAGGATCCAGGCCCACCGCATGAAGTCGCCCCTGCGGAAGCTATAGGCCGCCGCGATCATGGCGGCGATCGCGAACATCCCCGTGGCGGGGACGGCCACGATCCAGAAGCCCTGTCCCGGATGGACGAGCACCGCGAGCGCGAGAGCGACCGCGGCCACCGACACCGGAAGGAGGAGGTACCTCATCGGCGTTCCACCCCGGTGAGGATCTCCCGCGCGAGGGAACTCGCGGCGTCGGTCCCGAGGAGCGTTCGGAGCGCAGGCTCCAGGGCGGCGACGAGCCTGGGCACCGACGCCCAAGCGAGCGACGCGGGCGGGATCGCCAGGGTCCGTTCGCAGAAGGTGCGGACGGCATTCCGCGCGGTGTGCGGTCCCAGGTGCGGGGCGAGGAGAGCGGCGATCGCCTCGGCCGGATCGTCCTCGCGAGGGGGCGACACAGCTGTGGTCATGTTCCCCCCAAGGAGATCGTGTCCGGGGATGAACCGGGACGAGCGGCTCCTTCCGCCCCCCGGCGGCTCGACGGCACGGGAAGAGGCTAGACGACGGAGATACTCCCTCGGGAGGCGCTCATCATCAAGTAGTCGGGGAGGGCACGGTGCCGGAAAGCATCGAAGCCGAAGGGCCAGCAGAAAGGCCAGGAGTTGACCGCAGCCCGGCGGAGGCAGAAGCGGGGAAGAAACAGGCGGCCACGGTAGCTTCGGGCCTGACTTCCGCCATTCGGTCCCGGCTCGCCTGGCTGCCGGAAGACGCGACCGCGAATCACTTC
>DASRZU010000015.1:0-36141 GCA_035686075.1 Anaeromyxobacter sp.
CATCTACGCCCGCCCCGACGAGGTCGACCTCATGGACGTGAGCCCGAACCAGCTCGTGTCCGTGGCCGCCTCCCTCGTCCCCTTCCTGGAGAACGACGACGCCAACCGCGCCCTCATGGGCTCGAACATGCAGCGCCAGGCCGTCCCCCTGCTCCGCACCGCCGCCCCCCTGGTGGGCACCGGGATCGAGGGGATCGTGGCCCGCGACTCGGGCGTGACGGTGGTGGCCAAGCGCGACGGCGTCATCCAGTCGGTCGACGCCTCCCGGATCGTGGTGAAGGCGGACGTGGCCACCTCGGCCACCGACGTGGCCAACGAGGTGGACATCTACAACCTCATCAAGTACCAGCGCTCCAATCAGAACACCTGCATCAACCAGAAGCCCATCGTGAAGCCGGGGGAGCGGGTCAAGAAGGGCGACGTCATCGCCGACGGCCCAGCCACGGAGATGGGGGAGCTGGCCCTGGGGCAGAACGTGGTGGTCGCCTTCATGCCCTGGCAGGGGTACAACTTCGAGGACTCCATCCTCCTCTCCGAGCGGCTCATCAAGGAGGACGTCTTCACCTCGGTGCACATCGAGGAATTCGAGTGCGTGGCGCGGGACACGAAGCTCGGCAAGGAGGAGATCACCCGCGACATCCCCAACGTGGGCGAGGAGGCCCTGAAGGACCTCGACGAGTCGGGCATCGTCCGCATCGGCGCCGAGGTGAAGCCCGGCGACATCCTGGTGGGCAAGATCACCCCCAAGGGCGAGACCCAGCTCTCGCCCGAGGAGAAGCTGCTGCGGGCCATCTTCGGGGAGAAGGCCGGAGACGTGCGCGACAGCTCGCTCCGGGTGCCGCCCGGGGTCTCGGGGACGGTCATCAACGCCAAGGTGTTCAGCCGCAAGGGGGTGGAGAAGGACGAGCGGGCCAAGGCCATCGAGGAGATGGAGGAGGCGAAGCTCCTCAAGGACCAGAACGACGAGATCCGAATCATCCAGGACTCGGCCTTCCAGAAGATCCGGCGACTCCTCCTTGGCAAGGAGGTCCAGGGGCGGCTCGTCGACGACAAGGGCAACCAGCTCTTGAAGAAGGGGGACCTCCTCGACGACCCCCTGCTCGACAGCGTCCCCCAGCGCTACTGGGGGGAGATCGCCGTGGAGGGGGACGTCCAGGACCTGGTCCGAAAGATCGTCGAGAACTTCGAGGAGCAGCGCGAGCTCGTGAAGCTCCTCTTCGGCGAGAAGATCGGTCGGCTCAAGAAGGGGGACGAGCTCCCGCCCGGCGTCATCAAGATGGTGAAGGTGTACGTCGCCATCAAGCGCAAGCTCGCGGTGGGCGACAAGATGGCCGGCCGCCACGGCAACAAGGGGGTGGTGTCCCGGGTGCTGCCGGAGGAGGACCTGCCCTATCTCGAGGACGGGACGCCGGTGGACATCGTGCTGAACCCCCTGGGGGTGCCCTCCCGGATGAACGTGGGGCAGATCCTGGAGACCCACCTCGGCTGGGCGGCGCGCAACGTGGGGCAGCGCCTCCAGGAGATGATCGAGCTTTCCTACGGGCCGGCCGAGCTCCGCAAGAAGCTCAAGGCCGTCTTCGCCGGCTCCGATCCCGGGAGCGGCGACCGGATGGTGGCGCTCATCGACGAGGTGCCGGAGAAGGAGCTCCCCCGCCTGGTCCAGAAGCTCCGGGGGGGGGTGCACGTCGCCACCCCGGTCTTCGACGGCGCGCGGGAGGCGGAGATGAAGGACCTGCTCCAGGAGGGGCAGGCCACCATGCAGTCCATCCTCTTCGACGGGCGCACCGGGGAGCCCTTCGACCAGGACGTCACCGTGGGCGTCATGTACATGCTGAAGCTGCACCACCTCGTGGACGAGAAGATCCACGCCCGCTCCATCGGTCCCTACTCGCTCGTCACCCAGCAGCCCTTGGGGGGCAAGGCCCAGTTCGGCGGGCAGCGGCTGGGGGAGATGGAGGTCTGGGCCATGGAGGCCTACGGCGCCGCCTACTCGCTCCAGGAGTTCCTCACCGTGAAGTCGGACGACGTGGTGGGCCGCACCCGCATGTACGAGGCGATCGTGAAGGGCGAGAACACCCTCGAGTCGGGCCTCCCCGAGTCGTTCAACGTTCTCATCAAGGAGCTGCAGAGCCTAGCCCTCGACGTAGAGCTGCTCGAGTCGCCGGAGGCGCAGGCGGCCCGGGAGGCGGCGGAGCGGGAGCTGGGCGGCCCGCTCGGCGCCCCGCGGGGAGCGGCCGCGGAGAGGAACCGGGACACCGCCTAGAACCTTGGGCCGGCGCGGGGGCCGGCCCGGGGATGGCGGGACGGGGGCACACACACCTCAAACGAGCCTTTTGCGAGGGACGACGTGAAGGACATCTTCAATTTCTTTGAGAAGCCGAAGGACCCCTTGTCCTTCTCGGCCATCCGCATCTCCCTGGCCAGCCCGGACAAGATCCGCCAGTGGTCGCACGGCGAGGTGAAGAAGCCGGAGACCATCAACTACCGGACCTTCAAGCCGGAGCGGGACGGCCTCTTCTGCGCCAAGATCTTCGGCCCGGTGAAGGACTACGAGTGCAACTGCGGCAAGTACAAGCGCATGAAGCACCGGGGGGTGGTCTGCGAGAAGTGCGGGGTGGAGGTGATCCAGTCCAAGGTGCGCCGGGAGCGGCTCGGGCACATCACCCTCGCCACCCCGGTGGCCCACATCTGGTTCTTGAAGTCGCTCCCCAGCCGCATCGGCAACCTCCTCGACATCACCCTGAAGGACCTGGAGAAGGTCCTCTACTGTGAGTCCTACATCGTCATCGACCCCAAGGAGACGAGCTTCCAGCGAGGGGAGCTCCTCTCCGAGGACCGATACCAGAAGGCCCTGGAGGAGCTGGGGGAGGACGCCTTCTCGGCGGGGATGGGCGGGGAGGCGGTGCTGCAGCTTTTGAAGCAGGTGGGGCCCGCCGACCACCAGTACGGGGAGGGCATCCCCGGGCTCGCCAACGAACTGCGCGCCGAGATGAAGGAGGCGACGAGCGACGCGAAGCGGAAGAAGATCGCCAAGCGCCTCAAGGTGGTGGAGTCGTTCGTCCAGTCGGGCAACAAGCCGGAGTGGATGATGCTGGAGGTGATCCCGGTCATCCCCCCCGACCTCCGTCCCCTGGTCCCCCTCGACGGGGGCCGCTTCGCCACCTCCGACCTGAACGACCTCTACCGCCGGGTGATCAACCGGAACAACCGGCTCAAGCGGCTCCAGGAGCTGAACGCCCCCGACATCATCATCCGCAACGAGAAGCGGATGCTGCAGGAGGCGGTGGACGCCCTGTTCGACAACGGCCGGCGGGGGAAGACCATCACCGGTCCCAACAAGCGGCCGCTCAAGTCCCTCTCCGACATGCTGAAGGGCAAGCAGGGCCGGTTCCGCCAGAACCTCCTCGGGAAGCGGGTCGACTACTCGGGCCGCTCGGTGATCGTGGTGGGGCCGGAGCTCAAGCTCCACCAGTGCGGCCTGCCCAAGATCATGGCCCTCGAGCTCTTCAAGCCCTTCATCTACAACAAGCTCGAGGAGAAGGGCTACGTCACCACCATCAAGAGCGCCAAGAAGATGGTGGAGAAGGAGCGGCCCGAGGTCTGGGACATCCTCGACGAGGTGATCCGCGAGCACCCGGTGCTCCTGAACCGCGCCCCCACCCTCCACCGGCTGGGGATCCAGGCGTTCGAGCCGGTCCTCATCGAGGGCAAGGCCATTCAGCTCCACCCCCTCGTCTGCACCGCCTTCAACGCGGACTTCGACGGGGACCAGATGGCAGTCCACGTGCCCCTCTCCATCGAGGCGCAGATGGAGGCCCGGGTGCTCATGATGAGCACGAACAACATCCTCTCCCCCGCCCACGGCAAGCCCATCATCGTGCCGTCGCAGGACATCGTCCTCGGCATCTACTACATGACCCGGGAGCGGGCCTTCGCCCGGGGCGAGGGCAAGCGCTTCGCGAGCCCCGAGGAGGTCCGGGCCGCGTACGACCAGGGGGAGATCGACCTGCAGGCCAAGATCTGGGTCCGGATGGACGGGCGCCGGGTCGAGACCACGGTGGGGCGGGTCTTGCTCTACGACATCGTCCCCAAGCGGCTACCCTTCGAGGCCATCAACAAGGTGATGGACAAGAAGCAGCTCCAGAGCCTCATCGACCTCACCTACCGGCTCTGCGGGGAGAAGGAGACGGTCCTCCTCGCCGACCGGGTCCGTTCGATGGGGTACGGGAACGCCACCCGGGCGGGGATCTCCATCGCCCTGTCGAACATGGTGATCCCCAGGCGGAAGGAGGAGCTCCTCGACCGGGCCACCCGGGAGGTGGACGACATCCAGACCCAGTACACCGAGGGTCTCATCACCGACGGCGAGCGGTACAACAAGGTGATCGACATCTGGGCCCAGGTCACGGAGGAGGTGGCCCAGGAGATGATGGGCGAGATCGGGACCGAGACGGTGGTGGGGACGAACGGGGACGGCAAGCGCGAGGAGCGCAAGCAGCCGTCGTTCAACCCCATCTACATCATGGCCGACTCGGGAGCCCGGGGCTCGGCCCAGCAGATCCGGCAGCTGGCCGGGATGCGGGGGCTCATGGCCAAGCCCTCGGGGGAGATCATCGCCACCCCCATCACCGCCAACTTCCGCGAGGGGCTGAACGTCCTGCAGTACTTCATCTCCACCCACGGGGCACGCAAGGGGCTCGCCGACACCGCCCTGAAGACCGCCAACTCCGGGTACTTGACCCGGCGCCTGGTGGACGTGGCCCAGGACGCCATCATCACCGAGTACGACTGCGGCGCCATGGACGGGATCACCTTGGGGGCGCTGGTGGAGGGGGGAGAGATCATCGAGCCCATGGGGGAGCGCATCCTCGGCCGGGTGGCCCTCGACGACATCCAGGACCCCTTCTCCGGCAGCGTGCTCGTGAAGGCCAACGAGGAGATCGACGAGGGGAAGGTCAAGCTCATCGAGAACGCCGGCATCGACAAGGTGAAGATCCGCTCGGTGCTCACCTGCCAGGCCCGGCGAGGCATCTGCGTGGAGTGCTACGGGCGCGATCTGGCCCGGGGCCGCAAGGTGAACATCGGCGAGGCGGTCGGGGTCATCGCCGCCCAGTCCATCGGCGAGCCCGGGACCCAGCTCACCATGCGCACCTTCCACATCGGGGGGGCGGCCTCGCGGCGGGCCGAGCAATCCACCATCGAGAACCGCAACCCCGGCCTCGTCAAGTTCCACAACGTGAGCGTGGCCAAGAAGAAGGACGGTACCCTCATCGTCATGAACCGCAACGGCGAGATCGTGGTCACCGACGAGCAGAGCCGGGAGCGGGAGCGGTACGGCGTGGTCTACGGGGCGAAGCTCCTCGTCCGGGAGGGACAGCACATCGAGCCGAACACCCTCCTCGCGGAGTGGGATCCGTACTCCATGCCCATCATCACCGAGGTGGCGGGGCGGGTGAAGTACGGGGATCTCATCGACGGGGTGACGATCAGCGAGCAGGTGGACGAGATCACCGGCCTCGCCCGCAAGGTGGTGATCGCCTCGAAGGACCCGGACGCCCGGCCGCGCATCTCCATCAAGGACGAGGACGGCAAGACCCGCAAGCTCGCCAACTCCGAGGCCGACGCCCGGTACATGCTGCCCGAGGGAGCGAACCTCGTGGTGAACGACGGGGACGAGCTCGACGCCGGGGACGTGATCGCCAAGATGCCGCGCGAGACCACCAAGACGAAGGACATCACCGGCGGCCTCCCCCGGGTGGCCGAGCTCTTCGAGGCCCGCAAGCCCAAGGAGCACGCCGTCATCTCGGAGATCGACGGGGTGGTGGCGTTCGGGAAGGACACGAAGGGCAAGCGGAAGGTGGTCATCACCCCCGAGGTGGACGGGAAGCTCCGGCCCGACCTGGCGAAGGAGTACCTCATCGCCAAGGGCAAGCACATCTCGGTGCACACCGGGGATCGAGTGCACGCGGGCGAGGCCCTCATGGACGGGGCCGCCAACCCCCACGACATCCTCCGGGTGCTGGGAGAGAAGGAGCTGGCCCGCTGGCTCGTCGACGAGGTGCAGGAGGTCTACCGACTGCAGGGCGTCAAGATCAACGACAAGCACATCGAGACCATCGTCCGGCAGATGCTCCGCCGGGTCCGGATCGTCGACGTGGGCGACACCACCTTCCTCGTGGACGAGCAGGTGGAGAAGTTCGTCTTCGAGGAGGAGAACGAGAAGGTGATCCAGTCCGGCAAGCGGCCGGCCCAGGGGGAGCCGCTCCTCCTCGGCATCACCAAGGCCTCCCTCTCCACCGAGTCCTTCATCTCCGCCTCGTCGTTCCAGGAGACGACGAAGGTCCTCACCGAGGCCGCCATCAGCGGCAAGGTGGACTACCTGCGGGGCCTCAAGGAGAACGTGATCATGGGCCGCCTCATCCCTGCCGGGACCGGACTGCCCGCCTACAAGCACCTCGACATCGAGGTCGAGACTCCGGTCGACGCCGTCGAGGAGGCCGAGGAGGCGCTCGCCGTCGGTGCCGAGGAGTAGGCCTACCCCGCAGGGGGAGAGGAGCTATACGCAGGGTCCGGTCCCTCATGGGGCCGGGCCCTTTCTATTTTTCAGGGCCGACCCCACCTGAAGATTCGCTTCAGCAGGGAGTTCACGCGTCTGTCCCCCTAAAGAGTGGTCACTGTGGTCGCATCACCCATCGAGGAGTGAAGACGGTACTTGATCCAGGGCAAGTCTTTTGCTCTTACTTTTGGGCTCTGTTCGAAGATCCACGGCGTTCCGCGACAAGCTTGACTTGATAGGTCCACAATTCTAAGCTTACGTAACGTAACCTCCAACAGCGGGCTTCATCCAGGATAAGCGAAGAGGAACCGGATGCGGACGGCGAGCACCCAGAGGAGCAGCAAGGAGTTCGAGGAGCTGGCCCCCTACCTCAAGGCCGTGCGGGATTTCCCTCCGCTCAGCCGGGACGACGAGCACAGCCTTGCCGTGCGCGCCCGTAAGGGCGAGGTATCGGCCAAGCAGAAGCTCGTCCGGCACAACCTGGCCTTCGTCGTCGCCATCGCGCGGAAGCAGCGGCGCGGGACGGTGAGGCTCGACGACCTCATCCAGGAGGGGAATGTGGGTCTCATGCGCGCGGTCGAGAAGTTCGACCCGCACGCCGGGACGCGGTTTTCCACCTACGCGGTCTGGTGGATCCGCGCCTACATCGGGAAGTACCTCAAGGAAGCGCGATCGACCGTGCGCCCCCAGAGCGGGACCGTGGCCCAACCCGACCTCTCCCTCGACAGCACCATCGACGAGGAGGGGGACGCCACCCACCTCGAGAGGATCGAGGACGATGGGCCGGGGCCGGAGGACACCTACCTGCAGGGCGAGGGCGATCGCGAGGTTCGGGACGCCCTCGGGAAGGTCCGCAAGCGCATCGGCGAGCTGGGCTGGGACATCGTCCACAATCGGCTCGAGCAGGACCAGCCGCGAACGCTCGAGGAGATCGGCAAGCGCTGGGGAGTGTCGCGCGAGCGCGTCCGCCAGGTGGAGCTCAAGACAAAGCAGTTCTTGAATCGCTACCTGCAGCCGGTGGAGCGGGACGCCGCCTAGCCGCCCCGGGCTCTCGGCCTAAGGTCGCCGCCTCGATCCCACGACTCGCGGGGTCTCGCCACCCCTTCGCCCGAGAATCCCTCGGGCAGGGGCCTCGCTAGAGCAGGGCGCGGATCCGGGTCAGGAGTTCGGCGTTGTCGAAGGGCTTGCGGACGAAGCCGTTCGCGCCCGCCTCCTTGGCCTTGCGGGGGAGGTCGGGACCGGGCCGGGCCGAGACGACCAGGATCGGGCCCGAATAGCCGGATCGGCGCATGCGCCGGCAGACCTCGAGCCCGTCCACGTCGGGCATGGCGACGTCGAGCAAGACGAGGTCGACGCCCGGGACGCTCGAGAGGGCCGCGGCCGCGGAGTGAGCCACCCGCGTCTCGAGACCCTCGAGCTCGAGCAGGGTCACGAGGAACTCGCAGATCTCCCGGTCGTCGTCGACGAGGAGGACCCGTGCCGTCACGGCGATCTCCCGGGGAGAGGAGAGGTGACGGTGCCCTGGGCACATTCGATGGTGAGCGACCGGGGCTTGAGGTTCGTCGGTGCGAACGCGCCATCCCTCTTGAAGCGGTTCGCAGCGACCACTTCCCGCTGGCCCTCGCGTACGGTGGGAGTGGCCCAGCGCCAGCCCCCGTCGAGGGTGAGGGTCACGTCGGTCCACATCCGCCCCGAGGTGTTCTCGATGGAGATCTGGGTGCCGAGCAGCGTCTCGGAAACCTGGACCTCGGCTCCCAGGGAGTTCGAAGGTCCGCTCGAGGGGCAGGCGAGCCAGAGCGTGAGGAGAGAGAGCCCGAGCCAGATGCCGATGACCGCGAGGCGCAGCTTGAAGTAGCGGGTGGACTTCCGGTACCCCTCGGCCAGGTCGGTGGCGAGGTCGAGCGCCAGATCCTTCACCCGCACGGCAGCGGCGAGCGGGGCGGCGGGGCGGGCGCTCTCCTTCATGCGCGAGAGAGCCTACCGCCCGGGCCGCGCGGCGGACAAGCGCCAAGGACCGGCGGTCACCTACACCCGCACGCCCTCCAGGCCGAGCGCGGCCTCCGGGCCGTCGAGGGCCCCGCCCTTGCCGCCGATGGAGCGGTGCAGGTCGATGATGCGGCTGCGGACGAGGGAGAGAAGCGCCCGCCGGTCGGGATGGGCGGCGGGATCGACCGCTTCGCCCATCGCCATCCGGATCGGCCCGGGCCAGACCGCGATGAGCCCCCGGGGCGTCACCGCCCCGCTGCCCGAGACCGCCACCGGGACGATGGGCACCTGCGCCTCGAGGGCCAGGGCGAAGGGTCCCTTCTTGAAGGGCTGGACCCGGCCGTCGCGGGAGCGAGTCCCCTCCGGGAAGACGATGAGCGAGGTCCCGCCCCGGACCAGGGTGGCGGCCTTTCGAAGCGACTCGATGGCCCGGGCCCGGTTGGTGCGGTCCACCCCCACATGGCCTCCCAGCCGCAGGTACCAGCCGAACACCGGGATGCGGAAGAGCTCCCGCTTGGCGACGAACCGAACCGAGCGCGGGAGCTGCTCGACGAGGACCCAGATGTCGAGCGCGCTCTCGTGGTTCGAGGCGAAGAGGAGCGGTCCCTGGGGAAGCGCGGGGTGGGGCTCGACCCGCCGAGGGCACCCGCTCACCCATAGACAGAGCGGGCACCACAGGCGGCGCGCCAGCCACATGGGGAAGTCGCCCGAGCCGGTGAGGAGCATCACCGGCAAGGAGAGGAGGAAGAAGGCCGCCATCGTCAAGGCCGCGAAACCGAGGACGAGGAGGCCGCGCAGTCGTGCCCGCGCCATGGGGAGGGTCATATAGCACGGGGCGAACCGGCGCGATCCTCGCTACAATCGCGGGGTGTCGTCGGTGCCGCCCCCCTTGGCCGTCTCCGATCCGCGGTCCTTGGGGCAGCTCCTCGAGGCCATCCGCGCGGAACCCGTGATCGCCCTGGACACGGAGTCGAACAGCTTTCACGTCTACCGGGAGCGGGTCTGCCTCATCCAGGTGTCCACTCCCGGGGCGGACTACGTCGTCGATCCCCTCTCGGTCGAGGTCCGGGCGCTGGGGGAAGTCCTCTGCGACGGGCGGGAGACGGTGCTGCACGGAGCGGACTACGACGTGCGCTGCCTGCGGCGCGAGTACGGCTGGCGCTTCCCAAGCCTCTTCGACACCATGGCGGCCGCCCGCCGCCTGGGATACGCCGCCCTGGGTCTCTCCGCCATCGTGGAGGCGCACTTCGGGGTGAAGCTCTCCAAGGCGTTCCAGCGGTCGGACTGGGGCCGCCGGCCCCTCACGAGCGACCAGCTCGCCTATGCGGCCCTCGACACCCGCTACCTCCTGCCGTTGCACGCTCGCCTCTCCCGGGAGCTCGAGTCGCGAGGAGCCCTCGAGTCGGCGCGGGAGGAGTTCGCCCGCATCGCGGCGGTCGAGCCGCGGGAACGGGTCTTCGACCCCGAGGGATACCGGCGGATCCGGGGCTTCGGGGAGCTCGACCGGGCCGGAGCGCGGGTCCTCCGCGCCCTCTACCTCGCGAGGGAGGAGCGGGCGCGGGCGAGCGACCTCCCTCCGTTCAAGGTCCTCGGGGATCACACCCTTCTCGCCCTGGCCCGGGCCCGGCCGCGCTCCCCGGCCACCCTGGGCGACGTGCACGGGGTGACCCCCTCGGTGATGCGCCGCATGGGAGCGGCCATCCTGAAGGCGGTGGCGGAGGGGGACGGGGTCGGCTGACCGCCTCGCTCGAGGGCGGCGAAGCGGCGTTCTCCTAGTCAGAACTGCACACCCTTGACGGGCAAGGGGACGGGCCGGGTTGGGTCGAGCGGGGTGGAGAGCTCGCCCCGCAGCTCCCGGTACACGTCCCAGTCCGAAAGGACGGCCCGCAGGTACTGGCGGGTCTCCCGGAAGGGCACGCACTCCACCCACTCGTCGAGCGGCATCCCTGCCCGGGCCCGGGCCCACTCCTCCGCCGTCGCCGGCCCGGCATTGTAGGCGGCGATCGCCACCGCCGGGTCCTCGAACCGGGCGGCGAGGAGCCCGAGGTAGTGGATGCCGAGGGGAAGGTTGACGGCCGGATCGCCGAGCCGCGCCCCGGCGCCGGAGGGCAGGCCGAGGAGGGTCGCCATCCGCTCGGCCGTGGCGGGGCGGAGCTGGAGCAGGCCCTCGGCGCCCGCTACGCTGCGAACCCCCCGCCGGAAGCTCGATTCCCGGCGCATGACCGCGAAAACGAGCGCCGGGTCGAGGTGGGCCGCGGCCGCCGAGGGCTCGAGGATCGCCGCGTGGGGGCTGGGGTGGCTCCAGCGCAGGACCCGGCGGCTTGGGCCCAGGTGATCGCGGGCCATCTGGAAGGGCACCTCGGCGTCCCCGGCGAAGGCCGCGAGCTGCGCGAGGTGCGGGGCGGCGGCGCGGGCCCGCGCCGAGGCCGCCACCTGGTGCAGCTCCTCGATGGCCTCGTCGCCGAGCCCGAGCCCGAAGAGCTCCACCGCCACCCCCAGCTCGGCGGCGGAGCCGGAGGCGAGCACCTCCGGGAGGGGCCGGGAGGGCGGGCGCGGCGGGCGCGGGATGGGCTCTCCGATGGCGGCGAGGCGGGCGCGGGCGAGGAAGCCGTACCAGCCGTCGCCGCCCAGGGCGGAGGCGCGCCTCAAGAGACTGGCCTCTCGCGCCCCGTAGCGAAGCCGCCCCTCCCAGTAGGCGGCGGCGTCGGCCAGGGGCCCATCCGAGAGCCCGTGCAGGGCCCGGGCGGCCTCGGCCCTCTTCCCCGCCCGGACGAGCGACCAGGCGGCGAACCACAGGGCATCCTCGGCCCGCCGAGACCTGGGGCGCGATCGGCCGAAGGCCTCGAGCGAAGCGGCCGCCCGGGCGTAGTCGCCCGCGTCATAGGGCAACCAGGCGGCGAGGTAGGCGGCCTCGTCCCCCAGCTCGCGGAGGCGAGGGGGGGAGAGGCCGGGAACGGCCGCGGTCGACGCGCTCACGCGGCGGTAGTGATCGATGGCCTCGTCCACCTGGCCCTCTCGGGCGGCGTCTCGGGCGAGGACGAGCTCCGCCGTGCGGCTCACCTCGGGGTCCGGGCTCTGGCGCAGCGGCTCGGCGAGCCGGGCCGCGTCGTGTAGCCGCCCCAGCGCGGCGAGTGCCGCGGAACGGTAAGCCTGGAGTCGATCGGGGGGTGCCGACTCGTCGTTGCCGGCGCGCTCCAACTCGCTCAACGCGTCCTCGGGCCGGCCGCCCACGAGGAGCCGATCGGCCCTGAGGAGGTGGTCCTGCCAGGTGGACGGGGGGACCGGCCCGCCGGCGACCCGCCAGGCTTCGAGGCGGTCCCCGGCGACCTCGGCCTCGGGAGGCGTGGCGGAGAGCCAGACCTCCCGGTAGAGGACCACCGCTCCCTCCTCGTCTCCTTCGGCGCGCCGCGCCGCTGCGAGGTCGATCCGCGCTGCGGAGGCGGCCGGATCGTCCGGGTACTTCGAGAGCAGCGGGACGAGCACGGACACCGACTCGGCCGGCAGGCCCGCGAGGAGGAGCGCCCGTCCCTCGAGGAAAGAAGCCTTGCGGCTGACGAGCAGGCGCTTTGGGCGGGCGGCGTGAGACAGGACCCGCGCGGCATCGGGGGCGTCCCCGGCGAGGAGCAGGGCCTCTCCGCGCAAGAACTCGAGGTGAGTGCGGGCCGGGACGGTGGGAGGCGCGAGCGCCACCTCCAGGACCTCGGCGGCCGGCCCGGGAAGGCCGCGGGCGAGGAGCGCTAGCCCGAGTGCCGCCGATGCCCGAGCGCCGGCCGCACCCCGTGGCCGGGCGGCGGCGGCCCGGCGGGCGGCGGCCTCCGCACGTTCGGGCTCGTCGCTGGACAGAGACTGGGCGGAGTCCCCTATGGCGACGAGCCAGTCGCAGACCGGCGAGTCGGTGGCACGGGCCCTCACCCACGAGAGGGTGACGAGGAGCGCGACGAAGAGGCGCCGTCGACCCGCGCCCGGCCAAGCGGCTGATCGGCCGGGGATTCTCGGGCCAGCCGACCGGCCTACCCCGGTAAGGGGTCTCATGGTCTTGACTCGCTCCATCGAGGGGCGCGATATACGGCCAACCAGCCGAGCGAAGGACCGGTAGCAACCATTCGCACCACGGGCCGCTCAATGGCTCGCCACGAGTGGGGTAGGGGGCGAGTGACGACGGGAGGGGCCCATCGCGCACAGGCGCACCCATGTGTCGCCTTGGAGAGGATGTCTCCGTCCATCCGAAGGAGTCCACCGTGTTCGCCAAGCCGTGTCCCACCGAGCTGACCGCACCGATCAATCCCGACCGAGGGGTGGAGGGGCACCGGAACCTGTTCTGCGCCCACTATGACGGCTGCCTCGACGAAGCGGTGAGCCGAGGCTGGAACAGCTGGAGCTGCGCCCGCTGCGAGCTGCACGCCATCCAGCCCAGGATGGAGGGCGGGGTGGAGAGCTATGCCACTCAGCGGCGGATGGTGTAACCGACGCATCAGTCCGTGTAGACCACCGCGATGAAGAGCCGACCGGCCCCGAACCTTGGGCTCGAGGCCTCGATCACCCCGACCCCGACCCGGTGAAAGCGGGCGTCGCGCAGGTTCTGCGATCGCGCCGCCTCCCCCGGGGCGCTCGCCACGAAGGCGTCCACCGCCGCGAGGGTGCGCCGGAGCGCGAACGCCCGGGGAGCGAGGTCGGGAGCCTCCTTCGCGTCGCGTCGCCTGAGCTCGTCGGCACCCTCGCGCGCCAGCTCATCCAGGGCCGCGTCGGCCGTGAGCGGGGGAAGGCCGAGACGGGCGCGCTCGTTCCAGAGCGCCACCCGGACTCGCGCCTCGGGGGTGAGGGGACCCCCGAGGGCGTCCTCGGCGGGCTCGACGAAGATCTCGGTCAGGTACACGCGCGGGTCTCCCGAGGAGAGTACCTCGCGCGCGATTCCGACGCCCACGCGGGTGACCGCGGGCTCGAGCATGTTCTTCAGGTGGGCCGGGCTCTCCACCGCCGCGTCCTGGGCCTCCAGGGCGGTGCGTGCGGCGGCCACGTTCTCGTACACCCGCGCGAATCCGATGTTCGCGTGCATGAGTCGCTCGCCCGGGCCGGGGCTGCCGGGCACGACGTGGGCCACCTTGCCGGCCGCACACATGGCTGCACTGTGCCGGCGAGCGACCGCGGCCAGATCAGCAGAGGGGCTTAAGGGGGGGAGGCCGCGGCCGACCCGCAGCGCCGAGAGCGCCGCCACCACCCTCGCCTCGGCCTGCAGGGCCTCCACCGGGTCCTCGCCGCCGACGGCGCGAGGACCCTCGATCGCCGCCCCGCCCACCGCGACCACCATGAGCGCAAGAACGGTCGGTCCGGAAGAGCCCTCCCCCACGAGCTCGACCAGGTAGCGGCCGCGCTCCTCGAAGGGGACGTGCGCCCGGAAGGTCCTCGTGCCCGTCACCTCGCGCTCCTCTACCTCGCCGGAGGGAACCGTGACGAAGACCCGTGGGGCGTGAAACCCGGCCGCGAGCTCGCCCGAGAGAAGCGCCTGCTCCCCCAAGGCGGCGCTGTTCGGGAAGCGATCGAGGCGAGCAGCGCGGCTCGAGGTCAGCACGACCGCCAAGGCCTGAGCTCCGGACTCGACCACGCCGGCCCCGACGTGGGTCGCGCTTCCCGGAGCGATCGCGCGCGCGATCGCCTGCTCCAGGCGAGCGGGGCTGGCGCGGACCAGGAAGGCGGAGGGAGCAGGGTCGAAGGAAGAGGCGGCGGCCAGGGCGTCGCGGACCGCGGAGCGCCCCAGGGGGTCGTCGCCATTCGAGCTGGCGCGGCGGGCGAGAAGCCGCGCGGCTGCGGTCAGTGCCCCGGAGAGCTCGGGCCGCCGCGTGCCCTGTGCGAGCTGCGCCCTCGCCACCTCGACCGCGCTCGCCTCGAGCGGCGTGAGGGAGACGGCCGGCTCCACGCCATAGCTCCCCGGGGGAGGGGATCCCACCGGCCGCGGGGGGGGCAGGCCCCTCGCAGGGGCCGGCGGGTTCGTGGAGCTCGCTCCGGCACAGGCCGCGAGCACCACCGCCAACAGGGCGGTAGTAGAGGTGGGGGGGGCGAGGAGGCGTGCCACGCGTCCATCACCGGGGCGGGCCCACGCGGATCTGCAGTCCGGGGGCCGCGCCCGGTCCCAGGCGGGCTTCGAGACGGGCGCAGATGTCGGGGGCGAGCGTCGCGAGCTGCTCGGCCCAGCTTTCCGTCCTTACGAAGACGAGGAGCTTGCCGTCGCCGAGCAGGCCCCGGAACGAGGCCTCCTTGGCGAGGCGCGGGCCCATGGCCTCGGCGAATGCGGCAGCGAGGGCCGCGCTCCGGGCCCGCGGGTCCTTCGAAAGCGCCTCGGCCAAAACGGACGCGATCGTTCGTCGTCGCCCTCGCATGGGCGAGAGACGCTAGACGGAGGAGGGCGATTCGGCAATAGGTCGGGTTCACGCGGCGGGGAAGCCGGCTATTGGGAGGGCGAGCGGCTCTTCCACTGCCGGCTCCCCGTTTGTGTTAGCTTCCATCGAATTCACGAGGCGAGGTCAGGTGTTCCGGGTTCAGATCGCCGCGCCGGGCCACGGGGCGGGGGAGAAACGGGTAGGAGGCTCGCCAGGCGTGCGGCCCCTCTCCACGCGGAGCGAGCAGCGGCGGCACAATCTCACCTGGCTCGTCCACCTCCACTGGTGGGCGATCCTCGGCCAGGTGGCGATGGTGGCGGCTGGGCAGATCCTCACCCGGGTCGCCCTGCCGCTCGGCACGCTCGCGCTCGTGCTCCTTGGCGAGGCGTTCTTGAACCTCGGCCTGTGGGCCGTGGCCCGGAGGGCGCGCGCCACGGACGGCGTCATCGCCGCGGTGATGGTCGTCGACGCGATCGCCCTCACCGTCATCCTCTACCTGACCGGCGGCGCGGCGAATCCCTTCTCCACCCTCTACCTCGTGAACGTGGCGCTCGCCGCGGTGCTCTTGCCCCCGCGCTGGTCCTGGCTCATTCTCCTCACCAGCCTCTGCGGCTACGGGGCCCTCTTCCTCGACGAGCGCGTCGCGGGGCTCGGCCATCACATCCACTCCGCGCTGGAGGAGGAGAGGCTGCTCCGGGTGCACCTCGGGGGCATGTGGGTCGCCCTTCTCGTCGCCTCGGTGTTCGTGGTCCTGTTCGTTCACCAGCTGACCCGCACGCTCTCCGTACGGGAGCGGGAGCTGCGGGAGACGCGCTCGCGCGCCGACCAGCGGGAGAAGCTGGCCGCGCTCGCCACCCTGGCCGCCGGGGCGGCGCACGAGCTGTCCACCCCCCTCGGCACCATCGCCATCGTCACCCGCGAGCTCCAGCGATCGCTCAAGGACACGGTGTCCGCCGAGGTGCGGGCCGACCTGCAGCTCGTGCGCGATCAGATCGCCCGCTGCCGCGAGATCCTCGACCGGATGTCGGCACAGTCCGGAGCGAACATGGGGGAGTCGTTCGTGCTCATCCCCGTGCCGCGCTGGATCGAGCAGGCGCTCTCGGGACTTCCGGCGCGGGAACGGATCGCGGTGGAAACGTCCCCCGAGGCGGGAGGGGCCGCCATCCTCGGTCCCCCCAAGGCCCTGGCCGAGACCCTGCGCGGGCTTCTCAAGAACGCCGTGCAGGCCTCCCCGCCGCAGGCGCCCGTCGTGCTTCGCACCGGGGTCGAGGGGGGGCGACTCCATGCCACCGTCGTCGACCGGGGCCGGGGGATGCCCCCGGACGTGCTCGCGCGCGTCGGGGAGCCGTTCTTCACCACCAAGGTCCCGGGCGAGGGGATGGGACTGGGACTGTTCCTCACTCGGGCGCTCGCCGAGCAGCTCGGCGGCGAGCTCCGCATCACCTCCTCCCCCGGAGTCGGGACGGAGGCCACCATCGAGCTGCCGGCCACGCAGGCCGGCGAGAGGAGAACGGAATGACGACCGAAGAGAACCAGGAGACCTTGCCCAGCATTCTCCTCGTGGACGACGACGAGGTGCTCCGGGAGCGGCTCGCCACCGCCATCCGCGACCGCGGGTACGAGGTGCGGACCGCGGGCTCGGCCGAAGAGGCGCTGCGCGAGGCCGCCAAGGACTCGCCCGAGATGGCGGTGGTGGACCTGAAGATGCCGGGGGGCTCGGGCCTCGACGTGCTGCGCGAGCTGCGCCGCCAGGATCCCTCCACCCGCGTGCTCATGCTCACCGGCTACGGCAGCATCGCCACCGCGGTCGAGGCGGTCCGCGAGGGGGCGGTGGGATACCTCCCCAAGCCCGCCGATGCGGACGAGATCCTGGCCGCTCTCCACGGCACCAACACCGCGAAGGAGAGGGGGATCGAGACGCCGTCCCTGGCGCGGGCCGAGTGGGAACACATCCAGAGGGTGCTCACCGACTGCGGCGGCAACATCTCGGAGGCCGCCCGGCGGCTCGGCATCCACCGGCGCTCGCTCCAGCGCAAGCTGCACAAGTACCCGCCCTCGAGATAGGCGGAGCGAGAGATGGACCGCACACCCCAGGGGGCCGGCGGGGCCGCTCCGCCCGGGCCCGCGGTCGCGCCCCTGCGCCGCGGAGCCCATCCGGGCCGAACCTTACCGCGCCCTCCTGGATCACACCTAGCGAGAAGGCCTTGAGGAAGGGCCGACGAGGAAAGGGGAGCCGATGGCCACCGTGGCCGTGACGAAGGACAGCTTCCAAGAGGTGGTTGAGAAGGACGGGATCGTTTTCATCGACTGGTGGGCGCCCTGGTGCGGCCCCTGCCGGATGTTCGCCCCCACCTACGAGAAGGTGTCGGAGAAGCACCCCGACATCACCTTCGCCAAGGTGAACACCGAGGACGAGCAGGAGCTCGCTGCCTCCTTCGACATCCGCTCGATCCCCACGCTCATGATCCTTCGGGACCACGTGCTCGTGTTCGCCCAGCCCGGCGCACTGCCAGAGGCGGCCCTCGAGCACCTCGTCTCGCAGGCCCAGACGCTCGACATGGATAAGGTCCGGGCCGAGATCGCCGAACACGAGCGGAAGGAGAAGGTCGCGGCCGGTCGCTAGGCTTGGAAGAGGCCTCGGGCACGCTTGCCTCACAGGGTGGGTGGACGAGGTCTCGTTGGCCCCGCGGGCCGGCGTCGGCGGGCCGGGGGCGCGCCCCTTGCCCCCCTTGCCGTTTTCGTCCCCTCCGCTCGAAGAGGGAGCGAGCTCCCGGCGCGCCCGCGCTCCCGACGGCCTCCATGTCGCTTGCCCGAGTCGCGATTCTCGGCTCGGACCTTCGGGGCGTACCGTCCCCGCGAGGGGGTCATGAGGTCGAGATCCCAGCGTCCTCGCTAGGGTTCTTAGGTCTCCCGGCGGTATGTCAGACCGGCTTGCTACCTGAACATGCGAGCAGATATGTTCGAGGAGGAGCGGTCTCGCGATGCGGTCCCCCGAGCCAGACGATCGCCTTCGCATGCTCGCCGAGCTCAAGGAGGCGATCCGGCGGATCGAGCGCCGGCCCGCGCGGCGGAGCGGGGTGGTGCCGACGGGGCTAAAGGAGATCGATGCCGCTCTCCCCGGCGGCGGGTTTCCCCGCGGGGCGATCTCGGTGCTCGCCGGTGGCCAGGCGAGCGGAAAGACCGCCGTGGCGCTCTCGGTGCTCGCATCCCTCGGGGAGGAGGAGCTCTTCGCCTGGGTGGACGGCCGGGGGGAGATGTACCCGCCCGCCGCGGCGGCACGGGGGGTGGACCTCGGGCGCCTCCTCATCGTGAGGCCCGGTACGGCCCCGGCCGGCCCCGGGGTTGGGGCAGGGGAGCTGGCGGGACCGGTGGCAGTGGGGGACGAGCCTCTCGCGTACGGCTGCCTCTGGGCAGCGGAGGCGTTGCTCGGCTCCGGGGCGTTCGCGGCGATCGTGCTGGACGTCCCGATCCCCCGGGGGAAGCGCGGATGGGACGCGATCGCGCGCCGCCTGCAGGCGGCGGCGGAGAGAGGCGGAGCCCTGGCGATCTGGCTCGCCCCCTCCCGGGCGTCCGTGCGCCTCCCCGCGGCCGTGCGGCTCGAGCTGTCCACGCAGGAGGGGCGGATCGTGGCCCGCCGGGCCGCGGGCGGGGGAGCGCTGGCGGGGGACCGCCATGTGGCCTGAGCGGTCCTCACCGCCGCGGGTCGATGGCGCCGGGGAGAGCGCGGGCGAGCGCCCGGGCGACGTTCCCGAGGCCGAGAGCCCGCCCCGGGGGCGGGGGCGGGAGCGGGCGCCGCGGGTGCTGGCGATCCAGGTCCCGGATCTGCCGCTGCAGCGGCTCCGCCGCTCGCGAGAGGCCGGGCGGCTCTCCCCTGCGCCGCTCCCCGAGCCCACCTCCGCCCGGCCGGGCGAGCGGAGGCCGATCGCGGTCCTCGACGAGGGGCGCGTGGTCTGTTGCGAGGAGGCGGCGCGCGCGGCCGGCGTGCGGCCGGGGATGACGGCGGCCCAGGCCCTCGGCGCGCTGGGGCGGCTCGAGATGGTTCCGCTCGACGCCTCCGGCGATCGCGCCGCGCTGTGCGCCCTGGCCGAGGCATTGCTCGCCCTCGCGCCGGCGGTCGAGGTGGTCCCGCCCGACGCACTCCTTCTCGACGCGAGCGCTGCCCATCTTTTGGCCGGGCGGGGCGCGGGCCTCGAGGCGGGCGAGCGCGAGCTCGCGGCGCGGGCCCGGTCGCTCGTCGCCGAGATGGGGTACCGGACGCGGGCCGCGGTCGCCACCGGGCGAGCCCCGGCGCGGGCCCTCGCCCGGCACGCCTCCGGATCGATCGAGTGGGTCCCGCCGGCGGGGGCGGGGCAGGCCCTCGCGGCGCTGCCCGTCGACGCGCTGGGGGTCGGGCCGGCGATCGCCGCTCGCCTCGCGGAGCTGGGGGTGTCCGATGCCGGCGGGCTGGCGCGCCTGCCCGAGGGAACGCTGGCGCACCGCTTCGGCCCGGAAGGCGTCCTCGCGGCGCGGCTGGCGCGGGGCGAGGACGAGTCCCCGCTCGCCCCCTTCGTCCCGAGGACGCTGCCGGAGGAGGGGGCGGAGCTGGAGGCCCCGGCGGAGGGCGTCGAGCCGCTCCTGTTCGTGGTGAAGCGGCTCGCCGACCGGGTGGCGGCGCGCCTCTCGGGGCGCGGGCTCGGAGCCACGCGGCTCAAGCTCGTCCTGAAGCTCGATCCCCGCGGCGAGGAGCGGATCGTGGTCCCGCTGTCCCTGCCCACCCCCGCCCCGGGGCGCTGGCTCGTTCCGCTCAAGGAACAGCTCTTCTCGTTGCGGTTGCCGGCCGCGGTGCTGGCGCTGCGGCTGACCGCGGTGGAGGTCGCGCCCGTTGCCGTCGAGCAGCTCGCATTCGGCGACCGGCCCGAGGCGGTCGCGGCACTGGAGACGGTGCTTTCCCGGCTCGCCGCCCGGCTCGGCGACGAGTCAGTGTTTGCGGCGGAGCCCATCGAGCGGTACCGACCGGAGCGCGCGTACCGGGCCGTTCCGTTTCGGTCGAGGCCGCGGCGGCCGCAGGCCAGGGTGGCGGTCCCGGAGGACGCCGCCCACCGCCCCACGCGGCTACTGCCCAAGCCGCAGCCGGTGGTGGCGGAGGGGGAGGGGGGACGGCTCACGGCGATCCGGGTGGCAGGGGAGGACCGGGCCGTGCTGGGGTACGAGGGCCCGGAGCGACTCGCCGGCGAGTGGTGGTCGGAAGGATTCGATCGCGACTACTACCGCGTCCGGCTGGAAGGCCTGGGCGAGTGCTGGATCTACCGCGATGGCGCCGACGGGCGCCTCTACCTGCACGGGTTCTTCGACTGATGGCCTCCCCCATCCCCCAGGACCCCCTCGGGCGGGCTCGTGACGAGGAGGCGGGTGCCCCGTGCTACGCCGAGCTCCGGTGCAAGTCGTGCTTCTCCTTCCTCGAGGGGGCGAGCCACCCGGAGGAGCTGGTGCGGCGCGCGGCCGAGCTGGGCCTTTCGGCGCTCGCGCTCACCGACGTGAACGGCCTCTACGGCATGGTCCGCGCCCACGCCGAGGCGCGTCGGCTGGGGCTCCCTCTGGTGGTGGGTGCGGAGATCGAGGTGAGCGGGCTCGACTTGGGCCGGAGCGTCCGGATCGTCCTGCTCGCCCAGGACCGGGAGGGGTACGCCGGCCTGTGCCGGCTCGTCACCTGGGCCCACTGCGGCCACGATCCGGCCGCGGCGGGGGGGAAGGAGGCGCCGGCCCGCCGCGAGAAGGAGGAGGTCCGCGTGCCGCTCGAGGCGGTGGCCGCGGCCGCGCGCGGGCTCTTCGCCCTCTACCCGGGCGCGGACGGGGAGGTGGCGGCCCGGGCCCGGGAGGTCTTCGGCCGCAGGCTCGCCCTGGCCATCTCGCGCCACCGCGTGGCCGGGGAGGAGGCGCGGGTGCTGGCGGCCCGGGCGGTCGGCCGGCGGCTGGGCATCCGCGTCGCGGTCGTGAACGACGTGCACACCCACCTCCGCGAGCGCCAGATGCTGCAGGACGTCCTCACCTGCGTCCGGCTCGGCACCACGGTGGAGAAGGCGGGGCGGCGCCTCTTCCCCAACGCGGAGCGCACGCTCAAGGGACCGGCGGAGATGGCCCGGCTGTGGAAGGACTTCCCCGAGGGGCTTTGGACCGCAGCGGAGGTCGCCCACGCCTGCCGGTTCCGGATGGACGAGATCCGGGGCGAGCACCCGCTTCCTCCCGTGCTGGTCGAGCCCGGGGCGCTGGCGGGGGGAGCGGCGGTGGCGACCTCGAGCCCCCACCAGGCCAACCGCCCCGGCGTCCCGGTCACCGCCCCCGTGCTCCGGGCGAGCCCCTCGGGGCCCGGGTCAGCGGCGGAGCTCGCCGCCCCGGATCGGGAGACGGGGGGGCGGGACGACCCGGGCCCCCTCGCCGCCCTCACCGGGATGAGGCTTCTGCGGGCGCTGGTCGAGGAGGGGGCGCGCTGGAGGTACGACGGCGATCCCCCCGAGGAGGTGGCCCGACAGCTCTCCCGCGAGCTCGAGCTCGTCGACGATCTCGGGTACGCGAGCTACTTCCTCACCGTCTGGGACGTGGTGCGGTTCGCCCGCTCGCGGGGGATCCTCTGCCAGGGGAGGGGCAGCGCCGCCAACTCCGCCCTCTGCTACGTGCTGGGCATCACCTCCATCGACCCGGTGCGGATGGGGCTCCTCTTCGAGCGGTTCATCTCCGCCGAGCGGGGCGAGCCCCCAGACATCGACGTCGACTTCGAGCACGAACGCCGGGAGGAGGTGATGCAGTACGTCTACCAAAGGTACGGTCGCGACCGGGCCGGCATGGTGTGCGAGGTGATCACCTACCGTGCCAAGTCGGCGCTGCGGGACGCGGGCAAGGCCCTGGGCCTCTCGCTCGGCCAGGTCGACCGGCTGACCAAGCAGGTGGGCACCTACGACGGCCTCGACGAGGTGGGGCCGGACCTCGTCGCCCAGGCCGGCCTCGACGCAGTCGACTCGGAGCGGGTGCGGCTGACGCTGGCCGTCGCCCGCGAGCTCGAGGGCTTCCCCCGGCACCTGTCCATCCACGTCGGCGGGTTCGTCATCACCCGGCGGCCGCTGTGCGAGACGGTCCCCATCGAGCCGGCGGCGATGCCGGACCGGACCATCGTGCAATGGGACAAGGACGATCTGGCCGAGCTGAACCTGCTCAAGGTGGACCTGCTCGCCCTGGGCATGTTGACCGCGCTCTCCCGCGGGCTGTCGTTGCTCGCCCGCCACCGCCCGGCCCCGGCGCTCGAGACCCCGGTGCCGCACCCCGACTCGCTCGCCACCATCCCGGCCGAGGATCGGGCGGTCTACGACATGCTGTGCAGGGCCGATTCGATCGGGGTGTTCCAGGTCGAGTCACGGGCGCAGATGGGGCTCGCCCCGCGCCTCAAGCCGCGGAACTTCTACGACCTCGTCATCTCGGTGGCCATCATCCGCCCCGGGCCCATTCAGGGAGGGATGATCCACCCCTACCTCCGCCGCCGCGACGGAAAGGAAAGGGTGAGCTACCCCTACGCCCCCCTCGAGCCGGTGCTGGCGAAGACCCTGGGCGTCCCGCTCTTCCAGGAGCAGGCCATGCGGCTCGCGGTGGTGGCGGCCGGGTTCACGCCGGGAGAGGCGGACGAACTGCGCCGGGGGATGACCCACCGCCGCTCGCACGAGCGGCTCGCCGCCATGAAGGCGCGGCTCGTGGCGGGGATGGCCGAGCGGAACATTTCCGCCGAGGACGCGGAGCGCATCTTCCGCCACCTCCTCGGCTTCGCGGGCTACGGGTTCCCGGAGTCGCACGCCGCCTCGTTCGCCCTCTTGGTGTACGCCTCGGCCTGGATCAAGCGGTACCACCCTGCGGTCTTCGCCTGCGCCCTCCTCAACAGCCAGCCCATGGGGTTCTACGCACCGCACACCCTGGTCGAGGACGCGAAGCGGCACGGGGTCGTGGTGCGGGCTTGCGACGTGGCCCAAAGCGGCTGGGACTCGAGGCTCGAGGGGGCAGGGCCGGGGGAGCCTCCCCAGCCCGGGGAGGCTCCCGCCCTCCGCCTGGGGCTGAATGCGGTCCGGGGCCTGCCCCGCAGCGTGGGGGAGGCCCTCCTTCGAGTCCGGGCGGCGGGCCCGTTCGTCTCCCTGTCCGACCTGGTGCGGCGCGCACGCCTCTCCCGCGCCTGGCTCCTCCGGCTGGCGGAGGCGGGGGCGCTGGGTTCCCTGGCCGGCGACCGCCGGAGCGCGCTGTGGCGGAGCCTGGGACTCGAGGGGGACGGCGGCGACCTCTTCGCCGGGCTGGCACCGGCCGAGCCCGAGCCGGAGCTAGAGGTCGCGAGCGCGGCCGAGGAGATCTCGGCCGACTTCGCGGCGACCGGCCTCTCGGTCCGGAGCCACCCGATGGCGGTGGTCCGCCCGGGGTTGGGAAGCGACCGGGTGCGGACCGCTCGCGAACTGGGACGCCTCCCGGACCGGGCGCCGGTGGAGGTGGCGGGCATGGTGATCGTCCGCCAGCGGCCGGAGACGGCTCGCGGCATCGTGTTCGTGAGCCTGGAGGACGAGACCGGGATCGCGAACCTCGTGGTGATGCCGGACGTGTACGAGCGGTTCCGCCCGGTGGTGCGCGGCGCTCCCTTCCTCGTCGCCCGGGGCCGGGTGGAGCGAAACGGGCTCGTGGTGAACGTGCGGGTGGACTCGATGGCGCCCCTGGCCCTCGCCCCGCCCGTCAAGGACCGGGCGAGGAACTTCCACTAGAGGGCTCGCCGGGTGGGGGGGCCCCCCCGCCGCTAGGGTTCCCTAGCTGCAGCCCGTCGTCGACCCGCAGTTCACGCACTTGTAGCAGGCGCCGTTGCGGATGGTGATGGACCCGCAGGTCGGGCAGGGCGGAGCGTCCGTCTCGTGCGCGTGAGTGAAGCCGTTCGAGCCGTTGGGCCCGGTCAAGGCCGGAGGGGAGGCGGCGGGGAGCGGCCTCATGACGAGGGTAGCCTCGGAGGAGGAGGGCTTCGCCGGGGCCTGGCCGGGGCTGAGCAGGGCGGGCGCGGGCAGGCCGGTGCCGTCCTCCACGGGCAAGAACTTCAGAGCCAGCCACCGGAAGATGTAGTCGGTGATCGACTTGGCGATGGGGATGTCGGGGTTGCCGGTGAAGCCGGAGGGCTCGAACCTGGTGTGGCTGAACTTCTCGCACAAGACGCGCAGGGGCACGCCGTACTGCAGGGCCATGGAGATGGCGGTGGCGAAGCTGTCCATGAGGCCCGAGACCACCGAGCCCTCCTTGGCCATGGTGATGAACAACTCGCCCGGGGCCCCATCGTCGTACATGCCCACCGTCATGTACCCCTCGTGGCCCCCGATGGAGAACTTGTGGGTGATGGAGCGGCGCTCGTCGGGCAGGCGGCGCCGGGCCAGGCGGGGCTCGGTGCCGGCCTGGGCCTTCTCCGCCTCCTTCTTGCTGGTGTTGAGGGGCTGGCTCCGCTTGCAGCCGTCTCGGTAGATGGCCACCGCCTTGAGCCCGAGCCTCCAGGACTCGAGGTAGGCGTGCTCGATCTCCTCGGGGGTGGCCGAGTTCGGCATGTTCACGGTCTTGGAGATGGCCCCGGAGAGGAAGGGCTGGACCGCCCCCATCATCCGGATGTGGCCCATGTAGGGGATGGACCGTGACCCGTTGCGCGGCCTGAAGGCGCAGTCGAAGACGGGGAGGTTCTCCGAGCGCAGGTCGGGGGCGCCCTCGATGGTCTCCATCTCGTCGATGAACTGCAGGATCCCGGTGATGGCGTCGGCGGAGTAGCCGAGCTTCTGGAGCGCCAGGGGGACGGTGTTGTTCACGATCTTGAGCATGCCGCCGCCCACGAGCTTCTTGTACTTCACGAGCGCGATGTCGGGCTCGATCCCTGTGGTGTCGCAATCCATCATGAAGCCGATGGTGCCGGTGGGGGCGAGGACGGTCACCTGGGCGTTTCGGAAGCCGCTTGCCTGTCCGAGGTGGAGGGCCTCGGCCCAGGCGTCGCGCGCGGCCCCGAGCAGGGCGCCGTCGACCAGGGTCGGGTCGATCCGGTCGACGTGCTGCGCGTGCTTGCGGACCACCCCGAGGAAGGGCTCCCGGTTCCGCTCGTAGCCTTGGAAGGGGGCCACCCGCTCGGCGATCCGGGCGCTCATCGCGTAGGCCTCGCCGGTCATGAGGGCGGTGATGGCGGCGGCGAAGGCCCGCCCCCCGTCCGAGTCGTAGGGGAGGCCGCTCGCCATGAGCAGGGCGCCCAGGTTGGCGTATCCCAGGCCGAGCGGACGGTAGGCCTCGCTGTTGCGGGCGATGGCGTCGGTGGGGTAGCGGGCGCCCGAGACCAGGATCTCCTGGGCGAGGATGGTGAGGTCCACCGCCCGCTTGAACGACTCGGCGTCGAAGCCCCCGTCGATCGACCGGAAGTGCATGAGGTTCAGGGAGGCGAGGTTGCAGGCCGAGTCGTCGAGGAACATGTACTCCGAGCAGGGATTGGAGGCGTTGATCCGGTCGGTGCCGGGGCAGGTGTGCCAGGCGTTGATGGTGGTGTCGAACTGCAGCCCCGGGTCGCCGCACAGGTGAGCGGCCTCGGTGATCTGCTTCATGAGGTCGCGCGCCCGGATGGTGTCGAGCACCCGGCCGTCGGTCCGCGCCTTGAGTTGCCAGTCTCGGTCCTCCACCACCGCGCGCATGAAGGCGTCGGTGACCCGGATGGAGTGGTTGGCGTTCTGGAAGAAGACCGAGTCGTAGGCGCCGCCGTGGACGTTGAAGCCGCCGTCGTAGCCGGCCTCGATGAGCGCCCAGGCCTTCCTCTCCTCGTCGGCCTTGCAGGAGATGAACTCGGTCACGTCCGGATGGTCGACGTCCAGGATGACCATCTTGGCCGCCCGGCGGGTCTTGCCGCCCGACTTGATCACCCCGGCGAAGGCGTCGAACCCCCGCATGAAGGAGACCGGGCCCGAGGCCTCGCCGCCGCCGGAGAGCCGCTCCCGGGAGGAGCGGATGCGGGACAGGTTCGAGCCGGTGCCCGAGCCGTACTTGAAGAGCATGCCCTCGGTGTGAGCGAGCCGGAGGATCGAGTCCATCGAGTCGTCGACCGAGTTGATGAAACAGGCGGAGCACTGCGGGTGCTCCTCCACCCCGACGTTGAACCAGACCGGCGAGTTGAAGCTCATCTTCTGGCGGTAGAGGAGGTGGGCGAGCTCGGCCTCGAAGGTCTGGGCGTCCTCCTCGGTGGCGAAGTAGCCGTCCCGGCGCCCGAAGGCGGAGATGGTCCGCACCACCCGGGAGACGAGCGTTCGGACGGAGCGCTCCCGGGCCGGCGAGCCGAGGGCTCCTCGGAAATACTTGGAGGCGACGACGTTCGTCGCGAGCTGCGACCAGCTCTTCGGGACCTCCACGTCCTTTTGCTCGAAGACGATGGCCCCGCCCTCGCCCGCGATCTGCGCGTGGCGGACCTCCCAGGCCAGCTCCTCCGCGGGATCGACCCCGGGGCTCGTGAAGGTGCGCGGGACGACTAGCCCGCGCTTCGCCGCGGCCTTCCTCGACGCCCGAATGCTCCGCCCGCCTTTCGCCGCGACCTCTCGCTCCATCATGACCCCGCGCTCCTTAGAGAAAACCCGGCATCCAAAGCAAAACGCCGACAAATCCTTCCCCGTCGGACGCGACCCTTCGCCGCGCCCGCCCATGAACGCCCCCAGCCAGCCCGCGCTCAGTGAGCCGGAGGCTATCCTCGGACCCTGACGTTGACGCTCGACGCCGGCACCGGACGTGTGCCGAAGGAGTGGATGCTTGGGATCCAGGCCCCGACGCCGCCCATCCCGCCCGCCCTCCTAGCGCCGTGGCCCCCCGGCGCGGGAACGAACTCTAGCAGTCGAGAGCGTTGTGTCAACACGACACCACAATATATTGTGGGTGACATATATGGCTATACAACCTACGGTAATTACAGGGTCTGGTATGGGCTTGGCTCCGTTTATGTTTGCCCCCTTGGGGGGGCAGGGCTCGCGGCCATTTACCCCGGGTCGACAGGCGCACGAAGGGAGCCGAACTCGAAAGCGCTCGGGAGATGATGGGGCTATCGCAGATCGCCGGCGCGCCGGGCGCCGTGGCCGCCCGGTTCCACACGTGTTAGAAGCCCCGAGCCCGATGGCCGAAACGACGAGCCACATCCGCAACTTCTCCATCATCGCCCACATCGATCACGGCAAGTCCACCCTCGCCGATCGCCTCCTCGAGAAGACCGGGACCGTCTCGGCCCGCGACGCCCAGGCCCAGTTCCTCGACAACATGGAGCTCGAGCGGGAGCGCGGGATCACCATCAAGGCCCAGACCGTCCGGATGCGCTACCGGGCGAGGGACGGACAGGAGTACGAGCTCAATCTCATCGACACCCCCGGCCACGTGGACTTCGCCTACGAGGTGTCGCGCTCGCTCTCGGCCTGCGAGGGAGCCATCCTGGTCGTGGACGCGACCCAGGGAGTGGAGGCGCAGACCCTGGCGAACGTCTACCAGGCCCTGGACCACGATCTGGAGATCGTGCCCGTCATCAACAAGATCGACCTCCCCAGCGCCGACGTGGCCGCCGTCCGCCGGGAGATCGAGGAGGTCATCGGCCTCGACGCAAAGGATGCGGTCCCCGCCTCGGCCAAGGAGGGCACCGGCATCGCGGAGATCCTGGAGGAGATCGTGAAGCGGGTCCCGCCCCCCCGCGGCGACCCCGCCGCCCCCCTGAAGGCCATCGTCTTCGACTCCTGGTACGACGCGTACCGCGGGGTGGTGATGCTGGTCCGGGTCTTCGACGGGGTGCTCCGGCCGAAAGAGAGGATCCTGCTCTGGTCGAACCGCAAGCAGTTCGAGGTCCAGGAGGTCGGCGCCTTCGTCCCCTTCGCCCAGAAGGTCGAGGACCTTTCGGCCGGGGAGGTGGGGATCGTGGTCGCCAACGTGAAGGACGTCCACGACGCCAAGGTGGGCGACACCCTCACCGAGGCCGAGCGGCCCACCGCCGAGCCCTTCCCCGGCTTCAAGGTGGTGAAGCCGATGGTCTTCTCCGGGGTCTTCCCCGTGGAGGCGGCCGACTACGGGGCGCTGCGGGACGCCCTGGAGAAGCTCTCCTTGAACGACTCGGCCTTCACCTACGAGCCGGAGACCTCCCAGGCGCTCGGCTTCGGCTTCCGCTGCGGGTACCTGGGCCTCCTGCACATGGAGATCGTCCAGGAGCGGCTCGAGCGCGAGTACCAGCTCTCCCTCATCACCACCGCCCCCTCGGTGGTGTACCGCGTCACCGACACCGCCGGGAAGGTGGAGGAGATCGACAACCCGGCCCGCCTCCCCCCGGCCCAGCGGATCTCGAAGCTCGAGGAGCCCCACCTCACCTGCCACGTCCACGCCCGTACCGAGGACGTGGGAGCGATCCTGAAGCTCTGCCAGGACCGGCGCGGGATCCAGAAGGACCTCCGCTACGTGGGCACGAAGCGGGTGCAGATCACCTACGACATCCCGCTCTCCGAGGTGGTCTTCGACTTCTTCGACAAGCTGAAGAGCCTCTCCCGGGGCTACGCCTCCCTCGACTACGAGCTCAAGGGCTACGAGGAGGCCGACCTCGTGAAGCTCGACATCCTCATCAACGGCGAGCCGGTGGACGCCCTCTCGGTCATCGTCCACCGGGAGCGGGCCTACCAGCGCGGCCGCGACCTGTGCCAGCGGCTGCGCGAGGTCATCCCCAAGCAGATGTACGAGGTGGCGATCCAGGCGGCCATCGGCGCCAAGGTCATCGCCCGCGAGACCGTCAAGGCCTTCCGCAAGAACGTTTTGGCCAAGTGCTATGGTGGGGACATCACCCGCAAGCGGAAGCTCCTCGAGAAGCAGAAGGAGGGCAAGAAGCGCATGAAGCAGGTGGGGTCGGTGGAGATCCCCCAGGAGGCCTTCCTGGCCGTCCTGAAGGTGGAGGAGTGAGCGTGTCCGCCGAGGCCCGGCTCGACCGCGCCCGGCGGGAGGCCCTCCGCTTCGCCCGCGAGGCCCGGCGCCTGGCGCGCCGGCACCGCAAGAGCCTGGGCGAGGCGCGCGAGAAGCTGGAGGCGGGGGCCGCCGACGTGGAGAGCGCGGTTGCGGAGGGGAAGGCCGATCGGCTCTCGGCCGCGCTCAAGGAGCTGAACCAGCTCTGGGACGCCCACCTCGGCCCGCGGCTTCGGTCCGGCCTTCGGACCGCGCTCGGGGCGGCGGCCGCCGCCGCGGTCCTTTCCCTCTTCCTCCGCACCTTCGTCCTCGACACCTGGAGGGTCCGCTCGGTGTCGATGGAGCCGACCCTCCTCCCCGGCGACGTCCTCCTCCTCGCCAAGTCCGCCTACGGGATCCGCATCCCCTTCACCCACCTGCGCCTGTTCGCCGCAAAGGGGCCGAGGCGCGGAGACGTCGTCGTCTTCGACGACCCGGGGGCGCCCGGGAGCGTCTACGTGAAGCGGGTGGTGGGCGTTCCCGGAGACGTGGTGGAGCTGCGCGAGCAGGTGCTGCACGTGAACGGCGTGCCCCAGCCGCGCACCCTCGTCGGCGAGTACGCGGTGGCGGTGGAGGGGGAGGAGGGCGCCAAGGGTGCCTCCATCTGCCGGCGCTACCGGGAGGCCTTGGCCAAGGGGGCCTTCGCCCCGGAGGGCGAGGGGGATGGGGCCCTCTGGGAGGCGGCCGCGGCGGCGGGGATCGCGAGCTACGACGTGCTCCAGTGCCGGCGGCCTCGCGCCGCGGCGCGGGAGGGGGCGAGCGAGGCGGTCCGCCCCGGCCACGTGCTCGTCTTGGGCGACGACCGCGACCTCTCCACGGACGGCCGAGGCCTTTCGGGGTGGCAGGTCCCCTTCGGGCACATCCGGGGTCGCGCGTGGAGGGTGCTGTGGAGCTGGGGCGAAGGGGGCTGGTCGCCCCACGGCGAAAAGGGACTCCGCCTGGACCGGCTTTTCAAAGACCTCGCCGCGCGCTAGAACCCAAGCTCAGATGGTCGGAGCGATCCCATGGACCTCCCCCGCTCGCATCCCGCGCGGCGGCATCACCTGGGTCTCGGCGCTCCTCATGGCCCTGCTCGTGGGGGGCGGCTACCTGGCCTGGACCTGGGCGCCCGTCTACGTGCTCCATGCCGAGGTGAAACAGGTGGTGCGCAACTACATGAACCAGGCGGTGAAGGAACGGGACGACGCGGTCCTGGTGGAGGCCATGGTCCACAAGCTGCGCCTGCTCGACGAGCAGGTGGTGCTAGACGAGCAGGGCAAGCCCACCACCGTCCCCACCGTGCAGGTCGCTCCCGCCGACGTCAGCTGGGAGCGCGACCCGGGCGCCGACCCCCCGGCCCTGCACGTCGCCTTCTCCTACACCCGCGACGTTCCGTATCCGCTGCTCGGGCGATCGACCCAGAAGACCCTGTCCATCGACCTCACCGGCGACCTCAAGGTGCCGGACTGGGGACCGAGCCGCTAGAGGAAGGGAGCCGATGAAGGCGGTGGACATCGAACGGGCGGTGGCGCGCCTCGCGGCGGAGGTGGCGGACCGCGCTCGCGCCGAGGGGAGCGAGCGCGGACTCGCGATCGTGGGCATCCGCCGGGGCGGGGTGCACCTCGCCGGCCGCCTTCGAAAGCGGCTCGCAAAGCTCCTCGACCACGAGCCGCCCCTGGGAACCGTCGACATCGCCCTCTACCGGGACGACCTCGACGAGAAGGGGGCGGTGCCGGTGGTGGGGCCCACCGACGTGCGCTTCCCCGTCGATGGCAAGACCATCGTCCTCGTCGACGACGTGCTCTATACCGGCCGCACCGTCCGGGCGGCGCTCGACGAGCTCGTGGACTTCGGCCGGCCCCGGCGGGTGTGGCTCCTCGTTCTCGTCGACCGGGGAGGGCGGGAATTGCCCATCGCCCCGGACTTCGTGGGCGAGCGGCTCTCGGTCCTTCCCCAGGAAGACGTCCAGGTCCGCCTCACCGAGGGCGGAGCCGCCGAGGACCAGGTGATCGTCACGAGGAGGACGCCATGATCGGCCGGCACCGGCACTGCCTGGGGCTGGCGGACTACTCCCCGGAGGACATCGTCGAGGTGCTCGACCTGGCGGTCTCGATGAAGGAGGTCCTGAAGCGCCCCATCAAGAAGGTCCCGAGCCTCAGGGGGAAGTCGGTGGTGAACCTCTTCTTCGAGGCCTCGACCCGCACCCGCAGCTCCTTCGAGGTGGCCGCCAAGGTGCTCTCCGCCGACTCCCTCAACTGGACCGCCAGCACCTCCTCGGTGTCGAAGGGAGAGACCCTCATCGACACCGTGAAGAACCTGGAGGCGATGCGCCCCGACGTGCTCGTCATCCGCCACTCGGCCGGCGGCGCCCCGGCCCTCGTCGCCCAGCGCGTCGACTGCTCCGTCATCTCCGCGGGGGACGGGTCCCACGAGCACCCGAGCCAGGGGCTGCTCGACTGCTTCACGCTCCGGGAGAAGCTCGGAAGCCTGGTGGGCCGGACCGTCACCATCGTCGGGGACATCACCCACTCGCGGGTGGCCCGGTCGGACCTCTACGGCCTCGCCCGGCTGGGCGCGCGCACCCGGGTGTGCGGCCCACCCACCATGATCCCCCCCGGCATCGAGGCGCTCGGCCCCACCGTGCACACCGACCTCAAGGAGGCCGTGGCAGGGGTCGATGCGGTGATCATGCTCCGCATCCAGCACGAACGGATCGGCGATCCTCTCATCCCCGGGACGCGCGAGTACTCTCGCCTGTGGGGGCTGAACGCCCGCAAGGCGGAGGAGTGGCTCTCCCCCACCTGCCTCATCATGCACCCCGGCCCGATCAACCGGGGGGTGGAGCTCGAGCCGGAGGTGGCGGACGGCCCGCGCTCGGTGATCCTCGACCAGGTGGAGAACGGGGTGGCGGTCCGGATGGCGCTCTTGTACCTGCTCGCCGGCGGCCCGGAGGCGGCCAACGAGGCGAAGGCCTAGACATGTCTAGCCTGCTCTTCATCGAGGGAGGCCGGGTGATCGACCCCGGCGCGGGGATCGACGGGACCCGGACGGTCGTCATCCGCGACGGCATCGTGGCCGAGGTGGCCGAGCACGTCGAACGCCCCCGGGAGGCGCGCGCCATCGACGCCCGGGGGAAGTGGGTCACCCCCGGCTTCATCGACCTGCACGTCCACCTCCGGGAGCCGGGGCAGGAGTACAAGGAGACCGTGGCCACGGGCGCGGCGGCGGCGGTGGCGGGCGGCTTCACCGCGGTGTGCGCCATGCCCAACACGAGGCCGGTGAACGACAACGCCTCCGTGACCGCGCTCGTAGCCTCCCGGGCGGCGGAGGCGGGGCTCGCCCGGGTGTACCCGGTGGGCTGCATCTCCAAGGGTTCGGCCGGGGAGGAGCTCGCCGAGTACGGCGAGCTCAAGGAGGCCGGGTGCGTGGCCCTGTCCGACGACGGAAAGCCGGTCCCCTCCGCCGCCCTCATGCGGCGCGCGCTCGAGTATGCCCGCGCCTTCGGCCTGCCCCTCACCGTGCACGAGGAGGACCTCTCGCTCGTGGGCAAGGGGGTGATGCACGAGGGGGCGGTCTCCACCCGCCTCGGCCTCACCGGCATCCCGGGAGCGGCGGAGGAGGTGATGGTGCTCCGGGACCTCGCCCTCGCCGAGCTGACCGGCGGCCGACTCCACATCGCCCACCTGTCGACCCGGGGGGCGGTGCGGGCGGTGCGAGAGGCCAAGGGGCGCGGCCTCAAGGTGACCGCCGAGGTCACCCCGCACCACCTGTCCCTCTGCGACGAGGACCTGGCTCTCTCGGGCTACTCCACCGACTTCAAGGTGAACCCGCCCCTCCGAGCCCTTGAGGACGTCCACGCCTGCCGGGAAGCCCTTTCCGACGGGACCATCGACGCCATCGCCACCGACCACGCCCCCCACTCCCTCGTGGAGAAGGAGCTCGAGTTCGACCTCGCCGCCAACGGGATCGTCGGCCTCGAGACCGCGGTGGCGGTCTGCCTCGATCTCGTCCGAGGCGGCGTTCTCACCGAGAGGCGGTTCGTCGAGGCGCTCTCCGCCGGCCCGGCCAAGGTGTTCGGGCTGCCGGGCGGCCGGCTGGTCCGCGGCGCCCCAGCCGACCTCACCCTCCTCGATCCCGCGGCCCCCTGGGTGGTGGAGCCGGAGCGATTCCGCTCCAAGGCCCGAAACACCCCCTGGAAAGGGAGACGGCTCGTCGGGCGTTGCACCCACACCATCGTGGGCGGTCGGGTGGTCCACGGGGAGGGCAGGGCCGATCGATGAGGGAGAAGGCCATCCTCGCGCTGGCGGACGGCACGACCTTCGAGGGCGAATCGTTCGGGGCGACCGGCGAGGCGAGCGGAGAGGTGGTCTTCAACACCTCGATGGCGGGATACCAGGAGATCCTCACCGATCCGTCCTACGTCGGTCAGATCGTCTGCATGACCTACCCGGAGCAGGGGAACACCGGCGTCAACGAGATCGACGACGAGTCGGCCCAGCCGCACGCCACCGCCTTCGTGGTCCGACACCATTCCCCCGAGCCCTCGAGCTTCAGGGCCCAGGGCTCGCTCCACGCCTACCTGCGCCGCCACGGGGTGGTGGGCATCGCCGGCGTGGACACGCGGCGCCTCACCCGCCACATCCGCACTTCGGGCGCGCAGATGGGGGTGGTCTCGACCGAGGGGAGCCCCCGGGCCCTCGTGGATCGGGCGAGGAGCATGCCGGGGATGGAGGGCCAGGACCTCGCCACCCAAATCTCCACCCCGGTGCGGTACGAGTGGCGGGAGAAGGGCGCCGACGCCTTCACGGCGGCCGAACGGGCCGAGGAACACGCGCCCCGCTTCTCGGTGGTCGCCTACGACTGGGGCGTGAAGCGGGCGATGCTGCGGCTCCTCGCGGCGGCCGGCTGCCGGGTGACCGTGGTCCCCTCGAGGACCTCCCCCGAGGAGGCGCTCGCCCTCGAGCCCGATGGCGTGTTCCTCACGAACGGCCCCGGCGATCCGGACGCGGTCCTCGGGGCCCGGGAGACGGTGGCCGCCTTGCTCGGTCGGGTGCCGGTGTTCGGCATCTGCCTCGGCCACCAGATCCTGGCGCTCTCCTTGGGGGGGAGGACCTACAAGCTCAAGTTCGGCCACCGCGGTGCCAACCAGCCCGTCAAGGACCTCGCCACCGGCAAGGTCGACGTCACCACCCAGAACCACGGGTTCGCGGTGGACCCGGCAAGCCTGGCCGGACGCGCAAAGGTCACCCACCAGAACCTGAACGACAACACCGTCGAGGGGATCGAGGTGCTCGACGCTCCCGCGTTCGGGGTGCAGTACCACCCCGAGTCGTCCCCCGGCCCGCACGACGCCCGGTCCCTGTTCGGCCGCTTCGTGGGCATGATGGAGCAGGGGCGGTGACCCTGCAGCACATCCACGAACGGCTTCTCTCGTGGGCCACCGCCGAGGCGCGCAAGGAACGCCTGCTCGAGGCCCGACGGCAGCACTTCGGCGTGTACGGCGAGCCGCACGAGGAGGATCGCACCTACGAGGCCCGGCTCAATGGCATGCTCGACTTCTACCTCTACGACTACCGGCCGGCCGAGGGCCGGACGACCCTCGAGGAGTTTCTCGCCTCCGAGGGGGCGAACCTCGAGGAGGTGGAGTGCCGAGCGTTCCAGGATCTCGCCCAGAACGTCCATGCGCTCTTCGAGGTGCGACGGATCTCCGACGGCAGGGTCCGCCTGCGCGACCTCTTCACCGGGAAAGACCACGAGGTCATCGAGCGCCGCCAGCTCGTCGGCCTCGGGAAGGGCGACGTCCTCGAGGCGCGGCTTTTGCCCAACGAGGGTGGGCTCGTCTTCTCGGGATCGTTCCTCTACCACCCGCGCGAGGCGCGCAGGTCCATCCTCGCGGAGGTGAAGCGCCGCAGGAAGACGGCGGGGAAGGGCGGCCACCCCGACGTACAGGGGCTCCTGGCCCTGCTCTCGCGCATGGCCTTGAAGCTCGAGCGCTACCGGAACGTCCGGCTCGAATCGATCTACGACTTCTCCCCCGAGGCCGGCCGGCTGAACGCCCCGCGCGGATGAAGTCGGCTGGTCCCGGCCTCCTCACACCCCGCGGGGATCCGAAGCCGAGCGAGGCTCGCCTCGCCCGAGCCGGGGCGTTCCCCGCCTTGGACTACCCGGCAACGCCGCTCCATATGCACCTTGAAGGACGAGTGGACCTCGAGATCCTGGAATCCCTTCCTGACGCCCTCGTCATCGTGGACGAGGGGGGGCGCCTCACCTACCTGAACGAGAGCGCCGAGCTCCTGTTCGGCCATCCGCGGGCCGAGCTCGTGGGCCGGCCCGTCGAGGTGCTCTTGCCCGAACGGTTCCGGACCATGCACGAGGTCCACCGGGCGGGATACCAGGGCGCTCCCCGGCGAAGGCCCATGGGCCTCGGCCTCGATCTCTCGGGCCTGCGGAGCGACGGGACCGAGTTCCCCGCCGAGATCAGCCTCGCCCCCATCGTCCTCGACGGGCGCCCCTGCACCATCGCCGCCGTGCGGGACGTCGCGGAGCGCCGCCGGGTCGAGGAGCGGGCCCGGCTCTTCCGCAAGGCCCAGGAGGAGGTGAGGGAGCGCGACGAGTTCCTCTCCATCGCCTCCCACGAGCTGCGCACCCCCATCACCGCGCTCCAGCTGCAACTCCAGCTCCTCGCCCGGGCCTCCCTCCGCGTGGCCGGGCTTCCCGAGCTGCTCGCGGAGAGGCTCGCCTCCCTCCAGCGCCAGACGAGGAGGCTCTCCCTTCTCGTGAACGAGCTCCTGGACGTCTCGCGCATGCGCCTCGGGAAGCTCGACCTGCGCTACGAGCAGGTCGACCTGGCCGACCTCGCCCGCGAGGCCGCGGGCCAGGTCGAGGCAGACGTCTCCCGCACCGGATCTCGGCTCGCCTATGACCTCTCGCCCTCCCCGGGCCGCTTCGATCGCCTGCGGATCGAGCAGGTGGTGGGGAACCTCCTCGTCAACGCCGGAAAGTTTGGCCAGGGAAAGCCGGTGGTGCTGAGGGTCCGGCCCGAGGGGGAGTTCGTGGTGCTCGAGGTCTCCGATCAGGGGATCGGGATCGCCCCCGAGCACCAGGCGCGCGTGTTCGAGCGGTTCCAGAGGGCGGTCCCGGCACAGAACTTCGGCGGGCTCGGGCTCGGCCTCTACGTGGTTCGCCAGATCGTCGAGGCGCACGGGGGCAGCATCAGGGTCGAGAGCGTCAAGGGCGAAGGGGCGACCTTCACGGTCCGGCTTCCCC
>DASRZU010000016.1:0-3201 GCA_035686075.1 Anaeromyxobacter sp.
ATCCGAAGCAGAGCGCCTCCTCGGACAGGTCGGCCATCGAGACCGGCCTGCTGCCGGCCGCCTTCTTCCGGGTCACGGCCCAGACTCCCGGCGAGGTCGCGTGGTGGCGCTCGAGCCAGGCTCGCCACGCCGCACGCGAGCTGACCTCGATCCTCGGGTAGGCCTCGGCGGCCCGGGGCGCCTCGGGGCCCGCGGGCGCGGACGGCCGATCCGGCGCGGGGCCGCCCCGCGCTTCACCCCGCGCGAGCCGGGCCACGCGGGGACCCGGATCGCGGCGCCTGGGAAGGTCCGGCACCGGGACGTGGTAGCGGGCGGCGCGCTCGAGGTCCAGCCCGGATGACTCCCCGCACACGGGATGCGCGTCGGGCGGGGCGGGGATGACCTTCCGCGAGGGGCGGTGCCCGGTGCGGGATCGGATCGATCCCGCCCGGAAAGGGGGGGCTCCTGACGTTCTTCTTCCGCAGGGCGACGGGCGCGAAGGGCTGACCCGAGGGCGGACCCCGTCCGCGTCGATCGACCGCTCCACGCCTCACCACCCTCCAGCCAGGTCGACCTGCCGAGCGGTCGGGCGCCCCGCACCGGGATGAGCCCGGGTCCGGCGGGAACTTCGCGCGGCCGAATTCCGCGGGGAGCGCGACCTGCGCCTCGAACGGCGCCTCGATCCCTCCGGAACAGCCCCGCGATGCCGCGACGCCCACCTTCACGAGGCCCGCCCCGCGACCTCCTGTCCGGCTTCTCCGGCGCGGAGGGAGCGTCGCGAGCGACGCCGTCCCTTTCCTCGGCCGCCGGCTTCCCACCCCGAGCGGAGTGTGGGCTCGAGCCTCGGGGAGCGCGGCTGCACTCGCCGCGGTCGGAGCACGAGTTGGCCGAGGGCCTGCGGCTTGCCCACCTGGCCCTCCGGGAGGCCTCGCTGGACTCGGGCAGCGCGGCGCTGGGCCGGGTGGCGCTGGGGGTGGAACCGGGCCACCAGGTCTCGCGGACCGAAGAGCGCCTCATGGGGATCTCGCTGCCCTCGGTGAGGGTCCAGCTCCCTGCCCCGCCCGCCTTCCTGGGGATTCGCGGGACCTCTCCCGCGGCCGGCCTGGCCCAGGGCCGGTTCGCCGAGGTGCTAGACCGCCCTGGGAAGCCTGGCCGAGGCCCAGGGCGCCGTGCTTCGCATCGGGAGGGAGCTCAAGCGAGCCCAGCGCCGCTGCAACGCCCTGACGAAGATGGTCATCCCCGACCACCGCAAGGCCATCCGCTACGTCGCGGGCGCCCTGGAGGAGCGCGAGCGGGAGGCCTTCATGGACAGGAAGCTGCGCAGGAGGAGGAGGGCGGGGTCCTGAGGCGGGCCGGGTGGCCTCTCCGTCGTCCGGGCGCCGCACCGGGGGCGAGCGGGCCGCCGCCGGGCCGGTGCCCGGGCGGCCGCGACCGCCACGGGCTCCGGTCAGGGGAGCTCGAGCCAGCTGGCGGGTACCGTCACCTCGAGCGGCGGATCGCCGGACCGGGGATCCCGCACCGACACCCGCACCATCTGCCGGCCGTCCGCTCCCGCGGGCCCCGGATCCCCGAGGACCCTGCCCGCCAGGCGTCGCCCGGCGACGTGGATCCGGACGCGATCCCCGGCGGCCAGCCGCCCGGGGATGCGCTCCGGCCTGAGGCTGTAGCGCGTGCCCCTCCGGCTTCCCCGGCGAACCAGGAAGGGCGCCGAGGCGAGATCGCGCGCCGCCTGCCTCGCCGAGACCCGCCCGTCCAGGGCCTCCAGGTAGTCGCCGATCGTGACCGTGCCCTTGCGGCGCGCCACCCGCCTGAGGATGTTCATGCGCTCGGGAAGATCGATGGTCCCCCGGGCCGTGACCCCCAGCTCCTTGGGGATGGGCTCCTCCCTGCCGAAGAAGCCCCAGCGCTTGTACTCGGCGAGGGACTCCTCGGCGTTCCGGCGGGCCATCTCCCCGCCGAAGGCCCCGGAGGAGAAGAAGAACTGCTCGCCGCGCGCGGGAGCGGTCCTGGCCATCACGAACCGGGCCGTGTCGGCCAGCTCGGGCGATGGCTGGGCGCGCCGGGCGAACTCGAAGACCACGCCCAGCGCGGCCGGCCAGGCGCTGCGGCCGAGCGCTGCCCGGAGGGCTCGAGGATCGAGGCGGTCGAGGTGCAGGGCCACGAGCTGCACCAGGGACCAGAGCAGGCGCGGATCGTGGCGGGCCGCCTGCGAGGCGAGGACCACGAGCTCCTCGGGGGTCGGCTGGCCGTAGGCCCACTCGAGGCGCTCCCCCCGGGCCGGCGCGCCCAGGCGCCCGAGCTCGTGGTACAGGCGCGAGAGCGTCGCGGTGTCGGGCGCGCCGTCGAGCCTCACCCCATGGCCTCCTCGAGGAGGTCGTCGAAGAAGTCCAGGGCGTTCTGGGCGCCCTTGATGCCCTTCTCGGAGAGGGCGCTCAGCTGTCCCTCGACGATCGAGAGGTCGGGCTTCCTCCGGAGCAGCGCCCGCGCATGGCTGCGGTCCTTGTCGCGGCCGGCGAAGCACTTCATGACCAGGAGGTCCTCGAGCCCCAGCGAGCGCACGCGCAGGTGTGCCCCGGTGAACACGTCCCGGAGCCGGCTCTTGTAGTCGCGGGGCAGCACGAACGAGAACGTCTCGTAGTAGGTGTTGAGCCAGTCGGGGGCGAGCCCCCTCTCCCGCGCGACCCGCTTCACGTACGGATCCAGCTCCGCCGCGGAGATCCCGGCGGGGTAGGCGTCCACGTCCGTGGTGGCGATGGGGATGCCGTAGGCGAGGGTCATCGCGGTCCCTCCCCCGACGATGAGCGTGACCTCCATCGGCAGGGCCGCGTCCAGGGCCCGGAAGGCCTCCTCGACCGCCTCCTTGCTCAGGGGACCGGGCACGTCAGGATTATACGCCACGCGCGAAGCTGTCGCGAACATGTCCCATAATCAACATTATGCGAGATATATTAGCTGGTTGCGTCGGCACAAGCTTTGGCGCCGTCCACGGGTCAGCACCGCTCGAGGTCGAGCGCGGCGTGCTTGCGCGACTCCCGCTCGACGGCCAGGGGGAGCCGGGCCAGGTCGTCGGTGTAGATGCGGACCTCGTGCCGGGCGCGGCTGATGGCCACGTAGAAGGTGTCGCGGGCGGTGGTCCTGCTCCTCGTGGCGGCGTCGATGAGGACCCGGTCCGCGGTGGTCCCCTGGCTGCTGTGGATGGTGGTGGCGTAGGCGTGGTCGAGG
>DASRZU010000017.1:0-266919 GCA_035686075.1 Anaeromyxobacter sp.
AACTCCGCGGTGAACTGCCGCCTGCGGGCCTTCGCGGACACTTCGGTCTCCTGCTCAACCAACCCGATCTCGACGCTGCTCACGTTGAAGTCCAAGCTCGCCCTTCTACACTAAACTCCTGGGGGTCGCTGTCTCACTCACATTGGCAGAGAGGGGCGGGTGAACACGCTCGCGCCCGGGCGCGGTTCGCCTTGGCACCTCCACACCGTGGTGGCGGACGACATCTTTGCGCTGGACAAGGGCATCGAGGTTGGCCTGCGAGGGCCCGACGAGACCGTCCGGCTCACGCCCGGACGGCGCCAGCACGTTTCTGCTGGGCGGGTTCATCGAGTTGTGAACCGGGGTTCCTCCCCGGCGCGGTACCTGCTTGTCCAAGCCACCGGGACCTACGACTTCCACGAGGTCTCCGACCGGAACACCGATGGGGACGGGAGCTAAGGCCTGCGGCTACCCGGATGCTCGGGAGCACTGCCGCCAGCGCGCTACCCACTCCTCTCCGGAAGGTTGATGGTCGCGAATCGACTGGGGCCAGTCACGAACTGCCTCGTTGATCGGTGGTTCCCCCTGACGAGCAGCCAGTCCACGACTCTCCATCCGTGCTCACCCGTTCGCCCGGGCGAGAACGCCACCGGTAGCCCGCGGGACGATGAGCCCGGGATGAAGCTCAACCGATCCCGCAAGGAAGAGGAGGGCCGTAGTGTTGATCGTAAGGACAATCTGGTCGGACTGAAGGCATATCGCCGTCCCGGTCGGCCGGGCCTGCGGCTTCTGGGTTCTCTGACGAACCGAACTGGGATCCGTGTTCCTTCGGAACACTGCTCGTCGCTTGGGACATCCGGACGCGAGACGGCGGCTGCGCCCTCGCAGGAAAGTGGCGCCCCGAAGTAACTGCCCGCCGCCAGTGTCGGGTGGAGACTCGTGGTATTGATCGGACCTCAAACGCCGCGGAGAAGCTCTACGGCGTCGTCGATCGGAAGCTCATCCTTCTTCAGAACGTCGGGTCCGTGGACCAGGACGTGGACTCCGAGCTGGAGGAGCGTTATCGCGTTCTTCCAATCACCAGAGACCACCGACAGGTCGGTTCCGGCCTCACGTTCGAACCACAGCTCTCTGCAGCAGTGGTAAAGTTTCGAGTCGGAGCCACTCTCCTCGGCTATGGCCTCGAGGCGCTTCATCCCCTCGGCTCGCAACCTTGCGATCTCCATCAGTTCCTTCATGAGACGCCTCGAAGCCCGCCGCGCGTGACCAGCCGACGCTTCTAAAGAATGGACACTGGCCCGGTGTTCAGCACGTAGCCTGACTATGTGACGGGGGGCCATGTGCCGTGCTTGGCCTGGGAGAGGGCTGATTCGGAGCAGTTCTGCGGGTCAGGAATGGAAGACCGAGCGCGAGGTCTACCCGCCGACTGGGTCCAGCTGGCTCGAAGCATGAAGCTTCGGCGTCCCTTCCTCGCGGCGTCAGTACAGGCTTACGCCGGCGGGGCTCACTGCAGGTGACAGCGATGTGCGTAGGCTCGGGCCCTTCACTGCGTCGAGCAGCGCCCAACTGTAGAAGCCTTTCGGAACGCTGAAGCGCCGTTCGTCGCCGTGGCGCGCTTCACCTCGACGAGGGGTGCACAGCGAGACGAGCACCGGGATCCGGCTCCAGCGGCCGCCTGTCCCCTCACCGATGCCCTGGGCGCCACACTTCGATTCTCTCAGCGGTGGGCCCCAGTGACCTGGGCCCACGGGAGGGCATTCCGTGCGCGCCCCAGAATCTGCACGCCACGCCCCAACGAGCTCAGGATGTGTGTTGCGTCGCGCTCTCGTGCCGGGCCCGCAGATTCCGGATGTGCTCCCAGCAGTAAGCGAGGTGGCGCTGGGTGAGGACGAAGAACCGCTCGAACCTCGCGCGCGAGCGCATGTCCACGCTTCCATTCAGGGTGTCGAAGACCACGTTGATCTCCGATCGCTCAATGCCTTCGACGATCTCGAAAGCCCGCGCCAGCGGGATTCCGCGACGAACCTCCTCCTCGTGCTCCTCCAGTCTCGCCCCGAACACCTCCACGACGGAATCGTGGACGCCCTTCGACTCCTTCCAGAGGTGGCCGCGCCCGATTTCGCGACGCACGCGCGACAGCACGATGGCGTGCCCCTCCTCATGCCGCGACAGGGTTGCGAAGAACCTCGCGGCCTCGGGATCACCCGAGAAGCGGTCGGCTAGCCGCCGGTAGACGTCGCGGACGCGGCACTCGAATCCGATGAAGCGCTTCACCGTCCGCACGAGGCGAAGCTCGTCCATCCCGGCGTGCGCCTCCTCCTCCGCGCATCGGCTGACGATCTCCAGGAAGGTTTCTCGGGCGTCCGCGAACAGCGCACGCACGAACACCTTCACCCCGAAGCTCTCGACGATGAGCATCGGGTGCACGAGCACCTGCACCCGGGTGATGAGGCCCTGCATCGCTAGCTCCGCAAGAAGAACGTGGGAGGCGGAGAGTCCGAAGATACCACCTGCGCCGAAGGCGGGCCGGCACGTACGGCTGGTCGATCACGCACTCGATGGGTGCGGCGAAACGGCCCGTGGCGATGCAACCCGTCACGTCGGAATTCCGGGCGCTCGACACCGGGCTGCCTGGGACAAGGAGGAGCGCCTCGCGAGGTGGTCAACCTTCACGTGGCGGTGGCGAAGCTCCGCGCTACGATGCTGGGCGCGGGGGAAAGGCTATGCGCCCGCGGTCTCGGGCAGCATCCTCCGCCGGAGCGCGGCCCGGAACGCTTCGGGGTTCGGTTCCCTGGCGCCGTACTCATTGAGTGCCCGCACTCTCGCCCGCCGGAGCATCCCCCACTGGCGATGCTCGAGCAGGGCTCGAGCGACTCGCTGCAGATCGCCGAGCGTCCGTGCGAGTCCGCCCGCGTCGTGGCCAGCCACGTGTGGGACGTGGAGCGTCCTGTATGCCCATTGCCACTCCGGTGGCGAGCCGCTGGCTCCGATGTTGACGAGCATCGCCGCCAGGATTGCGTCCCAAGGCGAGGCGAATTCGATCCGCGCTTCTCCTCCGACCTCGCGTCCGGGGCCGGGTTCGTGGCCGTCGCAGCTCTGGATCACCTTGCAATCGAGGAGGCAGAGCGCGCGCACGAGGAGCGCTACGCCGAGGTCGAGGCATGCCCCGTTTGCCACGACGGGTGACGGCCGCCAGCGGCGTCGGGTCCGGAATTGGTTCCAGCTATCCTCCAGGGTGGAGACGAGCACGCAACCCGCCTGCTCCACCGTGATCACCGAACGAGCCGCTAGGTGCCACGGGTCGCCGCCGTCGAGCCCGGTCCCAGCCGGGTGGTTACCTCCAAGGCCGGGGGCTTCAGCCACAGTGGGACGCCGGACGCGCCCGTCCGCGGCGAGGTCCAAGAGTCCCATCAGCGCGGCTCGGTCGGACGGGTGGTCAAGGATGACCCTCAGCCGCCCCAGCTCGATGCGTGCGTGGAAACCACGGAGCAGAAGAGCCTCCCCGAGAAGCTCCCCAGGCGAGAGATAGTTCCCGCGTGCTCCGAGCCACAGAGCGGCCGCGTCCGTCATCGTGGCCAAGGTGGACCCCGCGACGAGAATCTCCCGCCGGCCGCCGCGGGGCGCTGCCACCTCTTTATGGTACACGTCCGAACGAAGCGTGATCGCGAAGTGTCTCCGGCATCCTGTTGATCTTGCAGATTAACTCAGCATCTTGCGGATTTTCGGTCAATACCGCCCCGAGCGTCGTGTCCTCGCTGGCGCCTCGAGACCGGTGGATTCTGGCTGCTCGAGAGAGATGGCTCCGCGGTGAAGACGAGAAGGCGATCACCCCGAGGGAGTACGCGAGCCATGTGCGGTGGCGGGCGAGTGCATTTCCAGGCGATGGAGTGTCTCCCCGAGGAAGTCGCTGAAGATCCTCCGACCCGCCACGCTCAGGAGCGCACTGAGCAATAGCCCCTTCGCATTCCGGGGCTTGCGCAAGAACTCGAGGTGGACGTGGCTACCGCCCCCCGGCCTGGGCTGGACCGAGTAAACCCAATAGCTGCCTGGGCGAAACGCGTTGGAGTCTTGCACCTCGATGCGAACGGTACCCGGCAGTGACCAGTCGTAGTGGGTCCGCTCCCAGATGCCGCGAGAACCCTCCGTGACCTCCGCAGAAGTCTCCGAGACCCGGTGAACCTTGTAGTACTTCCGGTCGATGTTCGGCCAGAGACTGAGCCGCGCGTCGGAGAAGTCGGTGAGTGCGCCGATGACCGCCTCAGGCGGGACGGTGCTGTCCTTGTCAGTAGAGACGTGGGCCATGCAGGTACTCCTCGGCCGGCTCGGCCTGCCAGCAGTCGAACATTTCTATTCATCGACACCGCACCCGGGACTCGCCGGTCCCAGGTGGGTCTGGCAGGGCCCTTCTGCCCTCGGGGTCCGCTCAAGCCGTCCGCTCCCGGCGGTCGGAGATGGCGCAGACCAGAGGACCGCCAGGAGCTCACGCTTGCTGATCAGGCTCGCCGCTGAGCGCAAGCACCTCCGCAAGTTGCTGATGGTGGTGGACCAGTTCGAGCTTGACTTCCTTCGCGCTCAGGACTTCGGCGTCCCCGGCGGCCAGCTGGGGGCTTCGACACCGAGTAGCTTGGCGTACTCGGTGTTCAAGCGCTGCCAGCCGCCGAACGCCATGGCCTCGGCAGCGACGATGCGGCCGATCGGCTCCCCCGAGAGGAACCGATCGAGCACGTCGAAGCAGATGTGCCAGCCGGCCGCGCCCATCGACACGAACCCGCGGGGGATGTTGTGCCAGAGCGTCAGGCGCGTGCCGTCGCCTAGTGGCTGGAGTTCCCATCGGAGGTCGTTGCCGCCCCAGCTGTACTCGAGCAGCCTTGGGGCTTCGGCCCGTTTCACACTCGTCTCTGACACATGTGGCGTCGGCGCCCCCACCGTCTTGAGCTTCACCGGCCCAGGAGCTTCGAGGTTCCGATCCGCGTCGAACGGTGCCCACTCGCGCAGATGCACGGGGTCGGTCAATGCCTGCCAGACCTTCGCGGGCGAGTGACGGAACTCCCGGACAAGAATCAGCGTCCATGTTTCTCCGACCTTCCGAACCTCGGCGCCAGCGGCTGCGCCCGGTACGTACATCTCACGGTTGCTCATCGCTTCCTGCCTTTGCGAGTTGGCGCTTCGTCCATGCGATCAAGGTGGCGTTCGAGGGCGTCGATGTGGCGGGTCCAAAATCGGCGGAAGGGAGCCAGCCATGCGTCCACCTCCATGAGCGGTTCAGGCCGGATCCGATAGCGGCGCCGCTGCGCATCGACGCGCGACTCCACGAAGCCGGCCTCTCGCAACACCCGCAGGTGTTTGGAGACAGAGGGCTGCGCCAACTGGAGCCGCCGTTCGATCTCGCCCACGGACAGCTCGGATGAGGCGAGCAGGCTCAGGATGCCCCGGCGGGTTGGCTCGGCGATGATGGCGAACGCTGATTCCATGGAAGATATATAACTATCTCCGTATATACCTGGCAAGATACATTCTGGGGGCTGGCATGCCCGGCCGGGCTCGAAGCAGGGCCCATGGAAAGGCGGCGGCTTGCACGATCGCCCACCACCGGTCTGCGCGTGCGACGCGTGACCGATGTCAGGAGGTGGGGATCGAGGCCGCGGGACGGATCTCGCCGCTACCGGTCCAACAAGGGCTTCAGCATCTCCTCGTACTGTTCCCTGGTTCGCGAACCGATCACCTTGGCCGCAATCGCGCCTTGCTTATCAACTATGAAGGTAGTGGGGATGGCCGCGACCTTGTCGTACCTCTCCATGAGGTCGAAGGAGCCATAGAACACCGGATAGGTGATGCCGTAGTCCTTGTAGAACTGTTCGGTGTCCTGGTCGCTGGAGAAAACCGAAACGCCAATCACTGCCACCAGGCCTTTATGCGACGCCTGGAGAGCCTTAAGGGCCGTTATCTCTTCCCGACAGGGTGCGCACCAGGTGGCCCAGAAGTTTAAGAGCACAATCTTGCCAAGGTAGTCCTCGAGGGCCACCGTGCTCTTTCCGAAGATGTCCTTCTCGGCGAAGCGCGGCGCAGGGATAGGACCTCTTGCGAACGAAGAGCGGGTGCCGCCGACGGCACCCTCGGCCGCTGCCGACGTCTGGTCGCCAACCCGGCTTCCTGCGAGCAGCAAAGTGACTAGCCCGAAGGCGACGCCTGTTCGAACGATGGCTTCCACGGTGCCTCCTCAAGGAACGGTGTGAACGGCAGCCGCAGGGGCGAGGCGACCGAGGCTCTGCGGACCCGGTGGATCTCCAGCGTGGGTCGCCGGGCGGCTCACCCCCGAACCCGTGCAGGCGTTTCGAGCGCCTCTGAGAGACGGCCATTCATGAGCGTCACAATTGATCTCGCGAGCGGGCAAGTTTTCCGTAGATCGACCGCGGTGGCGCCTGACGCGACCCACCGGGAGTCGCGGACACCGTCCCTGCGCCCGGCAGAACCGAGCGCTACAACCGAGTTCGAGCATGGTGCCTCGCCTCGCCCCGGCAGGGTTTGCCGCGGCCGTTCGGTCACTGTGGACCGAGGGCCGGAGAGGTTCGCTGGAGGGAGGGGGCTCGCTCGTCCCAAGGGCGGTTGTCCGGTCCTCGGTGACGGCTTGGGCGTCCGTCGACCCATCGAGGTGAATCAGGATCTGCCACGGTGCGTGCGATCGCATGGCTATTTGGAGGGAGGCCCGATCCGCCTGGCCACCTCTGGTCGCGCTGGATCTTTCTACGCGCCTTGGGCGGGATCTACTTCTCGGCGTTCTACTCGCTCACCTATCAGATCCGCGGCCTCATAGGCCCGGACGGGATCCTGCCGGCGGGAACGTACCTCGAGGCCGTGGCCCAGGCGGTCGGGCCTTGGGAGCGCCTCTGGTACGCGCCGACCCTGCTCTGGTGGTCGAGCGGGACCTTGGTCCTGGGTGCGCTGTGCATAGGGGGCATGGTGGCCTCGCTCCTCCTCCTGCTCAACTTCTGGCCCCGCATGACGTTGGCGCTGTCGTTCGTGTGCTTTCTCTCCTTTGTCGCCGCGGCACAGGACTTCTCCGGCTACCAGTCCGACGGCATGCTGCTCGAGGCGGGGTTCCTTGCCTTCTTCTTCGCGCCGAGCGGCCTGCGCCCGGGCCTCGGCCGCCTCCACCCGCCCTCGCGAGCGAGCCTCTACCTGCTGCAGTGGGAGTGGTTCCGCATCTACTTCGAATCGGGGGTGGTGAAGCTTCTGAGCGGCGACCCCGAGTGGCGCCACTTCACGGCCATGGATGAGTACTACCAGAACGGGCCTCTGCCCACCTGGATCGCCTATTACGTGCAGCACCTGCCCCATGCGTTCCACGCCGCGACTGTCGGTGCGACCCTCGCGCTGGAGCTGGTACTCGTCCTCCTGGTGTTCCTGCCACGCCCATTTCGGATCGTTTGCTTCTTCATCGTGACGCCCTGGCAGCTGGGCGTGATCCTGACCGCGAACTACGCGTTCTTGAACTACCTCGTCCTGGCCATGGGCGTGCTCCTCCTCGACGATCGCTTCCTGGCGCGGTCTCTGCCGGCGACGTTCCGCGAGAAGGGAGCGCCCATCCCCGAGCCGGGCGCGGCCTCCACCGCAGGTGGGCTCGGCGACCGCCTTCGTCGATGGTGGAAGGCGCTCGGCCTCGCCACCTCCGCGATGTGCCTGACCTGGGTCGGCTATGCCACGATCGCCAAGCTCGTGTGGTCGTTCGCACGCCTTCCCTTCCCGGTCTTCCCAGTGGCGGCGATCGAGCCGTTCCGGATCGCCAACCGGTACGGGCTCTTCGCGGTGATGACGCGCGGGCGATACGAGATCGAGTTCCAGGGCTCGGCGGACGGAGAGCAATGGGTGGCCTACCCGTTTCAGTACAAGGCGCAGGCGCTCGACCGTGCACCCCGGATCTTCGCTCCCTATCAGCCGCGCCTGGACTGGAACCTGTGGTTCGCGTCCCTCGGGTCATGGCGCGAACACGCGATCGTTCCCAACCTCGAGATCCGGCTCCTCCAGAACGATCGAGATGTGCTCAAGCTCTTTGGAGGAAACCCATTCGCGCAGGATCCGCCGCGGGTGATTCGCGTGCTCCTCTGGCAATATTGGTTCACGAGCCTCGCCGAGCATCGGGAGACCGGTCGGTGGTGGCGGCGGGAGTTGTTGGGCCTCTTCGCGCCCACGCTGGAGCGAACGAATTCGGGCGAGTTGAAGGTCGTCGGTTTGCCGACGGTGGGGCCCAGGGACTAACTCGGGGACCCGCGGGCGCCGTCGGGAGGAGGTGAGCTGCGATGGGGGACAAGGCCTGTGTGGTGGGTTCCGGCCCCAACGGGCTCGCCGCGGCCATCGTCCTCGCCGAGGCGGGACTCGAGGTGGAGGTGATGGAGGCGGAGGCGACGCCCGGCGGCGCGGTGCGCACCCTGGAGCTCACCTTGCCCGGTTTCCGACACGACTTCGGGTCCGCGGTCCACCCGCTTGCCGCGGGCTCGCCCTTCTTCTCCGCCCTCCCTCTGCAGGATCACGGCCTCACCTGGCTCCACTCGCCGGCCCCGCTCGCACACCCGCTGGACGACGGGACCGCGGTGATCCTGGAGCGCGACCTCGGGGCGGCGAGGGCTTCCCTGGGTCCCGACGGAGCGGCCTGGGAGAGGCTCTTCCGCCCGTTCGTGGAGAGCTGGCCCGCTCTCGCCGAGGACGTGCTCCGCCCCGTGCTCGGGCTCCCGAGGCACCCCTGGCTCATGGCGCTCTTCGGGGCCCGAGGGCTCCTCTCCGCGGAGTTCCTCGTCCGCCGTTTCGGTGGTGAGCGGGCGCGAGCCTTGTTCGCAGGCCTTGCCGCTCACTCGTTTCTCGCTCTCGACGAGCCCTTGAGTGCCGCCTTCGGCATGATGATGGCGGTCCCTGCCCACACGGTTGGCTGGCCCATCCCGCGCGGAGGGGCCCAGGCCCTGACCAACGCCCTTTGCCGCCACTTCACGGCGTTGGGCGGCCGGATCTCCACCTCGTCGCGGGTGGAGTCGCTCGCCGCGCTCCGGGACTTTGACCTTGTCCTCTGCGATGTCACGCCTCGCCAGCTCCTCGAGCTCACCGGGGACCGCTTCCCCAGGCGCTTCCGGCGGAGGCTAGAGCGATTCCGGTACGGCTCTGGCGCCTTCAAGGTGGACTACGCTCTCGGGGCGCCGATCCCGTGGAAGGCCTCCGAGTGCTCGCGCGCTGCGACGGTCCACCTCGGCGGGAGTTTCGAAGAGATCGCCCGAGCGGAGCGGACCACTCGTCTGGGCGGGCACGCGGAGCGCCCGTTCGTCCTCCTCGCCCAACCGAGCCTCTTCGACGGATCGCGCGCTCCCGAGGGCCGACACACCGCCTGGGCGTACTGCCACGTCCCCAACGGATCGAAGGTGGACATGCTCTCGCGGGTGGAGAGCCAGATCGAGCGTTATGCGCCGGGGTTCCGGGACTGCGTGCTGGAGCGCCGCGTGTTCTTCCCGGAGGGGCTCGAGGCCATGGACGCGAACCTGGTGGGCGGAGACATCGGCGGCGGGGCGATGGACCTCCGTCAATTTGTCTTCCGGCCAACCTGGCGCGGCTATTCGACCCCGGTGCGCGGCGTCTACCTCTGCTCGGCGTCCACGCCACCGGGAGGGGGAGTTCACGGAATGTGTGGATATCACGCCGCGCGGGCGGCCCTCGCCGCCCTCCCCAGCGAGCCCGAGGCGAGACGCCGCCCGCAAGGTGGGAGCGGCTAACCGAGGTGGATCCTCGGGCAACGAGTCGTCACCTGGGGTTCCTCGCCGGGGCCCCTTCGGGGACCGATGACATCCGCGCCTTGGCGCTGCACCAGGGGCCGAGCAAATAGGTCTCCTCTAATCGGAGGTGTGGCTCGTCCCACACGTCCCCGGGTCCGAGCCCAGGCTCTGGGCCGTGTATCCTTGAAGTGGTCATGTCGTCGAGGTTGTCCCGCCGCCTGGTCGCGCCCACCGGGACCTACGTGCTCCACGTTCTTCTCCGGTCAGGGCAGGAGGTCGTCGTTGAGAGGCGCGGAGGGAAGCACGGCGCGAAGCGGAGGACGACCTACTTACTCCCTTCAGGAAACTACCTGTACGTCGGCAGCGCCTTTGGGCCGGGTGGGCTGGCGAGCCGCATCGGTCGCCACCTATCCTCAGGGGCGAAAGTCCGGCACTGGGACATCGACTTCCTCCTCGCTTCCCCGGCACGGGCTTGCCGGGTCGCGGCCTGGGCGCTGCCGTCGTCGCACAAGGATGGAGCCGAGTGCCGGTGGGCGGCTGCAATCTTCGATGCGCCTGGCGCCAAGCCCGTCACCGGCTCGTTCAACGGTGGGAAGTCCGAGCGCGGCTTCGGCGCCGGCGACTGTCGGCGCCGTTGCGGGTGCGCAGAGGGCGTGCCCGATGCCTATCGGACGCACCTCTTTCGTGTCGAATGGAGGCCGACGCTCACGCGGCTGAGGACGCTCCTGTGCGGTAGGCTCGTCGTCGCTTCTAGCCGCAAGGGCTCGTGAGCCCCGGCGCTGATCCCGCGACCCCACGGAGAATCAAAGGAGGCCCGTCACGAGGCCCCGAAACGCGCAGCGGCGGCTATCGCATCCCGCGCACTTCCGGATGAACACCGTGCGCGTGTATCGCGGGAGCAGACGAGCTAGCCTGTTCTTTTGACCCAGCACGCGCAGCGGCTCAGAAGTACGGACCGGGGCGAGGGAGGGGATAGTTCACGGGGCGGACCCATCGCCGAGGTCCACGGGGATACGCACCGTGACCCGCGTGCCCCGGCCGCGCTCGCTCCGGTACTCGAGGCCGTAGGGCGGGCCGTATCGAATCTTCAGCCGACGATCGATGTTGCGGACGCCGTATCCGTGCCCCTCGGCCGGGGACACGCCAGTGGTGCGCAGCTCGGCGAGGCGCGACGGCTCCATCCCCACCCCATCGTCGGTCACCTCGATAGCGAGCGCACCCGCATAATCGCTCTTCTCCTCGCGAGCCGGCTCCCGCCGTGCCCGGATGCTGATGGTCCCACGCCCGGATTCCTTCTCACGGATCCCGTGCAGGATGGCGTTCTCCACCAGCGGCTGCAGGACGAGCTTGAGGATGGGAAGGTGGTGCAGCTCCTCGGGCACGTCCACGGCCAGCGCGATGCCATCGTCGAAGCGCATGTTCTGGATGCGAACGTAGAACTCCACGTGCTCAAGCTCCTGGGCCAGCGAGATGGTCTCGGCGCCACCGGAGAGCGAGAGCCGGTAGAAACGGGAAAGCGCCTCCACCGCCATCCGTACCGCGACCGCGTCCTGGCGGAGTGCCAGGCAGTTCACGAGGTCGAGGGTGTTGTAGAGGAAGTGCGGGTTCATCTGAGCTTGCAGCGCCCGCATCTCGGAGTGCTTGGTCTCCTGGCCCAGCCGGTACCGCTCTTCCAGCAGCCAGGCGATGCGCGAGGCCATCCGGTTCAGGCCCGCGACCTTCTGGCCTGCTACGACGGCAACGGCTCCAACTTCGGCACGCACCCGCAGAACGTTCTGCGGGGCATGATCTACCGCGACGGCCGCTACCCTTACCTCTATAACCTCATCGACCAGTACCGGCACCTGGCCAAGTACAACCGCGGTCAGGGCTACAACATGATGTTCGTGGGCCCCGGCTGGATGAACAAGATGGGCCGGTGGGAAGCGCCGTACGAGTTGCTGGTGCAGAGCTACGAGGACGGGATGGCGTACTACGGTGAGCTGAAGCGGGAGGGGAAACTCGTCGACATGACCATGTCCGAATACGCCGATCACTTCCGCGCCACCCGGGGCTACACCCAGCCCGAGTGCGCCCTGTGGAAGGACATCCTGTACGGGTCCGAGAAACAGCTGTTCTGGTACGCCGACCCCTTCCTGCGGGCCTGCGTGAACATGGACCAGGGCGGCGCCGTCGTCGACCTCCGTCCCTACGTGGCCAAGCTCTGCCGGCCAGTCGGCATCGGCACCGGCAACGTGCACGACGCGTCCTATCCCTTCCTCATCCAGGAGAAGTACCGGGCCGGGTTCTTCACCCATTACGCCGGGGAGGGGACCATCCGCAGCGCCAAGCTCGCCTACCGGGGGGAGGAAGTGGACCTGTGCCTGTGCCGCACCAAGGCTCACTTCTCCGAGGAGGGGGACACGCGGTTGCTCACCCTCGACCCGGTGGAGATCGAGTTCCAGGGGCTCGCCGTGAAGCTTGAGACGCGGCTCCTCTTTCCCGAGGGCAGTTCCGCCATCCGCATCGAGCGACGTATTCTTTCGATGAGCGACCCAGCCGCCGAGGTGGAGCTGCAGGAGTACTTGGTCGCCTGCTACGGCACCACCGAGTACCCCGAGAACATGAACGGCATAAGGTTGACGGCGGCCGGCGACCGAACCCGGACCATCGACTACCAGTACCGCTGCCGCGAGGAGCAGGTGGAGCGGGCGCGGGAGGTCTACGCTGTCATCCCCCCCATCGATACCAGGGTCTCGCTCCTCCCGGAGGGTCCTGCCACCGGCGTCATCAAGGAGGGCTACGCTTTCTCACCCATGTTCACCCTGGGACTGAGCCGAAGACTCAAGAACCAGGAGGTCTTCGCGTCATGGCTCAAGCTGGAAAAGGCAAGCTCAACTACCGCTGCCCCTCCTGCTTCATGAGGGACATCGACATCGACATGTTCTTCGACCGGGCCCGGGGGGAGTACTACTGCCTTCGGTGCCAGTACACGGGAACGGAGGAGGACGTGAAGGCCAAGAACGAGATGGCCCGCTTCCGCTACCGCCGCCTCATGGACCGCATCACCGAGTTCGAGTGTCTTCCTCAAGGGGGCCGACGTCTCCACCCTCGCCGAGCTGGAATCGCTCGGGGTGAAATACCGCGACCGGGGCCAGGAGAAGGACCTCCTCGAGATCCTCTCCTCGCACGGCTTCAACTCCATCCGGCTCCGCCTCTGGAACGACCCTCGCTCCGAATCGGGGGAGGGCTACGGCGGCGGCGGGAACGACCTTGCCACCACCGTCGGGCTGGCGCGGCGGACCCTTGCCCGGGGAATGCTCTTGCTTCTCGATTTCCACTACAGCGATTTCTGGGCCGATCCGGCGAAGCAATTCCTCCCCAAGGCCTGGCGGGGCTTCACCGACGATGCCCTCGAGGAGGCGGTCTACGATTTCACCCGCCGGAGCCTCCTCGCGCTCTGCGAGGCTGGCGCCCTGCCCAGCGCGGTGCAGGTCGGCAACGAGATCACGAACGGGCTGCTCTGGCCCAACGGCAAGCGGCCCGCCTTCGCTGCCATTGCGAAGTTCGTGGGTGCCGGGATCCGGGCGGTGCGCTCGGTCTCCCGAGAAATCCGGGTGATGGTCCACCTCGACAACGGCGGGAATAACGCGCTCTACCGCGAGTGGTTCGACGCCTACTTCCGGGAAGGGGGCGGGGATTTCGACCTCATGGGGCTCTCCTACTATCCGTTCTGGCACGGCTCGCTCACCGACCTCGGGCACAACCTGAACGACATGGCCCGGCGATACGGGAAGGACCTGGTGGTGGTCGAGACCTCCACCGGCTTCACCACGGAGGATTATCCCGAACGCGAGGGCCTTCCCCCGGACCGGCGCAGAGGCATGGCCACGAAGCCTGAGCTATGGGGCAAGCTGAAGCACCCCATGACCCCAGAGGGCCAGTGCCACTTCCTCCGTGATCTCGCCGCTTGCATCCGGAGGGTCGAGGGGGGGCGGGGCAAGGGCTTCTTCTGGTGGGAGCCGGCCTGGCTCCCGGTGAAGGGATCGGGATCGGCCACCGAAGCAGGGCGGCGCTACACGGAGGAGAAGGGCCCGGGTGGCAACGAGTGGGCCAACCAGGCCCTCTTCGACTACGACGGCGACGCCCTGCCCGCCCTCGAGGTGATCCGGGATCTCTGATCCGCCTGGGTTTTGCTTCACATGACCACTGCTGCGCGCCCGAGGCTCTCGCTGGCGGCCCTGGCCTGGCCGATCTTCGTCGAGTCCGGATCGCGCGTGCTGATCGGGACGGTCGACACCTTCATGGTGAGCCGGGTCTCCGACGGCGCGGTGGCCGCGCTGGGTGTAGCCAACCAGGTGGTGAACCTGGGGCTCATGCTCTTCACCTTCATCGGCGCGGGCAGCACGGTGGTAATGACCCATCACCTCGGTGCGGGCGACCGGCGCGGGGCCGACCGCATCGCGGCCCTGGCCATGTCGATCAATGGATGGCTGGGCCTGCTCGTGAGCGCGGCCGTCGTGGCGCTCGCCGCTCTCGTGCTCCGGCTGATGCAGCTGCCCAGCGCGCTCATGGGCTACGCCCTGCCCTTCCTCCGCATCATGGGTGGCACGCTGGTGATCGAATCGGTCAACGTCGTCATGAGCGCCACGCTCCGGGCCCGCGGCCGGACTCGGGAGACCATGGCCGTGATGCTCGGCCAGAACGCGCTCAACGCGGTGGGCAATTGCCTGTTGCTGTTCGGGCTCGCCGGGCTGCCCCGGCTCGGGGTGGTGGGGGTGGCGATCTCCAGTGTGGTGAGCCGGGTCGTGGCCTTCGCGGCGCTCCGCGCGATGGTGCACCGGCGCACCGGGGTTCGCGTGGGCGTGCGTGATGCCTTCTCCTTCCCGACCGCGCAGGTGAGGCGCGTGCTCGAACTGGGCGTCCCCATCGCGGGCGAGAACGTCTGCTGGGCCTTGGCATTCATGGCAGTCACTTCCTTCGTGGCACGGATGGGCGCGTCTAGCTTGGCCGCCCAGTCCTACACCATGCAGCTCACCACCTGGGCCACACTGCTGGGCAGTGCGGTGGCTTTCGGGAATCAGATCTTGGTCGGTCACCTGGTCGGCGACGGTGACCTCGATGAGGCCTACCGACAGGTCTGGGCCAGCTTGCGAGCGGGGCTTTCACTGGTAATCGGCATGCTGGCCGTGCTGGGTATGCTGGCCCCGCGGCTCCTTTCCTTCTTCACCTCTGATCCGGCGACTGCCAGCACCGCGGTCCTCTTGGTGCGCATGGCGGTGCTGCTCGAGACCGGCCGGGTCTCGAACCTCATCGTGATCAACGCGCTCCGGGCCGCCGGCGACGCCCGCTTCCCGGTGCTCATGGCCATGGCCTCGATGTGGCTGGTCCAGGTCCCACTGGCCTGGCTCCTCGGCCTCCACCTCGGCCTGGGAGTGCCCGGAGTCTGGATCGCGCTCGCCACCGACGAGTGGTTCCGAGCAGGGATCATGCAGCGGCGCTGGAGGCGCCGGACCTGGCACCGCCACGCGGAGCGGAGCCGCGCCATGGCCGCCGCGGCCCACGCGCGCGAGTCATGAATCGTGGACGCTTGGCGGATCGAGGGGCCTCGGATCCTTGAGCGGCTGGCTCCACGCCCTTCGTAGCCATCACGACGACCCGTTCTGCCGGCTCGCGGCCGCCGAGGGCTTTTGGCACACCACCTCCGCCGAGAACGTCGAACGGGCGACCGATCTGTCGCGTGCTCTGGGTAATGGGCGGGGCTGTCGAAACGTCCACGCCCAGCACTTGGCGGCGTTCGCCGCATGGGTCTCCCCTGGGGAGGACCAATGCCGCGGGAGAGGAGCTCGGTGGTCGTGCCAGCCGCTCCTCGCGGAACCGGTGGCGGTATGAGCGTTGCCAGAGCCCGCAGGTGAGAGACCGCTCTACGGGCGCCCCGCTGACAGGCGAATGGGGACGGAATCGAACGCGGATGGACAGTCGCAAACTTGCCGCTGGAGCTCGGTGGTCTCGAGGACTCACGGACTACGGCAGCTTTGGGCCTCGAGGCAGCCTGGGCTGCCCCAGAGAGGGTAGCGTGGAGGATCTCTGCCTCCGGCTGGTCCGGCCCGATCAAGCCAGAACACGAGTGTCCGGGGGGGCGTAGGCTTGCAAAGGTGGCACGTCGGCTCGCGCCCTCAATGTCGTCTTGACCGCGCCGCCGCTGGCCCACGGCTTCGGGGCGAGTGTCATGCTGCGCAACAGAGAGGACGGCGGCAAGCTTCTTGCTCAAGTGCTCGGGCCGCTCCGAGTGGAGGAGCCGATCGTGCTCGGGCTGGCAAGGGGCGGAGTCCCTGTCGCCGTGGAGGTCGCGAGGGCGCTCGATGCACCCCTTCACGTGCTGACCGTGCAGAAGCTCGGCGCGCCGGGCTGCCCGGAGTACACGATCGGTGCGGTGGTAGAGGACGGGGCGGTGTACTTGCGCCGCGGGGCACTCCATGAGGTCGGGATGACCGAGGCCGAAGGGGCCGAGCTTGCGGAGCGTGCCTCGGTCGGGCTCCTTCACCGCGTTCGGCTCTACCGCGGGGAACAGGCTCTGCCGAGCCTCGCCGGTCGCTCGGTGATCCTCATCGACGATGGGGTCGCGACGGGTTCAACCGGGTGTGCCGCAGCGCGGGCCGTGCGGAGGGGTGGAGCCGCGCGTGTGCTCCTCGCCGCCCCGGTGGCCGCGATGACCGCGGAGCCGGAGCTCGGGCGCGAGCTCGACGCGCTCGTGGCCGTGGAACGGCCGCGCCCCTTCGTGGCCCTGCCGATCTGGTACCAAGAGTTCGACCCGGTTTCCGACAAGGAGGTCGTGCAATGCATCCGGCCGGGGGAGGAGCACCCCCTTACGCAGGGAGAACACCTGCCCGGAAGAGCTCGAGAGCCCTCTGCATCTCTGGCCGCGAACGTGCTGGCGATTCGCTCTGAGGGTGCTCCCCCCCTCGTCCTCGAGTCGGACCTCGTCCTGCCGGCCGGTGCCACGGGCATCGTGGTGTTCAGCACCGGTTCCACCCGAGAGAGCCCGAGGTACCGGCTCATCTCTCGAGCGCTCCACCACGCCGGCGTCGCCACCCTGCGCTGCGACCTGCTCTCCCCAACCGAGCGCCACGACGGGCTGACGCAGCTGCCGGCCAATTCCAAGGACCTGACGGAACGGATCACGACGGTGATCCGCTGGATCGCCACCTACCCCGCCACGCGGGGGCTGCATCGCGGCCTCTACGTCGCGGGCGCCGGCACGGAGGCGGTGCTGGAAGCCGTGGCGGCGGATCCGGACCTGGTCGAGGCGATCGTCGTGCGCGCCGGGCAGCTCGATACCGTCTCGACGCTGACCCTGGCAAGCGTTCGTGCGCCGCTCCTGCTCGTTGTGGGGAGCCGGGACGAGACCGTCCTGAGCGCGAACCGCGCCGCGCTTGCCCACTTCGAGACGGCCGACCTCGCCGTGGTACCCGGTGCGACCGACCTCTTCGGGGAACCCGGAGCGCTAGAGGCGGTCGGCCGGCTCGCGACAGATTGGTTCACACGATGGCTGGTGGGGAGAGCCACAAACCCTTCGACCCCGCCAGCGAGGCGGTGGTGACTTCGGTCGCGTCTTGAACGCGCCTGTCCGTCGGGGTCCGCGAGGATTCTGGCTTGAGTGACTACTCATCCGGAGCCGGTACAGGCTACCCGGAGGCCAAGAGCTTCATGGCGCTCACCACCTCGGCAAGCTCCAGGAGGACGCGTTTGACGGGCTCGTCTTCGATGGCTCGGAACGCGTCCGTGATGGTCCGGTAGTACCAGACCGTATCGAGCCCGCCTCTTAACCGATTCAGCGTGCCCGTCCCCTCTCTGCGCAGGTCGGCGACAATGGCCCGGGCGTTGTCCAGCTTGTCACAAGCGGACACGAGGAGAGTTGTGACGGGCTTGCTCGGGAGGGATGCGATGTACGCCTCCTTGCGGACGCGCCAGGGAGGCTTCGGGTTCTGAAAGGTGTCCGTGCATCCCTCCACCATGTCCGCCACGGCGTCCCCAAACTTCTTCCGCAGCATTTCCAGAGTGGGTCGACCTCCCGCGTCTTCGGCCGCATCGTGGAGGAGCCCGGCGATGGCGTGGTCCTCGTTGCCGCCGAACTGGAGAACCAGGGCCGCTGTCGAGAGGAGATGGGCCGGATACGGTATCTCGGTTCCCTTGCGCTTCTGCGTTGCGTGGAGTTCCAGGGCTTCCCCCACTGCTGCGTGAAACCGCGAGCCGAGGACCATGGACACCTCCTAGAATCTCACCTTGACGGGCTCCAAGACCCCGACGTCCACCGACTCGAGCAAGGGCTCCATCTCCCGCCAGAGCGCCACCACCTCCGGAGTCTCGTGCGCCTCGTGGGGTGCCTCCCTGTCCCGCCAGGCGAACATCTCGACGAAGTACTCCCGTCTAGTGCCCTTGTCGCTCGCCCTCCAGATGCGGGGTCGCTCGACCGCGACCAGTCTGGCCTTCCTCAACGCTGACCAGTGCCGCTTCAGGATCCTGAGAAAAGCGGTCTCCTTGCCCTTCAGGGGGAAGTAGGTCAGGAGGACCTTCACAGGGCGAGCCATCAGGAAGTCCTCGTGCCGTTTTTGCGCAACCCGCTCCATGTGCCAGACGATCGGTTATCTAGCATGCCGCGGTCACCGCCTCGACGCCCTCCCTCGTTGGACGGGGGCAAGGCGTGGTGACGCCGGCGTGGGTGGCCTTCTTTGTCCGCATCGAGCTCGAGGTATCGCGAGCCGACGAGCCTTGGCCAGCCGGGCACATCTACTGGCTAAACTGCGCTTCCGCCCGTGGCCCGGCCCTGGCCCGAACCCACCGCGAGGCGTATACCCTTCGAGGCGGTACAGGGGGTCCTGGAGGATGGACATGGGGAAGGGCCTTCCTTTCGTGGTCCGCACCCTTGCGGTGCTTGCTCTGCTCGTTCTCCCGACGCTGGCCTCGTCGCAGGCCGCCACGGTCTCGAGCGTCGCGGTCGTGAAAGCGTTCTCTCCTGATCGTGACAAGCCCCTCACCCACACCGGGGTGACCGTTGACCAGGGCGGTTGGCGCATCCGACCTGCGAGCCCGGGTCCGGTGCGGCTATACGAGGTGGCTGGCCCGACTTGCGAGTCCTGCCGGCTCCTCTTTCGGGCCAAGGTGAAGACGAGGGACCTGTCGGCTCCGGCCTTTCTCGAGATGTGGGTACGACTGCCGGACAGGGGGCAGTTCTTCTCTCGCGGGCTGGACCAGACGGTTTCCGGAACCATCGATTGGGTGAGCATCGAGATTCCCTTCTTCCTGCAGAAGGGGCAGCAGGCCGACCTGGTCAAGCTGAACGTCGTTTTTCAGGGCGACCAAGGCTCGCTGTGGGTGAAGGACGGCGAACTGTTGAGAGCCCCACTATCCTGAAGGCCGGACTCCTGCCGCGGCCATCCTAAGGTTACTGACGGAAGATCCGCTGTGGCGGCGAGCGCCCGTCTTTCAGGCGCGGCAGCATGAGGGGGCTGGCCCGATTGCTGCCCGGTTGCGATCGAGCCAGGGCTCCGGCGGCCGGACCTCGGCAGGGCCCTGAAAGGAGCTGGGCCCTCGGCGCAAGACGGCGCGAGAATTGGGATTGTGGAGCGGCCCTCCGACGCCGGCAGGTGCTTCAGGCCCGTGTATCTCGATTTGCTCGCCTCTGGGGAGCTGGACGAGCGCACCCGGATCGCATCGCGTCACCTCGAGTCGTGCGATCTCTGCGCCCGCGACTGCAAGGTGAACCGGAAGCGTTCCCCCCGCGGCACCGTGTGCCGAACGGGTGAGCGGGCGCGGGTCCACGCCGCCTTCGCGCATTTCGGGGAGGAGACCTGCCTGACCGGCTGGAACGGCTCCGGCACCATCTTCTTCTCCGGGTGCAATCTCCGGTGCGTCTACTGCCAGAACTTCGAGCTGTCGTGGGGGGGCGCGGGGCGCGAGGTTGGCCCGGAGGATCTCGCTGGCCTCATGCTCTTCCTCCAACGAGCGGGGTGCCACAACCTGAATCTCGTCTCGCCGAGCCACGTCGTCGCTCAGGTGCTGGCCGCGCTTCCCATCGCCGCACGAGGAGGGTTTCGCCTCCCGCTCGTGTACAACACCGGTGGCTACGACAGCGCGGAGGCGCTCGTGCTCCTCGACAAGGTCGTCGACATCTACATGCCGGACATGAAGTACGCCGACGGGGATCCGGCCCGCCGGTACTCGAAGGTCAACGACTACGTGACCGTGAACCGTGCCGCCCTCCGTGAGATGCATCGCCAGGTTGGCGATCTCGTGATCGATCCGGATGGGATCGCGCGGCGCGGGCTTCTCGTGAGACACCTGGTCCTGCCGGGCGGCCTCTCCGGGACCGAGGATGTACTGCGGTTCATCGCCGAGGAAATCTCGCGCGATACCTACCTGAACCTCATGGACCAGTACCACCCGTGCTTTAGAGCCTTCGAACACGAGGCGCTCGCTCGAAAGCCCACGGCGGCGGAGCTCCGCGATGCCTGCGATGCGGCGCGCCGCCTTGGACTATGGCGGCTTGACTCTCCGGACTGATCTCCGTGTCATTCCGACCTTGCCGGAGCAGAGGCGCGTCGGTCCCTTTGTCGCTCCCGTGAGGCAGGCGGAAAGAACCCCGGTCGAGAGTCGATCACTCCAGCCACTGGTCGAGGATCTCCTCGGCCGCACCAGGCAGCAGGCCGGTGAGCCAGGCCAGATCGATCGACGTGAAGCGCCCGCGGATGGCGCCGCAGTGGTGGACCGCGGTCAGGAAGCGCTCCCGCGTGCACCGGATGTCGGCGATCCGGTGGGCGGCGCCGGAGCGCGACAGGCACTCCTTGATGCGGCCGGGGCTCCGCAGGATCGGGACGAGCTCGGCCCGAAGTGCGGTCCACCGACCCGGCGCCGCCAGGGCGGCACGGGCCGCTTCCGAGCTGACCCGCTTCTTGGCGTGTTCGGCCTGGACTGCCTCGGCGATGGGCCCCCAGAGGGCCCGGTCAAACGGCGCCACCGCCGGCCGAAGCTCCAAGCTTTCCAGGGCGCAGATCCTCTGGTAGAGCGCCGCCGCGAAGATGGTCGCCACCCCCACCTGGCGGCCGTGCAGGTCGTGGCCGGTCCCCTCGACGTGTCCGAGCATGTCAAGGGTGTGGCTCACGAGGTGCTCGCCACCCGAGGCGGGGGCACTTGACCCTTGCAGGGTCATGGCGCAGCCGGAATAGACGAGTGCCTCGAAGAGCGCACGGATCGCCGCCGGATCGCGGCGGAAGAGCCGCTCCGGCTCCTCCACGTAGGTTCCCTCGATCCGGTCGATGATCTCCGCCACCGGCCGGGAGAACTCTTCGCCGATGAGGCGATGGTTCACGAGCCAGTCGGCGCTGCTCACCGGCTTGGCGACGGCATCTCCCAGGCCCGATGCGGTGAGCTCGAACGGCGCGCTCTCGATCACCGCCGGGTCGGCGGCGATGGCGAGAGGTGCCCGCGCCCGGAAGAGGCTCTTCACCCCGCGGATGCTGGGGGCGACGTTAGCCGCCGAATAGCCGTTCATGGACGCCGCGGTGGCGTAGACCGCGTATGGGACGCTTCGCTCCCCGGCGATCCACTTGCAGAGGTCGTTCACGACCCCGCTGCCAACGGCCACAATGACGTCCGCTGCGCCAAGTTCGGCCCCCAGCCGGTCCTTGGTCAGGTCGTCGCAGACCGGGGAACCGCCTCCGGGCGGATCGGCCACGAGATGCTTGGCCAAGGAGAAACCTGCCGAGCGCAAAGCCTCTTCGCACCGCCCGCCGGCCACGGCGAACGTCCGTGGGTCGGCCACGAGGATCGCGGAGCGCCCCGGGATCTGCCGGGCGAGGAGACGCGCCAGTTCATCAGCGGCATCTCGCGAATAGAAAAGCGCTCGCGGAAGGGTGTCCCGGCGGGAGGTGAAGGCGCGACGGATCGGCTCACCCAGAGCGTCGAAGAGGTCCATGGTGGTCTCTAGTCCCGGGATCGGGATGAGGTGCGCGAAGGATTCCGCCGTTGGCCGGAGCCTGCCCCTCGGGGGTCGGCCGGCATGCTCACTTTACCAGCGATGGTGGCTCAAGGACCCGCCTTCGTGCCCTCACCTCCTTCGGGTTGGGCGGCGCTGACTTCCGCTCCCCCGCTCTCTCCCGGGGAGCCTCACCCGGTGGGCTCTTTCGCCCTGCGGGCGCCGAGTGACACGTCGCCCCTTGCCTCGGCCGGTCGCCGAGCCTTCCAGGTTGCGGAGCGACTGCGCAGGGTCGCTCAGTCGATAGGCCGTTCCGTGGAAGAGCGCCACGACGCCCTCGAAATCGGTCACGCAAACCTCGCAGATGGAAACCTTCCGAGACATCGATACCTCGTGTGCCTCGGCCGTCAGCGTTCCCCTGACCACCGCACGTGCGAAAGTGATGGCAACGTCAAGCGCGACCGCCACCGTCCCGTGGGAGTTCGAGGCAGCAGCGAAGGCCAGGTCCGCCAGGGTGAAGATGGCTCCGCCCTGGGTGACCCCGACCCCGTTCAGGTGATGGGGCTTCAGGCGCAAGGTTGCGCGAGCGTACCCTGGGTTGACCTCGACGAGTCGGACGCCGACGTGAGCTGCAAACCGGTCCGCCTTCATCCGAGCTCGAACGGCCAATGGACGAGGAGCGTTCATCGGTCGATTCTAGCGTGCCCGGACCATCGAGCATGTCGCCACCGACCCACCCCCGAGGGCGACCGAGCCGCCCGAGGAGCAACCTGGCAATGATGCCGGCGATGCACCTCGTCCACCGTGTCAGCGCCCCGAGGTCGCCCTCCGCGAGCCCTCCGCTCCTCGTTCTGCTACACGGGATAGGGGCCGACGAGGGCGACCTCCTTCCGCTCCTGCCGTCGCTCGATCCGCGCTTCCTCGTCGTTTCGGCTCGTGCCCCCTACCCCGAACCTCCAGGCTACCGTTGGTATGCGATCGATTGGAGCACGTCCCCCCCGACTGCGGACCCAGCCGAGATCGCCTCGAGCCGTGACCTACTGGCGAGCTTCCTCGAGGAAGTCCGCAGGGCCCAGGGCGTAGATCCGTCGCGCGTATTCCTGCTCGGCTTCAGCCAGGGGGCGATCATGGCGCTCGCCCTGCTCCTCGCGCGCCCCGACCTGGTGCGCGGGGTCGTAGCGCACTCGGGCCGCCTCGCGCGCCTTGCCGGGAATGTCTCGGGGACGGAGCCGCTGTCCGGCGCAGAGGTCCTGCTCTTGCACGGCGAGGAGGACCCGGTGGTCCCCGCGGTCGAAGGCCGCAAGGCCTACGAGGTACTACGATCGCTCATGGGAACGCGGGTCCAGTTCGTCGAGTTCCCCGGCCTCGGACACCTGATCTCGCGGGAGAGCATCGCGGAAGCCGCCCGCTGGCTGACCGCCCGCCTGGACCGGGCTTGAGGCTCTAGCGGGCTCGAATCCGTCTGTGGCTTCACCAACCGCCGAGGGCAGCGCGCTTCCACTTCTTCTTCTCCTCGCGTCGGTAGGGCTAGGCGACCCGTTGAAGATCATCACGGATGGAGTAAGGTCCAATCCCATGCCCGACAGGTCAGGTGATCTCCTCGCCGTGCGCTCCACCGAGGCGCTCGAGCATGCCCTGAGCCAGGTGGAGGCCTATCGGTCATGGCGCGCCTTCGACCTCGGAACGAAGGCGTCCATCGACGCACGGTACCGGGCACTGCCGGCGCTCACGAAGCGCCTCATGAACCTCCGCACCCCGGCCGCTTTCGTTTCGGGCGGCCGCTCCCTGGAACAGGGGCTCCGCGACGGGCAGATCGAGCTCGTCACGACGAGCGGCACGACCGACGACAGGATCTTGAACACCTGGTACCAGCCGTGGTGGGACTCCTCGGAGCGGTCCTCGTTTGCGCTCAACGGGCACGCCCGCCGGGTGGCGACGGGAGAGCACCGGGAGGCGATCCTCGTGAGCCCGCTCAACGTGGGCGTCGTGAGCGACCACCCGCTCCCCCTCGATCGGCGCCGCCTCGGCCGTTTCCTCTACCTCAACGAACTCGTCGATCCGCTGGCCTGGCCGGACCCTCATTACGACCGGATGCTGCGCGAGCTTTCGCTCTTCAAGCCCGCGGTGCTCGAGGCGAACCCCTCGTTTTTGAGCCGCCTCTGCCGGTATGCGCGACGGGTGGGGGCGCGACCATTCCAGCCACAGCTCATCACCCTGACCTACGAGTATCCCTCGCTAGTCCACCGGCGGCAGATCCAGGCCGTCTTCGACTCGCCCATCATGAGTTCATACGGAACGACCGAGTGCGCCTACGTCTTCATCGAATGCGAGCACGGTCGCATGCACCAGAACACCGACTCCTGTCGAGTGGACCTCTTGCCCTTCCGAGCGGAACGTGCGTCGCCTTTCATGGGCATGCTGCTCGTCACCACCTTCGACAACCCCTGGCGCGCGCTCATCCGCTTCGACACGGGCGACCTCGGCCGCATTGCCGATCATCCCTGTCCCTGCGGTCGGACCGAGGGGGTGACGCTCGCCTCCATCGAAGGCCGAGCCATCAACCTCACTACCACCCCAGATGGGGGGCTCGTCACACAAGCCGACGTCGATCGGCGCCTGGCCGCGATCGAAGGCCTGGACGAGTATCAACTGATCCAGACGGACCGGCGGAGCTATGCGCTCCGAGTGGGGAGCGACGGCGACGACCCGGCGGTCCTGCCCCGCGCCGAGCAAGCGATGCGCGAGCTCTACGGGCCCGGAGCGCGGGTCGTAGCGTCCCCCGTCGGGGGGCTCGCTCCAGAGGCATCTGGCAAGTACCGGCTGGTCAAGGCCTCCTTCACGATCGATCCGATGACTTTCGTGGAACCGAGCTACTGGCCTCCCTCATCGCCGGAACTCTCACCCCGTGATTAGCCGCGGGGACACACACCTCGGCACTGGGGGCGCGAAGCCGAGCCCCATCCATCTCCTGGGAGGCGGCCCGGGAACCCGCAAGAGTGCCTACCGTCCCATCCTGAAGGACATCCTGCGTTTTCCAGGGAAGCCTAACCCGCTCCTCGCCTACCTTGGTGCGGCGACGGACGACGACCGTGGCTTCGCCGGCTACATGAAGGCCCTGGTCACTTCGGCGGGGCCCTGCACGTTTCGGCTCGCGCCCGTAGTGGGCCGTGGCGCACGGGGAAGAGCGGCCCGAGCGCTCATCGAGGCGGCAGACCTGGTGTTCGTCGGGGGTGGAGACGTGGAACTCGGCATGCGGCGGCTCGAGGATCGAGGCCTCACGGAAAGCCTCCGGGAAAAGCACCGCAGCGGGGCCCCCTTCTTCGGCATTTCGGCCGGAGCCATTCTGCTCGGCCTGCGCTGGATCCGCTGGCGCGACCCCAAGGACGACGGCTCGGCGGAGCTCTTCGACTGCCTCGGCCTCGCTCCGATCCTGTGCGACTGCCATGGCGAGGAGGACGGCTGGACGGAGCTCCACGCTCTTCTACGGCTCACGGGCGGAAGCGCCTTGGGCCACGGCATACGCTCCGGCGCCGCACTCCGCGTCGCCGCCGACGGGGCGGTCGAGCCCCTCTGCGGTGGGGTGGACCGATTTCAGGTGCGGGGAGGGAAGGTCGTTCCGCTCTGACCGGTCCTCCGCGACCGGCTCTTGTGAAGGGCCTCCCCGAGGCGCGATATCCCATGGCATCCCCTCGAGCCCCGTCGTATCCTGCACGGCGACTTCGGGAAGGGGCACCGGGCATGGTCGTCACCATCATCGTCAACGACGACCGCGACGGCCCGAGTTGCAACGAAGGAGAGGAAGCACGCGTCGACGTCCTGCGGGTAGTCGACGCGGTGAGATCCGCCCTCTCCTCCGCGGGGCACACGGTCGGCGTCTGCGCGATCGGTACAGACTTCATGGGGGCCCTGCACCGCATCCAGAAAGAGGCGCCCGATGTGGTCTTCAACCTCTGCGAGTCGCTCTCGGGCGATGCCCGGGGCGAGGCCGTCGTCGCCGGCGTCCTCGAACAGCTGGGGGTGACGTTCACCGGCTCGCCCGCCCTGGCGCTGGGGCTCGCGCTCCACAAGGACAAGGCCAAGGCGCTCCTTCGGGGCAGCCTGGTTCCCACGCCCGACTGGCAGTTCTTTCCCGAGGGGGCGCCGGCCATCGCCGGCTGCCCCGACTATCCGGTGATCGTGAAGCCGGCGCGGGAGGATGCCTCCGTCGGGATCTCCTTCGGCTCGGTTGCGAACGACCCCGAGAGCCTGCGGGAAGCGGTCCACCGCGTCTGGCGCATGCACCAGCCGGCGCTCGTGGAGCGATTCGTGGAGGGACGAGAACTCTGCGTGTCCCTCCTCGGCAACGCCCCTCGCACCCTGCTCCCTTTGAGAGAGATCTCCTTCGGTCCGAGCTTCGCAGGGCGACCGCGAATCGTGTCGTACCTCGCGAAGTGGGACCCGGGCACGCCCGAGTTTCGCGATACCAAGTCGGTCCGTTGCGATCTTCCCCCGGAGACCGAGTCGCGCGTGGTCGAGTGCGCGCGGCGCGCCTTCGAGGTCCTGGGATGCCGTGACTACGGGCGGGTCGACGTCCGCCTCGACGGCGACGGCACCCCTTACGTCATCGACGTCAACCCCAACTGCGACCTCCATCCCGAGGCCGGGTTCGCACGCGCCGCCCAGGCGGCCGGATTCGACTATCCGTCCCTCGTCGCCATGCTCCTGGAGAACGCCCTTGAACGAGCGCGTCCACATCCAACCGGTCGAGCCGCGCCACGAGCGGGCGCTGGAGCCGCTGTTCAGACGGATCGAGAGCTTCACACCCGATGAGGTGACCTGCGCGCTAGAGGTCTTCAACCGCGCGGCACAGTCTGGCAATCGGGAATACACCGGGCTCGTCGCCGAGGCGGACGCGAGGGTCGTCGGAGTCCTCGCCTACGGACAGACCCCCATGACCGACGGGACGTACGACCTCTACTGGATCGCCTGCGACCCCGAGTGGCGGCGCCAGGGCATCGGAGCGGCGCTCCTCCGCACCATGGAGGCCGACCTGCGCCGTCGCGGGGCACGGCTCGTTCGGGTCGAGACCTCCGGTCAGCCGACCTACCAGGCGACGCGCGCCTTCTACGGGCGGTTTCAGTACGACGAGACCGCGCGCCTCCGCGACTTCTACCGGCCGGGAGACGACCTCGTCATCTTCACCAAGCGGATGTGAGCGAGAAACCGCCGCACCGCCCGTGCCCTATGGCGCGAGCTGATAGACGTCCACTCCGCCGTTGTAGTTCGCAACGAAGATCTCTCCCCCGTCGATCACCGGCGGGTCGAACTTGTTGAACTTGAACTGGATGCCCCAATCCTGGGAATCCCATAGGACCTTCAACGAGCCGTCCGAATCCAGGTGAACCGGGTCGTAGACCAGGAGTCGGCCGTTGACCACCTGCTGATTCGCATTTCCGTACGGGATAGAACAGACGAGTACCGCCGAATCCGCGTCCGTCCCATTGCTCGATCCAGAACAGAATCCGCCGGGCATGCCGCCGGGCGGCTGGCCCCGCACGTCCGCGCTCGCGTACTCGTGACCCTGCGCCAGGTAGGTTAACCTTCCCCCCGTACTCACCGCCCACTTGTGAAGCTGAGCGTTTTCCCCCCATGCGAAGATCGTCCACGAGTGCAAGACAGGGTCGAGATATTGCACCGGCGTCATGTGGAGATGTGCCGTGACACCATTGGGAAAGAAGTTGAGGCTCGTCGGATCCATCGGGCACGGATCCACCTGGCCGGGGCTCATCGTCAGCCAGACGGGCGGACCCGCCAGCTTCGCGCAGTTCGCTTTCGGGTTCTTCAGGTCGGCCAGGGTCGTGCCGCCAAGCCGATCCGTGCGTACCGGATATGCAATCCCGTCCTTTCCCGCGGCCACGCACACACCGATCGGAAAGATGCAAGCCGGTCCCGCCGAGCCCCAGTCCTCGTCGGCCCACGCCCCCGAAGCCATCTTCGGGTACACGAGGAGGGTGGGGACTCCGTAGGAATTGACCGTCCCCACCAGTTTGGCGTGTGCCAGCGCCATGCTCATCCCCCCCCCCACCGGTCTACGCATGGCCTCCGAGGGAGCATGGGTCCCGGAGAGCTTCGTGGCGGGGAGCGACATCCGTCCGGCCCTCGCCCGGTCAGTCCAGGGCGTCCAATGATCCACGACCTTCAGCGTGGCCGGCTTGCCGCCGGAGGGAGCCACGTACTCTAGCTTGAGAAACGATTCTCCCCACTGACTCACGCCATCGAAGTTTCCGTTCCCCGTCACCAGGTACAGATTACCCTTCGCGTCCGCGGCCGGGCCCTGCCCAGCCATCCAGACGCCCGCTCCTTCGCCTTGGGTCAAGGCGAGCATCGCCGTCAGCTTGTTGCTTCCCACGTCGAACGCGAAGCAGAAGCCGTTCGAGCCCGGTGCAGTCTCGTAGAAGGTCCCGGCACATCCGAACACTGTCTTCACGCCGTTGATGTCCGTTTCCACGAGCGAACAGCGTTGCTTGCGCATGTCCGAGTTGAAGTCCTGCGCTCCGCTCTTTCCCTCGATGGGAACCGGCTCCACCACCTGTGTCCCGTCCCCGACGTTGAGAACGAACATGAAGTAGCGCGCGGACTCCGGGGCACCACTTCCGTCCGGTGAGACCCAGCAGACCTGATAGAGGCGCTTCAAATCCGCGTCGACGACGCCGGTCGATATGCAGCCCCAGTGGTCATTGATCTGGTGTGCGTCAATCTTCCCTGAGCCTTTGACCGGCACGCCGAGTGCTGTTTGCCAAATCGCGCTCCCGTCATGCGCGTCCACCCCGCGTACAACGTTCGCCATCGAGGGCAGTACCATCACGTCGCGCTGCCCGAGCGGGGTCGCTACGGCCGGAAGAATGAGGGGCTGGGCCTCCATCCCTCGTGCATCACCAAACACCGGCACGATGGTCGTCCGGACAAGGCCGCGAGCCCGAACAGAGCCCTGCGTCAGGATCGTTTCGCGCGAGTTCCAGCCGCTTCGCGAGTTGTCCGCGCTTCGAGTCAACCACGGCACCATCGTCGACTGCGCCCCGGCGACCCGGGCGCTCCCTGCAAGAAGAAGGCACATCACTACCATCACTCGCCGTTCCACATGTCCTCCCGGGTCGTTTCGGGTTGCCGGTCCGCTGCCCTTGAGGTCTCGGTCGGTTCTCATGTAACTCCACGATTGGCGGTCTGGGACCACTTCCCCGACAATTCCACTACGGAGCGCGCTTCTCCCACCTTCGCGACCAGGGACACCTCGAATCGTGAGCGGAGAGAAGTGCACGCCCTTCGAGGAGCCTCGGGCGCAATGTCGCGGACGAAGCCAGACTGGCAACAGCTACAGCGAAACTTGTAGGCATGTGCTTCGGAATCGAACCTTCGAATGGCCCGTATGCACGGAGAAGGTCCGCAACCTTCGGCACACGGTCATCGCCCCGTTCGTCGAGGCGATCGATAACCTCACAAAGGGCGTTCCCTTCTCGATGCCTCAGCCAAGCCGCAGGAGAGACTCTCTCCGGAACAGTGGAGGGCATCTAGTCCCCTTGAGTGGCCGCGCACTCCGCTTGGGCCGAGAGTCCAGGTTTCTGGACACGCTTGCGTCTGCTCGTACCCGACTTGGGCGGACCAACACGCTCAGGCGTTTTCCGGGAGTCTATCTTTGCTCCTTCGAAGAACACGTTTAGTCTGAGACGGGAGTCGTCCTCACTCGGGATTCTTCTGGCAGTCCCTCTGGTCGTTGTTCCTTGGGGCGATTTGCGAACCCTCCCTCCCCAGCCCGCTCTGGGTTGGACAGACAGAAGTAGCCCCCATCGGGATCACGTCTGGCCCGAATCGTTCCCTGCACTGCACGACCGCAGCGCTCGTCCCCAACCCCCGGTGGAGAGAGGGCGCCATTGCCCGCGATCAGCGGGCTGTCGATCGAATCCGGATAGTGATCGGGAGCGCAATGGTGACCACAACCAAAGGGGGAACCGGTGACAGCCTCACATACGAGCAGGGGGAGCCGACCTTCGGATGGCTGCGCCCCGCGATCAGGGCTTTCGCGGAGCCGTGTAGGTGACAGCCACGGAGTAACGCGGAGTGCGGTTCTGCGGGGGTGTGCCCGCAGCCTCCACGATGATGGCGTAGAAGCCTGGTTGTACGGGTCGCGCACGCAGGTCTGCGGCGGGGGTACCGCGGTGGACCACCACGGAGGCGAGTTCCGCGCCCAGCGGATCCTTCACCGAGACCCTGACGGTGGTCGCCTCGGTGAAGCCCGAGGTGTCGACCTGGACATTGAGCCGCATGGTGGATTGCGGTTCCGGGAAGACGCGGCAGACCTGAACGGCCTCGCCGTCGATCGCGGGACGGATGTCGAGGTCAGTCGCCCCCTCATACACCTGCGTCGTCGAGGCAGTTGCTCGGTCGAACGGGGCGCCGATCGCGGTGGGAACGCCGTAGCACACGTATCCGGCCCCTCCAGCGTTCCTCGGGACTGTGATCGTGAGCTGCGAACGCCCGTCCGTCCTCACGCGCCTCGCTCCATCGTCGGTGAGGTTCTGCAGCTCTCGATTGGCGCCGAAGCCGGTCTGGACGGTGATCGTCCGTGTTGCGCCGACGTCCTTGTTCAGAGCGACGAGGAGGTGGCTTCCGCCGAGCCGCTCGAACGCGTACACACCGCCGTCCATGAATCGTTGCTCGCTCCTGCCCGTAGCGACCCGCTCGTGGATGGAGATCAGGCGGTCGATGCTGCGCTTGAGCCCGAAGCAATTCGGGTCGGTGCTATAGTCCCGATAGAAGACGCACGGATATCCTTCCGCCGTCAGGATGTACGCATACGCGAGCAGTTTGTTAGTGACAATCGGACCCCCGATCCCTCCTCGATCCGTATCGTGGTTCTCGACAAACGTGACCGCACCGAGCGGATCGCTTCCCGCGAGGCCCGCCTGATCCAGCCTTGCCATCCAGAAGCTATCCGGTTCGTTGCACATTTCCTGCAGGAGGAAACGCAGCGGGAAGTCGAAGCACGCGACGCGATGCCCGACCGCATTCGCCCAGGCCTTCAAGAGGTCGACGTTGCCGTCGGCGAACTCGCCCACGGCGAACTTGTCAGCCAGACCTCGTGAGGACAACAGCTTCGTGACGAAGAAGGTGGAGACCCCCTTCGTGTCGTCCAGGCGATAGCCCTGCGCGTCGAGCGCGCGCGTCATCCACTCGGCGGCGGCGATGAGCTCGGCCCCGCAGGCGCCCTTGGGGTGGCCCCCATTGATAGGCGCCAGGTCGCGTCCGAACAAGAACTGATCGCTGAACACTCCTGGGTCCTGCGGGACAAACGGATGAAAGTCGATGGGTCCCTTCCGGAAACGTCCGCCGCCGTCTCTCCCGAACGCGTCCTTATACTCGAAGTTGAAGTGACCGTCATCGCCGTCCCGCTGGTTCTCCACCAGATCGAGGTAGACGTCGAGCGCATTCGCGCGCATGATCGCTACGCAGCGCTGGAGCGCCTCGCGCGTCCCGTATCGCGTAGCGATCGTGCCCTTCTGATCCTTCGATCCCAAATCGTAATCGTCGAACGGATCGTATCCGTCCGAGAACCCTCCCGCGCTCCCCTTGAGCGGAGGCGGTAGCCAGATGGCTGTGAAACCCGACGTTGCGAGGTCGCGGGCCTGGTTCGCGAGGTGGTCCCACCAAGAATTGCCGGGCCCGCTAGTGAGCCCCGAATAGAACCCCTCCATCATTACGCCCATCGCGACCCGCCTATCCGAGCGACGTCCTTCCCCGGTCACCGTGGCGCGCCCGCTGGGTCAAGATCACTTACGACCCATCGGGACGCTGCCGCGCAACCAGTCCACTCCTGAGTGCTTATCCGGCGGGCCCTCCGGAGGGCAAGGAGGCCGCTTGGGTTGGAAGGCGTTCGAGGAGTTCGTGATGCACACCGAGACGCGCAGCCATTCGGGTGCCCGATCGGGCAGACAGGGCACCGGCCACCGCCTCCGGCAAGGTGGCCGTCGAGGGCCTTTCGAGCAGGCGGTGCGGGATTCGCCGGCCCGGGACTTCCACCGGGCGGGCCGAGAGGCTCAGGGCACGAGGACGAGCGAGAGAGCCGCCAGTCCTGCCGCGCCCGCTGCCGTCCCCTCCATGCCCAGCACGAGGACGAACAGGCCGACGGCCAGGAGTGATCCGGCACACCCTCCGACGAGGTCAGCCGCGTAGAGCGCCCCGATGTCGACCGGGTCCGCTCTTGGCTGGCTCGTGGCCGCGAAGACGGCGGCGACGGTCGCGCCGGTGGCGAGAAGAAAGCCCGAGGAGGTCCAAAGCTCGGTCACCTGGCCGGACCCGATCGCGCCCGCGAGTCCGGCTGCCAGGAGGGCCAGCCCCGCGATCGGGATGGCGCCCCACCACCTCTTGGCCGACCCGGCGCTGAGGCTAGCGCGGTCGAAGGCCGCGGCGCCTATCGAGAGCCCCGCCATGAAGCTCGTGAGGAGGAGGCCCAAGTCCCGGTACAGCGCGCCGGCCTCCGCCTGATACCTGAGGAGGACGACCGCCTCGAGAATCATCCCCACCATCGAAGCCGACCCGACGAGGGCCACCTGGCGACCTCGCCGTAGGGCGGCGGGCCCGAGGAGGACCGCGGCGATCCCGGCGATGACCCACACCGCAGCCTGCCGTCCCGGCAGTCTCGCCTGCTGCGCTCCTCCCATCATCGTCCCGAGCCAGTTCAAGGCCGTCTGCTCGTAGCAGACGGGGCGTACGTCGCTGTTGGCGGTGGCCCCCGCGGCCAAGAGTTGCCGCTCGATGGCGGTCGCACGATCGTTCGTGAGCAGGTACCGGAGGTACTCGGGCGTGACCTCCCGGGTGGCGATCCCCCTCGCTTTGAGCCTTGCTCCCAGGGTGGCGGCATCGCGCTTGAGGGGGGACTGGGACGCCAAAAGGATGTCCCTCGTACCGGGGAGGACGAGGACGTCTTCGAAGACGTCGTGGAGCGCGGCGTGGACCGCGCCGTTTCGCAAGAGCTGACCGGGCGTCCAGAAGTTCTCGGAGGAGGGGAGCGGGACAGCGAGAACACCTCCTGGAGCGAGGCGCGCCGCACAGCGTCGGAAGAACTCGACCGTGTAAAAACGGTTGGTCTGGCCCGAGGACGGCTCCGGGGCACCGACCAGGATGAGGTCGAACCGGTCCGCCCCGCGGAGGAGGAACGCCCGCGGATCCTCGAAACGTAGCTCGAGCTCGGGCGCCGCCAAGGCGGCCCGCTCGTTCTGGGGAAGGCGGGGCCAGATCGCACGGTAGGAGGCCTCGTTCATGAGGATGCCGACGACCCGCGAGGGCCGGTGCTTCAGGACCTCCCGCACGAGCCCGGTCTGAGCCCCCTCGAGCACAAGTACGCGAGCCTTCTCCGGTACCTGCAGGGCGGCCGTGTGGACAAGCGTTTCGGGAGTGGTCCCCTCGCTGTCGTAGGTGAGCACGTCGTTCTCGAACACCACCACCTGGCCCTGCGACTCGACCACCGCGACACGGCCGTAGGGCGTATCGGCCACCTGGGCGAGCAGGGCATGGTTCCAGGCCGTCGTGACCTTGTCGAGAGAGGAGGCGAACGGGAGGAGGGCGGCGAGCGCCAAGGCGAGCGCGATCGCCAAGGAGCGCGCCCTGCGATCGCGGGCCGCGACGAGCGCTCCGCCCACCCCGGCCACGATGAGGAGCGAGAGGTTCGAGACCCCTGCCCAGAGGCTGGCCGTCGCCGCCACGCTGCCTAACCCGCCGCCGACGCTCTCCCATGCATAGGCCGCCGCCAGGCTCCCTCCCGTGGCCGCGAGCTCGTCTGCGCCGCGCCGGAAGAGCCACCCGAGCAGCGCGCCCGCCGGCATGAGCCCGACGGCGGCGGTCGCCGCCTGCTGGCCAAGCGGCAGGTACCCGCCCGGAATGGATCCGAACAGGGTCCGCGCGCCGCGCAGGAAGACCGCCTCCGCGACGACGAGCGGCGCCAGGGCGGCGAATCCGGCGGCGATCCCCGACCGGAGACCTCCGACGACCCTCCCCGCGGCGAGCGCGCCGATGGCCCCTGCCAGCAGCCACAGCGCCGTGCCGGCGAGGAAGACGAGCTCCACGCCGAACGAGGCCACCGCCAGCTCGCGCAGGAGCGCGACTTGCCCGATCATGGCGAAGAAACCCACGGCCAGCAGCGAGACCACGGCGGCGCGCTTCACGGTCGATGCGCTTCCCCGAAGACCTCGGCCTGGAAGGCCTCGAATATAGCCCCTTCGTGCCAGCAGGGGCGCGGGAGACCGGCCTTCTCACACAGGTGATCGAGCAGCTCGTTCCGCTCCCAGCCCTGCTCGGTCGCCACCTGCGGGAGGAACACCGCGCGGCGGCCGTCCTTGGTGAGAACAATGCCGTCCCGCCCGACCACGATCTCCCCCAATTCGACCCGCTTCATGGGCGAGAGTACCGAGACCTCGATCTCCAGAAAGGGGAGCTCGTCCAGAGTGACCGGCGGGAATCGCTCGTCGTTCAGCGCCGCCTCGAGCGCCATGCGGCCCACGGTGTAGCCGAGCGGCCCGATGGGTGAGAGCTGACCGATGCAGCCGCGCAGCTCGCCGTGACGGGTGAGGGTGACGAAGGCTCCCCGGGACCGCGCCGCGGCCGGTGGGAGCCGCCGAGTGCTCGGCACCGTCTGGGTCTCCAGGAAGCGGACGAGCGTCTCCCGGGCATAGGCGAGAAGCGCGGCCCGCGTAGGGGCGTCCAGTTCGGCCCCGGCCGGCGCGGGAGCCGGCTCTTCGAGCATCCGGGTGTCGGCCACGCCCGGGCCGGTCTCGAACGCCACCGCACCGTACCCGACCACACGCTCTCGATCCCCGAGCGGCCCGTCCCCGGAGTTACCGTAGCGAACCACCGTCCCGCGCATGGACCCGAGCGCTCGAGCGGCGGACATGACGACGAGGATGGGCGCCTCGCCGCAAGCGCAGGTCGCGAGTGAGGCGACTCCGCGCGACATCTCCGCCTCGATCGCCGAGTGGAATCGGTCTGGGTCGAGCGAGGCCATGGCGGCGAGCACCCGGCGGTCGACCACGCCAGCATCGCGGGCCGACGGGTAATGCGACAGATCCGAGCTGGCCACCAGAAGGGCGTCTTTCCCCCGCAGCACCTGAGCCAGCGCCTGGCCCAGCTGTTGGCAGAGCTTGGGGTCCGGCGCGCCGACGACGAGAGGCACGATCTTCGCCTTGGGGAAGAGGACCTGGACGAAGGGAACCTCCACCTCGATCGAGTGCTCCCGCTCGTGAGGCCGTGCGTCGAGGACCACGTCCGGGTCGGCGCGAAGAAGCTCCTCGATGACGTCCCGGTCGACCTCGGCGATCCCGAGCGGCGTTCGAAAGCCACGCGCAGGCGAGGCGGCGATCCCGCGGAAGCCGGCCATGGTATGGTTGGTCCCGAGAACCACCACCACCTCCGGCGGGCGGGCGGACGCGTAGCGCCACCCGTCCGCCGCGATCTCTCCGGAGAAGGCGTACCCGGCGTGGGGCACGACGATGGCGATGGGCCTCTTCGCCGCCGGCGGAGCGGCGTCCTTCAGGAACCGCTCCAGCGCGCTCCTCAGCTGCTCCGCCGAGGCCGGGTAGAACTGTCCGGCGACGGCCGGTTCGCGGACCTCTCTCCCCGCCGTCGGGCCGGCTGGCGAGGCGGGGTGAGCGCCGGCCGGGACGAGCACGGCGGCGAGAAGAGCCACGGCCGCTCGCCGGAGCCAATGGTTGAGTGGGCTCGTCATCGCTCTAGCTCCACACGCCAGGGATGGCGCGATGACAATAGCGGCACCGGCCGGCCTCGAGCTCCAGGTCGGTGACGAAGAAGTTGCTACGGGCGATCACTACCCGGCCGCAGCCCGGGCAGTAGGTGTTGTTCCCGGGGTGGCCCGGAACGTTCCCGACGTAGGCGAAGCGGATCCCCTTCCCCATCGCGATCTCCCGGGCGCGCTCCAGGGTCGCGATCGGGGTGGGAGGGAGGTTTTGGAGCTGGTAGTCCGGGTGGAACCGGGTGAAGTGGACCGGAACGTCCGGGCCCACCTCCCCCATGACCCAGTCGGCCAGCCCTTCCAGCAGCGCTGGCGAGTCGTTCAAGGTGGGCACGACCAAGTTCACGAGCTCGAGGTGCACGCGACGCCGCGCGACCTGGGCGATGCTCCGCAGCACCGGTTTCAGGTCGGCGCGGCATACCTCCCGGTAGAACCCGGGGCTGAAGCCCTTGAGGTCGATCTTCACGGCCGCGAGCACACCGCAGAGATCGGCGAGGGGAACCTCCGTCATGAATCCGCAGCTCACGATGACGGACCGGATCCCCTCCCGTTGAGCCTCCCCGGCCACGTCGGTGATGTACTCGGCCTGGATGGTCGGCTCGTTGTAGGTGAAGGCGATGACCGGCGAGCCGCTCGTCTTCGCAGCGGCGACGAGCGCTCGCGGCACGACGAACGGGGTAGAGTGGTCCTCGGGGCGCGCCTGGGAGAGCTGCCAGTTCTGGCAGAAGCGGCAGTGCAGCGGGCAACCGGCGGTGCCGAGTGAGAAGGCTTCGCTCCCCGGTAGGAAGTGGTAGAAGGGTTTCTTCTCGATGGGGTCGATGTGGACGGCGAGAGGGCGGCCGTAGACGAGGCTCCGGAGCTCCCCGCCGACGTTCAGCCGGGTACCGCACTCTCCGCGCCCGCCCACCTTGATCGAGCAGCCGTTGGCGCAGAGGAAGCAGCGCACGAGGCCGGGCGGGTGGGCATGGGTCTCGCCTCGTGCCAGGAGAGCGCGGTCGTGACAAGCGGTGCACTCGACACCGGCGCGCTCGACCGAGGTCCAGTAGCGGGCGATCGGCGCCGTGGCGAGCAGATCGTCATGAAGAGTGTCCGCAGCGGCGAATCCCCGAAGGGCCTGGCCACAGAGGCCCCCGCCGACGATCGCCGGGACGAGGCGTGCTGACGCCCGCAGGAACTCCCGCCGCGTGCGCACGAGCGAAGTGTACCACTCGAGTGCGGAAGCGAGGGCAGGGGGGCAGCGACCAAGCGGGCCGGGCTCGATGGACCGATGAGTGCGCTCATCGTCCCTCCGGCGCCGCACGAGAAGTCTCTTGAGACCCGGTATCTCTTCTCGGCCACCAGGTAGTCTGAGGTCTTTCTGCCGTACCGTGGCACCGAACGCTTGTCGTCCCCCGGGAACGTCTTCGAGCCGCCTCGGGACCTCGTCCCAGCATCGCGCGAGCTCGTCCATGGCGTCGCGCCACCTCGTATAGCCGGTTTGGCGCGAGCGTCCAGAGTCACTCCCGCCCCCGCCCTCCGCGCATGGCGCACGACGAAGCTCGTCCTCGAGATCGAGGCCGGGCTCCGGGTACCGCTGCCTGTGGAAGGAAAGTGCTGAGGCTCTAGCCGCTCGACCACGGCTTGGAACTTCCCATGACCGTACCCCGAGTGCGTGACCCAGCCTCGACCTGCGTCGGGCTGCTGGCCGGACGCCTCGAACTTCACCCCAAACCGGTCGGGGCGCGCCAGTCGCACGGCCCTTGTGCGCGCAGCAGGGGTTGCTTCTCGAGGCCGGTTGGGGACAAGAGCCGAACCGTCCTCCCCAGACGAGAGCGGCGACTCGCAGGTGAGGAGGAGGAGCACCAGCCGGGTCAGAACCCTATGGGGTTCGCGCAGGGTGGAGGCCGCTCATTTCCACGGAACGTTGAGGTCGCGGAGATATCGGTCCTCGCTGTCCCGGCACCAAGTGCGCCTCAATCGAACCAGAAGAATCGAGGTCTTCGCCAAAAGGTAATTTACCCTAGGTGAGAACCCGCCTCGCCCCAGCGTTCCGTCGAGACTGAATTTTACCCAGCGCCAACATCCGCTTGCACCCTGCGTGGGCAGATACCCATGGTTCCAGCCGGGGTGGCAACTGTTGGGGATGTTAAGGTTGATTCTCACAATCAGAAGTCCGCTCGAATTCGCTTCGGAACATGGCTGCACCGCGACCGCGAAATTGAACTGCCACGACCGGGCAACTCCAAGCCCAGCAAAATGCGAAGGAGAGTGGAGGCGGGGAGACTCATGGCGGAGATGAAGGGTAGTCAAGACAAGTCAGCGACTGCGGCCGCGGACTCGAAGGCCGGCGAGCCGGCTGCCGAGTTTCGCAAGTTCCTGGTGGACCTCGCGGTCGATCCCGCGAAACTCGGATCCTTCATCAAAGACCCGGACGCGGCGATGAAGGCGGCGGGCATCGGCGAGATCGATCAGCTCATCTTGAAGAGCGGCAACCCGGCCACGATCCACGCGCGATTGAGCGGACAGCAGTTCGCGGTTTCGTCCGCCGCGGTTCCCCCGACGCTGGTGATCGACCTCGTCCGCCCGGCGGACGGTCAGGAAGCGCAGCCTGTCGTCCGGTCCGTAGCCCCATCAGGTCAATGGAGCGCCAACATGTTCCCGAATACCCCCTTGCAGGTCGTCCCCCAGGTGGTCCCGCAGATCCTCCCGCAGGTGGTCCACCCGCAGATCTTCCCCCAGGTGGTCTACCCGCAGATCTTCCCCCAGGTGGTCTACCCGCAGATCTTCCCCCAGGTGGTCCATCCGCAGATCTTCCCGCAGGTGGTCCATCCGCAGATCTTCCCGCAGGTGGTCCATCCGCAGATCTTCCCCCAGGTGGTCCATCCGCAGATCTTCCCGCAGGTGGTCCATCCGCAGATCTTTCCGCAGGTGGTCCATCCGCAGATCTTCCCCCAGGTCCACCCGCAGATCCTCCCGCAGGTGTCTCCGCAGGTGGTCGTCTTCCCAGAAGTGCCTTCTCAGGTGGGCCGCCCCATCCCCCTGCAAGTTTACCCTCAGATCTATCCGATGATTTTCTCATGGTGATTGATCCAACTATCCCGCAGGTCGTCCCGCCCGGATAAGGCTGCCATTTGAACCTGCGAGAAGAGGAACCTCGACCCGACCACCACAAGGAGGCTCGCCCGCCATGTCCGAGCATCGCATTCCGGCCAACTCCGGGCCGCCCGCAACTGCACCGAAGGAACCCAGAGACCACGACGGCAGTTTGAACGGCAAGCGTGGCTCGCTGGTGGTGGTCGGTACGGGGATCCGTACCGTCGGCCATCTCACGATGGAGGCGGTCGCCTGGATCCGCCAGGCCGACAAGGTGCTCTACGTCGTCGGCGACCCCGTCGCCGAATCGATGCTGCGGGAGCTCAATCCTGCCGGGGCCGAGTCCCTGACGACTCTGTACGCGGAAGGCAAACCGCGCATCGAGACCTACAACGAGATGATCGAGCGGACGCTTGTCTGTGTTCGGGCCGGCTTGCTCACGTGCATGGCTTGCTACGGCCACCCCGGCGTGTTCGTGTACCCCTCCCACGAGTCGATCCGACGCGCACGTGCGGAGGGGTACGCGGCCCGGATGCTGCCCGGCATCTCCTCCGAGGATTGCTTGTTCGCCGACCTGGGCATCGACCCCGGGATCAGCGGCTGTCAATCCTACGAGGCGACCGACTTCCTGCTCAATTCCCGCACCTGGGATCCGACGAGTTCGCTCGTGCTCTGGCAGATCGGGGTGGTCGGTGACGCGACCTTCAAGGCCGCAGGCTACGATCTATCGGCCATGCCGCTCTTGGTGGAGCGCCTGCTCTCCGTCTACCCGCCGCAGCACCTCATGTACCTCTACGAGGCGGCGGTGTTTCACGGCTGCGAGCCCATCATCCGTCCGATCGCCGCCTCTCAGCTTCCCAGCGAGCCGCTCTCCGCCGGATACACGCTCTACATTCCCCCCGCCTATCCAAGGATGAGCGACCTGACCATGTTTCAGAGGATGAATGCCCTCAAGGCGATGGCCAGGGCGTCCAGCGGAGCCCTGGTCGGCTGAGCCGGGGGCGGCTGGGAATGGCCCCGGGCCATGTCTCTTGCGAATCCCTATCTCCAGCTCTTCCTGGCGCTACCAGCCTGGGCCCGGCGCCAGCCAATGGATCTTCCCTGGGCCGCTGAATCGCAGCACCCCGCCTGGCAGGAGCTGAAGGCGGCGATCGCGAGACTCTTTGCCTGGGCCGTGCCCACCGAGGAGGCCATCTCCTGTATTCGCAGGTACTGCTCGACCGTCATCGAAATCGGAGCAGGAAGCGGGTATTGGTCCTGGCTCATGCGCCAAGCGGGGATGGACGTGGCCGCCTGTGACGCGGCCCCGCCCAGCTTCACCTGGACCCCGGTAGAGAGGGGAGACGAGCGTACCGTCGACGCTTACGTCGTGAGGGACTTGGTCCTTTGCTGGCCACCCTGGGGGACAGACATGGCATTCAACGCGCTCGTGCGCAGCGCCTGCCCGCATGTCGTGTACGTGGGCGAATGGATGGGAGGCAGCGCGAACCCGAGGTTCTTCGCTGAGCTCGTTGCGCGCTTTGAGGCCATCGACGCCGTCGCCATTCCGCAATGGGTCGGCCGCTCGGACCAATTGTTGGTATTCCGACGACGGCGCGGCCAGCTCGAGGGCTTCCCTTGAGCGCCGCGAGAAGGGAGGTCTCGGCCACCAGCGCGAGGTATCGCGGGTCCTGAAACGACCGAAATCTGCAGGAGCGCCACGCCGCTTCTGCGCTCTCGCGCAGCGCCCCGGAGCGCGCCCCGGTCCTTGCCCTGACCTCTGCTCCCCCTCAGCCCCCGGAACTCACCACCGCGAGCATGCGCGCCGGCGAGTCGCCCACTCCGCGGAAGAGATGCGGGTGCGAGGACTCGAGGTAGGCGCTGTCACCCGGCGAGAGCATCACCCGCTCGTCGTCGTAGGTGAGCTCGATCGTCCCCTCCAGCACATAAACGAACTCCTGGCCCTCGTGGGTGATGGGCTTCGCCTCGGTGGTTCCGGTGGCGAAGGTGAGCAGGAAGGGCTCCATCTGGTGGCCGGGGGTCCCGGGTCGGGTGAGCGTGCGGAAGGTGTATCCCTGCTCGGTCTCGCCGTACTCGTAGCCGGTCGGGCGAGCGCCGCGGTGGAGTGTCAGCGTCGGGGCATTGGGGACGGCATCCTCGCGCCCGAGGATGATCCCCTCCATCCTCGAGCCGAGCACCCGCGAGAGCTTGATGACCACGCCGATCGAGGGCACGGCGCTGCCCTCTTCGAACGCGGCCAGCCGCTCCGGGGCCAGACCGGAGAGCCGGCTCACTTGCTCGCGCGTCAGCGCCTGCGCCTCTCGCATCCGCCGGATTCTCTCCCCGATGTCCTTCTGCATGGGGATCTCCTCGGTCAGGCGGTCCGTTCGGCCGGGACGATGCGTCCGCTCCGCGCGCGGAGCTCGCGCCAGTACCGGTCGATGTCGGGACGAAGGTCCGCGGCCCGGATGCCCGATCCCTGGAACCGCCGCTGCAAGGACAGGTAGATCTCCAGCGCCTCGTCCGAGAAGTCGGGCTCGACGTTGATCCTGAGGCGCCGCCCCTCGTGGATCTCCACCACCGGGTAGAGACCGGAGCGGACGGCCAGCCGCACGAGTTCCAACCCCAGCGCGGGCTCCGACTTCCACCCGGTCGGGCAAGGGCTCAGCACGTGGAGGAAACGGAACCCGGAGAGGTCCAGCGCGTGGCGCATCTTGCGAAGCCCGTCCTCGGCGTGGGCCAGGGAGACCGAGGCGGCGTAGGGAATGCGGTGCGCGGCCAGGATGCCGAGGATGTCCTTCTTCGGCTCGATCTTTCCCCGGGGGGTGCTCGTGGTGCTGGCGCCGGCCGGCGTGGCGGAGGAGCGCTGGCCACCAGTGTTGCCGTAGACCTCGTTGTCGTAGCAGAGGTAGAGAACGTCCTCGTTCCGCTCCGCAGCCGCGGAGAGCGTGGCCATCCCGATGTCGTAGGTTCCGCCGTCGCCCGCGAAGCACACGATCCGGGTGGCCTCTTCGTTTTGGCGGGCCACGCGGGAGAGACCCGTGGCGACCGCCGCCGCCGAGGCGAACGTGCTGAGCACGGTCGGCACACCCAGGGTCGCGTAAGGGAAGGACCCCGCCATGACCGCCCCGCAGCACGCCGGGACCACGAGCTGTACGGGCCGCTCCTCGACCGCCCGACCGAAGAGCTGCAACGCGCTCGACATGCCACAGCCGCCGCAGTTGCTATTTCCGGGGCGGAGCACGAGGGTCACGTTCCAGCCTCCAGGAGCACGGGCTCGCCGGAAGCCTCGCGCGCCGCCAGGTCGTCGAGGATCGCCTCCACGTGGCTGGGCCGGGGATCACCGCCCCCCAGCCCGGTGACGTAGCCCTGCACCAACGCGGAGCGCGGCGCTTGCGCCCGCCCCTCCGCCCAGAGCACGCCCCCGAGCCCGAGGCTGATGTCGCGATCGATCACCGCGACCCGCGACGCGCCGCGGAGCAGCCTGGCGAGCAGCCCGGACGGGAAGGGCCGCAAGAGGCGCACCCGCAGGGACCCCACGCGCCGGCCGCGGGCGCGGGCCGCGTCGACCACCCGGTCCACGGTGGAGGCGATGGCCCCCATGGAGATGACCAGCGTCTCGGCGTCCTCGGCGTGATGGGCGACCACCGGGTCCGGTGGCCTCCGGCCGAAGACCGCCTGGAAGGAGTCTTGCACCTCTCCGTACACGTCGAACACCCGGGCCATCGCGTCCTGATGCTGCGCCCGGTGCACCTCGGTCACGTGGGGGGAGTCGATGCCCCCGAGGACGCGCGCCTCTGCGGACAGGCGGGTACGAAGGTCGAGGGGCGGCAGGAACCGGTCGACGGCCTCTTGCTCCGGGACATCGGTCTGGACGACCGTGTGCGAGAGGACGAAGCCCTCCTGGCAGACCATCACCGGGAGAAGGAGCCGTGGGTCCTCCGCGAGCCGGTATGCGCACAGGATGCTGTCCAGCACCTCCTGGTTGTCGGCGCAGTAGAGCTGGACCCAGCCGGCGTCGCGCAGGAGGAGGCTGTCGCCGTGGTCGGCCCACACGTTCCAGGGCGGCCCGAGTGTGCGATTGGCCACCATCATGACCACGGGGAGGCGCAGGAGCGCCGCGGCGATCGCGTTCTCGGCCATGTAGGCGAGACCGTTGGAGGAGGTGGCCGTGAAGGTGCGTGCCCCGGCGGCGGCGGCCCCGATGCATACCGCCATGGCGCTGTGCTCGCTCTCCACCCGCACCACCTGCCCCTTCTCGAGGTCCTGCGCGCAGAGCAACTCCATGCATTCGGTCGAGGGGGTGATGGGATAGAGCCCGCTCAAGAACCCGCGCCCCCGACGGTTGGCCCGCCCGGCCAGCGCCGCGGCGGTGGCGGCGGCGTGGTTCGCGCTGATGAGCTCTTCGCTCACGCGCTGAGCCTCCCGTCCGGCGCGATCTCCATCGCCCGCCGCGGACACTCCGCCACGCACATCCCGCAGCCCTTGCAGTAGCGTTCGTCGATGAGGTAGCCGGCCCCGTCCTCACGCCGGCGTATGATCCCCTCTGGGCAGGCGAAGAGGCAGGTGTCGCAGGTCGTGCAGGTCCCGCAGGAGAAGCATCGCCGGGCCTCCTGCGTCCCGCGCAGCCCGCCGTTCACCTCCTCGAAGCTCGTCCGCCTCGGTTCGGCGGGAAGGATCTGCTCGCGGTGGGCCCGGCTCGGCGCGAAGTGGCTGAACCGGACGTGCGCGGGGGCGACGACCTCCTCGGGCGGCGCCGCCGCCGGCACCGGCCGGCCCTCGAGGCGCGCCAGCACCTCTTCCGCGACCCGTCGGCCGTGCCCGATCGCGTGGCTCACCGTTCCGGCGCTGGTCGCGAGGTCCCCGGAGAGCCACACCTTGCCGTCCGGAGTCTCCGGGAGGAGCGAACGGTCTGCCGACTGCCCCAGGGCGAGCAAGACCCGATCGCAGGCGAGAAGCTCCCGCCCCGGGCCGGAGATGGGCCGTGGGCGGCCGCTTTCGTCGGGCGGGCCCAGCAGCATCTCGGCGAGCTCGAGGCCCGCGACCCGTTCGTTCCCGACGAGGCGCACCGGTTGGCGCAAGGGGAGCAGGGCGACACCCTCCCCCAGCGCCTCGGCGACCTCCCCCGGGATGGCCGGCATCTCGGTGCGGCCGCGCCGGTAGACGATGGTCACCCTTCCGGCGCCGCACCGGAGCGCGGTGCGAGCGCAGTCGACCGCGGTGTTGCCGCCCCCCACGACCACGACATGGCCGGCGAGAACCGGCCGACGCCCGGCGCGCACCTCCCGCAATAGCTCCAGTCCCTGCGAGACGCCTTCCAGAACAGCCGGCCCCTCCGCGAGGGGAAGGCCGGCCGGGCGCGCCAGTCCGGTGGCGACGATGACGGCGTCGTTCTCGGCGGAGAGCCGGGCCAGCTCCGCCCGGGCCACCCGAGTGCCACACCGGGCCACCACCCCGAGCGCGAGAAGCCGCCCGAGGTCGCGGTCGAGCGCGGCCTCGGGTAGCCGGTACGCGGGGATGCCGGTGCGGAGGACCCCGCCCAATCTGGGCTCGGCCTCCAGGATCGAAACCGCGTGCCCGAGCCTCGCGAAGGTGAAGGCGGCCGACAGGCCTGCCGGGCCCCCGCCCACCACCGCTACCCTCCACCTTCGGGCGGCAGGGGCCGGGCGCTGCACCTGAACGGCTGCGTGATCGCCGATCCAGCGCTCCAGCCCGCGCACGTGGACGGCGCCGTCGTAGCTGGCACGGTTGCACGACTCCATGCAGGGGGCCGGGCAGACGCGTCCGCAGACGGACGGAAGCACCTGGGTCCTCAGGAGCACGTTCGCCGCTGCGGTCACGCCGCCGGTGGCGAGCGCCTGGATGAAGCCGGCCACGTCGTTGCCGGCGGGACACGCGACCCGGCACGGAGGGGGGTGAGAGGCATAGCGCGGAAGCTGGGTCCGCCAGGAGCCGGTCTGGAGAGGGCTCGGCAAATCGCGCACGTGATCGGTCAGGGCGAGCACCGCCGCGGCAGGGGCGGCGGCTCGGGCCGGGGGATGGGCCGACGCCGAGGCCGGCCGGTCCACCGCCGCGTCGAAGGCCTCCCGCGCGGCCAGGAGGTCGTCCTCGAGCTCGTGCGAGGCGAAGGTGCGCTGAACCGCTTCCCACTCGAGCCCGACGACGCGCGCGTAGGCGCCGATCAGGGTGGTGTTGACGATGACGACCGCGCTCGTACCGATCCCGTGACGGCGAGCGATGGCGGTGGCATCCACGACCGCGAGCCGGAGATGGAGGTAGCGGTCCGAGACCGCAGCGAGCGGCACCGGCGCGTTGAGGAGGAGGAGACCTCCCGCCGGCGCCCCCTCGATCACCTCGTCGCCCATGAGCGTGGGGTCGAGGACCAAGAGGTGGCGCGGGGCGTACACCTTGTTGCGGTTGGTGATGGGAACGGCGTCGACCCGGGTGAAGGCACGCACCGGCGCGCCGGTGCGCTCCATGCCATAGTCGCCGAAACTCTGCACGTGGAGGCCGAGATCGGCGTAGAGCGTGGCGAGGAGCTTCGCGCAGGTCACGCCGCCCTGGCCGCCGCGCCCGTGGACACGGATCTCCAGGGGGAGAGACCCCTCGAGCCCGTGGGCGGGCCGGCCCTCTAGCGGATCGCCCGTGGCCGTTCTCCTCTCCGAGCGAGGGAGGCTCGCGTGGCGGGCCTTCATCGCCACGGCAGTAACATCTTACCACGCCCCCGCCCCGGGCCGAAGCGACTCCTTCCCGCGAGCCTCTCCGCTGCAAGGAGTCGGCGCCTGGGCTAGATCTCCTGCCCGGTTCGCCGGAGACACCCCGAGGAGAGTCCATGCCTACCGTCAAGGCCTACGCCGCCCAGACCAAGGCTTCACCCATCGCGCCCTTCGAGATCCGTCGCCGCGAGGTCGGTCCCCACGACGTCCTGATCGACATCGCCTACTGCGGCATTTGCCACTCCGACATCCATCAGGTACGCGACGAGTGGGGGGGCTCGACGTTCCCCATGGTCCCAGGCCACGAGATCGTCGGCCGGGTGAGCCGGGTGGGCCGCGAGGTCTCCCGCCTCCGTACCGGGGACCTGGCCGGCGTGGGCTGCTTCGTGGACTCCTGCCGTACCTGCCCGGCCTGCCGCCGGGGCCTGGAGCAGTTCTGCGAGAAGGGAACGGCCTTCACCTACAACTCGACCGAGATGGACCGCAAGACGCCCACCTACGGCGGGTACTCCACCCAGATCGTGGTCGACGAGGCGTACACCCTTTCGATCCCGCGCGGCCTGGACCTCGCCGGGGCGGCGCCGCTCCTCTGTGCAGGGATCACGACCTACTCGCCGCTCAAGCGCTTCAAGGTCAAGAAGGGGGACCGCGTGGGTGTGGTGGGGCTCGGTGGGCTGGGCCACATGGCCGTGAAGATTGCTGCGGCGATGGGCGCCGAGGTGACGATGCTCAGCACCTCGCGAGGCAAGGAGGCCGACGCGCGGCGTCTCGGAGCCCATGCCTTCGTCCTCACGTCCGAGCCGGGAGCATTGCGGAAGCTCTCCGGGTCCTTCGACGCGATCGTCGATTCGGTCTCCGCTCCCCACTCCATCGACCCCTACTTGAGGGCGCTCCGTGTCGAGGGTGCGATGGCGGTGGTGGGTCTCCCCCCCGAGGCCATTCCGATCGAGCTCGGTGGCCTCGTCCAGGGCAACAAGACGCTCGCGGGATCGATGATCGGCGGGATCGCAGAGACCCAGGAGATGCTCGACTACTGTGCCCGCCATGGCCTCGTGTCGGACGTCGAGGTGGTCCCGGCGTCCAAGATCAACGAAGCCTACGAGCGGACGGTCCGGAACGACGTCCGATACCGGTTCGTCATCGACGCAAGCACTCTCTAGGTTCCCCTGCGTTAAAGGAGAGCTCCGAGAGCGGGGCCGCTTCCCGCCTCGGCGGCCGGCCCCCACTCGGGCTTGGCATCGAGGCCCTTGGAGCGGTCGCGTGCTCCGCCAAGACCCTGGGGTCTCCCAACGTTGACCGGTGTTGGCGGAGGGCGGTGGCCGACGCGGGAGCTAACGGCTGGACCGGTGAACCGAGCTGGTCAACGAGGTGTAAAGCAAAGGCGGAGACAGTCCGAGCGCTTTCGGCGCGGACAAGATCAGATGACAACAGGCGCCGATCGAAGGCAGGCCTATCACTACACGACGCCCCGGGGGCGGTGGCGGAGAACACGTCGTCGAGGGCTGAAGAGCTGCGTCCGAGATTCACGAAGGGTTTTGTAGAGCGGCTCACCCAAGGCAAGAACGGAAGCTTGTCCGTGGTTCAACAAGGGCCGAGAAGCCCGGCGCGAACTTCGTTCGCTCCGCGCCCTCGGCCGAAGAGAACCGAAGACGTCCGCCCGCCGCCGGCCACTACTTGGCGGCTTTCGTCGCTTGGACGAGCTGTTTCACAGCGTCGGCCGACGAGCCGCCCGAGTTGAAGAAATTCCGCACCACCTCGTATGCGGCTGCCTTGACAGGTTCGGGCATCGCGTGGCCATGGGCAAAGCTTCCCACCATCGTGTTGTTCTTGATCGCGATCTTGAGGTCAGCCATCGACTTCTTGCCACAGGCATCGAACTTGGTGTCGGGCACGTCGGTGCGCGCCGGGATCGACCCCTTGATCAAGTTGAACCCCTCCTGGAAGCTCAGATCCATGATGGCGCTGGCGAGCTCAAGCTGCCCAACCACCTGCTCCTCGCGGTCGCGCTGCCCTTGGGGCTCGAGCGCGACGCTCTTTGCGAACGGCCAGATCCTGCGTGGGTTCGACATCGCGAACTGGTCGGCGTTGAAGATGAAGTCGCCCTCGGTGCCCGGGTACTGAAAGCACAGGAAATCGACGTTCGGCAGCTTGCCCGCCTTGAAGAACTCCCCTTTGGCCCAGTCGCCCATGATCTGCATGGCGGCCCTCTTGTTGATGACCATGGCGGTGGCCTGGTCCCAGTCGCGGCCGGAGAAGTTGGGGTCGACAAGCGTCCGAAGCATCTTCATCTGGTCGAAGGCCTTCTCCATCGTTGCAGAGCCGAGGGCCTTCGAGTCGAGGTCGATCATGGCCTTGCGATAGAAGTCCGGGCCGCCGGCAGACATCACCGCGCTATCGAAGATGGTCGCCTCCTGCCAGCCCGGCTGACCGCCGTGGCCGCCGTGTGCGAGCGGAATGTAGCCGGCCTTCTTGATCTTCTCGGAGATGGCCATGAGCTCGTCGAAGGTCTTGGGCGGGGAGATCTTGAGCTCGTCGAAGATCGCCTTGTTCGCCCAAATCCAGTTGGTGCGGTGGATGTTCATCGGGGCGGCCACCCAGTGGCCTCTGCTGTCTTTCGAGAACCGCTGCAAGGGCGCCGGCACGACACTGTCCCAGCCCTCCTTGGCGGCGACGCTGGAGAGGTCGGCGAGCAGGCCTTCCCTCGCGTAATCAACGATGGTGAACCCGAGCATCTGCATGGCGTCGGGCGGGTTGCCGGCCGCCACGCGCGCGCGAAGCTCCGTGCGCGCCTGCCCGCCTCCACCGCCTTTGATGGGGCTGTCCTTCCACGCATACCCGCGCTTCTGCATTTCTTCCTTCAAGACGTTCAGCGCCGCGGCTTCGCCACCGGAGGTCCACCAGTGAACCACTTCCACAGACTTCTCCGCTGCCGCGGCCGCACCGATGCCGAGGACGCCGGCCACGATCCCAGCTATCCACCTAGCCAGCATTTCGTTCCTCCTTGGGCGACTGTTCAACGACGGCTAGCCCACTTGGACCGGCCATCACGCGAGGGTCTTCCCTCCCGCCCTGGACGTGGAGAACGGGTGCCCGCCGTCATTATCGCACCGGGGAAGGACGGGGGAGTACAGCGGAGACCTCTTCACCGGATAGCGGCACGTCCGATCGGGCGAGCACGTGGCCCGTTCCCGTTCGGCTTGCCGAGCCCCCGCCCCTCCGGCCTGGCTGTCGACCACACCCGTCTCGAGTCGGGTGGCAAGCTGGAGTTCTCGCCCGAGGTCTTAGAGGACCGGCCCGCGTGCGGGTCTACAGTCGTCCGCGTGCATGGTCGGGATCGAAGCCCTCGGTGGTGCGATCGAGGAGCTCAAGGCCTTCGCCAAAGTCCCTCTCGAGGGGGCGCAAGGCGGCGGTGAAGCTCGTGTTGGACAGGCGCTCGTTTGCCTTCTTCGACGACCAGCCTCGCCTGCGGAGCGTGGCGAGTTGGAGCTCCTCGTAGGTCAAGGCGGCGTGGTTTGCGCGCGTTTCACTCCGCTCGAGGGCTCGTGGGACCCGGGTGGTGCGTCGAGCGCGCAACGGTGAGCCCTCTCCCGTGGTCCAAGGACCTCCGATAGGTGGGATCGCTGGGCGTGGCTTGTCGGAAAGACCGGTTGGTTCGACCCCTTGGTCCGAACCCGACAGGCGCTAGTCGCATGCCGTCCATGGATAGGCCCAAGGCACGCAGGCGTGATCTTCCACCACTTTTGCTCGGACCCCATCGCTTTGTACCGCGCATGGCTCCCCTCGCAGGAGCGGGCGCGCGGACGGCTCTCGCTCTACTTAGCAGCCAGGGGGGGAAGAGGGTGTCCTCGCATGGCGAGCGGATGGTCCGCGCGTTCATCGGCGCCTAGACGGGAGGCAACGATGCCTGTCTCGCGCCACCGGTCGCTCTGTCCCTCGTCCTGTGCACAGTCGCCGGAGTCGTGGTTAGGTGCATTCGATCGAGGGACCCCATCGAGCCCCTCCTGGGCAGCGGCGAGCCCGAGTTCATTCTTGTCCACGAAATGGGCACTTTCCGGTGTCCTCAGGGTGGAGTGAAGTTCGTAGAGTGCCGCGCCGTCCAAGCGAGATAGACACGCGGGGAAGAGCGGCGGAGGATGATAGGATCCCGGCGCAACCGCGTGAGATGGCCGTCGTCGCCGTTTCACACATTACTCATGAGCGGAGGCTCAGAATGTCGAAGCTGAAAGTCTTTGCATTTGCGCTGCTGGCTGCGGTGGCTTCTGTTGCGAGCGCCCAAGCCAAGCCGAAGGCGGTGTTCGTCATCTCCAACCGGGCCAACGAGTCGCAGGCGTTCGCCGCCAAGCAGTTCGAGAAGTACGGGGCCGAGTACGGCTTTGACCTGCAGACCTTCGACGCCAAGGGCGACACCCAGGCCGAATCGCAGATCGTCACCAACGCCATCGCGCAGAAAGCCAAGGCCATCTTCGTCAACCCGAACGACATCAACGCCATTGTGCCGAGCCTCATGAAGGCCAAGCAGGCCGGCATGGTCGTGGGCATGTTCTCGTCCGATCTGTCTCCGGCGAACCAGAAGTACCGGGACTTCTTCGCGGGCGTGAACGACACCATGGCTGGCGAGCAGGCCGCCGCCGCCTTCATGAAGCACTTCCCGAACGGCGCCAAGATCGTGGAGATCGGCGGTCAGGCCGGCCACGACGCGCAGATCAAGCGCCACGACGGCTTCAACAAGGCCATCAAGGGCTCGAAGATCGTGGTCATGGACTACAAGGCCTGCACGCAGTGGTCGACGGCTGAGGCCCTGGCGATCATGGAGAACGATATCGTCAAGTACGGCAAGGATATCCAGGGCGTGTTCGTCCACTGGGACAACGGCGCCACCGGCGTCATCCAGGCCGCCAAGGCCGCCGGCCTGAGCGGCCTGTTCATCGTCGGCGTGGACGGGAACCGGGCCGGCTACGTTCAGGTGAAGAACGGCGACCAGGCCGTCAGCATCGCGCAGGACTTCGTGCTCATGACCAAGACGGACCTGGGGCTGGCCCGGGACGTTTTGGCGGGCAAGAAGGTCCAGCAGATCAACTGGGTCCCCCTCGCCGTCATCGACAAGGACTCGGTGAATACGTTCGAGCCGCCCGAGTGGTAGGAGACACCTAGCGTGAAGGCTCGTCTCTCCGCGAGCCGAGCCTTCACGCATTCCCGTTCGGCCGAGGGAGGGGCGATGGAATCTCCTGGGACGGATAATGTCATCCTGTCGATCCGGGACGTCAGCAAGTCGTTCCCCGGGGTGCGAGCGCTGGACGGGGTGTCGGTCGACGTCAGGCGGGGCACGGTGCACGGCCTCGTCGGCGAGAACGGGGCGGGCAAGTCGACCCTGATGAAGATCCTGTCCGGCGTGTACGAGAAGGACAGCGGAACGGTGGTCTTCGACGGCCAGCGGATCGAGCGCACCACCCCCCACCAGTCCATGCAGAGCGGGCTGTCGATCATCTACCAGGAGCTCAACCTGGTGAACACGATGAGCGTGGGCGAGAATGTCTTCCTCGGCCGCTTCCGCGAGATGAAGGGCATGCGCGGCACCCACGCCAAGGCCCGGGAGATCCTGGACAGCATCGGCAGCAAGGTCAGCACCAGCAAGCTCGTCTCCGAGCTCTCCGTCTCGCAGAAGCAGATGGTCGAGATCGCCAAGGCGCTCTCCTTCAAATCGAAGCTCATCATCATGGACGAGCCGAGCAGCAGCCTCACCGGCGAGGAGCTGGTCGAGCTCGCCAAGATCATCAAGCACCTGAAGGAGCAGGGGATCTCCATCATCTACATCAGCCACAAGCTGGCTGAGATCTTCGAGTTCTGCGACGTCGTGAGCGTCATGCGCGACGGTCGCATCGTCGACACCAAGCCTAAGACCGAGTTCACACGCAACGAGCTCATCACCAAGATGGTGGGCCGCACCATCGAGAACGAGTACCCTCCGCGCCCGCAGTGTGTCGGGGCCCCCTTGCTGGAGGTCCGCTCGATCAACACCCGTAAACTGCGCGATGTCTCATTCACCCTTCACCGGGGGGAAATCCTGGGCCTGGTGGGGCTGGTCGGCGCCGGGAGGACCGAGATCGTCCGCGCCCTCTTCGGGGCGGACAAGGTCAGGGGACACCAGGTGCTCATCGAGGGCAAGCCGGTCAGCATCCGGAACCCCAGGGACGCGAAGGACGCGGGCCTCGGCTTCATCCCGGAGGACCGCAAGCTCCAGGGGCTGGTCCTGCCGTTCTCCGTTGAGTCCAACATCTCCATGGCGAGCTTCAGGAAGTTCACCAGGTTCGGATTCATCCGGCGATCCATCGAGAGGGCCATCGGGGCGAGGCAGGTCAAGGCCCTGGCCGTCAAGACGCCCTCGGTCAAGGTGCCAGTCCGAAACCTCTCGGGTGGGAACCAGCAGAAGTGCATCGTCGGGCGCTGGCTGGAGATCTCCCCGCGGATCTTCATCATGGACGAGCCGACCCGGGGGATCGACGTCGGCGCCAAGTACGAGATCTACATGCTCATGAAGGCGATCGCGGAGCAGGGCGGTGCGATCATCCTCATTTCCTCCGAGCTCCCCGAGGTGCTCAACATGGCCAACCGGGTGCTCACCATCTTCGAGGGCCGGATCACCGGGGAACTCTTGCCCGAGAAGGCGACCGCCGACGAGATCATGAGCTCCGCGCTGGGGATGGGCAGAGGAGCCGCCTAGTCATGACGCCCCGGCGCCGCCCACGGGTCGCAGCCGGCGCGCAGCCCCGCCGCCCCCCGAAGAACCGGAGGCTTTCGGTGCGCACCCCTCTTCCTTGAGGAGAGCCACGACCATGCAAGGAACGAACAGTGCCGTTGGAACCGGTGGCGCCGTCGTGGGCGGTGAGTCGATGGGTAGCCTGCGAGCCGGTGCCAACTTCCTCCGGGATTACTTGGTGCTGGTGATGATCGCGGTGCTCGTCGTGATCACGGCGGCGGTCGAGCCGAAGTTTCTGCTCCCGGCCAACCTGGTCAACATCGAGCGCCAGTTCGGGCCCCTGATCATGGTCTCGATGGGCATGACCTTCGTCATCATCGGGGGCTTCATCGACCTGTCGGTGGCCGGGACCATCAACCTGGTGGCCGTGGTCACGATCTCCCTCATCCAGCGGTTCGGGCAGGTGCCGGCGCTGCTCGTCGGGCTCGTGATCGGCGGGGTCTGCGGCCTCTTGAACGCCGTCTTGATCCTGAGCTCGGGTGCCCTGACCCAGGCGGAGGCCCTCTTCCTCACCTTCGGCATGAGCACCGTCTTCTCGGCGATCGCGCTGCTCTACAGCGGCGGCGCCACCATGCACTTCTGGGACATCTCGGCCAGCAAGGTGGTCTTCGAGACCATCGGCGGGGGGAACCTGGGCCCGCTGTCCGTGTCCTTCGTGATGTTCCTCTCCTGCCTGGCCGTGCTCTGGGTCTTCCAGGAGAAGACGGTGGAGGGCCGGGCCATCCGCCTCACCGGCGGCAACATGACCGCCGCCCGCCTCTCGGGCGTCAACGTCTCCCGCTCGCTCTTCCTCATCTACACCCTCTGCGGCTTCATGACGGGCGTGGGCGCGATCGTGCTCTTCTCCCGCATCACCACCGCCGCCCCCGTCATCGGCGCCGGCTACGAGACCAACGCCATCCTGGCGGTGGTGGTGGGCGGCACGACCCTCAAGGGCGGGAAGGGCAGCGTCCTACGCACGGTGATGGGCGTGCTCCTCGTCACCCTCATGTCCAACTGCCTGGACCTGCTCAACGTCTCCACCTACCTGCAGGTCGCGGTCAAGGGCGCGATCCTGGTCTTCGCCATCTGGCTCGACAACCGCAAGCAGGTCTAGGAGCGCACGCCATGAGCTCGACCGCGATGAACGCCACGGTGACGAAGTCGACGGTGATCTGGGCTCCGCTCTTCCGGATCGCCACGCGGCAGAAGGCCTTCTTGGCCATCCTGATCATGCTGGTGGGCATGATCTTCTCTCACACCGACTTCTACACGGCCTACAACCTGCTGGACATGCTCAACTCGACCTCGATCCTGCTCATCCTGGCGTTCGGGGTCACGCTGACCATCATCAGCGGAGGCTGCGACCTCTCCATCGGGGGCATCCTGGTCGTCTCCGGCATCCTGGCCATCCGTCTGCTCGACGCCATGCCCATGTGGCTGGCGATCGTCCTCGCCGTCCTCTTCGGCGCCGTGGTCGGGTTCGTGAACGGCTTCTTGGTGGTGCACCAGAAGACCGAGCCCTTCATCATCACCCTGGGCATGGGCCTACTCCTGGTCGGCATCGCTCAGCAGCTCACCGACGCGCACCCCATCCCCGCCAAGAACCCCGACTTCATGGTGATCGGCAACGGCGACTTCCACGGGGTCCCGAACCTGGTGATGATCATGGTGGTCTGCTTCGCGGCGAGCTACGCGCTCATGCGGTTTACCGCGTTCGGCCGGAACCTCTACGCCATCGGCGGCGACTACGACGTGGCCCGCTACTCGGGCATCAACGTCATCGCTACCAAGTGGGTGGCGTTCGTGATCAGCGGGGCCGCCGCCGGCCTGGCCGGGGTGCTCCTGTCGTCCAAGCTGAACACCGGCTCCCCGGTCTACGGCGAGACCACCGCACTGGTTGTCAACTGCGGCGTCGTCGTCGGCGGCACCTCCTTCGCCGGCGGGATCGGGGGCATCCCGCAGTCGGGCCTGGGCCTGCTCGTGTTCGGCCTGCTCGACAACGTCATGAACATGCTGGGCATCGCCTCGTACTACCAGGTGCTGCTCAAGGGCGCGGTCATCGTGACCATCATCTGGCTCGACTGCTTCAACCAGAAGGTGAAGCGCGAGGCTGTCTGAGCTCGTCCGGGCGGGTTTGGAGGAGCGTCCATGTCGGCGGATGTGCTCGCCCTCCTCGACACGGTCGGGCTGAAGCGGGCGGAGCTCCGCCTCTGCGAGCGCCTCGACGGCCGGAGCCGGATGTGGAACGGCGAAGAGCACTGCCACCCGTACTTCGAGCTACTCTTGTTCCTCGAAGGCGAGGCCGGCGTCGAGAAGGGTGCCCGGTCGCCCGACATCTCGCCAAGTGACCTGGTCATCTACCCGCCCGGTTTGCCTCACACCGAGCACGTGGACCGGGACCGGGGCCAGGAGATCATCTGCCTGTGGGCCGACCTGGGTTCGTGCCCGCGCTTCGACCAGGCAATCAGGCTCCCCGACACCGGCGGCGCGTTTCGTCAGCTGTTCCGGTCCATCTGGGTCGAGCATGTCTGCAACCGCCGGTTCGCCCGGGAAGTGATCGCTTGCTACCTGCGCACGTTGCTCTGGCTGGTGCGGCAGCAACTCGCCGAACCACCCACCGAGAGCCGCTCTCAGGTCGAGCGCTGCCTCACGTACATCAACGAGAACTACGCGCAGGACTTCCCGGTGGAGGCGCTCGCCGAGATGGTCTCGGTGAGCCCGTCGTACCTGTTCCGGATCTTCCGAAAACGGATGGGCGTGACGCCGGTGCACTATCGGAACGTGGTCCGCGTGGAAAAGGCCAAGCACCTGCTCCTCGACGGGACCCTGAGGCTCGACGAGATCGCGGGGCGGGTCGGCTACGAGGACGTCCGGTACTTCGCCCGCGTCTTCAAGAAGGAGACCGGGGCCTCCCCCGGCGAATACCGCAGGCGAGCCGTCGCAGATTAACCGCGCCGGCGCTCGCACCGCCGGGCGGGGCGCCGTTCACTATCGTTCGCCCTTTGGCCACGCGATTCGGATTCTCTCGGCCTGGCGTGTCACTGTGCTGGATTCTCCAGAAGGACGTGCCCGCGGCGCTGGTGCGGGTCAAGGCCGATTCGTAAGGGTGGTGCCGACGCCGAGACGAGGTCCCGGACGTGGAACGAGCACATGGAGCGCGAGCCGACCGCCGTGCTTGAGAAGGCACGCCCCCGGGGGGCCGTCCCCGAGCTGCACCGCTGCAACGTCGCTGCGAGCGGCCGGACCGATGGCGGACTACGTCTCGTGAGCGCGCCTAGCACGTGGACGGCGATGAACTACGACGCAGCTCCCGCATCGGGACCAGATCCCTAGTTGACCGTCATGACAGGGGAAAACTGGACATTGACCAGACGACCCCTCGGGCGGGGGCGTGGAAAAACATCGCTCGCGCCGTCCTTAAGTCCTTCCGTGGCCCCGTTGTGTGGTCAATGATGTCCCGCAGGCGTGCACGCCCCGCATCCGGGGGGGGCCCGGAGGCGCAGGAGGGACCATGCCGTCGGAGACCCTCGCCTTCCTCGAAGCGATCGGCCTGGAGCGGGCGGAGCTGAAGTTCTGCGAGCGTTTCGACGAGCGCAGCCACATCTGGAACTTCCAGCGGCACTCGCACCCCTACTTCGAGCTCATCCTCTTCCTGGAGGGCAAGGCCAACATCAACGCCGGCGACGAATCGCTCGACATCTCGCTCTTCGACGTCGTCATCTACCCACCCGACCTGGTCCACACCGAGCACCTGGACGCGGCCCGGCGCCAGGAGATCATCTGCTTCTGGGCCGATCTGGGCTCCTGTCCGCGGTTCGAGCACGCCATCAAGCTGGCCGACACCCGCGGCGCCTTTCGCCAGCTCTTCGAGGCCATCTACGACCAGTTCGCCGGGAAGCGGCGCTTCTCGCAGGAGCTCATCGCCTGCCACCTCCGCACGCTGGTCTGGCTCGCCCGGCAGCACTTTGCCGAGCCGGTCACCGAGATCCACACCCAGGTCGAGCGCTGCCTGAACTACATCCACGAGAACTACGCGAGCGACTTCCCGGCGGAGGCGCTCGCCAAGATGGTGTTCGTGAGCCCCTCGTACCTGTTCCGCATCTTCCGCAAGAAAATGGGCGTCACGCCCATGCATTACCGGAACCTCGTCCGGGTGGAAAAGGCGAAGCTCCTGCTCCTCGACCGGACCCTGAAGATGGAAGAGGTGGCGGAGCGGGTCGGGTTCGAGGACGCCAAGTACTTCGCCCGGGTGTTCAAGAAGGAGACCGGCGCCTCGCCCAACGAGTTCCGCAGGCGAAACCGCGCCGCGCCGCGCTGAGAGCTGGCCCCCCCCCGCCCGGGCCCCCGTAGCCCCGCGTCGGGGCGTCCACGGTTCACTCCTGTCTACCCTCTTGCCACGCCATTGGGTTCTTTCGGGGTAGTCCAGCGACTACTGTTGCCCATGAAGGAGGACTTCCCCATGACGCCCAGCCCCGCCGCGAAGTTCGGCCCCGCACCCTCCGCCCGCGAGTCCATCGCGGCGTTCGAGCCCACGCCGCGTATCCTTGGCCTCAAGGAGCGGATGCTGGCCGAGCCGCGCTACCTCTCCCTGGAGCAGGCCCTCATCATCACCGAGGTCTACCAGCGGAACGAGGGCGCCTCGGTCCCGGTGAAGCGCGCGCTGGCCTTGGCCGAGGCCATGCGCCGGCTCGAGATCGGCATCGACCCGCAGGAGCTCATCGTCGGCAACCGCACCCACGGCGTGCGGGCGGGCGTGGTCTTCCCCGAGGCCGGCATCTCCTGGATCGACAGGGAGATCGAGGGGCTCCCCACGCGACCACAGGACAAGTTCAACGTGCACCCCGAGGACGTGGTCGCCTTCCGCGAGAAGATCCTCCCCTACTGGAAGGGAAAGAGCCTCGAGGACACGCTCCGCGCCGAGTTCGGGCCGCAGCTCGACGCCATCGCCCGGGTGGTGAAGATCAACCAGAAGGACCACGCCCAGGGTCACATCTGTCCGGACACCGCCAAATGGATCGCGGTTGGCCCGGCCGGCCTACGCCGGGAGGCGGCGGCGCGGCTCGAGACTGCGCCCCCGGAGCAGCGCGAGTTCTTCGAGTGCGTGCTCACGGTCCTCGACGCCGCCTGCGACTTCATGCGCCGCTACGCCGCCCTGGCGCTGGCCATGGCCGCCGACGCGGCGCCCGCCGACGCTGCCAACCTGCGCGAGGTGGCGCGGGTCTGCACCAAGCTTTCTCGCGGCGGGGCGGAGACCTTCCGGGAGGCGGTGCAGGCGCTCTGGTTCCTCTTCGTCCTCCTTCACCTCGAGTCCAACGCCTCCTCCTTCTCGCCGGGCCGGGCCGACGGCTACCTGTGGCCGTACCTCGAGGCCGACCTCCGCGCCGGCCGCCTGGACCTTTCCGGGGCGCTGGAGCTCGTCGATGCGCTCTGGCTCAAGTTCAACCAGGTCGTCTACCTGCGGAACTCGCACAGCGCTGCCTTCTTCGCCGGCTTCCCCATCGGCTTCAACGTGGCGCTCGGCGGAAGGGACGAGCAGGGGAACGACTGCTCCAACGAGCTCAGCTACCTGTTCCTCAAGGCCCAGGATCACATCCGCCTCCCCCAGCCCAACCTCTCCGCGCGCCTCCACGAGAGCACGCCCGACGAGATGCTCGACGAGTGCACCCGGGTCATCGGCCTGGGCACAGGCATGCCCCAGGTGTTCAACGACGAGAGCATCATCCCGGCGCTGGAGGCACAGGGCATCGATCACCGCGACGCGGTGAACTACGCCATCGTCGGCTGCGTCGAGCTCACCACCCACGGCAACAACCTGGGCTGGAGCGACGCGGCCATGTTCAACCTGGTCAAGGCACTGGAGCTGGCCCTGAACGACGGCGTCTGCCTGCAGACCGGCAAGCAGCTCGGCCCGCGCACCGGCACGCTCACCGACTTCGCGAGCTACGAGGACGTGGAGCGGGCGCTGGCCAGCCAGATCGACTTCTTCTTCGAGAGGATGATCGCCGCCTGCGAGAAGGTGGAGGAGATCCACCAGCGCGTCCTCCCCACGGCCCTGCTTTCCTCGGTCATCGAGGACTGCCTCGCCCGCGGGCTCGACGTCACCCGCGGCGGCGCCCACTACAACCTCTCCGGCATCCAGGCCATCCAGCCAGCCAACGTGGCCGACAGCCTTGCCGCCCTGAAGAAGCTGGTCTTCGAGGACCGAACCGTGGCCAAGGACCGGCTCCTCGCCGCGCTCCGCACCGGCTTCGAGAAGGACGGGACGCTCCGGCAGATCCTGCTCAACAAGGCCCCCAAGTACGGCAACGACGTCGAGTGGGTGGACCGGATCGCCGACAAGTGGGTCACCTACTTCGCCGACAAGTTCAAGGGGAGGGTGAACTACCGCGGCGGCCGCTACCACACGGGCCTCTACACGGTTAGCGCCCACGTCCCCATGGGCGCCAACGTCGGCGCCACGCCCGACGGTCGGCTGCCCGGATCGCCCCTGGCCGATGGCGGCATGTCCGCGGTCTACGGGCGCGACCGCCGGGGTCCCACCGCGTTGCTCACCTCGGTGTCGCGGGTCCGCTCCCAGCACGGCTCGAACGGGACCCTTCTCAACATGAAGTTCTTGCCCAAGCAGTTCATGACGCGGGACGGGGCCAAGGCCTTCTCCTCCATGCTTCGCGGCTTCGTGCAGCTCCGCATCAACCACGTGCAGTTCAACGTGGTTCGCAAGGAGGACCTACTCGCCGCCCAGAAGAACCCGGACGCCTACCGGAATCTCACCATCCGGGTGGCCGGCTACACCGCTTACTTCACCGAGCTCGCGGCCGACTTGCAGAACGAGATCATCGCCCGGACCTGCTTCGAGGACGCCTGAGCGTGGCGCGGATCTTCGACATCCAGCGCTTCTCCGTCCACGACGGGCCGGGTATCCGGACCACCCTCTTCCTCAAGGGCTGTCCCTTGCGTTGCTTGTGGTGCCAGAACCCCGAGGGCCTGGAGGGCGCGATCCGGCTCTGGCACTTCCAAAACCTCTGCGAGCGCTGCGGGACCTGCGTCGAGGCCTGCCCGCAGCGAGCCCTGGCGCTGGCCGAGGAGGGCATGCACATCGACCGTTCCCGCTGCGACCTGTGCGGCAAGTGCATCGACGCCTGCCCGCGCAACGCCCTGGCCTTCGACGGCCGGGACCTGGAGGTGGACGAGGCGGTGGCCCAGCTCGCCGCGGACAAGGTCTTCTTCGACCGCTCCGGCGGCGGGGTAACCTTCTCCGGCGGCGACCCGCTGCTCCAGGCCGATTTCGTGCTGGCCGTGGCTCGCGGGCTCAAGGCCCGCGGGATCCACACCGCCATCGAGACCTCGCTGTTCGCCTCCTGGGCCACGGTCGAGTCGCTCTTGCCGGTGATCGACCTCTTCATCGTCGACCTCAAGGTGGCCGATCCGGCCCGCCACACCGAGCTCACCGGTCAGGAGAGCGGGCCCATCCTGGACAACGCGCGGCGACTAGCGGCCGCCCTGGCGGGAACGGGCAGGCTCCTACTCCGGGTCCCGCTCATCCCCCACCTCACCGCCGAGCCCGCGAACCTTTCGGCCCTGGCCGCCCTGGCCGCGTCCATCGATCCGGCCGCGCCCATCGAGCTCATGAACCACAACCCGCTCGCCGCCGCCAAGTACCGCCGCATGGGCAAGGAGCATGCATTGGCCAATGAGACCTCGAGCTTCACCGAGCGCGAGCTGGCCGCCTACCGGGCGGTGTTCGCCGAGCGCGGCCTGCACGTGCGCTAGATCGCGCCGCCCGCCTCGCTGGAGGATCCCGTGAACGCCCCGACCCGCAAACTCCTCGAAGCGGCCCAGGCGGGCCGACCGGTCTACATCTCCGAGGTGCGCAGGGCCTTCGCCGGCCTGGCCCCGGCCGCGTCGGTGCCGGTCTCCTGCACCTTCCTCGGGGCGGACGAGGCGGTGCGCGCGTTCGCGCTGCGCCTGCCCCGGCTCGCGGATCTGCCGCAGGCCGAGCGCGATCTCGCGGTCGAGTACTTCTTGGCCAGCGTCTACAACATCGTTTCCACCATCGGCGGCCGCGAGATGCGGATCTCCGCCGAGGGTGATCCGCCCGAGGCCGCCGAGCTGGCGGCCGAGGTGTTCCGCGCCTTCGGGGTGGGTCGCTCCCGCCGCGACCGGCCCGGGTACGGCCGCGCCCTCAACGTGGCGGAGCGTATGAACGAGGCGGTGCCCGGCGGCGCCGCGGCGGGGACCTTCCGCTGCCTCTCCGTCCCGCACCGCCAGGCGCCCGCGGCCACCGCGCCGCCAAAGGACCCGAGCGGCGGCGTACTCGAGGTGTGCCGCCAAGCGGTGACCGGGCTCGAGGGCCGGACCCTCTGCGGCATCGACGTGGGCGGCACCGACATCAAGCTAGCCCTGGCGGTGCGCGGTGCGGTCACGCGGTTCGTGGAATACGACTGGTTCCCGGCCTCGTTCACCGCCATCGACCAGCTCGTCCGCCCGGTGGTCCTGCTCGTCCGGCTCCTGCGGCTCGAGGCCCTGCGGACCTTGGACCCGGCCGTGGCTTCCTCGCTGGGGAACGCGCTCGAACCTGCCCTGGCGGGGGGCGCCGACCACCTGCGACTCATCGAGCAGGCGGTCGAGGCCGGGGAGCGCCGTTGCCCGGACCACCCCTTCCGCTTCGACGCCATCGGCCTGTGCTTTCCCGACGTCGTGGTTCGCGACAAGATCGTCGGGGGCGAGGTCTACAAGACCCGTGGCATCCGCCAGAACCCGGCGCTCGACTACGAGCGGGAGTTCAAGAAGCTGTCCCACCTCGACGACGAGCTCAGGGCCTTCGTCCGGCCCGGGGGTGTCGTGGGCATCGTCAACGACGGCCCCATGGCCGCCTTCACCGCCGCGGTCGAGACGGCGGCCACGGACCCGGCCTCGGTGGAGAGCGGGGTCTTCGCCCACACCCTCGGGACGGAGCTCGGGACCGGCTGGGTGACCGAGGGGGGCGAGATCCCCGACATCCCCCTCGAGGTCTACAACTGCGTCATCGACCTGGGGAGCTACCCCGAGCGGGCCCACGAGCCGGATGACGTGCGCAGTGTGAACAACTTCAACACGCGCATCCCCGGCACGTTGCAGAAGTACACGAGCCAGAGCGGCGTCTTCCGGCTCGCGGCGAAGTACCTGCCGAAGGAAAGCCCGGAGCTGTTCCGGGAGCTCTTCACCCGCGGCTTCCTGGTCGAGGCTGGCGGCGCGCTCCGCGTGCCCACCGAGCCCAAGGATCTGCGCAAGCCCTTCCTGGAGTTCCTCATGCGACTCGCGGGGAGCGGGGCCCAGCCGACTGTGGATCGCATCTTCCGCGAGCTGGGCGAGTTCTTGGCGGTGGCCTGGCTGGAGACGGAGTTCATCCTCTCGCCCCGGGCCCGCCAGCGGATCCTCTTCGGCCGGCTCGTCAAGCATCGCCCCTGCTTCACCCTGATGGTCGAGGGCGCCCGGCGCATCGCCCCCGGACTCGAGCTGGGCGTGGCGGACGACGAGATGGCCAATACCCCGTTCATGCGAGAGCTAAAGGAGCGGCCCGGGTACACCGTGGCCCAGTTCGCCCAGGCCATCGGGGCGGTGCACTACGCGAACCACCGGCTGGTGCGGCCGCGACGCCAGTGATCCCCCGCACGGGCGGCCGGCCCTCCACCCCCCGGCCCGGTCGCCCGGGGAGCGGCCCTCTTTAGGTCGCGGCCCGCGGCCTGGTTCATTGCCGTCCCCCGCGGGGCGAGTTCCGTGTGTGGGCAGCAAGGCAACGAAGAGATACCGTCGTCTGCAGTCGTTCAGTTCGGCCCCCCCGGCGAAGAGGAGAACAGGCCATGAAAGAGCAGAACTACCTGGACCATCTGGTGGGCGTCTTCGGGCACCCGGTAGCCGAGAACCCGGGGGTGGTGATCCAGGAGGCCGCCTTCGCTGATCTCGGGCTGGCCCGCTGGCGCTTCCTCACCATCGACGTGGATCCGGCCGACCTGGGCGCGGCCATCCAGGGGCTGAAGGCGTTCAAGATGCGGGGGGCCAACTGCACCATCCCCCACAAGATCGAGGTCCTCAAGTACCTGGACGTGATCGCCCCGAGCGCGAAGCTCATCGGCGCGGTCAACACCATCGTCAACGACGGGGGCAAGCTCACCGGGGAGAACACCGACGGCAAGGGGTTCATGATCGCCCTCGAGGGCGCGGGCGTGGATCCCCGCGGCAAGCGCGTCGTGGTGCTCGGGGCCGGGGGGGCGGCGCGGGCCATCTGCGTGGAGCTGGCCATGGCCGGGTCACGCAAGCTCACCATCGTCAACGTGCCGCGCGACGCCCATCTGGCGGAGAGCCTGGTGAGGACCCTGCGCGAGGGGACCAAGGTCGAGGTCCTGTACGTCCCCTGGACCGACCGCTACCGGATCCCGGTCGAGACCGACGTGCTGGTGAACGCCACCTCGATCGGCCTGTATCCGAACGTGAACGACAAGCCGGACATCGATTACGACACCCTCGGGAAGGGGGTTTATGTCCAGGACGTGATCCCCAACCCCGCCTTCACGCCGTTCCTTCAGGAGGCCGACCGGCGCGGCCTGCGCTGGCAGAGCGGACTCAACATGCTCATCAACCAGGCCGCCCTGAACATCGAGATGTGGACCGGCAAGACCCCGAACAAGGACGCGATGCGCAAGGCGCTGGAGGAAGCCTTGCGATGAGCCTGCCCGACCGGCCGGGCGCCGCACCGGAGTCACAGCCATGAACGACTACGACGTGGTGATCATCGGCTCCGGGATCGGGGGCGGCTCGATCGCCACCGCTCTGGCGCCCACGGGTGCGCGGATCCTGATCCTCGAGCGCGGGGAGCGGCTGCCGCGCGAGCCGCAGAACTGGGATCCGGAGTCGGTGTTCATCAAGCTCCGCTACCGGTCGACCGAGACCTGGTACGACCGTCATGGTCACCCCTTCCGGCCGGGGCAGTACTACTACGTGGGCGGCGCCACCAAGATGTACGGCGCTGCCATGTTCCGGCTCCGGGAGCGGGACTTCGAGGCGGTCGAGCACGAGGAAGGCATCTCCCCGGCCTGGCCCATCCGCTACCGCGACCTCGAGCCCTACTACGCCGAAGCCGAGAGGATCTTCAAGGTGCACGGGGAGGCCGGCCTCGATCCCACCGAGCCGCCGCGCTCCGGGCCGTTCCCACATCCCGCCGTCCCCCACGAACCGGTCATGCAGTGGGTCCACGATGGGCTGAAGAGGCAAGGGCTCCATCCGTTCCCCATGCCCCTGGCGCTGGATCTGGGGCTCCCCGGCGGGAAGTGCGTCCGCTGCAACACCTGCGATGCCTTCCCCTGTCAGGTCGGTGCAAAGAGCGACGGCGAGACCTGCCTCATCGACCCGGTCCTTGAGTACCCGAATGTCACGCTGCAGACCTCAAGCCTGGTGAAGCGGCTCGTCACCGACGACACCGGCCGCAAGGTCGTGGCCGCCGAGGTGGAGCACGGCGGGGTGACCGAGGAGGTCCGCGCTCCGCTCTTCGTCCTCTCTGCGGGGGCCGTTCAGTCGGCCATCCTCCTGCTTCGCTCGGCCAGCTCGAAGCAGCCGAACGGCCTTGCGAACTCCTCGGATCAGGTCGGCCGGAACTTCATGAACCACAACTGCACGGCGTTCCTGTCGATCATGCCGTTCCGGGCGAACGACACGCACCTCCCCAAGACGCTGGCGCTGAACGACTACTACTTCGGCGGGGACGAGAGTCGCCGGCCGCTCGGCAACCTCCAGATGCTGGGGAAGGTGATGGAGCCCATGCTCCGCGGCGAGGTGCCGCCCTACGTGCCGCGGCCTTTGTCCGCATGGCTCGGCCACCACAGCGTCGACTGGTACGTGATGTCCGAGGACCTGCCCAGCCCCAAGAACCGGGTCCGGCCGCGCGCCGACGGGTCCATCGACCTCTTGTGGGAGCGGACCAACCTCAAGGCTCACCGCCGGTTCGCGGAGGTGGCTCGGCGCTTCATCAAGCGTGTCGGTTTCGCCACCGTGCTCTCCAAGCCCTTCGGCCAGGAGACCCCCTCGCACCAGTGCGGGACGGTGCGGTTCGGCAACGACCCGGCGACGTCCTGCCTCGACCCGCTCTGCAAGGCCTGGGACCATGACAACCTGTACGTCGTGGACGGCGGGTTCTTCCCGTCCTCCTCCGCGTCCAACCCGGCCTTGACGATCGCTGCCCAGGGACTTCGGGTGGGCCAGCACTTGAAGCAGCGGCTGGCCGGAGGATAGGCGTCTCTCAAAGGCACGATTGGGCCGTCGGATCTCGCGTGCGGCCGTGATTGCTCTTTGGGACGTGCAAGGAGGTTCGAGGTGGCCCAGGTCCTGTTGATGCCGCGGCAGGGGAACACGGTCGAGTCCTGCATCATCGTCAAGTGGCGAATCGCGGAGGGCGATTCGGTCGCAGCCGAGGCGGTCGCCTGCGAGGTCGAGACCGACAAGGCGACTTTCGAGGTACCGGCCGGCGTCGCCGGAGTGGTGCTGAAGCTCCTCAGGCCCGAGGGGGACGACGTCCCGGTGCTTTCGCCGATCGCAGTGATCGGCCAGGCGGGGGAGGACTGGAAGGCCGCCGCGGCCGAGGGCCCCGGCCCTGCGGCGCCTGCGGCTCCGGTCGTTCCCGCCCCATCGGCGCGGGCGCCGGTGGCCGCGGTCGAGAACGCTGCCCTTGCGGTCTCGTCGGCCGGTGCAGCGTCTCCGGTATCGCCCCGCGCGCGCAAGCGCGCTGCGGCCGAAGCGATCGAGGCTGCCACCCTCCGCGGAACCGGCCCGGTCGGGCGGGTGATCGAGCGAGACGTCATCGCCGCGGCGGCCGCCCGGCCAAAGCTCACCGCGGCGGCCCGGGCCGCGGTGGCCGCGGGCGCACCCGTCCCGGGAGCCGGCACCGCCCTGGGCGGCCGCGTCGGAGTGGCCGACCTGGCTGCCGCGCGCGCGGCGCCGGCCCTAAGGCCCGTGGCGGGAAAGGCCGTGGACTTCCCCGGCCCCTTCACCGAGACTCCGCTCAAGGGGATCCGCAAGCTCATCTCCGAGCGGATGCTCTCGTCCCTTTCCAGCACCGCCCAGCTCACCTTCAACATGAGCGCGAGCGCCTCCCGGCTTCAAGCGCTCCGCGCTCGGTTCAAGTCGAGCGATCCGTCGCTCGGGTTCACCGAGGTCACCATTGGCGACCTGGTGCTGTACGCCGTCTCGCGGGTGCTGCCGCAGTTCCCGAGCGCCAACGCCACTCTGGAGAAGGGCGTCCTGCGGACGTACGAGCGCATCCACCTGGCGCTGGCCGTCGATACCCCTCGGGGCCTCATGGTCCCGGTGATCCGCAATGCCGACCGGCTCTCGCTCCGGGAGCTCTCGGCGGAGTCCAAGCGGCTCGCGAGCGCGTGCCAGTCCGGGTCCATCACCCCCGACGAGCTCTCCGGCGGCACCTTTACCGTCACGAACCTCGGCGCCTTCGGCATTGAATCTTTCACCCCCGTCCTCTACGCGCCCCAGGTCGCCATCCTGGGCGTGGACGCCATCTCGCAGCGTGCAGTGTCAGGACCGGAGGGCTCGGTCGCCTTCGAGGCGCGCATCGGCCTGTCGCTCACCGTCGACCACCAGGCCATCGATGGGGCGCCCGCCGCCCGGATCCTCAAGGCCTTCGCCGACGCTATCGGTAACGTCGACCTCCTGCTCGCCTGACACGGTTTTCGCCATGGGAAGCTACGATACGATCATCATCGGCGGGGGGCCGGGCGGCTACGTCGCCGCCGAGCGGCTCGGGGCCGCGAGGAAGAAGGTCCTCCTCGTGGAGAAGGCGGCGCTGGGAGGCACCTGCCTCAACGTCGGCTGCATTCCCACGAAGACGCTCGTCAACTCGGCCAAGATCTACGTCCACGCCCGGGAGGGGGAGCGGTACGGCGTCAAGTCCGCCGGCGTGACCTTCGACTGGGGGGCGATGCAGGCCTGGAAGCGCGAGGTGGTGGAGAAGCTCCGGGGAGGGGTCGCGGCCACCGAGCGGAAGCTGGGCGTCGAGGTGGTCTCCGGCGAAGGCAAGCTCCTTGGCCCGGGCAAGGTGGAGATCCGCGGGGCGTCCGGCGCGGTCCAGGTGCACGAGGCTCCGGCGGTGATCGTCGCCACCGGCTCCGCGCCCGTCCTGCCGCCCATCCCCGGGTGTCGGGAGAACTCGCGGGTGGTCGACTCCACCGGTCTCTTGGAGATCGCCCTCCCCCCGAAGCGCCTGTGCGTCATCGGCGGCGGCGTCATCGGGGTGGAGTTCGCCGGCCTGTTCGCGGCCCTCGGGACGAGCGTCGAGGTCGTCGAGATGATGGACGAGATCGTGCCGTTCATGGACCGGGAGCAGGCGCCCGTCCTGCGTCGGGCTATGAAGGGCGTCTCCTTCCGACTGGGCTGCAAGGTGACGCGCGTCGAGAAAGCCACTGTCCACTACACGACCAAGGAAGGGGCCGAGGCCCGCGCCGAGGCGGACCTCGTGCTCATGGCCGTGGGGCGCAGGCCGGTCCTCGAGGGGTGGGGCGCCAAAGAGGCCGGCCTCGATCTCTCCCCCAGGGGCGTCACGGTGGATGGGCGGATGCGCACCAACCTGCCCGGCGTCTGGGCCATCGGCGACGTGACCGGAAAGAGCCTGCTCGCCCACTCCGCCTACCGCATGGCCGACGTGGCGGTGGCCGACATCCTCGGGGGCCGGGCGGCAGCGCAGCCCAACGTCATGCGCTACGACGCCGTGCCCTGGGTGGTGTACGGCCTCCCCGAGGCGGCCGGGGTGGGGTGGACCGAGCAGGAGGCAGCGGCGCGCGGGCTCGGGGTGAAGAAGGCCACGGTCAAGCTCACCGCCTCCGGGCGCTTCTGCGCCGAGCACGGGTTCGCAGCGCCGGGCGCCGTGAAGGTCCTGGCCGATCGGGCCACCGACCGGATCGTCGGCGTCCACGTCGTCGGTCCCTACGCCTCCGAACTGATCTGGGGCGCCGCCGCCCTCATCGAGCAGGAACTGCGCGCCAGCGACCTCAGGGAAGTCATCTTCCCCCACCCGACCGTGTGCGAGGTCATTCGCGACGCGGTGTGGGAGCTCGAGTAACGCCTAAGAGGAAACCGCCATGCCCAAGTCGATCGTCGTCGAACCCAACATCGTCCGCAAGCCCGGCTTCGTCGAGGTGCCGCGCATCCCGATGAACCAGTATCGCAGCGACCTCAAGGCCGAGCTGGCGCGCCACGGGGCCCAGGGCTTGAAGCAGATCTGGCTCGACATGGTGAGCATTCGCGAGTTCGAATCGATGCTCAACGCCATCAAGATCCAGGGGGCCTGGAAGGGCATCGAGTACAACCACAAGGGCCCGGCGCACCTGTCCATCGGCCAGGAGGCAGCGTCGGTGGGGCAGTGCGCCAGCCTCAAGCCGGACGACTGGATCTTCGGCTCGCACCGTAGCCACGGGGAGATCCTGGCCAAGTGTCTCTCGGCATCGCGCCAGTTGCCCGAGCGCGAGCTCGTGGCGACGATGGAGAGCTTCCTCGGCGGCGAGACGCTGCGGATCGCCGAGCGGATCCCGCACAAGGGCCCGCTGGAGCTGGCCGAGGGGTTCATCGTCTTCGGGACTCTGGCCGAGATCTTCGCTCGAAAGGCCGGCTTCAACCGCGGCCTGGGCGGCTCGATGCACGCCTTCTTCACGCCGTTCGGGTCAATGCCCAACAACGCCATCGTGGGCGGCTCGGGCGACATCGCCACCGGGGCAGCGATGTTCAAGCGGATCAACCGCAAGGGGGGCATCGTGGTGTGCAACATCGGCGATGCCTCGATGGGCTGCGGTCCGGTGTGGGAGGCGATCTGCCTCGCGGCCATGGACCAGTACCGCAATCTCTGGGACGAGGGCGTGGGCGGGGCGCCGCCCATCCTCTTCAACTTCTTCGACAACTTCTACGGCATGGGCGGCCAGCCGGAGGGGGAGACCATGGGCTTTGGCGTCCTGGCCCGCGTCGGGGCCGGCGTGAACCCCGAGGCCATGCACGCCGAGCGGGTCGACGGCTACAACCCCTTGGCGGTGGCCGACGCCGTGGAGCGCAAGAAGAAGATCCTGCTCGAGGGGCGTGGCCCGGTGCTGCTCGACACCATCACCTACCGCGTCTCCGGCCACTCTCCCTCGGACGCCTCGAGCTACCGGTCCAAGGAGGAGATCGAGCTGTGGCAGGCGGCCGATCCGGTGGTTCGCTTCGCCGACTATCTCGTCGAGAACAAGGTCGCTTCCCGCACCGAGCTGGAGGCGGGCCACGCCGCGGTGATGGAGCGCCTCACCGCGGCGGTGAAGCTGGCCACGAGCGAGGCTGAGTGCCCCCGGGCAACGGGCGAGTTCATCGAGTCGGTGATGTTCTCGAACGGCAACGTCGAGCGGTTCGATGACGGGTCCCGCAAGCCCGAACTCGTGGGCCACCTGGCCGAGAACCCGCGGGTCAAGGCGATCGCCGCCAAGTCCCGCTACGCCTTCGGTGCCGACGGAAAGCCGTTGCCCAAGAACAAGCAGTACCAGTACCGCGACGGCCTCTTCGAGGCCATGCTGCACCGGTTCTCGATCGACCCGAGCATGGCAGCGTGGGGCGAGGAGAACCGCGACTGGGGCGGCGCCTTTGCCGTGTACCGCGGCCTCACCGAGGCGCTTCCCTATCACCGGCTCTTCAACAGCCCCATCTCCGAGGGCGCCATCGTCGGCTCCGGCGTCGGGTATGCCCTCGCCGGGGGCCGGGCCGTGGTCGAGCTCATGTACTGCGACTTCCTGGGCCGGGCCGGCGACGAGATCTTCAACCAGGCTTCCAAGTGGCAGTCGATGTCGGCCGGCTTATTGAAGATGCCGCTCGTGGTTCGCGTTTCGGTGGGCAGCAAGTACGGGGCCCAGCATAGCCAGGACTGGTCGGCGCTCGTGGCCCATATCCCGGGTCTCAAGGCGTACTTCCCGGCCACCCCGTACGACGCCAAGGGCATGCTCAACCTGGCGCTCCGCGGGACCGATCCGGTCATCTTCTTCGAGAGCCAGCTCCTTTACGACGTGGGCGAGCAGTTCGAGACCGGGGGCGTCCCCACCGGCTACTACGATGTCCCCGAGGGGCAGCCGGCCGTCCGGCGCGGTGGGTCGGACCTCACCATCGCTACCCTGGGAGCCACGCTGTACAAGGCGATGGACACCGCCAGGGTCCTGAAGGAGGAGTACCAGCTCGAGGCGGAGGTCATCGACCTCCGCTTCATCACACCGCTCGACTACGAGGTCCTGGTCGAGTCGGTCCGGAAGACCGGCCGCCTCGTTCTGGCCAGCGACGCCGCGGACCGTGGCTCGTTCCTGCACACCGTCGCCTCGATGATGCAGACGCTCGCTTTCGACCACCTCGACGCCCCGGTGACCGTGGTGGGCAGCCGGAACTGGATCACCCCGGCCGCGGAGATGGAAGAGCTGTACTTCCCCCAGCGCGACTGGCTTCTCGACGCCATCCACGAGCGGGTGCTGCCGCTGCCGGGCCACACGCCCCCTACGGTCCAGACCGCGGCTGAGCTTGCCCGGCGAGCGAAGCGGGGCGTCTAGCTGCGGGAAGCCTGGGCCGCATACACTGGCGGGGCCCGAGGCGATCCGTGGGACGAGCCCTGCCGTGCTCGCGGCCCGGGAGCAGCTCCTCTCGTCATGGGATCGGGCGAAGTGCGAACCAAGGGCCCGATCACGTCCCGTCAGTCGATCGGCCTCTCGCTCGTCCGGATCCCGGGCGATCGCCTTGATGAGCTGGCCGCGGTAGTGGGGACCACTCCCGGATCTTCGGGGAGCTGAGGGGTCCGGGCGGAACCCCGTAGGGGAAGCGCCGCGCCTTGATCGCGCGGTTGCACTCGCCCCGGCCGGGCTCCCGATCCCACCGGGGCGGGGCGCAACGCCATTCACTATTGTCTACCCTTTCGCCAGTCGATTCGGGTTTTTTCGGTCCGGGCTCGTCACTACGTTCCGAGGAACGCGAAACCGAGAGGACGAAGAAGAAGGAGGTCGCGATCGATGCAGCCCTGGATGAACGATGTGCCCGCGACGGTGGTGCGGGTCAAGGCCGAGCTGAGACAGCGGGTGCCCGACGCCGAGGCGCGGTTTCGAACCCTGAGCGCACAGCTCGAGCGCGAGGTGAACGCGGTGCGGGAGGAGGCCCGCGCCGGCGGCGCGGTCCCTGAGCTGCACTTCAGCGACCTGGCCGCGGGCGACGTCCCGGGCGAGCTGGCGGAACGCATCCGGAGGCGCGGCTGCGCCGTGGTCCGGGGCGTCTTCCCGGCCTCCCGGATCGCCTCCTGGAACGACCAGATCGGCGAGTACGTCGAGCGGAACCGGTACATCGAGAAGCAGAAGAGCCGGGCCGGCCTCGACCGCTACTTCGCCACCCTCGCGGCCGCCTCACCTCAGATCTTCAGCTTGTACTGGTCGAAGGCACAGGTGAGCGCCCGGCAGAGCGACGAGCTGGCGCGGGTCCGGGCCGCCCTGAACCGGCTCTGGCACCAGCCCTCGGCCCAGGCGCCAGCGTTCGATGCCGCGCGCGAGTGCACCTACGCCGACCGCTTGAGGCGGCGGCAGCCCGGCGACAAGACCCTGGGCCTGTCGCCGCACGCCGACGGTGGTTCGGTCGAGCGCTGGTGCGACCCGAGCTATCAGCGCGTGTACGGAGAGGTCCTCTTCGGCGACCCCACCCGCTACGATCCTTTCGACGCCACCCACCGCGTCAGGACGGAGGAAATCCCGTCCCCGGCCGTCTGTTCGGTGTTCCGGACCTTCCAGGGCTGGACGGCCCTGTCACAGCAGGGGCCCGGCGACGGAACCTTGCAACTCATCCCCATCGCGAACCTCATGGGCTGGATCCTGCTCCGCGCCCTGCAGCCCGACGTGGCGGGCGACGACCTGTGCGGCGCCAAGGCGGGCAAGGCCCTGCCGTTCGACCCAAGGTGGCACGGAGCAGCGGCAGAGGCGCTCGTCTCCATCCCCCGGGTCCAGTCGGGCGATACGGTCTTTTGGCACAACGATCTGATCCATGCCGTCGAGAGCGAACACAAGGGCAAGGCCTCGAGCAACGTCATCTACATCGGGGCGGTGCCCCTCTGCGAGAAGAACGCCGCCTTCCTGCCCCGCCAGGCCGAGGCTTTCCGACAGGGGAAGAGCTGCCCCGACTTCGCCCCCGAGAACTACGAAGTCGATTTCGAGGGCCGGGCCGTGGAAGAGGACCTGACCCCGCTCGGACGTCGCCAGATGGGGATCGAGCCCTGGTAGTGTCGACCCCACGGGGTCTTTGGAGCCTTCCGGTTCTCGGCCGCGGGGGTTCATGCAGGCGAAGGAACTCCGCTGTGCCTCTCCGCACGAGCCTCCACGGGAGGTCGACATGGCAAGGCCACTGGGCTTCGGGCTCGTCGGGGCGAGCACCATCGCGCACGAATGGGTGATCGACGCGATCCGGGCCGTTCCCGGTAGCGAGGTGGTGGCCGTCTTCAGCACCGATCGCGCCCGGGGTGCTCGGTACGCGTCCGACCACCGCATCGCGGTGGCCCACTCGACTCTGGATGCCCTCCTTTCCGACCCTCGCGTGGACGCCGTCTACGTCAGCACCACGAACGAGCTGCACCGCCCCCAGACGGTCGAGGCGGCCAGGGCCGGCAAGCACGTCCTGTGCGAGAAGCCCCTCGCCCTGTCCGTGGCGGAGGCCCGCGAGATGATCGACGCCTGCGAGGCGGCGGGCGTGGTTCTCGGGACGAACCACCACCTGCGCGAGGCCGCCTCCCACCGGAAGATCCGCGAGCTGGTCCGGTCGGGCGCCGTGGGGGAGCCCCGCTTCGCGAAGGTGTTCCACGCGGGCCTCCTCCCCGCCCACCTCCAGGGCTGGCGCCTGCGGGACCCGAAGACCGGGCCCGGCGCCATCCTCGACCTCACGGTGCACGATGCCGACACCCTCCGCTTCATTCTCTCTGCGGAGCCGGTCGAGGTCGTCTCCCTGACGCAGAAGGGTGGGATGGCCTCCGATCCTATCGAGGACGGCGCCATGACGACCATCCGCTTCGACAATGGAGTCTTGGCTCAGCTTCACGATGCGTTCACGGTTCCGTTCGCCCGCACCGGCGTCGAGGTCCACGGCAGCTGGGGCTCGATCTACGGGCGCGATGTCATGGCCCAGCGGCCCACTGGGGAAGTCCTGCTCTGCACCGCCCGTGGTGATGAGGTCCTCCCGCTCGAGCCGGAGAACCTCTACGTCCGTACGGTCCGGGCGTTCGTCCGGGCAATCCGCGGCGAGGGGCAGCCGACCTGCACCGGGGAGGACGGCCTGCGATCCCTCGCGACCGCGCTCGCCGCCCTCGAGTCCGCTCGTACGGGCCAGCGCATCGCAGTGGACTACGGCGGAAACAGTGAAATTTAGACGTACGTGGGCCCGATCAGAATAAAGAATATCAATACGCAGCTTGACTTTCTTAATTCGGCCGGCTAGATTCAGCGCATCTCTCCACGGGGTGCGCGGATGGCCGACTGGAAGGACCTTTCGAGGTTGGCGAACGGCGAGCGGATCGTCGTCGAGCGCGTCCGCTTCGAGCCGAGTGGGATCGCTCTCGAGGGCTCCTTCGAGCTCCCCCCGCTCGCGCAGCTCCCCATGGAAGACCAAGTCTTCGTCGGCGCCTTCGTGCGGAGCCACGGTTCGATCAAGGAGATGGAGCGGCTCTTCGGGGTGAGCTACCCGACGGTGAAGAACCGCCTCAACCGCCTCTCCCAGCTGCTCGGCTCGGCCCTCGGCGTCGAGGACGGCCCCGACGAGGAGACTCGGCGCGCCGAGGTGCTCGACCGCCTCGAGCGCGGCGAGATCGACGCCCGGCGGGCCGCCGAGGAGCTCCGCCGATGATGACCTTGCCTCCTCTGGTCGCGCGAGTCCGGATCCGCACCGAGCGCCGCCACCTACGCCTCTTCGTCCCGCTCTTCCTTCTTTGGCTCCTCCTCCTCCCACTATTCCTGCTCCTCGTGCTCCTTCTCGCGCTGGCGGCGCTCCTCGCTCCGCCGAGATGGCGCTTCGGCCCCGCCGCCCGCGGCGTCTGCCGGGCGCTGTGCGAGACGCGCGGAACCCGCGTCGACGTCGCGGGCCCGCGCGGCCGCGTCCACGTCGCGCTTCTCTAGCAAGGAAAGAAACCCCGAACATGAACTCCGAACGCCTTCGCATCCTGAATCTCGTGGCCGAGAGGAAGATCTCGGCGGACGAGGCGGCCGACCTCCTCGAGGCCCTGGGAGCGCCCGCGGCGGACGCTCCTCGGGCCGACTCCTCCCCGCGCACCGCCCCGAAGTACCTGCGCGTCGTGGTGGAGGGAGGCGAAGCCAGCCACGGGGGGCGGGTGAACGTCCGTGTGCCCATGAGCCTCCTCCGCGCCGGCGTCCGCCTCGCCGCCCTCCTCCCCCCCGGCGTCCACGACCAGATCAACAAGGCGCTGCACGACAAGGGCGTCGACCTGGACGTCTCGAAGATCAAGTCGGAGAACCTGGAGGAGATCGTCGAGCAGATGGGAGAGCTCACCGTCGACGTCGAAAACGGAGCGGAGAAGGTGCGGGTCTTCTGCGAGTGAAGGAGGGGCTCCGCCGGACCCGTGATCCGCCCCCGAAAGGGGAGGGACCGGATGGTGCGCCGGTCGGGGGAAGCGAGGCCGCGGCGTCCCGCCCGACTTTGAGGGACAAGGCCCATTCCCGAAACCACCCGCTCTGCGGGCCTTCGGCCCGCGACCCCACCCGGCAGTCGACGTGCGGCCATGGCGAGAGAGAGTGAACCCACTCCCCTAAGGTCCGCCCGATCCGAGCTCTGGTCCGAAGCCCTCCTCAAGTCCCGCCCGGCCGTGAGGACCAGGTCCCCCCGCGAAATGCGATACTGGATCTCATGCCTGTCCCCCTGAGCGACTCCTCCGTCACCGCCGGGCGCCGCGCGCTTCTCCTCTCCCTCTTGGGAGACCTCCCCGACCGTCGCCGACCCATCCGGGCCGAGAAGCGCGACGAGCGGGATCGGAAGGGGTACGTCCTCGAGTCGTGGACGCTCGACCTGAACGGCCTCGAGCCCGTGCCGGCCTTCTTGACGCGACCCAAGGCCGCGGGCGGCCCGCTGCCCGCCGTCCTCTTCAACCACTCGCACGGCGACGATCACCAGATCGGCAAGCGCGAGTTCGTCGAGGGACGCAGCTACCTCGAGCCCACCCCCTACGCCGAGGCGCTCGCGGACCAGGGCCTCATCGCCCTGTGCATCGATCACTGGTGCTTCGGCGAGCGCGCGCACGAGACCGAGCTCGAGACCTTCAAGGCGATGCTCTGGCAGGGCCGGGTCCTGTGGGGGATGATGGTATACGACTCGATCCGCGCCCTGGACTGGCTCGCCTCGCGCTCCGATGTCGATCCGGCGCGCCTCGGGACCCTGGGGATGTCGATGGGCAGCTCCATGGCCCAGTGGGTCGCGGCCCTCGACGAGCGAGTGAAGGTGACCGTCGACATCTGCTGCCTCACCGACTACCACACCCTCCTTCGGGAGCGCGGGCTCGCGGGGCACGGCATCTACTACTTCGTGCCCCAGCTCCTCAAGCACTTCACCGCCGCCGGGGTGAACGCCCTCATTGCGCCCCGCGCCCACCTCGGCCAGGCCGGGCTGCGCGATCCGCTCACCCCGGTGGCCGGCCTCGACCTCATCGACGCTGAGCTCCGACGCGCATACGCGGCCGAAGGTCACCCCGAGCGCTGGAAGCTCCTCCGCTACGACGTCCCGCACCAGGAGACCGCCGAGGGCCGCCAGGAGACCCTCGCCTTCTTGCGCGCGAACCTGTGACCGGCCGGCGGCCCAGCACCCCGCCTCGATTCGCGCCCTCCCGCGCGGCCGGCGTTTGACACCCCGGAGGGGCGTCGCCTACATTGCGCCGGTACCGCCCAATCTCCCGGGATCGGAGCAATGAACGAGTTGCTTCTCCTCGAGAACATCCGAAAGAGCTTCCCCGGCGTGTTGGCGGTGGACGCGGTAAGCCTCTCCATCGGCGAGGGGGAGATCGTCGCGCTCGTGGGGGAGAACGGCGCGGGGAAGAGCACGCTCAGCCAGATCGTGGGCGGGGCGCTCCGCCCGGACTCCGGGCGGATCCTTCTCGGCGGGCGCGAGGTGTCGTTCGGCTCTTCCCTGGACGCCCTCCGCGCCGGCATCGCCATGGTGTTCCAGGAGCTGTCGCTCGTGGGTAGCCTCTCCGTGGCGGAGAACATCTTCGTGAACCGCCAGCCGGTGGGCGCCCTGAACCGGATCCGCTGGGGGGAACTCCACCGGCGGGCGGCGGCCTTCCTGGAGCGGTTCAACGTCACCCTCGATCCGCGGGTGTTGGTGAAGCGCCTCTCCAAGGGGCAGCAGCAGATCCTGGAGATCGTGAAGGCCCTCTCCACCGACCCACACCTGCTCGTGCTCGACGAGCCCACTTCCTCGCTCACCGAGACCGAGACCGCGTACCTGTTCGACAACATCCGCCGCTTACGGGCGCGCGGCATGTCGGTCCTCTACATCACGCACAAGCTCTCCGAGGTGTTCAAGCTGGCCAACCGGGTGGCGGTCATGCGCGACGGCCGGTGCATCGGAACCCTGTCCACCGCGGAGGCGAGCGAGCCCTTGCTCATCTCCATGATGGTGGGCCGGGAGATCAGCGATGTCTACGGGCCGCGCGGCCTCGAGCCGTCCGGCCCGGCCCACCTCGAGGTCCGGGACCTTACCCGGGCCGGAGCGTTCTCCCGAGTCTCGTTCGCCGTGCGCCGCGGGGAGATCCTCGGCCTCTCGGGGCTCGTGGGGTCGGGCCGGACCGAGGTCGCTCGGGCCATCGCGGGCATCGACCCCAAGGACTCTGGCGAGGTCGTCCTGGACGGCGCCCCGCTCCGGATCTTTGGCCCGCGCGATGCCATCCGGTCCGGCCTCGTCTACGTCACCGAGGATCGCAAGGACCTGGGGCTGTTTCTGGGCATGGCGCTGCGCGACAACGTGATCGCTCCCTCCCTGAGGGAGTTCACCTCTCGGCTGGGGTTCTTGCAGGGCGGGCGGATCACCGACTTCGCCAGCCGGGCAGTGCGGGCCTTCTCGATCGCCACTCCCTCGGTGCAGAAGAAGGTGGGCCTCTTGTCCGGGGGGAACCAGCAGAAGAGCCTCATCGCCACCTGGATGAGCACCGGCCCGAAGGTGGTGATGTTCGACGAGCCCACTCGCGGGGTGGACGTCGGGGCACGGCAGGACATCTACCGCAAGATCCGCGAGTTCTCCTTGAAGGGCGTCGCCATCCTCATGATCTCCTCGGAGCTCCCCGAGCTCATCGGCATGTGCGATCGGATCCTGGTCATGCACCGCGGGGCGATCCGCGGCGAGGTGCAGCGCGCCGAGTTCTCGGAGGAGCTGATTCTCTCCTACGCCACCGGTGTGAGACCACCGATGGAGAGGCGATCCTGAATGGACACGCTCCCGGAGACCAACGGGGCGAACGATCGTTCCCCCACCCCGGCCGGAGCGCGGGCCGCCGGCGGCGCCGTCGGGCAGGCCCTGCGAAGAGCGGCCCGCTCCGCCCTGGCCTTCCGCGAGTCCATCCTCATCCTAGTCATCCTGGCCTTCGCGGTGGTGATGACCTTCGCCTCCCCCGTCTTCCTCTCCTGGCCCAACATCGAGGCCATCCTCCTCGGGCTCTCGATCGAAGGGACAGTGGCGGTGGGCATGTCCATGCTGTTCGTGGCCGGGGGCCTCGACCTCTCGGTCGGGTCGACCCTGGCGTTCGCGGGAGTGGTGGCGGGGCTGGCGCTCACTGCCGGGATCCCGGCCTTCCTCTCGGTGCTCCTCGCGCTCCTTGCGGCGCTGGCGGTGGGGCTCGTGAACGGGCTCCTCATCGCCAAGCTCAAGATCAACGCCTTCATCATCACCCTCGGGATGATGATCACCATCCGCGGGCTCCTCCTCGTGGTGGCCCACGGGCAGGCGGTCCTGAACCTGCCCCCCTCGTTCACGGTCATCGGCCAGGGACGGCTCGCGGGGGTTCAGTACCCGATCTACGTGATGCTCCTCCTGGTCGTCCTGGGCGACCTCCTGCTCCGCAACACCCGGTTTCTGCGGCAGAACTACTACGTGGGGGGGAACGAGCGCGCCGCCCGTCTCTCCGGGGTGGACGTGGACTTCGTGAAGATCTTCAACTACTGCACCATCGCCCTGCTCGCCGGGATCGCCGGGCTCATGATCACGGCCCGGTTCGGCTCGGCCTCGGTGACGGTGGGGAACGGGCTCGAGCTGCGGGTCATCACCGCCACCATCATCGGCGGCGCGAGCCTCTCCGGCGGGGAGGGCACCGTCCTGGGCGCCTTCCTCGGGGCCCTGTTCCTGGGCGTCCTGGCGAACGTCCTGAACCTGCTCGGCGTCGACGTCTACTGGCAGAACCTCGTCACCGGCCTCATGCTGATCCTCGCTGTGGTCTTCGACGCGGCCAACGAGCGGCGCAAGGAGCTACGGACCTAGGGGCCCGTCTTCACCTCCACCCAGGAGCCCACCTCGGCCGACCGGAAGATCGCCTCGACCACCGCCTGGTTGGCGATGGCGTTCTCGAGCGTCACCGGGACCTCGAGGTCTTGGAGGATCGCCCGGGAGAACTCGTCCGCCTGTATGGTGTACTGGTCGCAGACCGGCACCTCGATGGCGCGGGGAGGGACCCCGGAGAGGGAGTCGGTGTCCACGAAGATGCGGCAGGGCCGGTCGATGGGCGTGTTGAAGGGGATCTCCACGTCGACCCGCTGGCCCGTCCCGAAGAACTGCATGCGCTGGTAGGGGACGAGCTGGGTCGAGCAGCTGAACATCGCCTGGACGCCGGGGAAGTCGAGCAGCACCGTGTCGAGCCGGTCGATCTTCATCACCGGATCGCGCTCCAGGATCGCCACCACGCGGGTGGGCTCCTCGCCGCTGACGAACCGCGCGGTGTGGATGGGGTAACCGCCCACGTCCCGCAGGCCGCCGCCCCCGTACTCGAGGATGTTGCGGATGTTCTTCGGGTCGGTGAAGTTGTAGCTGAAGAAGCCGTGGATGGCTCGGAGGCGCCCGAACTCCGGCGCCCCGACTAGCTCCCGGGCCTTGAGCCACTGCGGGTGGGTGTGGACCATGAAGGCCTCCCCCACCTTCACCCCGGCCCGGTCGCGGGCCGCGACCACCTTGCGGATCTCCGCCACGCTCGTGGAGAGCGGTTTCTCGCAGAGGACGTGCTTGCCCGCGAGGATGGCCTTCACGCACCATTCCACGTGCATGTGGTTGGGCACGGCGATGTAGATGGCCTCGAGGTCCCGATCGGCGAGGAGCTCGTCGTACGAGCCGTAGGCACGCGGGATGTAGAGCTTACTCGCCACCTCCTCCGCGCGGGAGAGCTCCCGGGAAGCGATGGCGGCGACCTCGGTCAGGTCTCCCCGCTGCATCGCCGGGATCACCTTGACCCGGCCGATCTCGGCGGTGCTCAGCACTCCCCAGCGGACCTTGCGTGGCATGGCGGGCTCCGATGCGGCGCGGGTGCCCGGAGGGCACCCGCGCGAGTGAGAAGCTTCGGGGGAGGACGGACCGCCCCCCCCCCGGGCGAGGGTTACTTGGAGTAGAGCGTGTTCGCGTCCAGGAAGTACTGCACGTTCGACTTCTCGACCCAGCTCACCGAGGTGAAGATGTTATCGGGCTCGGCCGAGACGTTGGCCTTCCGGTTGTCGGTGGTGAGGGGTGGCTCGAAGTGGTGGCGGCTGAAGAGCACCATCATGGCCCACACCATCTCGGCCGCATCGTCCTGGGCCACCGTTCCGGTCACGAGGCCGGTCTTGATCTTCTCGAGGACGTCGGAGTTCCGGTCCATGGAGACGATCTTGATGGTGCCGGTCTTCCCCGCCTCGCTCACCGCGGTGGCGGCGGCGATGCCCCCGGTCGAGTCGGTGCAGGCGAAGGCAGTCAGGTTGGGGAACCGCTGCATGATGGCCTTGGCGGTGTTGATGGCGGTGACCGTGTCGGCCTTGGTGTCGCCGGTCTGGACCACCTTGATGCCGGGGTAGGTGGCGAAGGCGTCCTTGTACCCCTGCTCGCGCGTGTCGAACATCCCCACGCCGGGGATGCTCAGGATGGCGACGTCCCCCTTGCCCCCGAGGATCTCGGCGAGCTTCTTCCCGCCGAAGAAGCCGAGCTGGTGCTGGTTGGTCCCGACGAAGGTCGACCGCTTGGAGTCGGGGATGTCCCCGCTGAAGGTGACCACGGGGATCCCCGCGTCCACGGCCTTGTCGATCTCCGGCTTGAGGCTGGCCTCGACGCCGAAGACGGCGATGCCCGCGGGCTTGCGAGCGATGGCCTGGTCGAAGGCGGCGATCTGGCCCGGGACGTCGTACTCGGCGGGGCCGATGTAGCTCGTCTTCACGCCCAGCTTCTCCCCGATCCACTTCCACGCGTACTTGTGCGCCCGGAAGTACTCGAGGTTGCCCATGCAGGCGACGGTGATGTACTCCTCCCCCGCCGCTCCCTGTAACCCGGCCGCCTTGCCTGTCCCGGGGAAGCTGCCCAGCGCGGCGCATGCGCCCACGAGCGCGATGTAAGCGATGCTCCACGACATCCTGCGAACGGATGGTCTCATCATGGCCTTTTTGAACCCTCCTCTCGCCTTAGCGCGAGGTGAACGTCGCCGCACGGCCCGTGAAGCGGGTCGCCGCGGCGGCCGCGCGCCGGGTGCGGGGGGGAGGCATCCCCAGCGATCGCGGACAGGATGGCTCCCCGAGGAGACCGGCCGGGGAGCGGCGGGTCGGGCCCTCGCCCGGCGCCGTCGGGGAAGGCGGAATGGACCGTCGGGGCGGCGCGGCCGCGGCCTCTTGGCCGCGCTCAGCGGCTGCCGGATCGACGAGCGGAACACCTCACAACCTCCCCGCCCCCCCGGGTCACCTCTCCTCTAAGTCGCCTGCCGGCTGGACCCGCGGTCGGCGGCCGCGATGTCCTGGATGGTCGAGGCGTAGCTCGTCCGCGTGCGGGCGATGTGCACGTCGAGGATGGCGAGCGCCGCCTCCACGTCGTTCCGCGTGATCGCCTCGAGCATGGCCGCGTGCTCGGCGAAGGAGAGCTCGACGTGGTGTGGCTTGTGGGAGAGGTGCGTCCGGAGGGCGGCGATCTTCCCCGCGTACAGGGAGTAGGTCTGGGCCATGAGCGCGTTGCCCGAGTGCTGGCAGAAGCAAGAGTGAAAGGCCGTGTCCTGGCGGAGGTACGCCTTTCGGTCGCCGGCCGCCTTGGCGGCTCGCATCGCCTCCACCGTGGCGGCGAGCGCCGACCGGAACGCCTCTCCCCCGCGTTCGGCCGCGTACCTGAGCGCCGCCGACTCGAGCGCCTGGCGCAGCTCGCAGATCTCCACGACCTCCTGCGCCGACAGGGAGAACACGCACGCGCCGCGCCGGGGGTAGATGCGCACCAGCCCCTCGAGGCGGAGCTGGGCGAGCGCCTCGCGGACCGGCGTCTTGGAGATGTGCAGCATCTCGGAAAGGGCGCGCTCGGAGAGCGGGTGGCCGAGCGAGAGATCGCCGGCGACGATCGCGTCGCGGATCTGGGCGAGCGCGCTCTGGGTCAGGGACCGGGGCCGCTCGATGGGCAGCATGGCGCGCCCTTCGACCACCGTTCGAGCCGCGCTCCCCTGTCTCGCCGCCATCTCTAGCTTTCCTTGCTTTTTTCCTGGGTGGTATCGCCACGCCCACCCTTGCGGTTGACCTGGTATATCAGATTTCATATACCGCGTGGCAACCCAAAACTGTGCGCTTCTGCCACGTGTTGCGCCGGAGGGCATCGAGATGCCGACCGCCGAACTCCTGCTCGATTGCCGCAACATACACGGAGAAGGCGCTCTTTGGGATGGGCTTTCCCAGCGGCTCTGGTGGACGGACATCCACGGGAAGAAGCTCTGGTCGCTCGACCCGAAGACCGGCGCGGCCTCCTCTCACGCGATGCCCGCGCGCGTCTGCTGCTTCGCGCCGCGCGCCCGCGGTGGGTTTCTCTTCGCCTTCGCCGAGGGATTCGCCCTCTACGACCTCGAGTCGGGCGTGCGCCGAGATCTCGCGCCCTTCGAGCCAAACCTCCCCGGCACCCGACTGAATGATGGCCGAACCGATCGCGCCGGCCGGTTCGTGGCCGGCGGGATGGACGAGGGAAGCTGCCAGCCCGTCTCCTCGGTGTGGCGGGTCGACCCCGATCTCAAGGCGGCGCCCCTCTTCGGAGGCGTGGCCTGCGCCAACGCGACCTGCTTCTCGCCCGACGGCAGGACGATGTACTTCGCCGACTCCCCCACGCGAAAGCTCGAGGCGATCGCCTATGACCCGGCCACCGGAACCACCGGTGCGCGCCGCCTCCTCGGCGAGATCGAGGGCCCGGGCGTGCCCGACGGCGCCTGCGTCGACGCCCAGGGGTTCGTGTGGGTGGCGATCTGGGAAGGGTACCGGGTCGAGCGGTGGTCGCCCGGCGGGCGTCGCGACCTCGTGGTCGACGTTCCGGTGAAGAAGCCCACCTGCTGCACGTTCGGCGGCAAGGACCTCGAGGTTCTCTACGTCACGAGCTCGCGGCTCGGCTCGAGCGAGGCGGAGCTATTGAAGGAGCCGACCTCGGGCGGCCTCTTCGCCCTGAGGCCGGGCGTGCGCGGACTCCCCGACTCCCCCTTCGCGGGCTAAGGCACCCGCGAACTGCGAAGCAGCACCACGTCGACCAGGAGGAACAGGATGAGGCCCATCGTCAAGGCTCTTTTCTTCGGAGCGGTCCTCGTTGCCACGGGGGCGGCCCTAGCGGCGGACTACCCGGCACCCGTCGCGCTCAAGGAGGGGGCGCAGGCGGACGTCTCGAAGCTGAAGCCGGCCAGTGACGTGACCATCGCGTACATGCCGCCGGCCACGGAGTTCAACTACTACATCGCGATCGGCGAGGGCATCAAGGCCGAGGCGGCCAAGAGCGGGATCAAGACCTTCATGCTCGCGCCCCAGTCCGGAGCCGACATCAACGGGCAGATGGGCATGATCCAGGACGCCATCACGCGGAAGGTGGCCGCCATCATCCTCTCCACCCACGACGAGCAGGCCGCGGCCCCCCTCGTGAAGCGAGCGGTGGATGGCGGGATCGCAGTGGTGATCGTGAACTCCGACATCGCCCAGTTCCCCGCTCCCGTGCACGCCGTGGTGGGCTACTCCCAGCGCAAGGGGACCCACAAGATCGGTGACTACCTGCTCGGGAAGCTCGGGGGCAAGGGCGTCAAGGTTGGGGTGATCGAGGGGCAGCCCGGGTACCACTCCACCGAGCGCTGCGGCGGGTTCCTCGACGCGGTCAAGGGCAAGCCCGGGATCGATATCGTGGCCTCGATGCCTGGCGGCTGGAACGTGGAGGGCGGGAACACGGCGGGAATGGACTTGCTCCAGGCCCACCCCGACGTGAAGGTGGTCTTCGCCGCCAACGACTACATGATCATGGGGGTGGCCCAGGCCGCCAAATCGCTGGGGCGTCGGGACATCACACTCCTCGGGAACGACGGCGACACGGCCGCGCTCGAGGCCATCAACCAGGGGGACATCACCGCCACGGTGAACACCACCCCCTTCGTCATGGGGCAGATCGCCCTCCGGGTCACCCGGGACGTCCTGAATCACCGGTTCAATGGGGGCTTCGTGGAGACCCCCACCACCATCGTGGACAAGGCCAACGTGCTTCCCGTCCTGAAGAAGCCGGAGGCCCTGTACCCGAAGCCCTCGAAGGCGTACTAAGCGGTGCGGGAGTGGGGGCGGCTTCTCTCCCGCCCCCCTCCCCCCCGCTTCTCCCGGAATTTCGCGGAGACCTCATGCCAGACCCGGTTGCGCTCTGGGAGCTCGAAAACGTGACCAAGCGCTTCGGGGGCGTGGTGGCGAACGACCGGGTGTCGCTCCGGCTCTTCGGAGGCCAGATCCACGGCCTCTTGGGGGAGAACGGGAGCGGGAAGTCGACCCTCATCAAGACGTTGTGCGGGGCCCACCAGCCGGAAAGCGGACGCATCCTCCGGGCGGGGCAGCCGGTGACCCTGGCCGACCCCATCGCCGCCCGGCGAGCCGGCATCGCCACCGTGTTCCAGGAGTTCTCGCTCGTCCCCACCCTGTCGGTGGCCGAGAATGTGTTCCTCGGCCGGCTGCCCCTGCGGCGCGGGCGCCAGATCGACTGGGCCCGCATGCGCGAGGACGCCCGGCGGGTGCTCGCCTCGATGAGCGTCAAGATCGACTGCGACGCCGTGGTGGGGGAGCTCTCGGTCGCGAACCAGCAGCTCGTGGAGATCGCCAAGGCACTCGCCGTGGACGCCACCATGATCGTCCTCGACGAGCCCACCGCCGCGCTGGGCATCGAGGAGATCGTCCGCCTTCACGCGCTCTTGCGCCGGCTGCGGGACCAGGGACGCGCCATCCTCTACATCTCCCACCGGCTCGACGAGGTGGTCGACTTGGTTGACGCCATCACCATCCTCAAGAACGGCCGGGTCTCCTCCTCCGCGGAGGAATCGCGCATCGAGCTCTCCTACATCGTGCAATCGATGGTGGGCGACGTCGGCGAGCACTACCCCAAGGAAAGAAACGCCACCGACGAGGTCCTGTTCCGGGCCTCGGGCCTCTCCACCGCCAACCGCGTCCGCGACGTCTCGTTCGAGGTCCGGCGCGGCGAGGTGTTCGGCCTGGGGGGCGTGCTCGGATCAGGACGCACCGAGGTGGCCCGGGCCATCTTCGGCGTGGACCGGCTCGTGGCCGGCTCGATGACGCTCCGGGGAGAGCCCTTCCGTCCGTCCGGGCCGCCCTCGGCCATCCACGGGGGCGTGGCCCTGGTCCCGGAGAACCGGAAGGCCGACGGGCTCTTCTTCAACTTCACCGGGTTCCCCAACGTGTCGATCGCCAGCCTCGGCAAGCTCGGCGCCTACGGCACCATCCGCCTGCGGACCGAGCGCGAGGCCGGGCGGCGGCTCGTGCGCGACCTCGACATCACTCCCACCGCCGAGGAGCGGCTCGTGGGGACCCTCTCCGGCGGCAACCAGCAGAAGATCATCGTGGCGCGCTGGCTCTTCGCGGACGCGGAGCTGTTCGTGCTCGACGAGCCCACCCAGGGGATCGACATCGGCGCCAAGATCGCGGTCTACCGGCTCATGAACCGGCTCACCGCCGCCGGCAAGGGCGTTCTCCTCATCTCCTCCGATCACGACGAGCTGCTGGCCATGAGCGATCGGATCGGGATCATGAGCCACGGGCGGCTGGTCGGGGTACACCTCCCGAAGGAGCTCGACGTCACTTCCCTGGTCCGCGCCTCCACCGGCCCGGGCCCGCCGGCCCAGAAGGAGATCGTCGCATGAAGCGATTCCTCGCCCTCCCCTTCGCTGGCCCCCTCCTCGCCCTGGTGGTGGTGGCCGCGGCAGTGGCGCTCACCACCGCCCGCTTCCTCGAGGCCGGGAATCTGTCCAACCTGGTCCTGCAGGTCTCGATCATCGCCATCGTCGCCATCGGCTCGTCCTTCGTCATCTTCACCGGGGGGATCGACCTGTCGCCCGGCTCGATGATCGCCCTGCTCACCATGGTGTTCGCGCTGACGGTGAAGATGGGCGAGTTTCCCCTGGCGGTGGGCGTCCTGGTGGTGCTCGTGCTGGGCACGGGCCTGGGGCTCTTGAACGGGCTCCTCACCGCCTACCTGCGGATCCCCTCGTTCATCACCACCCTGGCGGCCCTCTCGGCCTTCCGCGGGATCGCCTTCATGTTCAACAACGGTTCGCCCATCTTCTCGGTGTCCCCGGACCTAGAGCGGATCTTCTACGGGACGCTGGTCGGGATCCCTCTGCCCCTCTTCTACGTGGTGGTGCTGTACGCCGCAGCCTTCTGGTTCTTGCGCAACACCGCAGCCGGGCGCGCCGTCTACGCGGTGGGGGGGAGCTCGAGCGCCGCCCGGCTGTCGGGCATCAGCGTGCGCCGGGTGCAGCTGCTCGCCTTTCTGGTGGCCGGACTCTCGGCAGCCATCGGCTCGGTGCTGATGGCGGCGCGGCTCAACTCGGGTTCCCCCAATTACGGCGTGGGGATGGAGCTGTCCGCCATTGCCGCTGCGGTGATCGGGGGGGCGAGCCTCTCCGGTGGGCGCGGGAACATCGTGAACACCGTCCTGGGGGCGCTGACCATCGTCATCGTCCAGAACGGCCTCAACCTGAACGCCGTCCCCACCTCGGCCCAGAACGTGGTGGTGGGGGCGATTATCGTCCTCGCCGTCGGTATCGACATGTGGCGGGCCGAGATCGGCCAAGCCATGAGCTTCTTCTCCTCTTCCAAGGGCGACAACCCCGCTAGGAGCACGACATGAGCTCTCCCGTTGCCTTCTGCCACATCGGCATCACCGTCCCCGACCTGGAACGCGCCGTGGACTTCTACACCAAGGCCCTGGGCCTCTACCTCATCATGAAGCCCACCACCATCGAGCACGACGACAGCGCCATCGGCCAGATGTGCGACGACTGCTTCGGCCTGGGGTGGGGAAGCTTCCGCATCGCCCACATGTCGACCGTCGACGGGATCGGCCTCGAGCTCTTCCAGTTCCCGAAGACCGCGCCGGACCGGAAGCCCTTCGAGTACTGGCGGCCCGGGCTGTTCCACTTCTGCGTCCAGGACCCCGACCTGGAGGGCCGGGCCAAGCTCATCGTGGAGCACGGGGGGAGGATCCGGATGAAGCAGGTCCGTCACTACTACCCCGGGGAGAAGCCCTACCGCATGCTGTACTGCGAGGATCCCTTCGGCAACGTCCTCGAGCTCTACAGCCACTCCTACGAGCTGACCTACTCGAAGGGCGCGTACGAGTGAGCGCCCCGGGGGGAGGGCCATGGCCCCGTTCAAGGTGGTGATCGCCGATTCCGACTACGGCGACGATGCCGTGATCGAGCGCGCCATCCTCGAGCCCATCGGGGCCCGGGTGGTCCTCCTCCAGGCCAAGTCCGAGGCGGCGCTGCTCGAGGACGCGGCCGACTGCGACGCCATCATGAACCAGTACGCGAAGGTCGGCGCCGCCACCATCGCGGTGATGCGCCGGTGCCGGGTCATCGCCCGCTACGGGATCGGGGTCGACATCGTCGACGTCCAGGCGGCCACCCTGGCGGGCGTGCTCGTCACCAACGTGCGCGACTACTGCACCGAGGAGGTGGCGGACCACGCCATCGCGCTCTGGCTCTCCTTGAGCCGGAAGCTCGCACAGTACGACCGTGCCACCCACCGCGGCGTGTGGCGCTGGCAGTCGGGCGCGCCGGTCCATCGCATCAGCGGCCGGACCATGGGGATCGTCGGGTTCGGCAAGATCGGGAAAGCCATCGGCTCGCGCGCCCTGGCCTTCGGGGTGGAGCTATTGGCCTACGACCCGTACCTCTCGGCCGCGGGGGTGGCCGAGCACCGGGCCAGGAAGGTCGACAAGGACGAGCTCCTCTCCCGGTCCGACTTCGTCATGATGCAGGTGCCCATGACGGCCGAGACCCGGCACTTCCTGGGGGCGCGGGAGTTCTCTCTCATGAAGCCGGGGGTCTTCCTCGTCAACACCGGCCGGGGCCCGACCGTCGACAACCGCGCCCTCTACGACGCGCTGGTCTCGGGGCGGGTGGCCGGGGCGGCCCTGGACGACCCCGAGGAGGAGCCCGCCAAGCGGGCCTCCTGGGACCCCGCCCAAAACCGGCTCTTCGGGCTCGAGAACGTCATCGTCACCCCGCACTCTGCGTATTACTCGGAGCAGTCCATCCGCCTGGCCCGCGAGACCGCCGCCTGGGAGGTCCGCCGCGTGCTCTCGGGCGAGCGGCCCAAAAACCCGGTCAACAACGTGCGGCTGGCCTCGGGCGCAATGTCGCTCGACCCGCCCTAGCGGAGGCGATCATGCTCAAGGTGTACAACGAGTTCCCGCGGCGCCCGGAGCTTTTGGCCCTCTTCGACGAGGTCGCTCGCTGCTACTCGGCCTCGGCGGTGTTCGCGGACGTCATGTACCGGACCGGGGTGATGAACTCGGCCATCAAGCCCGCCTTCAAGGCCAAGGCGGTCGGCCAGGCGGTCACCGTCCAGCTCTCCCGCGGCGACCTCGTCGACCCGCTCAAGGCGCTCGAGATGGGGAAGCCGGGTGATATCATCGTGGTGGACGCCGGGGGGGAGACGGAGACCTCGGTCTGCGGCGGGCTTATGGGAGGCCTCGCCAAGAACCGCGGCATCCGGGCGATGATCGTCGACGGGGCGGGACGGGACGTGGACGAGCTGGAGGACATCGGCTGGCCCATCTGGACGCGCGCGGTCACCCCCCGGGGGACGCACACCATGTTCTCGGGGCGCAAGGAGGAGCTCTCCGTGAACGTCCCCATCTCCTGCGGCGGCGTGCTCGTACACCCGGGCGACTTCGTCGTCGCCGACGTGCTCGGGGTGACGGTGGTCCCCATCGCCCGCGCCGAGGAGGTCCTCGAGCTGGCCCGCGAGCAGGCGGCCCGGGAGCAGAAGACGCGGGAGTGGGTGGCCCGAGGCAAGACCGTCGAGGACCTTCTGGCCGAGTTCGGGAGAATCTGATGTCCGAGAACGCTCAGGCGTCGTTCCCCGCCGCCCTCCGGGCGCGCATTCGGAGGGCCGGGGTGGTGGCGGTCCTCGTCATCGAGGACGTCGAGAAGGCTGTGCCGCTCGCCGAGACCCTGGTCGCTTCCGGGGTGAACATCATGGAGCTGGCCATGCGGACCCGGGCCTCGATGGACGCCCTCGAGGCCATCGCCTCCCGGGTGCCCGACATGATCCCCGGCGTCGGGACCATCCTCCGTCCCGACCAGCTCGTCGAGGCGAAGAGGCGGGGAGCGGTCTTCGCCGTCGCCCCCGGCACGAACCGAGCGGTGATCGAAGCCGCCCTCGCGAACGGGATGCCCATGGCCCCGGGGATCGCCGTCCCCTCCGACATCGAGACCGCCCTCGAGTACGGCTGCCGGATCCTGAAGTTCTTCCCCGCCGAGCCCCAGGGGGGGCTCGGCTACCTCCGCGCCATCCATGCTCCGTACGCTCACCTCGGCCTCGAGTACATCCCCCTGGGCGGCGTGTCCGAGGCCAACTGTCGCGAGTACCTGGCCGAGCGGTCCGTGATCGCCGTGGGCGGGTCGTGGATCGCGCCGCGGGAACGGATCGCCGCGGGCGACTTCACGAGCATCGGGCAAGCTGCAGCGCGAGCGGCACGGGCCTGCCGCCGGGAGGAGCGCGATGCCTAGCCTCGTGACCTTCGGCGAGATCATGGCGCGGATCGAGCCGCCGCCACCGCTGCGCTTCGCACAGGCCCTGCCCGGCGTCGCAAACTTCTCGTTCGCCGGGGCGGAGGCCAACGTGGCCGCGGCCTACGCCCTGCTCGGGGGCGAGGCCGCGTTCGTCACCGCCCTGCCGCACGGCCCGGTGGCGGACGCCTGCGTCGCCTACCTGCGCGGCGTGGGCCTCGACATCTCCCGGATCCTCCGGCGCCCGGTGGGGCGGCTGGGCATCTTCTACCTGGAGACGGGATCGTGCCAGCGGCCCAGCGCCGTCTTCTACGACCGAGCCGGCTCGACCATCTCCCTCCTTGGGCCGGAGCAGTATGACTGGCCGGCACTGCTTCGGGGTGCCCGCTGGCTGCACGTGTCGGGCATCACCCCGGCGCTCTCGTCGGCCGCGGCCGGGAGCTCGCTGGAATGCGTGCGGCGTGCCAAGGCCGCGGGGCTTCGCGTCTCGCTCGACCTCAACTTCCGCAAGAAGCTCTGGGACTGGAAGCCCGGCGTCTCCGCCCGGGACCTGGCCCGGAGCGTCGTCGGGGAGATGCTCCCCTACGTGGACCTGGTCGTGGGAAACGAGGAGGACGCCGACGACGTGCTCGGCATCAAGGCCGGGGCCTCGAGCGCCGCAGCCGGTCACCTCGAGACCGAGCGCTACCCGGAAGTGGCGCGGCGGATCGCGGAGCGATACTCGAACGTGTCCATGGTCGCGTTCACCCTCCGCGAGAGCATCTCCGCGACGCACAACGACTGGGGGGCGATGCTCTGGACGCGCGCCGACGACGCCGGGCGGTTCGCCCCGATGCGGGACGGACGCTACCAGCCTTACCCCATCACCGACATCGTGGACCGGGTCGGGGCGGGCGACTCCTTCGCCGGCTCGCTCCTGTATGCCCTGGAGGACCGCGAGCTCTCCGGCGACCCGGGCAAGTGCGTGGCCTTCGCGGCGGCGGCGTCCTGCCTCTGCCACACCATCCGGGGCGACTTCAACTTCGTCTCCCGCGCGGAAGTCCTCTCGCTCATGGGCGGCGACACGAGCGGGCGCGTTCGCCGCTAGGGCTCTCGCGGGCTCCTTCGTTCGTCCGGGGAGGTCGCATGATCGTCCGCCAAGTTTCCTTAAGGGTACCGCTCGACCGGCAGGCCGAGTTCGCTGCGTTCTTCAGGAACGAGTACCGCGAGGCGATGGCGCGCCAGAGCGGGTTCCTCGGGGCGCGGCTCCTCCGGAGCGCGGAATCCGGGGAGGAGCTGCAGCTCATGCTCGAGTTCGCGAGCGAGGAGCAGGCGGCGGCCTGGCGCGCATCGGCGGAGCACAAACGGCTCAGCCCCCGGCTCAAGGAGTACTCGCCGGTGACGGCGGTGAAGGTGTTCCTGCCGGTCGAGTGACGGCTGCTTTCCCTTGGTCGGCGACGCGAGCCTGCCCGCAAGGCGAGCGGGAGCCGGAGGATCTCGACCCGTGCCGGAGGCGAGTCACCGCATCAGGATCGAGATCCGGCGGCTTCCCTCAGTCCGCCGCAGGGGGCCGCGGTCCGGAAGTGCCGGCCAGCCCTGCCGGGCGGTGCAAGTGCACGGGGCTCACGACGGAGAGAGCCAGGAGCACGAGCGCCACGACGGCGGTGTTGATGCGGGCCGCCGCGGAGAGGCTTGGCAATAGCACCGCCAGCGCCGCCAGGAAGAGCGTGAGCGCGGTGTTCACGAACCTGAGCGTGGGCTTCTTCGACGAGAACCAGGCCACCGCACCGACCGCGATGGCGCCGAGAAGGTTCACCGTGGCAGAGACCGGCGTGTGACCGAGCGCGAAGACGCTGACCAAGAGCCACGCCGCGAGGACGAGGTCCAGGTAGACGACCGGCATGGAACGCCTCCTTCCGTTCGCCCCGGTGCGAGGGCCCGGTGTGCGTGCGGTGGGGCGACTGAAGCGTCGCGCCAGGCCTCTGCCGGGTCAAGGCGGCAACGTGTCGTCGACGCTCGGGGGCCGGGCTGGGGGCGGACGCCACACCCGCCGCGGGCGCCGGCCCGGGCCCGTGTGAACTCCGACTCCCGCAAGTGGCCTCCTCGGGCGGCCGAGCTAGAGCGATGACGAGCCCTTCTCTGGCCACGGCCCTCGTCTCGTTGAACTGTCGTGTCGGGGCCACTCGCTTCCGGTGGCTCTGCCCCCTCCTGGATCGGGCGACCGAGCCCACAGCCTCCGGGGAGGCGGCGGCGCGAGCGGTGGCCCTGAGACGTCGCAGTGGTACCGCCCCCGAGCGCTCGCTCGTGGCCCGGCCCGACCCTCTCGATCCGCGAAGGCGCGGCCGGGGATGGATGCCAGCGCGACGGCACCGGCCAAGGCTAGGAGCCCGGCGCAGATCCACATTGCGTTGCGGTACATCGGCGCGAGGGCGAGCGGGTCGGTGAGGCTTGCGTGCCCGAGGCCACCCAGGAGCGGGAGGATGGCGACCGCGAGGAGCCCGGCTGCCCGCGCCACGGCGTTGTTGACTGCACTCGCAATGCCCGCGTGCCGGTCGTCGACCGACCCGAGGACGGTCGCGGTGAGCGGTGCGACGGTGAGGGAGAGGCCGAGGCCCTGGAGCACCATGGCGGGCAGCACGTCCGAAAGGTACGAGGCCCCCGCGCCGACGCGGGAGAGGAGCAAGAGCGAGAGAGCCGAGACAGCCGGCCCGAGCGCCATCGGGATGCGCGGTCCGAGGCGCTGCGAGAGCGCTCCGGCGCGGGCGGAAAGAAGGAGCATGAGGACCGTGATGGGAAGCATGGCCGTCCCGGCGGCGAGCGGAGTGAACCCGGCCACCACCTGCAGGTTCAGGGTGACGAGGAAGAAGACGCCGCCCAGGGCGGCGTAGACCGCGAACGTGACGATGTTTGCCGCGGTGAACGTCTTTGACGAGAACACCTCGAGCGGAAGCATGGGCTCCTCGGTGCGCCGTTCGCGCAGCAGGAAAGCTGCCCAGCCAGCGGCTCCGAGGCAAAGGGCGGCCGGCACCGCCGGCGATCGAATGCCCCGGGCCGACCAGGCGATGAAGCCGTAGCAGAGCCCCGCCAGCCCGGCCGCGGCGGCGGCCGCTCCGGCGAGGTCCAGGCGGCGCTCCGCGCCCGGATCCTTGGACTCGGGCAGGTGCCGCAGCCCGGCCACAACGACCACCGCCGCCAGCGGGACGTTGATGAGGAACACGAGCCGCCAGCTAGCGACCTCCAGGAGCCAGCCTCCGAGGAACGGACCGAGAGCCCCCCCCACCCCGCCGAGGCCGGACCACGCGCCGATGGCCCGCGCCCGGTCCTCCGGCCGGAACGACGCCTGGAGCAGGGCGAGCGAGCCGGGCGTGAGAAGCGCACCCCCAATGCCCTGGAGAACCCTGGCGGCGACCAGCACCTCGATCCGGGGAGCTAGCCCGCACAAGAGCGAAGCAACGGCAAACCACGCGGCTCCCACGAGAAACACGCGGCGCCGCCCCAGCCGGTCGCCGAGGGATCCCCCCAGGAGGATGAAGGAGGTGAGCGCCAGCGTGTAGCCGTTGGTTGTCCACTGCAGCCCGGCGGAGTCTGCTCCGAGGCTCCGGCCGATGTGCGGCAGTGCGATGTTGACCACCGTGGCGTCGATGAAAGCGAGGGCCGACCCGAGCACGGTGACGAAGAGCACCCACCGGCCGAGCGGGCTCTTGTAGCGGAGAAGCGGGGAAAGGCCTTCGCCCGCAGGGAGGCCCCCCCGCCGGGCATCTTCGGGTTGATCGGATCGCACGGTAGCGATTCATAGTGAGGCCGCCCGCCGCGCCGCATCCGCGCTCCGGCGTCTTCACCCCCGCAGAGGGGGCATCCGAGAGATGGCTTCCGCCTCGACGACGTGCGCTCCCGGCTCCGGCGACCTGGCGAGTTCGATCATGGCGGCGGCGACCGCGTCGGCCCGGGTGGGCCGCCATCGGCCCAGCACCGGGGCCAAAGTGCGCAAAAGGACGAGCGCGCCTCGCTCCAGAGGCCTGTTCTCCTCGCGGGGACCGTCGAGGATCGAGGGCCGGAGCGCGTAGACCGCCTTGAATCCAACCCCGGCCACCGCCTCTTCGACCTCGCCCTTCACCCGGTTGTAGAAGACGCGCGCCCGTGGGTCAGCCCCCATCGCCGAGACGTGAACGAAGGTGCTCGCTCCGCGGGCGTGTGCGGATCGCGCGAACGAGAGGACCGCAGACAAGTCCACGGCGCGGAACGCCTCCTGCGTGCCCGCCTTGCGCATGGTCGTCCCGAGGCAGGAGAACGCGACCTCGGGGGCTGGCAGCTCTCCCAGGTCCCCTCTCTCAGTGAGGTCCAGCAAGACCTGCGAGAGCTTTGCGTGGGTGACGGGCAGGACGCGCCTTCCCACCGACACCACCCTCTCGAAGCCATCGTCGGCGAGGAGGGCCCGCAGGAGCACCCCTCCCACGAGCCCACTCGCACCTGCCACCCATCCTGTGGTCATGGCGAAGGTTCCTCCGGGTAATGTACCGCGCTCCCGTCCCGAGGGCGGTGGTCCCCCCTGCGCGCGCTCTTCAAGACGCCGACACCACCGGTTCGGTCGGCAAGATTGCTCTCCAGGCGGAAGTCCGGCGGGCGAGCCGGCCGTTAGGCGGTCTTCGCCACCTGGCCGCCGGTCATGGCGACGAGCTGCGCCGGGGTGGCGGGGAACACGGCGTTGGGGTGTCCGGCCGCGGCCCAGATCCGGTCGTACCGGAGCAGGTCCTCGTCGATCACCGTGGTGAGCGGGCGGTCGTGGCCGACGGGTGGGATCCCGCCGATGGCGAACCCGGTCTCCGCCCGGACGAACTCCGCGTCCGCCTTGGCGAGCTTCTCGCCGAGGAGTTCTCCCACCCTGTCCATGTCCACGCGGTTCGCGCCGCTCGCGACCACGAGGAACCCTCGCCCGCTCACCGCACCCCGGAAGACGAGCGACTTCGCGATCTGCCCGACCTGGCAGCCGACCGCTGCCGCAGCCTCGGCGGCGCTGCGGGCGGTGGAGGTGAGCTCCACGACCTTGATGTCGAGCCCGCGGGCGGCCAGGGCATCCTGGACACGCTGGGCGCTGGGCTTGAGCGGCATCTCTGGACCATGCCAGGCTACCGCGCCCCTGTCCACGCCCCGCGCCGATCGACGGTCTCACCCGAGGCCGGGCCGCTCCACGGCCGCCACCCATCCCTCATCGATCCAGGAAGCAAGAGCCACAAACCCGGCCGTCACAGGCTCGTCCACAGCGGCGAAGCGCGCACACACGTCGAGGAGGGCCGCTCCGCCGAGTGCCGCTCGCAGCGCCAGAGCCTCGTTCCGGTCCAGGGGAGCGTGGAACACCTCGTGCCCCGCCCGCCACACGGCCAGCTCCGTCCTCGCCGGTGCCTTGCCCCCCCCGCCCCCGCGAACGGCCCCGAGCCAGGCCTCGTGCGCCGGATGGGCGAGCGAGAGGAGCCGGAGAGCCGGCACGAACCTGAGCCGCGCCCGCGCGAACTCGTCGGGGCGAAGCGTGGAGAGCGCCTTCCGCCCGATCGCCTCCGCCTTCGACTCGAAGAACACCTCGGAGCGCGTCCACTCGAGCTCGGCCAAGTCGCCGAGGTCGGACCGTTCCCCCGCGGGATGTCGCCGCAAGAAGTCGGGCAGGTGGCGGCCCAGCCGCCCGATGTCGTGGTGATCCGAGGGGTGAGCGCGCAGGTAGCCGCGGCAGAGCCTCGCAAACCGCTGCTCGCCGAGGCACGCAGAAAGCGCGGGGAACTCGGTGCGGAGTGCCTCCACCTGCCGCGCGAACCACATGTCGGCGTGGATCGCGATCCGGTCCTGGGCCGAGAGCCGGGACGTGCCCACGAAGCAGGCCTCCACCGCTCCGGGAGGGAGCTCGCCATCGGTCATGGCGGCGTGGAAGAGGGCCTGCGCCTCCGCTAGGGTCATGACGCCAGCCTCCCCGGCTCTTCCAACACCTCGGCCTCGATCTCGGCCGCCTTGTGGCTCTGGGCGACGAGTTCGTCGAGCGGGGGCACCTCGTCGTCCCACTCGACGAGCGTGGAGACGCGTCCGAGCCGCCTTAGCAAGAGGCGGTGAAGCGCCCAGACCTCCTCGGGGACAGGGGCAGCGTGGCTATCCAGGAGGAACCGGCCCTTGTCGGTATGACCGGCGAGATGAACGTAGCCGATCCGCTCGGCCGGGATTCCCTCCAGGTAGTCGACCGGATCGAAGCCCAGGTTCCGGCTCGAGACGTAGATGTTGTTCACGTCGAGGAGCACGCCGCAGTCGGCCCGGCGACTGAGCTCCGCCAGGAACTCCCACTCGCTCAGGGTCGAGTCCCGAAAGGCGATGTACCCGGACGGGTTTTCGAGCAACAGCTGGCGGCCAAGCCGGTCCTGCACCTGCCGGACGCGCGCAGCGACGTGATCCAGCGCCTCTTCGGTGAGAGGCAGGGGCAGAAGATCGTGGACGTACTGGCCCCGATGGGTTCCCCAGCAGAGATGGTCGGACACGAGCGCGGGTTCGATGCGCCTCACGAGGCGCTCGAGGTCGGAGAGGTACCGCTCCGAGAGCGGCTCCACCGAGCCGATGGAGAGCGACACGCCGTGGAGCACCACCGGCACGTCGCGGCGAACCTTGGCGAGGACGTCGAGAGGCCGACCGCCAGCGGCCATGAAGTTCTCGGAGAGGGCCTCGACCCAGTCCACGGGCGTGCGTTCGGCGAGGAACTCCGGGAAGTGCCGGGTGCGGAGGCCGATGCCGTGGCCGAGAGCGGGACGCGCGAGGGACATGAGGTGAAGGGGCCGAACCGGAAGCCTGGTCCGGGCCCCCCTCCGTTCACTTGGAGGCGACGACGGTGCCGCCCTTGTCGGTGCAATCCTTGGCGCTCTGGGTCTGGGTCCAGCCCTTTCCCTTGCAGGAGTTCTGGCCCTTGCAGGAGTTGTCCGCTCCGGCGCAGCTTCCCTGTCCCTTGCAGGAGTTGATCCCGGCGCACTGCACGGCCCCAGTCTTCGACTTCTCCATCTTGTCGTCCGCTTGGACGGAGCTCGCTGCAAACATCGAGAAGACGGCAGCGGCGAGCGCGGCACCTTTCATCATTTCACGGGTCATGGTCTGTCCTTTCTGTCTGGCGTGCTGCGTTGACGGGCCGCGGCGGCGGCCCGGTGTGCAAGGGAGTCAGTCGGCCTTGGGCCGGGCGAAGAGGGAGAGCTCGATGTCGCCCCGCTCCGCCACCACCTTGGCGAGCTGCTGCACCCGCGCCAGCCAGCCGTCGGTGTATTTCGGCCCCACCTGGTAGGCGTCGCGGTCGAAGCCGGTCACCGTGGCGCGAATGCGAATGGTCTTCCGCTCCCCGTAAGCGCCGGGGGGGAACAAGAGGGCCGTGCCCGAGACCCTCTCGCGGCCGCCGTCGGCCCGCCCCCGCCCGCAGATCGTGAACGGGATCTCGGCCTCGAAGGGGACGGGCGTCTCGGGCGCGAGCCTGGCGAGCCGCACGTTCTCGAACGTCGCCTCGATCCGGCAGGCGGCCGGGTCGCTCTTCTTGTTCGTGGCCCACTGGCGGAAGTGGTCGCTCTTCGTGTCGTCGTTGTCGACCCGGATGCTCTCGAGCGGCACGGAGCACTTTCCTGAGACCAGCCCGGATTTCTCGTCGAGGCTGACGGCGCAGCCCACCGCGGAGCTGACCGCGGTGATCCGCTCGCCGAGCTTGGCGTCGAAAACCGCCGAAAAGCTGTTGTTGCCGGCGTCCGGGTCGATCCTGAGCTCCTCGGCGCGCGCGTTCGTAGCAACGAGGAAAGTGAAGAGGAGGGTGGTGCGATGCATGGCGCTGTCCCTTGTCGGTGAAGCCCGCCCGATGCACGGCGGGATACGCGCCCGGCCGGTTGCTGGATACGCGGACGCCCCGAGAGGAGGCCGGCCTGGACGAGAGGCAGCGGGACCCGTCCCGCGACGGCTGTCCCGTCGCGTCACGATGGCGTCACGGACCGAGGAAACCGGCTACGCTGCCGCGGCGCGGGAACGCGGCCGCCAGACCAAGCTCGCGATTCCCGCCGCCAGCAGGACGCCGCCGACGTGGAAGGCGAGTAGGTGGGGGCCTACGGCGTGAGCTTCGCAGGTGACCTGGAGCGCGGCATCGCCAGCGAGCGCGCCCGCAGCCGCGGCCGCGGCCAGCGCGGATCGAGGCGGCGCGGTGGTGCCGCCCCGCAAGGCGAGCCAACCAGCCAGGGCCACCACCGTCGCCGCGACGAGCTCCCAGAGAAGGCACTCCACCCCCGCGCCCGCCTCGAGCGGGCCCGGTCGCCCCTCGACGAGCGCGCCGGCGAGCGCGACGCCCAGGACCCCTCCCAGGACCAGCCAGGGTCTCCTTCCGGAGAGGGCGGCGAGGACCATCGCCAAAGCCGCGAGCAAGGAGGCCGTGGTCCAGTCGAGCGCCGAGCCGCCCCGGTGGCGGGCGAGAGCCACGAGCGCGGCGGCGAACGCCCCCGCCGCGGCGGCCGAAAAGATGCTTCTCCGCCGCCGCTCGGTGGAGAGCTCCACCGCGATCGCCGCCGCAGCCCGGCTCAGGGTGGCCGAGGAGATGGGCTCCGGGCTCCACGCCCCCAAGACGGCCTGCAGGCGCTCCGCCTCCCGCAGAGCCCGGGCGCAGCCCTCGCAGGAGCGCGCGTGCTCCCAGGCCAGCCTCCGTTCCGGATCGTCCGGTGGGAGGGCGGCCAGCCCGGGAGCCTCGGCGCGAAGCTGTTCACAGATGGTCATTAGGGCTCCTCGCCGACGAGGTCCGAGAGCAACGTGCGCAGCTGGGCGTAGGCCCGGAAGGCGCGCAGCTTGGCCGCGCCCTCCGTGATTCCCAAAACCCTCCCGATCTCGGCGAACCCGAGCCCCTCGAACCGGTGCAGGTGAACGACCACGCGCTGCGGCTCGGGGAGGCGATCGAGAGCAGCACGGACGCGTACCGAAAGCTCTTTGCCGAGCAGAACCTCGCCCGGATCCCCGCTCGGGCGTGGATCGGCCAGCGCTTCCCCATCAAGCTCATCCTCCTCGCCCCGTTGCCCGTTGCGCCGGAGCCAGTCCACTCGCACACGGGCCGCGATGGTGAAGACCCAGGGCCTGAGCCGTTCCCCCCGGCGGTAGCTTGCCCGGGCGCCGTGCAGCTTGAGGAAGGTGGTCTGCAGGAGGTCCTCCGCGGCGGGCCCTGCGCCCACCGCCCTAGCGAAGAACGCCTGGAGCGAAGGGGCCAGGAGCCTGAATAGCCGCTGGAACGCGCCGGGGTCGCCGGCCACGTAGGCCTCCATAAGGGCCTCCTCGCCCTGCTCCTCTCGCATACGCGCGCCGCCCTCCCCGGTTACGATCCTCGCGAAGTAACCGGGCCGCGCCTCCCGGCGTACTTCTCGGCGTGCAGGTTCCATGGTCCGCGAACCTTAGCGGAGCTAGGTCATGATACTCGTGAGAAACCCTTCCGTAGCGCAGACGCTGGCGTTCGCGGCCCTCCTGGGTGCGGCGATCGCATGCCGCTCTCGAGCCGATGCGGCCCCAACGACGACCACGTCCCCGAAGGAGAATGACGCCATGTCGGACTACCGAAAGCCCTCGGACGAGGAGTTGAGGAAGAAACTGACACCGGCGCAGTACTCGGTCACCCAACGGGAGGGGACCGAGCCTCCCTTCCAGAACCAGTACTGGGACGAGCACCGAGCCGGGATCTACGTGGACGTCGTCTCGGGCGAGCCGCTCTTCAGCTCGCTCGACAAGTTCGACTCGGGCACGGGCTGGCCCAGCTTCACGAAGCCCCTCGAGCCCGGAAACGTCACGACGCGAAAGGACTACTCGCTTCTCATGCCCCGAACCGAGGTGCGGTCGGCCCACGCTGACTCCCACCTGGGTCATGTTTTCGACGATGGCCCAGCGCCTACGGGCCTTCGCTACTGCATGAACTCCGCCGCTCTTCGGTTCGTACCGGTCGAGCGGCTAGCGGCGGAGGGCTACGGAAAGTACCTGCCGATCTTCGAGAAGGCGGGCCAGGCGACCGCGCAGGCCGGAGGGACGCATCCGTGAGGCCCGCGATCCTGCTCGCCGCCTTCGCGGCGGTGATTTTGGCGTTCAACCTGCTCGCGGGTCCGACCCGCACCAGGGGCGCGAACATGCAGATCGGCAACCCCGCTTGCGGCACCCAACCCGGCCACGTGGGCCACGGCACCCCGCTCACCCCCACCGGGAACCACCAGCTTGCCGTCTTCGCCCAGGGCTGCTTCTGGGGAGTCGAGGAACGCTTCCGGAAGGTGCCGGGGGTCGTGGCCACCGCGGTCGGCTATACCGGCGGGACCAAGGAGAACCCCACCTACGAGGACGTGTGCACCCACTCGACCGGCCATGCGGAGGCGGTGCTGGTGGAATTCGATCCGACCCAGGTGACCTACCGCCAGCTCCTCGACTTCTTCTGGAAGACCCACGACCCGACGAGCGGCAACCGGCAGGGGCCGGACGTGGGAAGCAACTACCGGTCGGCCATCTTCACCTTTGGCCCGGAGCAGCTGAAGGAGGCACTTGCCTCGCGCGAGGAGTACCAGCAGAAGCTCGCCGACCCGATCACCACCGAGATCGCGCCGGCCGGGAAGTTCTGGGTGGCGGAGGGCTACCACCAGCAGTGGGACGAGAAGCACGGGTACCTCTCGTGCCCGGTACCACACCAGCCCCACATGAAGCGCTCCTAAGAGCCTCGGTCGGGGGGGGCTCGCCCGGAGGGCAGACTGACGAGCGAAGAAGCCGAGCGTCATCCCTGGGGCCGGGACGCCGCCATCTTACGGGCGAACTCCTGCCCGGCGCGGCGCATCTCCTCCGCTGTCATGTCTTTCGTGTGCGTGGCGAAGGACCAGACGTAGCCAAAGGGATCGGTCACACCCGCGCAGCGGTCGCCCCAGAACATGTCGCTCGGCGGGTAAATGGCCTTCGCCCCGGCGTCCACGGCCCGCTTGAAAGCTGCATCGCAATCGGGAACATAGAGCCACATGGTCACCGGGACGGGTTCCGCGGCGCTTGGGGCAGGCCGACCCATGCCCGGCATCTCGTCGTTCAGGAAGAAGATCGAGTCGCCGATGCGGAGCTCGGCGTGCCAGATCCCCTTCCCGTCGGGCGTGGGCATCCGGGATCGCTCCTCGGCCCCGAGCGCGCGCTGGTAGAACTCGATCGCCTTCGAGCAGTCCCGAAGAACGAGATTGAGCGTGAGCGTGTGCATGCCCTGGGGAACCGGATTCAGGCCTGCCATGGAAGGCTCCTCTCAGGGCCATGAGTAGCCCTGCCCATCGCAGGCTGCGAGCCCGCGTTGGGAGGGGATCCCCGAGGAGGCAGCGGAGGTAGACGTTCGCCCGTTCAGCCCGCCAGCATCCGGTCGGAGGGGCCGGGCGCGGACTCGGACTCGCTAGCCCACCCCTCGCGTCGGAGCTGGGCTGTCAGCCTTGCGTTCGCCCGGGCTTGCCTGCGAAGCAGGAGCACGACGACCGGGGTGGATATGGCCGAAATGAAGGCCCAGCCGCCGAGGAAGAGGGCGACCATCGCCATCGCCGGTCCCGCATGCATGGGACAATATTACGCAAGAACCGATCCATCAGGGCTCCCGGGCCAGCGAACATTTTATACGTGCCTCAACACGAGGCCGACCGAGGCGATGGCTTACAGGCGCCCGCTGGCCATGACTGCGGGTGTTCTCACTTGGAGCGCAGGCGCTTCGCGTCGCGCGCATGTCCTGCGTCCATGGTACACACCCGACCCCCATCTACTCCCGCCTGAATCAGCCCTTTCGGGTGCCCCGCCTTAGAATAGGACGGCCCTGTAGCGCACGCTGTCCTTACCCGAAGTGGAGTCGAATGGGCCACGGATCGAGGAGGGAGTTGCACGAGCGAAGCCTCTGGACCGGTCGACTCGGGTGTACCGGCTCCTCGCGGTCTTAATGGCATCGTCTTCGTGGTTTGGGTCGCCGGGCCGTTCCACTTGGCTCGCGACCCATTGTGCGGGGCTCCTCGTTACCCTACTCGCCGCCCAATTCATCCACTGGATATGCCGGGCTCGTGCTTTGGGGGCCCTGCGAACCGCCGCCCCCGAGGATGCCACACTACAGCGGGGGCTCGAGGGCTACGTCGCGCCTCGCGGTGGCTCGCCTGATCGAGGTCGACGCTCGATAACTGAACATGTCGCCATGCGAGCGCGGCTTTCGCATCGCCAGTGCACTCGATCGCCACGGACGTACGACCCTCCGCGGCGCGCGAGCATCGGGTCACGGGGGGGGGAGAGAAGTCCGGGGTCGTGTCCTTGCCGCGACACCGAGAGGGCCATGATGCCCGACGCGGGGGAGGACCGGCGGCGGCGGTCGCCCGGACCGCCGGTCGAGACCCCCCGGCCGTGCATCCGGCCCGCTAAGCGGCCCGTGCCGCCTGGTCGGGCCGGGGCGACGCCGAGAGGCGCAGGGGGTGCGATGCACCGTCGGAGGTGCGGAACTTGAAACCCATCACACGTCCCCCGCGGATCGCGCCCATCGCAAGGAGCGCAGACTCGATATCGCGCGCCAGGATGGAGGGCACGCCAAGCTCGGCGAGCGTTCTTGGCACGCCGCCCGCCCCGGCCGCCGAGGGCTGACCGGCGCGCGCCCCAACCCCTTCCCGCTCCGGGAACCGGAACGGCTTGAACTCGGGCTCCGGAACGGGTGTTTCGTCCTGCCTGCCACCCCTGCCCAGCTCCCAGGCGTTCGTGAACAGCGCCAGTACATCTCTCAGCATGTCGATACCCTTTCCTTTCCAGGCCCCGTCGCCTCCGGGTCCTTTCGCGGGAGAAGTTGGCGCGGGTGTCGCCTGACGTCCAATCGATTGATTTCGGCTGTGTGATAACCACACGTTATTTCTCGGCCGGATCTGGCCCGGCCTGCCGCAGGGCACCGTGCGGCGGCGCGCACCGGCGCAGACAGGCTGCCGCGAGCATCGCCGGACGGGGAGCCCGCCGGCGTCGCCTTCCTCCTGCGCCAGCGCGGGAAGGGGCGCGCGAGCCGAGGGCCGGACGGCGACGGGCAAAAGGGTACAGACGCGGGTCCGCGCCGAGGCTCTGCCCACGCGACCTCTCCAGCATCCTTCATCGACGGCGACTCCCTCTGGACGAGCGGAGGGGCGAGGCGCCCTCGAAGCGGCGCCCGTCGCCCGCCCGGCGGGCAGAGTTCGACGCTCGGCCGCTCGCCGGGGGAATGGTCGGGAGGCAGGAATGGAGCTCTCCGAGGGTGCTGCTGCGAGACGGACTACGGGTCTCAACGCTCGTGCAGCCGTACCTCGAGCACGGAAAGGGCCTCCATGACTGTGTCTACGCCGTGCACCCGGTCGTCGAGCACTCCTTCAAAGCGGACCCGGTCGTCGAGCCTCGCGTCGGCGAGGCTCCCACTCCAGCCGGGCACGCGGAAGGCGATGACCAGTCGGTCCTGGATCCACGCGAGCGCCATCTCGGACAGGGTTCCCGCCCCGCCCCCGATCGCGACCAACGCATCGGCGTGCGCGACAAGAGCGTTTCGCAGATGGCCGAGCCCGGTCGGGATTGCCACGTCGACGTACTCGTTGGCCTCTTCGGGATCGTGGCCCGGCAGGAGGGCCACGATCGAGCCAGGGCCGTGTGCTACCGAGCGCCTTGCGCCACGACAGGCAGCCTCCATGACTCCGCCCAAGCCTCCCGTGATGAGCCGGTATCCAGCCGCCATGAGCGCCGCACCGAGCTCCTCGCCGAGCCGCCAGGCCATCGACCCCTCGGTTGCGTTGCCATCGCCGACGACCGCGATCGTGTACGGACGTCCTGTCACTCGGTCTTTCTCCTGGGCTGGCGCGCCTCAATCGGCTCCGCGGCTATCCGCGGCTGGGAGGGAGACCACGATAGGCGCGCTACCCGAAAAAAAGAACCGCGCCGGAAAGGCCGGGCTCCCCGCCTGCCGGTCCGTCCTAACGAGGCGGGCACAGGCTACACCGCGCAGATCGTGTATTCGCGCTGCCCCGGCCGCTCCGACTCGACGCTCTCCCCCAACCTTCCTCCCCAGACGGGCCTGGCCCAAGAGCCGAGAGGGGCGAGAGGGGTCCACCGTACCCCGGTGCGCGTCGGCCTCGTCGGAACCCACGATGCGCCAGGTGGCGCGCGTGCCCGGGAGGCTCCTCGGCCATCACCCAAGCGCCGAAGCCAACATCGCCCTCCGGCCCGAGCGCGGTCAGCTGGGCGAGCTGTCTAGCCGAGAGGGAAGCGTCGATGGCGTTCCTCATCGATCGCCGCGCCGAGTGGCCGTCGCCGTTCCAGCTCGGCGCGAAGGCGTTCCAGTTCGGCGCGCATGGCCGCGCGTCCTGCGGGTGACCGGTCGAATCTGGCCAGGACGAACGCGCGGCGGCCCATGTGCGGTCTCGGGTGCCTCGGAGGCCCCTCGGTGCTGAAGGCCTTGGACGAAGCTCAACGGTAACCGCCGGAGGAGCTCCCGTCCTCGCAAGGTCTCCGACTTTCGTGAGCGGCCGTTGGGGCGCACGGGCCGCTCTTGCGCTAGTTTCGAGCCATGCTGCTCCCCGACTCGTTTGTCCCGCTCTGGTCCCCGCCGGCCGGCGACCTTCCCCTCGGGTTCTGGTTCGTTTTCCGGGACCGGGACCTCCTCGTCGGCGCCGGGCCGAGCGGGCCCACCATCCCCCGGAGCAGGCCGGACGGGGGCCCGCCCCTCCCCGTGACGGGAGTGCGATGTGTCGGCCGGCTGGGGCAGGCCCCCTGCTGGGCGGCTCAGGCGACCGATGAAGCGCTGCCCGAGGGATCCTCGCTCGAGCCGATCCGGGACCTCTTCGACCGGCTGGACGATGGCCTGCTTGCCGTGGCCGGGCGGGCGGCGCAGGTCATGGATTTCGATCGGACCCATCGCTACTGCGGGGCCTGCGCCGCGTGCACGAACCTCGCTGATGGGGGGCGGGCCCGCCGGTGCCCGCGCTGCGGGGCGACCTTCTACCCGCGGATCGCTCCGGCCATGATGGCGCTCGTCACCCGGAAGGGTCCCGCGGGACGCGAGCTTCTGCTGGCGCGCGGCCGTCGGTTTTCCCTCCCCATCTACAGCGCGCTGGCCGGGTTCGTGGAGCCATCCGAGACGTTGGAGGAGAGCGTCCACCGCGAGGTGAGGGAGGAGGTGAGCATCGAGGTTCGGGGGCTGCGCTACTTCGCGAGCCAATGCTGGCCGTTCCCGCACTCGCTCATGGTGGCTTTCCTGGCCGAGCACGCAGGTGGAGAGATCGCCTGCGATCCCTCGGAGATCGTGGACGCACGCTGGTTTCCCGTGGACTGCCTGCCCCTGTTGCCCCACAGGCTCTCGGTGGCGCGTCGGCTCATCGACCACGCGGTGGCCGAGGCCGCCTCCCTCGGCGCGGAGCGGGGTCCGCGCGCCGGAGAGAGGACGGAAGCAGGATGAGCAAGGGGTGCCCCACACGGCCATCTGGCTCGTGATCACGCGGGCGGCGGGGCTCCTCCATGTCCACCTCGACCGCGCCGCCGAGCGCGTGGCTGTCCTGTTTCGGCATCGAGAGCGCGATCTACTTCTGCACCGTCGGACTCGCCTTCGTGCATCCGATTGCGACCCTGGCAGCCCACCGTGCCATCGCCCTCCAGTATTGCTTCGCCCAGTTGGGGAGTGGGATGGCCACGAATCCATACGGTACGAGCCAGAGTCGGGGGGCTACGCCACCGGGCCGGTCTCGGCCAGGTCCGTCTTCGCCTGGTAGGGAAAGGCTGGCGTGGGCGGTGTGGGCACGAGGTCGTGGAAGCGCCGCAGGTCGATGAGCAACCCGCCGTCCTGCGTCTCCGAGACCACGTCCGCTAGGCGCGCTCCGAACACCACCGAGGGAGCTGTCCAGGTGTGTCGGGCGTGGATGGGCTGAAGCGAGGTATCGTCGATGCCCGCCACCGCCAAGGTCAGCTCCGCGTCCGCGGCCACCAGCGACTCGGGAGTCGCGCCGGCGAGGGGGCTATTCGGCTCGAGCCGGTGCAGGACCATCCAAGAGCGGGCCAACGCCGTGGCCCGCTCGCGAACGAGCGGTAGTTCCACCGTCCGGTAGACGGTGTTGCCCTCGGCCGTCACGATGGTCCGCATCAGGGTGAGCCGAAAGGTGGCGTCGACGATGTTGTTGCGCTTCCGCTCGTTGCCGACGCGCATCATCAGGGTTGGTATGCCATCCACGGGCGAGACCGCGACGCGGGAGGAGAACGCCACCCTGGCCCGTGTCTGCGAGAACCGCGCGAACACAAGGCCCGTGGCGACCGCCACCACCATGAGGCCGACCACCGACTCCGCCACCACGAGCGCGTTCGCTCCGCGCGTGACCGGGTACATCGAGCCGTAACCGATGGTTCCCATGGTCTGCACGCTGAAGAAGAAGGCGTCGAGGAATGACCCCGGCGCGGCGTTGGCTACCCCCCCAACGAGGAGGTAGAGCACGGCGAAGACGGCGTTGAGAGCCAGGTAGACGCCCGCGATCGCCGCGATGGCCGTCCCCCAGTGAATGCGGAGGAAGGCATGGTACAGGTCGTGGAAGCCGTCCCGCCTGCCGCCGATGATCCTGATCTCGTACCCCTCTCCGGGGTAGACCTCCACCCGAGGCTCGCGCATGGGGGCGGATCTTGGTGAGGCGCCGCTTGTGGCGCCACTCGGGCACGTGCGCTCGCCCGTTCGGCATCACCCCGGCCTCCTCCGCCCTCTTCTCGCTGCAGGCCTGCGCGATTCTTCCGCTGAGGCGTGGCCAGCGGGCTCGCGGTCCGGCTTCGGGTGGCCTTCGAAGGCGGGCGGCGAGGGACCGGGGAACGGGACCTCGCCCGGCTTTGAGCCGGAAACTGCGCGGCGCAAGCCGGCCGCTCTTCCCGGGCAGAAGGGCGAGGGGGCCGGCGCCGCTCAGGAGTCCACCCGCGACTCTAGACGTCCTCGAACCTCCCCGATCGCTCCGAACGGAACACCGCATCGATGGCGCGCATGTTGAGGATCGCGTCCTCGATGCCGTAGGGGAGGGTGATCTCACCACGGACGGCTCGGGAGAACGCCTCACCCTGGAGTGTGTACTGGTCGCAGGGCGGGAGCGTCTCCACCGAGATGCCGCTTCCGTCGAGGGCGGACCCGTCGTCCACCAGGATCCGGGTGGCGCCGCCCGCGGGTGCGTTGAAGGGGATCAGGATCTCGATCCGGCCGCGGGTCCCGCAGAGCTGGATGCGCTGGTAGGGAGCGCACTGGGTGGAGACGGTGAAATCCAAGAAGCGCCCCTCCCCGAAGTCCACGAGCCCGCTCGTGGTCCGGTCAGTCCGGAGTACCCGATCGCGGTCCACGAGCGCCACCGCGCGTCGTGGCTCGCTCTCGTGGAAGAACCGGCCCGCCACGATCGCGTAGCAGCCGATGTCGTAGAGACCCCCTCCCCCGATGTCGACCTGGTTGCGGATGTTGCTCGGGTCCTCGAGGAAGTAGGAGAAGAACACCTGCACGGCCCGCAGCTCACCGATGCGCCCGCCCCGGACGAGGTCGCGCGCGTGGAGCCACTGCGGGTGGAAGCGAACCATGAACGCCTCCATCACCTGAACCTTGCAGTCGCGCAGCTGGGCGGCCTCGGCTGCGGTGAGGGCGATGGGCTTCTCGCACAAGACGTGCTTCTGGGCCCGGGCCGCCTCGAGGGTGAGCGGCACGTGGAGGTGGTTGGGGAGCGGGTTGTAGACGGCCTCGATCTCGGGGTCGGCAAGTAGCTCCCGGTAGGAGCCGTATGCTTTGGGGATGGAGAGCTGGCGAGCCGCCTTCTGGGCGGTCGCGAGCGAGCGGGAGGCGATCGCTCGCACCTCCACGTGCGCCGCGCGCTGCATGGCGGGGATGACCTTCCCCATCCCGATGTTGGCGGTGCCGAGCACCCCCCACACGACCCTGTTCATCGTGAGACCTCCGTCCGGGGCGAGGGGCGAAGTATAGGTCCTCCCGAGGGCCGGATTTCGGAGAGAGACGCCCTTTGCGCCCCCAGGACCCCGGGAGGGCGTGAGAGTCGGTCCGCTTGCGCATCACGCCGCGGCGAGTCTCGGGTCCGCGGGTGTGCCTGCAAATCGGGCTCCTTGCTGCCTGCCTACAGGGCTCTTTGCGGGTTCCTGGGCCACAGGGTGGCCGCACCTCGTTGCGAGAACCCCCACCCGAGGGACACCAGGGCTCGCAGAAGTCGAAGCCTTCGTGCGATCCCCGCTCGTTTCCTCGCTTCCGTGCGAGTTGCCACCCCTGGCCGGCACAGGGGCTGCAATCCGCAAGCGCCGAAGCCGACTGTTCGGCCTCGTCTGAAGGAAACGGAGCCCCTAGCCATGCCCGAACCCGCTGTCAGCATCGCCCCAACCCCGACGCCAGCCGGGACGACCTCGCAGCGCCCCACGCTGGGGCTCACGGGTCTCACCATCAACGCCATGGCGCTCATCGCGCCGGGTGCCTTCCTGTGGCTCACCTTCCAGATCCAGGCACTTTACGGGGCCCCGATGGCGGGCGCCGCCATGTGGTTCGGCATCCTGCTCGCGCTCTTGCTCTGCCTCGCCACCGCCATCAGCTACGCCGAGCTCTCGAAGCTCTACCCCGGCGCCGGGTCCTCCTACTTCTTCGCCGAGCAGGCCTTCCTACGGAAGACGAAGGCGTTCAGGTTCGCGCGGGTGGCGAAGTTCATCACCGGCTGGGCGAGCCACCTCTACTACTGGGTCTACCCCGGCTGCATGGTGGGCGTCACCGCGATCCTCGCCGGCTACCTCGCGAGCCAGTTCTTCCCGGGTAGCTTCAGCGGAACGATCAACAGCCCGCTCTTCATGCTCGTGTTCTGCTTCGCCTTCGCGCTCGGCGTTGCCTACATCGCTTTTCGGGGGGTGACCGGTACCACCGGGGTCAACTTCGCCATCAACGTCATCCAGATCGCCGCCCTCATCGTCTTCTCGGTGATGGCCATCTCCTACCGACTTGGGCACCCAGAGGGTTCCAAGGGGTGGCACCTCGTGAACGGCGTGCCGGTCGACTACGTGGTGGCGCAGGAGCCGGTCGTGGAGGACGGCAAAGCCAAACTCGACGCCTCGGGTGCCCCGATCCTGCAGGCAAAGATCGCCGAGGACGGCACACCCGTCCCGGAGATGAAGGACGGCCAGCCCGTGCCCTTCACCTTGAGCTACGCTCTCGACCAGGCCACCACCATGGAAGCGGTGGACGCCGACCACCCCAAGGATCTCTCCCCGCACTTCAAGTTCCACCCCAGGGCGTCCTCGGTGATTGCGCCGCACTCCTTCTTCTTCATCTTCATTCAGGCCTGCATTGCCATCCTCATCCTGGTGGGCTTCGAGTCGGTGACCTCCATGGGGGAGGAGGCAAAGAACGCCAAGCGCGACATCCCGCGGGCCGTCCTGCTCTCCCTGCTCATCCAGGGAATGGTCTGTTACCTCATCGAGTACTTCGCGGCCAACTACTTCCTCAACCAGGGGTATACGCTCGCGGACGCGGGGGCGTCCGGCGCTCCGCTCGGCGACATGATGGTGCTCGTCGGGACCTGGCTCTTCGGTAGCCCGGCGGCGGGCCGAGCGTTCATGCTGGTCCAGGCGGCCACGGTGTTTCTGGCCCTCATCGGCACCACCCTCTCCTGCCTCTCCACCGGTGCGCGCGTCACCTACGCGATGGGCAAGGACGATGAGGTACCGGAGCACTTCGGGATGCTTCACGGCAAGCGGCTCACCCCGCACCGGGCCATCTGGACCCTGGCCATCCTCTCCGCGGTCCTCGGGGTCGTGACCGCGTCGGTCTACCTGGGCGGCACCTCCCCGGCGCTGGAGCCCAAGTATGCGGGGAGCTTCTGGTATGCCTTCGGCATCTTCAAACCGGAGACCTACGCCTCGCTTCCCAATAGCCTCGTGATCGTGACCCTGGTGAGTAACTTCGGAACCTTCATGCTCTACATGCTCACCTGCGTCATCGCCATGGTCGCCTTCCGCGAGCACCACAGCTTCAACGGGTTCAAGCACCTCGTAGTCCCGGTCTTCGGGCTCTTGGCAAACCTCGCCTGCATGCTCTTCTACCTCGTGGGCCCGTTCACCGTGGCGGGGATGAGCATCAAGGAGCCGTACATCGCCCTCAGCTTCTGCGTGGTCTGGGGGCTCTACGGAACCTACTACTTCGTGCGGTCGAGCCGGAGAAAGGGAAAGTCCGTCTTCGTCCAGTCCCGGCCGGTCGAGGCCTAGCGCCCCCGCCTCTGCTCGACGAGAACGGCACGCGCCCGGGCCCGCCCTTTTTCGGGTGGGCCCGGGCGTGGCCTCGTCCGAAGGGAGGCTAGCCTCGAGGGTAGGCGTCCGTGCCCATTTCCAGGGTGTCGAGCCCGGTCAGCTCCACCTCGGCCGAGACCCGGTTCCCGATGAGGCGGTCCACGAGTCTGAAGAACCCGTAGGAGGCTCCGAACACGAACACCACGTTCGCCAAGACGCCGAGGACTTGGGCCACGAGCTGGTCCCCTCCCCCGAAGAGGAGCCCGCGTACCGGTCCTGCCACCCCGTTCCATCCCTCCCCGAAGCTCCCGTCCGCGAAGAGCCCCAGGGCAATCGCCCCCCAGGTCCCGCAGACGCCGTGAACCGAGATCGCACCCACCGGATCGTCCACGTGGAACCGCCTCTCCAAGACACCCACGCTAAAGACGACCGCCACGCCGGCCACGAGCCCGATGATGACCGCCGCGGCGGGAGTGACGAAGGCACAGGGGGCGGTCACCGCCACGAGCCCGCCCAGAAGACCGTTGCAGGCCATTCCCAGGTCGGGCTTCCCGAGCGCGTACCAGACGAAGGCCAGGGCGGCCAACGCCCCGGCGGACGACCCCAGCATGGTGTTCACCGCCACGAGCGCGATGCGTGGACTGCCGGCCGAGAGGGTGGAGCCGGCGTTGAAGCCGAACCAGCCGAACGCCAGGATGAGCGTCCCGAGGACGCTCATCGGCAAGTCGTGGCCCGGCATGGCCCCGATGGTCCCGTCGGCCCGGAACTTGCCGAGACGGGGGCCCAGGACGATCGCGCCGGCGAGTGCCGTCACGCCCCCGGTCATGTGGACCACCGTGGAGCCGGCGAAGTCGACGTGCCCGTGCCCGAGGCCCAGGTTCTGGCCCAGAGCGGCGAGCCAGCCCCCGCCCCAGACCCAGTTGCCATAGACCGGGTAGAGCAGGGCCGACATGAAGAGGCCGTAGGCCAGGAAGGCCGAGAACCTCCAGCGCTCGGCCATCGCGCCGGTGGGGATGGTCGCGGCCGTGTCCATGAACACGGCCGAGAAGAGAAACATCGCCAGGCTGGGCGGGTCGGCCGCCACCTTGACCAAGGCGAACTTGGCCGCGCCGAAGAGACCCCAGGAGTGGCCCCCCACGGTGATCGCCACCTCGGAGGCTGTGGACCCCGGAACACCCAAGGCCGGCCAGCCGTGGATCCCCCCCATCATGAGCCCGTACCCGAGCGCCCAGAACCCGAGCACGCCCAAGGGGTAGATGACGAAGTTCATGGCCATGGTGTGGGCGGCGTTCCGAGCGCGGGTGAACCCGGTCTCGACCAGGGCGAAGCCGGCCTGCATGAACATCACCAGAAACCCGGTCAAGAGCACCCAGGCCAGGTTGAGCGCGGCGTCCTGCGGCATCTCTCACCTCCCCCTTTCCACGCCCCCGGGCCGGCCCGACACGGCCGCGGAGCGCCCCTGAATCCAGACCAGGGCGAAGAGAGCGGCGAGCACCGCCGCCACCACCGTGGCCGCGAGAATGCGCCGCCGGCGCGCTGCCCCGGCCCGGCGGCGCCGCTCGCCCGTCCGGGGATCGCGGGGCGGGACCGCGAACGGGTCTTTCAGGTCCTTGAGCATCTCGGCAGCGCTGGGATACCGATTCCTCGGGTCGCGCTCGATGGCCCGCAGGATGATGGCCTCGAGGTGCGGGTCGAAGCCCGGGACCCAGTAGCTCGGCGGCTTGGGCTCCTCGCTCGTTTTGGCGCGCAGGAGAGCGCGGGGGTTCGGGCTGTCGTAGGGGAGACGGGCGGTGAGCAACTCGTAAAGAAGCATGCCCAGGGCGTACACGTCGGTGCGCGCGTCACCGCGGCGGCCTCGAATCTGCTCCGGCGCCATGTAGTCGGGCGTGCCGATCGTGTGGGAGAGGCCCGCCCAGGTCATCCGCCGCTCCGCCTGGAAGAGGGCGATGCCGAAGTCGATGATCTTCACCTGGCCGCTTGCGGTGACGAGGATGTTCTCCGGCTTGATGTCGCGGTGGACCACCCCCTGTGCCTCGAGGTAGGCGAGCGCGTCGCAGACCTGGCGGCAGATGTCCAGAGCCCGGTCAAGGGGCATCGGGCTCTTCCCCATCATCGCCCGGAGCGACCGGCCCTCGATGTACTCCATGGCCAGGTACGAGTGGCTCTTCTCCCTCGGCTTCAGAATCCGGACGACGTTGGGGTGGTCGAGCTTCTGGCCGACCTCCTCCTCGCGCCGGAAGCGCTCGGAGAAGACGATGTCGCTCTCGTACTGGAAATGAGGGATCTTGAGGGCCACCGTGGCACCGGTGAACGTGTCCCGCGCCCTGAAGATGGCGGCCATGCCGCTACGGGCCAGAAGCTCCTGCAGCTCGTATTGGTCGAGGCGGTCGCCGACGACAGGTTCGGACATGGGGCCTCGGGGGCGGTGATGGAACCGCGTGAGCGTAACGGCGGTCCGCACCGGCGAGCAAGCGCTCCCCGAGCCGTCCGCTCGCCCTGCCCCCCCCGGGCGATGGGCGCCCGCCGGCACGGGGGGGTCCGGACGTGAACGCCACCCCGCCCCTCGCCGTGCCTGCGGTGGACCTTGCGGCGCTCACCGACGTCGGCACGGAGCGCGAGCACAACGAGGACGCCTGCGGAACGCTCTTCGAGGGGGGCGCCGCGGTGGTGGTGGTGGCCGACGGCGTCTCCAGCTCTCCAGGGGGCGAGGTGGCGAGCCAGATGGCGGTCGAGGTCCTCCTCCGCGCCTTCCGGGAGGAGCCTCCCGGCCGCCCCGCGGGCCAGCGCCTCTACCGGGCCGTACAGCAGGCCAACATCGAGGTCTACGACCGCGCCATCGCGGTTCCCGAACTCCACGGGATGGCGACGACCCTCACGGCGTTGGCTGTCGAGGCGGGGACCCTGACCGCCGTTCACGTCGGCGATTCCCGGCTCTACCTCGTCCGCGAGGGCCGGGCGGTCCAGCTCACGAAGGACCACACCGTGGCGGCGGAGCGAGTGCGCCTGGGCCTGCTCTCCGCCGAGAAGGTCCGTTTCCACCCGGACCGGAGCGTCCTGACGCGCAGCGTGGGGCGCGAGCTCATCGTGAACCGGGACCGGCTCTCCCAGGCCCTCCGGCCGGGCGACCTCCTCGTCGCCTGCAGCGACGGCCTGCACGGTGTCCTGTCCGAGGAGGAGATCGCCGCCCTTTCTGTTTCCGCCAAAGACGCGGAGGCCGCCTGCCGCGCCCTCGTCGAGCGCGCGAACAGCCGCCGGACGGCGGACAACCTCACGGCGGCGGTGGTTCGCATGTCCGGCCCGGGGGTTGAGGTACCGCAAGGGTCCGGGTGGACCTCGCGGCTCCACCGCCTCTTGAAACGGTAGAGGCGGTGTCCCGGTTCGTCGGCCCGGACGTCCGCGCACGCCCGCCGCTCCCGCACAGGCCGCCTTTGCCTTATGCTCCCGGCAGTTCGTGATGGCAAACCTCCTCCTCGCGCTCCTCGCCCTCCTCGCGGCCGCGAAGGTAGGCGGCATCGCCGCCGAGCGGCTGCGTCAACCGCCGGTGCTGGGCGAGCTACTGGCGGGGGTGGTGCTCGGCGCTCTCCCGCTCGCTGGCGTGCATGGGCTCGCTTGGGTGGCGCACGACCGAGTGATCGAGTCGCTTGCCGAGTTGGGTGTCATCCTGCTTCTCTTCGAGGTCGGCCTGGCTACCCGGCTCGCCGAGCTCATGCGGGTTGGCCTCTCGGCCTTCCTGGTCGCCCTCGTGGGGGTGCTCGCGCCGATGGCTCTCGGCTACGGCGTCGGGCTGTGGCTGCTCCCGGGGCGGCACCACTACGTGCCTCTCTTCCTGGGCGCCACCCTGTCCGCCACGAGCGTGGGGATCACCGCCCGGGTGCTGAAGGACCTGAACAAGGTGAGTAGCCCGGAGGGGCAGATCATCCTCGGGGCCGCGCTCGTCGATGACGTCCTGGGCCTCATGGTCCTGGCGGTGATGGTCGGCCTGACGAGGACCGGCGAGGGCGCCGGTGGAGGAGGGGGCACCCTCGCAACCCTCGCCGAGGTGGGGGCCAAGGCGGTGGGCTTTCTCTTGGGGGCCATGGTTCTGGGCCGTGCCTTTGCCCCGCGGCTCTTCCGACTCGGAGCTCGCCTGAAGGCGCACGGCGTCGTCTTCACGCTCGCGCTCCTCTTCTGCCTCGGCCTCTCCTGGCTGGCAGGGCTCGTGGGCCTCGCGCCGATCGTGGGGGCGTTCGCGGCCGGCCTGGTGCTGGAGGGCGTCCCCTTCGAGAGCTTGCTCCCCTCCGGCGATCGGCTCGAGGAGCTCTTGCTCCCGCTCTCCACGGTGCTCGTTCCCATCTTCTTCGTTCGCATGGGACTAGAGGTGAACCTTGCTCAGATGGGGGGCGGCTCGATCCCGCTGGCGCTTTCGCTCACGGCGGCGGCCGTCCTGAGCAAGCAGGTATGCGGGCTGGCGGTCGTGAGCCAGGGTGCCGACCGGCTTATGGTGGGGCTCGGGATGATCCCCCGCGGCGAGGTGGGGCTCATCTTCGCCGGTCTGGGGCTCACGCTGGTCGAGCGCGGGACGCCGGTCCTGGGCGAAAGCGAGTTTGCGGCGGTGGTCACGATGGTGGTGCTCACCACCCTCCTCACCCCGCCGCTCCTCCGCTGGCGGATCCGATGGCGAGAGCGCGAGGCGGCTCGCGCGATCGAGCCCGAGCCCTAGACTCGACGGAGAGAAGTCACCCAAACCGCCCTTCCCTTCGCTCTCGCCCTGAAGGACCTTCGCGACCTCTCCGGCTGCGGCACCCGTTAAGGCGACGAGTCATCCACCTCGACCGGCCGGACGTGGAGGACATCGTCGCCCAGCTCGACGGGAGGAGGCTCGGCGGTGAGCGCCCGGAGCGCGGCGCTGGGAGACGGGATCGTGAACGCGTCCGCCCGGGTGAGGTCGACGGAATAGCCCAGATCGCCCAGGGAGGCGATGGTGGTGGCGCTGAACGGTTGTGCTCCAGAGGTGATCCAGCCGGTCATGAGCTCGTCCCCGAACACCGACCAGCGCCAGTGCGAATCCAGGGTCCCGGGGCCGCATCCGGCCGGGGCAGTCATGCAGTCCTCCACCGGGACCGAAGTCCACGAAATCGGGGCTCCGTTCGACGACTTCGCGGCGGCGAGCGCCTGGGCGCCCGTGAAGTTGTGAGCCTCCAGGAGAGGGGGCAGCGGAGCGCGCGCGGTGGCGTCCCAGACGGTCCCGAACCCGAGAGCATGGGTCATCTCGTGAAGCACGGTCTTGCGAAGGCTCTCGTCGGAGAGCGCGGACAGGCTCACCGAGTTGAGTTTCATGACCGAGACGATCGGCAAACGGCTCTTGCTCCGGACGAGGCAAGGCCCAGACTGCGCGATGATCCCGGTCTGGCCCAGGTCGGTCACGTTGACCAGGATGAGGAGTCCGTTCACGGTCTGGTCGATCGTGGGCGGTGTGGCTGACTGGTCGTCGCATGTCTGGTTCGCGACGACCACCGCGGTCAACCCTCCCGTGATCACCTTCTGGAGGCGGTCCCTGGCAGCCTCGAACGCGGCCTGTTGTGCCTGGGTGAGGCTGGACCGGTAGCTAAGCTCGATCGTCCCGCCGCCGCTCCCGCCGCCATTGCAGGAGAGGGCCTCGAGCGTGAGGAGGGCGAGGGCGAGCCGGGCCAGGGCGCCGGCCGCGGTCGTGGACTTGGGTCCGGAGGCTCGCCTCATCGCGTTATCTCGATGGACAGGTGGAGGACGTCGTCGGCCAGAAAGAGCATGGCGAGGACCGCTCGACGGTGAACCGGACTCGTGTGCAAACGTCCTCTTCCGCGGACGAGACCTTCTTGTGCGAGCCTAGCCCGTTTCCGTCGCATGCTAAAGGGAGCCAGGGCACGCTCGTCGCCTCGGCCACCGTCCGCTGCCCGGACCGAACGTCGCGTCCCGTCGCGGTGTGGTGCCCCCGGGGATTCACCCATACAGCGAGGACCTCTCGCGCACATCTGGCAGCGCACCGGTGCTGTCCGGGGCGGGGACCGCGGCGCGCACCGAGCGTCAATAGCGGCCGCGGGCCTCGCTCAAAGCCGGTGGAGCCAAGCTCTGTCTTGTTCGCCGGCAGGTCTTCGCCTCGCCCTCACGGGCCCGCTCGTTCCCCCGCTCGCGCCCTCTCTGCCCGGCGCTCGATCGCCCTCCGGGCGGGAGGGTAGACCTCGAGCGAGAGCGCCTGCGCGGGCGTGTAGAAGCGCGCTTCCACGATCTCCCGTCGGTCGATGGCGATCGTTGGGCGCGCCGCGGGAGCGAGCTCGAAGATCTCGACGCGCTCCTCCTTCCCCTGGAAGCGGTGCCGAAGGTCGAGGATGGGTTCCAGCTCCTCGAGCGCGAGGCGCAGGCCGAGCTCCTCCGAGAGCTCGCGTCGGGCCGCCTCTCGCCCCGTCTCCCCCCTCCTCACGTGGCCGCCAGGCAACCAGTGGCCCCGGCTGTAGCTGGTGCGGACGAGGAGGACCTCGCCCCCGTGCCAGAGCGCCACCACCGCGGCATGGGTGCGCGGGTGGCACACCGCCCAGTAGACGCGCATCCCCCCGTAGGCGCAGCGCAGGCCCAGGCGAGCCAACCGGTCGAGAGCGGCCCGGGGCCAGCTCACGCGCCGAAGGCCCTCTCGATCTCCGCGACCTGCAGGGGGTCGATCATGACCACCTCTCCCAGGCTTCGGCACGCGACCAGGGCGCGGGCGCTGTACTCGGCCACTTCCAGGCGGTCGAAGGCCTGGATGAGGCTATTGCCGGTGACGACGGCACAGTCGTTCTGCACGAGGGCGAGGGGGGTGCCCGGAACGAACAGGGCCGCAGTCCTCTCCGGCTCGAGGAAGGTGGCCCCGAAGGGGAGCTTGGGGACGTTCCTCAGCATCACGTAGCACTCCGGGATGGTCCTTGAGTCGAACCGCTCGCCCGTCACCGCGAAGGCCATGATGCTCGGGGGGTGGGCGATGATCACCGAGCGGACGTGCGGCTGCCGGGCGTAAATCTCCCGGTGCAGCCCGACCGATCGGCTCGGCATCTTGCCAGCCTCCCTCTTGCCAAGGTCGATGCGCACCAGATCCCCCACCTCGAGGTGCTTGCGGTCGACGAGGTAGGGGGTGATGAGGAACGAGTCTCCCTCGAGCCGCTGTGAGAAGGTCCCCTGGGTGCTCGTGAAGAGCTTCTGGTCGCAGGCGCGCCGGATGAGGGTCACCATCTCCTGCCGGGCCTGGCGCTCGAGGCTGGAGTGTCCGGCGGGGCTGAACTCGTCGAGGCGCAGGGCCTGCTTCTGGGCGGAGAGCTGGATCTCGCGCTGGGTGAGGCCGGTGGGGGTACCGATGCGCCGGGCGTCGATCTCCAGTCGGGCGCAGAAGTCGAGCGTCTCGAAGGACATGAAGGCGCGGAACAGGTCTGGCGCCCCGACCACCGCTCCGTGATTCTCCAGGATGACGGCGTTGCAGCCGCGCCCGAACACTCGGGCGATCTTCTCCCCCAGGTCGGGGCTCCCCGGCAGGCCGTATTCGGCCATCCCCACCTCGCCGCAGACCTGGCGCATGTTCGGGATGAGCGAGGTGTCGGGGATCTTCCGGACCAGCGAGAAGGCGACCAGCGCCGGGGGATGGGCGTGGACGATGGCGCGCAGCTCCGGCCGCCGCTGGTAGATCCACTGGTGGAAGGGGAGTTCGACCGAGGGGCGGTGCCGGCCGGTCGCGGTGCCGGAGGGGGAGACGTGCATGATGTCGTCGGGGGCGAGCGAGCCCTTATCGACGCCCGCCGGGGTGATCCAGAGGTCCCCGTTTTCTTCCCGGATGGAGAGGTTCCCGCCCGAGGTGGTGGTCATGCCGTAGCCGTAGATACGGTCCATCGTCATGACGAGCTGCTCGGCGGGGTGAAGCAGGTCGAAGTTCACAGGAGCCCTCCGGCTCTTGGCGGCGCCTCTGGCATAACGCAGAGCGGCCCGCCCGTCAGCGGCCTTTCGGTCGCGAGGGGGGCCGCGGCTTTGGGGGCGTGGGGAGGGGCGTTAAGCGAGCTTGCTGCGCACGAAGGCGAGCGACTTGCGCCCGAGCTCGTCCAGCTGCTCGTCGGTGGCGCCGTTGGAGATGTCCCGCCACACGCCCACGTCGCGGCTCACCGCCCCTCCCGGCCGGACGAACGGCTCCATCACGATCGTCCCGTCGTACTGGATCTCCTTGAGCGCGCCGAAGATCTCGTCCCAGGGCATGCGCCGGAGCGTTCCGGGCTGGCGGCGGTTGGGCTCGCCCAGGTGGAAGTGACCGAGCTTCCCCTTGCAGCTCACGATCGCGTCGCGGAACGAGTCCTCTTCGATGTTCATGTGGAAGGTGTCGAGCTGGATCCTGCACCAGGGGTTGCCGACCGCGTCGCGGAAGGCGAGGGCCTCCCGGGCGTCGTTCACGAGCCACTGCTCGAAGCGGTTCACCACCTCGAGGGCGTAGATGACCCCGTACCCCTCGGCCACCTTGATGACCTTCTTCACCGAGTCGATCGCCCGCTCGACGTAGGGGCGCTTGTCGGTCATCCCCGGGGGCGGGGAGGAGGGCCAGGCGCAGAAGTTCAGGCCGGCGAAGACCGGGGCGTTGAGGAGGTGGCAGTCGTCGAGCAGGCGCTTCACGTACTCGATCCCGCTCTCGCGCACGCTCCTGTCAGGCGAGGCGAAGTCCTGGTCGGGCCTGAGGCCGATGCAGGTCGCCACCGTGAGACCCAGCCCGTCCGCTGTGGTCTTGAGCTCCCGCTTCTTGGCCTCGGGAAGCTCGTGGAACTTGGAGAGCGAGATCTCCATCATGTCGAAACCGAGCCCCTTGATCCTGCGGGCCACCGCCGGGAAGTCGACCATCCAGTCCGTGGACCAGTAGGTGAAGAACATGCCGACCTTGTTGTTCATGGTATTGCTCCCTTTCCCTGAGAAACGAGCCCGGGCCGATCCCTAGACCAGGGGCCTCTGCATGAGCGCGGCCACGGTGCGGGGGCTCACGTCCCCCTCCATGGGCCCGAAGGCCGCGGTGTTGAGCGCTGCGGCGGCGGTCGCGACCTTGGCGCAATCCTCGAGCGGTCTCTTCTCGAGCAACCCGCAGAGGAAGCCCGCGTCGAAGGCGTCGCCCGCGCCGGTGGGATCGAGGGGGGCAACGGCGTAGACCCCGAGGCTGAAGCTCCTCTGGCGCGTGAACACGGTGCAGCCCTTGGCACCTCGCTTCAGGGCGATCACCTCGAGCCGCGGGTTCTGGAAGAGCCGGGCCGCGGCTTTCTCGATGGTGGGCTCGCCCGAAAGCATGAGGAGCTCGTCCACCCCGGGCTCGAGCACGGAAGAGCGCGAGAGCACCGGCTTCACCACCTCCTCGAGCCCCCGGGGGCCGAGGAGCTCCACCCGGAGGTTGGGGTCGAAGGAGATCTTCGCCCCGCGCGCCGCGAAGGCTTCCAGGGCCTTCAGGATCTCCGCCCGCAGGGCGTCGCTCGCGAGGAGCGAGCACCCCATCACGTGGAAGAACGCCGGCGCTGCCACCTCGCGCAGGTCGGGTGCGACCGCCATGCCCGCGGGGGTGTTGCCGATGTGGTAGATGAACTGCCGCGAACCGTCGCTCCGGTAGGTCACGAACGCGACCCCGGTGGCGGGCCCCTTCAGGACCGATACGAACTGGCAGTCGACGCCGTCGCGGCGAAGGCGATCGAGGAGGCACCGGCCGAAGTCGTCGTCCCCCACCCCTCCGATGATCCCGGCCCCGTGGCCGAGCCGCGCGGCCATGTCGATGAAGATGGCTGGGGCGCCGCTCGGGAAGGGACCGAGAAACTCGCCGGGCTCGCGCAGGGACATGTCGGCGCGGGGCCGCATGATCTCGACGAGCATCTCACCCATGGTCCAGATCTCGGCCATCCCACACTCCCCGTCCCCTCGCGCTCCTTTCGCGCGCGGGCGCTCGTCAGCGGGCGAAGACTTCCTCGCGCACCACCTTCAGCACTTCGGTGACGGACCGACGGGCCAAGAGCTCGTCGAGCCTGGCCATCCCGATCCGGTCCACCAGGGCGGCGAACCGCTCCAGGTAGAGGATGCTCTCCCGGACGGCCTCGAACTGGTTCTCCCGGTAGGGGAAGATGTCCACCGAGACGAAGCCCGCGTACCCCCGCCTCTTCAGGGTCCAGGCCACCTCCAGCCACTCGAGGAGGTGGACCGAGCCCACGATCATGTCGTCGTCCCAGGTGCCGTAGTTGTCGTTCACGTGGACGTTGAAGAGGCGGTCGGCGCGGAGCGCCATGTCGAGGTCGCGGGCCATGTTCCCGCCGGCGGCCAGGGTGTGGCCCACGTCGATGGTGAGCCCCACGTTCTTCCGTCCGATCTCGGCGCAGGCGAGCAGGGCGGTCGGGACGGTGTCGATGAGCGACCGGTTCCTCGGCTCGCGCGGCTTGGGCTCGAGGGTGATGCGGATGTCCGGCGCGTGGTCGCACAGCTCCCGGACCGATTCCACGAACGAGTCCCACTGGCGCTGGTAGTCCGTCTGGAACGGGTAGTCGAAGCCGTCCTGGCCGGTCCACAGGTTGTAGCCGGCGGCCCGGATGGAGCGAGTGTAATCGAGCCCTCGCTTGGTGTCGGCGATGGCGCTTCTCCGCACGGCCTCGTCCGGCGAGGAGAGCGATCCGAACATCCACTTCTGCTCGCCGAAGAGGGAGGAGTTGACGAAGGTCGGGACGAGGTGGAAGCGCTGGAGGAGCGGCAGAAGCCGCTTCTCGTCCGACTCGACTCCGCCCTCGGTAGAGTAGCTGAGCTCCACGCCGTCGAGGACGTCGAGCCGGGAGAGCTCGGTGAGGATCTCCTCGTACGAGTAGTCGCGCTTGTACCCGCAGCGCATGAACCGGTCCCCGATCTGGTTCAGGGAGCCGGTGATGGTGCTGTAGCGGAAGGCCCTCTTCATCTGTTCCTCCTCTGACGCTCGGGTCATGGGGCGGCCACCCGAAGCGCCCTGCCAGGGGCATCGTCCCGCTTTTGAACCAGGAGCCCAGGCGATCGCGGGAACCCCGTGCGATCCCCACCGCTACCAATGCGGCGTTTCCGGCGGTTTCGAAAGCAAAAACGGCGCCCTGCGTGTGCGTCGTTGACCCGCGTAGACTACACGGGTAGAGTCGGCGCCCGCAAGCGAATAGCGATCCCCTGCCCCGCGCGAGCCCTCCCATGGACCGCCCGACGAGAAACGACGTCGCAAGGCTTGCCCGGGTGTCCACCGCCACCGTTTCCTACGTCCTGAACGACGGCCCGAGGCCCGTGGCCGAAAAGACGCGGGCCCGGGTCCAGGCCGCGATCCGGAAGCTCAAGTACCAGCCGCACGCCATCGCGCGGAGCCTCAGCAAGGGCAAGACGCAGACGGTGGGGTTCTTGGCCCCGAGCCTCGTCGCCCCCTTCCAGGCGCACCTCGTCGATGCCGTCGAGCAGAACCTCGCCCGACGCGGCTACGGTCTCATCCTCGCGAGCAGCCACGAGAACGCCGCCCACGAGCTCCAGATGCTCAACACGCTCGCGAGCCGGCTCATCGATGGCCTCCTCCTCGTCCCCACCTCCTCCCAGAACAGCGAGAAGATCCGCGAGCTCATCGGGCGCGGGTTGCCGGTCGTCTTCGTCGATCGGTACGTCCCGGGTGTGCCAACGGACGTGGTCGCCTCCGACAATGTCGAGGCGGCCCGGCACGCGACGAGCTACCTCATCCGCAAGGGCTGCCGGCACCTCGTCTGCATCTCCTTCAGCGACGAGGCCTCTTCCGCCATCGACCGGGTGAAGGGGTTCAAGAAGGCCCTCTCGGAGCACGGCCTTTCCGCCGGGGACCATCCGGTGCTCTTCGTGCGGTACGCGGCCGGGGAGTCGGTGAGCGCAGAGCTCTCCGCCCACCTGGACCGAGTGGGCGTCCCGGACGGCATCCTGTGCACCATCGACGCCTTCCTCATCGAGGCGGTCAAGTTCCTGCGCTCCCGCGGGGTGGAGGTGCCGGGCCAGACGCTCGTGGCGGGGAGCTTCTTCGTCTCCCCCTGGAACGAGATCCTCGATCCGCCCTTTCCCATCGTCAGCCAGGACTACGAGCGGATCGCCGAACACGCGGTCCGGTTCCTGATCGAGCGCATCGAGGCGGGCGAGGCCCCTTTGGCCCCGAGGCGGCAACTCATCCCGGCGAACTACCTCCACGAGCAGGAGAAGGTGCCGTCTCCGGGGTTGGCCGGGCGAAGCTCACGGTTCGAGAGGAGGTGAAGTGGAAGAAAGGAAAGTTCCTGGTTCTCTACGACCGATTCTCCGGTGTGCGGTGCTTCCCCCACTTCTCGTGGGAATCTTGTGAGGTGAGATCGTGAAGAAGATCCTGACGTGGGCGGTCCTCGCTCTCTTCGGCGTCTCGGGCGCGGCGCGGGCCGCGGACAAGAAGCTCAAGATCGGCGTGTCGATGGACTCGCTCGAGGCAGCGTTCTGGGTGGCGAACGAGAAGGCCATGAAGGCCGAGGCGGCCAAGCTGGGCGTGGAGTACGTGCTCGTCATCGCCGAGGGCGACGCCAACAAGCAGAACCAGCAGGTCGAGAACCTCATCGCCCAGGGGGCCAAGGCCATCGTCATCGCCCCCAAGGACGGCGCCGCCATCGTGGCGGCGGTGAAGAAGGCCAAGAGCGCGAACGTCCCGGTGGTCATGAACAACCGGCCCGTCCAGGGCGAGGTGAAGCCCGACCTGCAGGTGCTCTCCGACAACTACACCATGGCCAAGCAGGCGCTGCAGTGGTTCGTGGATAAGGCCAAGGCCCAGAAGAAGTCCTACAACGCGCTCCTCCTCATCGGCGACCTCGCCGACGAGAACGCCATCGAGCGCAAGAAGGGGCACACCGAGGTCATCAACGCCAACAAGGACATCATCAAGGTCGTGGCCGAGGTTCCCTCGCAGTGGAGACACGAGGTGGCGCTGGCCGGGATGCAGAACGCCTTCCAGGCCCACCCGGAGATCGACCTCATCATCACCCCCTCCGACTTCCTCTTCCCGCCCCTGAGGACCGTCCTCGAGCAGCTGGGCCGCTGGAAGAAGATCGGCGAGCAAGGCCACGTGGCCGTCGTCTCCTTCGACGGCGACGAGAACGGGATGAAGTACATGCGGGAGGGCTACGACTGGGTGGACGCGGCCCAGGCCGCCGACAAGACCGGAGAGCTCTGCATCCAATGGGCGGTGAAGATGGCCAAGGGCGAGAAGCCGCCGAACCCGGTGATGCGCGACCCGGGCGTCATCGTCACCACCGACAACCTGAAGACGGTCGGCCCAACCATCTGGGGGTGGGGCTCGGGCATGTAGTCGCCAGGGCCGGCCCGCGGCGGGCCCTGGACGAACCGGAGGGAGTACCGGCAACGGGTGCCGGTACTCCCTCCCATGCGAGGGCGCGAGCTGCCATGGACACGAGAACCGCCGGGACGGGCGCGTGGGTGCGGCTCCGGAGCTTCGCGCTCTCCGACTCCATCCTCTTACTCCTCCTCCTCATGTTCGGCGCCGCGGCACTCTTCGCGCCCGGCTTCCTCTCCCTCTTCAACATCAAGAACCTCCTCCTCCAGTCCGTCGACATCATGGTCATCTCCGTCGGGGTGACCTTCGTGGTCCTGAACGGTGGGATCGACTTCTCCTGCGTGGCGGTCCTCGCGCTCGGCAGCGTGTTCGGGGCCTACGTCATGGCCCAGTCCGCCCTCGCCCATACCCCCCTCGCCATTCCCGCCGGGATCCTCGTCATGGTGGGGATCGGCCTAGTCGTGGGAGCCCTGAACGGCTTCTCGGTGGTTGTCCTGAAGATGCCCTCCTTCATCGCCACCCTGGCCACCATGATGGTGGGGAGCGGAGTGGCGGTCTGGTTCACGAGCCTCGTGGCGGAGAAGGCCTCGATCATCGGGCTCCCCGAGCCGTTCTTCATCCTGGGCGGTGATGAGGGGTACACCTTCCTGCCGGTCGTCATCGCCCTCGTTCTGGTCCTCCTCGCCCACTGGCTCCTCTCCACCACCCTCTTCGGCCGCTGGGTCTATGCCGTGGGGACGAACCCCCGGGCCGCCTTCATCTCCGGCATGCCGGTGAAGAGAACGGTCTTCCTGCTCATGCTCCTGAGCGGGCTGTGCGCCGGCATCCAGAGCGTGCTCGCCACGGCCCGGAACCAGGCGGGCATCCCGACCCTGGGGGACCGGGTCTTCATCGACATCGTCGCCAGCATCATCATCGGGGGGACGAGCATCTTCGGAGGGTCGGGGAGCATCGTCAAGACGATCTACGGCGTCCTGTTCATCACCTTGCTCAACAACGTGGTCAACCTCCTGGGGATCGAGTGGTACGTCATCAACCTCATCAAGGGGACCCTGGTGCTCGTCGCCGCCTTCATCGACGTCTTCTCCAAGCGCATGGACCTCGTCCGGCGTTGACCTGAGGCGGGAAGGGAGCCGCTCGATGCCTACCGACAATGTCCTGACGTTGCGCAACATCACGAAGAGCTTCTTCGGTGCAGAGGTGCTGCATGGCATCGACCTCGCGGTCCGTCGGGGCGAGGTCCTGGGTCTCGTGGGAGAGAACGGCGCCGGGAAGTCGACCCTCATGAACGTCCTGGGCGGGGTGGTCTCCCGGGAGGGCGGCAGCATCGAGCTGAAGGGCGGCCCCTTCGAACCCGCGAGCCCGAGGGACGCGCTCCAGGCCGGGATCGCCTTCATCCACCAGGAGCTGAGCCTCTTCCCCAATCTTTCCGTGGCCGAGAACATCTTCATCGACGAGCTGCCTACCGGCCCCCTCTGGTCGGTGCAGTACGCGCAGATGCGCGCCAAGGCCGAGGAGTACATCGTCGCCTTCGGGGTCGAGGCCACCCCCACCGCCAAGATCGGCTCGCTCCCCATGGGCGTGCGGCAGACCGTGGAGATCACCAAGGCCGTCATCAAGAACGCCGAGATCATCATCTTCGACGAGCCGACGACCTCCCTCTCCCAGAAGGAGAAGGAGAGCCTCTTCCGGCTCATCGAGAGGCTCCACAAGGAGTACGGCATTACCATCATCTACATCTCTCACATCCTCGAGGACGTCTTCGCCCTGTGCGACCGGATCGCGGTGCTGCGCGACGGCTTCTTGGTCGGCGTGGACGAGACGGCGCGGCTCGACAAGCCCACCGTCATCCGGATGATGGTGGGCCGGGACTTGAGCCAGGTCTATCCCAAGGTGGAGAAGACCATCGGCGAGGTGGTCTACGAGGCCCGCAACGTCGTCCAGGGCCGGGCGGTCCGAGGCGTCTCGATCGCGCTCAGGAGGGGAGAGATCGTGGGGCTCTTCGGGCTCATGGGCGCGGGGCGGACGGAACTCGTGCGCTGCCTCTTCGGCGCCGATCGGATGGAGTCGGGGGAGGTGACTTTCCGGGGAGAGAGACTCCGCTCCATCACCCCGGAGGCCTGCATCGGAAAGGGAATCGCCTTCGTCACCGAGGACCGGAGGCAGGAGGGGCTGTTCATGCCCAAGCCGGTCAAGGACAACCTGGTGGCGGTGGGCCTGCGCCGCATGACGAGGCTCCTCGGCATGGTGAGCCGCCCGCGGGAGTCGGCCGAGGCGGCCCGGGCGATCGCCGACCTGTCCATCCGGGTGCAGGACCCCGAGCGGCAGCAGGCCAAGAGCCTCTCGGGTGGCAACCAGCAGAAGGTCGTGCTCGGAAAATGGATCTCGCAGGAGCCCAGCCTGTTCCTGCTCGACGAGCCGACCCGCGGCGTGGACGTCGGCGCCAAGCACGAGATCTACGAGATCATGAACCGCATGGCCAAGAAGGGGGCCACGGTGCTCTTCGTTTCCTCGGAGATGGAAGAGCTCATGGGCGTGTGCGACCGGATCCTGGTCATGCATCGGGGGGAGGTCGTGGGCACGCTTTCGCGAGGCGAGTACCACCAGGAGCGGATCATGAAGCTCGCGCTCGGGGGAAGGGGAAGCTAGAGATGGAGGCCGCAACCACCCTGCCGCGTCTCGGCCCGCGAGGGCTGCTCCCCTTCCTCTACCAGTACGGCATCTACGTCGTGCTGGGCGCGATGATCGTCTACTTCAGCACCACGAACCCGAACTTCCTCACCGTCCGGAACGCGATGATCATCCTGCAGCAGGCGGCCCCCTTGGGCATCGCCGTCATTGGGATGGTCTTCGTGCTCGTGGTCGCCGGGATCGACATCTCGGTCGGCCAGAACATGTTCCTCGTGGCGACCCTGGTCGGGATCACCATGAACTCGATGCGGGCCGCGGGATACCTCGGGACCTTCCGCAGCTACCTGGGCATATACGCCATCGCGCTCTGCGTCGGAGCCCTCGTGGGCGCGCTGAACGGGCTCCTCGTCTCCCGCTTCCGGCTCGTCCCCTTCATCGCCACCCTGGCGACCATGGGGATCGCGCGGGGTGTGGCTCTCATCTCCGCAAACTCCAAGGTTGCCTTCGTGGAGAAGCTCGGCGTCGTCTCCAACGGTTCGATCGGCGGCATTCCCTTTGTGGTCATCATCCTCTTGGTGCTGGCGATCGCCTTCGACTACGTCCTGAGGCGGACGCCCTACGGCAGGCAGGTCATGGCCATCGGAGCGGATCAGGTGGCGGCGCAGAAGGTGGGCATCCGCATCGATCGGGACGTGTTCCTCGCCTACCTCATCTGCGGCACGCTCGGGGGCCTGGGCGGGGTCCTCTCGGCTGGGCAGGTGGGGGCGGTGGCGGTGTACTTCGCGGACGGGAACGAGTTCCTCGTCATCTCCGCCGCGGTGCTCGGCGGGACGAGCCTCTTCGGCGGCAAGGCGAGCGTCCTCCCCGGAGCACTCATCGGCATCCTCCTCGTGACGACCATCGTGAACGGGATGACGATGATGAACGCCTCCCCCTACGCGTACAAGATCGTCCGCGGCGGCATCATCTTCTTGGCGGTGATGGTGGACAGCCTCAACTACAAGGGCGAGCTTCGCTGACGGGTTCCTTCGGCCCGCGCTCCACATGAATTCCCGCGAGCGGCTCATCGAGACCTTGAACCACCGGGAACCGGACCGGGTCCCCCTCGATCTCGGCGGGACCGAGAACACCACCATCTCGCGCATCGCCTACCAGGCCCTCAGGTCCCACCTGGGGATGGGAGAGGACCAAAGCCCCTTCGTCATCAACCGCATGATGGACGCGGTGTTCCCCGGACGCGACCTGCTCGAGCGCCTCTCCATCGATTGCCTGGGGATCCGCCCCTCGGCGACCTTCCGTGCTCCGACTCGCGAGATGCCCGAGGAAATGAGCTTCACCGACGAGCTCGGCGTCCGCTGGAAGAAGGCGTCGTACTACTATGACATGGTCGATCATCCTCTCAGGAACTCGAGCCTCGAGGACCTCGCCAAGGTGCGCTGGCCGGACCCCGCCCGGGACGGCCGGTTCCACGGCCTACGGGAGGAGGCCCGGGCCCTGTACGAGAACACGAGCTACGCCCTGGTCGCCGGGCACATCATGTGGGGCCCCTTCGAGCTGGGGTGCGCGCTCCGCGGCTACGAGCAGTTCTGCCAGGACCTCTGCTCCGACGAGGCCCTCGCCCGGGCGGTCCTGGAGAGTAACCTGGAGCTCGCCCTCCGGTTCTGGGACGCCTATCTCGCCGAGGTGGGCGACTACATCCAGGTGGCCGCGGGCGGTGATGACCTCGGCATGCAGACCGGGACCATCCTCTCGCCCGAGATGTACCGATCCTTCGTGAAGCCGCTGCACAAGAGGCTCTACGACTTCATCCGGTCGAGAACCAAGGCCAAGATCTTCCTGCACAGCTGCGGCTCCGTCTACGACCTCATCCCCGACTTCATCGAGGAAGGGGTGGAGATCTTGAGCCCGGTCCAGTTCACCGCCGCCAAGATGGACCTCGGCCGCCTGAAGCGCGAGTTCGGAAAGGATCTCACCTTCTGGGGCGGGGGGGTGGACACCCAGCACGTCTTGCCCACGGGCAGCCTCCGGGAGATCGAGGACCAGGTGAGCCGGGTGTTCGACACCATGGCGCCCGGCGGCGGCTTCGTCTTCGTCCCGGTCCACAACATCCAGGCGGACATAGAGCCGGAACGGATCCTGACGGTCTACGAGACGGCGAGGAGCAAGAGAGCCTATCGGACCCGGGCATGACCCTGAAGGGAGGCGAGGGTGGACCACAGGCAAAGGGTGAAGGGGAAGCTCAAGGAGCAGAAGATCGGTACGCCGACGTGGGGCTATGCCGACTCGGGGACCCGGTTCCACGTGCTTCGCCGGCCGAGCGCGCCCCGGAATCTGGAGGAGAAGCTCGAGGATGCTGCGGTGGTCGAGAGGGTCACCGGGGTGTGCCCGTACGTGGACCTGCACACCGCCTATGATCACAGCGACGACTGGGGAGGGATCCGGCGGCTCGCCTCCGACCTGGGGCTCCGCATCGGGGCCGTGAACCCCCACCTCTTCGACCACGACGACTACGCGCTCGGGTCTCTGTGCAACCCCAGCTCCCGGGTACGGGCCTCCTCGCTCGTGAAGCTCCTCGAGGGCGTGGAGATCGCGAAGGAGGTGGGGGCGTCGGTCATGAGCATGTGGTTCGCCGACGGGACCGACTACCCAGGTCAGGACAGCTTCCGCGCCCGCCGGAAGAGGCTCGAGGAGGGACTCGCGAAGGTCTACCAGGCGATGCCGGCCGACATGCGGATGGTGGTCGAGTACAAGCTCTTCGAGCCCGGGTTCTACAGCATGGATCTCGCGGACTGGGGCTCCTCGTACATGCTGGCGCGCGCCCTGGGCGATCGCGCCCGGGTCCTCGTCGACCTCGGCCACCACGCCCACGGGACCAACATCGAGCAGATCGTGGCCCTGCTCCTCACCGAGGACAAGCTGGGCGGGTTCCATTTCAATGACCGGAAGTACGGCGACGACGACCTCACCGTCGGCGCCATCAACCCCTACCAGCTCTTCCTCATCTTCTGCGAACTGGTATCGGCCGAGCAGGACCCGGAGACCAGCGCCGCCGCCCGCCAGGTGGCGCTCATGATCGACGAGAACCACAACCTGAAGAACCCCATCGAGGGAACCATCCAGTCGGTCCTCGCCCTTCAGACCGCCTACGCGCGGGCGCTCCTCGTCGACCACGGCGAGCTCGCGAGGCTCCAGGCCGCGGCCGAGGTGATCCGGGCGGAGGAGTGCCTCAAGGACGCCTACCACACCGACGTCCGGCCGCTCCTCCGGGAGGTGAGGGAGGAATTGGGGATCGATCCCGAGCCGCTCGAGAGCTTCCGCAAGAGCGGATACATGGAGCGGATCACCCGCGAACGGAGCGGGTGACGGTCCCTGGCAAGGCGACCCACCGCTCGGGCGTGGGCCGGGCCACAGGGCCCCTCAGGGCGGGGGAACGACGCCGATCGTGAGGAGGATGTTGGCGTAGATGCGCTGCTCGCCGGTGGCGAGGACGAGGGTGGTGTTGCGGTCACGAGCGGCGTCGTAGAACTCGAACCGCCCCAGGGGCCTGAGCGGCAGGCCCTTCCCCAGGACGTTACGGAACTCGGCGAAGATGGCCGGTTCCGGCCCCTCCTTGGGAACCATCACCTCGGCCGCCTCGATGGGGACGGCGGTGACGAGCACCTTGAGGACGTCCACCGCGTTCAGGACGCCGGGGGCGAGGTTCAGGTATACGCGGGTCGCCTCGGGGTGCCCGCCGGTGCCAAAGGGATAGTTCCCGTCGGCGACAAGTACTTTGGAGCCGTGGCCGGCGCCGCCTAGGACTCGCAGGATGTCCGGGTGGAGCAGGGTGGACCTCAGCATGACGTCGTGCCTCCCTCAAAGAACGTATGGTGGGCGCGGACTGGCCTGACCCCGGCCGGGACGCGCTCGAGCCCCTTGCCGGACGGTCTCACACCTCGCCGCAGATGGAGACCTTCATCCCGAGCGCGTCCATGGCCGCGGCCTTGGCCCACAGGGCCTTGCGCGCGCCAGCCTTGTTGGGCGCGTAGGCAACCTGGATGTGGTTGGCCTTGTGTCGCCCCATGAACTGGTCGCGGGTGATCCCCTTCAAGACGAGGTTCATCATGGGCCACTGCGAGGTGGTGAGCCGCCACCGCTCCTCCACCTCCTCGCGCGGCAGCGAGACCGACTCGCCCAGCCCGATGTCGCAGCTGAGCCCGCCCTTTTCCACGTACACGCGGCTCCATACCACCTCGCCCGGCTTCGAGACCCCCTTGATGGTGCCTCCTCCCAGGGGGAAGAACACGGCCGGCTGCCGCTCTGAACTCGCCCCCCGGTACCCATCGACGAGGTGGGCGGGCGGCACGCTTCCCGAGATCTCCAGCACCCAGACAAAGTCGTCGAGCCCGTCGCCCTTGAAGGCGCGCCCCCAGCGGACGTCGTGGAGCGTCGTCTCTGGGGAGAAGCCGAGCTTCCTCCAAAGACCGTTGGTGACTAGAGCATCGACGCCGGCGCACTCGTCGACTTCGTTGAAGTGTGGCAAGGCCTCCCCGGCGTAGAGTTCGCGCTGCGAGCCTTCGGCGTAGGCGGGGGGGCGCTCCACGTTGTTGAGGAGGCCCTCGACCAGGTCGGAGGCCGGCATCACGTCCTTCAGCCCCTGCTGGTACTGGATGCCGATGAGGGCACAGCCGAACTCGTCGGCCATGCGCAGCGCGGCCACGTACATCTTGCACTGCTCGATCACCTGCCGCTCGGTGAGCTCGTTCTGCTCGTCTTGCCCGAGCACGAAGGTCATGCCGCGGTCTTTGAGCCACTGATACACGGCTCGGGCCTCGGCCTCGGCGATGGTCCGGCTCTTGGCGTACAGGGCCGACTGGCTGAGCCGTTCCTTGTAGATCCCCAGGGGGAAGAGCAGCTCGTCGGGGATGATGGCGTTGTACATGCCCATACAGCCCTCGTCGAAGATGCCCATGATGGACTTGCGGGCCACGAGCTCCTCGGCGAACTTCGTCCCCGTGCGCACCGCTCCGGTGGGCGCGCCCTTCTGCGAGTAGGCGTGGACATGCGAGGCGTTGTGCTTCACCGTACCGCGCTCGAGCCAGGTCCCGATCCCCTTCGTAAAGAACGGGTCCTGGAAGTCCTCGCTCCAAAGGGTGCTGTACTTCTTTTCGGCCTTGGTCAGGCAGCCGTTCAGGTTCAGCATCCCCACGAGCCCTGGCCACTCACCGCTGAAGTTGCTCACCGTGAGGATGGGCCCGGCGTGGTCCATGAGACCCGGCAGGACGTGGTGGCTGTATTGCCAGACCGCCTCGGCTACCACCACCGGCGCTTCGAGAGGGATCTTCCGGAACACCTCTAGCCCCATCTTCTGGCTGTCGATGAACCCGTGCTTCTTCTCGGGGTCGTAGTCATGGGCACGCTTCACCTTCACGCCCTCGCGCCCGAACGCGGCCGTGAGCTTCTCCTCGAGGGCCGCCTGGGAAGTCTGGCCGCTTCGGTTAGCGGATAGCCGCAGATCTCCGCTCGCGGCGAGATAGACGGTCTTCATGGTGCTCGCTCCCACTAGGTGAAGGTTCCTACGGCCTTTCCACCGCAGCACCCCGGGCGCCTGTCAGCGCCGACGACCTCGTTTGGGCGCGGGCCGGCGCGAGGTCCAGCTTGCCGGGCGGCCCGCTCGGAGCGGGGCCGCTCGTCTCCGAACGGCCCCGCCCAAACGACTTCGCTTTTAGTCGTACAGCAGCGGCTTCATCTCCGGCGAGTCGATGGTGGTCTTGTCGTACCACTTGAACCCGGTGTCGATGTTCTTCGGCACCTTCTCGCCCTTCATCGCCTTGACGGCAGCCTCGACGCACTTGTAGCCGATGCCGACCGGGTCCTGGGACACGGCGCCCGCCTCGACGCCGCTGCGGATGGCGTCCTTCTGGAACTTGCCGGCGTCGTAGCCGATGGCCACGATCTTGCCCTCTTTCTTCAGCTCCTTCAGCCCCGCGAGGACGCCGAAGATCGAGCCCTCGTTGGCGCCGAAGAACCCCTTCAGGTTCGGGTGGGCTTGGATGATGGCCTTAGCGAGGTCGGTCGACTTGAGCTGGTCGCCGCCGCCGTACTGCACGTCAACCACCTTGATCTTGGGGTGCTTCTTCATCTCGGCGAGGAAACCGTCACGCCGGTCGATGCCGGTGCGGCTGGTCTGATCGTGCACGATCACGGCCACCTCGCCGGAGTCGCCGATGAGTTCAGCCATCTTCTTGGCGGCGAAGGCGGCCGCGGCCAGGTTGTCGGTGGCGGCGGTGGCCACGGGGATGGTGCTGTCCACGCCCGAGTCAAAAGCGATGCAGGGGATTCCCTGGTCCTTGGCCTTCTGGAGAAGGGGAATGGCCGCCTTGGAGTCGAGGGCTGCAAAGCAGAACGCGGCGGGCTTCTTGGCGAGCTCCGCCTGCAGCATCTCGATCTGCTTGTCGACCTGCGACTCGTTCTCTGGCCCGATGAAGTTGACCTTGACATTGAAGTCCTTCCCGGCCTTCTCGGACCCCATCTTCACGGCCTGCCAGAACTGGTGCTGGAAGCCCTTCGAGATAACCGGGATATAGGGTTCATCGGCGCGGGCTACGCCGACACTCATGAACACCGTGGCGAGCACGGTCACCAACACCGGCCCTAGGTTCCTAACCTTCACAGTAGACCTCCTGGTGAGGAGCATGCGTGACACCGACCCACTGTACCGACGGAGAACACAACGCGATTCGGTCGAGAGTAACTCGTGCTGTTTCTGCTCCACCTCCTTGCTTCGACGATCCCTTTCGGGGCGAGGGTTCTCACCGCTGCTGGCGGCGGCGAATAACGTCGAGGTAGACGGCCAGGATGATGATCGCGCCCGTGACCACCGTCTGCCATTCCTGCGGCACCGAGAGGATGCGCAGGCCGTTCGTTAGAACGCTGATGATGAAGGCGCCGATGACGGTGCCGAGGATCGTCCCCTCGCCGCCGGCGAGCGAGGTGCCGCCGATGACCGCCGCGGCGATGGCGTCGAGCTCGTAGCCCTGGCCCAGCGAGGGCTGGGCCGAGTTGAGCCGGGCGGCGATGAGCACGCCGGCAAGGCCGCTGAACAGTCCGCACACGCAGTAGATGGCGATCTTCCAGGAATCGACCTTGACGCCCGAAAGACGAGTCGCCTCCTCGTTGCTGCCGAGAGCGAAGGTGTAGCGGCCGAGGATGGTCTTCGAAAGCACGAGGCTCGCGATGATGGCGGCGCCGAAGAGGACGAGCACGAGGTTCGGCACGTCGAAGCCGGGGATGAACGCGCCGAGCAAAGAGCCCATGGCCATCTTGTTGAAGACCGGGGTGTCGTAGAAGTAGATGGGCTTCAGGCCCGAGGAGACCAGCGCGAGCCCCTTCGCCACGTTGAGCATGCCCAGGGTGGCGATGAAGGGCGGCACCTTCATCTTGGCGATGATGACCCCGTTGATTAGTCCAGCGAACCCTCCGATGCCGATCCCTCCCAGTATCCCGATCACCACCGGCACGTGCCAGTTGGTGATGAAGACGCCGCTCATGACCGCAGAGAGCGTCATGACGGTCCCGATCGACAGGTCGATGCCGCCGGAGATGATGACGTAGGTCGCGCCCAGGGCGAGAACACCGTTGACCGCGGTGGCGAGCAGGATGCCGACGATGTTGTCGAACTGAAAGAAATTGGGGGAGGCGAGGGAGAAGCCCACGAAGAGGATGACGAGACCCCCGAAGGCGAGGAGCCGCTGCATGGCTCCTTTGTGCACCCACGCCGAGAGGGAGAGTGTGCGCGCGCGAGGCTCTGTCTGGGTGATCGGTTCGGACATGGCTCCCTCGGGCTAGGCGATTGCCTTGGGCGCATCGCTGCGGAGAACGGCCGTCTGGCGCTGGGTGGCGTACGTCATGACCTCTTCCTGCGTGGGGCCGGCCGCGAGCTCTCCAGTGACCCGACCCTCGCACATGACCACGATGCGATGGCTCATGCGGAGCAGCTCGGGCAGCTCGGACGAGATCATGATGATGGACTTTCCCTGCCGGGCCAGGTCGTTCAAGAGCTTGTAGATCTCGCTCTTCGCGCCCACGTCGATGCCGCGGGTGGGCTCATCGAAGATGAGGACCTGGGTATCGGCGGTGAGCCACTTGCCCACGACGAGCTTCTGCTGGTTGCCGCCAGAGAGGTTCCGCGCCAGCTGTTTCGCGCTGGGCGTGCGGATGCGGAGCGCGGCGACGTACTTGTCGGCGTTGGCCCGGGTGTCCGCCGTCGACACCCACCCCAGCCACCCGAGGAACCGCCTCATCGCGGCGAGCACCATGTTGGTCTCGACGTCCATCCCGAGCGCCAAGCCGTAGCGCTTGCGGTCCTCGGAGAGGTAGGCAATCCCATGGCGCACCGCGTCGGCCGGGGTCCGGATGTCGACCTTCTTCCCCTCCACGAAGACCTCACCTCCCTCCCGCGCATCGGCACCGAAGATGGCACGCGCCACCTCGGTCCTGCCCGCGCCGACCAGGCCTGCGAATCCGAGGATCTCGCCCCGGTGCAGCTTGAAGTTCACGTCCTGGATGACGCGCCCGCGGCGGAGATTCTTCACTTCCAGGACCACTTCCCGGCTGGGGTTCTCCGGCACCTCCGGCGAGGCCTCGTAGATGATCCGCCCCACCATCATCGAGATGATCCGCTCGATGGTCACCTCGCCCGTCGCCACCGTGTCCACCGTCTTCCCGTCCCGCATCACAGTGATGCGATCGGAGATCTGCTTCAGCTCCTCGAGCCGGTGGCTGATGTGGACCACACCCACGCCCTTTTGCTTGAGCTGGCGGATGATCCGGAAGAGGTCGGCGATCTCCGTGTCGGTCAGGGCCGCGGTGGGCTCGTCCATGATGAGGACTTCGGAGTTGTAGGAGAGCGCTTTCACGATCTCGACCATCTGCTGCTTCGCCACCGTGAGGTCGGCGACGCGCGCCTTGGGGTCGAGGTCGAGGTTCATGAGGTCGAGGAGCTCTTGCGCCCGGGCGTTGATCTCCCTCTCGTCGAGCACGAACCCGAGCCTTTGGCGGGGCTCCCGCCCGATGAAGACGTTCTGCGCCACCGTGAGGTGGGGCATGAGGTTCAGCTCCTGGTGGATCATGCACACCCCGAGGAGCTGCGCCGCCCGCGGGCTCGGGACCTCGACCTCTCGCCCCTTGTAAACGATCCGGCCCGCATCCTTCGAGTAGACGCCGGCCAGGATCTTCATGAGGGTGGACTTGCCCGCACCGTTCTCGCCCACGAGCGCGTGGACCTCTCCGGGGAGGAGCTCAAACCTCGCCTGGCTCAGGGCCTGGACGCCTGGGAACGACTTGTCCACGCCCTCCATCTGCACGAGCGGCATCACCACGCGTCACCCCCGTCGATCGGCAGCTGGGCAACAGTCCTGCGGTGTGTGGAGCGGTACTATAACGTTTAGGTAGACCGATTTGGGGAAAGTTCGGCCTGCCCGAGACCGGGGGCATCGGAACCCCGCCCCGCCAGGGGGGAATCCGGCCATCCCGATCCGGGGCCCGCCGGCGGGGCTACCCGGTCGCCTGGCCGCGGGCCACCTGCTGCGCCTGGATGGCGGTGAGGATGATGGTGAAGACGATGTCCTCCACCAGGCAGCCGCGGGAGAGGTCGTTCACGGGCTTAGCCAGCCCCTGGAGCATAGGGCCCATGCTCACCACGCCCGCCGAGCGCTGCACCGCCTTGTAGGTCACGTTTCCGGTGTTGAGGTCCGGAAACACGAAGACCGTCGCCTGGCCCGCCACCTTGGAGCGAGGGGCCTTCTGGCGGGCCACGTCGGGCATCACCGCAGCGTCGTACTGCAGGGGCCCGTCGATGAGAAGTTCGGGCCGTAGCCCCTGGGCGATGTCGGTCGCCTTCTTGACCTTCTCCACCTCCTCGCCCGCTCCCGAGGTGCCGGTCGAGTAGGAGAGCATGGCCACTCGGGCCGGGATCCCGAAGGCCAGGGCCGACTGGGCGCTCTGGATGGCGATGTCGGCGAGCTGCTCGGCGGTGGGGTTCGGGTTCACGGCGCAGTCGCCGAACACGAGCACCTGCTCCGGCAGGCACATGAAGAACACGCTTGACACGAGGTTGCACCCAGGGGCGGTCTTGATGATCTGGAGCGCCGGCCGGATGGTGTGGGCGGTGGTGTGAACGGCTCCCGACACCAGGCCGTCCGCCTCGCCCAGCGCCATCATCATGGTGCCGATCATGATGGTGTCGGAGAGTTCCTGGGCGGCCAGCTCCGGCGTCATCCCCTTCGCCCTGCGCCGTTCCACCAGGGGCTCGACGTAGCGCCCTGCCACCTTGGTGGCATCGATGATCTCGATCCCGGCCGGCAGGGTGACCCCCTGCCGCGCGGCCACGTCCCGGATCTCGTCGGGCTGGCCGAGCAGGACGCAGTGCGCGATGCCGCGCGACTCGATCGTGGAGGCGGCGGTCACGGTACGCGGCTCGGCCCCCTCGGGCAGGACGATCCGCTTCAGGTCGGCCCGGGCGGCCTCGATGAGCCGGTGGCGGAAGGCGGGCGGCGACAGGCGCGGCTCACGGCTCGAGGCGCCGAAGCTCCTTAGCCACTCCCCGTCGATCCGGTCGGCCACGAAGTTCATGGTGCGCTCCACTCGCTCGCGGTCGTCGGAGGGGATCTCCGGGTTCACCGTGCTCACCTTGGTGGCTGCGCCGTAGCTGCCGTCCTCGACCGAGAGCAGGGGCAGGCCCCCGTCGAAGGCCTTCTTGCAGAGCGAGAGGATCCCCGCGTCGGGCTCGAGCCCGCCGGTGAGCAGGACGCCGGCCAGGGCGGTCCCGCTCGTGGCGGTCATGCCCGCCGCCAGGAGCACGTCGTTCCGGTCGCCGGGGCAGATGACCAGGGTCCCGGGCTTGAGCGCCTTCAAGGCGTTCGAGACGGTCATGGCGCAGACCGCCACGTCCCGGACCCGGCGGGTGCGGGCCTCGCCCGAGAAGAGGACCCGGGCCGAGAGCGCCTGCGCCACGTCGCTCGTCCGCGGTGCGGCCAGCTCGACGTTGCACGGGACCATGGCCACCGGGCGGAGCCCCTCGGCGGCGAGCGCCCTCCGATGCTCCGTGAGGAGCTCCTCGCTCGCGGTCATGCCCGGGCATCCCTCGCACGGCCCCCAGGTCGGGCCGAGGCCGTCCATCTCGGCGTGCTGCCGCGACGAGGGCCCTTCGCACACCCGGTTCAGGATGCACCCCACCGTCCGCCCCTCGGCCAGGGCGCCGTACCCGCGCGCGGCGATGGCCACTGCTCCGGCCACTTCCGCCGGGCTCTGATCGCGTGGCGCGGCCACGAGGACGAGCTCCGCGTCGAGCGCCCGGAGCATGAGGGCGTTGACCCGGGTGGAGTAGACCATCCCGGGCTCGGGCACCATCCCTTCGGCCACCACTACGTCGGCCCCGCGCGCCACCCGGCCCGCCAGGTCCACCACCTGCTCCATGAGCGTCTGGTCCTCGCCGTGGGCGAGCAGCTCCTCGGCCACCTGGCGGATGATGGGCGCCGGGGGCGAGAGGTGGGCACCGAGCTGGACCAGCTCCACGGAGTGGTCCTCGCCTCGCCCGGCGATGGGCTTCACGAAGGTCACCCGCAGGCCTTGGCGGTCGAGGGCTCGGACGATCCCGAGGCAAGCGGTGGTGAGCCCGACGTGGCGGCCAGCGGGGGCAACGAGCAGCGTGGTGGGCATGGGAGGCTCCCTCCAATCGGCGTGTGGGACCGGCCCGCTTGGGGCGGTCCTAGGCCCGAGACCCGCGCCCTTGGGCGATCTCGGCGGTATCCGTTGCGATCATGAGCTCCTCGTTGGTGGGGACCACCAGCGCCTGGGGGCGCAGGCTCGTGGTGATCCGCCCGCGGCTCTCCCGGCCGTGCCTCGCGTTCAGGGCCGGGTCGATGGCGAGGCCGAGGAACCCCAGCTGCTCCACCACCCGGGCCCGCACCAGGGTGGAGTTCTCCCCGATCCCGCCGGTGAACACCAGGGCGTCGAGCCGGCCCAGGGGGACCACCAGCGCCGAGAGCGCTTTGGCGAGCACGTAGCAGAAGATGTCGAGGGCCAGCCGGGCCCGGGTGTTGTCCCGGGCGGCCGCCTCCTCCACCGCCCGCATGTCGTTCGAGAGCCCGCTCACCCCGAGGAGCCCGGACTTCTTGTTGAGGGCGTCGAGGATGTCCTTCTCCGGCTGGCCCAGGGCGGCGGCGACATGGCCGATGATGGCGGGATCGACCGAGCCGCTCCGCGTCCCCATCATCACCCCCTCGAGCGGGGTGAGCCCCATGGTCGTATCGACGCTCCGCCCGTTCCGCACCGCTGTGCAGGAGCAGCCGTTCCCGAGGTGGGCGGTGACGAGGGCGTGGTCCCCGGCCGGGAGGCCGGTCAGCGAAAGCGCCTCCCGGGCGACGAAGCGGTGGCTCGTCCCGTGGAAGCCGTAGCGACGCACCCCGAGGCGCTCCAGCCAGTCGAGGGGCACGGGGTAGGTGTAGGCCACGGGCGGCATGGTCTGGTGGAACGCGGTGTCGAAGACCGCCACCTGCAAAAGGCCGGGGAAGAGCTTCCGTGCAACCTGGATCCCGAGGAGATTGGGCGGGTTGTGGAGCGGGCCGAGCGGGATGCACTCCTCGATCTTGGCGATCACCTCCGGGGTGATGGCCATCGATCCGGAGAACTTCGACCCTCCGTGCACCACGCGGTGCCCGATGCCGAGGAGCCCGTCGGCGAGAGAGGCCTCGCGAAGGAGGTCGACCACGGCGTGGAGCGCGCCCTCGTGCCAGAGGCCGGCGATGGGGCGGGAGGCCTTTTGGCCGTTCTTCTTCCAGTCGAGGGTCGCCTCTGTGGAGCCGAGGCGCTGGGCGATGCCGCTGATGAGCTCGCGGGAGCCCTCGGGGTCGATGACCGCGAACTTGGCCGAGGAGGAGCCGCAGTTGAGGACGAGGACGTTCATCGGTGGTGATCCTGGTGAGGGTACCGGCTCGGGTGACGGGCGGGCCCGGCGGCACCATAATCCGGTTCGCGGCCTCGCGGTGCGGTCGTGGAATGGTGCAGCCGACCCCGAATCGCACCCGCAACGCGGGCCGGCTGGTGTATGCATGGCTCGTGCCGGTGCGCCAGTTGGCCGCACTTCCTAACTCGGCACCTGAGCGAGTGTCCACGACCACAGGGGCCGGCGAAACGAGGCCCCCAGCTCGAGGAGGACCCGTGTTTCCGACCGCTTCACGGAAGGCCGCCGAGCCGACGGTTAGAGTGGCAGCCCCAGAGGCCGCAGCGACCCCGCGGACCGGGGCGCGCCCGAGCCGTCGCATGACCCGGAGCCGGATCCTCCTCGCGGTCCTGGTCCTCGCCGGCGCCGGCGCCGTCGCGCTCTGGCGCGTGCGGGTGGCCCGGAGCGACGCCGCCTTCCGGTACGAGACCGCCCCGGTCGACCGGGGCCGGCTCGTGGCCCAGGTCACGGCGACCGGCACGCTCTCCGCGCTCGTCACCGTACAGGTGGGAAGCCAGGTGTCCGGCACCATCGCCTCCCTGCAGGTCGACTTCAACTCGCCGGTGAAGAAGGGGCAGGTGATCGCCCGCATCGACCCTGCTCTGTTTCAGGCCGCCGTCGAGCAGGCCCGCGCCAACGTGGCGGCGGCCGAGGGGAACCTCGCCCGTTCGCAGGCGCAAGCGGTGGACGCCGAACGGCAAGCCCGGCGGGAGAAGGAGCTCGGCGACCGCAAGCTCGTCGCCCAGGCCGACGTCGAGACGGCCGAGGCCAACGCCGACGCGGCGGACGCCTTCGTCAAGGCCAACGACGGAGCGCTGGCCCAGGCGCGGGCGGCGCTCTCCCAGGCGGAGGTGAACCTCGCCTACACCCGGATCGTCTCGCCCACCGACGGCGTGGTCATCTCGCGCAACGTGGATGTGGGCCAGACGGTGGCGGCCTCGCTGCAGGCCCCGACGCTGTTCGTCATCGCCCAGGACCTGGCCAAGATGCAGGTGGACACCAACGTGGCCGAGTCCGATGTCGGTCGGCTCGAGTCGGGCATGGCGGCCACCTTCACGGTGGACGCCTATCCGGGCCGCCTGTTCCGGGGCACCGTCCGGCAGGTGCGCAACGCACCCCAGACCGTCCAGAACGTCGTCACCTACGACGCGGTGGTCGACGTGAACAACCTCGACCTGGCTCTCAAACCGGGCATGACCGCGAACGTCACCTTCGTCTACGCGCAGAAGGACGACGTGCTGCGCGTCCCCAACGCCGCCCTACGCTTCCGAGCCCCCGCGGGCATGCCGCGCCCGCAGGCCGCGAAGGGCGCCCCGGCGGGCCCCGGAGCGCGGGAAGCGGGCGAGGGGGGGGCGGCCCACCCCCGGCCGGAGCGGCCGGCTGACGGCGGGCGCGTGGTCTGGGTCTTGCGGAACGGGTACCCCGAACCGGTCGGGATCCGGACCGGCATCTCCGACGGGACCTCAACCGAGCTCGTCGAGGGCAAGCTCGCACCCGGGGACCTCCTCGTCACCGACGCGATCGGGCCGGTCTCCCGCGCCGGCGGCTCGAGCGGTGGCCCAACCCGCGGGGCACCGCGGTTCTTCTAGGGGCTCCTCCGTGTCGCTCCTTCACCTCGAGGACGTCTGGAAGACGTACATCATGGGCGAGACCGAGCTCCACGCCCTGCGGGGCGTGACGCTCTCGGTCGAGGCGGGCGAGTTCACCGCGGTGATGGGCGCGTCTGGCTCGGGCAAGTCGACGCTCATGAACCTGCTCGGCTGCCTCGATCGGCCGACCCGCGGTCGGTACCTTCTGCAGGGCGAGGACGTGTCGTCGCTCCCGCCCGATGCCCTGGCCGCCATCCGCAACCGGACCATCGGCTTCGTGTTCCAGAACTTCAACCTCCTTCCCCGGACCACCGCCCTCGAGAACGTGGAGTTGCCCCTCCTCTACGCCGGCCTCCACGGCGCGGAGCGCCACGCGCGGGCCCGCGAGGCGCTCGGCCGGGTCGGGCTCACTGACTGGGCCCACCACCATCCGAACCAGCTCTCCGGCGGCCAGCAGCAGCGCGTCGCTATCGCCCGCGCCCTGGTGAACCGGCCGCACCTGCTCCTCGCCGACGAGCCCACCGGCAACCTCGACTCCCGCACCAGCGCCGAGGTGATGGCCCTTTTGCAGGAGCTGGGACGCGGCGGGATCACCGTGGTGCTGGTCACGCACGAGGCCGACATCGCCGAGTACTCGTCCCGCGTCATCGTCATGCGCGACGGGCAGGTCCGATCCGACGTGCGCCGGACCGCGCGGCGGGCCGAGCCAGAGGCGCCCGCCGGGGAGCAGCACGCCGACGCCGCCGGAGGGTCCGCCCCATGACCCTGCTCCAGGTCTTGCGCGTCGCGCTCCGCGCCCTGGGCCGCAACAAAATGCGGTCCTTCCTCACCGCGCTCGGCATCGTCATCGGGGTCTCGGCGGTCATCGCCATGGTGGCCATCGGCGACGGCGCCAAGGCCCGGGTGCAGCAGGCGTTCGAGACCATGGGCTCCAACATGCTCGTGGTACTGCCCGGCTCCACCACCTCGGGCGGCGCGATGGGGGGCTTCGGCAGCCTTCCCACCCTCACCTGGGAGGACCTCTCCGCCATCCAGACCCAGCTCTCGGCCGTCCGGTACGCGGCTCCTTACCTGCGTACCTCGTCCTCGGTGGTGTCCGAGGACACGAACTGGTCCACCTCGGTGGCCGGGACCTCCCCCGACTACTTCGCCGTCCGCTCGTGGCCCGCGGCACGGGGAGCGCTCTTCACGGTGTCGGACGTGGAGGGATCCACCAAGGTGATCCTCCTGGGGCAGACGGTGGCCGAGAGGCTCTTCGGCCAGGGGGTGGACCCGGTCGGGCAACAGGTGCGCGTGCGCAACGTGCCCTTCCAGGTCGTGGGCGTGCTCGCGGCCAAGGGGCAGTCGCCGGTGGGCCAGGATTTCGACGACGTGGTGTTCGTGCCCTACACCACCTTCTCCGCCAAGATCCAGGGAGGGCTGAAGAACCTGCTCGCGGGGACCATCTTCGTGGGCGCGACCGGGCCCCAGACCACGGCCCTCGCGGAGTCGCAGGTCCGCTCGCTCCTGCGCGACCGCCACCGCCTGGCCGAAAAGGCGGACGACGACTTCTCCATCCGGAACCTCGCGGAGACCGCCAGCGCCGCCGAAGAGGGAGCGCGAACGCTCACCACCTTGCTCGCCGCCATCGCCGCGGTCTCGCTTCTCGTGGGCGGGATCGGGATCATGAACATCATGCTCGTCTCGGTGACCGAGCGGACCCGCGAGATCGGCGTCCGGATGGCGGTGGGGGCGCGGGGCCGAGACATCCTCCTGCAGTTCCTCGCCGAGGCGCTGGCCTTGGCGGTGGCCGGGGGAATCGTGGGGGTGACCTCCGGCCTCTTGGTCGCCTGGCGCCTGGCGATGACCTTCGGGTGGCCGGTGCTCTATCGGCTCGAGGTGATCTTCGTGGCGGTCGCCTTCAGTGGGCTCGTGGGCATCGCCTTCGGCCTCTACCCGGCCCGGCGGGCCTCCCGCCTCGATCCCATCCAGGCTCTGAGGTTCGAATGATCGCGCGCTCGGCGCTCGCCGCCCTCCTCCTCGTCCCCTGCCTGGCGGCGGCGGAGACCTCTCCTACGGAAACCGTCCGGGTCGTGAAGGTCGTAACCCTCGACGAGGCGGTGCAGTCCGCCCTTTCGCACCAGCCCCAGCTCACACAGGCGGTCGCCAACGCCAAGGCAGGCGTGGCCCGGGCCGACGAGGCCCGGGCCGGCCTTTTGCCCCAGGTCAACGCGACCGGACAGGTGTCCCGCACCCAGACGACCACCACGCAGCAGGGCGTGCTCCTGGGCCAACGGGTGGGGAGCTCCACGACGATCGGGAACACCTGGCTCGGCCAGGTCAGCGTCGGCCAGGTGCTCTTCGACCCCGGGACCTTCTTCAGCTGGCGGTCCGCGGGCGAGAGCGCACAGTCGCTCCGCGACACCGCCGACAGCACCCGGCTCGACGTGGTCTCGGCGGTGCAGTCCGCGTACTTCACCGCTCGTGCCGATCGGGACCTGGTCAAGGTGGCGCGCGAGACCGTCGACAACGACGAGGCCCACCTCCACCAGACCGAGGCGTTCGTGGAGGTGGGTACGCAGCCGCTCATCGCGCTGGCGCAGTCACGCTCCGCCCTGGCCTCGGCCCAGCTCGCCCTCATCCAGGCCCAGAACGCCTACGCCACCGCCCGGGCCCAGCTCGCGCAGGCGATGGGGCTCGAAACCTGGGGAGAGTTCGAGGTGGGCGACGACACCCTCCCGCCGGTGCGGGGCGAGGAGGGCGCGCTCGAGCCGCTCCTCGAGGAGGCGCTCGCCGCCCGGCCCGAACTCGCCTCGCTCGGGGCACAGGAGCGCTCCGCCGAGGAATCCCGAACCGCCGCTCGCTCCGGCTACCTGCCGCTCGTGAGCGCCCAGGGCACGTACGCCGAGATCGGCCCCACCCCCGACGCCACCAAGGGGAGCTGGTCGGTGGGCCTGAACCTCACCTGGAATCTCTTCGGCGGCGGGATCACGAGCGCCAAGGTCCGCGAATCCGAGGCGAACCTCGACTCCCTCCGGGCGCAGGAGGTGGGCCTGCGCACCTCGATCCGCGTGGCGCTGGAGCAGGCGGTCCTGGGAGTGCGGGCGGCGATCTCCTCGGTCGATGCGGCGAAGGAGGCCGAGACGAACGCTCGCGAACAGCTCCGACTGGCCGAGGGGCGCTACCAGGCCGGGGTGGGAAGCATCATCGAGCTCGGCGACGCTCAGGTCGGCGCGAGCAATGCCGCCGCCCAGCGGGTCCAGGCCGAGTACAACGTGTCGGCCGCGCGGGCGGCTTTGCTTCGCGCGCTCGGTCGGGCTCCCTGAAGCGAGCGCTTCTTCCTCCGGAATTCGGGCGCGCTCGGGCGGGAACGTTCCTGCCCCCTCGCGCGAGAGGCGGCCGGCGCGGTACAAGCGGCTTCTCGTGCCTCGGCCAAAGGACCCCCCGGATGCCCGTACCCCCCTCGCCGAGTTCCGGGGGGGCGCGCTCGCCCTCGCCCCGCTCCTCGTGGGCGTCGCCCCCTTCGGCGTCATCTACGGCGTGCTGGCGCTCCGCAGCGGCCTTCCCGCCCCCGCGGCCATGGCGATGTCCTCGGTCGTCTTTGCCGGATCGTCGCAGTTCCTCCTCGCCCAGCTCACGGGCCTGGGGGCGGCCGCGCCGGTGATGGTGGCCTCGGTCGGGCTCGTAAACCTCCGCCACGCCCTCTACAGCGCCTCGGTCGCGCCGGCGCTCTCGCACCTGCCGCGCCGCTGGAAGCTCGCCCTCGCCTACCTGCTCACGGACGAGGCCTATGCCGCATCCGTGACGCGCCTCGCCCAGGGTGGACCGAACCGGCACTGGTTCCTCTTCGGCGCCGGGCTCACCCTCTGGTCGGGTTGGCAGGTCTCGACCGCGAGCGGCATCCTCGTCGGGGCGAGCCTTCCCCGGGACCTCCCGCTCGACTTCGCCTTGCCGCTCACCTTCATCGCCATCGTCGTCCCGATGATCCGCTCCCGCGCCGCGCTGGCGGCGGCGGTGGTGGCCGCCGGGGTGGCGCTCTCCTGCGCCGGCTGGCCCTACCAGCTCGGGCTCCTCTCCGCGGCGCTCTCCGGGATCGCGACCGGCTGGCTGTTCTCCCGATGGGGGCGGGCCCTTTGAACCTCTGGATCGTCATGGTGCTCGGCGGGCTCCTCACCTTCCTCACGCGCCTCTCCTTCATCGCCGCCGAGGGCCGGCTGTCCGTGCCGGGGTGGTTCCGGTCCATGCTTCCGTTCGTGCCCGTGGCCACCCTGACCGCCCTCATCGCCCCCGCAGTCCTCCGGCCGGGCGGGGCCTGGGCCGGCCTTTCGGGAAACCCCCGCCTCGTCGCCGGCGCCGCGGCGGTGGTCGTCGCCGCGCTGAGCCGCAACGTGCTCCTCACCCTGTCCTTGGGTTTCGCCACCTTCCTCGCCCTGCTCTGGCTCGGCTGACCTCCGGGCGAAATACCCCCCTTGAGCGAAGCGCCGTCCGGTGCGAGGCTCTCCTCGGAGGTCGGTGGATGTCCGCGAGAGCCCTGCTCGGGTTAGCGTTGTCCCTCCTGGCCCTCGCGCCCGACCGCGACGCCGCCCGGAGCAAGGTGATCGGCGTCTCGGTGCTCACCTTCCAGCACCAGTTCTTCCAGGAGCTCCGGGCGGGCATGGAACAGCGCGCCCGCGAGGTCGGGTTCGAGCTCTGGGTCACCTCCGGCGAGTTCGACCCCGCCCGGCAGGCCAATCAGATCGACGACTTCATCGCACGCAAGGTGGACGCCATCGTGCTCGCCCCCTGCGACTCGGTGGGTGTGGGCGCGAGCATCGAGCAGGCCAACAAGGCCGGCATCCCCGTGTTCACGGCCGACATCGCCAGCACCTCCAGCGTGGGGAAGGTCGTGGCCCACATCGCCTCGGACAACTATCTCGGGGGCAGAAAGGCCGGCGAGCTCATGGTGAGAGCCCTGAACGGTCAGGGAGACATCGTCCTCATCACCCACCCCGGCGTCACCTCGGTCATCGATCGAGTGCGCGGTTTCAAGGACGTCGTGGCCCGGGCGCGAGGGATCCGGATCCTGGCCGAGGTGCCGGCCTGGGGGCAGCGCGCCAAGGCCGCCTCGGTGATGGAGGACCTCCTCGTGCGCCTCCCCAACATGCGAGGGGTATTCGGGATCAACGACGACTCGGCGCTCGGGGCCCTCGCAGCGGTCACCGCCGCCGGCAAGGAAGGGAAGATCGTCATCGTCGGCTACGACGCCACCCCGGAGGCGCGCGAAGCGATGAGGCGGGGCCTCATTTACGGCGACACCATCCAGTACCCGCGAAAGATGGGCGAGCTGACCATCAACGCCGTCCGGGACCACTTTGCGGGCAAGAGACTCCCCGCCTGGATTCCGGTGGAGACGGGCGTCTTCACCGCCGCGGACGCGCAGAAGGGCTAGCTCCGCCGCGACCTCTCCAGGACCTCGGCGAGCTGGATCCGGGCGAGGTGACGCCCAGCCACCTCGAGAGCCCGCGACCACAGGTGTGGGTTCCTCGCCGCCAGCGATCGCCGACGCGCGAAGGGGTTCCGGAGCGAGGCGAGGTAGGCGCAGGCGAGGAGTGGTTTCCGGTCGGCCTCGGCGATGGGGCGGAGCCCGGCGGAGGCGAGCCGCGCCAGCACGGCCGCCGGGAAGAGGTGTGCCCCAACGAGCAGGTGCGCCTCCCGGGGCCAGTAGGAGGCGCTTCGCCCCCCCCCCGGGGAGACGCCACTCCGCGACCGGAGGAGGTCCCGGGCCCAGGCCTCCACGATCGAGGACGACGGAGGGGTGCCCGGCTCGACGGATGCCTCGAGCCGCTGGAGCGTCGAGAGCCGGCGCGGGGCGCGCGCCCTCGACACGAACGGATCGAGCAGCGCGAGCAACCGCTGCGGAAGCTCCCCCTCGCCCGGCGGTCCGAGAAGCTGCTCGAAGGCGAGGACCATGAGGTGCAGCTCCTCGCCGGTCGAGATCCCGTCGCCGTCGCCGTTCGCCGCGAGGAAGGCGGCAACCGACGCGCGGATCGACGTCCCCCCGGGAGCAGCGAAGGCGGCGAGCAGGGCCGCCGCCAGCGGCGCGTCGAGTTCCAGCGTGGGAGGGCGCGGGGCGTGGGCGGGTCGCGTCGTCCGGAAGGTCCCGACGCCGTGGGCGAGCCAGCGCCGGCCGTCCCGGCGGCGCGCCACCATCTGCAGGGCGCGCGGGTCATTTCCCGTGAAGCGCCGCAAGACGAAGGCAAGCTGGTCGCGGTTCCAGTACGGGCCCACCTCGAAGAACCCGCGCCTCGAAAGGACCGCAAACGCCACGGCGTCGGCCAGCTGGTAAATGCGGGCTTGCTCGTCCTCATCGAGATCCCCGGTGTGCGCGCGACCGGCAACCCGGACCAAGGTCGCCGACTCGACCGGCCCTCCTCCGGGCTCCTGGTAGGGTGCGAGGATGGCATCGACGAGCCGCGGCTCGGCCTCGAGCGAACCCCCGACGCGGTGAGGGACGAGGCGAAAGGGCCCCACCGAGACCGGGGCTGCGACCGTGGTCCAGGGAAAGAAGCCGAGCATGCTCATGGTGCGCTCCGTGGGGCCGCTCGTCCCCTCTGCGGGCGGTCGGGCTGCGCGGCGAGCCGCGAGGCCCTGCCAGCGAGGCATCCAGGCGGGCGGCCTCCGCTCCGCGTCCATCCGCCGTTCCGGGGCGCCGGGAATGCTTTGGTCGCAGGACGAGCGGGAGAACGCCCCGCGATCCTGGGACGGGTCGCCGGCTCGCGCGAACGAATTCGCGGGGGAGCCGCACCCGGGTATATCGAGGGCGATGTCGGATGCTGTCCGACCTCGCCGCCTCGCCGCGTACCCTCCGGGAGGGTGCCCCGGACCATTCGCCGGGGAGTGGACCTCGGGCCCGGCACCTCCCTAGCCCCCTCTGGAGTGCCGAGGGAAGAAGCTTCACGTCCTTTGCGAGGGGGCCTTCACGCAGCGTTCAGGCAGTCGCGATCTCCACGCGCGCGGCATCCCCGCGCGTCGCCCGCGCCTCGGCGAGGCGGCGGACGAGGAGGAGGGTGACGTCGTCCTCGGGCTCCCCCCGCCGGAAGGCCCCGATGTCGGCGAAGAGCACGCCGAGCGCGTCCTCGAGGGGAAGGCCCGCCACCTGTGCCAGGGACGCCGCGAGCCGCTCCTCCCCGTAGAGCTCCCCCCGACCGTTGCGGGCCTCGGTCGCTCCGTCGGTGAAGAAGAGGGCCAGGTCCCCCGGGCCCAGGGGGATGAAGGAGTCCCGGACCCTCGGTCCCGGGTCGGCCACGAGGCCGATCCAGCTCCCCTCGTTGGCGATCGCCTCCACGCCCTGGCCCCGCCGCCACACGAGGACGTCCTGGTGCTTGCCGGCCATGGTGAGGCCGTCCGCTTCGAGCCGCACCACGTTGAGGGTCATGTACCGGTCGGCCCGCATCCGACCCATGTTCTGCCACAGGACGCCGTTCACCTGCCGGAACACCTCCGCCGGCGTGCGGGAAGGTCTCTCCCGGACCAGGGAGAGAATGCTGGTCTGGGTCATCATCATGACGAGCCCCGCCTCCACCCCGTGGCCGGAGACGTCGCCGATGGCGATCCAGTGCTGTCCGTCGCCGGCGTCCACGATGTCGTAGTAGTCCCCGCCCACCTCCGCCGCCGGGACCATCCGCGCGGCCACCTGGTAGAGCCCGGCCCGCCGGTCCTCGGGGAGGAGCGAGGTCTGGATGCGCTTGGCCACCTCCATCTCGCCCCAGAGGGCGTCCCGGGCCCTCTTCAGCTCGGCCCGGGACCGCTGCAGGGCCGCGTTGGCCTCGAGCAGCCCGGTCCGGGCGGCGTGCTCCCTCTCCACGAGCCGGAAGCGGACCCGAGCGGTGAGGATGGCCGTCACCGCGGCCGCCCCCAGGAAGAAGAGGTTGTTGAGGAGCACGGCACCGTGGAACGGTCCTCCCAGGATGGCGTTCACCACCACGTAGACGAGCACGGTGAGGAGCGAGTTCAACCCGGCGTGCAGGGGCCGCCAGGGCAAGAGCAGGTTCGCGGCCACGACCAGGTTGAGCCCCATGTAGTAGGGGGAGTCGAACCCTCCGAGCTGGGCCGTCATCCAGCTCGTGGCGGTGCCGACAAGGAGGTTGAAGGTATATCCATGCAGGACCGAGAGGCGGCTGGGCGGGGTGAGCCGGATGAGGACGAGCTGGAGGGCGAGCGCCGCCGTCAGGATCGCGCGCACCCACAAGAATCGCTCGAACACCGGGGCGGGGAGGGCCACCCAGTCGAGGATGAGGAAGAGGGGGACGACCACCACTCCCAGCATGGCGACCGTCCCACACCAACGGTGAAGTAGGGTCTCGTGGTGGCGGGCGAAGCTCGGCTCGCGCCCGCCCCCTGACCGGCGACTAGCGGCCGAGGACGGCGACCCGGCCATCGGCGGTCTCGAAGGTCCGGAGCGCGCTGAAGGAGAGGGCCTGCCACTTCTTGGCCTGGCTGTACTCCAGGGCGATGGCGACCCCCCTCCGGCGCGCAAGGTCGATGGCCTTCACCACGGGCGTGAAGGTGGACGAGTTCATGTACTCGAGTGCGGAGAAGTCGAGGCAGAGCCGCACCCCGCGCCGCCCGCTCTCCTCGACGGACGCGGTGAGCGCCGGGACGAGGAACTTGCCCGGCTCGCGGTCCGCGCTCCGACCGCGCCAGACGAGCCGCAGCTCACCGGGCCCATCGTGCGCCTCGAGGGAGAGCTCTCCCTCCGTCCACCGCCTCACCGGATCGACCATCCAAGACCTCCTCATCGCTTGTAGACGGCGGACACGGCCAAGTACCCGGAGTCCACCCGGAACTCGAGCGCGCAGCGGCCCTCGTACGCGATGCGGGCGAGGCCGAGCTCGCTCCCCCCCGAATAGGGCCTTCGGGCCGCTTGCTGCAGCCGCTCCACGTAGGCCCCGAACGAGTCGGAGCTATCCCGGATGCGCTGCATCGCGCCTCCGAAGGCCCGTACGTTGCTCTCGTCCCCGCCCACGCGGCTCTTCACCTCGACGACGACGCCCCTCTCCTCCACCCGAAGCGAGAGGACGATCTCCTCGGCTCCCGGGGCCCCGTACTTGACGGCGTTCTCGAGCAGCTCCTGGGCGACCATGGCGAGTGAATCCGACTCGTCCGGCGGCAGGCCGCACTTCTCCAGCATCCCGCGACAGGTCCTCCAGACCGGCGCCACGGCGTCCCACTCTGGTCGCAGCCTGAGCTCGAGCGTCTTCGCATCCATTTCCGCGGTGCGCCTTGGCGATCCGGTCCGCCTCTCCTCGTGTCGCCCGATTGTACGGCCACGACACCGGCCGGGCCATGCCACCCGGCAAGGGCCACGGCCTTCGCGATATAAAGCTCCTCGCGTGAAGATCACGACCTGGAACGTGAACGGGATCCGCGCTCGCGAGGCGCAGGTGGCGGAACTCCTCGCCCGCGAGGACCCGGATGTGGTCTGCCTGCAGGAGATCAAGGCCCCGGCGGCGAAGGTCCCGGCGTCCCTCAACGCCCTCCCCGGCTACGAGTGCCTGTGGCACGGAGAAACGGCGTACTCCGGGGTCGGCCTGCACGTGCGCCGGGACCTGTCGCCTGCCGGCGTCCACTTCGGCAGTCCGGCCTTCGATCAGGAGACGCGGATCGCCACCGCCGAGGCGGGCGAGGTGACCATCGCCTCGGTGTACGTTCCCAACGGCGGCAAGGACCTCGCCGCCAAGTTCCGCTTCCTCGAGGCGCTCGAGACCTGGGCGGCGGAGGCGCAATCGGCCGGGCGGACGCTCATCGTGTGCGGCGACTTGAACGTGGCCCGGACCGACGCCGACGTGCACCCGAAGGAGCGGAAGGCCGGAGCGGTGGGTCAGCTGCCGGAGGAGCGAGCGCTCCTGGGCCGGATCTTGTCGCGCGGCCTCGTCGATGTGGGGCGAGCTGTCGATCCTGACAACGACGCGCTATTCACGTGGTGGGCGCCCTGGCGCAACCTAAGGCAGCGCAACATCGGCTGGCGTATCGACTACGTCCTGGCCAGCGCTCCCCTGGCCGAGCGCGTGCGTCGCTGTTCGGTGCTCTCCGACTTCGGCACGAGCGACCACGCGCCGGTGGTGGCCGAGTTCGGGTGAAAACGGACGTTGGCCGCTCGCCGGCCCGACCCGTGGCGCGCCGCGTCGCAGGCCGAGAATGGGGCCCGGTTCTCCTGTTCCGTTCCCCCCGGCTCGTCTGCTAGCCTCACGCCCTTCTCCCACGAATGGGCACCCGGGTAACCGACCTAGCGCGCGCCGCGCGCTTTTGACGACGAGGCGAGACGGCCATGGCCCTGGTTGCGGTGAACGAGACCCCCGACCTTCTGCACACCCTTCCCGGTGACGACGTCCGGCAGATCATGTGGCGCTTCGCCGACCGATTCGACCTGCAGATGCTCGTCCAGTCGACGCGGGCCGTGGCGCGGGGGCCGGTGGCGCGCCTCGTGGCCGAGGGAGGACGGAACGACCACGACTGGACGGCCCGGAAGAGCGAGCTCCTCAAGGCCTACGACGCATCCGGGATCACCGCCACCTTCATGGAGCCCGAGGAGGGGGGGTTCATCGCCGGGCCCAAGAACCTGGCCCTGGCCCTGACCGCCTTCGAGCTCGCCTGGGTGGATGCCGGGGCGGCCACCGGCGCCTTGGCGGGGTTCCTCGGCCTCTCGCCCATTCACGAGCGGGGCACCCCGGAGCAGGCCCGCCACTACATGAGCCTCGCCGCTCCGGTACAGCCGGGCGAGGACAGAAGGCCCTGGCGCGCCGCCTTCGCCCTCACCGAGCCCATCCCGTACGTCGGGGTCGACACCGGGATGCTCTCCGGGAAGGTGCGGGTGAGGGAGTGGACGGAGGGGAAGGAGCCGCTCCTGCAGGTCGACAAGCGGGGCCGCTTCATCACCAACATGGGGTTCGCCAACTTCGTGACCGCGGCCGTGGACTCGGCCGACCCCCGCATCAAGGGGAGCTGCATGGTGATCCTGGAGGAGGGCGACCCGGGCACCTTCGACCGCGGCACTCCCACGAAGAAGCTGGTTCACCAGCTCTCCTCTACGAGCGACCCCATCTTCAGCCTGACCGTGCCGGCCTCGCGCATCGTCGGCGGCTACACTGTCAAGGACGGGGTCATCATCCCGGCCTTCGACCACTCTGCGGTCATCGAGGCGGTGTTCCGGCGGACCCGGGTGACGGTGGGGGTGATGACCGCCGCGAAGCTCCTCAGCGCCGTGGAGCCGGTGATCCGCTACCAGCGCAGCCGCTTCCGCGGCGCCGAGCAGGCCGCCCCGGGATCGGTCCGCTACGAGCTCGGGATCCAGCAGCGCGAGGACGCGCTCCACCGGCTGGTCGACGTCTGGGCCACGGGGGAGGCGGCCGCCTCGCTCGGATTCGCCACCGCCCGGCTCTTCGACGCGCTCGACCCGCTCGAGAGGAAGAGGGATGCGCTCCTCAAGGCCCAGGGTGTCTCGGGTGCGAAGGCCGTCCTCCGGTGGATGAAGACGCTCGAGAAGAGCGCCCTCGAGTACCTCGAGCTCGAGGCTCGGCCCCGGGGCGACCGCGACGACCGGCGGCTCGAGGAGCTCGCCGCCGACGAGATGGTTCGCTTCGCCCTCCTCGATGCCCAGGCCAACGTGCTCTGCCCCGCAACCAAGCTCTGGAACACCGGCCACGGCGCCACCGTGATGCGCGAGGCGGTCTCGCTCATGGGCGGTTACGGCATCACCGAGGACTGTCCGGGGTTCTTGGGTCAGAAATGGATGGACGCCCAGCTCGAGGCGACCTACGAGGGGCCGGAGGCGGTGCAGAGGCGGCAGCTCTCCGTCACCATGGCGAGCCCCCTGTGGCTGGCGCAACTCAGGGGGTGGGTCCGCGAGCTGCGGCACCTCGCCGCCACTCACCCCGGCACCGGCGCATGCGCTCTGGCCTCGGCCATCGAGCTCTGGCTCTGGACCTTCCGGCACCTGGAGGGCGCCAAGGATGGCCTGGGCGAGAAGCTCTACCAGTCGCCCCGCCAGGGGGTCACCTTCAAGCTGGCGGACGCTCTCTCCTGGCTCTGCGCCGCACGCATGCAGGTCCTCGACGCGGTCGCGCTTTCGGAGGGTGGCCAGGCGATCCTGGGCGACGCGCTCCCCGGCACCGCCCGCTTCTTCACGGACCTCTGCCATGTCCAGGCGGCGCGCGCCGCTGGCGAGGTGGGACGCATCTGCGCCGAGCTCGTTCACGGGTACAACCGCCACCCGGCCTGGGACGAGGAGGCCCTGCACGCCTGCTGGAGTTCCGCGAGTGCCGAGGCGCTCGAGGGGATCGTGCCCGGACTCGCCGGCTCCGCCATCGAGCAGGTCGACGCCCACCCGGACAAGGAGGGCCCCTGCGCTTCCTGCCGGGGCGTCACCGATTTTCGCTCGCTGCGGGTGAAACTCGACGGGTGCCTCACCGGGGCGATGCTCGCCAAGGACCGGGCCGCCGAGGCGGTTTCGCGGGTGATGATCCCCGAGGCGCTCGATTACCCGCAGTAGGAGATCCGGTGACCGAAAAGACCGCGCCGGGGCCGATCGCGCCGCCCTCCCGCCAGTCCCTGGATGTCGACATCGCCTGCGTGGGGTTCGGGCCCGCCACGGCCGGCTTCTTGACCACGCTGTCGCGCCGGCTCGCCGATGCCTCACGCCCTCCCCTCCCGAGCCTGGCTTCTCCCGGCCTGCCGCTCCAGGTCGTCTGCTACGAGCGGGCCGACGACGCCGGCTTCGGGGTCTCGGGGGTGGTGACCCGCGCCCGCGCCATCCGCGCGGCTTTCCCCGATCTCGACCCGGCCCAGATCCCGATGGCCGCGCCGGTTCGCGAGGAGAAGGTCCTCTACCTCGTCGACCCCGTGGGGGCGAGCCGGCGCTCGGTGACCCTGCGCGCCGCCGATCGCACCCTCCGCGCCTTTCACGGCGTGGACCACGATTCCTTCGAGCTGCCCTGGACCCCGGAGTTCCTGCACAAGACCGAGGGAATCGTCTTCTCCATCGGACAGCTCATGCAATGGATGGCCGGTCAGGTCATGGCCCAGGGCACGGTGCAGATCTGGCCGGGAACGCCGGTCGCGGAGGCGCTCATCGAAGGCCAGGCGGTGCGGGGCGTGCGGCTGCTCGATCAGGGGGTCGACCGGCAGGGCCGGCCCGGGGCGGGGTATTTGCCTGGCATGGACGTGCACGCGGCTCTCACCGTTGTGGCGGACGGGCCGGTGGGAGCGGTGGGAAGGCAGCTCGACCAGACCCTGGGCATGCCCGGGCGGAACGCCCGGCGGGAGTGGGCAGTGGGGATGAAGCTCGTCGTGGACCTCCCCGAGGACACGCCGCTCTCCGCCGGCACCGTGCTCCACACCTTCGGCTTCCCCGAACCGGAGATCTTCGGCTTCCTCTACGTCCATCCCGACCGCGTCGCCTCGGTCGGCATCTTCGTTCCCAGCTGGTTCGACTCGCCCACGCGAACCTCCTACCGGTACCTGCAGCACTACGTCCAGCATCCGGCGCTCTGGCGCTACCTGCAAAGCGCCCGGCTCCGCTCTTGGGGGGCCAAGTCTCTTCTCGAGTCGGGGCGGCGGGGCGAGCCGTTTCTCGTCGGCGACGGGTTCGCCCGCATCGGCGAGGGGTCGGGTTCGACCAACGTCCTCACCAGCTCGGGGGTGGACGAGGCCTTCGCCACGGGCGTGCAGCTCGGGGAGGGCGTGATCGAGCTCCTCGAGGCCCAGCGGCCCTTCACCCGCCCGAACCTGGAGACGGCCTACGTTACCCGGCGCCGCCAGAGCTGGGTGGAGCAGGAGGGGCGGGTCTCCGAGAGGGCGCGGGACGGCTTCCAGCGCGGGGTGGTCACCGGGCTCGTGGGAATGGCGCTCTCCGGGCTCACCGGTGGGCGCGCATCGCTCGGTCACGAGCCCCCGCACCCGGCCGACCAGGTGGGGAGCGTGGAGACGTTCTACGCGGGGAAGATCCCCGCCGCGGAGGTCGCCCGCATCCGGGCCGACTGCGAGAAGCGGGGGGTGCCGCTCCACGACGCCCTCATGGACCGGGCCGGCTGGCCGCCCATTCCCATGGATGGCCAGGTGCTCGTCTCGCAGCAGGACGCCCTGCTCCTCGGGGGGAAGGTGCAGGCGCCACCCGGCTACGCCGACCACGTTGTCTTCCTCGATCCGGAGCTGTGCCGCGCTTGCGGGAAACGGGTGTGCGTGGAGATCTGCTCGGCGGAGGCGATCCGGCCCGGGGACGCGGGGACGCCCGCCTTCGATCGCGAGAAGTGCGTTCACTGCGGCGCCTGCCTGTGGAGCTGCCCCACCCGTCTCTCCGGAACCGAACGCGTGAACCTGGAGTTCCGCGCCGGCGCCGGCGGCCTGCACTCGGCGGAGAACTGACCCGATGCCCGCCTACCAGATTCTCGTCCTGGGGAGCATCGTCCCCGATCCCCTTCAGACCCTGGAGCCCTTGACCACGCCCCAAGGGCCAGGCCTGAAGAACGAGGCCATGCTCCCCCACGTCCTCGATCCGTGGGCGGCCCACGCTCTGTACGAGGCGGCGAGCCTCGTGGCCAAGGGAGCGGCCTCGAAGGTGACTCTGGTCGCGCTCGGCCCGAAGGCCAAGCTCCAGCAGGTGATGATGGCGGTCGGGCAGAAGGTGCCCTTCGAGCTCTTGGCGCTGGATGGCCCGGCCAGCGGCTTCACCGATGCCCACGAGGTCAGCGCCAGGCTCTCGGAGGCAGTGGCCCGGCTCCCTGGCCTCGACCGGTCGGCCCTCCTCCTCTTCGGCGGTTGGGAGTCGGCCTCCCGGGGAGCGGGCGTGACCCTGCAAATGGTGGGCGAGCAGCTCGGGATCTACGACCAGTTCTTCGGAGTGGACGAGCTCACGGTGGAGCCCGACGGCGCGCTTCGGATCCTGGAGCGCGTCGAGGGGGGCAAGCACCAGGTGTCCCGGTGCGCCGGGCCGCCAGCGGTCCTGGGCTGGGCCACCGGAAACCTCCCCGAGCCGCGGAACAACCCGCAGGTCGGCATGGCCAACATGCGCGCCCTCTTGCCCGCCCTGCAGAAGGCTTCCCCCACCCCGGCGGGGATCGGCGGCGTGAGGTTCGAATCGGTGGTCGTCCCCCGGGTGACCCGCGAGACCCGGATCGTAAAGGACCAGAGCGTCGACGAGATCGCGAGGGAGCTCGTCGAGTGGATCCGCAAGGACTAGGGAGAGGAAAAGAGAATCATGGACACCGTCCTCCTCCTCACGCCTGCCGAGCAAGACGGCACGCTCCCGCGCGCTGCCCGGGAGGCGCTCTCGGCGGCGCGGGCTGCCGGCGGGCCGGTCGCGGTGGGCCTCTTTGGCGCGAGCACGGGGGCGGCCACCGGGCAGCTCGCCGGAGCGGGCCTTGCCCGGATCTTCTGCGCCGAGGACGAGGCCCTGGCCGAGCCCCGCTACGGAACCGACGCGGCGGCCGCCACCGCCCTCTGCCGCGCCTCGGGCGCGACCGTGATCGTCGCCCCCGCCCTCTCCCGGGTGGCCCGGATCGCGGCCGGCGTCGCCCATCGGCTCGGCGGCCGGATCGACACTCACGTGACCCAGCTCGCGAGCGACGGGGGGCTCTCGGTTTCGCGTTGGTACTACCGCCAGCGCATCGAGGCGCGTCTCACCCGTGCCCAGCGGCCCTGGGTGCTCCTCGTCGACCCCGGGGCGTTCCCGGCGGCGAGCTTCGGGTCGGGTGCCGCGCCGGGGGTGGAGCGGGTCCCGGTCGAGCTCGGCCCCGAGCTCAAGCGGTCGACGGTGCTGGGACAGCGGGCGCCCACCTCCGGCGAGCAGACCATCCGCCCCGATGCGAAGCTCCTCTTCGTGGCGGGCGCCGGCTGGACCAAGAAGCAGGCGGACGGCCAGCCCCACGCCGAGCGGGCCAGCGAGCTCATCCTCGGCTTCCTGCGAGCATCGGGCGCCTCCCTGGGAACGTCCAAGTCGCTCACCGATCAGGCCGGGGAGGGGCAGAAGGTCCTCGAGTTCATGACCCACCTGAACCAGGTGGGGCAGACCGGCTCCACCCCCAGACACCCTCGCGGCCTTTCCACCTGCTGCCACGGGGAGGAGCCGCACGTGGTCGGCTGGCGCTTCATCCGAGAGCGGCGCGTCGTGAACCTCGACCCGGCCTGCGGCTGGGCCCGCGGCAAGGCCGACGTCCTCTACGTAGCCGACGCGTTCGCGGTCATGGAGAAGGTGAACGCGCTCCTCGCGGCCGCGAAGCCGGAGGGCTAGCGCCTTCTCCCGCTAGGGCCCGGGGGTGCTGCGGACGAACGGCGCGAGGGCGTCCCGGTAGTGGGCCAAGAGCTCCGGGGGTGCGTCCACAGAGTCCCCGCTCCCCAGGGCCTCCAGCATCTTCGCGTTGGCCACCGCCTGCCCCCGAAAGTGGTTGTTGGTGACGACGTACACGTCGGGCACGAGGCTCGAGGCGGCCATCTCCCGGACGCGGTCGGCCCAGGGCTCGAGCTCCCGTGCCGAATACAGGTAGTTGTATCGGGCGTCCCGCCCCGCGCCCTTGCGGAACCAGTCGCGCCAGTTCCGGCCGTGCACCCGTACGTAGGCGACCTTCGAAGTGACCTCGGCGCGGGGGGGAAGCGTGTTCCGGAAGCGCGGTTGGTCCACGTTCACCACTCCCACTCCGGCCAGGAAGAGCTCCTCGAGCACTTCGGGGTCGTCCCAGCTGGCGTGGCGGACCTCGAGGACGAGCGGGAGCCCACGGAACGCCCGGAACAGGTCTCGCAGCCACTCCTCGGCGGCCGGCTCCCGCCGGAACGAGAAGGGGAACTGGAGCAGGACCGCGCCGAGCCGCCCGCCTCGGTGGAGGGCGTCCAGGGCCTCCCTCGCCGAGGCCACCTCCGCCGCCGTGTACGGGTCGCGCTCGTGAGTGAAGCGACGCCAGAGCTTGGCGGCGAAGCGAAACCGTTCCTCCCCCGCGACGCGCTCGCACCAGCGGGCCGCCACCCCGGCGGAGAACGGCCGGTAGAAGGTCGCGTCGATCTCCACGGTGCCGAAGTAGCGAGAGAGGTGGGCGAGGCGGTCGAACCCCGGCGGCTCTGGCCTGGGATAGACGATCCCCGCCCAGTCGTCGTACTCCCACCCGGCCGGTCCGTACCGGATCACGGCCACGAGGTAACCCCGGTCGATCCGGGGTTCAACGCCAGATCCTTCTCGCATTGGATGTGGCGGTTGCCCGTTCGAGCTGGCGAGAGCGGGCGTACCCTCCTTGGACTGGACCGACCGGGCCCTGCACTACTGGCCGAGAAGGCTACTAGCCGGGAACGGTGGTGGCGCTCCTCGCCGACCCCGGCCGCTGAATCGGGGCGGTGAGCACGGCTCGCCGCCTTGAAGATCCCTGCTAGGGCTTGCGTGGGTTGAAGGAGCCGATCGTGTTCAGCACCTCGAGGGCCGCGAGCTGGGCGTTGAGCTTGTCGGTGGTCACCTGGATCTCGGCGTTCCTGAGCTGGGCGGTGGCATCGGCCTGCTCCACCGCGGTAGCGGTTCCCGCCCGGTAGGCCACGTCCACGAGCCGCTGGTTCTCCTTGGCGAGGTCGCGCTGCTCCGCGGACTTCTGGGCGTTGGCGCGCTGGGACTCGAGGTCGAGCAAGGCCTGGGTGACATCCCTGCGCACCGTCACTTCGGCGCCCTCGGCGCGCGCCTTGGCCTCGGACACCCGCGCGTCGGCGGTGCGGATGTCGGACTCGCGTCCCAGGCCGTCCAGGATGGTCCACTGCAGCGCCAGCCCCCCGAACCAGGCGGTCTCCCTTCCGTTGAGCCCGGCGAGGTTGGCCCACTGGAAGCGGCCGAAGGCCGTGATGTCGGGGAGGTAGCGGCTCCAGGTCGCCTTCCGGTTCTCCTCCTCCGACTTCACGGTGACGTGCGAGGCCTCGACATCGGGCCGCGCCACCAGCGCCCCCTCCACCAGGGGCTCGAGGTCGGTCGAGGGGAGCACCGGCTCGGGCGGGGGCTCGAGCTCGAAGGCGGTATCCCGGGCGAGCAGGGCCGCCAGCGCGACCTTGACGGACAGGTACTGAGCGCGTGCTCGCTTCAGGTCCTCCTCGGCCCGGGCCCGGTCGATCTGGGCCCGGATGAGCCCCACCTTCGCGATGGCGCCGGCGGAGTAGCGCACCTGGGCGTCGTGCTCCTGTCGCCGGGCGATGTCGAGGAGCTCCTGTGCGATGGTCACCGCCTCCTTCAGCGCAGCCGCAGAGTAGTAGGTCCGGGCCACCCCGAAGAGCACCTGGCGGCGCCCGTTCTCGAGGTTCAGGACACTGGCGCGCTCGGTCTCCTTCGCCCCGCGGATGGCAAAGAAGAGCCGGGCCGAGACGAGCGTCTGAGTGACGTTGACCTGGTTGCCCAGGGTCCCGTTCAGCTGCTGGGTGAGGTTGATGAACCCGGTGGGAACGGCATGCGGCCCGCCCTGCGCCCAGTTGGGGTCGAGGGGAACGGCGTAGGGCTGACTGATGGTGTCTTGGAAGGAGTAGCTCGCGGATACGGTCACCTGGGGCAGGTAGAGAGAGAGCGCTTTCCAGGTGATCTCCTGGGCCTCGTCGAGCTGGGCCGCGAGGGCGTGGAGGTCGAGGTTCCGTTCGCCCGCTTCCTCCAGGGCCTGGTCGAGGGTGATCACCGGGCCGGTGGCGTCGGCGGGCAGGACGATCATCTGCACGGCCGGCGTGCCTTCGGGGGTTGGACCGCTGTTCGCCTGGGCTTGGCCCAGGAGCGCGGCCAGTGCCATCGCCAAAGTCGGGTTCATGTCTCCTCCGCGGCGAGCCTCGCCGTGAGCTTCTCTACCATCCGCACCAAGTGCCTCCTGTCGCCCGCCTCCAGAAGGCCCAGGAGCTTGGCCAGGTTCGAGTCGATCCCCGCGTCGATGCGGCGGTACAGGGCGGTCCCCGGGGGAGCCAGCCGGACGTGGACCACCCGGCGGTCAGCCGGACCGCGCTCCCGGTGGACGAGCTGGTCGCGCTCCAGGCGGTCCACCACCCCGGTGATCGTCTTCTCCGTGACTCCTACCGCCCTGGCCAAGGCCCCCATGGTGAGGGGCCCATCCATGCCCAGCCACAGGACGATGTGCATCTGGGCGGGGGTCAGGTCGAGGTCCCCGCAGGCGGCGGCGATGGGGTCCCGCAGCGGCCGGCGCCGCGAGAGCTCCACGAGCAGCCCTCGCAGGCGGCGAGCCTGGGCATCGAGCGAGGCCCGAGCGGAGAGGACCAAATTACTCCGTTGCACGGACAATCCACTATGGTGGAATGTTCGCCGTGTCAACGCGCGCGTGCGCGCAGGCCCATCGTGGACCTGCCTTCGGGAGGGTCACTTCGCGGAGAGGTCCTCGATCTCCGCCTCGATGTCCGCCTTCTCCGGCGCGTCCGGCTTCCTGGCAAGGAAGCTCCGAAACTCCTGGACCGCCTTGGCCTTCTGTCCCCGTTCCTTGTAGGCGTAGCCCAGGTAGTAGTGCGGCATGGGGTTCTGGGGCTCCTCCCGTACCGCGCGCTCGTAGTAGGGGAGGGCCGTGGACAGCCCCCTCGACTCGTGGAGGCTTCTCGCCAGGAGGAAGTACGCCTGGACGGCGGTCGGGTCGCTCTTCAGGATCGCCTGGTAGAGCTTCACCGCCTCCTCGTGTTTGCCCAGCCTGGCCGTGCACTCGGCCAGCCCCATCCGCAGCCGGGAGAGCTTGGGCTCGAGCTCAATGGCGCGCTGGAAGGCGGTCAGGGCCTCATCGCACCGGCCGTTCTGGGCGAGCAGGATGGCGATGCGCTCCTGGGGCTCGTAGGAGCGCGGGGCGGCCTCGGCGGCGGCGCGATAGGCGTCGAGGGCTTCGGGAAGCGACCGGGCTCTCTCGTACGCTCCACCCAGGGCGAGCAGGTTGTCCGCCGTCCTCGAGAGCTCCACCGCCTTCTTCAGCTGGACGATCGCCCCCGGGGCCTCGCCATGCGCCAGGAGCGCCCGCCCCAGCCACAGCCGCGCCTCCACAAGGTCGGGTGCCTCGTTGGAGGCAGCGGTGAGGTGCCTCACCGCACCGTCGGCGTCACCCTTCTGCAAAAGCACGGCGCCGAGCCGGGTGAGGGCGAGGGCGTGACGGGGGGCCACCTCCAGCGCCGAGGTGAGCGCGGTCTCCGCTGGCCCGAGCTCCCCCCCCTTCCACAGAAGGGTACCGTACTCGACCAGGATGTCGGCGTTTCGCGGCTCGTGCGCCACCGCGCTCGCCAAAAGGGCCCGCGCCGCCGCCCCGTCTCCCCGGGAGAGAGCGAGCCGGGAGAGCCCCACCTCGGCCGGCGCATGGGTCGGGTCGAGGGCGAGCGCCTTGCGGTAGGCCACTTCCGCCCCGGCGGCGTCGTGCCGGGCGACGAGCAGGTCTCCGTAGACCGCGTGCACCGCCGGATCGCGGGCCCCCTTGACCAGAGCCCCCTGGAGGAGCTCACCGGCCCGCGCCTCATCTCCTCCATCGAGCGCGAACCGAGCCAGCGCCACCCGGGCCTCTACCGCCTCCGGGTCCCGTGCCAGCGCGTCGGCGTACGACGCCTTGGCCTCCTCGGGCTTGCCAGCGGTGATAAGCGCGAACGCCTTGGCCAGAAGGAGATCGCTGCGCCCCGGGGTGCGCGAAAGGGCCTGCTCGGCCAGCTCGGAAGCGTCCAGCGCCCGCCCGGCCATCGCCAAGGCCCGCACTCGCACGGCCGCGATCTCTGGCCGTTGGGCTGCGTCCTGGGCTAGCGGGTCGGTCGCGGCCACCGCTCCCGCCGCGTCGCCGCGGTGCAGCCGGAAGTGGACGAGCCAAACTCGCGCCTCGAGGAGGCGAGGGTCGGCTGTAACCGCGTCGGAGAGCAGCTTGTCGGCCTCCTCCGCCCGGGCTGGATCCCGCCCGGTGATCGTCCCCAGGATGGCGAGGGCCCGGGCGCGCTCGGCGGGAGACAGGCGGGCCCGGGCGGAGTCGGCGGCCAGCGGCCGGAGCCGCTCGGCCGCCCGCTTCAGGTCGCCCGCCTGTTCGTCGAGCGCCGCCAGCTCGAGGTGCGCCGAGAGGAATTCGGGCTCGGCGGTCACGAGCTTCTCCAGGATCGGCCGAGCCTCGCCCGGTGCCTTCCGGACCAGGGCCGCCTGGGCCAGGAAGAACGGACCCCGCGGACCCTTCTCCAGCCCGGACAGCCTCGTCGCCTGCGCAGCGGCCCTTGCCGCGTCGCCGCGGACGAGCGCCGAGCGAGCGAGGAGGGCGACGACCTCCGGGTCGGGCTTCCTCTTCGCCTGTGCCGTCTCCAGCGCCTGCTCCTGCGCGAGGGTGGCGGAGACAGGGTCGGAGCAGACGTTCATGGCGAGCCGGGCCGCCAGCGCAACGACCTCGCCCTTCTCTTCGCGCTCGAGGACGTCGGCCGCCTTCCGGGCCTGGGACAGCGCCTCGGGTGGTGCGCCGTGGCCGAGTTCGAGGGTCGCCGCCGCCAGGGCCTGGAGCATGGCTGCCTCAGATGAGCCGGGAGCTGCCGCCACCGCCCGGGCGGCGTGGTCGAGGCCGGCGCGCTCGGATGCGAAGTCCCCCCGGGCCATCGCCGCGCGCGCCTGGCCCACGAGGTTGGCAAGCGCCGCCGGGTCGCCGCGGCGCAGCGTCCGGGTGAAGAAGAACCCGTATCTCGTGAATCCCGCCCCCACCCCGGCGGCGAGGACGAGCACGGCGGGGAGGGCCAGCGCCACCCAGCGCGCCCAACGTGGGAAGGTGAACCGCTCGACGCCCTCCACCACCTTGGCCGCCGCCATGCGGTCGCCGAAGACGACCGGTGCGCCCGGTTTTGGCGCGGGCTCGATGGCGGCGGCCTTGCGCAGCGCCGCCCCGAAGGCCGCCACGGCGCCGATGGGCGTGTAGGTGGACCCGTCCGTGGACACGTCCTCGTTGCCGAGGAGCTCTCCCTTGGAGAGCATTTCCACGATCTGGGCTTCCTGGAAGGGACCGAAGATCTTCCCCGAGCGACGCCGGACCTGGTACCCGGAGGCGCCCTCGGCCGGTTTCGCCGCTGCCGGCGGGCGCGCCGGAGCCTCCCCGAAGAGCATCTCCAGGTCGTCCGCCTCGCGGGAAGGGGCCGGGGCCGCGGATGGGGCTGGAGTCGAGGCGGGCGCCGGGACGACCGGTGGGGGAGGGGGGCGCTCCGCCAGATCGAACGGATCGGTCTGAGGGGCGGGCCGTCCGGGAGACTCGAAGGGGCTCTCGGGCACGGACTTCGCCCCAGGGGGCTCGACGTCGAGGCCGAGGTCCACCTCCCCGAATGCGAGCGGCGCGACCTTGGGCGGGCGAACCGGGGCGGGCGGCGAGGGAGGCGCCGCCGGAATCGGATCGAAGGGGAGGTCGCCACCTGGGGGAGCGGCCCCGGGACCGAACGGCGACTCGGTCGGCTGGAAGGGCTCCGCGCCGAAGGGCGAGGATGCGGCCGCCGCAGGGGGGATGTCGAAAGGAGACGGGGAGGGGGGCGACTCGAAGGGCGACGGGGCTGGCGGGGCGCTGAAGGGGGACGCGGCTGGCGGAGGAGGAAGGGGAATGCTTCCGGTCGGGGAGCCCGCGCTCTGGGGCGGGGGGAGCGGAATGCTTCCCGTCCCCGCAGCCGCGCCGGTGCTCGGGAGCGGAACGGGTCCGGCGGCGGGCGCCGGGGCGGCTTCGGCCCGCGTCTTCTTGACCGGGAACGTATCGTGGCACCGGGAGCAACGCACGTTTGCCCCGCGGTCCGGCACGCGGCTCTCGTCGAGCTGGTACGCGGCCTTGCAGTGCGGGCAGACGACCCTCATGGCGGCGAGCTCCTGACCGCCCCGGCCGGGAAATCCCAACCGTGGCTCTCGGCGGCCGACAGCCCCTGCTCCCTCATCACGCGCGGGACGCTGCCCAAAATCGGCAGGCGTTGCGCCACGATATCACTCCCCTCCGGAAGCCGACAAGCCGAACGCCTCGCCGGATGGCTCTGGAGCCAGGCATCCGGGCCAGCGGGGCTTGTGGCCGCTGCGCCGCGTGCTACACGTCCCTCCATGGCTCCCGAGCCCTCCGGTGCCATCCGGGATCGCCTCAGGGAGTGGACGTACGCGCTCGGCGGCCCGGGCACCCGGGCACGCCTCGAGAAGCTGACCCCGCCCCGGAACGAGTACGGCGTCGACCCCTACGGCTTCGATGCCGACTACACGGTGGCGGCGGTCGCCCCCCTGCTCTGGCTTTACCGGAGGTACTTCCGCGTCGAGGTGCAGGGGATCGACCGGGTACCATCCGAGGGCCGGGTGCTCCTCGTCTCGAACCACTCCGGCCAGCTCCCCTTCGACGGCGCCATGATCGAGGTGGCGTTCTTGTTCGACCGCGATCCGCCCCGGGCCGTGCGCGCGCTCATGGACACCTGGGTGCCGACCCTGCCCTTCGTCTCGACCTTCATGTCCCGCTGCGGGCAGGTGGTGGGAACGCAAGAGAACTGCCGGCGCCTGCTCGCCGCGGACGAGGCGCTCCTCGTATTTCCCGAGGGCACCCGGGGGCTGAACAAGCTCTTCCGGGATCGCTATCAGCTGCAGCGTTTCGGGACCGGCTTCATGCGGCTGGCGCTCGAGACCGGCGCTCCGATCGTGCCCGTCGGCGTGGTGGGGGCCGAGGAGCAGGCCCCGGCTCTCCTCGACCTGAAGCCCCTGGCGAGGCTCTTCTCGTTCCCGGCCCTACCGGTGACCCCCACCCTCTTTCCCTTTCCCCTGCCCAGCCGCTACCACATCTACTTCGGTCTGCCGATGTCGTTCGAGGGCTCGCCCGATGAGGACGACGAGCAGCTGGAGCGGAAGGTGGCCGAGGTGGCGGCTGCGGTGCGCTCGCTCATCGATCGAGGGCTGGCCGAGCGGAGGCACGTATTCTGGTGAGCGCGCCGGCCCCGGATCTCGCCGCCCCGGTCCCGGGCTTCCCGGGGATGCCGCGCACCGTGCTCGTCACCGGCATCTCGGGAAACCTGGGGCGGGCGCTCGCCAAGCTGCTCCACACCGAGACCCACGTGGTGGGCGTCGACCGCCGGCCGTTCGAGGGCAAGCCCAAGGACATCGACCACCATCGGGTCGATCTGCGGAAGGCGCGGGTGGAGGAGGCCTTCCGGCGCGGCGGGGTGGAGGCGGTCATCCACATGGGCATCATGCACGACCCGCGGATGCCCTTCAGCGAGGCGCACAGCTTCAACCTGGTCGGGACTCACAAGATCCTCGACCTGTGCGTGCGCCACGGGGTGAGGAAGGTGGTGGTGTTCTCCTCCGCCAACGTGTACGGGCCCAGGCCCGACAACTCCAACTTCCTCGTGGAGGAGACGCCGCTCATGGCGGCGGACCGCTACAGCGACGTCCGCGACCTCATCGAGCTCGACATGTACGCGCAGTCGTTCATGTGGAAGCACCCGGAGGTCGAGACCGTCATCCTACGCCACGTGAACATTATCGGACCGACGGTGAAGAACGCCCCCTCCAACTACCTGCGGCTGGAGGTCCCCATCACGCTCATGGGCTTCGACCCCATGCTCCAGCTCATCCACGAGGAGGACGCCTGCCGCGCGCTGGTGCTGGCCCTCCGTCCCGGGCTGCGCGGAGTCTTCAACGTGACCGGACCGGGGGAGGTTCCGCTCTCGGCGGTGATGAAGGAGCTCGGGCGCCGTCCCCTCACCGTCCCCCACTTCTTGCTCCGCCCGCTGGTTCGCCGCGCCTTCGAGGCCCACCTCACGAGCTTTCCGCCGGAGGAGGTGGACCACATCCAGTACCTGTGCGTGGTGGATGGCTCCCGCTTCGCGCGCGAGGCGGGCTGGTTGCCCCGGCACACGCTGCGAGAGACCATCCGGAGCGTCCTGTAGGCGGGACCCGCCTTCGGGACCGTTCGCGTCGCCCAGGGGCGGGAGCGGTTTGTCCAGGGGGGAGTGCTTTGTTCGACCGGCTCCGGGCAGCACCCCGAGGGCCCGCGCCATCCCAAGGGCCACCGGCAGAAGCGCGGAGGGGCTGGCGCACTTTGTTCGTCGGATTCTCGTTTGTTCCTTTGCGACGCGGTTGCGAGGCCTTCGCGGAACCAGGTACAGGCACCGCACGATGCGCTTCGGATACTTCGACGACCCAGCCCGCGAGTACGTCATCACCACCCCGAGAACCCCGTACCCCTGGATCAACTACCTCGGGAACGAGGAGTTCTTCGGGCTCGTCTCCCACCTGGCGGGCGGGTACTGCTTCTACCGCGACGCGCGGCTGCGCCGGGTGCTCCGCTACCGTTACAACGGCGTTCCGACCGACGCCGGTGGGCGAACCTTCTACGTCCGCGACGGAGAGGACTTCTGGACGCCCGCCTGGGCTCCGGTCAAGTCGGACCTCGAGCACTACGAGTGCCGCCACGGCCTGGGCTACACCCGGATTTGCGGCCGGCGGGGGGGGGTCCGGGCGGAGCTGCTCTTCCTCGTCCCCCCGGGGGCGAACGTCGAGATCCACCAGGTGACCCTCCGGAACGAGTCCGGGAGGAGAAAGCATCTTCGCCTCTTCTCGCTGGTGGAGTTCTGCCTCTGGAATGCCTGGGACGACCAGACCAACCTTCAGCGGAACCTTTCCACCGGCGAGGTCGAGATCGAGGGGAGCACCATCTACCACACGACCGAGTACCGCGAACGACGTAACCACTACGCCTTCTACGGCGTGAACGCCCCCCTGGTCGGGTTCGACACCGACCGCGAGAGCTTTCTCGGGACGTACAACGGCCTGCACGAACCGCAGGTCGTCCAAAGCGGCGAGCCGCGCAACTCCGTGGCCAGCGGCTGGCAGCCCATCGGATCGCACGCCCTCGATGCCGACCTGTCGCCCGGGGAGGAGAGGGCCTTCGTCTTCGTCCTCGGGTACGTGGAGAACCCGCCCGAACGCAAGTGGGAGCGCCCCGGGGTGGTCGAGAAGGGACCGGCCCGGGCCCTCCTCGCTCGGTTCGGCTCCGCCCGGAAGGTGGCCGAGGCGATGGAGACGCTCCGCGACTCATGGGAGGTGCTCCTCTCCACTTTCAGGCTCCGGTCGACCGACGAGCGGCTCGACCGCATGGTCAACATCTGGAATCCCTACCAGTGCATGGTGACCTTCAACCTGTCGCGCAGCGCCTCCTATTTCGAGACGGGCATCGGGCGCGGCATGGGATTCCGCGATTCGAACCAGGATCTGCTGGGCTCCGTTCACCAGGTACCGGAGCGCGCCCGGGAGCGGATCCTCGACCTCGCCTCGACCCAGCTCCCCGACGGCAGCGCCTACCATCAGTACCAGCCGCTCACCAAGCGCGGGAACCACGACCTGGGCACCGGCTTCGGCGACGACCCCCTCTGGCTCGTCCTGGCCGTCGCCGCCTACACCAAGGAGACCGGCGATTACGCCATCCTGGACGAGCTCGTTCCCTTCGACAACGACGAGGGAGCCAGGGCCCCCCTGCTCGACCACCTGCGCCGCTCGTTCCATCACCTCCTCGCGAACCTCGGCCCGCACGGGCTTCCCCTCATCGGCCGAGCCGACTGGAACGACTGCCTCAACCTGAACTGCTTCTCCGAGCTCCCGGACGAGCCCTTCCAGACCACCGGCCAGAAGGCCGGGCGGACCGCCGAGTCCGTGATGATCGCCGGGATGCTCGCTGCCATCGGCCCGGAGTGGGTGCGCCTGCTCGAGCTGAAGGGGCTCAATAGCGAGGCGAACCGGGCCCGCTCCTCAGTCGAAACCATGCGGAGCGCCATCCTGGAGCACGGTTGGGACGGCCAGTGGTTCCTCCGCGCTTACGATGCCTCCGGGAGGAAGGTCGGATCGCACGAGTGCGGAGAGGGAAAGATCTTCATCGAGAGCCAGGGGTGGTGTGTCATGGGCGGAGCCGGGCTCGACACGGGAGAAGCCCGCCTCGCCCTGGACGCGGTCAGGGCCCACCTCGACACCCCGTACGGCATCATGCTGGTGCAGCCCGCGTTCCGGTCCTACCGGGTGGAGCTGGGCGAGATCTCTTCCTACCCTCCCGGCTACAAGGAGAACGCTGGCATCTTCTGCCACAACAACCCCTGGATCGCGATCGCCGAGACGATGATCGGCCGGCCCGAGCGCGCCTACGAGACCTACAGGAAGATCGCGCCCGCCTGGGTAGAGGAGGTCTCCGAGATCCACCGCACGGAGCCGTACGTCTACTCCCAGGTGGTGGCGGGAAAGGACGCGGCGCGCTACGGGGAGGCCAAGAACGCCTGGCTCACCGGCACCGCGGCCTGGAACTTCGTGGCCGTGACCCAACACCTCCTGGGAATCAGGCCCGAGCACGAGGGGTTACGCATCCACCCCTGTCTCCCGGCAAGTCTCCCGCGGTTGACCGTGACCCGCCGCTGTCGGGGGGCCACCTACGTCATCCACGTCGAAAACTCCGGCGCATGCAAGGAGGCCCGCCTGACCGTGGACGGGAGGGCCGTCGACCGGGATATCGTGCCCTGGGCCGGTCCCGGTGCGGTCGTCGAGGTGGAGTGTAGGATCTAGTAGGCGGCGCTTTTAGCGGCGCTGGCGCCGGACGGGGCTCGGGATTACCTGTGGTTCAACCTCGGGAGGACCCCATGCCTGCCAGAAGGAAGGTCGTCGTGTCGCTCCTCACCGCCCGCCAGGAATTCCAGCGACAGCAGGAGGAGGACGCCCGCGCAGCCGCCTCCCGGTCGGGCCTCGAGGTGCAGGTGGTGTACGCCGAGAACGACCCGGCCACCCAGATCAGGCAGCTCGAGGCCTTCATCCGTGAGCCGCTCGACAGCCGGCCGTCGGCCTTCGTCGTCGAGACGGTGGCCGCGGTCGGGTTCGAGAAGGTGGCCCGGTCTGCGCTCTCGGCGCGGATCGGGTGGGTGGTCATCTCCGCCCGGGCTCCGTACCTCGACATCCTGCGCCGGGACTTCCCGGGGGCGCTTGTCACCTCGGCCACCACCGACGACCTGGAGATCGGCCGCATCCAGGCCCGGCACTTCCTCGCCCTCCTGCCCTCGGGAGGCAAGGTCCTCTATGTCGAGGGACCGAGCATGTCCGCGGCCACGATCTTCCGAAGGCGCATGGCCGAGCAGGAGCTCAAGGGATCGCGGGTGAGCATTGCCCAGGTGGTGTCGGGCGACTGGACTGCGGGGGGGGCCGAGTGGGCGGTCTCCTCCTGGCTCGGGCTCGACGAGAGCCACGAGACCCGCTTCGATCTCGTCGGGGCACAGAACGACGAGATGGCCCTCGGCGCCCGCGCCGCCCTTTCGGCGCAGCGCCCCGACTGGTCGGGCCCCGTGACCGGCTGCGACGGGCTGGTGAACGGCGGCCAGCGTTACGTCCGCGAGGGCCAACTTGCCGCGACCGTGGTGAAGCCCACCACCGCCGGGCCGGGGGTGGAGCTCGTGGCCAAGTCGCTCCGGGGCGAGCCGGTGCCGCCGCAGCTCATCCTCCCGCCCCGGTCCTTTCCCCCGCTCGAGAACCTGAAGCAGTGAGGGGCCCCCCGGTCGCCGGCCCTCGTAAAGGCCCCTAACCGGTTCTCGCCGCCCTCTCCTTCCCGTCCACGCTCGCGGTGAGGCGCCCCAGGAGCGGCACGAACACGAGCATCAGGGCCGCGCCGACGAAGCCGATCACGACGAAGATCGAGAAGAAGCCGCCGTTGGTGGCGCTCTGGCGCTCTAGCCATCCGGCGAGCCCGCCGGCGGCCTGCGCCACGTGCGCCTGGCCGGGGGTGGGCGTGAGGCCGGCGAGCGCCCCCGCCAGGAGGTTCGCGATGGTGTTCGCCAGGTACCAGGCGCCCATGAGCAACGAGGCATAACGGGCCGGCGCCATCCGGCTCACGTACGAGAGGCCCACTGGCGAGAGGCAGAGCTCGCCGAGGGTGTGGAATAGGTAAGCGAGCGATAGGCAGAGGGGCGAGACGAGAACACCGGTGTCGGCGCGCCGGCCTCCCTCGACCAGGAACAGGAAGCCGACTCCGAGGAGGGCGAGCCCGAACACCATCTTGAGCGCGGTGGAGGGCTCTCGCCCCCGCCGGGAAAGGGCGGCCCAGACGCCGGCGAACGCCGGGGCGAGGAGCAGGATCAGGATGGGGTTAAAGGACTGAAACCACGACGCCGGCCACTTTCGACCCAGGACCACGAGGTCGGTGTGGCGGTCCGCGAAGAGGTTCATGGAGCTGCCAGCCTGCTCGTAGGCCGTCCAGAAGAACACCACGAAGACGGCGGCCAGGAAGATGGCCAAGACGCGACGCCGCTCGTCCCCTTCCGTGCCCAGGAGGGTGATGGCCAGGACCGCACCGATGGCGGCGCCGAGGAGGAGCGGGTAGGCTGCGAGCCCCGCGACGAGCCAGGCAACGACGAGCCCGAGGACCGCGCCCCCGGTGGCGCGCGCCACCATCAAGGTGTCGGCGCGGGACCCGGCACGCTCCGAGTGGCCGGGGCCGCCCTCGGCCCTCACGCCGATTCCGGGCAGGTACCTGTCCCGCCAGACGAGGTAGGTCACGAGGCCCGCCACCATCCCCACCCCGGCTGCCGCGAAGCCCAGGTGCCATCCCACCGCCTCGGCGAGGAGCCCGCAGACGATGGGGCCAAGAAACGCACCCGCGTTCACGCCCATGTAATAGATCGTGAACCCGGAGTCTCGGCGGGGATCGCTCTGCCGGTAGATCTGGCCGACCATGGTGGCCGCGTTCGGCTTGAAGAACCCGGTCCCGGCGATGATGAGGCCAAGGCCCGCGTAGAACGTCGCCATGCTCGGCACCGCGAGGCAGAAATGCCCGAGGGCGATGATGGCGCTGCCCAGCACCACCGACCGCCGGGTCCCGATGAATCGATCTGCGAGGTACCCGCCGAGGAGCGGCGTGAGATACACGGCGCTCGTGTAGATGCCGTAGAGGCCTGCGGCCCTCTTGTCGGTCCACTGGAGCGCATGAACGAGGTACAGCACCAGGAAGGCACGCATCCCGTAGTACGAGAAGCGCTCCCACATCTCGACCACGAACAGCAAGCCGAGCCCGCGCGGATGGCCGAGGAGGGCGCGGTCGTCGAGCACGTCGGGATGAGTTGCCGGGGTGGCAATCACGGGCTGGGACACCTCTCCTCCTCTCGTCGGGTGTAGGCCCTTTTACCGGGGCCGGCCAAGGAGGGCCAGGGAGGATCGCTTCGAGCGGGCGTACGGGGCACTCCGGCGAGAGCCGGGGTGAGGGCCTTGCCCCCAAGGGCCCCTCGCGGCCCTCGCCGGCCTCGGCCGGGATCGCCCCCTGCCGGCATGGTACTCTCACGGCTGGAGGTTCACGCTTGCGCTGGGCCCTTCTCTCGGCTCTTCTCCTAGCGGTACCGGGCTGCCGGAGAGAGGTGGCTCCCCCCCCCCCGGCCCCGGCGACCCCCGTGCCGGCCGCCGAGCCCGAGCCCACCCCGGCTCCCGCCAAGGTGGCCCCGGTCCCGGCCCCTCCCGCCGCCCCGCCGAGCGCGACCGAAGGTGCGGCCGAACCGCCGGCGCCGGGGCCCGCCACCCTCCCCGCCACCGCCGAACGTCGTGGCAAGGATGCGGAGGACCCGAACACCGTCTACCGCTGGGTCGACGAGCACGGCGTGCTCCACTACGGGGTGGGCGACGACGTGCCCGCCGCTCACCGCCGCTCGGCGCGGGTCGTCGACTCGACGCTCTCGGTCGTCGCCTCCGAGCCCATGGCCCAACCGCTCCCGCCGCCCGTCCCCGTAGAGACCCTGCCGGAGGGCCCCTCGGAGACGGCCCCTCGACCTGCCGCCGCGGCGCCGGGCGTGAAGCCCGAGCTCGACGCCGAGGGCCTTCCCGTTCCCGGCACCATGCAGGACACAGCCGCCACGCGGGCCGCCAAGGCGGCCGGGGAGATGCAGCTCGACCCGGCCTCCGTGGAGCGCCGCCACCAAGAGGAGCTTCGCAACATGAACTGCAAGGAGAAGGACGGGGTCTGGATCTGCGGGTGACCACCCTTCCCCTGGCACGGAGAGGCCCGGGCGAACAGGATATCTCGGTGCCCGATCACTTCTGCCTCGGCGTTTTGCCCGAGCTCGGGCTCCGCGCCGTCTTCTCCCGGGTCGGCGAGACGGCGCGGGCGAGCCGCGTCCTGCACGGCCTCTACCCCACGAGCGCCTACCTGTTCGCTCAGGCGCTCGCCACCGCCTCGCTCTTCGGCGCGCTGCAACGCGAGGGCGGACGCGCGAACCTGCAACTTTCCTGCGACGGGCCCCTGCGCGGCCTTTTGGTGGACTCCGAGCCCACCGGCGCGCTCCGGGGATACGTGCGGGGGCCTCGCGTGCACTTCTCGGGCGACCCGGCCGGTGCGGCCCGCGCGGCGCTCGGGGGCAAGGGGTATCTGGCCGTGCGTCTCGATCCCGGCGACGGGACCCACCAGCGGAGCCTGCTGGAGCTTCGGGCCCTTTCCCTGCCCGAGGACCTGCGCCGGTGGTTCGCGTCGAGTCAGGTCGTGGCCGCCGCGGCCGACGTGGCGGTGGTCCCGCGTCCGGGCGAGCCTCTCGGCGAGGTGGCCGCCATCATGGTACAGCAGCTCCACGACGAGGACGACGAAGCCATCCGCGGTGCGCGGGTCCGGGTGGCGGAGGGCACGCTCTCCCGCACCCTCGCCCAGGGTGCCTCGGCTGGGGAGATCATCGCGGCGGTGGCGGGCCAGGGCTTCGAGCTCCACGCCGACGTGGGGATCTCGTACCGCTGCGGCTGCAGCGCCGCGCGGGCACGCGTGGCGGTCTCGGCCCTCGGCCCCGAGGGAATCGCCGACGTGCTGAGGAAGGAGCGGCGCGCCACCGTCACCTGCGAGTTCTGCCGGCAGGAGTACGTGCTCGGGGCCCCCGAGCTGGAGGAGATCGCCCGGAAGCTCGATAGGGGAGCAGTTGGGTGAAGCCGGCCGTCCGGTGATAGGGTTTGTCTTTCCCCGGGTGCCATGCGCCTCGTCATCGGAACCGCCGGCCACGTCGACCACGGGAAGACGGCCCTCGTCAAGGCGCTCACCGGGATCGACACCGACCGGCTTGCGGAGGAGAAGCGCCGCGGGATCACGATCGAGCTCGGATTCGCACACCTCGCCCTCCCGGGAAACGGCGTGGCGGGCGTGGTGGACGTGCCCGGGCACGAGCGGTTCGTGCGCGCCATGGCGGCTGGCGCCGGAGGAGTTGACCTCGTCCTCCTCGTGGTCGCAGCCGACGAGGGAGTCATGCCCCAGACGCGCGAGCACCTCGACATCTGCCGGCTCCTCGGGGTGCCCGCCGGGCTCGTGGTGGTGACGAAGTCCGATCTGTTGCCCGGTCTCGGACCCGGTTGGCTCGCCATGGTCGAGGGGGAGATCCGCGATCTCACTCGCGGCACCTTCCTCGAGGGGAGCCCGGTCCTGCCCGCCTCGGCCGAGGACGGGACCGGGCTCGCGGCGGTCCGGGAAGCGCTGGGGAGGCTCGCCACCTCGGCGCCTGAACGGCCCTTGGACGGGCCCCTCTTCCTCCCCATCGACCGTTCCTTCTCCATGAAGGGCTTCGGTACGGTGGTCACGGGAACGCTCCTCTCCGGCTCGATAGGGGAGGGCGATTCGGTCGGTCTCCTTCCCTCGGGGATTGGGCAGCCGCTGCGGGTCCGTTCCGTCCAGGTGCACGGCGCGGCGGTGGCCCGGGCGCTCGCCGGCCAGAGGACCGCCGTGAACCTCCCCGGGGTCGAGGTCACCGCGATCCGCCGCGGGCAGGCGCTGGTGGAGCCCGGGATGCTGCCGGCCTCGTCCCTTTTGGACGTCGAGCTCACGCTGCTCGCGGCCGCTCCGCGCCCGCTCCGGCACCGCGCTCGTCTCCTCCTCCACCTCGGGACGGCCCAGGTCTCGGCGGCGGTGTCGTTCCTCGACCGCGGCGAGCTCGCGCCCGGGGAGACGACCTTCGCCCAGATGAGGCTCGCCGCCCCCACGGCCGCCTTTCCCGGGCAGCGGTTCATCCTTCGCGGCTTTGCGGCGCTCCCCGGGCGCGGACGGACGCTTTGCGGGGGGCGGGTGCTGTCGGTGGCCGCGATCCGCAGGCGTCGCGGCCGCCCCGAGGCGACGGCCTCGCTCGCCGCCCTCGCCTCCTTCGACCCGGACGCCCGGGTGGTCGCGGTCCTGGAGCTGGCCGGGCCGGCTGGGCTCGACGCCTCCGCCCTCTCGGGCCGGACGGCCCTGCCGTCCCGGGTGCTCGTCGGGTGCCTGGAGCGGCTCGGGGCTCGCGGCGAGGCGTGGCTCTACGACCGCGAGAGGCGCGCTTACGTTTCCGGGGCGGTGGGCCGGGCTCTCCAGAGCCGGCTCCTCGAGGTGGTGGCGCGCTACCACCGCGAAAAGCCGCTCGCCGCGGGGATCGGCCGGGAGGAGCTCCGGGGCCGTCTCCCTCGGGCGGTGGATGGGCGCCTCTTCCAGCGGCTCCTCGCGCTGAGCGTCGAGCGCGGCGAGCTCCTCGTCGAGGGCGACCATGTCCGGCTGAGACAGCACCTCGCCGCGGCGGGAGAGGCGGGGGCGGCGCGCGAGCGGGTCGCCGCGGTGCTGGCCGGCGCCGGACTCGCCCCCCCCTCCCTGGCCGAGCTTCCCGAGCGGGCTCGGGCCACGGCCGAGGAGGTGAAGGCGCTCCTCAAGCTCCTCGCGGGCGAGGGCCGGGCGGTGCGGGTCTCGGCCGACTTCTACTTCGATGCGTCGGAGCTCCACGACCTCGAGGGCCGCCTGGTCGCGTACCTGAGGGAGCACCAGGCCATCTCCACCCAGGAGTTCAAGGATCTGGTGGGAGGGACTCGCAAGCACGTCATCCCCTTGGCGGAATACTTCGATCGCGAGAAGGTGACCTTACGCGTGGGCGAGCGACGCGTGCTCCGCGGGGAGCGGAAGGCGTGACGGCGAACGAGGAGCCCCCCAAGTCTGGGACGGTGGTGGTCCGCGCAGGCCTCGTGGCCATGGCCACCGAGGGAGCGGCGGCGCTCCTCGGGCGTACGCTCGCGGAGCTGGAGGGAATCCCTCTCCTGGAGCTGTTCGCTCCGGAAGACCGCGAGCGCATCGCCGATCGATACGCGCGCCGCATGCGTGGCGAGCCTGTCCCCAGCGACTACGAGGCGGTGGTGCTCCGCGCCGACGGCACCCGCATCACCCTCGAGTTGCACGTCGATCGCGAGGGGGGGGAGGTGGTCGTCCACTACCGGGACATCTCGGTCGAGATGGAGCGGCGAAATCGGCTGCTCGAGCTGGCCGCCCTGGGCGCAGAGATCCAGCGCGCGCGCACCGAGGAGGAGGTGCTCGAGCGGGTGCGGTCGGCGCTCCCCCGGCTCGCCCTCTCGCCCATGCTCATGCGACCCGGGCCCTCCGGCGTTGCGGTGGAGTGGTCCGGTTTGCCCGCCGCGGTCGAGAACGCGTTCCGCCGCCTCTTCGGGCGACCCCTCGATGGGTTCGTGGGGCGCTGGGCGCCGTTCTCGCGCAAGGTATGGGAGGAGGGCGCGGCCTATACCGACGACTGGGGATCGGAGGCGGCGGCCTTCATCCCCGAGGTCCACGCCCCCCGCGCGCGGCAGATGGCGGCCAGCCACGACCTCCAGCGGGCCGCCGCGGTGCGGCTCGACGAGCGCGGCGGTCCGCGGTTCTACCTCGTCCTGGCCTGCGCCTGGTTGCGCGGGGAGGACCTGGCGGCCATCAGGCTGTTCGCAGCCCAGGTCGCGGCCGCGCTGGACGCCGCCCACGCCATCGCCGACCTCTCGCAGCGCCTCTCCGACCTCACCGCCGTCCACGCCCTGACCGGCCGCATCTTCGCCAATAAAGCCGGAGACGTACGCGCGCTCCTCGAGGACGGGTGCCGCGCCGCCGCCGAGGCCCTCTCCTGCCCCGCTGCGGGGGTGTTGCTCCTCGAGGAGGGCGGGACGGTCCTGCAGGCGGTGGCGCTCGCCGGGACCAACACCGATCCCTCGACCCTCCGCTTCCCGGTCGAGCGCGACCCCCTCGCCTGCGAGGCCATCCGGACCGGGGCGCCCGCCTGGAGCCCAGACGCCACGAGGGACCCGCACAGTGCGGTGTACGGCCGTAGCATGCCCCCGGCCGCCCTCTTGGTCCCGCTCGTCTCCCGAAACGCCACCCGCGGGCTCCTCTGCCTGGGGGACGGCCCGGGACGAACCTTCAGCGACGCCGAGCGAGCTCTGGCCATGGCGCTCGCGGGTGAGCTGGCGGTGGGCATCGAGAACGCCGAGCTGCACGCGGCGGCGCAGGAGCAGGTGCGCCAGCTTTCGCTCCTGAGCGAGATGGGGCGGACCCTGGCGAGCTCGCTCGACCTGGCCCAGGTCCTGGACGCCGGCGTCGCGGCCGCGTGCCGGCTTCTGGGCGCCGACCGCGCATTCATCATCCTGTACGACGCCGCCACCGGGGGGCTGCGCCTCAAGGCCGCCTCGGGGGCGGGCGCCCGCGAGCTCCTCGACAGCTATCGCCCCACCCTGGAGAGGAGTGGGATCACCGCCCGGGTGCTGCGCGAGCGGCGGGCCGTGGCGGTCGAGGACCTGGACGCCGATCCGACGGTCCACCCCGCCCACCGCACCGTCGGCTCGCGGTCTGCGCTGGCCGCGCCCCTCCTCATCCGGGGAGAGCCGCTCGGGGTGCTGTTCGCGGACTCCTCTCGGCCGCGCCGATTCACCGAGGCCGAGCAGGAGCGGGCCGCGGCGGTGGCCAACCAGCTCGCCGTGGCGATCGAGAACGCCCGGCTGTACGCCGAGGCACGGGGTCGCCTCTCCGAGCTCTCCACCGTCATCGACGTGGCCCGGGTGGTCTCGTCGACCCTCGATCTGGAGCAGGTGCTCACCGCGGGGGCCGAGCACCTCAAGGCCACCCTCCGCGCCCCGGCGTGCACCATCCTCCTCGATGACGCGCAGGGGGAGCGACTCAGACGGGCCGCCCATCGGGGGCCACCCATCGGCCCCGAGCTCTTGCCCCTGGAGCGGGGATCGCTGGCCCGCGACGCGCTCGAGGCCCGGGCCCCCCTGACCGGTCTCCTGGGGCAGGGGGCAGCCGCCGCTGCGGTGCTGGTGCTTCCTCTCCACGTGCGCGACCATCCGGTGGGCATCGCCCTGGTCTCGGCCGATCCCAAGGACCGCGGCTTCTCGCCGGGAGAGCTCTCGCGGGCCCTGGCCATCGCCAGCCAGCTGGCGGTGGCGGTGGACAACGCCCGCCTCTACCAGGAGACGCGGCGCCGCGCCGAGGAGCTGGGGCTGCTTCACGAGGTGGGCCGGTCGCTCGTGGCCACGCTCGACATCGAGGAGGTGCTCGACGCCGGAGTCCGGAACCTGGCTCGGATCGTGGACGCCCCCACTGCGGTCCTGGCCCTGGCGACGGCCGACGGGGCGGCTCTCGAGTACCGGGCGGTGTGGGGGGGGGCCCGAGAGCTGCTGGGGCGCAGACCGCCGCTCGAGCGGCCCGGCTCGCTGGGCGCGCTGGCCTTTACCCGGAGGGAGCCGCTCCTCGTCGAGGACGCCCTCTCGGACCCCCGCATCCGCCAGGAGGAGCGGGCGATCCTGGGCGGGCGCGCATACCTCGTCGTGCCGCTCCTCGTGCGCGATCACTTCGTGGGGACCGCGGTGATCGTCGAGACCCGCGGCCCGCGCCGCTTCGGGCCGGCCGAGGTGGACCGGGCCACCGCGGTCGCAAACCAGCTGGCGGTGGCGGTGGAGAACGCCCGGCTCTACGAGGACCTGCGGCGCAGCTACGAGAAGCTCGCCCAGGCCCAGCGCCAGCTCATCGAGCAGGAGCGGCTGGCGGCGCTGGGCGAGCTGTCGGCGGTCGTGGCCCACGAGGTCCGCAACCCCCTGGGCGTCATCTTCAACTCCCTGGGGTCGCTCCGACGCATGCTCGCCCCGGAGGGGGACGCCCGGGTGCTCTTCGACATCGTCGGCGAGGAGGCGGACCGCCTGAACCGCATCGTGGGTGACCTGCTCGACTTCGCTCGACCGGTCACCCCGGTTCTTCGGCCCGAGCCCCTGGAGCGCGTGGTGGACGAGGCGGTGGCGGCCGCCTTGGGCGACGAGTCCACGGGCATCGTGGTGGAGCGCGAGGCGAGTTCCGAACTCCCCCCCGTCCCGATGGACGCGCGTCTGGTGCGTCAGGCAGTGCTCAACGTCGCTGCCAACGCGGTCCAGGCCATGCCGCGGGGTGGGCGGCTGGGCGTGCGCATCCGCCGGGAGGCCCAGGGCGTGCTGCTCGAGCTCTCGGACACCGGGCCCGGCATCCCCGACGAGATCCGAACCCGCATCTTCGAGCCGTTCTTCACCACCAAGGCGAGCGGGACCGGGCTCGGGCTCGCGGTGGTGAAGCGGATCGTCGACGGCCACGGCGGCGAGGTCTCCGTCACGACCCGTCCCGGTGGGGGGACGATCGTGCAGCTCCGGCTCCCGGTGGCGCTGGGCGGGCCTGGCCTGGTTGAATCCGGCAGCGCGATGAGTTGAGATCCCCCCGATGACCGATCCCGGTTCCCCCGCGTCGTTCGCCCCGACCGTTCCGCCCGAAGCGAGGGGCCCTGGGGCGCCGCCCGCCCCGGGCCACGTGCTCGTCGTGGACGACCAGAAGAACATGCGCGCCACCACCGCCCTGCTCCTGCGGCAGGCCGGGCACCGGGTGGGCGAGGCCGCCGACGGCGCAGGGGCGCTCGAGCAACTCGCTCAGGGCACCTATGACGTGGTTCTCACGGACCTGCGCATGCCCAGCCTCGACGGCATGGAGCTGCTCAAGGCGGTGCAGCGTTCCTCTCCCCAAACTCAGGTCATCGTGATGACCGCCTACGGGACCATCGAGTCGGCGGTGGAGGCCATCCGGCAGGGGGCCTACGACTTCGTCACCAAGCCCTTCAAGCAGGACGAGGTCCTCTTGCGGGTGGCCAAGGCCCTGGAGAAGCGGCGCCTGCTCGGCGAGGTGACGCTCTACGCGGAGGAGTTCCGGAAGCGGTACGGGCTGGAGCACGTGGTGGGCCGTTCGCCCACCATGCGCGAGGTGCTCGAGCGCGCGATGCGGGTCGCCCCGACCGACGCCACCGTGCTCATCACCGGCGAGTCCGGCACCGGCAAGGAGCTAGTGGCGCGGGCCCTGCACGTCGCCAGCCGCCGCAGCGACCGACCCTTCGTCCCGGTGAACTGCGCCGCCATCACCGAGACCTTGCTCGAGTCGGAGCTGTTCGGCCACGCGCGCGGCGCGTTCACGGGCGCGACCCGAGCCCGGCGCGGCCTCTTCGAGGAGGCCCACGGGGGAACGCTGTTCATCGACGAGATCGGCGAGACCACGCCGGGATTCCAGGCCAAGCTCCTGCGCGCCCTTCAGGAGGGCGAGATCCGTCGCGTGGGGGAGTCCACCCCGGTCCTGGTGGACGTGCGGGTCATCGCCGCCACGAACCAGGACCTTCGCCGCGCCATCGCCGAGAAGCGCTTCCGCGAGGACCTCTACTACCGGCTGGCGGTGGTCCCCCTGCGGATTCCCCCGCTCCGCGAGCGCCGGGAGGACGTCCCGCTCCTCGCCTCGCACTTCCTGGAGCGATTCAACCAGCGCACCGCGGGGGACAAATTCCTCACCGCCGAAGCCGCCGCTCGCCTCCTGGAGCACGACTGGCCCGGGAACGTGCGCGAGCTCGAGAACGCGGTGGAGCAGGCGGCCGCGCTCTCCCCCACCCGCGAGATCCGGGCCCAGGACATCCACGTCGAGGCGATGCGGGGCCTCCCCGGAGCCCCCGTCGCCACCCTGGCTCAGGCCGTCGAGGACGCGGAGCGGCGGACGATCGAGGCCTCGCTGCACCGGAACGCGGGCGACCTCGTGAGGGTGGCCCGCGAGCTCGGGGTCTCGGGAACCACCCTCTGGCGCAAGATGAAGCGGCTCGGCATCGCGGCGAGCCCCTCGGGTGGCCTAGTCCCCTCCTGACTCGGTCGGGGTGCCCGCTCATTTCAGGATTGAAACGGATTTTTCAGTATTGAAGGGAGCGGTCGAGCTGAGGCGGCGAATACCGTCTCGGCGCTCCTGAGCCGGCGCCGCAAGCTCAGGAAATCCCTCCATATGTCTCTGGATCAGGGGATGCCCGACGACTGGCATCGCCGTTGCTAATGGACTCCCCAGAAGTGCAAAGCAGCCTGTTGAGGTAGGTCCCCCCCCCGCCACTTCAGCTGCGCTTTGCACTTCTTTTTTTGGCCGCGCGGGGAGTCCTCGCTCTCACCCCAAGGTCCCGGCGGCCGCCGCGAGCCGGACGAGCGGTTCCGCCGCGACGCCCAGAACGACCACCACGAGCACGGCCGCGAGCAGGGCCACCGCGAGTGAGGGGGCGGAGAGGACCTCGGCCTCCGCCTCCGGAGGCCGCATGTACATGTAGAGCACGACGCGCAGGTAGTAGTAGGCGCCCAGCGCGCTCGTGAGTACCCCCACGATGGCGAGCATCTCGAAGCCGGCCCCGATGGCCGCGCGGAACACGTACAGCTTTGCGAAGAAGCCGGCGGTCGGGGGGATGCCTGCCAGGGAGAGGAGGAAGACCGCCATGGCGAAGGCGAGGGCCGGGTGGCGCCGTGCCAGGCCCGAAAAGCGCGACAGGTCCCAGGGATCGGCCGGTTCCCGCTCCCCCTCGGCACGACGTTCCAGGACGCCCACGACCGCGAAGGCCCCGATGACGGTGGCGCTGTAGACCGCGAGGTAGAAGAGGAGCCCGGCCAACGCCTGCGCCCGCGCCCCTGCCACGGCCGCGGAGACCACCCCGATGAGCAGGTAGCCCGCGTGAGCGATCGAGGAGTAGGCCAGCATCCGCTTCACGCTCCGTTGAGGGAGGGCGAGGAGGTTTCCGGCGATCATGGTGAGGAGCGCCAACGCGGAGACGAGCGCCCCGAAGCCTGCCACCTTCACCGCCGTCCCCGTCTCGGCCGCGAGCAGGAGGCGGACCAGCAAGGCGAACGAGGCCGTCTTCACCCCCGCCGCCATGAAGGCGGTCACCGGGGTGGGAGCCCCCTCGTACACGTCGGGCGTCCAGGCGTGGAACGGAACTGCTGCGACCTTGAAGGCCACCCCGGCCAGCGCGAGCCCCATTCCCACGAGGTAGAGCGGCGACCCCTGCCCCTCCGGGAGCTTCGCGAACGCGGTCGACCCACAGGCGCCGTAGAGGAGAGCCGAGCCGTAGACGAAGAGCGCCGACGAGACTGCGCCCAAGACGAGGTACTTGAACGCGGCCTCGGAGGGGCGTAGCCCGCGGCGCAACCACGCGGCCAATGCGTAGGTGGAGATGCTCATCACCTCGATGGACACGAAGGCGACGAGGAGATCGGTGGCCATGCCGAGGAGCACCATCCCCGCCGCCCCGAAGGTGGCGAGGGCGTAGAACTCGCCGCGCTCGGACCCGCGCGCCTCGAGCCAGCTCGCCCCCACCAGCGCCGAGAGCGCCAGCCCCGCGCAGACGATCGCCGTGACGAAGGCCGAGAAGCCGTCCAGCGTGCCCTGGCCGTCGAACACCGGTCCCGGCCGGTGGAGGGCGAGAGCCGCGACCGCCGCGGCCGCGGCGAACGCCACGGTGAGCCCCGACTGATAGGCCCGCTTGCCGGAGACGAGGAAGGCCTCGGAGAGGAGGAGGACGACGGCCCCCAGGGTCAGGATGGCGACCGGGAGAAGGGCGGCGAAGCTGGTCGTCGGGAACCCGGTCATGTCATGGCCTTTCGGGCCTGGCCCGGGCCTGGAGAGCGGGCCTCGCGATGGCGGGGGGAACCGTCCCCACTCGCGTCTCGCCGCCCAGGCGCACCTCGGCGGCCTGGAAGCGCTGCACCAGCCGGTCGACCGCGGGCTTCACCGGGCGGAGGAAGGGCTGGGGCAAGAGCCCCATGAGGAGGATGAGGGCGACCATCGGCCCCAGCACGAACCCCTCGCGCACCGAGAGGTCCCCGAGCGTCCGGTTCTCCTCCTTCCGCAAGGGACCGAAGAACACGCGCTCGACGAGGAGGAGCATGTAGACCGCGCCCAGGATGACCCCCAGCGCCCCGAGCGCCGCCATGACGGCCGGGGCCCCGAGCCTCGAGAGCCAGGTCCCCGAGAGGATGAGGAACTCGCCCACGAAGCCGTTCGTTCCCGGGAGGCCGATGGAGGAGAGCGTCACCACCACGAACACCGCGGCGAGGGCGGGGGTCACCTTCCCGAGTCCCCCGTAGTCGGCGATCTGCCGGGTGTGGCGCCGCTCGTAGAGCAGGCCCACGAGCAGGAAAAGGGCGCCGGTGGAGATCCCGTGGTTCAACATCTGGTAGACGGAGCCGGTGAGCGCCTCGGCGGAGAGCGCCATGAGCCCCAGCATGACGAAGCCGAGGTGCGAGACGGAGGAATAGGCGACGAGCCGCTTCATGTCGGTCTGTACGAACGACATCATGGCGCCGTAGAGGATCCCCACCACCGCCAGCGCCGCGATGGCGCCGCGGTAGGAGAGGGCCGCCTCGGGGAAGAGGGGCAGCGCGTAGCGGAAGAAGCCGAAGGTGCCCATCTTGAGGAGCACGCCCGCGAGGATCACCGAGGCGGCGGTGGGCGCCTCGGTATGGGCGTCGGGCAACCAGGTGTGGAGCGGGAACATCGGCACCTTGACCGCGAAGGCCAGGGCGAAGGCGAGGAAGAGCCAGCGGGCGGCCTGGGGCGTCACCTCGAGGGCCCGGCGCGCCTCGAGGTAGTCGAAGGTGTTGCCGTCGTGGAAGTAGACGTAGAGGATGGCCAGGAGCATGAGCACGCTGGCGGCGAAGGTGTAGACGAAGAACTTGATGGTGGCGTAGAGCCGGTTCTGCGAGCCCCAGATGCCGATGAGCAGGTACATCGGCACGAGCATCGCCTCCCAGAACACGTAGAAGAGGACGAGATCGAGGGCCGCGAAGGTACCGATCATGGCCGTCTCGAGCACCAGGATGGCGATGAGGAACTCCTTCACCCGCTCCGCCACCGCCCTATAGGCGGAGAGGATCACGACGGGCGTGAGGACGGTGGTGAGGAGCACGAGCAAGAGGGCCACCCCGTCGAGCCCCACGTGGTAGCCGATGCCCAGGCTGGGGAGCCAGGCGGACCGCTGCTCGAACTGGAACTCGGCCGCACCCGACCCGGCGTCGAAGCCGGTCCACAGAAAGAGCGAGAGCACGAACGTAGCGAGCGACACCGAAAGCGCCAGCACCCGGTGCTGCCCCACCTCGTCCCGCGGCAGGACCGCGAGGGTGAGGGCCCCGAAGAGCGGGAGGAAGACGACCAGGCTGAGCAGGTTCACGGGTGCCCCCCCATCCCCAGGGCCATCCCCAGGATGATGGCCGCCGCGATGGCCATCAGGGCCGCGTACCGCTGCAGATCGCCGTTCTGGAATACGCGCACCACCGAGGCGACCCCGCCCGCGGCCCGCCCCACCCCGTTCACCAGGCCGTCGATGAGCCCGACGTCCACCACTTTCCAGAAGACGAAGGCGATCCACTCGAACGGCCGCACCACGAGGAGGTCGTAGAGCTCGTCCACCCGGAACTTGTCCACCGCGAAGCGGTATGCGCCCGGGGCGGCCCGGGCGAGCCGCGCCGGCAGCTCGCGCAGCGCCCCGGCGTAGAGGAGCCAGCCGAGGAGCGTCCCGAGGAGCGCCAGCGCCCAGGCGAGGAGGTACGGCCAGGTGGCGTGCTCGCCGAAGGCGTGGACCTCTCCGAGCCTTTGGGCCACCCCGCTCGCGCTTCTCTGCACCTCCCGGGCGGCGTTGCGGAAGACCTGGGAGGTGAGGACCTGGAACACGTCCGCGAGCCGGCGCAGGGGCCATTCGAACGGCCAGGCGATGGCCACCCCGAGAACCGACCCCACCGCCAGGATCCAGAGCGGGACCGTCATCACCGGCGACGATTCGTGCGCGTGCTCGGCGGCGTGGGTCCTTGGCCGACCGAGGAAGGCGAGCACGAACAGGCGGGTCATGTAGAAGGCGGTCCCGAGCGCGGCGAGCGAACCGATGGCGTAGGCGATCTTCCCTACGGCGGGCCAGGCCGGGTTGAGCGACTCGAGCGCGCCGCCCAAGATGGCGTCCTTGGACCAGAACCCGGAGAGCGGCAGGGCCCCGGTGATGGCCAGGGTGGCGATGGCGAAGGTGAAAGCGGTGTGCGGCATCCGCTTCCACAGGCCGCCCATCTTGGTGATGTCGGTCTCGTCTCCCATGCCGTGCATCACCGAGCCCGCCCCGAGGAACAGGCAGGCCTTGAAGAAGGCGTGGGTGACGAGGTGGGCGATGCCCGCCCAGTAGACGCCCGCCCCCACCCCGATGAACATGAACCCGAGCTGGCTCACGGTGGAGTAGGCGAGGACCTTCTTGATGTCGGTCTGGGCGAAGGCGATGAGGGCGGCGAAGAGCGCGGTGAGCGCCCCCACCAGCGTCACCGTGGCGAGTGCCGCCGGGGCGAGGGCGAACAGGTACGCGTTCCGGGCGACGAGGTAAACACCGGCGGTGACCATGGTGGCGGCGTGGATGAGGGCCGAGACCGGGGTCGGTCCGGCCATGGCGTCCGGTAGCCACACGTAGAGCGGGAGCTGCGCGCTCTTGCCGGTCGCCCCCACGAACAGGCAGATCAAGGCGAAGGTGAGGGCCTGCTGGTAGGTGAAGCCGGCGAAGACCCCCCCGGCGATCACCGAGTGCACCTGGACCCCCTGGGCCAGCCGCTCCAGGTCGACGTAGCTCGTGGTCCCGAAGAGGGCGATGAGGGAGAAGACGCCCAGGAGGAACCCGAAGTCGCCGATCCGGTTCACCACGAAGGCCTTCCGGCCGGCGAAGGCCTTCTGGGGATCGGTGTACCAGAACCCGATGAGGAGGTAGCTGCACAGACCGACCCCCTCCCAGCCGACGAAGGTGAGGATGAGCGAGTCCGCCAGGACCAGCGTGAGCATGGCCGCGGCGAAGAGATTCAGGTAGGCGAAGTACCGAGCGTACCCGGCGTCGTCCTCGTGGGCCATGTAGGAGGCGGAGTAGATGTGGATGAGGGTGCCGACCCCGGTCACCACCAGGATCATGACCGCGGAGAGCGCGTCGGCGCGCAGTCCCCAGGCCACCGAGACCATGGCCCGGCCGTCCGCCTCGAGCACCTGGAACCAGGTTCCGCCCCGGAACTGCAGCACCTCCGGGCGGTAGATGTAGATGGCGTAGGAGAAGGCGATGGAGGAGACGATGAGGGCCCCCACCATCGCCGCGATCGCCACCAGGGTGACGTTTCCCCTCCCCAGCCGCCGCCCCGCGAGGCCGTTGACGACGGCGCCCAAGAGCGGGAAGACGATGATCGTCCAGAGGTACGGGCCGGCCGCGGACGTGTCGATCGAGGGCATAGCGTGCCGCGAAGGATTACCGTCTGGGCGAGGGTCAGGCAAGCGTCTTTGCGCGGAAAACTCACGGGAGCACGCGGACATGAGCGCAGGAAGGGGCGTGACGCCACCGGCGGCCCTGGAGCTTCGGAAGCTTCCGCGCACCGACGAACTACTGGCCGTCGCCCGCGGCGCGGGGCTCGTGGACCGGTTCGGTCACGGGTGGGTCGTGGACGTCATCCGGGAAGCCCTCGACGGCATCCGCCGCGACGTGCTCTCCGGCGCCCCGTGCCCCCCGTCGGAGGAGATCGAGCGCTCGGTGCTCTTGCGGCTCCGCGAGGGGGCGCACGGCTCCCTCCGGCCGGTCGTGAACGCGACGGGCGTCGTCCTCCACACGAACCTGGGCCGTTCCCCCCTTTCGTCCGCGGCCCTCGAGGCCATGGCGGCGGCCGCCCGCGGCTACGCCAACCTGGAGTACGACCTCGTCGCCGGGGCTCGCGGCGACCGGTACGGCCACGCCCAGGCGGCGCTCTGCCGCCTCACCGGGGCCGAGGCGGCTCTCGTCGTGAACAACAACGCAGCGGCGGTGATGCTGGCGCTGGCGGGCCTGACCGAGGAGGGGGAGCGGCCCGCCGAGGTGCTCGTCTCGCGCGGCCAGTTGGTAGAGATCGGCGGGGGGTTCAGGATCCCGGACGTCCTCCGCCGTTCCGGCGCGACACTCGTCGAGGTGGGGACGACCAACCGGACCTATCTCGCCGACTACGAGCGGGCCATCGGCGAGCGCACCCGGATCCTGCTCCATGTCCACCGCTCCAACTTCCGCCTCACGGGCTTCGTGCACGACGTGGAGCTGAAGGAGCTCGTCGCCTTGGCGCAGGGGCACGGCCTCTTCGTGGTCGACGATCTCGGCTCGGGCACGCTCCTCGATCCGGCGCGGTTCGGCCTCCCCGCCGAGCCGACGGTGCCGGAACGGATCCGCTCCGGAGCCGACCTCGTCACCTTCTCTGGCGACAAGCTCCTCGGCGGGCCGCAGGCGGGCATCCTCGCCGGACGTCGAGAGGCGATCGAGCGCGCGCGCCGCCACCCGCTCCTCCGGGCGCTGCGCGTGGACAAGGTCACCCTGGCCGGTCTCTCCGCCACGCTCGCTCATTACGAGCGGGGCGAGGCGGTCGAGAAGGTCCCCGTGTGGCGGGCCATCGCCCGTACGCCGGAGGCCCTCCGCGAGCGAGCGGAGTCGTGGCGGACGGCGGCCGGAGAGAAAGGGGCGAGCTGCGAGGTGGTCCCGGGAAGCTCGGCCGTCGGGGGCGGCTCCTTGCCCGGGGCCACGTTGCCCACCGCGCTGTTCGCCCTCCCTGCGGGGGGCGCCGAGTCGCGCCTCGCGCGCATGCGCCGCTGCGATCCGCCGGTTCTGGCGCGAATCGAGGAGGACCGCGTGGTGCTCGATCCCCGGACCGTGCTCGAGGGCGAGGACGAGGCCGTGGTAGCGGCGGTGAAGGAGGCGGTGAGCTAGAGAGCCGGCGGCCCGCCCTGGCTACTCGAACACCTTGGCGAGCTCCTCCGTCGAGGCGCCCTCTTTCTTCGTGCGGAGGTCGTGATAGGCGACGGCGGGTAGGACGGTGGACAGGGACATGGTCAGTACCTGTACGAAGAGTGCGGCCAACACGCCCAGGACGGGGACGAGGGAGAAGAGGTTCGACACGAGGTTCAACCCGATCTGGATGAGCAGGAGCACGAGCCCGGCGAGGAAGATCTTTCCCCGGTGGCCCTGGGTCAGGCCCCAGCTCCGCCTGATCGCCTCGATCGGGCCCTTCCGCTCGGCCACGACCGCCGGGATCGTAGCCGCGAGCGCGCAGGCGATGATGATACCGGGGACGACGAGGAGGAGAAGGCCGACCCAGACGAACAGGGCCGTGGCGATGCCGGCGCCGATGAGCGGCAGGAGCCGGCCGAAGCCCGCCGAGAGCATCGCCCTGAACCGCACCGGGCGGCCGCCCAGGTGCTGGACCGCACCGTAGGTAAGCGCCCCCATCTGCACCACTCCGGCCACGATGAGGAGGGGGACGACGACGGCGAGGAGGGAGAGGATCGGTCCCCGCGGTGCGGCCGGTTCGCCGGTGGGGGCGAGGCCGTGGTTCAGGGCCAACCCGACGCCCAGGCCGCCGGCGACGAGGATCACCGGGACGAAGACGATGGCCGAAATCCCGGCGAACCGCCAGATGTTCTTCCACCAGAGCGACAGGCTCCGAGAGATGAGGCTCCCCGCCGAGAGCTCTTGCTCGAAGGCGGGTGTCCCGGTGATCGGGGGCGGCGGCGCGGCGGACCTCTCGAGTGGCATACGGTTGGCCTCCCAGGTGGACCGGCGCTCCAAGGGTAGCCCACCTCGTCCTCGGGCCGAGGCTCATTCGTCTGCCGCGCTGCAGCGGCGGCGATGTGCGACGGTTGCGTCCCGGGCCCGGCACGGGTCTCATGCAGGGCGTTCCCCTGGGACGACCGCATGAACCGTCACACGACCCGGCCTGCTCCCGCACACGCGCCCGCCCCGGGGAGGCTCGCCGCGACCTTCGCGGTCCTGGCCGCCGCCGTGCTCTTCGGCACGACCGGTACGTCGCAGGCGCTCGGGCCGGCCGAGGCAACGCCGCTCGGCATCGGCGCCGTCCGGCTCGTGCTAGGCGCGCTCGCGCTCGCCGCCGTCGCACGCGTGCGCCGGCCCCCCAAAGGCCGCGCCGTACGCCCCCACCTCCCCGCGCTCCTCGCCGGCGGGGTGGCGGTGGCGGTCTACCAGCTCGGCTGGTTCGCGGGCCTAAGGCGCACTGGGGTCGCGCTCGGCACGGTGGTGGGCATCGGAAGTGGCCCCGTGCTCGCGGGGATCCTCCACCTGGCGCTCGGCCGTCGCGGGCTCGGCCGCGGCTGGGTAGCCGGCACGGCCGCGACGGTGGTGGGAGCCGGACTCCTGGCCCTGGGCCGCCCGGGAACTCTTTCCGCCGACCCGGTCGGCCTCGCGCTCACCCTGGGGGCGGTCCTCGGCTACGTGGTTTCCGTCGAGGCCGCTCAGCGTGCCATGCGAGGCGGGCTCGACGAAGCGGGGGCCATGGCTGGCATGTTCGGTGCCGGAGCGCTGCTGCTCGCGCCCGTCCTGCTCCTCGAGCCCATGGGCTGGCTCAAGACCCTTCGCGGCGCGGCTATGGCGCTCCATCTCGGGCTTCTCACGCTCGCTCTGGCGTACAGCCTCTACGGCTTCGGGCTGCGGCGCCTCGCAGTCCCCACGGTGGTGACCCTGACCCTGGCGGAGCCGCTCACCGCCGCAGTGCTCGGCACGGCCGTGCTGGGCGAGCGACTGGGGGCGAGAGGATGGGTGGGCGCTGCGCTCGTGGGGGCAGGCCTCGTGCTCGCTGCCCGGGGGAGGAGCGAAGGCCCGGGCCGTCTGGGAGGGAATCCGCGGCCCCTTCCAGTCCCCGGGGGCCCTAGCGACCCGCGCGCCCCCCCTGGCCCGGCCCCCTGATCGACTCCTCTCCCGCGTCGCGGATAGGGGGGAGCCGGGTGGCCTTCCCGGACAGGGCGAGGCGGGACGCTCGAGCCTCTCCTCCCCGGCCTCGGAGGGCTTCGAAGACGCGGCGAAGTCCCCGGTGTGCTTTGGGAGGCCCTCCGCCGGGCGCAGCCACTTCTCCCGGTCCGGACCCCAGAGCGCCCCGCCTCGCTGCGGCCCGGGCGGTGGGAGTCAGGCCGAAGGGGATGGGCCCGCTCCCTTGGCCGGGCCCTGTGTATGAGCCCAGGGCGCCGCTTGCGGCGTTCGGCTCACCCGACGAGCCCCAGGAATCCGCCCGCGGCCGCGACGTCGAACCCGGGGAAGACCCGGTCGACTCGGCTCGAGCCGAGGTGGCGGAGGACGAGCTCCCCGAGGACGAGGCGGAAGTCGGTGGTCACCGGGAGGTCGCGCCCGTCGTGGAGCTCCTCGGGCGCGAGCCCGGGCCAGCGACCGTAGACCCGGCCGCCGCGGACTTCACCCCCGAGCACCAGCATGAACCCTCCGTGTCCGTGGTCGGTCCCTCGGTTGCCGTTTTCCCGCGCGGTCCGGCCGAACTCGGTGAGCGTGACCACCACCACGTCCCCGGCGTCATCGGCGAGTTCGGTCCAGAAGGCCGATAGCGCCGCGCCGAGCTCGCGCAGGCGCTCGGCGAGCTGCCCCTCCACCGCGCCCTCGTTCACGTGGTGGTCAAAGCCGCCGATGTCGGCGAACGCAGCCACGACCCCCAGGTCGGCCCGTAGCACGGAAGCGATCCGACGGAGTTGTTCCCCCAGGGCACCCCGCGGGTAGGTGGCGCGCGTTCCGGCAGCGCGTTCCGCCGCGCGCAGCGCGCGGACGGCGTCGAAGGCCGCCGACGCCTCGGCCCGCGTCCGAGCGTCCCCGCTCCCTCGGTACATGGTCTCCAGGGCGGCCGCGTCCCCCCCCCGAGGCGCCGCCGCGAGCCCCCCGAGCGCCAGCGCTGGAGCCGAGCCCGAGAGGATGCGCGGGAGGTTTGGCCCGGGCGACACCGCCCACCACGGGGAGCCGGGTCCGGGCAGCCCACCCACTACCCGGTTCAGCCACCCCTCTCGCGTCGCGGGAAGGCCGGGAGTCCCCGACTCCATGTAGTCCTGGGCCTCGAAATGAGAGCGGGTCGGATCGGGCGAGCCCGATGCCACGACTACCGCGAGCTGTCCATGCCCGAAGAATGGCGCAATGGCAGAGAGGGCCGGGTGGAGCCCGAAGCAGCCGTCCAGGTCCAAGACCGCCGAGCGGGGGATGGCGAGCGTGGGCCGGAGTGGAGCGTAGCTCGGGTCGCCGTGGGGAACGATCACGTTGAGCGCGTCGGCCGCACCGCGCAGGAACACGACCACGAGCTTTCTTCTCCGCTCCCCTGCCGAGCCTGCCGCGCGCGCGAGGAATGGCGGGAGCGTCGCCGCAGCGGCGAGTGCGATGAACCCATCCTTGAGGAAGCCGCGCCGTCCGAGCCGTACCTCCATGCCAGGGTCCCTCCCTCACCGTCTCTGGAATTCGGGCGATGCGAGGAGCAAGCCCGCCGCCAGGGCATCGCGCTCCTCGGGCCGGGCCGCGGCGACCCGCGCAAGGACCGCCTCGTGCGTCGTGGGGGACACGACGCCGCCGAGAAGCACCCGCTCGAGGCGGGCGAGGTCCTGCGCCGGGTCACTCGCCCCACCGGCCAGCGCTACCGAGTCCACCTGCACACCGGGGATTTCGCCGCGGCACAGCCGCAGCGCGAACGCCGTCCGCTGGGCGAGCGCCCCGGCTCCACTCCACGCGTCGGCTCGCCAAGAGTACCCGTTCGGGGTCGGCATGGAGTAGGGGGCCATGCCCATCTTCCGGAGCGTCTCGACCAGCGCCTCCGGCTCCTCTACCGCCGCACCGCTCGCCCGCACCGCCGAGGCCACGAGCTCGAGAGGCGTCTTGAGCTTGGCGCCCCGGACGGGCGTGGCCCAGAACGTCGGATCGCCGAAAAGCGTCAGAAGCACGGTCCGGATGTCTCCGCCGCTATTCTCGAAAGCCGCCGCCAGCCGATCGACGAGGGTGGATGGTGGGTCGTCCGAGACGAACCGAACCGCCAGCCGAAGGGCGATGCGCCGGGCGGTGCGTGGATCCTGGGCAAGAAGGTCCAAGACCTCTTCCCCCTCGCGCTGCCCGGCCTCGCGGATGATCTGGCCGAGCACGACCTTGTCGCCGGGCTCGTGGCGGCGCGGGTCGAAGGTGAACCCGCCGCCCCAAAACGGACGCTGCAGCGTCCAGCCGGTGAAACAGCGCGCCACCTCTTCCACGTCGCGCTGGGTGAATCCACCCTCGGCACCGAGCGTGTGCAGTTCGAGGAGCTCCCGGGCGTAGTTCTCGTTCAGGCCCTCCCGCCCGAAGGTTCGCAGCCCCCGCGGCGATCGCGATCCCACCGAGAGCCAGTTGTCCAGGTAGAACAGCATGGCCGGGCTCCGGGCCGTGGCCCCGAGGAGGTCTCGGAAACGTCCCAGCGCGTGCGGACGGATCGCGTCTCGCTCGTAAGCGCCCAGGAGCCAGGGGATCGCTCCTTTGTGGACGAAGACGTTGAAGTGGTCCTCCCAGAAGTCGGTCATGACTTCGAGGAGCTGCCGTTCCCCGGCGATCGCCCGCAGTAGCTTCGCGTCCGCGAGCTCACCGGCCGGAACTTGTGCCGGGGCGGAAAGGGCAACGAGCACCTCGCGGTCGGACGGCGAGAGCCCCCGCCGGAGCTGCCAGCGCTCCGCTGGGCGGAGCGCCCGGAGCAAGCCGAGGCGGTCCTCCGGCGGAAGCGAGAGGACGTACGCCACTCGGCCCTCGGGGGGGAGCAAAAGGAGCCTCTCCGCTTCCTCCGGCAATATTTCGTCGGACGCGGCTGGTCCGCGGTCGTCCTCCGTCGCGTGGCCCTTCGTCCGCTCACGCCTTCGAGCGAGCTGGGTCTCGTAGATGGCGCGCCCGTCCGGATCGCCGGGGGCGGCCAGCTCTCCCCTCGAGACGGCCCGTACCACCGGGCCGGGGGGAAAGCGCCTCGCAAGGTCCTCCGGGCCGAGGTCCAAGGTCGGGAACGCAAGGAGCCGGCGCGAGAGGGCCCCTTCGTCGATGCGCTCGGGGTGGAGTTGCACCGCGATCCAACGCTCGATGCCGAAGCGCGCGACCTCCTCCGCCTCGCCGGGGCGGGCACCGAAGCCCAGCCGGCCGAGCGCGTGGACCGCTCGCTGTACCTCGGCGGGCGAGGGATCCTCTGCGACCCGAAGCGAGGCGTTAGGGCCGGCGCAGGCGGGGAGCACCTCGACGACCACGACGATGAGCGCGATCGCGACCGCTCGCGGTGGCATGGTGTGGATCGCAACCCGCCGGCGGGAGCCGGGTTACGGGGAGCCCCGACCGGGTCTACCCCTGGGTAGTCTGGCGCCCAGGGCGACACCCCAGTCAGGGCCCCGCCAGGGGGCGTGCCGAGCGACGCTCAAACGTCCCTACCTCGCCGCTCCCGCCGCCGGGATGGGCTCGGGTGGGAGAGCCTCGGGAATCTTTCCTCCCGCGAGCGCCACGGCTCGCACCTCCGCCTGCCGAGACATGTCGATGGACTCGCCCAGGATGCGCGCGAGTTCCTGTGGGGCGTGAAAGCCCATGGAGTTCTCGGCCGCCACGAAGTCGAGCCGCCACTGGGCGGCGCGTTGAAGCTCTGCAAGCTCGTGGAGCGCCGGGTCCTTCTCCAGCTCGTTCTTCCAGAGCTCGAATGCTGCCGCGGCCGTCTCCGCGGCGAGGGCCTTGTCCTTGTCGGCCGGAGCGAGAAGGGCGAAGTCCGGTTTCTTCGAGAGGGCCTCCCGGGCGCGGCTGGCTGCCTCCTCCCGGTGGGCCGCCTCGAACGGCCTGCGGAGCGCGACGATGGCGTCGAGCATGCGGGAGGCCGCCTCGCCCGCTCGAGTGAGGAGCGCGTAGTGGCGATCCTGGATGGCCAGGACCCGCGCCTTCATCTCCTCGTCGCCGTAGGGGTGGCAAGTCACGCAGGAGCGATTCACCTCGAGGAGCGGGCTCCGGACCCAGTGCTCCGAGACCTTGAGCGCGCCCTCGCGCTTGTAGGGCATGTGGCAATCGGCACAGGCGACGCCGCTCCGGGCGTGGATCCCCTGGCTCCACACCTCGAACTCGGGGTGCTGGGCCTTCAAGACCTCGACGCCCGTCTCGGCGTGGACCCAATCCTTGAAGCGGTGCCCCTTCACCTGGAGGTTGTCGTAGTAGTGCTCCATCTGCTCGACCTTGAGCCCCTCGTTCCAGGGGAAGAACAGGGTCATGCCCTTGCCGCAGTAGTACTCGACGTGGCACTGCCCGCAAACGAACGAGCGCATCTCCTGTCGCGTGCCGTCCAGGTTGGGGTCGTACGGCTGGCTCCGGTCCCCCCGGCGCCAGCGCTCGATGCTGGGCAGGTGCGGCACGGGCGCGGAGGAGCCCGCCAGCCTCTGGATGCCCGCGATGAAGGCTGGGCGGGTGACGCGCAGCTCCATGCTCTTCGGGTCGTGGCAGTCCACGCACGACACCGGGTGCGCCTTGCCGCCGGTCGTCTCCTCGAGAAGCTTGTGCGCCGGCCAGTAGTCCATCTCCGACACCCGTTCCAGCCCCTTCTGCACCTGCTCTGCCGGGGTGCCGCTGGGCAGAGCCTCGCGGCCCAGCTTTCGGTAGAGGGGCATGATGGAGCCGTGGCAGTGGAGGCAATTCCCCGACTGCTTCGCCTCCGAGGGAATGTTGCGCTTGGTGATCTCCTGGTCCTGCAGCATGAAGGCGTGGCCGCGCCGATCCCGGTAGTCCACCGCGAACAGGTAGCCGGCAAAGATGCGCCGGAGCCACGGATCGCGCTCGGCCTTCTCGGGCGGGAGTGTGCCCTCCGGCCCGGCCAGGCCGCCGCCGTACTTGGTGCGGCTGGGCTCGGCGGTGCGGAGGTACCCGTCGTACTCGCGCGGCCAGTTGACCCCCCACTTCGCCGGGTCGACGTCGTCCTCGGTGACCTCGACGAGCTTCAAGAACGGTTCCTTCGCCTCCTGCTTGCGCTCGAAGATGCTGACGAGGAGCGCGGTCACGCCGGCGGTGACGACCGCCACCACGACGGCCACGGCGGCATAGGCGAGGAGCGCGCGCCCTTCGGTTCGGTTCTCCATGTCGTCCTCTCTTCACCTCGCCCCGTGCCCCACCGACCGGTGGCACTCCACGCAGCGGATGGCGTTGTCGGCCCAGGTGCTCCCCCGGACGATGTCGTGGACGAGGTCGCCGTGGCAGCGCAGGCAGTTGTCCTGAAGGATCTGGCTGTTCCCTGCCTTGATCTGGATGGGCTCCCCGAAGACGTCCCTCGCCCCCGGCGCGTCCGGACGCGCAGGCTGGAAGGTGAACCCCATCGAGTGGTGATAGCCGTTGCTGGCCTTGGCCAGGTACTTGGCGGGGAAGTGCGGAGGCACGTGGCAGTCGTTGCAGGTGGCGAACGCGTGGTGAGGGCCCTTGCGCCAGGAGTCGAACTGCTCGTTCATGATGTGACAGTTCCGGCACGCGGACGGGTCATTCGAGAGATACGAGAACCCCGAGGCGTAACTGAACGTCACGGAGCCCACGCCGACCAGGGCCCCGAGTAACGCGGCCAGAAGCACCCAGCGCCTGGACAGGCCGATTGCTCCCACCATGCCTCCAGAGGGGCACATCCAAGCAGGGAACCCGGTCCGGGTCGAGAGCCCGTCGAGGTTAGCGCCGCACCGGGGACGGCGGCGCGCACCGGAGTACACTGTCGCGTCGGCCTCGAGAAAGGAGGGGCTTCACGCTCGAGGTCGGAACGAACCCCAGTAGGAAGGAGAGAACGTGCGCAAGATCCTTGCGATTATGGTTGCTGCGGGAGCGATCCTCCTCGGCAGCGGGCGGGCCGCGGCAGATGAGTCGCTCGTCGATAACGTGAAGAAGGCCTGCAAGACCGAGCTCAACACCTTCTGCAAGGGCGTGCGGCAAGGGGAGGGGCGCATCCTCGCCTGCCTGTACGCCTTCGAGGACAAGGTTTCGGACAAGTGCGCGTACGCGGTCTATGACGCCGCCATGGAGCTCGAGCGGGCCGCGGAAGCCATCAAGTACGCTGCCACACAGTGCCACGACGATCTCCAGAAATACTGCGCCGACGTGAAGCTCGGCCAAGGTCGAGGCCTCGCCTGTCTGAAGAAGCACGACAAGTCCGTTAGCCAGAACTGCAAGGACGCCCTGCGGCAGACGGGCCTAGAGAAGTAGCTTCTCCGGCCTGCCGACGAAGGACGGTCGCCTTCTGGGGACGGCTTTGTTCCGGGTGGTGGTGGCTGGCCCCTTCGCCACCTGAGCGGTGTGTCGCGCTTCGCGGCTCGGCCGGGTCCCGTAATGCAAGGAACGTCGCCCCCGGCCCAGCCGTTGGCTCGCGCGGTCGCCGTTGAGCGCAGGCTTGGCCGGGGGATGAGCTCGGGCCAAGCTCTTTCGCTCAAGGCGGCGAGGAGGACGTTCGTCACCGACGATGGCGTCGCCCTGCCCGAGCGCACTATCGAGGCGGTCAATACCCGGGCGAGCACGGCGGTGCTGGCTAGCATGCGTTGCGTCGAGAGGAGAGCCCGATGCCTGAAGGACCCGAGGTCGAGACCGAAAAGCTGCACGAGGCCATCCACGAGGAGCTCGAGCGCGAGGGGGGCAGCCTCCTCCGCACCATCGCCCTCACGACTGCGCTCCTCGCCGCCCTGGCAGCCGTCGCCTCGCTCAAGGCCGGGGCGACCGTCAACGAGGCGCTCTTGTTGAAGGCCGAAGCCACCCGCCTCCAGGCAGAAGCCTCGGACCAATGGGCCTACTACCAGGCTAAGGGCATCAAGGCCGCCGTCCAGGAAGCCACCGCCGCGAGCTGGCAGGCCGCCGGCAAGGAGCCGCCTCCCGGACTTTCCCAGAAGGTCGCCCGGTACGGGGAGGAGCAGAAGGAGATCGAAGAACGGGCCCGCGACCTAGAGAGGGAACGCGACCGGGCGTCGGCCGAGGCCGAGCACCTCCTCCATCAGCACCACCGGTTCGCGAACGCGGTGGCGCTCTTCCAAGTCTCGATCGCGCTCGGAGCGGTCGGGGCGCTGACCCGGAACAAGCTCGTCTGGCTGGGCTCGCTCCTCGGGGGCGTGGGAGGCCTCACGATCGCCCTCTACGCCCTCTTCGCCTGATCGGGTGGGTGGGCGCGATGGTCTCGCCCAGAGGGCCGTGACGGTCGGCTCGCGGAGGAAGCGGTGGCGCCTCACCGGCGGCCGGTGCACACTCCTTCGCCATGCCCGCAGCGACGCGACCCGCCCCGAAGCGCCCCTTCCTGCTCCGCGACGCCCGCCCTTCGGACCTGCCCGCCCTCGCGCGTATGGGTGCTCGGCTCGCCCGGCAACACCATGCCATGGACCCGGCCCGGTTCTTCCTGCCCGAGGAGCCCATCGAGGAGGGGTATGCCTGGTGGCTGGGGAAAGAGCTCTTGAACCCGCGAGCGGCCGTGGTGGTGGCCACCCGCCGGGGACGGGCGCTCGGATACGCCTACGGTCGCGTCGAGCGTCGCGATTGGAACACGCTCCGCGACCGCTGCGCGGTCGGGGTGGACCTGTGGGTCGAGCCGCGGGCCCGGCGCGGCGGCCTGGGGCGAGCCTTGGTGGAGGCCCTGGTCGGGCGGTTCGCCGCGCGGGGGGAGCCGCGCGTCCTCATCCAGGTGGGAGCGGTCAACGCCCTGGCCCGCCGGATCTTTCGCGGCCTGGGATTCCGGGAGTCGGTGGTGGAGCTGGTCCGCGAGATTCGGAACCCCGGGCAGCGCGGATAAGCTCGCCTGGCCCCGGCTCCCGAGCCGGTCGCAGCGGCCCCAGGGGTTGCTGGCGAGGAGGGGCGAGCCCCCTGGTCATAGGTAGACGCCCACGGCCAACTCCGTTCCGCCCCCTTGCGGTGAGCCAGCCTCTTGGCGTTCGATGGATGGGGGGGCCCGCGTGAGAGGGCCTTGCTCCCGCTCATGCGGGGGAGTGGGGCGGGGGATGACTTCCTCGCCTAGCTCGACGAGCGGGCGTGCCGGTAGGCCTCGCGGGTGAGCTCCGCCCAGGGGTGGTCCTTGGTGAGCGCGAACCACTCATTCATGTTCCGCCCGCGGCTCCCCTGGAAGCGCTTCCCCCATCCGGCCCTGACCAGCTCGTCGACGCGGGCGGGCGGGAATTTCACCACCAGCCGTTCGCGCGTGACCATCGCGAAGGTCTTCCCTCCGAGCTTCAGGGCGGAGGCGCCGAAGCGATGGCCCCCTTGCGCCCGGCGTGCCCGCCGGTCCCGAAGGACTGCGGCGAACCCCGACTCGTCCGAGAGCGCCTCCATCGCCGCCCGAAGCCGCGGGTCCTCGGAGTCCGAGGCGCGTCCAGGCCCGCGCCCTCGCCTCCCGATCGGGCTCACGACCCCCCTCCGCGGGCGCCCGTCGCCCGGCCTGCCGCGAGATTACCCCGGTCGCCCTTCCCCCGCCGTACTCGGTTTCGGGCGCGACCCGACCGAGCGGTGCACCGGGAAGCGGGCGGGCGCAAGACCGGGGCGTGGGCGAACCGCGCCCGGGTGAGCAATGCGCTACGACGTCATCGTGGTCGGGACCGGGCAGGCGGCCGTGCCGCTCGCAGTCGCCCTGGCCGGCTCCGGACGAACGGTGCTGGTGGCGGAGCGCTCCCGGGTGGGCGGGACCTGCATCAACTATGGATGCACGCCGACCAAGACGCTGGTGGCGAGCGCCCGGGCCGCACACGTGGCGCGGACGGCCGAACGGCTCGGAGTCCGCGCCGGCCCGGTGGAGGTGGACTTCGCGGCGGTGATGGCGCGGAAGGACGCCATGGTGCGGCAGTGGCGCTACGGTGTGGAGAAGCGACTTTCCGGGGCTGGGCCCAGGCTGAGCCTCGTGCGTAGCCACGCGCGGTTCGTGGGGGAGCGCGAGCTGGAGGTCGGCGGCGAGCGTCACCGCGGCGAGGTGGTGATCCTGAACGTGGGAACCCGCCCCGCGCCACCCCCAATCCCCGGCGGCCAGGCCCTCCCCTGGCTCGACAACCGACGGGTCATGGAGCTCGCCGCCCCGCCCACGCACCTTCTCGTGCTGGGGGGTGGCTACATCGGCTGCGAGCTTGGCCAGGTCTTCCGCCGGCTCGGCGCCCGGGTCACGATCGTCCAGCGCCCCCCCCACCTCCTCGACCGGGAGGACCCGGAGGTCTCGGGCGTCGTGGAGGAGGTCTTTCGCGCGGAGGGGATCGAACTCGTCCTCGGGGCGAGCGTGAAAAGTGCGGTCGGGCGGGACCACGACGTGGTCCTCGCCCTGGACGGCGGGGGCGAGATCGCCGGGTCTCACCTCCTCGCCGCGGTGGGTCGCCGGCCCAACACCGACGACCTGGGCTGCGCGGAAGGGGGCGTGGCGCTGGACGCGAGAGGCTTCGTCAAGGTCGACGATCAGTACCGGACGAGCGCTCTAGGGGTGTACGCCGTGGGCGACGTGACCGGCGGGCCCCAGTTCACCCACACCTCTTGGGACGACCACCGGATCCTGCTGGATGTCCTGGAGGGCCGGCCGGCCCGGAGCCGGAGCGGCCGGGTCATCCCGTACTGTGTGTTCACCGACCCACAGGTGAGCGGGGTGGGGCTGAACGAGCGGGAGGCAAAGACGCGTGGCGTCGCTTATCGGGTGGCCACCATGCCGTTCAATCAGGTGACCCGCGCTATCGAGACCGGCGAGACCGCGGGGATCCTGAAGGTGCTGGTCCGGCCGGACGATGGGCGGATCCTCGGCGCCTCGCTCGTCGGTGCGGAGGTGGGGGAACTCGTCCACGTGTTCGCCGCCCTCATGCAGGCCGGAGCGCCCATCCGCGCGGTGGTGGACATGGAGGTCGCCCACCCGACCTTCGCCGAAGGGCTCCAGGCCGTGGCCTTGCGGCTCCCGGCCTAGGCCCTCTGGGGTCAGGGGCTCATACCCGCGCTCGCCCCGCGCGCCGCCTCCATCATGAGGAAGAACGCCTGTCCCTCCGCCGCGGTCCCCGGCCGATCGAATGAGGGCGAACTGCAGACGCCTTGCACGAGCCCCGAGGCGTCGACCCGGGAGAGCGCCGCGCTCCGCAGGCCCTCCGCCCTCGGTCGAAGCGCCGGGTCGAGCCATCCGGCGGCGACCCCCCGGTAGATCGTGAAGGCGAGCATCTGCGAAAGGTTCGTCTCCACGAAGGTGGACGGATCGTCCACGACGTCGTGGAAGAGGCCGTCGCCACGCTGGTGGGCGAGGCAGCCAAAGAGGACCTCCCGCACGTACCGACAGAGCTCCTCGCGTTCCATCCCCATGCCGGCGGGGATATACGAGAGGGTCCGCGCCATCCCGGCCGCGGCCCATCCGTTCCCGACCCCCCAGGCGGCCTCGCGCACGAAGCAGGCCCGGCCCTCCGAGTAACGGTGGGCGAAGAGCTGCCGGTCCGCTATCCACAAGCGGTTCCTCAAGCCGCGGATCTGCTCGACGGCCTCCTTGGGCCGACCGGCCAGGGCCAAGAAGGGCGGCGCCATGTAGAAGGAGTCGCTCCAGAGTTCTCCGTAGGAGGAGGGGATCTGGTGCAACAAGACGCCGGACGCGCTCCTCGGTGCCTCGTGCAGGAAGAACGCAAGCATCCGCTCCGCGCCCCTGGCGAGGCTCGCGTCGCCCGTCGCGAGGGCGGCGAAGATCACCGCCTCACCGGCCGCTCCGGGATCGGTGATGCCGGGGTCGTTACCCAGCTGGGCGAGCCGACCGTCTGAGCCCTGCCGTAGCACAGCCTCGCGGGCCATGAGGATCGTGAGTTCCGCATCGCCCTCCTCCAGGCAGGCCTGCGCCGCAACTCCCTGTTCCCAGGAGGCTCGCTGCATGGCCAACATGGCTCGCCGCACGCGATCGCAACGCTCCTTGTCCGCTCGATCGAGATCCCGCCGCTCGAGGCGAGGCAGCGTTCGCTCGCGGAGCGCGTCCCAGGGGATGGTCTCGCGCTTCTCGGTCATCTCTCCCTCCGGATGGGTGGTCTTATCACTGGCCGACCGGGAGAGGTCAGTCTGAAGGAGGGCCGAAACGAGGCGGGGCGCGTAGACTCTGTCACGGGCGGCTCCCGGGGCGTGCTCACCTCGTAGGGCCGCTCGAAGGGCGAGGAGGTGCCGGATGGGCGCTTCGACCAGCGCGGGGGATCGGCTCCTGTTTCTGCTCGCACCCGCATTGGGCGGCGGGTCGCTCCTCTTGTTCATCGCCTGGCCCCGGGGCTTCGACCTGCACCTTGGCGCGGGCCCGGCGCTTGTCCTGGATGCCCTTCTGTCTCTCGCGTTCTTCCTGCAGCACAGCGTCATGGTCCGCAGGCCGATGAAGGCCTGGATGGCACGGTACGTTCCCCAGAGGCAGCTCGCGGCCCTCTACGCCGCCGCGTCCGGCGGGGTGCTCGCGGTGGTGATCCTTCTCTGGCAACGCCTGAGCCCCCCTCTTTTCACCCTGCACGGCTTTGTCCGTCTCTTCGCGCTCTCCGTGAATGCCATGGCGTTCCTGGCATTCGCCTGGGCCATTCGGTCGCTCCGTCGCTTCGACCCGTTCGGCATCGCTGCCCTTCGCCGGTATGGGAGGGGCCTCCCCGAGCCAAGGGCGATGCTCTCGATCCAGGGCCCGTACCGTTGGGTGCGTCACCCGCTGTACCTCTGCATCCTGGTGGTCATCTGGTCGAATCCCGTCCTCACCGCGGACCGGCTCCTCCTCGCTGTCCTCTTCACGGCCTGGGTCGTAGCGGGAGCCTGGCTCGAGGAGAAGGACCTCGCGGCGGAGCTGGGGGAGCCCTACCAGGCCTACCGGCGCTCCGTGCCGATGCTCTTCCCCTGGCGGAAGCCGGCCGAGGAGAGGCGGCCCGGTTCTTAGGAGTTGAAGCGGTAGCCCACGCCGCGCACGGTCTCGAGGTGGCGGGGGTTCTCGGCGTCGTCGCCGATGTGGGCGCGGAGCCGGGCCACGAAGTTGTCAACGGTCCGCGCCGTCCCGAAGTAGCGCGACCCCCACACCGCCTCCGTGAGCTGCTCGCGAGAATGGACTCGGTCGGGGTGGGTGATGAAGTAGGCGAGGAGGTCGAACTCGCGGCTCGTGAGATCGAGGGGCTTCCCCTCCACCGTGGCCCGGCGCGCCTCGAGGTCCAACTCCAGCGCGCCCACCCGCTTCACCGACTTCTGCGTCCCGGTCTCCCCCCGTGCCCGCCGCCGCCGAAGGAGCGCGTCGATGCGGGCCAGCAGCTCCTTCAGGCCGAAGGGCTTCACCAGATAGTCGTCGGCGCCGAGCCTCAAGCCCGCCACCTTGTCGCTCTCCTGACCCTTGGCGGAGAGGATGAGCACCGGCAGCTCGGAGTCCTCGCTCCGGATCTCCCGCACCACGGAGAGGCCGTCCAGGCGCGGCAACATGATGTCCACGACCACGAGGTCGGGCCGCTCGGTCCTGGCGAGAGCGAGCCCCGCCTCGCCGTCCATGGCCGCCCGAACGATGTACCCCTCCATCCCCAAGTTGATCTGCAGACCTCGGAGGATCGACGGGTCGTCCTCGATGATCAGGATCCGCTCCGCCATGGGCTCACGCTCCCGCCGTGGGGGGCCCGGCCGCGGGCAGCCAGATGCCGAAGCTCGCCCCCTGCCCGACCTCGCTTCGCACCGTGATGCGCCCGCCGTGCCCCTGGACGATGTGCTTCACCATGGCGAGCCCGAGTCCGGTCCCTTCGATGGTGCGCGAGAGCGGGTCCCGCGCCCGGTAGAATTTCTGGAAGATCCGTTTCTGCTCGCGGCCGGCGATGCCGGGACCGTTGTCGCTCACCCGGATCCACACCCCCGAGCTGCCGCCGGTGGCCGCTCCTACTACGATGCGCTTCGAGGGACCGGTGTACTTGAGGGCGTTGTTGAGGAGGTTCAGGATGGCTTCGGCGAGCGCCTCCCGGTCGGCGAGCACCGGGGGAAGATCCGGGGCCACCTCGCGGACCACCTCGGCCGGCTGGTGGAGAAGCTGCGGCGCCAGGGCCTCGAGGGCGCGGTCGACGATGGGCGCCACCGGCTGGCGCGAGAGCCGGTAGGTGCGCCGGCCGGACTCCATCCGTGCCCAGTCGAGCAGGCGGGTGATGAGCCCGGAGAGTCGGGCGGTCTCGTCCGCCACGATCTCGAGCGCCTCGCGCTGGCGCCCCGGGTCCTGGATGCGCCCGAGCTGGAGGGTCTCCACGAACATCCGGATCGAGGTGAGGGGGGTCCGCAGCTCGTGCGAGACCTTGTTCACGAAGTCCGTCTGGAGCTTGGCGACGCGCGCCTCGCGGGCGAGCACCACGGTGGTGAGGATTGCGCCGACGAGGGTCGTGGCCACGAAGCTCAGGATGAGAGTGCCGAAGAGGTAGTCCCGGGGCACCGAGCCGTAGACGAGGATGAGGATCCCCACCGCGAGGAGGAGCGCCGCGGGCAGGAACACGAACCCCACGATGAGGAGCACGATGTGCCGGACCTTCATCGGGGCCGAATCCTACCGGATGTGGGGGCGGGACGCCGCAGGCCAAAGCGAAGGCCCCCGGCGCCGGAGTGCCGGGGGCCCTTTCCTCACGTCTTTCGTCCGAGCCCTGGGCTCCTACAGCCCGGTCACGGCCAAGGCGTAGACGCTGGCGGGGGGACCTGCGCGATGGTCGCGTCGAGCACCCCGTTCACGAACGACGGGTTGTGGACGCCGTGCGCCGCGCCACCCTGGACGTACATGTAGTTGTAGAACGCCTTGGCGACGATCTGCTGTGGCCCCGCGGTCAATGGGAAGAGCGCCGCGCCGCCGTACTTGAAGCTCGTGACCCCCGCTCCGTACATCGTCTTGCCGTCGGTGAGGGTCACGATGAGGGCCGGGGACCCGTGCACCGTGGAGAGGGTGATGACCTGCACGGAGCTCGCCGCGATGGTGACCGGGTTCGCGAGCGGGTTATCCCCAACGCTCCCGTCGGAATTGATCGGGTACACGCTCATGGCGTCCGTGCCATTTTGGTTGATCTTGTTCAGGAAGAGCACGCCGAGCGCATTCGACAGGTCGGTCATCTTCCCGTCGACCTCGCTCCCCACGATGTCTCCGATGTTGGCGCCGTGGCAGTTTACGCAGACCTGGAAGGAGGACCGGAACGTGTGGTTCGTGTTCGCGGGGGTGAACTGGGCCTGGATGTCGGCCGGGATAAGCTTCACGTGGCAGTCGACGCAGGTGTCGCCCAGGATCTTGTGAGCGGCCTCGTTGGGCAAGGTGTCCGGGGTCGTGATCTGCGCTGCCGTGCCGCCGAAGAAATAGGCGTTCCGGCCGGCGAAGACGTCGCCCTGCGACGGCGTGTGCGGCGCAGACCAGCTGCTGAGGGCGCTGTCGGAGTAGACCGGAGCGGTGACCCGGGTGTTATGGCACACCATGCAGAGCGCCCCAGCGCCGGCGTTCCTGACGTTGAATCCGGCGGCGACGACGCCCGAATTACCGTCGACGCGGAGCGTCGTCTTGTGCGGATCGTGGCAGGTCTGGCAGGTCTGGGAGTGAGCCGTCGCGTTGTTGAGCCCGAGGCCCTTCAGGTACGCGTAGTAGAAGGGATCGCCGGTGCAGGTGGTGCTCCCCGAGGCGGGCGTGCAGGGGCAGACCGGATCGTAGGTCTGCCCGGGAGCGGGATTCGGCGTGCAGGTTGCTGCCGCCTGGGGCGTGCAGACGGCCGGCGTACCGGTGCAGGTGCAGTAGGGGGTCCCCGAGCTGCAGGTCGTCGGCCGCGCGATGTTGCCCGGGTTCCCGGCCTGCTGCTGCGCCACGTAGACTTTGAACCCCTCGCCGGAGTGGCACCGGCCGCAGTGGGCGGCGGTGGTGCCGCGGTTCTCGACCGTGGCCTCGGCGACGAGATCGATCTGGGCGTGGGGCGAGGCGCTCCAGAGGGAGCCCAGGTCGTGGAAGGGGAACTCGTCGTGACACTGCGTGCAGACGCCGGCGCTCATGTTGGCCACCGGGGAGAGGGGCAGTGCGAAGAGCGCCGGGATTCCCAGGGCCTGAGAGTGATCGGCCGGCTCGAGCGGTCCATGGCAGTTCTCGCACTGGATACTGCCGCGGTGCTCCAGGTCGAGCGGGAGAGCGGCGTAGTTGCCCGGCTGCAGCGTCGCGGGGAACGTCCAGCCGGTGGTCCCCATGAGATCGTAGAAGCCCTTGTCCGTCGCGCTCGGGACGGTGCTGTAGCCCACCGTGTGGCACTGCATGCAGGACTGGGCGTAGTGCGGCCCGATGTAGCCGTCGAGGCCGGCCTGCACGAGCGGCATGGGGGTCGCGAAGGGGTTCTGGAAGTTGTAGTTCTCGTGCGCCGACTTGATCCAGTCGTTGAACTCGTAGAGGGTGTGGTCTCCGTCCGGCGACACATTGTGGCAGCTGGAGCAGGCGATCCCGTCCGAGCCCGGAACGTTGTCGTACGGGCCCGGCGCCGCGACTCCGGGACCGTGGTAAGCGCCGTGGTAGGTGCTCACCCGGAAGTAGAGCGGGGCGTCGGTGCCGTTCTTGAGCTCGTAGACACCGGCGGTGGTGGGGATGAGCCAGGGGTTCTTGGTGGTCGGCCCCTGGAGCGTGACGTCCGCCGGTGGCGGGCCGAAGGTCGGGGTGGTCGCCGTCATGGGCAGGAACTGGAGCGTCCAGGCGTAGGTGCTCGTGGAGGGGGCGTTCGCGAGCACCATGAGCCCCAGGGGCTGCATGTTCGTGCCACCGTTGATCGTGACGGTCGAGACGGTGGCGCTCCCGGTGCTGGTGAGGTTCCCGTTCGTCACGGTGGCGGTGACCTTGTATCCCGTGGCCAGGACCTGCTCCGCGCTGAAGGTGACGAGCTGGTCGCGCTCGGGCACGGAGATCCAGTCGAAGGCGTTATCCGTCCCGGCCGTGCCGTAGCGGGTGTTGAGCCAGAGGTTCGCGCCCTGGCGGACCGTCTCGAAGTCCGGGATGGTGAAGCTCGTGCTTGCGCCCGAGGCGGGGTTCGGGGTCGCCGGGGCGGGCGGGTTGGAGGTGCCGTCGGTGGCCGTGATCGTCCAGTTGATGGTCGAGCTGCCCGTGACGTCGGTACCGTTGTTCGTCACGGTGGCGGCGATGCCCGAGACGGTGGTGTTGAACCCGGCCGGGCCTCCTCCCTGCAGGGCGGCGGGGACGCTCACCTTCACGAGCAGCGGGCTCGCGGCCATCGTCTGGTTGACCGTGGTCGTCTGACCCATCGTCACGCTGACGTTCGTGGCGGTGGCGGACTGGACGTTGTCGCCGCTGAAGGTGAGGGAGTACGTCCCGGCGCCGATCGGCATCATGTACTTGCCGCTCGCGTCGCTGGTGGCGACCGGAGCGTTGGCCGGCGAAGGGGTGACCATGATGCCCGCGAGGGCCGCGCCGCTCGCGCTGGTCACGGTCCCGGCGATCGTGCCGAGCACCGAGCCGCCGCCGTTGTTGCTGCTGCTGCTGTTGTTGCTGCATGCGGCGGACGCGACGAGGAGGGCGGCGGCGAGGAGCACACCGATCCGCTTCGAGAGAATTGAAGTCATTTGATCTCCAGCAATTGTGGCGACGACAATTGCTAACTGCCTGGTAGCAGGCATGAAAAGGAGCAGCGCCACGCTCGTCAACATGCCTGCCACGAAATGCTGCGTTCGCGAGTGATTTCCGATGGTTACTGTGCGTGCAAACTTCGCGCACCGCGCCAAAGCGGCTCAGGATCGCGATCGGGTGGAGAAGACCTCGATTTCAGGAGCGGTTTCGAGTTCGGGCTCCGTGGCTCTCCCGCAGGACCTCCCCCGGACCCCATGCGCGCGAAAGGGTTGCGATCACGCGCGCAATCGTGCGCCCCCAGGGTGCAATAGGACCCGGGGCCTAAACGTGCCCTCGATTGGACCCAACCCAACGGATCTACGGAGGAAGTTGGGAGGTGGCGGCCCTCGAGCCTCTGTCGGACGCGCTTCGGTCGAGGGGCCGCCTCTCGGAAAGCTCAAGGCCGCGCTCTCCAAAGGCGCCTCGCCCGACTCGTCATTCCCTCCCCGCATGCCCGCTTCCTGCGGGATCCCGACCTTCGTCACCGAGGGTGAATGCCATCACTTGACGTGAATACGGGGCCGATCACGCGGGGTGGAACGGCCGCCCCGCCGTTCCCCGCTCCAAAAGGAACGGCGCGGGGGCAAACCGCGGCCCGTGCTTCTCCTCGAGCCGCCGCATCGCCTCGAGCAGCGCGCCCGTCCCCAGGGCGTCGGCATGGCGGAACGGCCCGCCGCGGAACGGCGGGAACCCGAGCCCGAACACCGCCCCCAGGTCGCCGTCGCGGGCGCTGCGAAGGACGTTCTCCCCCAGGCAGAGGATGGCCTCGTTCACCATCTGGAGGACCACCCGCTCCCCGATCTCCGCCGGGGGGATCGGCTTTCCGGTTCCGCCCCCGGGGAGGAGCGCGTAGATGGTCTCGTCCACCCGCTTCCTCTTCCCGTCGTAGGTGTAGAACCCCTTCCGGCTCTTCCGCCCGAGCCGGCCCGTCGCCAGCACGCCGTGCAGCGCCTCCGGGGGCGCCATCCGCTCCCCGAAGGCGGCGTAGAGGATCTTCCCCACCTTGTCGGCCACGTCGATCCCCACCTCGTCGAGCAGCGTGAGAGGGCCCACGGGAAAACCGAACGCAGTGAGGGCGCGGTCGACCTCCTCGATGCGAGCCCCCTCGAGGAGGATCCGCACCGCCTCGTTCACGTAGGGGGTGAGGATCCGGCTCGTGTAGAACCCGGGCCCGTCCCGCACCACGATGACCGTCTTCCCCTGTCTCTTCCCCAGGTCCACCGCGGTGGCGATGGCCTCGGGCGCGGTCTTGGGGGCGCCGATGACCTCGAGGAGGGGCATCCTGGGCACCGGGGAGAAGTAGTGCATCCCGAGCACCGTCTCGGGATGAGCCGAGGCCAGGGCGATCTCTGCGATGGGGATGGAGGAGGTGTTGGAGGCGAAGATGCCCTTCGGGTTCACCGCCTCGAAGGCGCGGACCATCTCCCGCTTGAGGGAAAGGTCCTCGAACACCGCCTCGATCGCCACCTCGACCCGCTCGAACCCGCCCAGGTCGGTGGTGGCGGTCACGAGCCGCATCTTCTCGTCGCGCTCCAGTTTGTCGAGGGAATGCTTCTTGACCCGCTCGTCGAGGGCAGCGCGCACGCTCCCGAGGGCCCGGGCGGCCGCGGCGTCGTCGCGCTCCCTGATGCGAACCGGGAGACCCGCCTGCGCGGTGACGAGCGCGATCCCGCTGCCCATGAACCCGCCGCCCAGTATCCCCACCCCGGTCACCGGGCGGGCCTTCACCCCCGGTAGGTCCACTCCGCTGTCCTTCTTGAGCGCGGTCTGGGCGAAGAAGATCTCCATGAGGCGCTGGGCGGTGGGCGACACCGCCAGCTCTCCGAAGATCCGCGCCTCGACGACCAGCCCGGCCGCCTTCCCCCGCCGTACCCCGTGCTCGACGGCGTCGATGGCGCGAAGCGGAGCCGGGTAGTGGCCGCGGGTCCGCGCCCGCACTGCCTCGCGTGCCCTCCGGAAGAGGAGAGCGCGCCCCACCGCGTTCCCCTCCAGGGCGGCGTGGGCGAGCCGCTCGCCCACCTGCGACGTTCGCCTCTGCCGCCGGACCTTGCCCTCGGCCAGTTCGCGGGCCCGCCGCCGGGCCACCTCGAGGAGGAGGGCGGGCGGGACCACCTCGTCGACGAGCCCCATGCGCAGCGCCCGGCGCGCCTTCACGCTCCGGGCGGCACAGATCATGTCGAGCGCGGCCTCGAGGCCGACGAGTCGCGGCAGCCGCTGGGTGCCGCCCCCCCCGGGGATGACCCCGAGCTGCGTCTCCGGGAGGCCCAGGCGGGTCCGGGGGTCGTCGGCGGCGATCCGCCAGGTGCAGGCCAGGGACCACTCCAGGCCGCCTCCCAGACACGCGCCGTGAATGGCCGCCACGACGGGCTTGGAATAGGCCTCGAGCCGATCGAAGGCGGCCTGGACCGCCCGCGAGAGCTTCTCCGCGTCCGCCGCGGTGCGGGCCCGCTGGAACTCCCCGATCCGGGCCCCGGCGACGAAGCTGTCCTTCTTGCCGCTCGCCAGGACGACCCCGTTCAAAGCGGGGTCCGCTGCGGCCCGGGAAAGCGCGGCCTCGAACTCCTCGGCCACCCCACTGCCCAGGACGTTCACGGTCTCGCCCGGCACGTCGAGGAGGAGCGTCAACACCCCGTCGACCACGTCCACGCGGAAGTTCTCCCCCGTGCCCTTGCTCTCCGCCTTGGCCTCCAACGGACTCATCGATCGCCCTCCCGCGCCGCTCGTTCACTCCCGCTCCAGCACCAGGGCGGCGCCCAGCCCCCCGGCCGCGCAGACCGTGAGAAGCGCGTACTGCCGGCCGCGCCGGCCCAGCTCCCGGAGCGTCTGCAGGATCATCCGGGCCCCGGTGGCGGCGAAGGGGTGTCCGAGCGCGATCGACCCCCCGTTCACGTTGAGCCGGGCCGGGTCGACCTCGCCCAGGGGCTTTGAGCGGCCCAGCTCCTCCTCGGCAAAGCGGCGCGAGGCGAATGCCTGCAGGTTCGAGAGCACCTGGGCCGCGAAGGCCTCGTGCATGTCCACGAGGTCCATGTCCCCGAGGGTGAGCCGGGCGCGATCGAGGGCCAGGGGCGCCGCGTAGGCGGGTCCTTGCAAGAGCTGGTCCTTCGGATCGAGGGCTGCGTAGGCGTAGCTCCGGACGTAGCCGAGCGGTACGAGGCCCAGGGCGAGCGCCCGGTCCTCGCTCATGAGGAGCAGCGCCGCGGCCCCGTCGGTGAGGGGCGAGGCGTTGCCGGCGGTGATGGTCCCGTAGCGCCGGTCGAACACCGGGCGAAGCTCTCCCAGCGCCTCGAGGGTGGTGTCCTTGCGGACGATGTTGTCCCGGGCGGAGACCCGCTCGTACCGGGGAGGGAGGGCGACGTGCATCACCTCGGCCTCGAAACGACCGGCCTCCCAGGAAGCGGCGGCGCGCTGGTGGCTCAGGAGGGCGAACTCGTCCTGGGCGGCGCGAGGGATGCCGTTCATCTGGGCCATCCTCTCGGCGCTCTCGCCCATGGTGAGCCCGGTGGTGGGCTCCTTGAGCGCGGGGGGAACCGGGGCGAAGTCGCGCGGCCGCAGCCGGGAGACGAGCCTGAGGCGCTCGCCCAAGCTCTTCGCCCGAGAGAGTTCCACGAGCCCCTGCGCCAACCGGCGCGAGGCGAACATGGGCGCGTCGGAGAGCGACTCGGCCCCCCCTGCCAGGCTGCACTCGGAGTGTCCGAGGGTGATCTGGTCGGCGGCGTCGGTGGCGGCCTGAATGGAGGTGGCGCAGGCCCGGGCCACGGTGTGGGCGGGCACGCCCCGAGCGAGTTGGGTCCTCAGCACCATCTCCCGCCCGATCAGGGTGACCGTGTTCGATGGGATCACCTGCCCGAACACCACCGAGTCCACCTCGCGGGGAGGGACCTTGCTCCGAGCCACCAGTTCATTCACTAATAGTGCACCGAGCTCCACCGCCGAGAGGTCCCGGAAGTCGGTTCCCGCCTTCACGAACGGTGTCCGAAGCCCGTCGACGATGGCGGCCCGCCTTCCCGGCGATGCCGAACGGTTCTGGGGCATGAGGTGGCTCCGTTGACTCCGGAATCGACAGGCGGAGAACCTCCATCTAAGTCGCTTGGCGCGGAGCGTCAACGGGAAGCGGCCTGCGGTCCCCGCCGGGGCTGCCGCCGCCTTCCACGGTGGCTCGCCCCTCGACCGAAGGCTTGCGCACCGCGGCGCCCTCGGACACCATCTTCGAATGAGGCGCTCCCGCCAGCTGAAACCGCTCTCGAGCGAGCACCACCACGCGCTCCTCGTTGCGTTCCAGCTCCGGCAGGCTCTGGCGGGCCACCCGGAGAGCGCCGGAGCGCCCCGGGACCTCCAGGGGCTCCTCGCCCTCGTCCGCCGCTTCGACATCCAGGTCCTGAGGACCCACACCCGGACCGAGGAGGACGTGCTCGGCACCTACCTCGACCCGGAGGATCTTCGGCGGCTCCGCGCCGAGCACGCCGAGCTGAACCGGCTCATCGAGGGGATCTCCTCACGCCCGCCGGTCGAGCAGCGCGCCGCGCTGGGCAGCTTCGCCGAGCTCTTGGAGAGGCACGTCCGCTGGGAGGAGCGGGAGCTCTTCCCCTACGCGGAAGGGCACGTCAACGCCGATACGCTGGCCGACATCGGGGGTGAGCTCGAGCGACGGCTCGTGCTGGGCCGGACAGAGGCCCGGAACCGGGGCTCGAAATCGTCCTGAAGCCGGCGGCGACAGCTATTCGGCCTCGGCTGCCGCTCCGCCGCTTTTCGCCACGTCCTCGCCCTTGACCCGCGAGGGGTCGAGGCCGCTGGCGCGCTTCGTCATGGTCTCGAAGAGCTCGTCGTAGGGCGGTGCGCTCCCCTTCATGAAGCGGAGCGGATTCACCCGTGCCACAACGAAGTTCTTTAGGTAAGGCGAGTCGAAGCCCTTCTCCTTGAGCCTCGCCACCGCGGCCGTGACCGCGTCGTCGAAGGAGAGAAGCACTCGTGCCCTCCGCTGCCGCTCCGAGACCCCGACCGAGAGCTTCTTGTCCAGCCAGCCGTCCACCCTGCGAAGGATCGGGGCGTAGACGCTGCCCGAGAGCCGACCTCGCTCCTCGTAGGCGAAGCCCAGGGTCGCGAGCGCCGGTTCCTCGAACTCGAGCGAGAGCTCCACCTCCCGGGGATCAGGCCCTCCCGCCAGGTCCCGGTACATCCGGACCACCTCCAGCGCCCTCTCCCGTAAGTTGTGCGCCTTCTCGATGTTCAGGGCCAGGATCTGGTAGGCGACCTCCTTCTCGGGCACGAGCAGCGCCAGCACGCTCTTCGCCCCGAGCTCCTTCAGGGCGGTGAGCCGGTGGCCGCCGTTGGGGGTGAGGTACTTGTCGCCCTCCCGCACCGCGATGATCGGGTCGAGGTATCTCTGGGTCTTGTCCATGGCGAGCGTGAGCCGGCGCACGTGAGGATCGGAGACGTCGCGCTGGAAGGGCGTCCGCTCCACCTTCTCGACCGGGAGGGCGGTGAAGAGCAGCGGGTGTCCCCCGAGCGGCTCGCGGTAGACGGAAAGGACGGCGCCCCCGTCCGCCTCCACCGCCGCGACGAGCGCCGAGAGCTCAGGCGTCCGTTCGGAGAGGGAGAGCTCGCGCGGGCCGAGCTCGGTCGGCCGGAGCTTCACCCCCCGGCGGGCGCGGGGACGGCCGCTCTTCGTTGCCGGGCGTTTCTTCTGGGCCATGGGCGCATGCTACCGCTCCCGGGGCGGTTCCTTGTTGCCCTTCGTGGGGGCGGACCACAAGATCCGCCCCGTGATCGAGGTTCATGGCCTGAAGAAGCACTACCGCGTGCATCGGCGCGCGCCCGGCCTGGGGGCCGCCTTCCGCTCCCTCTTCCACCGCACTTATGAGACGGTCCCGGCAGTGGACGGGATCGACTTCTCGGTGAGTGAGGGAGAGCGGGTGGGCTTCCTCGGGCCGAACGGCGCGGGCAAGACCACCACCTTGAAGATGCTCTCCGGCCTGCTCCATCCCACGGCGGGGACGGTGGTGGTGGACGGCCACATCCCCCGGCGCCGGGAACCGTCATTTCTGAAGAAGATCACCCTGGTCATGGGGCAGAAGCAGCAGCTCCTCTGGGACCTGCCTCCCGCCGAGACCTTCGCGCTCAACCGCGCGGTGTACGAGATTCCCCGCCCCCAGTTCGAGGCCACCGTGGAGGAGCTCTCCGGCCTCCTCGAGCTCGGCGACCTCGTCAACAAGCCCACCCGCCAGCTGTCCCTGGGCGAGCGAATGAAGTGCGAGCTCGCGGCCGCACTCCTCCACCGGCCCAAGGTCCTGTTCCTCGACGAGCCCACCATCGGCCTCGACGTCTCGATGCAAGCTACCGTCCGACGCTTCATAAAGGCGTACAACGAGCGATTCGGGGCGACCGTCCTCCTCACCAGCCATTACATGGAGGACGTCCTGCAGCTCTGCCCGCGGGTGGTGGTCATCGACCACGGTCGGCTGGTCTACGACGGCGACCTGCGCGCCCTGGCAGTCCGCGTCCGGCCCGACAAGCGCATCGTCATCCGGCTCGGGTCGACAGGCGTTCCCTCCCTTCCCGCGGCCGAGCTGGCCCGCTTCGGCCAGGTGATCTCCTTCGGAGGCGACGCAGCCACCCTTCAGGTGCCGGCCGAGGAGGTCTCCGGGGCGGTGGCCCGCATCCTGGCCGCTCTGCCCGTCACCGACCTCACCGTGGAGGACCCACCCCTCGAGGAGGTATTCGCAGAGCTCTTCCGGGCCGGGCGAGTCCAGGCGGCCGAGGGGGCCTGACCCGGCCACAAGTGCGAGCCGCTTGCGGACCCTCCCCAGGAGGGAGCGGTCGGGTCTAGCGAGCGTGGCAAGCGCTACGCCACTCCTCTCGGTCGCGACGCCGCCGTGCTTTCGAGGCGCGAGCTGGCCCGCCGGCGCACTCACCGAAGGGGTCCCCTCCAATCGCGGTTCGAAGGCTGGACGCGCCGCCAGGGGAACGTGCTCCCTGGAGTGCCGGCTCACGCGGGTGAGTCGTGGGGCGCCACTTGCTCGCGCCGTGAGAATCGGTTGACAAGGGGGCGGCGAGGAACCGTGCCGCGACCGTGTTGGGTCGTGGCCCACCCCATCTCCCCCCGAACGCGAGATGATTTTTGGCGCGGTGCGCGAAGCACCGTCTTCGCGGCCGCGCGGAGGCCGTCATGCTTTCCAGCCTGACGATCCGTGGGTGGCCGCGGCGCATCGACCCGTCCTCGCCGTTCCCACACCCGTTCCGGCGCAGTTACGATGACCTGCGTCTCCCGCCGCGGGATTCCCCGTACGTCCTGTACAGCCCGAGGCTCCGGTTCGGGCCCCACGAGAGCACCGCCAAGCTCCTCGTCTGGGCGGGCCCGCGGCTCGCGTGCCTCGACGCGAGGCGTGGGGGTGTCGTAACCACGGTCATGTCGCTCGACGAGGTCCACGAGGTGGAGTGGGGTCAGGCCTTGCTCGAGGCCTGGCTACGGCTCGCAGCCCACGGTCCGGGAGGCCGGGCAATGATCCGGGTCGAGCTGAACGCCGTGGGGCAAGACCTGTACCTCCCCATCGCCGACGCGATCCGGACCCGTGCCTACGCCGGCGCACACCTCTCGCTCGCCGACGAGAGCGCCCGCCTCTCGTCCCTCTTGTCGACCGACTACCGGTTCATCGGCCTCGGCCGTCAGGCACTGCTCCCCGGGGCCGAGCTGCGCAGATTCTGGTTTCAGCCCCGGGTGGCGGGCTCGTTCCTGCGCTTCATCGACCAGACGCTCGTCCCGGCCCTGCTCGTCATGGTCACCCAGGCAGAACTGATCTTCGTGCGGGAGCAATCGATCCGGGGCGCGGGGCGCTACGGAGTGGTCTACAGCTACCTGCCGCTCGGGAGCATCCGGGGTGTGGCGCTGGTGCCCGATCCAGCACGCGCCGTGGTGAGCCTCCGCGTCGCCCTCCCCGGAGGGTCCGAGGTCCGAGCCGACGCGGCCGGAGAGAGCGAGGGCGCATTGCGGGCCTTCCTCCGGGAGACCGATCCGCGCTGGGGTGGAGCGCAGGCCGGCCCCGAGCTGGCCCTGGCGGAGGAGGAATCGCCGTGAGCGGCTTCGAGGACATCTCCTGCGCCATCGATTTCTCCGATCACTCGCGGGCGGCGTTCGACAGAGCGGTGGAGCTCGCGAGTCGGCTGTACGCCACCCTGACGCTGCTCCACGTCAGCCCGCCGGCCTTTCCCGGCGGCGAGGTGCTCTTCGTCCACGGCGAGCCGGGGGACCGGCTCGCCGAGGGGCCGCTATCCGCCCGGCTGGACGCCTGGCGGATGGAGGCGGAGCGGGCGCTGGGTCGACCGGTGCGGACCGTGCTCCTCGCCGGCAACCCCGCCCGCGAGATCGCCCGGTATTCGCGGCGGGGGACCGACCTCATCGTGGTTGGCACGCGAGGCCCCACCGGGCTCGGGCGGCTGCTCCTCGGATCGGTGGCCGAGCGCGTGGTGCGCGACGCGGCCTGTCCAGTGCTCGTAGTGCACCGCAGCGACCTTTCGGCGGAGGGACCGAGGCCCTCGGCGCCCCGGCCTTCTTCGTCCCCTTGAGAGGCGAACTCCGGCGGCGCGCCAGCGGGCGGGCTAGACTTCGGGCCCACCGATTGCGGAGCGACCCGTGTACTTTGCCCTCCTCTACGACCCCGCGCCCGACTACCTCGAGCGCCGCACCCCCTTCCGCGAGGCGCACCTCGCCCTCGTGCGGCGGCTCCACGCCCAGGGCCGGATCGTCATGGCCGGGGCCTTCACCCCCCCGGACGGCGCCCTCCTCGTCTTCCGCGTCGACAGCGCCGCCGAGGTGGAGGCCTTCGTCGAGGCCGATCCCTACGTGCAGAACCGGATCGTGACCGGCTGGCGGGTCCGGGAGTGGGCTGTCGTGGTCGGCGGGTAGCTTGCGCCCGGACCGAGGGTAGCTTACGAAAGTGCGCTCCCGGCCACACCGGAGGAACCGCATGCACCCCTCGGGTCGAGCTCCCGCGATCCTGGCCTTCGCCGCCCTCGTCGCCGCCTCACCGGCGCGTGCCGCCGACGCCACCGTGAAGATCGGCGCCTGCCTTTCTCTCACTGGTCCGGCCGCCCTCTACGGGGCGCAGCAGAAGGCGGGGATCCAGGCCGCCGTCGAGGAGGTGAACCGCGAGGGGCAGATTCCGGGAGTGAAACTCGAGGTGGTGATCGAGGACGACGCGTCCACCAAGGAGCAGGGGATCGCCGTCTACCAGCGGCTCATCGGACGAGATCGGGTGAGTGCCATCCTCGGCCCCACCCTGTCCAACACCGCCACCGCGGTCGACCCCTTGGCTCAGTCCGCCAAGGTCCCGGTGGTCGCCATCTCCAATACCGCCCCGCGGGGCATCACGGACATCGGCGACTACATCTTCCGGGTCTCGCTCACCGAGGGTCAGGTGATCCCTGCGGCCCTGAAGCGTGCCCACGCTCGGCTCCACTTCGGAACCGCGGGTGTGCTGTACGGCAACGACGACGCCTTCACCCAGGCGGGCTTCGGCGTGATGAGGGGGGCGCTCGAGGCCCTGGGGGTGAGGATCCTGGGCACGCAGACCTTCGCCAAGCCCGACCGCGACTACAACGCCCAGCTCACGGCCCTCATCGCCCTGAAGCCGGACATCCTGGTCGTGTCGGCGCTGGTCGAAAACGCTGCCGGCATCGTCACCCAGGCGCGCCAGCTGGGGTGGCGGGGGCCGATCCTGGGCGGGAACGGGTTCAACAGCGCCGCCTTCGTGCGGAACGCGGGTCCAGCCGCGGAGGGGGTGCTGGTGGGCACCTCCTGGAACCGCTCCAGCCCCGACCCGGCCAACCAGGCCTTCCTCAGGCTCATGGCCGGGCGTGGCGCGGAGCCTGACCAGTTCTGCGCCCAGGCCTACGCGGGGGTGTTGGTCATCGCCCGGGCCCTTGCGGCGTCGGGTGGGAAGGGCGGGCGCGAAGACCTCCGGGCTGCACTCGCTACGGTGAAGGACCTCGACACGCCCCTGGGCCGGTTCTCGTTTCTCGAGAACCGGGACGGGAGCCACGAGCCGGCGCTGCAGGAGGTGAGGGACGGGCGCTTCCAGATCGCGCCCTAGCGAGGTGGGACGTGGGCCAGCAAGCGGTGAACGGCCTCTTCCTGGGCAGCATCTATGCGCTCTTCGCGCTCGGCTACACGCTCGTCTTCGGGGTGCTCGACATCCTCAACCTGGCGCACGCCGCGGTCTTCATGCTCGCCTCCTTCCTGGCGCTCGTCCTGGTGAGCGACCTGCACCTGCACCTCCTCCTGGCGCTGCCCTGCACCATGGTGCTCGCCGGGTTCCTGGGGCTCCTCCTGGAGCGCGTGGCGTTCCGGCCGCTGCGCTCCCGGCCGGACTCCAACATCGCCGGCCTCATCAGCTCGCTCGCCGCGGCGACGGTCCTGGAGGCATTGGCCCTGGAGGTCTTTGGCCCCAACGTGGCCCGTTTCCCCTTTGGCACCCTTCCCGCCGAGGACCCGGCCCACCCGCTTCACCTCTTCGGCGCCGTGGTCTCGCGGCTTCAGCTCACCATCATCGGGGTGGCGGTGATCCTCTTCCTCTCCCTCACCTTCCTCGTGAAGCGCACCCGGCTCGGGCGTGAGGTCCGCGCGGTGGCCGAGAGCCCGCGGGCTGCACGGGTCCTGGGCGTGAACGTGGATCGGGCCATCGCCGCCTCCTTCTTCATCTCCTCGGCGCTGGGCGGCGCCGCCGGCGTCCTTTACGGGCTGGCCTTCAACTCCATCTCCCCGGACATGGGCCGAAGCGTGGAGCTGAAGGGGCTTTCGGTCATCATCGTGGGAGGAATGGGCTCCATGCCGGGCGCGGTCCTGGCCGGGTTCGCCCTCGGGCTCACCGAGGTGTTCGTGGTGGCCCACCTGGGCGGCTCGTGGCGCGACGCGGTCTCCTTCGCCGGGCTCTTCCTCATCCTGGTCCTGAAGCCGCACGGGCTTCTCGGCGCGGTCTCGCCGCGGGAGGCCTGACGCCCCATGGGCGGGCTTCTCTCGAGCCTCTACGAGACCTACCAGTCCACCCTCGCCTACATGGCGCTGAACTCGCTTCTCGCGCTCTCCGTGTACACCTCTCTCTCCTGCGGCCAGCTGGCCCTGGGAAGCGCCGGGTTCGCTGCCCTGGGGGCCTACGCCGCCGCCCTCCTCACCCTCCAGGCCCACTGGCCCTTCCCCCTGGCGCTTTCCGCCGGCCTCGCCGTCCCCGCTCTCTTGGCCGTGCCGCTCGGACTCCCGGTTCTCAGGCTGCGCGGGGTCTTCTTGGCCATCGCCACGGTGGGGTTCGGCGAGGTGGTCCGGCTCTGCCTCATCAACTGGGAGTACGTGAATGGCGCTCAGGGGATCGTCGCCATCCCGCAGAAGACCGCGGTCTGGATGATCTATCTCGCCCTGGGGGTGGTCCTCTTCTTCTTGGCACGGCTTCGCGGGTCGAAGTGGGGATTCGCGCTGGAAGCCATCCGGGAGGACGAGCCCGCGGCCCGCAGCATGGGGATTCCCGTGGCTCGCTACAAGCTGTCCATGCTCGTCCTGGGCGCGGCGATGGCGGGGCTGGCGGGAGCGCTCGAGGCCCATTTCACCTTCATGGTGGCGCCCAACGGGTTCACCTTCGGCCGGGTGGTGGACATGCTGGTCTTTGCGGTGGTGGGCGGGGCCCGGCTCTATCTCGGCCCGGTGGTGGGAGCGGCCTTCCTCACCCTCCTCCCCGAACTCTTGCGCGAGCTCGCTCCCCGGGTTGGAATCGAGGCCGGCCCCCTGCGACTCATGGTGAATGGCCTGATTCTCCTGGCGGTGATCCTGTTCTTGCCGAGCGGCCTCGTCTCGCTCCCCGGGCGCCTGCGGGCCATGAGGGCAGCGCGGAGCCCCCCGTGACCCCGCTCCTCAGCCTCGAGCGCGTGCACCGGAGCTTCGGGGGAGTGCGGGCAGTGGACGGAGCGGCACTGACCGTCGCCCCCGCCGAGGTCCACGGTCTCATCGGGCCGAACGGCGCCGGGAAGACCTCGGTCTTGAACCTCGTCTCCGGTTTCCTCGCCCCGAACGCCGGGCGCATCGTCCTCGGCGGCCGGTCCATCCAGGGGCTCGGGCCCGACCGGGTGGCGGCCCTGGGCGTGGCCCGGACCTTCCAGAGCATCCGCCTCTTCCCCGACCTTTCGGCCCGCGACAACGTGGTGGTTGGCCAGCACCTCCGCCGCCGCGCTTCCCTCGTCGCACAGCTCCTGGCGCTCCCCTCGGCACGCGCCGAGAAAAGGTCCGCGCGCGAGACTGCGGCGGCCCTGCTCGAGCGGGTGGGCCTCTCCGACCGGATCTTGGAGCCCGCTCGCCACCTCTCCTACGGCGAGCAGCGCCGGGTCGAGATCGCGCGGGCCCTCGGCTCCGCCCCTCGCCTCCTGCTCCTCGACGAGCCCACGGCGGGGATGAACCCCCCCGAGGTCCGGGCGGTGGCGGAGCTCATCCGAAAGGTGGCGGCCGAGGGGCGGGCGGTGCTGCTCGTGGAGCACAACGTGCGGCTGGTGATGGAGGTCTGCGAACGGATCACGGTCCTTGACTTCGGGAAGGTGATCGCCGAGGGGACGCCTGCCGAGGTGGCGCGCGACCGCGCCGTCATCGCCGCCTACCTGGGGAGCGAACCTTGAGCGACCCGACCCTTGCGCCCCTCTTGCTCGAGGTCGCGGACCTGCACGTATCCTACGGACGCCTTCGCGCGGTCCGGGGCGTCTCGCTCCGCGTGGCCCAAGGCGAGATCGTGACCCTCATCGGCCCCAACGGTGCCGGCAAGACCTCCATCCTCTCGGCGCTGGCGGGGCTGGTGCGACCCAGGGGGGGAACAGTGCGGCTCGCCGGACGCGACGTGACGGGGATGCCCGCCCACCGGGCGGTCGCAGCCGGCCTCGCCCTCGTGCCCGAGGGACGGGCCATCCTCGGGCGCATGACCATCGAGGAGAACCTCGTCCTGGCGGGGGAGGAGCGCCAATCGCGGCGCGAGCTTTCCCGGGCCATCGAGGAGCAGTACCGGCGCTTCCCGGTCCTGGGAGAGCGACGGCGCGAGCTCGCGGGCTCGCTCTCCGGCGGGCAGCAGCAGATGCTGGCGGTGGCACGCGCCCTGCTCATGAGGCCCCGCGTGCTTCTGCTGGACGAGCCTTCCATGGGGCTCGCTCCCCTCTTGGTCCGGCAAGTGTTCCGCCTCATCGAGGCGATCCACCGCGAGGGCGCCACCATCCTCCTCGTCGAGCAAAACGCACGGCTCGCCTTGTCCGTCTCGCACCGCGGTTACGTCCTCGAGCACGGCCGGCTGGTTCTGGAGGGCCCCTCCGACCAGCTTGCAGCCGATGCCCGCGTGCAGGCAGCGTACCTCGGTTCCACCGAAGGCCCGAGGTGATCGCCGGCCCGCCCCGGGCGGCGAGGCTCGTTCCCCGGCCGGGCCTTCGGCCCCGTGCGCTCACCCCGGCCGGTCGCTTCGGGTCGGACGCTGCCCCTCCTCCAGCTCGCGGATTCGGCCGAGCCGCCGCAGCGTCGGCACCCGCCACGCCACCACCCCCACGGTGACGAGGGTCATGGCACCGCCGAAGAGGACTGACGGAACGAGCCCCAAGAGGCGCGCCGCCACTCCGCTCTCGAAGGCACCGAGCTCGTTGGACGAGCCGATGAAGAAACCGCTCACCGCCGAGACCCGTCCCATCTTGTCCTGTGGCGTCACGACCTGGACGAGCGTGCTCCGCTGCACCACCGAGACGTTGTCCAGCATCCCCCCGAGTGCCAGGAGCACCACCGACGCGGCGAACCAGCGCGAGAGCGCGAACGCCATCCAGGCCGTCCCGTAGAGCGCCACCGCGGCTAGAAGGGTCGGCCCGGCCCGACGCAGCTCGCCCAATCGGGCCAGGGCGAACGACATGAGCACCGACCCCAAGGCCGGCGCCGCCCGCAGGATCCCGAACCCGATGGACCCCACCCCCAGGAACTCGCTGGCGAAGACCGGAAGGAGGGCGGTGGCGCCGCCGAAGAGCACCGCGAACAGGTCGAGGCTCATCGCCCCGAGGAGGAGAGGTTGCCCGACGACGAACCCCACCCCCTCTGCGAGCGCCGACCACACCCCTTCCGCGCCGGGCGCTGGGCGGGGACGGGGAGAAACTGCGGCGAGCAGAGCGAAGCCCAGCCCGCTCAGCGAGAGAACGGCCGCGTAAGCGAGGCGCGCCCCGCCCAGCGCGATGAGCGCACCGCCCAGAGCCGGCCCGACGACCATGCAGGTGTGGAACACGGAGGAGCGCCAGCTGGCGGCGTTGTGGTAGTGCTCGCGCGGGACGAGCTCGGTGGCGAGTGCGCTGGAGGCGGGCCGGAAGAAGGCGCGCCCGACGCCCGCCAGGCCCTGCGCCAGGTAGAGGGGGAGGGCCCGGCGGAGCGGCACGAGCGTGGTGACGAGGAGCGCCGCACCCGAGAGACCGACGGCACCGAGGCTCAAGAGGGAGAGGACGCGCCGATCGCGGCGATCGGCCTCAAAGCCGCCGAGGAGCGTGAGCGAGAGGAAGGGGAGCGCCTCGGCCAGGCCCACGAGTCCCAGGGAGAGCGGGTCGCGGGTGAGCGCGTAGACCTGCCACCCGAGGACCGTGCTCTGGACCTGGGTGGCGAGGAACACCGCCGCCATCGCGAGCAGGAAGCGGCGATACTCCGGGAACCGGAGGGAAGACCAGGAGTCGTGCGCCACCGGCGCAGAATCTGGGGCACCGGCCGGGCCGCCGTCAAGGAGCTCGGCTCTAGACCGCCGCCCGGCGCCGGCTCGACGCCCCGGGCTCGACGATCCGGATCGCCGAGAGAGGGGCGAGCCGGTCCGGATCGAGGACGAGCCAGGGGGCTCTTTGCTCCATCGGGCCCGGCGCCCCGCGGGCCAGCCGGAGCACCGACGGCGACCATCCCGTCCCCCCTCGCGGCACGAGCCCGAGCGGAGCATCCGAGGGGCGGACCCGGGAGAACCCGAACCGCTCGTAGAGAGCCAGGCAGCGCGGGTTCTCCGCCTGGAGGGCCACCCGACCGTGCGCGCCGCCCTCACGCGCCAGGGCGCTCGCGTCCTCGATCAGGGCAAGCCCCGCCCCGCGCACGGTGCGGCGGTCGGGGGGATCCCCTTCGCCGAGCAGGTTCCAGGGCGCAGAGGCCAAGAGCTCGATGAAGGTCGCTCGCGAGCACAAGAACACCGAGGCCACCGCCTCTACGCGGTCGCCTTTCACGGCGGCGCGGACCCGCCGCTCGTGCGCGGCCCCCTCCCCTCCCTCCTCTCCGCAGAGGACCCGCAAGAGCTCGCCCACGATCCGCCGCGAGTCGTTGAGGCGCACGCCCGTCGCCTGACCCACCCCGCGGAAGAGGAGTGAGCGGGCCACCCAGTCCCAGCCGCGCAGGAGAGCGGCAAGCTCGGGGGCGTCGGGTGCAAGGGAAGTGATCCGGAAGCCGGGCGGTCGGATCCTTCGAGGGGTTCGTTGGGAGGGTTCGTCCGAGGGCATACGGAAGTCCGCCGGGCGGGCCTTTCGGCCGGGGGCCGGCGGGGCACGACGAGAGAGAGCACTGCTCTCGCCCCGGGTAAACGGGTCCGTGAAACCGAAGGCGGTGAGCGCGCTTCCGCGGGCCCGGCTCCGGTGTGAGTCCCTGGGCGAGAAGACGCGCTGCGGCGTCCCGCCATCCCCCCACCTGAACGCTTGACGCTCCGCCCGGGCGGAAGAGCCGGGGCCCGCCTGATTCGACGAGCGGCGCGTGCCTACCAGCTAGGGTCGCTGGCTGGTTCGGGCACGCGCTCGCCTATCTCCAGTCAACTGATCTCGGCGTCAGCGCGCCCAGCCCAGGAAGGCCAGCACCTCGGCCAGGTGGGGCGAGTTGGCTCCTGCCCGGGTGCAGTTCAGGGCAGCGGCCGCGGCTGCGAAGCGCAGGACCTGGTGCCACCCCTCGTCCGGGAGCCCCTCGAGCTGCTCGGCGGTGTACACCTCGCGCTGCGCCAGCGCCACCGAGAGACCCGCGGTGAAGGTGTCGCCCGCGCCAATGGTGTCGACGACCGCCACCGCCGGGGCCGACACCTCGAGCGGGGCCGCGCGGGGACGGTGCAGGATCGCGCCCGAAGCGCCGTAGGTGATGACCACCGCGCGGGGCCCCGCCGCCAGCCACTCCTCCGCCACCCGAGCCGGGGACACGCCGGGCGCAAGCAGGTCGACGTCCTCGTCGCTCAGCTTCAGGAGGTCGGTGGAGGCGAGCCAGCGCGCGAACCGGGCCCGGTAGGCCTCCAGGTCGGGGATGAGGGTGGGGCGGACGTTGGGGTCGAGCACCACGAGCTTCGTGCCCGCGCTCGCCGTCACCACCGCCTCGATGGTGCTCGCCGCAGGCTCCTGCAAGAGGCTGATGGAACCGAAGTGAACGAACCGGGTCTCGGACGGCAGTTCCGGCAGGGGCCGCGGGTCGTAGCTGGCCTCGGCCGCGCCGTTGCGGAAGAAGGCGTAACGGTTCGTCCCGGGCGCGTGCTCCACGAAAGCGAGGGTGGAGGGCGCGGCGGAGCGGAGCACGAACCGGAGGTCCACGCCGTTCGCCTCGAGGTACCGGTACAGCGCCTCGCCGAAGAGGTCGGTGGAGAGCTGGGTGAAAAATCCGGTGGGCTGCCCCAGGCGCGCGCAGGCCACGGCGGTGTTGAGCGGCGAGCCGCCGGGGTGTCCCTGGAACGCGAGCGGGCCGGTACTGGTGAAATCGATGAGCGCCTCTCCGAACTGCGCGATGCGCATGGCCTGTCCCTCGGTCCCTGGGCCGCACCGCCTGGGCGGGCACCGTTCCCCCTACGGTATACGGAACCGGCTCCTCGGGGGAGGGGCTAGTAGGCGACGAAGGGTCCCGTGCCCAGGCTCGAGGCCCTTCCCTCGAGACCGACCGCGACCGGGCGTCCCAGGAAGAATGGCAAGCCCCAGTCGAAGGGGGCGAGGCCGCCGCTCGCGACGGCGCCCCCGCCCAGGTCGGAGAACACGAAGTTCCCCGAGGCGGCCAGGCTGTCGAAGTTCGCAACCTCGAAGTTCACCTCCCCGAACGGCGAGTTCCCGTAGCCGATGTTGGTGGCGGTGAGCGGCACCGTGGACGCCGGACAGAACCACGCGCTGTTCGACCCGGAGCAGGCCAAAAGGCCGCTCCCGGAAGGCGGGTCGAAGAAGAGTCCGTTCGACCCGGTGTCCACGAAGGAGTCGGTTTGGACTCCTCCGGAGAGCATGGTCGTGAGGGTCCCCTGGGCCGGGTCTACAGGGAAGGTGGTGCCCGCGAGCGCGTTGTTGTCGCGGGTACCGACCCCGAGGAAGAGCGTGCCCTCGGCCGACCGGGCCCCGCCGGCGGGCACCGAGGGCAGGACCACCACGACCCCGTTGTTGTCCTGCAGGAGGAGGGCCACCGGGTTCGTCACCTGGTCGGCGAGCGGGACCGTGGTCGGCGAGCAACCTGCGCCGCTGCAAGAGAAGTAGATGGGAGTCAACGGGATGCTCGCCACACAGAAGTCCCCGCAATCCTGGGCGAAGACACCCACCCCCAGGATCCCGTTGAAGCCGGCGGTGGTCGGGTCAGACTGAATATTGGTGCAGCTCGCCGGCGGAGACCCGAAGGTCGCATCGAGGACGTGCACCGGCACGCGCACCGGCGGCTCCCCGCCCAGAACCACGTCGGCGAACCGCACCGGACCCCAGTCCGACGACTGGTCGACGAATCCGACACAGTTAGCGAGCGCGCCCGAGCCCGCCGGCACGGGCTCGAGCGCTACCGAACCCAGCGCCTGCGCGAAGACCCGCAGGCCGTAGCTGCCGGTGTCGAGGAGGACGTCGTCGACCACCTGGCATTCGCTCGTCCCCGGCGCGCAGACCGTGACCTCCACGCAGGGCTTGTTGGGGTAGTCGGTGATCTCGTGGCAGAGGGACCCGTCGACGCTCAGGCGGAGCGCGTTCGCGGCCGACGTCGAGGATGAGCTCCCCCCCTTGCACCCCGCGGCGAGGAATAGGGCCAGCCCGGCGAGGCGACTAGCGGATCTCATCGAGGCTCACTCCCTCGGGAACGAGGTCCTTCGCCACGGCCCGGCCGTGCAGGTCGCGCATGTGCCCCCAACGATCGACCACCACGTGCGCAGAGACGATCCGCTGCGACCGCCTTCCCTTCGCGTGGGGCGCCTCTGCGGCCGCTTCGCGGTACTCCTCGGCGTAGCTGCCGAGCAAGGGAGCCAGATCCGGGTGGGAGAGGCCGTTCCAGCCGATCGCGAAGACCACGCCCACCGGCGAGACGTATTCCCTGATGGTGGTCCCCCCGCTTTCGAGCTCATGGACCGTATACGCGGCGCGGGCGGTGACGCCCCGCGACTGTGCCGCGATTCTCTCCCCATCCGAGGTGATCGACGACTCGGGCTCCCCCAGCGCAGCTCGCGCTGCGGGGGCGGCCAGGGAGGCGGTGAGGGCGAGGCCGATGACCAGGGTGTGGCGCAGGTGCTTCATCCGGGGCCCTCCTCGGACCCCTGCAGGTGCCTAAGAAACGTTTGCATGGCAAGGGCCGGTCGGGGTCCCACCCCATCCTGCGGCATGTTGCCATCCGCTCGGACATCGCAGAGCCCTTGGCCAGGTGGGGCACCTTGCAGCCTCCTCACTCCGCCAGAAAGGCCGCATCCCTCAAGCCGGAGGGTGCCCCGCTCCGATCGCCGGCGCGCGCTGCGCGGTCCGGGCAGACGTGCAGGCGCACGTGGACCAGGGCAGGCTCGAGCGCCCAGGCCAATGTTTTCCCGCGCCCTGGTACCGCGACCTCCATGCCGGAAAGGAGAACGTGGTCCTCAGGATCACCCTCCCGGGTGACCAGCACCACGCCCCGATCGACCCGGAGCGAGGCCTCTCGACCACCAGGTATCCGGAGCACCTCGTCGCGCGCGAGGAACTGGCTTTCCCCGACGCAAGCCTCCTCGCGCTCTCCGGCTCCCCACCGTCGTAAGAAGCGTCTCATGGTCTCCTCCTTCGCCGTTTCCGGGATCATGGCGGGGAGGAGCTCCGGGCGGAAGTGCACGTGCACGCACGGCGGACGTGCGTTCTTGCACGGGGCGGTGCATCCTCGGGTGCATGCTCCTCTGGGACGACCTCAGGGTGTTCCTGGCCGCGCAGCGCACCCGCAGCCACGCCGGAGCGGCGCGGACCCTCCGGGTCGCGCCCACTACCGTTGGTCGGAGGCTCGCGGCTCTGGAGGCGGCGGTGGGGGCTCGGCTCTTCCAGCGGACGCCGGAGGGACTCGCCCCGACCGCCGCCGCGCTCGCCCTCCTCCCCCGCGCGGAGCGGATGGAGAGCGAGGCGCTCGAGGCGGAGCGGAACGTGGTGGGTGCGGACGCCCGCGCCACCGGCACGGTGTGCGTCACCTGCGGCGACGGGTTCGCCCACTACGTCATCTCCCCTGCCCTCCCCGCCTTCCTCGCCGCCCACCCCGGCCTCTCGGTGGAGATCCGGGCCGGCCCGCGTGCGCTCGACCTCACCCGCGGCGAGGCGGACCTTGCCATCCGGAACTTCCGCCCCCGCGAGAAGTCCCTGGTGATCCGCCGGCTCGGGATCGAGGTCCAGGGGCTCTACGCCTCTTCCGCCTACCTGGCGAGACGCGGTCGGCCGCGCTCCGCCGCCGACCTGGAGGGGCACGACCTCCTCCTCCTCGACCGCGAGTACGATCGCGTTCGGGGGCAGGCCTGGCTGCGAGCGCTCGCCCCCCAAGCCCGCATCGTGGTGCGCGCGAACAGCACCTCCACCCTTCAGGCGGCCTGCGCCGCCGGGGCGGGCGTGGCGATCCTGTCCTTGGCCTTCGTGGTGGGCGATTCGCGCCTCGAGCCGGTCTTGCCGCGGCTCGCGCCGCCGGAGCTCGAGGTCTGGTCCGCTACACACGGCGACCTGAGGTCGAGCGCCCGCGTGACGACCACTCTGCGCTGGCTTGAGCAGCTGGTCAGGGGGCTGGCCTTCTCCCGCTGAGCGGTGGCTCCAGAACGAGGGCCCGCCGGGCGTCACTCGAAGGAATCGAGCACCGCTCCGCGGCTCGCGCTCGATGTGGCCCGAGCGAACTTGGCGAGGACCCCCCGGGTGTAGCGCGGGGCCGGGCGCCTCCAGAGCGCGCGCCGCCGCGAGAGCTCGGCCTCCGGGACGTTCAGGGTCAGGGAGCGCGCGAGGGCGTCGATGGTGATCGAGTCGCCCTCCTCGACCAGGGCGATGGCCCCGCCCTCGTAGGCCTCGGGCGCGACGTGACCGACCACCATCCCCCAGGTGCCACCCGAGAACCGGCCGTCGGTAACGAGCCCAACGGTCTCGCCTAGCCCCTGGCCGACCAGGGCACTCGTCGGCGCCAGCATCTCGGGCATGCCCGGCCCGCCCCGTGGCCCCAGGTAGCGGAGGACCATCACGTCGCCAGGCCGAATCCGCCGTCCCAGGATGGCGTCGAGCGCCGACTGCTCGTCCTCGAACACGCGAGCCGGGCCCGTCATGGCGAGGTTCTTGAGCCCAGTGATCTTCGCCACGGCCCCCTCGGGGGCGAGGTTTCCCCGGAGGATCGTGATGTGGCCCTCGGGGTAGAGCGGCCGCGAGACCGGCCGAATCACCTCCTGCCCGGCGGGCGGCTCGGCGGGGAGCCCTGCCAGGTTCTCCGCCACCGTCCGGCCGGTGACCGTCGGACATTCTCCGTTCAACAGGCCCGCCTCGAGCAGGGCCCGCATGACCTGGGGCACCCCTCCCGCCCGGTGAAGGTCCACGGCCAGGTAATGCCCGGACGGCTTCAGGTCGCACAAGACCGGCACTCGGCGCCGGACCCGCTCGAAGTCCTCGAGGGTCCACTCCACCCCGGCCGCGTGGGCGATGGCGAGAAAGTGCAGGACCGCGTTGGTGGAACCGCCCACCGCCATGACGACCGCCACGGCGTTCTCGATGGCCGCGCGGGTGACGATGTCGCGCGGCTTCAAGTCCCGCTCGATGGCCTTCACGAGCACCCGCCCGGCCTCGCGGGTGGAGGAGACCTTCTCCTCGTAGGGATTGGCCATGGTGGAGCTGTAGGGGAGCGAGAGCCCGAGTGCCTCGAACGCAGCGCTCATGGTGTTGGCGGTGTACATGCCGCCGCAGGAGCCCGTGCCGGGAATGGCGTGCCGCTCGATCTCGCGGAGGTCCCCCTCGCTCATCCGACCGGCGGCGTACTCGCCCACCGCCTCGAACACGCTCACGATGTTGAGATCCCGCCCTTTCAAGCGACCGGGCAGGATCGTGCCTCCGTACACGAAGACCGAAGGTACGTTAGAGCGCAGCATTCCCATGACCCCGCCGGGCATGTTCTTGTCGCAGCCGCCGAGGACCAGCACCCCGTCCATCCACTGCCCGCCCACGCAGGTCTCGATGCAGTCGGCGATGACCTCGCGGGACACGAGGCTGTACTTCATCCCCTCGGTACCCATCGCCATGCCGTCGCTGATGGTGGGCGTGCCAAAGACCTGGGCCTTGCCCCCGGCGGCCTCGATGCCCTCCACCGCGGCGTCCGCGAGCCGCTGGAGGCCGGCGTTGCAGGGCGTAATGGTGGAGTGAGCGTTGGCCACCCCGACGAGCGGCTTCTCGAAGTCTTTGGCCTCGTAGCCGAGACCGTAGAACATGGAGCGATTCGGGGCGCGGGCCACCCCTTGGGTGATCATCGCGGAGCGTCGGTTGGACATGACGGCGGACTCCCGGGGCGTTCGGTTGGATATGTCCGCCGCCTGCGGCCGCGTCCAGCCGGAAGCCTCGATCCGCGGAACCGGCCGCCCGCCCGAGACCGCTCGACTGGGCAGAGGTCCCGGCTCCACCCGGCCGGGTATACGCCCTCCCTGTCGCCGGGAGTCGGGAAGAGCCGCAAGGGGCGCATGAAGACGGTTGCGCGGCCCCTCGACGGGCGCCGGCCCGGGGATCCTTCGCCCCCCTCGTTCTCCGGCGGGTTCTGCGACCTCACCGGGAGAGCCGCCTCTTCACTCTCCTGCCGTGCCCGGCCCGGCCCACGAACCGCCCGTCCCGGACGACCGGCGCGCCTCGGCAGAAGACCGACCGGACCCGGCCGTGGATCCGCCACCCCTCGAACGGGCAGAAGTCGGTGCTCATGTGCAGGGCGTCCGCGGTCATCACCCACTCCGGTTCGGGATCGTAGATCACCAGGTCCGCGTCGGCCCCTGGATCGAGGCTTCCCTTGTGCGGCCAAAGCCCGAACAGGCGCGCGGGCTCGGTCGAGGTGAGGGCCACGAGCCGCTCCAGCCCGATGCGGCCTTTCGCGACGCCCTCGGTGTACAGGATCGAGAGGCGGCACTCGATCCCCGAGAGCCCAGAGGGGACCTTGTCGAACCGGCCTGCTCCCAGGCGGAGGTTGTCGGCGGGCGGGACCCCGGCGTCGTCGGAGGAGATCACCTCCAGCGTCCCCGAGGCCACGGCCCGCCAGAGGCCCTCGACGTCGAGGAGGCCGCGGAGGGGCGGGCTGCAGATGAACAGCTGGCCGCGCGGACCGCGAAGCGCCTCCTCGGTGAGCGCGAGGTAATGGGTACAGGTCTCGGCGTGCACGGGAAGGCCCTCGTCCCGCGCCTCCCGGACGAGGGCCACGCTTTCCTTGGCCGAAAGGTGCACGAGGTAGACCGGGGCGCGGACCTGCCGGACGAGATCGAGGATGCGGCGGACGGCGACCACCTCGGCCTCGGGCGGACGGGCGCGGGCGTGGTAGATGGGGGCGAGGTGCCCGGCGGCGAGCTCCCGGGCTGTCGCGCGCTCGACGATCGGGTCGTTCTCGGCGTGGACCATGAGCATTCCGCCGCTCTGGGAAGTGGCCTCGAGGAGCGCCAGGATGCCCTCGTCCTCCACCAGCCTCCCCGAGTGCTTGTAGGTGGTGAAGCACTTGTAGGTGGGGAAGCCGGCCTCCACCAGGCGGGGGATCTCGGCCAAGGTCGCCGGGCCGGCATCGAGGAGGATGCCGCTCGCGCTCCAGTCGATGCACGACTGCCGGGCCTTCTCCTCCTTCTCCGCCACGTTGGCCAGGATGGATCCGCCCTTGGGCTGGGTGGTGAAGTCGATGACGGTCGTCACCCCCCCGTGGGCTGCCGCCACGGTGCCCTGACCGTACCCGTGCACCGTGGAGGTCCCCATGAACGGAGAGTCGAAGTGGAGGTGGGGGTCCACCAGGCCGGGCAACACCAGCGTCCCCGAGGCGTCCAGGGCCTCGTCCACGGGCTCGTGGTCGAGCCCTCCGGGGACCGCCACCGCCTTGATCACCTCGCCCTCGACGAGCAGGTCGGCGGGGCTCGCCCGCTCGGGACCGACCACCGTGCCGCCCCGGACCAGGATCCTCTTCTCCGCCATGGCTCGCACCTCCGCCGTCCGCGAGACCTCGCCTCCTAGGAGGAGGTCACGCGCCGGTACTCCGCCATCATCTCCTCGATGGTGAGGACGTCCCGCCGCACGCCGTAGCCGCCCAGGGCCTGGGCCAGCCGGGTGATCTGGGGCGGCTTCACGAATGTCTGAGCCAGGACTTCCGGGCTGCCGAACACCTCGCGGGTGGAGCCGTCCATGAGCACCCGCCCTCGGCTCAGGACCAGGCAGCGCCGGGCGTACTCGGAGACGATGGGCATCTCGTGGGTGATGATGATGACGGTGTGCCCGTCCTTCTCCCACAGGTCGCGGAGGAAGTTCATGACCTCCACGGACTGGCGCCGATCCTGGCCGGTGGTGGGCTCGTCGACGATGATGACCCTGGGCCGCATCGCCAGGATGGAGGCGATCGAGACCCGCTGGCGCAGCCCCTTGGTGAGGAAGAAGGGGTGCTCACCGAAGAGCTCCTCCTTCAGCCCGCAGACCTTGGCCGCCTCGCGCACCCTTCGCTCGACCTCGTCCCCGGAGAGGCCGATGTTCCTCGGGCCGTAGGCGATCTCCTTGTGGACGGTGTTGTTGAAGAGCTGGTGATCGGGGTTCTGGAACACGTAGCCGACCTTGGTCACGATCTTCTTGGTCGTGCCGCGCTCGCGCGTGTCGAGGTCCCCGATGCGCACCGAGCCCTCGGTGGGCCTCAGGATCCCGTTCAGGCACTTCGACAGGGTGGTCTTGCCCGAGCCGTTCTGCCCGATGAGCGCGATGAACTCGTTCTCCCGGACCTCGAACTGCACGCCGTCGAGGGCCCGGGTGCCGTCGGGGTACTCGAGGACCAGGTCCGAGGCTCGGATGAGCGTCTCGCTGCTCATGGCCGCGTCCCCTGCCCGGCGGGTGGGCCGAGGAGCGCCTTGAGGGCCTCCAGGTCGTCCTCGAAGCGGGCCGAGAGCCGGCCGTGGAATGCGCCCTCGCGCCTTAGCCGGTCGAGGAACATTGTCGCCTGGGGCGGCTGGATCCCGTGCTCCACCAACTGATCGCAGTCCTGAAAGAACTCCGCCGGCGGGGCCGCCCGGGCGATGCGACCGCTGTAGACGAGCACCATGAGGTCGGAGAGCGGGGCGACCTGCTCGACGTTGTGTTCCACCACGATCACCGTCATGTCCGTCTCCCGCTTGATCTGCAGGAGGATGGAGAAGATGGCATCCTTCCCGAGCGGGTCGAGCATCGAGGTAGGCTCGTCCAGGATGAGGATGCGCGGCTTCATGGCGAGCACGCTGGCGATCGCCACCCTCTGCTTCTGACCGCCCGAGATCTCGTAGGGGGACTTGTCCCAGAGGCCGTCGATCCCGGTGAGGGCGCTGACCCAGGAGAGGCGCTGCTCGATCTCCCTCAGCGAGAGCCCGATGTTCTCGAGCCCGAAGGCCAACTCCTCCTCCACCGTCATGGAGGTGAACTGGGCCTCGGGATCGGCGAAGACGAACCCCGTCTCCTGGGCCAGCCGCTGGGCGGACAGTGAGCGAGTGTCCTGTCCGAAGATCTCCACCTGCCCCCGCCACACCCCGTGAAAGCTGTGGGGAATGATCCCCTTGATGCACGAGACCAGGGTGGTCTTCCCGTGCTCGTTCGGGCCGACCACGCTCACGAAGGAACCGGCCGGGATTGAGAGATCGACGTCCGTGATCGCGAACGTGTCCCGGCCCCCGTACTTCCACCCCAGGCCTCGAATGGTCGCCGCGTCCATGTCCGGTCACCCGCTCAGCGCGGTGAGGAAGTACTGGCGAAGCGGCGACTGGGCCACGGCGAAGGCCCCGAGGAAGATCCGCGCCGCGGCCGCGCCGCACAAGAGCACGTCCATGACGGTGATGAGGATCGCGTCCCTCCGCCGGAAGACGTACTTCGTGTGAATGTAGTCGCTCCGTTTCCCTCCGCCCTCGATCTTCCCGCTGATCGTGTACCCCCGCGCGAAGAGAGCGTTCGAGATCTCGTCGGTCCGACGGATGGCAATGGTGAAGAGCGGGATCATATACATGGCGTAGAGCTTGGCGCGGTCCCTGAGGGAGAGGGAGGTCTCGTCGAGGCCCCGGGCCCGCTCCGCCTCCCGGATGGTGCGCATGTCCTCGAGGAACATGCCGGCGGCGCGAAGGGCGAGGCTCAGGAAGTAGGTGACGGCGAACGGGATCCGCATCGAGCGGATGGCGACGAGCGTCTCTCGCTCCCGGTTGGTGGAGAAGTACTGGATGGTCCCGAAGAGCATGGCCATGAGACGCCAGTAGCTGGCGAACGTCCAGTAGAGGGACTCGGCGTAGAGGGTGATCCCCGCGAAGCGGAAGGTGTGGAAGCTCGGGTCGCGGTTGGGAAAGGCGATCGACACCGTGAACATGAAGATCGCGACGGTGACGGTGAGGGGGAGGTAGATGCGTAGTCCGGAGAGGTCGACCCGGGCCCATCGCAGGTAGATGAGGATGAGCAGCACGAGGGCGATGTTGATCTCCGGGACGTCGATGAAGAGCGAGACCACCCCCAGGAACACCAGGGTGTGGAGACGGGTCAGGGGGTGAAGCGCGTACAGGGGGGAGGTCACCGGGACCACCCCCAGGAGCGTCCTTCGCATCCTCTGCTTCGCTGCGTCCGGTCGTTCCGCCACCATCACCTCCGAAGGCCCGTGCAGGCCAAGGCCGTCCCGGGTCTAGGGGCCCGGAAAGCACCGGGGAGAGGCACTTGAGGCCCCTCCCCGATAGTGGCCAGGGTGCGCGCCCGGTTTACGCCCAGTAGCCCTTGCAGAACGCCTTGGTCTTCACCACCAGGGGCGAGATGAACTTCAGCATGAGCACGCCCAGGATCCAGGAGGCCACGCTGTTCCCGAGGAACCAGCCCGCCCAGGCCACCGGGTGGGCGTCGGCCGTGATGAGCCCAAACCAGCGGAGCACGAGCGTGCCCCAGAGCGCCCCGATCGCGTTCGCGACGATTATGCCGACGAGGGTGAACCAGAGCCAGTCGCGGCCGTGCTTCAGGCTGGGGTTGAGCGCCATCTGCCGGAACACCCAGCCGGCGGCGATGCCCTGGATGAAGTTCCCGGGGATGTAGGCGAGCGAGACCGGAAGCGGGGCGGAGCCGCTCAGGGCGTTCGAGATGACCGGGAACACGAAGGCGGCGATCCCGCCCCACATCCCGTACCAGACCGATCCCACCGCCTGGATCGCCTGCCCGGGCCAGAAGGCGGAGACGAACCCGATGGGGATGGCCAGGCTTCCGAAGGTCCCGACCACGATTCCGATACCGGTGAACAGCGCCAGGGCCACCACATGGACGATGCCGGGTTTCCTGACCTCTCCAGGCTCGAGCTTCCACACGCTGTCGGTGCTAGTCCCGTTTGCCATGAGCTCTCCCGTTGTACTCTTCGTGAAGGCACCGTTCGGGCAACCTCTCTCTGCCGCACGGCAGCGCCTGTTCGAGGAGTGTGCGGGCGCATCCTACCGGGCGAGAGCCCGCCGCGAAAGAGGGGGCGCCGACCGCGGATCGCCCAACGGGATCGGCGGCTGCGAGGAAGAGGCCCGGCCACAAATCGTCATTGCGCCTCGCGGGCGACGCGCTGCGCCACGGCCAGAAGATCGAGCCGATCCCGGCGCGGTGGAAAAGGGTGGGGCAAGAGCCACCAGTCCTCGGCGAGCGACGCCGAGGCGCCCGGGCCGAGCCTCTCCGCGGGCCCGATGGGCTCGAGCTCGCAGAACCGGTCCTGGTACAGCCAGATGGAGAGCGTGATCGCGGCCAGCTCCGCGTACGCTCGGTCCGGGAAGACCGGCCAACGCTTCACGAAGAGCAGGCCCGACGGCTCGAGGTACGCCATCCAGCCCGCGGTGCTGTCGAACCCGAGCTTGGGGTGCTCGAGAGGTCCGACCACCTCGAGGAACCCGTCGCGAGCCCGGACGCTCGGGTCGTTCGGGGCGAAATCCAAGAGCTCCGTCCTCGTCGTGTGGTACTGCACGTAGCCGCGCGGGAACCGGCTGCCCGGCGTAAAGGGGACGATCACGATCCCGCCGCCCGGGGTCATGGTCCGCCCCCAGTGGCAGATCGAGCGGGGCTCGCCCGAGAGGTTCGTCACCGTCTGCTCGCATCTCAGGTGGGAGGAGCGGGAGTCGAGGGAGAAGGTCCGGACCACTTGCAGGCCGGTGGCGGGATCGGGCGCGCTCCTCAGCCCCACGACTCCGCCCGGACCGGTCTCCTTCGACCAGGGGCCGAGCCACAAGTCCGGGTGCGGCGCGATGGTCTTCTCCGGGCCGACGTCGAAACGCCCGCCCCAGGGGTCGATCTCCCTCGCCCCCGGGTGCCAGAGGTAGCCGGCCTGCGCGGGATCGAGCGCGATCGCGTCCTCGCCCCTCCACGCGTACCTGAGCACGCGGCCGCCGCAGGCAGGGCAGAGCACGACGCTCGCCTGCTCGTTCTCGAGCTCGATGCAGTCGGCGTATCCGTGCAGCTCGATCGATCGGACGCGGGTCATCGGGCTCGTGCCTCCCTGCGCTCTTGGCCCGACGACGTCGCCGGAGCCCGTCCAAAGATGGCACGCATCGCCGCTCCCGTGCCAGCCCGGCAGCCCGCCACTGCGCGACCAGAACGCTCCGTCCGTTCCACCCGGCCCACCCGGTCCCGACTTGGGCTGGCGCCGGCAGGGTAGGGGAGGCAAGACTTCGCCCGGAGGGGCTCGCGTGCGGGGCGGGAAGGAGAGGAGGACGGGATGGCGAACGGGGTCGACGCCGGACTTCTCGTGCGGGTGGACCGGTACATCGAGGAGTTGCTCGTCCCTCCCGACGCCGCGCTCCAGAAGGGGCTCGCCGACGCCGCCGCCGCGGGCCTGCCCGACATCGCTGTCTCGCCCAACGAGGGGAAGCTCCTTTACCTCGTCGCGCGCCTGGCCCGGCCCGGCCGGATCCTCGAGATCGGCACGCTGGGTGGCTACAGCACGACCTGGCTGGCCCGTGCCCTCGAGCCCGCCGGGCGGCTCGTGACGTTGGAGATCGATCCGCTTCACGCCGAGGTGGCCCGCCGGAACCTCAAGCGTGCCGGGGTGGGCGATCGGGTGGAGGTTCGCGTCGGACCCGCGGCTCGAACGCTGCGCGCCATGCTCGAGGCGCGCGAGCCGCCCTTCGACGTGGTCTTCATCGACGCCGACAAGGAGGGGTACCCCGAGTACCTCGACCTCACGCTCCGGCTCTCGCGGGCGGGAACGGTGATCATGGCCGACAACCTGATCCGGGGAGGCCGGGTCCTGAACCGGGGCTCGACCGACCCCGACGTACGGGGGGTACGCGCCTTCAATGCCCGGCTGGGGACCGAGCCTCGGCTGGACTCGATCATCCTCCCCGTCATGCGCGATCGGCTCGACGGGCTCTCCATCTCCCTCGTGAGGGCGTGAGCTCGAGGCGCCGCCCCTCCGGGGCCGCAAGGGCCGGACTGGCCGGCGTGCTCTCGGCGGTGTTCGCCACCCTGGCCGCCCGGGCCGCACCGGCGGACGTTTCCGGCACCTACCGCCTCGAAGGCCGGGGCCGGATCGACGTCGCCCCGTTCCCTGCCCGCGAAGAGGAGATCCACCTGGACGCCGTGATCGCGCCCGGCCCTTCTGCCGATCGGGTTCACCTCCACCTCGCCGCCCAGGGGATCTCCTGCGAGCTCTCCGCCTCGCTGGACGCGGCCGGGAACCTGGCCCTTTCGCCGGGCCAGCGCTGCACCGCCGACCTCAGGGGCGACGAGGCCTCGGGCAGCCTCGCGGCGCGGCTCCTGGAAGGCCGCGGCCGAGTCGCGGGCGAGGCGCTCGAGCTCGCTCTCGCCTTCTCCCTCTCCGGTGCGCTGCGGGCTCGCCCGGGAAGCGCTCTCGACTCCCTGGGAGAGGCGCTGTCGTTGCCTGGCGCGAAGGGGGATCTCGTCCCGGTCCACGGCGAGGTGCGTGGCCGGGCGGAGGGCCGCCGAGACCGCTCGCGGGCCGCGGGCTCCTAGGCGTCCTGTCCCCTTGCACTCCCCGGCGCGGCCGGAAGGCACCGCCGCCCCCCCGCCCCGAGACGAGGTGGCAAAGAGGGTCCGGGGGCTCTAGGCTCCTGCGCCGGGAGGCGGGCATTGGCCGAGTTGCGGTACCGAGGGGCGACTCCTGGGCCCTGCCACCGGCGGGGCCAAGGACGAGGTCCCCGGCCTCCACCGGATTTCCCCCCGGCTCGAGCCCAAGGTCGCTTCCGCGCACCACGAGGTCGCCGGGTCCCTCCCCGGCTCTTTCGCCGACCTGTGAGAGCTGTACCGTTCCCCGTGCGGCTCGATCGCCATCGCTCGGGAGGAGTCCGAAGAAGTGGACCGGGCCGGCGCGAGCCGGCCTCTTCCGAATGTGCGCGGGCCCTTGCGCCCGAGGGGAGGTGAAGGGTGTCGGTGCTCTCGATCGCCGTGCTCGCGGTGGTGCAGGGATTGGCGGAGCTCCTGCCGGTCTCGAGCTCCGCCCATGTCATCGTCGCGGAGAAGCTCCTCGGGCTCGATCCGACCGCCCCGGAAATGACGCTTCTGCTCGTCTTGCTCCACACCGGCACGATGCTGGCGGTCATCGCCTACTTCTGGAGCTCGTGGCGACGGACCTTCTTCGCCTCGGGGAAAGGGGCGAGGCGCGTCCTCTCCCTCCTCCTCCTCTCGACCATCCTCACGGCGATGGTCGGGTACTCGCTCAAGTGGGGGGTGGAACGAACTGCCCTCCGGAACGTCCCCGGGGCCGACATCGAGATGATCTTCGGCAACCTGGCCCTCATCTCCGCGGCGCTGGCCGCCGCGGGGGTACTCATTCTCTACTCCGGGCTGCGCCGCCCGACGGGCGTGTCCGCGGTGGACCCGGGGTGGCGCGAGGCGGGGTGGATCGGCGCGGTCCAGGGGCTCTGCCTCCCCTTCCGGGGGTTCTCGCGGTCCGGGGCCACCATCTCGACCGGCCTGCTCCTCGGACTGGAACGGGGCCTCGCCGAGGAATACAGCTTCGCGCTGGCGGTGATCCTCACGCCACCGGTGGTCCTCCGGGAGGCGAAGCGGCTCCTCGCCGCCCGGGGCACCGCCGGCGAGTCCCCGTTCCACCTCTTCGCCCCGGGCGTCCTCGGCATGGTCCTGAGCTTCCTAGCTGGTCTCGCGGCCCTGGCCTGGCTCTCCCGCTGGCTCGAGCGAGGCGCCTGGTGGCGATTCGGCGTCTACTGCCTCGTGGCCTCCGCCGCGGTCCTCGCGCTCTACGCCTTGGGCTTCTGAGCTGCCGTCGACTTCGCCCCCTCCCGCCGTCCGGTCGAGGCTGGTACCCTCCGTCGCGGAATCCATGGAATCCCCTCTCCGGACCCGGCCGCCCCTCGCTTCCCGCTCGCTCCTGGCCGGGCCGGCGGGCGCCACGCTGGCGATCCTCACGATCGTCAACCTCTTCAACTACCTCGACCGCTTCGTCGTCTCGGCGCTGGTGGAGAGCCTGAAGCGCTCGGAGCTTGCCCTCTCCGACACGCAGGCCGGGCTCCTCATGACCGGGTTCGTCGTGGTCTACATGGTGGCCTCGCCCGCTTTCGGGGCCCTGGGCGATCGGGGGGCGCGCCCGCGCCTCGTGGCGGCGGGTGTCTTCCTGTGGAGCTTCGCCACCACGGTCGCGGGGTTCGCCCGGAGCTTCGCCGGGCTCTTCTTGGCCCGTTCCGCCGTGGGCATCGGCGAGGCCGCCTACGGCACCATCTCGCCCGGACTCTTGGCTGACCTGTTCCCGCGGTCGGCGCGGGGGCGGGCGATGGCCGTGTTCTTCGCCGCCATCCCCATCGGTTCGGCGCTCGGATACGTGGTGGGCGGCCTGGTGGAGCAGGCCCTGGGCTGGCGGGCGGCGTTCTTCGTGGCCGGGGTCCCGGGCCTCCTCCTCGCCTTTCTCTGCTTGCGGATCCACGATCCCCCCCGCGGGGCGCAGGACGAGGAATCCGTGGCTTTGGCCCCTCGCCCCTCGTTGCTGGGCTCCTATCGCGACCTTCTCGGTAACCGCACCTATCTCCTCACCGTGCTCGGCTACGCCGCCTATACCTTCGCGGTGGGGGGCATGGCTTTCTGGATGCCTGCGTTCCTGGAGCGCGTCCGAAACGTGCCGCCGGCGAGGGCCACGGTTCTCTTCGGGGGGATCGTGGTCGCGACCGGGTTCGTGGGCACCTTCGCAGGCGGCTGGCTCGGCGACGCCCTCCTGAGGAGGAGTCGAAACGCGTACCTGTGGCTCTCGGGCGTGTCCACCCTGCTTGCCGCTCCTCTGGCCTATCTGGTGTTCACCGATCCTCGGCCGGCCATCTACCTCCCCGCGGTGGTCGTCGCCGAGCTGCTCATCTTCGCCTCCACCGGGCCGGTGAACTCGGTCATCGTGAACGTCGTCCGACCGGAGGAGCGGGCCACCGCCGTGGCCCTGAGCATTCTCTGCATCCACCTTCTCGGCGATGTGCCCTCCCCGCCCCTCATCGGGAGGATCTCCGACTCCACCTCGCTCGCGCGGGCGGTGCTGATCGTGCCGGTCGCGGTCCTCCTCGGGGGAGCGATCTGGACCCTCGAGGCCTGGCTCGGGGGCCGCGGCGAGCGACCCCAAGGGTGAGGCGAGGGGCGGCGGAGAGGGCAGCTTGTGGCAGGGCGCTCGAGGTGCGAGGCTCCCTCCATGAGCACGATGCGGATCCTCCTCCTCGTTCTGGGGCTCGCCGCGGTGGGGTTCCTCGCAAAGTACGCCCTCACCGGCACGGTGTTCGGCGAGCGCCCCGGGAAGAGCGAGCCGGCGCGCCAGCTAGAACAGGTCCGCGGCCGGGCCAAGGAGCTCGAGGGCGAGTTGCAGAGGGCGGCCGACAAGGCCGAGCGCCAGCTGGAGCCCGACCAGCGGCCCTGACAAGCGTCCGCTCACGCTGCCCGGCGCACGCGCTGGAGCGCTGCGCCCGGCCCCCCGGGTGCGGTGAAGAGGGCCAGCGCGAGGTAGAGCGCGCCGTAGGTCGCCAGGATGGGCACGGCGGCCAGCACGGGGTGGAGCCGCGGAGGGGGCAAGAAGCCACCGCCCCACTGTCCGGCCAGGCCGGGCATGGGGCCATAGAGGCCCACGAGCAGGGCCTTCACCGCGAGCCCGGCCGCGCCGGCGATCGCCGCCGAGCCCCACAGCCTCAAGAACGTACGGGCGGCCAGGCCGGTGGCCCCGATCCGACGCCCGAGCGCCCTGCGCAGGAGCGCGTACTCCACCCAGGCGGCGACCCCGGTGGTGGCGGTGATCCCCACGAGGCCCACCTCGCGCGGGACCCCGAGCGCGTCGGGCATCCGAACCGCCGACCACCAGGCCAGGCCCGCGGTGAGGGCGAGCCGCACCAGCGCGAAGAGAAGCGGGGTGCGAGCGTCCTTGAGGGCGTAGAAGGCGGAGGCGTAGAGCCGGCCCATGGTGGCCGCCAGCATCCCCACCGTGGAGCCCATGAGCACGAGCCAGAGGTAGCGCGTGTCGGCGGCGCTCTGCCGGCCGGTCTGGAAGAGCCCCCCCGCCACGACGTCGCCCAGAAGGAGCAGGGCGGCGGCGGAGGGAACGACGAAGAACGCCAGGCGGTCGAGGCTGGCGTCGAGGCGGGCCCGCAGCTGGGCCGCCACGGCCTCGGCCGTCCCCACCGCGGCGCTCATGGCCGGCAGCTCGCTCGCGGAGATGGCCATGCCGAAGAGGCTGATGGGCAAGAGGTACAGGATCTGCTGGTACTGGAGCGCGGCCAGCCCGCGGGTGCCCACGTAGGACGCGTACACCGTGTCCACGAAGGCCGAGAGCTGGACTACCCCCCGCCCGACGAGCGCGGGGAAGAAGTTGTGAAGCACGGTTCGCACCGAGGCGCGGGCGCCATCGAGGGAGGGCCAGAAGCGGCGGCCCAAGAGCGCCAGCGCGGTGGGGAGCTGGGCGGCGACCTGGGCGGCCGCCCCCACCACGTACCCCCAGGCCACCCAGGTCGCGAGCCGGGCTTCCCCTGCCAAGCGTTCCACCGGGGAACCGCGCGTCGTGAAGCCGCCCACAAGGAGGGCCAAGACCACCGCGCCGTTCAGCACTACCGGGGCTGCGTAGGAGAGGAAGAAGCGGCGATGGCTGTTCAGTACGCCCAGGCACCAGGCCGAGAGGACGAGCATGCCCATGGCGGGGAACAGCACGCGGACCAGCCGAACGGCGAGCACGTGATCGGTGCCCGAGAGCCCTGGTGTGACGACCTCGACGATGATCGGGGTCGCCAGCATGCCCACCGCGACCAGGGCGGCCGAGGCGACGGCGAGGAGCCCGGCCACCGCGCCCGCCAGGCGGTCGGCTTCCTCCTCCTCGCCCCGGGCGAGCAGGTGGGCATAGACCGGGATGAACGAGCTCGACAAGACCCCCTCGCCGAGGAGGTTCTGCAGGAGGTTGGGGATGCGGAGCGCAGCGCTGAAGACCCCGGCCACCGCGCCGCTGCCGAGGTAGTGAGCGAACACGCGTTGCCGCACCAGGCCGCTCACGCGCGAGAGGAAGATCCCGCTCGCGACGAGAAACGCGTGGCGGAGGGTGCCGCGGTCGTGAGCGGAACCGGTGGGGGCGCGGTCCGGCGGGGCGTGAGCGATCGGGCTCATAGGGGCGGGCGCGACGGAGCGCAGCCTAGTGGCTTTCGATCCCCCGGTCGAGCGGGCGCCGACTCCATCCCTTGGCCGGTCGAGACCCCCCCAGCCCCGGCCTCAGTGGGACGAACTCGGGGCGAAACCCTCGACCAGGGCACGGTCACGGAGCCCCCCACACCGCCCCTCGGACCGGCCGGGTCGATGCGGCCCGGGGAGCCGGCGTGCTAGTTGTGCAAGGGATGAAGTTCGTACTCTTCTATGAGTCTGCCCCTGGCTTCATGGCCAAGGTGCCCGCGCACATCGATGCCCACCGCTCGCTCTGGAAGGAGTCCCGCGAAGCGGACACCCTGCTCCTTTTCGGCCCCTTCACCGACTCGCCCGCGGGAAGCGCGATGGGTGTGTTCCGAACGAGGGAGGCGGCGGAGTCGTTCGTTGCCCGGGATCCCTTCGTGAGGCACGGCATCGTGGCCCGCTACCTCATCCGCGAGTGGGCCGAGGTGCTCGCACCCTAGCCGGCCGCGCCCTCCCCTGGCATGCCTGTCGCGGACCGTTCCCCGGGGCGCTAAGGTCTCTGACTGGTGCGCGTGTTCGTGGTCGGCGGGACCGGCGTCCTCGGCCGGGAGCTCGTGCGGGCCCTCCTCCCCCGCGGGCACGTCGTGCGGGTACTGGCCCGATCGCCGCAGGAAGCCACCCGGGTGTTGCCGGCGGGCACGGAGGTCGCCGCCGGCGATCTCCTCGAGCCGAAGCTTTGGCTCGAGCCTCTCCTCGAGGGCTGCGAGGCCGTCGTGCACGCCGCCACGGCCATCCCCCCCGATCCCCGCGCACCGGGTGCCTGGATCGCGAACCGCAGGCTCCGCACCGAGGGCACGAGGCGCCTCCTCGAGGCCGCAAGCTCCGCGGGGGTGCGCCGCTACCTCCAGCAGAGCATCGCCTTCGCCTACGCGGATGCCGGCGACCGCGAGCTCGACGAGACCGCCCCGCTCGATCCGAGCGATCTTCGGGTGGACATCCGGGAGATGGAGGCGCTCGTCCGGGCAGCGCCCCTCGAGTTCTGCATCCTGCGAGGCGGCCTGTTCGTCGGCCCGGGGACGGCCCAGGAGGCGCAGATCGAGAGGCTCCGCGCCGGCGCCGAGGTCGTGCCGGGAGAAGGCCGCGCCTGGTTGCCGTTCATCCACCCCGCGGACCTGGCGCTCGCCTTCGCGTTGGCCTTGGAGGGGGCACCGGCGGGGTCGATCTACAATGCCGCGGCCGACCCGGTCCGCCAGGGCGACTACCTCGACCGGCTGGCCGCCGCCATCCGCCTCCCGGCGCCAAGGCGCGATCCGACCCGCCCTCAACCGCCCTCCACCCGTGCCACCTCGCGGGCCATCGCCCGGGCGCTGGGCTGGGGGCCGCTCCGGATGCTAGTCCCGCCCTGGGGGATTCCGATCGCTTAGAGGGGAGCGATCAGCCCGTCCCCCCCGGGACCGGCCGGCCTGCCGCCGCGATGACCCGCACGGTGGACTCCGCCCCGAGCGCCAGGCCGTCACCTCTCGGCTCGCCGTGCGTCACTTCCACCACGTCTCCGCGCAGAAGGGACCCGAAGAGCTTGTTTGCCTCGCTCACGTGCTTCTCTTGGAGCGAGAGTCCCATCCGACCCTCGGGGCCGCACCCCATGTACCGGAGCCGGCCCTTTCCGGCGAGCGGCTCGGAGACGATGCGGAAGACTCGTCCGGGCGGCGGATCGGGCCAGGGCTCGCCCGGAGGGGCAAGAAGGAGGTAACTCATCTTCACCGCCTCCCGACGCAGCCCGGCGGTGCGGGCGATCTGGGTTACCAGGGGCGGCGGCTCGACGGCCCGCTCGGCGTGGCACCAGTCGCCCTCGCGCACCAGCGCCGGGCAAGGGCCACGGAACAGGCAGGGCGCTCGCACCGCGGCGCCGGCCGCGACCAGCCGGTCGCGGAGGCGCAGGAGCGCGCGCGAGGTCTCCCGGAGAGCGGGCTCGATGACGAGCAGGGAGCCGCCCGGGGCGACTAGCGAGAGCGCCTCCTCCAAGAGGGCCACCCGGCGAGCGTCCTCGTCCGGGCCCCTGAAGAGCTCGTTCAGGAGGTGGCTCACGGCGATGAGGTCGAAACGTTGGCCCCCAAAGAGCCGCGCCAGCGGCTCTCCACGGGTGGGGTTCCATTCGCGGACGGCGAGCGCCTCCCCCGCCTCCCGGGCGAGCGCCGCGGCGGCGCCGAGCGCCCGGGCCGACCGGTCGGCGGCGACGCCCTCGGCCGCGCCTGCGTCGAGAGCGGCGATGGCCACCGGCCCCGGCCCGCTCCCCAGGTCGAGGACGCGCTTCGGCGGGCGGGGCAGCTCGGAAAGCACCCCTCGGGCCTGCAGGTAGGAGACCGGCCAGTAGTAGAGCAGGTAGGCGCCCAGGAGCCGTTCCTCGTCCATGTAGCGGGCACCGGCCATCTCCCGGTCTCGGGTGAGGCCGCGCGAGAGACGCTCGACCGCGGCTCCGACGCTGCGGAGCTCGTCCGGGAGGAGGTCGACCGGGTCGGACCGGTACGACCGTCCGCCACGGCCGGGGCCCCGGCCCCGTCCGCTCGTAGGCGCGGGGCGGTCTCTCCCCCGGCGCCAGAGGGAGACGAGGCGTGGGACCCACGCCGCCAGTTGCCGGGAGGCGTCCGGGAGCACGCCGTGGTTCTACCCGGCCGCTGCCTACTTGCAAATGGCGAGCTCGTCCCTCCGGGCACCCGCACTCTGGCCGAATGGACCGAAACGAGGGACATGGAAGCGCCCGACCGGGGGCACCTTCGCCCCCATGCCGTCGATTGCCGCCCCGGCCAGCTCCGTGCGACGCTTTCTGGAAGAGACCTTGTGGCCAGGAGGTTGCCATGAACATCGAGCTGAGCCCCGAGGAGACGGACCTGCTCCGGAGGCTGCTCCTCGCCGAGAACGAGGTGAAGAGGATCGAGATCCACCATGCCAGGAACATGGACTACAAGGCGGAGCTGCAGGAACAGGTCAAGCTCATCGAGCGGATCCTGAAGCGCGTCGGTTGATTCTCCCCGGGAGCGGCGAGCTCCTCCCCCACCCGTGGGCGTGGCTCCCGGGGTCACGGGGTCTTCGGGTCTTCGCGCGAGTCGAGGGAAGGGGCCCTCGCAGGGTGCGTGGTCCGGTCCTCGACCGTTTCGCCACGAACGTCCCCGAAGCGTCGGGCTCACCCGAGCGCGCCGTCAGGCGAGGTCGAACAAGAGGAGCTCCGCCTCCGCAGCTCCGGTTCCCGCGATCCGGAGCAGGCGCTCTCCCGAGGCTGCGGCACCGTCGCCCGCGGCGAGCGCGACCCCGTTCACCTCCACCCCGCCCCGGGCAACCTGGACCCAGGCGTGCCGCCCGTCGGCCAGCGCGTGCTCCACTGCCTCTCCTGGGCGAAGGAGCGCGGCCAAGACGCGGGTGTCCTGGTGAAGCACGGTCGATCCGTCGGCTCCGTCGGGCGAGGCGACCAGCCTGAGTCGCCCGCGCCGTTCGGCGGCCGGGAAGGGGTTCTGTTCGTACGAGGGGCGGTGCCCGGGGCGATCGGGGAGGATCCAGATCTGGAGGAAGTGGACTGGCTCCTGGGCCGAGCCGTTGAACTCCGAGTGCATGACACCGGTCCCGGCGCTCATCCTCTGCAGCTCGCCCGGGCGGAGCTCGCCCAAAGCGCCCGTCGAGTCGCGGTGGGCAAGGACTCCGGAGAGGACGTAGGAGAGGATCTCCATGTCTCGGTGACCGTGTGTACCGAAGCCCTGGCCCGGCTTCACTCGGTCCTCGTTGATGACCCGCAGCGCCCGAAACCCCATGTGCGCGGGGTCGTGGTACCCCGCGAAGGAGAAGGTGTGGCGGGTATCGAGCCACCCGTGGTCGAAATGGCCGCGTTCTTCGGACCGGCGAACGGTGATCACCTCGGAACTCCTCCCTGGCGAGAGAACCTAATCCCACGCGGTCCGCCGTCGAGGCCACCCCTGTGGCCTACGGGAGGGGGCAGCCTAGTCGGGCAGCGGCACCTCGACCACCCAGCCGTCCTGGGCAACGTCCACCGGGCCAGCAAATACCTCCTTGGCCTGTTCCACGAGCGGTTGCCACTCCCGGTCATACCGAGAGGAGAGGTGGGTGAGCACCAGGCGGCCGGCGCCGGCTTCACGCGCCACGGCGGCTGCCTCCCGCGCGGTCGAGTGCATCGTCTCTCGCGCGCGTTCCGACTCGGCGTCGCCGAAAGTGCAGTCGTGGACGAGGAGGTCGGCGCCCCGCGACGCCTCCACGGTGGCCTGGCAAGGGCGTGTGTCGCCGGTGACAACGACTTTCCGGCCGCGCCGGGGCGCATCCAGCACCTGCTCGGGGCGAACCGTGTGCCCGCTGGGAAGCACCACTGTTTCGCCCCGTTGCAGGGCACCGAAGAGCGGGCCCTTCGGTACCCCCAGGGACTCGGCGCGGTCCAGGTGAAAGCGGCCCGGTCGCGGATCCTCCCTCAGCGCCCAGCCCAAAGAGGGCGTCCGGTGGTCGGTCTCGAAGGCCACCCACTCGCACCCATCGCGGCGCACCCGGTCGCCGGGCGCGACCTCGTGGATTCGGACCTCGAAGTGGAACCGCTCCGCCCCGGTGAAGAGCATGGTTCGAAGCAGTGCCCTCCCCGGTCGCGGGCCGTAGACGTCCAGGGGCTCGGTCCGGTCCTGCATGGAGAGGGTGCGCAAGAAGCCGATGGCGCCCAGGTAGTGGTCGGCGTGAAAGTGGGTGAAGCAGATGGCGGCCACGTCGAAGCCGGCACCGTAGTAGATGAGTTGCCGCTGTGTCCCCTCCCCGCAATCCACGAGGAACAACTCCCTCTCCCGGCGAATGGCGAGGCCCGTCAAGTTCCTCCGAAGGGTGGGCTGGGCGGCAGCGGTGCCGAGGAAGGTGAGGCGGAGCATCGTCCTGGCTCTATCTCATGAGGACGCGGAGGTGTAGCGACCGATGGAGGAGAGCCACACCCGGCGCGCCAGGAAGGCGAAGGCGGCGGCGCCCACGGCCGTGGCGAGCACCTGGACCGGCCCGATGCGGCCGAGGAGCGCCCGGGCCGGGATGGTGGTGAGCACCGCCAGCGGAATGACGAAGGTGAATACCACCCGCAGGACCGCCGGGAACACATCGGCCGGCCAGCGGGCTGCGTCGTAGAGCGAGAGGAAGAGGAAGGAGAGGTTGTCGACCTTCACCACGAAGAAGGCGGCGGAGACCACGAGGATCCAAAGCGAGTACAGGATCACGGTGGCGCTCCATAGGACCGCTCCGGCGAGCAGTACTTCGAGCGGCCCCGGGGTGCGGCCCATCCTCTGAAAAGCAACGGCCAGGATGGCGAGCCCGGCCAGGATGTCCACCACCCGCCAGGGCTCGAACCGCGCCGTGGACACGAGAAACTGGGCGTCGGCGGGCTTGAGCAGCACGAAGTCCAGGGTGCCCTTTCGGATGTGATCCACCACGGCGGTGAGCGAAGGGCTCACCGCGCCCTCCAAGATGCCTTTCACCAGGGCGAACCAGCCCATCACCACCAGGGTCTCGGGGTACGACCACCCGGCCAGCTCTCGCCGATCTCGGAAGAGGACCAGGATGGGAACGAGTCCGAGCAGGGTCCAGAACAGCGAGAGCAAACCGGAGACGAGGAACTCCAGTCGGTACTGCGCCGATAGCGCCAGGGAGGCGCGAACCTGGATGCCGAGGAGCCGGAGGTAGCGGAGCATCCGTCAACCTCCGAAGGCCGAGTAGCGCCGCAGACCCACCCTCCACGCGAAGCGGGCCGAAAGCGCCAGGACGACGACGAAGAGCCATTGGATCCCGAGATCGAGGAGGGCCCGGGGCCTTGGGGTGAGACCGATCACGAGCTCGACCGGGAAGGCGAGCATGTACCGGAAGGGCAGCCACCTTGCAGCCTCGCCGATGAAGCGCGGAAAGATCTCGAGCGGCATGATGTAGCCGGAGAGCACGGTGAACAGCCCGAACCAGACCTGCGCAACGGAGGTGGCGGAGTCGACGTAGAAGGCCAGCGCGGCGATGACCGCCATGGCGAGGAAGGTGATGAGCCAGGCGCCGGCCACGGCCACCGCGAAGACGATCCACAGGACCGGATCGTGCGTCACCCGCTCCCCCCCGACCGTCACGAGCAAGAGTACGGCGATGGGCAGGGCGATGGCGCCCCGCAGCGGGACCGCGGCCAGGTTCTCGGCCGCGTAGTGCACGAGGGGGTGGATGGGACGGAGCAGCCGGAAGGCGAGCGTGCCCTGCCGGATCTCCATGTTGGCCTCCCACACCACCCAGGCGCCGGTGAGCAGCCGGACCACCAGGGTGGCGAGGTAGTAAGCAACGAAGTCGCGCTCGCCGAACCGCCCCACCGGCGCCTCCCGCGCCACCGCGGTGAGGAGCGCCATCATGACGAGGGCCATGTTGGTCGAGAGGAGCCAGACCACGAGCTCGGCCCGGTAGGCCACTGCGTCGGCGAACCCGATGCGAAGGAGGGTGGGCAGCGCACGCAGGGCGCGGGTCACGCCGCCTCCGCGTCGAGCCAGTCCCCGAAGGCGTCGAAGGAATGGGCCCGACCCAGGAACTCCTTCACCAGGGCGTCAGCCGGCCTCGAGCCCCCCGCCTCCAGCACGGTTCGGCGGTACCGGCGTGCCGGCCCCGGGTCGAGGAGGCCGGCCCGACGGAATGGGCCGAAGAGGTCCTTGGCGATCACGAGCGACCACAGGTACGTGTAGTAAATGGCGGAATAGCCGTCCAGATGCCCGAAGGACTCCTCGAAGTAGGTCCCGGCCACAGGGTGGAAGGGGGTGTAGCGCTCTTGCAGCTCCGACACCACCGCGGTGGTGTCGAGCCCACGGGGATCGCGCCGGTGGAGCTCGAGACTCGTGGCCGCATAGAAGGTTTGCTGCCGGACCATGAGCCCCTTCCCGAACTCGTCGGCCGCCTTCATGCGCCGTACGAGCTCCGGGGGGATGGGCTCGCCGGTCTCGAGGTGGCAGGCGAACCGAGAGAGGACCGCGGGGTCCCAGGCCCACTCCTCCAGCATCTGCGAGGGTGCCTCGACGAAGTCCCATTCGGTGGCCACCCCCGACTGGCCGTTCCACCGGGTGTGGCCCCCCAGAACGTGGTGTAGCAGGTGGCCGATCTCGTGGAAGAAGGTGCGGACGTCGGAGTGCTCGAGGAGGGCGGGCACGCCCGAGGAAGGGCGGGGAAAGTTGCAGACGAGGACGCCCTCGGGGAGACGCCGGCCCGCCTGCCCCGTCGCCAGGGGGAACTGGGCATAGTGCTTGTACTTGCCTTCCCGAGGATGCATGTCGAGGTAGATTCTTCCCAAGAGGCGGTCGCCCTCGCCCACGTCGTAGGCCTCGACGTCCGGGTGCCAGACCGTGGCCCCCGGGACGCGCTGGTACTCGATCCCGAAGAGGCGGCCGGTGACCTCCAGGACCCCTTCTCTCACGCGCCGGTACTCGAAATAGGGCCGGACCGATTGGGAGTCGAACCCGTACTGCTCGGCCTTGATCCGCTCCTGCAGGTGGGCCGCGTCCCAGGGCTCCACCCGGACCGCGCGGGGGTCTTGGGCTCGCTTCCGCGCCAGGAGCTGGTCGTAGTCGCGGTGCATGCGAGCCGCGGAGGCAGTCGCCATCTGCTCCACGAACTCGATCGCGGCCGCTTCACTGCCGATCATCTTGTCCTCGGTCACGTAGGCGGCCCAGTTCGGGTAGCCGAGGAGTCGAGCCAGCTCGCCCCGCCGCTCGAGGAGCCGGCCCAGGACGTCCAGGTTGCGCGGGTGGCCGCGGAGGCGGTACAGCCGCCAGAGCTCTTCTCGCGCCCGCGAGCTCTGAGCGTAGGTCAGGAAGGGCACGTAGTCGGTGCTGTCGGTGGTGACCACGACCTTGCCGTCAGCGCCGGCGGGGTGGGCGCGCAGCCAGTCCCCGGGCAGCCCCGCCAGCTCGTCGGGCCGAAGGGACACCCGGCGCACGTCGTCCTTGATGTTCCGCCCGAACTCCTGCCCGATCCGGACTAGCTCGTCCCTGAGCTCCCTCACTCGCTCCCGGGTGGCCTCGTCCCGGTCCACCCCCGCCCGCCGGAAGTCCCGCACGCTCTTCTCGACGAGGTAGCGGGTGTCCGGGTCCTCCCCCGACACGTCCACGCCGACCAGCACCTCGTAGAGCCCCCGGTCGAGCGAGAGCTCCGTCGTGAGCGCGTCGACCTCCTGCTCCGCCCGCTCGGCGGCGTCGCGCATGGCGGCCTCGGGGTGGACGTTGCGGGCCAGGCTCGACCGGGCGGCAGCGCCGGAGAGGGCGGCGAAGGCGGCGTCATAGGCCTCGACGGCGGCGACCCTGCCTCTCGCACCCAGGCGTTTCGCCCGTTCGGCCTCGGCGCGCGCCCGGGCCAGGTCCTCGCGGCAGTGAGCGGTGAACTGGGCCGGGTCGGCGCAGAGCGAGCGGGCGGCGTCGGGAGGCGGGGCGTCCATGGGTGGATTGTGTACCGCGGTCTTGCACCGGGCGCTGCCCGGGCTTGGCGGCGATCAGGTCCCTAATAGCCGCATGAGCCGTTCCCGCATGGTCCGCCTGCGCGTCTCGTCCTTGCAGGTCTCCACCGCCCGGGCCCAGGCCTCGCGGGCCGACTGCTGGAAGCCGAGCTGCTCGTAGGTGAGGGCGAGCACCTCGTGGGCCTCGGGGACGTCGGGGCGGAGCTCCGCCGCTCGCGAGAAGGCCGCCGCCGCCTCGAAGAGGAGTCCCTGGCGTGCCAGAGCGTGGCCCAGGTAGTAGTGGGCCTCGGCCGAGAGGTCGTCCTTGGCGGACGCCTCTCGGAGGAGCGCGACCGCCTCCTCGAGACGGCCGGCCTGGAGTAGTTTCGCCCCCTCGCGCCACGCGGTCGCCGCCACCGCCCGGGCCGCCTGGTCGGCGGGATCCCCCGCCGGACCGAGCAGCAGGATCTTGAGGGTGCGGTTCAGCTCGTCCGGGCGATACGGCTTCTCCAGGAAGGCGTCGGCCCCGAACGCGATCTTGGCGTCGGCCGCCACCGTACCCCGGTGGATGGCGGAGGTGAGCACCACGCGCGTGGGGCGGAGCACCGGATCGCCCTTCACGGCGCGGCAGACCTCGAATCCCGGCATCATGGGCAACATGGCGTCCAGGATCACGAGCTCCGGCCGGGCCTCGCGGATGAGGTCCAGGGCCGCCCGGCCGTTCGCCGCTTGGAGCACGGTCGCCCCCTGCTTCTTCACGGCCGCCGCCGCCTCGTCGCGCGCCTCGGGAACCGCGTCGGCCACGAGGACGAGGTAGCCCTTGCCCACGCCTTCCAGCCGAACCGTGGTGCTTGCGTCGTCCGGGACCCGTGGGGGCGCGGTCTCCTGCGGCTCGTGCTCGGGAGGGCGGGACCGGCGAGCGGGGGTGGGAGCGGAGAACGGAGTCTCCTCGACTTCGGTCACCCCCACCACCTCCATCGACGAGGTGATCTCGGGCAGGTCGATGCCGGACTCAATCTTCTTGGAGGGGCCGTGGACCACGCCCACCCAGGCGGCGGCCGGATCGGGCAGCGCCGGGGCTTGGGGCCCGCGCCAGGAGGGGGCGCCCCGCTTGCGCTCGCGGACCACGGCGTCCAGGGTCCGCTCCAGCGCAGCGGGGACGGCCACGTAGCGGAGCACCTTGCGCCCGGTGACGAACCGGATCTCGTCGGCGAGCGCGTGATCGTCCGGGTCCGCCATGGCCAGAACCAACTCGCTCTTGCCCAGGGAGAGGGGCAGGACCCGGCGCTGCCGGCAGAAGGCCGGCGCGACCACCTCGAGGTTGGCGGTGGGAATGACGCTCTTCGAGAAGTCGACGCCGGGACAACCCCGGAGGTCGGCCAGCGCCCTGACCAGGGCCCCTTCTGCCGCAAGCCCGAGCCGGAGAGTAGCCGAGGCGATGTCCCCGTCGTGCGCGGCGGCAAGCGCACGCGCCGCGCCGTCAGGGCTCAGGACCTGGGACCGGACCAGCAAGGCGGCGAGGTCGGCCATCCCCACAGTCTAACGCTGTCCGGCCGTTTGTCCCGTCCGCGGTGGGCGAACGGGCGTCGGCCCCTTCCCCCTCATCGCTCGGGCTTGGTCTCCCGCATGAGGAGCGCCGTGACGCCCTCGCGCGGAGGCACGTCCTCGTGGAGGAGCCGATATACGGTCTCGCTGATGGGCATCTCCACCTCGAGGCGCCGCGCCAGGTCGTGGACGCTCCGGGCATTCCGGACCCCTTCCGCCACCTGCCCGATCTCCCGCAGGACGTCCTCGAGCGCCTTCCCCTCGGCGAGCCCCCGCCCCACCGTGCGGTTGCGGGAGAGGTCCGAGGAACAGGTGAGGACGAGGTCCCCGAGGCCTGACAACCCGGAGAGGGTGAGGGGATTCGCGCCCTTGCGCACCGCCAGGCGAGTGATCTCGGCGAGCCCCCGGGTGATCAAGGCCGCAAGCGCATTCGCACCGAATGCGAGGCCGTCCGAGAGTCCAGCGGCGATCGCCACCACGTTCTTCACACAGCCGCCGATCTCGCACCCGACCACGTCACCCGACGTGTAGGGCCGGAACGTCCGGGTGTGGAAGGCGTCCTGCACCTGCCGGGCGATCCGCTCCCAACGGGCCGCCACCGTGACGGCGGTGGGTAGCCCGCGCGCCACCTCCATGGCGAACGACGGTCCGGAGAGCACGGCGAGGTAGGGGTGGAGAGCGACGGGAAGGACGTCCTCGAGCACCTCGGTCATGGTCATGAGGCTTTCGAGCTCGATCCCCTTCACCGTGGATACCACCGTCGTGCCGGCGTGTACGAGCCGCTTCGCCTCGATGGCCACCTGGCGGACGGCGAAGGATGGGACGGAGAGGACGACGAGCTCCGCCCCCTCGAGTGCGCGGGCCAGATCGGGGGAGGCGTGGAGGTTCGCGGGAAGCCTGATCCCCGAAAGATATCGCCCGTTCTGATGGGCGTGGGCGATGTCGTCGAGGAGCGCGGGGTCCTTGTCCCAGGCGGTGACCGGGAATCCCTTGCCGGCGAGCAGCGCGGCGAGGGCTGTCCCCCAGGAGCCGGCTCCGAGCACGCAGCACCGCATGGCCACCTCCGCCGTGTGATCCTACCCGCGGCGGCCCGCCGGAGAAACGAAGTCCTCCGGGTCGAGGCGGGCGTTCGCCCCGCAGAGGGCGCCCTGGTGCCATTAGCGGAGCATCGCCGTCCCCGCGGCCAGGACCGCGAGCACGACGAGCGCCACTGCCGCGGGGCGCCAGGGCTTGATCCGCCAGGCGAAGGCCCGCTCGTGCCGCCGGTGGAACGGGGGCAAGAGCTGGTACTCGCGCCAAGCCTCCTCCCTGACCGCGCGGGCGGCCTCCGCCTCGCGAAGCCCGGAGAGGGCGCGGGCGAGCAGGTAGCGCCCCTCGACGGTCCCCGGCCGCTCGGCGAGCAGCCGCTCGAGTGCCTCCCGTGCCCCGAGGAAGTCTCCGCGCGCCAGCCGCTGCCGCCCCAGCTCCAGCTCGATCTCCCCCGCGCGAAACCTCGGATCCTCCTTGCGCGCCAGGGCCAGCGCCTGCTCGGCTTGATCGAACTTTCCGATCCTCCCGAGCGCCGCTCCCATGACGAAGGCGGTGCGGACGTCCTCGTCGCCGGCCTCCACGTTGGGGCGAAGCACGCGCGCCGCCTCGCCAGGCCGCCCCGCCTCGAGCAGCCATTCGGCCAGCTCGAAGCGGGCGCGGCGATCATGGGGGTTCACCGCCAAGGTCGAGCGGAGCTGCGCGGTTCGCCGAAAGCGAGCAAGCCTCCGGAGGGGATCGGGTAAGACGCGAAAGCTGAAGCGATCGCCCAGCCACCACAGGAGCCCGAGGACGATGAGGGCGAGAACCGGGCTCCCGGTGAGGGAGGACAGAAGAGCCCAGAGGAACCACTGCGACATCGGGGAATCCCCTTCGTGGGGCGAATGAACCACATCGCCTTGCGCGGGTCGAGGCGCGTACGCCTCTCTGCCTCGCCGTCATGGTACGGCGGTCCGGCGGGGCCGGTGGCATGCTTTCGTCCGGCTGGGGGGAAAAGAGCGATGGCCACTCAAAGCGGCGAAGCCGACGCGCCCGTGGAGGACCCGCGGGCACTCGAGCTTGCACACGCTTCTCTTGACGAGCTGGGCGTTCCGCGCACCGGCGAGGGAGGCCGCCTCACCCTGTTCGGAAGGATCGAGGCGCTCCGGGCCGGCAAGTACGATCCCGCGAGGATCAGCGCCCCCACCCCGACCCCCGCGGCTCTCCACCCCTGCCCGCGCTGCGGGCTTCTGGCCCTGGTCGAGCTCGGAGCGGTCTGTCCCTCGTGTTCCGCCGAGCTCGTCGCCCCCGCCTAGGTGTGCTGTCCCAACACGTTGTTCAGTGATGGTGCGGGTGCCGGTCCTGCGGGTCCGGTCAGCTTCGGCCTCACCGGTCGAGACCGGGCCGTTAGCCCACCGCCGCGGCCACGATCCGTTCGAAAGCGGGCCTTCGGGCCGCAACGAGCCTGAGCGCAGCCCGCCGCAGTCCCGGGCGGCGGGTGAGGAGGAGCACTAGCCGCGTCCAGAGAGCGTACGCACGGAAGCGGCGTCGCCAGGCAACCTCGTAGGGCCCGAGCGCCCTGGCATCCGCGCCCGCGGAGAGCGCCCGGGGCAACAGCTCCGCCAGATCGGCCGCGCAACCGAAGGCGAGCGACAAGCCGTCTCCCGTCACTGCGTCGAGGTAGCCGGCCGCGTCCCCGAGGAGCACCAGCCGATCGGCCACCCGGGCCCGAGCCCGCCGCTCGAGAGGCCCTACGCCACGCACCGTGGATTCGGTGGGAGCTCCCGCGAGCTTCGACTGGAGTCGCGGGAAGCGACCGAGGAGGTCCTCGAACCGGACTTTGCCTCCGCGCTCGAAGAGGAGGGCCAGCCCCACGCGAGTCCGCCCCGCGGGAGTGAGATAGGCCTCCGCCCCCTGACCGAAGTGGACCTCCACGGCCTCGCCCCAGGGGGCCACCCCGAAATGGCGACGGATGCCGAATCGGGGAGGGGCTCCGACCGGCGCGTCGAGTCCTTCGCGCCGCCTGGTGGGGGAAAGGAGCCCGTCCGCCGCAACCAGCACCCGAGCCTCCACCGTCTCACCCCCGCGGACGCGCGCAGCGATCCTGTCGCCGGCCCGGACGTGGCCGACCACTTCCGAGCCGCTCCGCACCTGCGCGCCCAGGGTCTCCGCACGGGCGCGGAGCGCGGCCGCGAGTGCCGTCCGGCGGATCCCGAGCCCCCCCTCCCCCGGGAGGCGGAGCGCGACCTCGAGTCCGCATGGGTCGCACCAGCGCAACTCGCGCAGCGGCGACACCTCTGCCGGATCGACGAGCGGCAGCACTCCTAGAGACTCAAGGAAGCGGCGACCGGAAGGCAGCACCCCCTCGCCGCAAGCCTTGTCGAGGTCCCCCTCGCGCCGCTCGAGGACCACCACGTCGAGACCCCGGGCCGCGGCCCCCGCCGCAAAGGCCAGACCGGCCGGCCCACCGCCCACCACCACCGCGTCGTGGAGCTGGCTCACCGATCCTGATCCTCCTCGCCCGTCCGCTCGCCGCGGCGCGCCCGCGCGTAGGAGAGCCGGGAGCGGGCTGCCAGGGCGGCGAGCCGGAGCGCGGTGACCTTCGAGGGAGGTTTCAGGGTCCCGGCTCTGAGCTGCCGGAGCGCCTCGCCCCTGCGCAGCTTCCCGGAGGACGTGCGCGGGAGAGTCCCCGGCTCGAGCAGGTGTACCACCCTCGGCTCGACCCCGGTGGCCTCGAGCACCACCCGACGCACCTCGCTCAAGAGGGCGACGTCCCCCTCGCCGGCGGGGATTCCCCGGGCCCGCTCCGCCAGGATGAGGAGCGCCTCCCCCTCCCCGCCCTCGCTCGACCCGACCGCCACCGCGCACCCGGGGCGGAGCCCCGGCACCGCGGCGAGCGGCTCTTCGAACTCCCCCGCCGAGCGGTTCGCGCCCCGGATGACGACGATGTCCTTGACCCGCCCGTGCACGTACAGCTCCCCGCCGATGACGAACCCCAGGTCGCCGGTGTCGAGCCACCCGCCCTTGAGGGTGCGTTCGGTAGCGGCCGCGTCGCCGAGGTAGCCGCGCATGAGCGCTGGCCCACGCACCCAGATGCGCCCAAGCCGCCCCTCCCCCAGCTCGGCGCCCTCATCGTCGCGGAGCGCCACTTCCGCGCCGGGCACCGGACTCCCCACCGAGATCACCTCTCGGTCGCCGGGGACCACCTCACCGTCCCGCGCCAGCCGTACCGGGTCCACGTGCCGGCCCATGGGGGGGCGACCGGGACGGGAGAAGGTGACCGCCAGGGTCGCCTCCGACAGCCCGTACACCGGCACGAGCGCCCCGGGGTCGAATCCCTGCGGTGCGAGGCGGAAGGCGAACCGCCGCATGGCCTCGCCGGAGATGGGCTCGGCGCCGTTCAGTGCGAGACGCCAGCTCGAGAGCGACAGGCCCTCGAGGTCGGCAGGGCGGACCCGGTCGGCCACGTAAGCATAGGCGAACGCGGGGGCGGCCGAGATCGTTCCCCGGTGGCGCGCGATGGCCCGGGGCCAGAGGGCGGGGCGAGCGAGGAAGTGTTCGGGGGCAATGAGCACGAGCGGCCCAGGATAGGTGGCCGCTCCGAGCAGGCAGCCGACGAGCCCCATGTCGTGGTAGAGCGGGAGCCAGGAGACCAGGGCGTCCGAGCTCCGGTCCGGGCGCGTCTCGCAGACCAGGGCGTCCGCCATGGTCCTGAGCGCGGCGTGGGTGAGGGCCACCGGCTTCGGATCCACGGTCGAGCCGGACGAGAACTGGACCAGCCCCAGGTCGTCGGGGGAGGGGAGGCGCAGGCGTGTGCGTTCCCTCCCCGCCAAGAGCCGCCCCGCGTCCTCGCACCCCAGCGCCGGCCGGGCTCGCTCCACGGCCCCGCCCAGGAGCCGGCGGGTGGCGCCCGAGGAGACCACCATCCGGGCACCGGAGGCCGAGATCATCCGCGCCGTCGCGACCAGGTACTCCTCCATCCGACCGAGACGGACGGGCGGGTAGAGGGGAACCGGAACCGCCCCGCACCACCAGGCCCCCAGGAACGCGTCCAGGAAGGCCGGCTCAGTGCGCAGGACGATCGCCACCCGGTCGCCCGGGCTGACGCCGCGCGCGGCGAGAGCGGCCCCGGTCCGCGCAGCGCGATCGAACACCTCGCCCCAGGGCACGACCACCTCACGCTCGTCCAGGCCGACGAAGGTGACCCCGCTCGGGTCCCTCGCGGCGCGCTCGAGCGCGTGGACCAGCGTGGGCCAACGAGCGGGGGGAAGGGAGGGACCGGCCAGGATCACGGGAGCACCTCGGGGCCGACTCTCGCCGCCACCAGCCGTGCCAGGTCCTCCAGGGTCCGCGTCGTTGCCGCGTCATCGTCGGCCAGGGCCACCCGGAACCGGTCCTCGACCGCCACCACGAGGGAGAGGAGCACGAGCGAGTCGAGCTGTCCTGCCAGCGGGGCCGATGCCACCTCCAGGGGCCCCGAGAATCCCAGCTCCTCCCGGGCGAGACGCACGATCTCCTCGGCGATGCTCCGTTCACGATCGGTCATGAGCGCCCCTCCCTCCCCCCGGCGGCCAGAAGCGTGGAACCCGGGCGAAGGCCCGGGACCAGGAAGGGCCGAGCGCCCGCTCCTCGGCGCGGATCCGGACCGCGAGGAGGGCCGCATTGATGCAGGTAGCGACAAGGGCGGTGCGCCAGGCCCCGCAGGCGAGCGGCAGCGCCAGCACCTCGATCGCCACCGCCAGGTAGTTCGGGTGCCTGAGCCACCGGTACGGCCCCGACCGGACCGGGGAGCTGCCCGGGAGCACCAACACCCGGGTCGACCAGCGCCCGCCGAGCGCCCCCACCGCCCACCAGCGCAGGCCCTGGGCGGCGACCACCAGGGCCGTGGCGGGGACGGCCACCAACGCCGGCCAGGGGGTTCGAGAGAGCTCGGGCTCCGCCGCACAGGCGACGAGGAGGGCGACGTGGAAGGCGACCATGACGGGGTGGTGACCCCGGCCCGACTCGACCGCACCGGCCGCCGCGAGCCGCCGGGCGTTGCGACCGGAGACGAGGACTTCCACGACGCGCTCGAGCGCCACGGCCACGAGGAGCACCCGGCCCATGTCGCCCCACCTCACCACGCGAGCAGCACCAGTTCCGACGAGAATCCCGGTCCCATCGCGGCCAGGAGGCCCAGGTCTCCCTCGCGCGCCTCCCCTGAGTCCAAGAGGTCCCCGAGCACGAAGAGCACCGAGGCGGAGGAGAGGTTCCCCACTGCCTGCAGCGATCGAAAGGAGCGGGCGATGGCCTCCCTGGGGAGGTCGAGCGCGGCCCGGAACGCGTCCAGCACCCTGGGCCCGCCGGTGTGGGCGATCCAGTGCTGGATGCGAGCGCGGGAGAGCCCGTGCTCCGAGAGGAACGCGTCCACGTCCGCCCCCACGTGCTCCTCGACCACCTGCGGCACCTGGGCCGAGAGCACCACCTTGAACCCCGAGTCCACCACCTCCCACCCCATCACCCACTCGGTATCCGGGTAGAACACCGATCGGGTGGCGAGTACCCGCGGGGCCCGCCGCGCGGGGCGCTCGCCCCCGATGAGCACGGCCGCCGCCGCCCCGTCGCCGAACAGACCGGTGGCGATGATGTTCGCCACGGAGGCATCCTGGCGCTGTAGCGTGAGCGAGCACAGCTCGACGGAGAGCATGACCGCCACCTCGCCGGGGAAGGCGCGCAGCACGTCGGAGGCGCGGGCCACGCCGGCCGCGCCGGCCATGCAACCCAGGCCGAAGATGGGTGTGCGCTTCACGCGCGTGGGTAGCCCCAGACGGTTCACGAGCCGGGCGTCGAGCGACGGGGTCGAGACCCCCGTCACCGTGACGAAGAAGAGGTGATCGACGTCCCCGGGCTTAAGGCCCGCTCGCCGGAGGCCGTCCGCAACCGCCGCCTCCCCCAACTCGGCGCCCACCCTTTGAAACGCGGCGTTGCTCTTGGCGAACGAGTCGAGGGCAGCATATTCGCCGACGGGCAGGGCGAGGTGCCGACCGCCGACGCGGGTGGCCCGGTGCAGGTCGGCCAGCCGCTCCAGATTGAAGTGGTGCCGCTGCCAGTGCTCGGCGAAGGCGGCGATGAGCGTCTCTTGGTCGGCGAAGTGAGGGGGGAGGGCGCGGCCGACGGCGACGATCTGGGGCAAAGGTGCGTTCACGGGATGGAGAGGGTACGAGGGATCGTGGGGTCAGTAGATCCGCGCCTGCCTCCCCGCGCGCCACTCAAAAGAACAGAGGCGGCGGCGCCGTCCCGTCGGGGTCGCGCCCGTCGCCCCGAGGGAGAGCGCCTTTTTCGCGCCGTTGCCCTCCTAGCCTTTCGCGGCGGCCTCGGCACCAGGCCTGGGGAAAGAGCCAGTCGGCGCTCGGGCGCCTCGGGTGGGGCTACGGGGGCAGCTTGGCTCCGGCGGGGCTAAAGCCTAAACGGCGAGCGGTAGCCGGATCATGAAGGTGCTCCCCTCGCCCGGGACCGACGCCACCTCGATGGTGCCGCCATGTGCCTGTACCAGCCCTTTGACGATGAAGAGGCCCAGGCCGAGGCCCTCGCCCTCGTGCCGTTGGCCGCGGTAATAGCGCTCGAAGAGCCTGGGAAGGTCGTTCGGTGGGATCCCGGCACCCTGGTCGGCGACCGTCACACGGGCGACGCCCCCCTCGCGCTCGGCGGCGACCCGCACCTCGCCCGCGGAGTACTTGAGGGCGTTCCCGACAAGGTTCACGAGGATACGGTCCAGCCGGTCGGGGTCCACGTCCAGGGGTGGCAGCGTCGGGTCGACGAGGTTGCGCACCCGGCTCGAGTCGAGCACCCCCTGTTCCAGCTCGAGGAGGTGGTCCACGAAGGACCCGAGATCGACGGGCTCTCTCGAAAGCTGCAGCTCCCCGACCTCGAGGCGGGCGGCATCGGCGAGGTCGCGCAGCATCCGCTCCATCCGTCGCCCCGCGAAGCGGATGGCCGCCACCGGCTTGCGGAGTGCCGGGGTCTCCCCTGCCGCCCGCCCGATCCGATCGGCCTGCAGGAGCACCACTTGGAGGGGGTTGCGCAGATCGTGCGAGACAGCGCGCAAGAAGTCCTCGCGCTGCTCGCGCAGCCGCTCCAGCCGGCGGATGGTGACCACGAGCTCGTCCTCGACGTGTGCCCGGAGGGCCTCGAGCTCCTGGTAGGGACGGAGGAGGGCCGCCACGAAGAGGGCGTCGAACAGTAAGAGAAAGCCGGCCGCCAGGTAGAGGTGGCCGGCCAGGTCGAGCAGGTCGAAGGGGCTCCGGTACAAGGAGAAGCAAACGCCGGCGAGCGCCATCGCCATGAAGGCCGCCGGCATCCTGGACCGGGCGCCGGCCCCCGGCACCGCCCGGCTTCGCCGGACGGCGAGGCGCGCGCCCACGAGGGCGAGGATCGCGAGGCTCCACTCGACGATTCGCTTGAGCGGGGTGAGGCCGGTTCGCGCGTCGTAGAACCAGGCGCGGTCCACGGGCAGTGTCGCCTCGACCGCCACCAGCGCCGCCACCAGTCCGAGGACCAGCGGGAGGAGCCAACGACGTCGGAAGAGGGGGAGATCGCTCTCCGGTGGGAGCCATACCGTGGCGAGGAGCGAGAGCAGGATCCAGGACCGCGCGGCCACCCAGTAGAAGATGCCCCGCTCCACGGTGGCCGGCCCCAACAGACCGGGCATGCCCGGGAAGACGGCGAGGTGGAGCAGCTCGAGGAGCCCCATCCCGAGGAACGCCGCTCCCAGGAACCGGGCTCGAGTCTCCGCGAATGCACTCGTGCCACCGGCGACCCACTGCACCGCGAAGGTGGCAAGGGCCAGGGCGGCGATGCACACCTCCAGGACCGCATGCAGGGGGCCGAAGAACCCTTCGGGCAGGTCCGTGGGAAGTCCGGCCAGCTTTCCCCCGCCGAGCACGAGGAGCGGCAGAACGCCCAGCGCGGTGCCGACCGGAGACCTCCGTGGGGCGACGAAGAGGCTGCGAAAAGACTGCAGCAAGCGAACGACCTCGTCCGGGGTGCTCGAACCGTGGGATGACGGGTGCGGGATTCCGTCCTCTTTTACCGTGGATGGCCGGTCGCTTGCCAGGGTCGGGCGCGGCCTTACCTTCCGTTCATGAGAATGGACAAGCTCACCGTCAAGGCTCAGGAGGCGGTGGCCGGCGCCCAGGCGGAAGCCCGCCGGCGCGACCACCAGACCATCGATCCCGAGCACCTGACGCTGGCACTCCTCGCCCCCGAGGACGGGATCGCCCGGGCCATCCTGGGCAAGATCGGCGCCGACCCCGCGCGCGTCGCGTCGCGCATCGAGGACGAACTGAGGATGCTCCCCCGGGTGAGCGGGGGCGAGGTGTACCCGACGACCCGGTTCATGAAACTCTTGGACCGCGCCGAGGAGGAAGCCCGGCGGCTCAAGGACGACTACGTCTCGAGCGAGCATCTTCTGCTCGCGGCCGCCGAGGAGAAGACCGGCGCCGGCGAGTCGCTCCGCGCCGCGGGCGCCACTCCGGACCGGATCCGGGCGGCGCTCCAGGACGTGCGAGGCGGGGCCCGGGTCCAGAGCCCGGAGGCGGAGAGCCAGTACCGGGCGCTCGAGAAGTACGCCAAGGACCTCACCCAGCTCGCGAAGCAAGGGAAGCTCGACCCGGTGATCGGGCGCGACGACGAGATCCGGCGGGTCATCCAGATCCTCTCGCGTCGAACGAAGAACAACCCCGTGCTGGTCGGCGATCCGGGCGTCGGCAAGACCGCCATCGTGGAGGGCCTGGCGCGCCGCATCGTGGACGGCGACGTTCCCGAGGGGCTCAAGGGCAAGCGGTTACTCGCCCTCGATCTCTCGGCGATGGTGGCGGGGGCCAAGTATCGGGGGGAGTTCGAGGAACGACTCAAGGCGGTGCTCAAGGAGGTGACCTCCTCCGAGGGTCAGATCGTCCTCTTCATCGATGAGATGCACACCATCGTGGGCGCCGGCGCCGCCGAAGGGGCGATGGATGCGGGGAACATGCTCAAGCCCGCCCTGGCCCGCGGCGAGCTGCACGCCATCGGCGCCACCACCGTGGACGAGTACCGCAAGCACGTGGAGAAGGATCCGGCGCTCGAGCGCCGCTTCCAGCCGGTGTTCGTGGGCGAACCCTCGGTGGCCGACACCATCTCCATCCTGCGCGGCCTCAAGGACCGCTACGAGTTGCACCACAAGGTCCGCATCCAGGACGCGGCGCTGGTCGAGGCCGCCCGCCTCTCCCACCGCTACATCACCGACCGATACCTTCCCGACAAGGCCATCGATCTCATCGACGAGGCCGCGAGCCGGCTCCGCATCGAGATCGACTCCATGCCGGCAGAGGTGGACGAGGTGCGCCGCCGCATCGCCCAGCTGGAGATCGAGCGCCAGGGGCTTCGACGCGAGCAGGACGAGGCCAGCCGGGCGCGGCTGACGGCGGTGGAGAAGGAGCTGGCCGGGCTGAACGAGGAACTCTCAGGCCTCAGGAGCCGCTGGGACACCGAGAAGGCCGTGATCCGCGAGATCTCCGAGGCCCGAGAGCAGGTGGAGGCCCTCCGGACCGAGCAGGCCCGAGCCGAGCGCGAGGCCGACTTCAGCCGCGCCGCCGAGATCAAGTTCGGGAAGCTACCCCAGCTCCAGCAACGGGTGAAGGCGGCGGAGGCGAGGCTGGCGCAGCTGCACGCCGCGGGGGCGATGCTGAAGGAGGAGGTCACCCCGGAGGAGGTCGCCGAGGTGGTCTCCAAGTGGACCGGCATCCCGGTCTCGCGGCTGGTGGAAGGGGAAGTTCAGAAGCTCCTGCAGATGGAGGGGCGGCTCGAGGAGCGGGTGGTGGGGCAACGGGAGGCGGTGGAGGTCGTCTCGGCGGCAGTGCGCCGGGCCCGGTCGGGCCTCTCCGACCCGAACCGGCCCATCGGCTCGTTCATCTTCCTGGGCCCGACCGGCGTGGGCAAGACGGAGACGGCTCGGGCGCTGGCCGAGTTCCTCTTCGACAACGAGGGGGCGCTCATCCGGCTCGACATGTCCGAGTACATGGAGAAGCACGCGGTCTCGCGGCTCATCGGCGCGCCGCCGGGCTACGTCGGCTACGAGGAGGGCGGCCAGCTCACCGAGGCGGTCCGGCGGCGACCCTACTCGGTCGTGCTCCTCGACGAGATCGAGAAGGCCCACCGCGACGTGTTCAACGTCCTGCTCCAGATCCTCGACGACGGCCGGCTGACCGACGGCCAGGGCCGCACGGTCGACTTCCGCAACACCGTCCTCATCATGACATCCAACATCGGCTCGGCCGAGATCCAGCGGCTGGCGGGCCGGGCGGGGAACGCCATGGCGGAGATCAGGGAGGCCGCCTTGGAGCACCTCCGGGCCGAGTTCCGGCCCGAGTTCCTGAACCGGGTCGACGACATCGTCGTCTTCCGCCCCTTGAGCCGGGCCGACATCGGCCGGATCGTCGAGATCCAGCTGTCCCGGCTGCGCCGGCTCCTCGCCGACCGCCAGCTCACCCTCGAGCTCTCCGAGACCGCCCGGGAAGCGGTGGCCGACGCCGGGTACGACCCGGTCTATGGCGCCCGCCCCCTGAAGCGCGCGCTCCAGCGGATGATCCAGGACCCCATTGCCACGCGCGTCCTGAAGGGCGAGTTTCAGCCCGGCGACCACATCCTGGTGGACGAGGCCAAGGACGGGAACCTGACCTTCACCAAGGGCGAGCCACCCCAGGTGACGGTACACTAGGGCGCCCGGAGTGAGCGATCGCCCTGGGCCCCCCCGACCGGGGAGCCCGGGCGAGCGCCGCGGGAAGGGTCGCCCGGTCATGCCCCGGTGGCTTCGCCCGCCCAGTACCGCCGGATGGCTCCCCGGTCGTAAATCTCGCCCAGGCTCCGAACCAACACCTTGCCAGAGTCGGTGTAGACACAGACCTCGTCGGGAGAACGCTCCCCGATGACGAGCAGCCGGCAGGCCACGCTCCCCTCGTTGACGAGGCAGTGGCCGGCCCGCTGACCGGCGGGAAAGCAGGCGTAGTCGCCGGTTTCGAGGGGGAACGTCGCCTCTCCCAGGCGGAGGGTGCAGCTCCCTTCGAGGACGAGGACGTGTTCCTCCTCCCGCATGTGATAATGGGCCGGCGCGCTCTGCTTGCCGGGCGCGAGTTCCTCGATCTGCACGCCCAGGTGATAGCCCTCACCTACCGCCGCCATGGTGAGGTGCCTGTAGCGGCTGCCGAACCGGGTCCCCTCGGCCCAGGTTTCCCAGGGGACGGATTCGATCGAGAGTGGCGGACGGGGCGCACCCGGCTCCGGCGGGTCGGTGGGGACGGGCATTGCAGCCTCCGACGTTCGGGGTTCGAGCGTGGAAGTGTAGTCCGGCGGTGTCCCGCACGTGCCGTGGCTCGTCGGGAATCCCCTCACGGGCCCAAGGACGAGGGATGGAGTGGCGCCTGGGGTTCGCGGGAGCCCTCGGGTCGTGGCCCGTTCCCTGAAAAGAGATCCGGCGCGGGCTCCTGCTGGCAGAGGCGCAGGCGCTCGCCCCTGTCCCGCGCGCTTCGGCCGCACCGCCTTTCGGAAACCAATCCGGAGCCGGACGGATAAGGGAGGGCAAAGACGAGGTCCGGGACCCGCTCGTGGTCGAGGATGCCGCTCGAATCGCTGTCAGAGGCGGAGCTTGCGAGACGCTGCCGCCGGGGTGACGCCGACGGGTGGCGCGAGCTGGTGGTGCGCTTCACGCCTCTCGTCTATCGGCTGGGGGTTCGGATGCTGCGCTCCGAAGCGGAGGCCGAGGACGTGAGCCAGGAGGTCTTCTTGAGGATGCATCGCTCCTTCGAGGCGTACGACCCAACACGCCCGCTCGGGCCATGGGTGGCCCGCACCGCCTACCACGCGTGCTTGCGCCGCCTGGAAGGCACGGCGCGCATTGAGCGGGCCGGGGATCCCGAGGCCCTCGATGCTGTGCCCGACGCGGGCGGGAAGGATCCGGAGAAGGCAGCGCTCAGTGGCGAGGCGTCCGCTCTCCTCTTGCGAGCGCTCGAGGAGCTGCCGGCCCAGGACCGGGCCCTCCTCGACCTCCGGTACCAGGAGGGGCTCTCCGACGCCGAAGTGTCGGAGGCGACCGGGATCCCGGTGGGAACCGTGAAGACCCGGATCTTCCGCGCCCGGGTCCGCCTGCGCGGCTGGCTCGAGCCCGCCCTGGGGAGACACGGGACATGACCGAGAGCTCCCGGACCCTGGAAGAGCTGGCCGAGGCCTACCTCGACGGTGATCTACCGCCGGGCGAAGCGCTGGCGTTCGAGCGCGACCTGGCGAGCCGTCCCGGTGCGGCCGCAGCGCTCAGCGCGGCGTTGGCACTCCGGGACCTCCTCGTTTCGTTGCCGCCCCTCGCCCCGCCGCCCGGGCTCGCCCAGCGCATCGCCGGGAGCCTTCCGCTCCGGACTCCCGGGAAGGCCTCCGAGGCTGTCGGCCCATCGCCTCTGCGTGCAGCGCTGGGCGGGCTGGGCTGGGCGTTCCGGGGTACCATCCTCGCGACCCTTGGCACGGCGGCCCCCGCCGCCTCTGCCTCGGCCGGGATGGCCCAGCTGAGGTGGGCCCTCGGCCCCCTCGGGGCGCCGGCCGAGCCGGTGCCGAGGGCCCGGCGGCCGCTCTGGCGGCGCGCGCTTTTCGGAAGGAGGGCGAGGTGAGCGTAGTCGCCGTTCTTCTTCTGTCCCCACTCGCCCTTGCCTTCGCGGCGTTGGGGCTGCCGATCCATGGCAGGGTTCGGGGCGCCGTGAGCGAGGGGGAGCCCACTTTAGCCGTCCGGATCGCGTGGGCCTTCGGCCTCGTCTCGGCCGAGATGGAGAGGAGCGGCAGCTTTCTGCGCGTGGCCGGGCTTGCCGTCTTCCGCCTTCGTCCTTGGCGCGTGCGACCCGCCCGGGCCCACCGAGGGAACGGCGAGCGGGCGGCCCGGGAGGGCTTCGGCCGGGCCGCGGCGCGTTTGCGATCCGGCGCGCGGAAGACCACGACACTCTTGCGGATGGGGGCACGCCTGGCTCGGACGCTCCACCTCCGGCTGTGGCTCCGGGGCCGGGTGGGAACCGGCGACCCGGCCGCCACCGCGACCCTGGCTGCCCTGACGCGCGCAGCCGGCGCGCTGCCCGGAGTGGACTTGGAGGTCGAGGTGGACTTTCTCGAGGAGGTCTTGGAGGTGGAGGGCGAGGGCTCGGCCCGGGTGTGGGCCCCCGAGTTGCTCGCGGTGGCGGGCCTCCTCCTCGCCCGGCGAGAGAACCGTGCCGCGGTCCGGGCGCTCATGAGGTGACAAACGATGGGGTGGCACGAGGAGGAGCCGATGGAACAGGTGACGAGGTTCATGGCGGTGGTGCGGAGCGTTCTGTCCCGCTCCGCCCTGAAGGATGCGGTGGTGTCGAAGCCGCTCGCGGCAGGGGACCGGCGGATCGTGGTCCTCTCCGACGTCCGGGTGGTGCTCGGGGCGGGCGGCGGGACCGGGTCCGACCCGAGGAAGCGGATGGCGAGCGGCACCGGGGGCGGGAGCGGCGGGGCCGCGAAGGCGCGGCCGGTGGCGGTGCTGGTGGTCGAAGGGGGCGAGGTCCGGATCGACCCGCTCGGGAACTGAAGGGAGGCAACGATGACGCAGGTCGAGGAGATCCTGAAGGCAGTGAGCGAGGAGCTCTCGGGCGTCGCCACCGGTGACGCGGTGGTCGGCTCGCCCATCCCGCTCGGCGAGGTGATCATCTACCCCATCTCCATGGTGAGCGTAGGAATGGGCGGCGGGGGTGGCGAGGGAGAGACCGCGGCGGCGGCGGGGGATAAGGGCGAGAAGGGGGTGGGCGGTGGTTCGGGCGGAGGAGCGAGGGCGTGTCCGGTGGCGGTGCTGGCCGTCTCGGCCGCCGGCGTCAAGGTGGTGCCGCTGCCGCAGAGAAGGAGCGTTTTGGAGAAGCTCCTGGAGCGGATTCCCGACCTCGTGAACCGGGTGAAGGCCGCGGCGGGCGCGTGAGCCGCTCGGGCAAAGGTCGCGGGCGCGGGAACGGTTCGCCACGGGCCGTTCCCCCGCTCTGGCCGCTCAGGCTCAGGCCGCTCCTTTGGCCGCGTGCCTGCGAGATCTTCTCGAGCCGCACCGGCACGGCTCGCACCGCTCGCAAAGGCCGAGATCAAGCTTCGAGAACCTGGGCGCCCCGGCCATCTCCGTTGGACCGGCGTTCGCGGCGGGGACGAGCCTCCGCCCGCCGCGGGGGCTTGTCGCGTACGCCGGCCACTGCCCGACCCGGCGGACCGCTCCGCCGCGATCGGCCGTCTCCTTTCGGAGGCCCCCTCTACCGCCGGCCGCCCAGCAAGGCGCCGGCGATGGCGAAGCCGAGGGTCGCCGGGATGGAGCCCAGGAGCGTGCCCAGCGCGTAGGTGGAGAGGCGCATGGGGGTCGCGCCGAACGCGAAGTTGAGCAGGGCGAAGGGGGTCACGGGCGAGAGCCGCAGAACGACCACGGTCCAGAAGCCCCGCCGCGTCCCTAGCGACCGGGCCAGGCGCGCGATCCGGCCTTCGCCCCGCGCCAGGTACTTCGGGTCGCCGGCGAGGAGCCGTCCCACACCGAAGGCGGCGCAGGCGGAGACGGTACACGAGGGCACGGCCATGAGAAACGCCGCGACCGGCCCGAAGAGCCAGCCGGCGCTGAAGGTGAGCACCGCCACCGGGATCCCCGCCAGTGCGGCGGGCACGTAGAGGAGCGCGAGAAGCAATAGGCCCGGCCAGCCCGCTTCCCGCACTCGCCCTTCCAGCTCGAGCAGGACATCGTGCGGGAAGAAGAGGTGGAAGACCGCGAGAAGCACCGCGAGGACCACCAGACCCAGCCAGAAGCGGGCCCGCGCTCCCGGCGCCGGGGGGGGGAACGCGACGTTGGACTCACCCGGGGCAGGCAACGCGCCCTCCGTTCTTGGCATCGCCGGGCGGGTGACGGGTGGATCACTTCGCCTGAACGTAGCCCTCGGCGGTGAGCAGCTCGGCGGTCAGCACCGCGCCCCCCGCCGCACCGCGAATCGTGTTGTGCGAGAGGCAGACAAACCGCCAGTCGAACAGCGGGTCGGGCCGGAGACGGCCGATGGTGACTGCCATGCCGCCCCCGGCGTCGCGGTCGAGTCGGGTCTGGGGGCGGGAGTCGTCCTCGAAGTAGTGCAGAAAGGGGCGAGGGGCCGAGGGCAGCCCGAGCCTCTGCGGCTTGCCCGAGAAGCCCGTCCACGCCTCGAGCACCTGCTCGCGCGTGGGCTTCTTCTCGAAGGCGGCGAAGACCGCCGCCAGGTGGCCGTCGGTGGCCGGGACCCGGATGCACTGCGCGGTGATGATGGGCTCCACCGCCGGCACGATCCGGCCGTCGGCGTACCGGCCCCAGATCTTGAGCGGCTCCTTCTCGCTCTTTTCCTCCTCCCCCTTGATGAACGGGATGACGTTGTCGACCATCTCCGGCCAGGTTTCGAAGGTCTTCCCCGCACCGGAGAGCGCCTGGTAGGTCGAGACCGCGACCCGCTTCGGGCCGAAGCTGAGCAGCGGGTGCAGCGCCGGTACGTAGCTCTGCAGCGAGCAGTTCGGCTTCACGGCCACGAAGCCGCGCCGGGTGCCGAGCCGCCGCCGCTGCGCCTCGATCGCGATCGCGTGCTCCGGGTTCACCTCGGGGATCATCATCGGAACGTCGGGCGTTCCGCGGTGGGCGGAGTTGTTGGAGAGGACCGGGGTCTCGGCCCGGGCATAGGCCTCCTCGAGCCGGGCGGTCTCCTCCTTCGGCATGTCCACCGCGCAGAAGACGAAGTCCACTGCCCCGGCCACCGAGCCCACGTCAGAAGCGTTGAGCACCGTGAGGCCGGCGGCCAACTTGGGGACCGGCGTCCTCATGACCCAACGTCCCTTCACTGCCTCCGGGTAGGGCTTGCCGGCCGAGGCCGGACTGGCCGCGAGCAGGGTGACCTCGTACCAGGGGTGGTTCTCGAGCAGGGCGAGGAAGCGTTGGCCGACCATTCCGGTCGCGCCCAGGATTCCGACCTTTAGCTTCTTCTGGCTCATGGCTCTCCAAAGGCGAAGGAAATCAAATGTACCACGGGCGTGTGCTCCCTGCCCCCCGGGGGGCCGGCCCCACACGCTAGTCGCCGTCCTCGTCCCCTTCCTCCGGCGGCTCCTCCTCGGAGCGGTAAAACACCTCTTCGAGGCACAGGCCGTGCGGGGGCGCCGTGGGTCCCGCGTGGGTCCGGTCCCGGCTCTCTAGAAGCCCGGGAATCGACTCGGGGGATCGCTTCCAGAGCCCCACCTCCACCAGGGTCCCGACGATGGCCCGAACCATGTGCTTCACGAATGCGGTGGCTTCGATCAGGACCTCGATCCGGCCTCCCCTCTCGCCGACGACCTCGAGCCGCCACACCTTGCGGACCGCGTGCCGGCAGGCGCAGTCGCTCGCCTGGAAAGCGGTGAAGTCATGGCGTCCGACGAGGTGGCGGGCCGCCGCGCGCATGGCCGACACATCGAGCGGCTGGAACTGCTGCCAGGCCTGGAGGCGCCCGAGCGGTGACCGGGTAGCGGCGTTCTCGATCGCGTAAAGGTAGCGCTTCCCCCGGGCGCTTCTCCGGGCGTCGAATCCGTCCGGCTCGAGCCGGGCTGCGCGCACCGCCACGTCCTCGGGGAGGAGCGCGTTCAGGCCCTGCACGTAGGCGCGCAGCGGGAGCGGCTTTTCCTCAGGAAAGGTGACCACCTGCCCCCGGGCGTGGACCCCCGCGTCCGTCCGGCCCGCGGCGGTGACGCGGCGGGGGCCGTGGTGAAGGATCGAGAGTGCTCGCTCCACTTCGGCCTGGACGGAGGGACCGTTTGGCTGAACCTGCCAGCCGACGTAGCGGGTCCCGTCGTACTCGAGGACGAGCGTCACGACCGGCATCCGAAGAAGCGTATCACGCGTAGGCAACGTGGCCCTCTGCGGGATGCGGCCGGCACACCCGGATCGGGGGCGCAGGCGGGCAATGGCTCCGGTACCGTCGGGTCATGAGCCCGAACCTCGCCAAGGGCCCTCGCCTTCCCCACCCTCCCACGGCTCGAGCGGCTCGTGGCCTGGCCGTCTCGGGCCCCGGTCCTGGTTCTGGGGCGTAGCGCCCGGCCGTTTCGGACCCGCTGCTCGTCGTCTCCGGCGATCGCGAAGACCTGCGGTGGCCTCTTCCGGAAAGGGGTGCTCGGCGAGCAGCTCCCGACCCACGCCCCATGCCATGCCCTACGAGAACGGGGCACGCGATCTGGATCGGTCGAGAGGCGCGATCGCCACCCGCGGCTCTGCCGCTGCAGGTCCGTCACTTCGGATAGTGGCCCCTTAGCTTTCGTTGACCGCGCAGCTTCCGCCGCGCTATATGCCTTCAACTTTCGTTGAAAGCGGCTCGGCGTACGTCACGGAGGTCCGGCCCAGGTCATGCCCCGCGAGCAGCTGATCCTCTCGCAGCTCGACGAGAGCTCGAAGCAGGGGGTCCGGCCGGAGCGTGCCCAGGCCGCCCTCTCGGGAGTGTCCGACCTGGAGGAGAGCCTGAGCGAGCTGGAGCGGCAGCTCGAGGAGGCCACTCACGACGCCGAGGAGAAGCTCAAGGCGGCCGCGCGCCATCTCGTGGCTGCGGGCGGCAAGCGAGTGCGGCCCACCGTGACCCTGCTCGCCGCCGGTGCCTGCGGGGGGGAGATGCGGTTCGCGGTTCCGTTTGCCGTCGCGGCCGAGTTGACCCATTCCGCCACTCTCCTCCACGACGATGTCATCGACGACGGCCCCGAGCGGCGCGGCCGCCCGGCCTCGCGCGTCATCTGGGGCAACGCGGTCTCCGTTCTCTCCGGCGACTGGCTCCTCACCCGGGCGCTGGAGATCGTCTCCGCCGCTCCGGCCCGGTCCTCGGCCCTCCCCGCCCTCCTCGCCACGATGCGGCGCCTCGTGGAGGGGGAGGTGCTTCAGCTCTCCCTGCGAGGGACCTTCGCCGCCACCGAGCAGGACTACCTGGACGTGGTGACGGCTAAGACCGGGTCGCTGTTCGGCTGGGCGGCCGCCGCCGGCGCCTGGTCGGCCGGGATCTCGGGGAGAATCCCGGAGGCGCTGGCCCGGTTCGGCGAGGGGGTGGGGATCGCCTTCCAGCTCGTGGACGACGCTCTCGACTACGCCGCCGACCCGAGCCTCCTCGGCAAGCGGCTCGGCGCCGACCTGGCCGAGGGGAAGGCCACGCTGCCCCTCATCCGCGCCTGCGCCAGCTTCCCCGGGCTCCGCGAACGGCTCGCGACCGTTCTCGAGGGGGAGAACGCCCAGGCGGTGGCGGTCGAGGTCGTCGAGGCGGTGAAGCGCGTGGGCGGGGTCGAGGCGGCGCGCGATCTGGCGCGGCAGCACACCGCCGCCGCCTTGGTCGCCCTCGAGTGCGTACCCGACGGGCCGCACCGGCGGGCGCTGCGCGACGCCGCGCTGGCGCTGACCGAGCGCGCGTTCTAGGGGCGCCCTCGCCGCTTCTCCCTGGCCGGGTAGGTCCGCTCGTCGGCCCGCGGGCCCGCCCGGATCAGGCGTTCCGCCAGGCTCGCTCCGCTTTTAGCACCGCGTTGGCGAGGGGGACATCGTAGGGCCAGGAGTCGAGGACCATCCGCCCCAGGCCCTCGGGCCGCTGGCGCCGAGGCGGGAGCTCGCCGCGTTCGAGCGCCGAGAGGTAGCCGCGGAGCGTGGAGATGCAGGTATCGAGGTCCTCGGGGCAGAGACGGTAGCGGGGGGCGCGCCGCTCCTCCTCGACCTCGGAGATGGCGACCAGGATAAGCTCGCGGCCGC
>DASRZU010000018.1:0-28812 GCA_035686075.1 Anaeromyxobacter sp.
GTCCTGCTGGACGGCCACCACCGAGGGCTCGTTGGAGACGATCCCCATCCCACGGATGTAGATGAGCGTGTTGGCAGTCCCCAGGTCGACCGCCAGATCCCGGGACAGGATGTTGTGGAGCCAGTCGAACACGGGGGTTCCGAACTAGGACAGGGGGGCGGGAAGAAGAAGTTCCTTCGTGGGGACGGCGCGCTGTCGCTCGGGCTGTGGGCGGTTCGATGTGTCCTCGAAAGGTCTCCTTGCTCCGGCCCGCCCGCGCCGCACCCTTGTACCACGCCCGCCGCCGCCGCGCTCCGGGGGACAGGACTTGCCAGACGAGGCCGTTCCGATAACCTCGGCGGGAGATCATGGCGGGCCCAAACGCCATTCCCGAGGCGCGGCCGCCGTGCCCGACCTGTGGGTACTTGGCCGACCCGAGCGCCGGCCAGGTCAACTTCTGTCCCAAGTGCGGCCAGGACCTGCGGCCCGGCGCCGCGAGCCGCACCCGGACGGTCTCGCTCCTGGGCTCGGTCGTGGCGGATCGCTACAAGCTCATCGCTCACCTGGGCGAAGGTGGGATGGGGTCGGTGTACAAGGCCGAGCACATCCGCATGGGCAAGGCCCTCGCGGTCAAGGTGCTTCGCGGCGACTTCGCCCGCGATCCTGCCGCAGTGGAGCGATTCCGCGAGGAGGCGAGGATCGTCTCGCGCCTCTCCCACCCGAACACCATCGCGGTCTTCGACTTCGGGGAGATGGAGGAGCTGGGCGGCTTCTACCTCGCCATGGAGTACGTCCCCGGCCGCGACCTGGCCCGGGTGCTGCGGGAGGAGGGCAGCCTCCACGAGGGCCGGGTCGCCGACATCGGCCAGCAGATCCTCGGCTCCTTGGCGGAAGCCCACGAGGCCGGCATCGTCCACCGCGACATGAAGCCGGGCAACGTCATGCTCATGCAGACGCGCCCCGGAGAGGACTTCGCCAAGGTCCTCGACTTCGGGATCGCCAAGCTGCGCGACGAAGTGTCGGGGGGAGGGCAGACCGGCACGGGGTCCATCGTCGGCACGCCCAACTACCTCGCCCCCGAGCAGGCGAGGGGGGAGCCGCTCGACGCCCGGGCCGATCTCTACGCCGTCGGATGCGTGCTCTACGAGCTCTTGGCGGGGCAGGCTCCCTTCGCCGGCCGGAACCCGATGGCGGTCATCAACGCCCACCTCCACGAACCGGTCCCGCCGCTCTCCGAGGCCGCCCCCGGCATCTCTCACCGGTTCGTGACCCTCATCCACAAGGCGCTCTCCAAGGACCCCGGGGGCCGCTTCGCCACCGCGGACGAGATGAGGGAGGCCATCCTGGCGCTGGGAGAGCCCACGAGCTCCCGCTCCCTCGGGCCGCCGCCCGACGTGACCGGAGAGCTCAAGATCGCGAGCCGCTCGGACTTCGCCGAGTTCGAACGGCAGCTGAGAGCGTTCCGGCGAGCCCGGGTGACGGCCCCGCTTTGGGTGGCGATGGTCCTCTTGGCGGTGGGCGCGCTCGCCTGGCGGTGGAACGACGTCTACGGGCTCCTCCGCGCACGTGTCCCGGCTCTCACCGCCCATCTGCCCGAGGCGCTCCGACCGGAAGACCGGTTCGACGGAGTGGAGCACGAGCCCAACGACGTTCCCGCCCAGGCCAACCGGCTCCCGCTCCCGCCCGGCCCGGGCGGCGAACCGGCGCGCGGGACCGCGGTCATCAGGGGCACGATCGGTGCTCGCCTCGGACCCCAGACCGGGGACATCGACGTCTTCCGGATCGACGTTCCTCCGCTCGGGCGACCCATGCGGCTCGTGGCGCGCTGGCACGCAGAGGGGAGCGAGGAAGGGATCCCCGGGCTGGGCGTGGCCCTGGCCCTGAACCGCGCGCCGTCCAAGGAAGGGGAGCGCAGCAGCGCCCCTCTCATCGCGTTCTGCTACCGCGGCGGACCGGGTCGGCCCCAGGAGATCTCCGCGCCGGTGGAACCCGGGACCTACTACCTCTCCGTGCAGGAACGCCACGACGAGGCCACCGGCCCGGTGGAGAAGCCGAACGACCCCTATGCCCTCGAGGTGCGGCTTTCCGAGGTGGAGCCGGACGAGGAGGTGGAGCCGAACGACTCCCCCGAGTCGGCCGGGATGCGGTCCTCGGCCCGGTACGGCGACTGGCTCGCCATGGCGGACCGAAACCCCCTCGGGGAGGCGAGGCCGGTGCGGGGCACGCTCGTGCCCGACGACGTAGACACCTTCGCGGTCCACGTGGAGGGAAGGTCCGCGCTCGTCGTCGCCCTCCCCGCGCCCGGCCTCTCCCTCGCCGCCAGCGTCTGGAACCCCGACGCCGCCGACCTCGATCCGGCCGGGCCCCCGCGGGTCCGCTTCGAGCCCGCCGGAGAGGCGCGAGCCGGCGAGGCCCTCATCGTCCCGGCCCGGCCGGCGGCGACCGGCGCGCCCGCGCTCTTCGAGCTCCGCGCGGCCGACGGCAGCACCGGTGCCTACACCGTCGTGGCCCTGGGGGCGAGTTCGGCCTCGGCGGGCGTCGCCCTCGCGCAGATGCGGGAGCTCTCGGAAGCGGGTCGCCTCCCCGAGGCGCTCGAGCTCGCGGCGGCGGTCGCTCGCCACCTGCCGCGCGGGCAAGCCCGGCCCGAGCTCCTCTCCCTGGCCGGCCACCTCGCCGCCGACGCCGCCCCGGGGCTCGCCCCCTCCGACATTCCCCGGTTCGAGCGGGCCTCCCACCTCCTGGGCGGGCCGGTGTTCGAGGACGATAACGGCTCGGTTCGTTACCGGGCGGCCTTCGAGCAGCGGATCGAGGGCAAGGGGCCGCTGGCCGAGGAGGCAGCCCTTGAGGTCATCCGGAGCGCTTCGCCCTGCACCCCGGCCGCCGTGGCCGAGCGAGTGGAGGCCTTCGGGGCCCGGTTCCCCGGCTCGCGATGGCTGCCCGAGATGCGGGTCTGGCGTGCCCGGGCCCTCGAGTCGGAGCTGTACCAGGGAGGGTGGCAGGACCCTGCGCTCCAGCGCCAGGCCGTGGCCGCATGGGAGAAGGTGGCGCGGGGCCCGGCCGCCGACGAGGCGCGCGCCGCCCTCTCCCGGCTCAAGTCGAAGAGCATCCCCGTGCCCGGGCCGCCGGAGGTGTGCCCCGGGCCGAGCGCTCCCTAGAAAAGGGGCGACGCTCCCCCCTCTTTTCAAAGAACGGGCCCGGCCGTTCGCCCCGGAGGTCGGCTAGGCCTCGGCCTCGACGGTCACCTTCACCTTCCCCACGACCTCCGAGTGCAGCTTCACCGGGACCTCGAAGGCGCCGATCGTCTTGATGGGCTCGGAGAGATCGATGTGGCGGCGATCGATCTCGAGCCCCCGCGCCGCCAGGGCCTCGGCCAGATCGAGGGCGGTCACCGAGCCGTAGAGCTTGTCCTGCTCGCCCACCTTGCGCCGGAGGGTGAGGGGGGTGTCGGCGAGGCGCTTTGCCACTGCCTGGGCGCTGGCCTTGAGCTTGGCCGCCTTGGCCGCGGCGACGGACTTCTGGTGCTCGAGCTCGCGCACGTTCCTCGGGTTCGCGGGGACCGCCAGGCCGCGGGGCAAGAGGTAGTTCCGCCCGTAGCCGGGCTTCACGTCGACGAGCTCGCCGCCCTTGCCGAGGTTCTCCACGTCTTCACGGAGGATGAGCTTCATGACGGCCTCCTCACATCTGGCCGACGGTGTAGGGGAGGATGGCCAGCATGCGCCCGCGCTTGATCGCGGTGGCGACCTCGCGCTGGTGCTTGGCGCAGTTGCCGCTGATCCGGCGGGGGATGATCTTCCCCCGCTCGGTGAGGAAGTACTTCATCTGGTTCTGGTCCTTGTAGTCGACCTTGAGAGCCTTGTCGGCGCAGAAGCGGCACACCTTGCGCCGCCCGAAGCCGCGCCGGCCGCCCTCCTCGCCGCCGCGCTCGCCCTCTCGATCGCGGTCCCGGTCCCGATCGCGGCCCCCTCCGAACCCGCCGCCCCGAGAACCGAAGCCCCCTCCCATCTTCCCACCGCCCATGTCCGGTCGCGCCATGGCTCACTCCATCCCTTCCGTCGGCTCGCCCTCGAAGGACTCGTCCCCGGTCGCGAACTCGCCCCGCTCCTCGCGCGGCTTGGGCTCCTCCTCCACCGGCTGGATCTTCACGTCCGCCTCGACCTGGCGGGCCTCCAGGTCCACCTCGTCCGCCACCTTCACGGACTGGAACTTGGTGACGACGTCGATCATCTTCAGGTTTCGCTCGAACTCGTGGACCAGCCCCGGCTTGCCAACGTACAGGCAGTGGACGTAGATCGCCTTGCCGCTCTTGGCCACGGGGAAGGCGGTCTTGCGCTTCCCCTGGTTGGTGAACCGGATCACCTTGCCGCCCTGGCGGGTGACCACCCCACGTAACCGCTCCTTGATCTCGTCCACCTGCTCGTCGGGCGTCTCCGCCTTGAGCAGGTAGATGGTCTCGTACTCTCGGGCGAAGCTCTTCGTCTCGGCCATGTCGCTCCCCTCGGGTCGTTAGAGCGGCGGTTCGCCCGCCGCGAGGAGGTTTTGTTCCCCTACCTCTCCTGCCCCTCCGCCGCCGTTCGGGCGCGGCGGTTCACGCGGTTCATCGCCTTCTGCGCCCCCAGCTCCACCGCCAGCCGGGCGGCCTCGGACGCTCGTTCCAGGCAGGCGGCGAGGGCGAGCTCCTCCCCCTCCTCAAATCTGCCCAGAACGTAGTCGGTGGGATTCATGTAGGGCGGGGGCCGGCCCACGCCGATCCGGACCCGGGCGTACTCCGGGCCCCCGACGTGGGCGTTGACGCTCCGGACGCCGTTGTGGCCCCCGTCTCCCCCCCCCACCTTGAGCTGCACGCGGAAGGGCTCGAGCTCCAGCTCGTCGTGGAGCACCAACAGGTCGTCGAGGTCGAGCTTGTAGAACCGGAGCGCGGCCCCCACCGCCTCGCCGGAGCTGTTCATGTAGGTCTGGGGCTTCATGATCCACACGCGCTCCGGCCCGAGCCGGGCCTCGGCCAGCTCCGCCGCGAACTTCCTCTGGGTGAACCGGGCGCGGAAGAGACCGGCGAGGCGGTCCGCGGCCAAGAAGCCGACGTTGTGCCGCGTCCGCACGTACTGCTCGCCCGGGTTTCCAAGGCCGACCACGAGTTTCATCGCGGGCCCTACTTCTTGGCCCCGCCCTTGCCCGCGGGCTTGGCCGGGGCTGCCGCTGCCGACGGCGGGGGGGCCCCCGCGGCCGGGGTCCCGGGCGCAGCGCCCGGAGCGGGAGCGGCCCCCGGCGCACCCGGTGCCGCAGGCGCGGCGCCCGGAGCCCCCGGGGTCCCCGGCGCGGCCGGGACGGCGCCCTCGGCGCCCGGAACCGCAGCCACCACCGGGGCCACCACCTCCTCCTTCTCGGGCACCGCCACGAACGCGACCACGTAGTCCGTCGCATAGCGGATCTTGCAGCCTTCCGGCGGCTTCACCTCCGAGATGTGGAGCGAGTGGCCGATCTTGAGCTCGGTCACGTCCACCTCGATCTTCACGGGGATGCGGCCGGGAAGGGCCTCGACCAGGATGTCGTGAGCAGCGAGCGAGAGGATGCCGCCCTCGGTCTGCCCCACCGCCTTGCCCACCGTCTCGACCGGCACGTGCACCCGCACCGGCTTGTCCATCCTCACCTCGAGAAAGTCCGCGTGCAAAAGCTCCCGGCTGACCGGGTCGACCTCGTACTCCTTGAAGAGGACGTGCTTCTCCACCCCCTCCATCTTGAGGGTGAGAATGGTGTTGAACCGGTGGGGAGTCTCGATGGCCTTGAGGAGCGCGGCGGGGTCGACCGCGACGTGGGCGATTTCGGAGGTACCGCCGTACACCACCGCAGGGATGAGCCCCTTGGCGCGGAGCCGCCGCGCCGGGCCCTTTCCCCGCGAGTCGCGCGGCGCCGCGTTGAGGATGATTTCGGCCATCTGATCCTCCCAATGGACTCGGCCGTCGAGGGACGGGCGAGGGGCCTTTCGCGTTTCGCTCTGGCCCTGGGTGATCGGGGGGCCGGCCCGAAGAGCGCCGGGGCCCCGAGAAGGGGGGGTACCTAGCCGAAAACCCGCGTCGCGTCAAGCGCGAACAAGGCGGCCACTGCCATCGCCGTCGGAGCGAGAGGGCGAAGGCCCACCCGCGAGAGCGCGAGGCAGAGGCCTTCCTGAAGAGAAGGGTCCCTCGAGGGAAAAGCCTCAGACGAACAGCGACGAAAGCGAGTCGGCGCTGTGGATCCGCCGGACCGCCTCGGCGAGGAGCCCAGCCACCGAGAGCACCCGGATCTTCGGGCACCCGGCGGCCTGGGGCGAGAGGGCGATGGAATCGGTGATCACCACCTCCTCGATCGGGCTCTTCGTGATCCGCTCGACCGCCGGACCCGAGAGCACGCCGTGGGTGGCGTAGGCGTAGACCCGGCTCGCCCCCTTGTCGACGAGTGCGTTGGCGGCCGCGGCGAGGGTCCCGGCGGTGTCGATCATGTCGTCGAGAAGCACGGCCGTCTTCCCCTGCACCTCGCCGATCACGTTCATGATCTCCGCCTCGTTGGGCTTGAGCCGCCGCTTGTCGACGATGCCCAGGGTGGCGCCGAGGCGCTTCGAGTAGGCCCGCGCCCGCTCTGCACCGCCCGCGTCGGGGGAGACGATCACCACCTCCTGGGCGTTTCCGTCGAAGCGCCGCCGCATGTGCTCGAGCAAGACCGGCGCGGCGTAGAGGTGGTCGAAGGGGAGGTTGAAGAAGCCCTGGATCTGACCGGCGTGCATGTCCATGGACATGACCCGGCTCGCCCCCGCGGCGTCGATGAGGTCGGCGACGAGCTTCGCGGTGATGGGCACGCGCGACTGGCTCTTCCGGTCCTGTCGGGCGTAGCCGTAATACGGCATGACGGCGGTGATGGATCCGGCAGACGCCCGCTTCAGGGCGTCGCACATGATGAGCAGCTCCATGAGGTTCGTGTTGGCATCGGGCGAGGTGGACTGGATGATGTAGGTGTCCATCCCGCGGACGTTCTCGCCGATCTCGACCTGGATCTCGCCGTCGGAGAAGCGGCCCACGACGGCCCGGGCAAGCGAGACCCCGAGCTCCTTGCAGATGGCAAGGGCGAGCTTCCGGTTGGAGTTCCCGGAGAAGATCTTGTAGTCCGGCCGGGTCCCGTTGGCTGGCATCGCGCGCTCCCGCTCGTCGAGGCGTAGCCCGAGCGCCCGTGGACGCACGCCCGAGAGGGCGCTCCTTATACCGGAACCATCCGACGTCCGCGACCCGAGCGCCGGGAAAGGGGGCCGGGGAACCCCTCCCCAACCTCCTGCTCAGTCATCGTGCGGATCGGTACCGGTCGGGCGTGGCGCCGCTCCCTTGCGAAGCTCGCGGTCGTACTCCGCGAGGATCGCCTTCTCCATTCGGTCCCGGGTCTCGGAGTTGAGCGGGTGGGCGATGTCCTTGAAGGTCCCGTCCTTCCGGCGCTTGGCCGGCATCGCGATGAAGAGGCCGGAGTTGCCATGGATCACTTTGAGGTCCCGGATGACGAAGCAGGAGTCAAGCGTGATCGTGACGTAGGCCTTGAGCTTCTCTTCGTTGACCGGGAAGACGCGGACCTCGGTGATCTCCATTGCGTAACCCTCGGCTGACCTCGCACCGTCCGCACGGCAAGCACGCGGAACCTAAGACCGCTCCCCTCCTCCCTCCGGATCGTTAATGCGGCCCTTCGCGCCGCGCCTTGGTCCGAGAAAACGCCGAAGAACGTGGGACCGCTGCCCGACATCATAACGCGGCGAGCTCCGGCACCCCGAAGCAGCCCCAAGAGCGGCGCGAGCGCGGGACGGTGTACCAGACAGGGTCGCTCGAGGTCGTTCCCCGCCCGGGACACGGAGAAGCGACCCGGCCTGCCGACAGAGGGGGCGCGTCTCAGGACCTGACGCGCCTCGTCGAGCCAGGCGTACGCATCGCCGGCCCGGATCGCGAGCCCGGGATCGAGCGGGTAGAGGAGAACGAGGTGGAGTGCAGGTACCCGCGCGGGCACGAGCCGCTCGCCCCGGCCGGCGGCCCAGGACGGACCGGGCCACAAGAAGAACGGGACGTCCGAGCCGATGGAGAGGGCCAGGTCGGCGAGGGCCGAAGGGTCCCAGATCCCGAAGCCGCGAGCGAGGCAACGGAGCACCGCCGCGGCGTCCGAGGAGCCGCCGCCCAGCCCTGCGGTCACGGGCGTGCGCTTGTCGATCCGGATGTCCACCCCGTTCTGCACCCCGAATCGCTCCTTGAAGGCGAGCGCCGCGCGGGAAGCGAGGTTCTCTGCCCCGGACAGCTCGGGCATCCCGGGGACGGCGCAGGTCACCGGGCCGGTCCGGGGGGAGAGGCGCACAAGGACCTCGTCGCCGAGGTCGAGCGGCGCCATGAGCGTGAGGATCTCGTGGTAGCCGTCGGCCCGCAGCGGACCGACGCGGAGCTCGAGGTTCACCTTGGCCGGCGCAAAGGTGGAGAGGTGCACCCCATGGCTCTACCATGCCCGACCCGCCGCAGGTCCTGGGCTCTCCAAAGCCGCCTTCCCCAAAGGCTCGAGGTGCCCCGCCTTCCGCAGAAGTCCGTGCGAGTGCAGCCCGCGCCCGAGGGGCAGGGCTCCGCCAAAGATTCTCCTAGAGCGACGAAGGTTTTCCAGGGCGAGATCGACGTCGAGTAGGCCCCGGTCTATGCTCCCTCCGTACCGGTTTTGGCCACGAGGAGGAGCGCGGTGCGCGACCGAACCTACGACCACGTCCAGTACCACATGAGTGAGATCGAGCATCGCTACGGCGAGAACGTCCACATCATCGCGAGCCCCTTCCTGCTCGGTCAGCTCGCCACCCTCTGCGCCAAGGGGACCCTCCAGCCGGACATCAACCGGCTGGTGAGGGTCCTCTACGAGGACCTCATCCGCACCGTCCTCAACGTCGAGTTCCCCAGGCGGCGGGTGGCGGTGCCGACCCGCATGATCGACAGCTCGCCCCAGGCCATCTTCGAGGGCGAGGTGGTCGATCCTCAGGTCCGGGCCGTGACCGTCAACATCGCCCGGGCCGGGGCGGTGCCCTCCCAGCTCGTCTACGACCTCCTCAACGAGACCCTGGACCCCGCTCTGGTGCGGCAAGACCACATCATCATGAGCCGGATGCTGGGGGAGAAAGAGGAGGTGGTGGGGGCCGGGATCGGCGGCATGAAGATCGGAGGAGACGTCGACGACGCCTTCCTGCTCTTCCCCGATCCCATGGGCGCCACCGGGTCCTCGCTCGCCACGGCCATCGAGACCTACAAGAAGAAGGTGCCGGGCAAGCCCCGGCGGATCGTGAACATCCACCTCATCGTCACCCCCGAGTACCTGCGCAACATGACGAGGGCCCACCCCGACGTGGCCGTCTACGCCATCCGACTCGACCGCGGCCTCTCCTCCCCGGATGTGCTCGGCACCGTTCCGGGGACGCGGTGGGACGACGAGCGCGGGCTCGACGACCACCAGTACATCGTCCCGGGGGGCGGCGGCTTCGGGGAGATCATGAACAACGCCTATGTCTAGCGCGGGCGTGGCCGGCGAGGCGGGGGTGAGGGTCCTCATCTCGGAGGAGGAACTCCGGGCTCGGGTCGCCGCCATGGGCGCCGAGATCACCCGGGACTACCGGGGGCAACCCCTCGTGCTCATCGGCGTCCTGAAGGGAAGCTTCATCTTCCTCGCCGACCTGGTCCGGGCGATCGAGATCCCCATCCTCGTCGACTTCATCGGGATCAGCTCCTACCAGGGTACCCGCTCGACCGGGGTGGTCCAGATCACGAGCGACCTCACCAGGCCCATCGAGGGCAAGCACGTGCTCCTCGTCGAGGACATCGTCGACACCGGCCTCACCATGAGGTACCTCCTCGATAACCTCGCCACCCGCAGGCCCGAGAGCGTCCGGATCGCCGCCCTGCTCGAGAAGCCGGCTCGGGCCCAGGTGAAGATCCCCATCGACTACCGCGGGTTCGTCATCGGGGACGAGTTCGTGGTGGGGTACGGGCTGGACTGGGACGGGAAGCTCCGCAACCTGCCCTATGTGGGCGTACCACGCGTGAAATAGAGGCCGGGGCGTTCGGGCCGGATCGAGGAGGTCCCGATGGTGCAGCGTGCGACGGGGGCGGCGGCGAGGGCGCTACTCGCCTGGGTCGTGATCCTCGGGCTGGCCGCGGCTCTCGGTTACCTCGTCTCCGAGCGAAACGCCCGCACCTGGTCGCTCGTTCCGGAGGAGGGTCGGCTCGTGGTGATGAAGGGGCTCTTCCTCCCCCTCGGCAGAACGCAGTTCAAGAGCACCGATCCCGTTGTCTCGAAGGTGTATGCGCCGCTCGTCCCGCCCCCCGCCAAGGCGCTCCCCGAGGAGCGCTCCTTCTCCGAGCAAGCCGATCTCGACCGGGAGCTGTTCGACCTCCTCGCAGGCTGGGCCCGCGAGGATATCGCCAGCGCCGACCCGGCGCGCCTGGAGCGCGGCCTCGGGTACCTGGAGCGGGCCCTGGAGCTCCCCGCCCTCTCCGCCTCGCAGCGCGACACCCTCACCGCGCTGCGCGCGGAGTCCGGCTACTACGAGGCGAGACGCCTCATCGAGAAGGCCCGGGCCGAGCTCTCCGAGGCGACCGAGAAGCTGAGGCTCACCGCCGGCTCCCGCTCGTCCCACGCCCTCGAGGCGCAGGCGCTGCTCACCGACCTCTCTGCCGCCCTGGACTCGGCCACCCACGCCGCCCGCACGGCGGGAGGGGCACCCGCCGCCGAGGCCGTTCCCCCTCCTCCCCCGGAAGGCCGGCCGTCGGGCGCCTCCCCCGGCCAATAGCGTCCTTCCGCCTTGTGATCCTCCTGACCACCTTCTTGCCGCCGGTCGCCGTTCTCTCGGCCGGTCGGGCCCCGCGGAATTGGGAAATCCGACGGCCGGTGTAACATCGGGGAGTCATGGCCTCCTTCCACGGGCGCAACGGTGCGGGCGAGCTGCTCGCCCGCTACAGCTTTCTCGAGCCCCTCCTCGAGGGACGGCGCGTGCTCGAGGTCGGGGCCGCCCGCACCACCGGCGGGGCCTCGGCGCTCTTCCTCGCCGAGCGCGGCGCGGCCGCGGTGCTCTCCATCGAGCCCGATGAGGCCGATCTGGCCGGGGCCAGAGCGGCGGGGCCCCATCCCTTCGTGCAGTTCCAAGTGGCGCGGCCCGCGGCCCTCAGGCCCGGGGCCTTCGACCTCGTGCTGCTCGCCGATGGCAGCTCCTTCGCCTCGGCGCCCCGCGGGGTGGCCGATCTGAGGCGCCTGCTCGCCCCGGGGGGCCGGCTCGTGACGGCCATCCCGGCGGGCGGGACCGGGCTTTCGGACCTGGAGGGAGAGCCGGCACCGGCCGGCCCGCCCTACGAGACGTTCGTGAACGCGCTGTCCGACGAGTTCCGGTCCGTGGAGGTGGCCACCCAGTCCGCCATCGTGGGCTGGGTGTTCGGCCTCGCCTCCGAGGGGGAGCCGGACATCGTCATGGACGGCACCCTGGCCGGGACCGCGGAGACCGCCTGTTACGTCACCATCGCCGGGGAGGAGCCGAGCGGCCTCTCCGGCTTCACCCTCGTGGCCCTCCCGGTCGGGCCTCTCGTCGAGACGGCGCGGGTGAAGAGCGAGAGGGCGGCGGATGAGGTGGCGTCGGTCCGGGCCCGGGTGGCGGAGCTCGAGGGGATGGCCCTCGAAACCGAGAAGGCCCTCACGGTGGAGCGGGCGCGCGGAGCGGAGCAGTCGAGCGCCCTGGCCGCGCTGGAGATAGAGCGGGACGCCGCGCTCCACGCTCGCAAGGCCGCCGAAGACGAGGCCGAGGCGCTGCGCAGCGAGCGCGAGCAGGCCATCCGGGCGCGCGATGCGTTCCGCGCCGAGGCGGAGGAGGCCCTGCTGGAGCGCGATCGGGCCCTCGAAGCGATCGGGCAACGCGAGGCCGAGCGCGAGGCGCTTCTCCGGGAGCGCGACGCGTCGAGGGCCCAGGAGCTCGAGGCGCTGCGCATGCGCGAGGTCGCCCTGGCCGAGGCGGTGTCCTCGGGGGAGTCCCTGGCCCGCTCGGACGCGCGCGCCGTGGAGCTCACCCGGGAGCGCGATGCCGCCCTGGCCGCACGCGAGGGGGCGGCCAAGGAGGCGGCGGAGCTGCGGCTCTCGCTCGAGGAGGCGCGGCTCGCGGCCCGGGCGCTCGAGTCCCAGGTCGCCCTGTCCCGGGACGAAGGGGCACGGCTCGCCGCCCGGGCCCAGGAACTCGAGGTCTCCGCGGGCGACCGGGAGAAGATGCGCTCGAGGGCCCAGGAGGCGGAAGCCCTGGCGGAGGCCGAGCGGGAAAGCTCGGCGGAGCTTCGGGCGCAGCTCGAACGGGCGCAGTCACAAGCGGCGGTCCTGGAGGGGGAACTCGGGTCCCTCCGCTCGGGGCTGGCCGCCGGGGAGGAAGAGCGCGCGCGGCTCGAGACCGCTCTCGCCGATCACCGGAGCGGGTCGCTCGAATCCGAGGCGGCCCTGCAGGCGGCGCGCTCCGAGTCGCAAGCGGCCCGGGCGGCGCTGGAGGCGGCACTCGACCGGGCCACCCGGGCGGAGGGACGGGCGGCCGAGCTGGAGGAGGCGCTGGAGGGCTCCGCGGATAGAGCGGCGAGGGAGGCGGCGGGGGCGGAGGAGGCCGAGGGGCTGCGCCGACGGATCGCCGAGCTGGAAGAGGAAGGGGAGCGGACCCGGGCCTCGGAGGCCCGGGCGGCCGCGCTCGAGAGCGAGCTCTTGGATGCGCGCGCCCGCCTCAAGGAGGGGGCGCCCACCGCGGAAGGGGTCGGGGCGGAAGGGGCGGCGGCCCAGCTCGCCCTCGCCTCGGAGGCCCGGGCCGAGCTCGAGACGAAGCTCGCCGAGCTTCGCGAGTCCTCGGAGCGGAAGATCGCCGAAGCCCGACGCGCCGCCTACGAGGCAGCCGCCAAGGCGGAGGCGGCGAAGGCAGAGGCCGAGGCCGCTCGCCAGGAGGTCGAGACCATCAGGGCGGGCGCGGCCGGCGCGGCCGAGACCGCCCGGGAGTGGGCCCAGCTCAGGGAGGCGCTCGAGGCCCAGGTGGCGGAGCTCTCCGCCCGGCTCGAGACCGAGGCGGACCGGGCCGGTATCCTCTCCGCAAAGGCCGCCGAGGCGCGGGCGCAGCTCGAGAGCGCCGAGCTGCCCGGCACGGAGAAGGGGCAGGGGGCGACCCCGGCGGCGCTGGAGAAGGAACTCGCCGAGGCCCGCGCCGCCGCCGACCAAGCCGAGGCCCGGACCACCGAGATCGCCGCCGAATTGCAGGCCGTCCGCTGGGAGAAGGACGAGATCGAGCAGCGGCTCAAGGCCACGCAAGGGGGCGGGGCGGGGCCCTCCCCCGAGCTGGGCAGGCTGCGGGACGAGCTGGCGGCCCGGATGGCCGAGCAAGCGCTCCAGAAGCGCGAGGTGGAGCGGCTCGAAGCGGTGGTGGCGTCGCTCTCGGTCCGGGTCGAGGAGCCAAATCCGTCCTACCGGGAAGAGCTCGAGGCCCAGCTGGACGTGGCGGTGCAGCGGGCCACCGACGCCGAGGCGGCCCTTTCGGCGGCCCGGGCCCAGGCAGCCGGCGACCAGGGCGAGGCGCTCCGAAAGGCCAGCCAGGAACGTGAGGCCCTCTCCGCCCAGGTGGCCGAGCGCGATGGCAAGATCGCTCGCCTCCAGCGCGAGGTGGCCGACAAGACCGAACGGTTGGGCCGCCTGGCCAAGGAACTGGGCGAGCTCAAGGCGAAGGGGCTGGGGAAGATCTTCCGGTAGGCGAGGAAACCACCCCGCCGTTCGACCTTCCGCTTCCCTGGTACGCGGGAACGGTCTATCGTTCCGGCTCGTGAGCGAGACCCGTCGCTACGAGCGGATCGACATCGAGCTCCCCTGCCGGCTCTACATCCCGGGCGGCCCCGAGGGGCTGAAGTTCGAAGCCTTCTGCACCTCGCGGAACCTGGGCCTGGGCGGGACCTTCGTCGCCTCGAACTTCCTCTTGCGCCGCGGGCTGGAGCTGTTCATCGAGCTCGGGCTCCCCGATGCACCCCTCGCCATCCGCTCGCGCGTGGCCCACACCGTGGCCATCGACGACCCCGAGTTCACGACGGGGATGGGGATCGAGTTCCTCGACGTCGACGCCCACGGGCGCGAGACCCTGCTCCGGTACTTCACGCCCCTCAGGTACCACCGCTTCTACGAGGGGTTCGTGCACGAGTTCCCCCACCTCAAGAAGGCGGTGCCCCTCCGCGACGTGTCCCTCGTCCTGAACCTCTGGGAGGAGTGGAAGATCCGCAACGAGGGCGGTCCCGCCTCGACCGCCTCCGGGGCGCCCGAGGCGCCCCCCAGGCCGAGGGCCCAGCAAGGCGAGGGCGGGGGCCGGACGACGCGCGGCCGCCGGGCCTAGAGCGGGCGGCTTGCGGGGCGGGGAGACCCCGGTTACCCGATGGGCGGTGGACCCCACCCCTCCTCCCTCCCTCGGCCTCCGTCACGCCGCCCTGAAGGTGAAAGACCTTCCCGCCGCCGAGGCGTTCTTCACGGGCCAGTTGGGCTACCGCGTCGCTTGGCGGCCCGATCCCGAGAACGTCTACCTGGTGCGGGACGGCGACAACCTCGCCCTCCACTTCTCCGCCGAGGGCGGGGGGAGTGGGCTCCTCGACCACCTGGGCATCCGGGTGGAGCGCCCCGAGGACCTCGACCTCTGGGAGCGCCACCTCGACGCCCTGGGGGCGAAGATCCTGGCCCGCCCCCGCACCCACCGCGACGGGTCCCGGTCGCTCTACCTGGAGGGGCCGGAAGGGATCGTGGTGCAGGTCATCTTCTGGTGAGGGCCCCTCGGGCGTCCCAAGGCCTCCGGAATCCTCCAAGGCGAATTGCCCCCCGGCCGACTCCGGCGGTACCGTTTCTCCGGGATGAGCCGCGTCCGCCTAGCCCTGCTCTGGCACATGCACCAGCCCCTCTACCGCGAGCCGGAGACGGGCGAGTACCTCATGCCCTGGGTTCGCCTGCACGCCACCCGGGCCTACAACGACATGGCCTGGATCCTGGAGCGCCACCCCGGGGTCCGCTGCACCGTGAACTTCGTCCCGGTGCTCCTCGAGCAGCTCGAGGAGTACGCAGCGGGGAGCGCGCGGGACCGGTTCCTCGATCTCACCTTGCGCCCGGCCCAAGACCTCGCCGCCGAGGAGCGGCAGGCGCTGCTCCGCTCCTTCTTCATGGTGGACTGGGAGGTGAACATCCAGCCCCTGCCGCGGTACTGGGATCTCCTCCAGAAGAGGGGTCGCGACGTGCGCCACGCGGACCTCGCCCGGCTGGCCCTGTCCTTCTCCGACTCGGAGCTGACCGATCTCCAGGTCCTCTTCAACCTGGCCTGGATGGGCTTCGGTGCACACGCCGACGAGCCGGTGGTGAGAGCGCTCCGGGAGAAGGGGCGGGACTTCACCCGCGGGGACGTCGAGGCGCTGGTGTCGACCCAGCGGCGGATCCTTTCGGGGATCGTTCCCCGGTGGCGGGCGCTCTGCGAACGGGGGCAGGTCGAGCTCTCGACCACCCCCTACCACCACCCCATCCTGCCCCTCGTCGTCGACACCGACGCGGCCCATCGCGCCCTGCCCGATCTCCCCTTGCCGCCGCGCTTCTGCGCCCCGGCCGACGCCCGCTGGCACGTCCGCGCGGCGTCGGAGAGCCACGCCCGCCGGTTCGGGAGCCCACCAAAGGGAATGTGGCCGGCCGAGGGGTCGGTCTCGCCCGAGGCCCTGGAGATCCTGGCGAGCGAGGGCGTGCGCTGGGCCGCCAGCGACGAGGGCGTCCTCTTGCGCTCGCTGCCGGAAGGCGCGTCCCGGCTCCGTTCCCTCTACCGGCCCTGGCTCGTGGACGCGGGATCGGGGGGCGAGCTGCGCATGCTCTTTCGCGACCGCTCCCTGTCCGACGTCATCGGGTTCACCTACGCCAAGGTGGCGGCCCATCATGCCGCTCACGACTTCACCGCCCACCTGCGGGCGGTGGGAGAGGCCTTTGCCGCGGACCCCCGGGGCGGGCCGGCCACGGTGGGCGTCTTCCTCGACGGCGAGAACGCCTGGGAGCACTACCCCAACTCCGGGCACGACTTCCTCGACCGACTCTACGGCGCCCTGGAAGCGAGCGACGAGATCGAGACCGTGACCATGTCCCAGGCGGTCGCCCCGGCGGAGGGTCCGGCCCTCCCCCGGATCCACTCCGGATCGTGGATCGAGGCCTCGTACCGGATCTGGATCGGCCACGCTGAGGACCGCCAGGCCTGGACGGCGCTCTTCCGCGCCCGCGAGCAGGTCGAGAGGGCGGCGCGAGAGGGCCAGGTCGACCCGGGGCGGCTCGAGCGCGCGCGCCGTCACCTGTACGTGGCGGAGGGATCCGACTGGTACTGGTGGTACGGGGAAGACTTCAGCACCGAGCTCGCCGCGGAGTTCGACGCCCTCTTCCGCGGCAACATCGTCCGTGCCTCGCTCCTCGTCGGAGCGACCCCTCCCTCCGAGGCGCTCACCCCCATCAAAGGAGCGGGAGAGATCCCTTCGGCCGGGGTCGAGGCCAAGCCGCTCAGGGAGCCCACCCTGCTCCTCACCCCGGAGCTGGACGGCATGGAGACGAGCTACTTCGAGTGGCACGGATCGGGGCTGTACCGTCCCGGCCAGCACCGCGGCTCCATGTACGGGGGAGCGCAGGCCTTCAACGTCCTGCGGTACGGGTTCGACCTCGAGGCCTTGTACCTGCGCCTCGACCCGGCCGAGTCGCCGGCCCGGTCGGCCGAGGTCGCCTCGCACCTCAAGGTGTCCGTCATCGCTCCCACGGCGCAGTTCTGGGTGGAGTTCGAGGCCCGGCCGGACGGGCGGGTCCGCCCGGGTTTCCGGCAGGGGGAGGAGGCCGGGCAGGTGACCTTCAAGGACATCGTCGAGATCCGCATCCCCTTCCGTGCCCTTTCGGTGGCGGCAGGGGCCAAGGTGGCTCTCTGCGTACATTCACTGCGAGATGAGGTGGAGGTGGAGCGGTTGCCGAGGTACGGCTTCGTCACCTTCACCGTCCCCGATCGGGACTTCGAGCGCCTGAACTGGCGAGTGTGAGAGCTCGTGCGACGGTGCGGAGCGGGGGAATCCCCGTCCCCACGGGCTGTTCGCGCCAGCACCCGGTCGTGTATCCTCGCCGCCGATCGCATGGGCGAAGAGAACACACGGGCGCGCGTGCCGGTTCCCGCGGAATCGATTCCCCCCCGGGTGGGCGACCGGGTCGAGCGGCCGGTGGCGTTCTCGGTGGTGGTGGTGCAGGGCCCCGCGGCGGGCGCCCGGGTGGCCCTCGAGCGGGAGGTGGTCATCGGTCGGGATCCGCGCTGCGAGCTCCCCATCGGTGCGCCCGACGTCTCGCGTCGGCACGCGCGCATCGTCCCCGAGGCCGCTGGCCATCGGGTGGTCGACCTCGGCTCGACCAACGGGACCTGGGTGAACGGCCGGCCCATCACCTCCCGCAAGCTCGCCCCCGGGGATCGCATCGAGCTCGGTTCCTGCGTGCTCCGCTACCTGCGGCAGGGAGAGGCCGACGCCGAGGACCTAGGCGCCCTCGCCGACCTGGCCCGGCGAGACGCTCTCACCGGCCTCGCCAACCGCCGCGCCTTCGAGGAGTCCCTGCAGCGCGAGGTAGCGCTCGCCCGGCGGACGGGGGACGCGCTGGCCGTGGTGGTGCTCGACGTCGACCACTTCAAGAGGGTGAACGACACCCACGGGCACGCCGCCGGCGACCTCGTGCTGGCCGAGGTGGCGGCGCGGGCGCAGCGGGCGCTGAGGGCCGAGGACCTGCTCGCCCGCATCGGAGGGGAGGAACTGGCGGCGCTCCTCCCCGGGGCCACCCTGGCCGCGGCGGCGGAGGTGGCGGAGCGGATCCGCCATGCGGTGTGCGATACCAGCATCCCGGTCGGCACAGCCGCGGTCCAGGTGAGCGTGTCGCTCGGCTGCGCCGCCCTCGAGGCGGAGGAACGCGAGGCGGCCTCGCTCCTGGCGCGGGCGGACGCCCGGCTCTACGACGCGAAGCGGGCGGGCCGCAATCGCGTGATCTGGGCGGCGACCCGGGGGGCCAGGCCCTCGCCGAGCTAGGCGGGGCCCGCCGGCCGTCCTCGAGGCTCGCCGCGCCGTGGCATGGCCCGGCGAAATGACGAGCTTTCGACTGCAAGGGTCCCTCGGACGGGTTATCCTCGCCAGCCCCGTGACCCGCCGCCCCGCCCTCGCGATCCTCTTCGTCATCGTCTTCATCGACCTCCTCGGGTTCGGGATGGTGATCCCCTTGATGCCCCTCTACGCCCGGCAGCTCGGGGCGTCCGAGGCCTTCACCGGCCTGCTCTCCACCGGATACTCGGCCATGCAGTTCTTGTTCGCGCCGATCTGGGGAAGGCTCTCCGACCGCGTCGGCCGCCGACCGGTGCTCCTCGTGTCGATCTTCATGACCGCGGCGGCGTTCCTGGTGTACGGGGTGGCGAGTTCCTTCACCGTGCTCCTCGCCTCCCGGTTGTTCGCGGGCGCAGCCACCGCCAACATCGCCATCGCCCGCGCCTACGTGGCCGACGTCACCGCCCCCGGGGATCGAGCGCGGGGCATGGGGCTCATCGGGGCCGCCTTCGGGCTGGGGTTCGTGCTCGGACCCTTGGCGGGGAGCGTTCTCTCCCGCACCTCGCTCGCCGCCCCGGGGCTCGTGGCGGCGGCGCTCGCCGGGGCGAACGGGCTACTCGCCGTGGTCGTCCTGCCCGAGCCCGAGGAGCGGAGCGTGCGGGCCCGGGCGGCCCAGGGACGGTTCACCTCCTTCCTCCGGGAGATGCGCCGGCCCGGCATCCGACGCCTCGTGCTCGTATATTTCGTGAGCGTGCTGGCATTCAGCGCCATGGAGGCCACCTACGCCTTCCTCGCGAGCCTGCGGTACGGGATCGATCTCGCGCACGTCGGCTATCTCTTCGGATACATCGGGATCCTGGTGGTTCTGGTGCAGGGCGGGCTCATCGGGCCGCTCACCCGCCGCTTCGGGGAGGTGAACCTGCTCGTCGCGGGAACCGTCCTGCAGGGGGTGGCACTCGCCGCCCTGCCCTTCGGGGGCAACCTCACCGGCCTGCTCCTCGCCACCGCCCCGCTGGCGATCGGAGCGGGTGCCTCGCAGCCGGCCCTCTCCTCCCTCCTCTCGCGGCTGGCGCGCTCCGAGGAGCAGGGGGGAACGCTCGGCCTGGGGGAGTCGGCGGCGGCCATGGGGCGGATCCTGGGGCCCGAGGCCGGGACCTTCACCTTCGGTCGCTGGTGGCAAGCGTTCCCTTACCTCGTGGGGGGCGGGCTCATGCTCCTCGCGGCAGTGTTGGGCTCGACCCTGCGCCGCCCGGTCGATTCCGTCGGGGCCCTCGGCGCCCAGCGATCGTCCTAGAAAGGAGTGACCATGCCCGAGTTGCGCAGGGACCCCATCATCGGTCGATGGGTGATCATCGCCACCGAGCGAGCCCGGCGGCCCTCCTCGTTCGATCACGTCCCGGTGGCCTCCCGGCCCGAGGGGCTCTGCCCCTTCTGTCCCGGCCACGAGGACAAGACTCCGGGAGAGGTCTACGCCGCCGGCCGGCCCCACGGGGCGGGGGCCAACGGGCCCGGCTGGAAGGTGCGGGTGGTGCCGAACCGGTTCCCCGCCCTGAAGATCGAGGGCGATCTGGACCGGCAGGCGGAGGGCATCTACGACCGCATGAACGGGGTGGGCGCGCACGAGGTCGTGATCGAGACCCCGGACCATGCCCGGATGCTCGAGGCCCAGGGGCAGGGCGAGATCCTCGAGGTGCTCATGGCCATGAAGGCCCGCATCCTCGATCTCCGCAACGATCAGCGGTTCCGCTACATCGTGCTCTTCAAGAACCACGGCGTGGCCGCCGGGGCGACCCTCGACCACCCCCATTCCCAGCTCATCGCCCTCCCCATCGTCCCGCGCCAGGTGCTGAACGAGCTCGAGGGCGCTCGCCGGCACTACGAGCTCAAGGAGCGCTGCATCTACTGCGACATCGTGGGCCAGGAGCGGAAGGACCGGACCCGGCTCGTCTACGAGAACGACGAGTTCGTGGTGCTCGCTCCCTGGGCGCCGCGGAGCCCGTTCGAGACCTGGGTCGTGCCCCGGCGGCACGAGTCGAGCTTCGAGGCCGAGCCCCGAGAGCGGCTCTCCCTCTGCGCCCAGGCGCTCGGGACCGCGCTCCGGCGGATCTCCACCGCCCTGGGGAACCCGCCCTACAACTTCATGATCCACTCCAACCCGCTCCGGGACCCCCCCAGCCCGAGCTATCACTGGCACGTCGAGATCATGCCGGCCTTGACCCACGTGGCCGGCTTCGAGTGGGGCTCGGGGTTCCACATCAACCCCGTCCCCCCGGAAGAGGCCGCCGAGTTCCTGCGAAGGGTGGTGGGATAGCGGACCCTGGATGGAGATCCTGTTCGTGGCCTCGGAGGTGGCCCCCTGGTCGAAGACCGGGGGGCTCGGCGACGTGGCCGGGGCCTTGCCCCGGGCCCTCGCCGCCCGCGGACATGCCGTCTCGGTGGTGAGCCCCCGCTACTACACCATCGACGTCCGGGAGCCGGGGTTCCTCCCCCTGCACCGGGCGGTGAGAGTGCAGGGCGAGCCCACCACCCTGTGGCTCCGCCCCGCGGGCGGGGTGAGCTTCTACTTCGTCGAGCACGATCGCTACTTCGCCTCGCGGCGCGGTCTCTACGGGGACGCCCTGGGGGACTACGGGGACAACGCCGAGCGCTTCGCCTACCTCTCCCGGGCGGCGCTGGCCGCGCCGGCGGCCCTGGGACAAAGACCGCGCATCCTCCACCTCAACGACTGGCAAACCGGGCTCGTCCCCTTCCTCCTCCATCACGAGCACGCCGAGGACCCGGCGCTCCTCAGGGCCCGGACCGTGTTCACCATCCACAACCTCGCCTACCAGGGCATCTTCCCGAAACACCTCGTCCCCGCCCTGGGCCTTCCCTGGAGCGTCTTCCGCTACGAGGCGATGGAGTTCTACGACCACCTCTCGTTCATGAAGGCCGCCCTCACCTTCTCCGACGCGCTCACCACGGTCTCCCCCAGCTACGCCCGGGAGATCCTCACCCCCGAGGGCGGCGCGAGGCTCGACCCGGTGCTCCGCCACCGGGCCGCCGACCTGACCGGCATCCTGAACGGAATCGACGTGGACGAGTGGGACCCGGCCCAAGACCGCCACCTCAGGGCGCACTACTCCGCCCAAGACCTCTCCGGCAAGGGGGTGTGCAAGGCGGAGCTGCAGCGCGAGCTCAAGCTGCCGGTGCGACCCGAGGTGCCGCTCATCGGGATGGTGGGGCGGCTCGCGGAGCAGAAGGGCATCGATCTCGTGGCCGCCATCCTGGGCCGGCTCGCCACCCTCGACGTGCAGCTCGCGGTCCTGGGCAGCGGAGATCGGAACCTGGAGTCGGTCTTCGTCCGGGCCTCGCGCGAGCACGGGCGGCGGGTCGCGGCCCGGGTGGGCTTCGACGAGGGGCTCGCTCACCGCATCGAGGCCGGAGCGGACCTCTTTCTCATGCCCTCCCGCTTCGAGCCCTGCGGCCTCAACCAGATGTACTCGCTCCGCTACGGAACGGTCCCCCTGGTGCGGGCGGTGGGCGGCCTCGAGGACACCGTCGAGGACTACGACGGTGCTTCTCGAGGCACCGGGTTCAAGTTCAAGGAGTACCACCCGAGAGCCCTCTTCTTGGCCCTCACCCGGGCCCTGGACGTGTTCCAGGACCGGGCCGCCTGGCTCGGGCTCATCCGGCGGGGGATGAGTGTGGACCTGAGCTGGGATCGCAGCGCCACCGGGTACGAGGCCCTCTACCGCCGCCTCGCCGGCTGAAAGCGATCCCCCCAGCCGTCCCGCTCCTCACTCGAGCCCGCGATCGCGGAGCTCGTCGTCGTTCTCGCCCCGGAAATGCCCGAGCTCGTGCAGGAGCGTGACCCGCACCTGCTCCGCGAGCTCCTCCCGGCTGTGCGCGAAGCGGACCAGGTTCTTCCGGTAGAGCACGATCGACCGGCACTGGGGGCCCTCGCCCTCGCCGCAGGCCTCGTCCTCGGGCGGGCCACGGTAGAGCCCCAGGATGGCCGGGGAGAGCGGGGGGTCCACCGCCAACAGGTCGGCCAGGTCGGGGAGATCGCGGACCTCGAGAGGCACTCTTGCGAGCGCCTGGCGATCCGAGAGGGAGAGCTCGGAGAGGGACTTGTCCAATAGGGCCCGGAAGGCTTGCTCGTCCACGGGCAGGTCCGGGGCGAAGGTCTTGGGGTCAAGCCGCTGGGCGCGGCCGAGGAGCTCTTCAGCCCGTCGCGCATCGCCTCGCCGCTCCGCCAACAGGCCGAGCTGGTGGAGCGTCCAGGGGTCGTCGGGCGAGAGCGAGAGCGCCCGCTCGAAGGTGCGCTGGGCCTCGTCGAACCGGCAGAGCTCGAACAGCGCCACCCCTCGCTCGTACACCACGTCGGGGTCGTCGGGGAGCACGCCCAGCGCCCGGTCGAGATGGGCGAGGGCGGTGCGGTTCTTCCCCAGATCGTTCTCCGCCATGCCGGCCTCGAGATACAAATCGGCCGCGAGCTCCTTGTTGCGATAGGGTGGCCGCTGCGCGGCGCCGGCGCCACGCAGGGCGTACTCGAGCCCCGTCTCCAGGGCATCGCGCTCTTCGGACAGGCGCCGGACGTACAGATCCGCCGCTCCGAGGAGCGCGACCGGGTTGTTGGGGTCGATCGCGAGCGCGCGCGCGTAGGCGAGCCGCGCCTCCTCGAGTCGATCGAGCGCAGCGAGCGAGTCGGCCCGCACCGCGAGAGCTGCCACGAGCCGCGGCGCCCCGCGGGAGGCCTCCTCCGAGCAGTCGAGGGCCCGCTCGTTCTGCCCTGCCTCGAGCGCCCGGCGCGCCTCCCTGGCGAGGGTGCGTGGGGTCGCGAGCGGGTTGCCGGGCAGGCAGGGGTCGGGGCGAGGACGGATGGGGTGCGAACCCGGAACGGGCGTGAGCCGGGTGGCGGAGGGGGTCAGGGTCCCGCGCCCGGCCTCGGCCGAGAAGGGCCCGGCCGGCGCCTCCGCGGCCGCCGCCGGGCGAGCGGCTTCACCGCCGGGCGACGAGGGAACGGGGCGCGTGCAGGCCGCGGCGAGGAGAAGGACCACCGCATGATGGAAACGCGACATGCTCTTTCGAGGAGCTTGCCACAGGCCCGGGGGAAGGCGCCAGCCGGTCCCTTCGGCCAAGCGCCCGCACCTTCTTTGTGAGGACGCGCCCGAGGGACCGCCGTCTAGGTCGCCTTGGCGCTCCCCGCGCCCCCGTACGCCGGGGAGAGACCGTGGGTGAGAAGCCCCAGCACGTGACGGCGCCACGCCTCCGGCTGCGGCGGCTCGCTCACGAAGGGGCGAACGGCGTCCTGGGCGGAAGCGACCAGCGCCGAGAGCCCTCCCACCGTCACCACCGCCAGGACCGGATCGACACCCCGATCCGGGGAGCCGTTCATGATCGCCGCCGCCCTCCGGACGGGCTCGAGCAGCGACGGATCGGTGGTCGTGAGCTGCGAGAGGAACGGGGCGCCATCCAGATACTCGCGCACGAGCACCTGAGCGCCCATCGGGTCGCGGCCCATGGCGTCGAGATAGGCCCCGACGATCACCTCGGCGGTGCTCTCCGAGCCGTTCTCGAGGAGGCCCGCGATCTCGTTGGCGGCGTTGAGCCAGACGGCGCGGAGGATGTCCAGGTAGAGGGCCCGCTTCGAGGCCCAATGCCTGTAGATGAGAGCCACGTTGCACGACGCGCCCCGGGCGATCCCTTGCACCCGGGCACCGTGATACCCGCGCTTCGAGAACTCGACCCGGGCGGCATCCCAGATCCGTTCCGCGATACCCACGCGCGGGGGCCCGACGCGACGGCTGGCCATAGACCCGTCCATTGAAACGTGGTCTTACAGCCTGAATTGACATAGGTCAAGTAGGGGCTAATCCCCTTCCGGGGTTCACACGCGAAAGTGGTCGGACTCGTCAGCTAGATCATGGTTGGGAGGCGGTCGGGGCTACCCCCTTCTAGGGAGTCGAGGCACGCCCCTCGAGCTAACAGGCCCGGACCTTCGAGGAGATGCTTTGAGCGAGTCGCGGTCCGTTCGAACCGTGATCCACCTCGACCTGGACGCCTTCTATGCGTCCGTGGAAGAGCTCGACGATCCGTCGCTGCGGGGTCGGCCCGTCATCGTCGGCGGGATGGGCGGCCGAGGGGTCGTGTGCGCGGCGAGCTACGAGGCGCGAAGGTTCGGCGTCCGATCGGCGATGCCTACGGCCCGCGCCCGCCGACTCTGCCCCGAGGGCGTCTTCCTCTCCCCCCGCTTCGACCGCTACTCGGCCATCTCGGAGCACGTGTTCGGCATCTACCGTCGCTACACGCCGCTCGTCGAGCCCCTTTCGCTCGACGAGGCTTTCCTCGACGTGACCCAGAGCCAGGCCCTACACGGGCCGGGGCGGACCATCGCCCGGTCCATCAAGCGAGAGGTCCGAGACGAGTGCGGGCTCGCGGTCTCGGCGGGCATCGCCGAGGTGAAGCTCGCCGCCAAGATCGCCTGCGATCTGGGGAAGCCCGACGGTCTCGTCGAGGTTCCGCCGGGCGGGGTGGCCGAGTTCCTCGCCCCCTTGCCGGTCGGGCGGCTATGGGGCGTCGGCGAGGTGACCGAGCAAGCGCTGCACCGCCTCGGCGCAACGACGATCGGCGATCTGCAGGGGCTCTCGGAGGCGGCCCTGGCCCCGGCGGTGGGCAGCTCGCACGCCCGGGACCTGCGCGCGCTGGCCCTGGGCCACGACCCGAGGGAGGTCGTCCCCGACGAGGCGGCCCGCTCGGTCGGAGCCGAGGAGACCTTCGAGCGAGACGTCGCCGACCGGGAAACGCTGGAGCGCGAGATCCTGGGGCAGGCGGTCCGGGTGGGGAGGCGCCTGCGGGGCGCTGGGCTCCGGGGGCGGACCGTCACGCTCAAGGTGAAGTACGGCGACTTCACCTCGATCACACGGCGCGTCACGCTGGGGGCCCCCACCGACGACGACCAGGTGATCGTCAAGGCCGCGCTGGCGCAGCTCACCCGGGTCGATTTGTCTCGTCCGGTGCGGCTCACCGGCGTCTCGGTCTCGGACCTCGCCTCCCCCGCGGAGGAAGGGCAACTGGGCCTGTTTCCGGGCACGGCGCCCGGCTCGGCGAAGGACGAGGCTCGCCGCCGTGCCCTCGCCACGGCGCTCGACGGGCTCGCCGACAGGTTCGGCGAGCGCGCCGTGTTGCGGGCCGACCTCGCCGACCGGCCGCGGCGCGGAAAGGGCGGTCCGGAAGGCGATCTCTAGAAGCTCCCCGCGCCCCGGGCGCAAGGAGCCATCTCGTTCCCCGGGTCTCGACGCGCGGGGAAAAGAGCGAACGGCCGCGGGAGCCCGGAGACCGGGAGGACCCTCCCGGCGCTCTCTGGCCCTCCCGCTCGCAAGACGGCGGGCGGAGCGTCGAGGTCAGTGGCGAAGCGGCGGGGGGCCCGCCGCCTTCCGCACGCGGTCCAGGATCTCGTCCATCCCCACCGACTTGGGGATGTATCCCTGGGCGCCGAGGAGTTCGGCCTCCCACTCGAACCCGTAGGCTGAGAGGATCAGGATGGGGACCGCGGCGCTCTTCACGTCGCCGCGCATGCGCTCCATCACCCCCCAGCCGTCGAGGACCGGCATCTTGAGGTCGAGGAGGACGATTCCGGGCGCTTCCTCGGCGACCTTGGCCAGGGCCACGGCCCCGTTCTCCGCCTTCTGCACCGGGTAGCCGGCCTCGGTGAGGACCTCCGAGAGCGCCTCCCGGAAGTCATCGTCGTCGTCCACGACGAGGATGTACTCGCCCGGGGTCATGCCCGGCCCCCGCGCAGCGTGGCGGCGATCTCTGCGGCGATCCGCCGAGCCTCCGGGAGGGTCCCGGGTGGGAGGGTGACCGCGCCCACCACCGCGTGCCCTCCTCCGCCGTAGCGCTCGCAGATCCGGGCGATGTCGTGGACCCGCCTCTGCCGGGCCCACGGGTTCGATCCCACCGAGACCTTGGTCCGCCGGGGGTCGCGGGTCACGACCACGGTATAGGCGGCCTCCGGGAAGAGATCGTAGGCGATGAACTTGTTTGCGGACTCGACCGGGGTATCCCCGAGGTCGATCTCGACCACCCCGTCCCGCATTGTGGCGTGGGACCGGACGAGCTCGACGGTCTGTCGGTGCCGCTCGAGCAAGGGGACGAGCGGTTCCGCGATCCACGGTTCGGCCGCGATGCGGGGGAGAGGGGAATGCTGCATGGCCTCGATGAGGCGAGGAGGGAGGGAGGGGTCGGTGGTGGCCTCGAGCAGCGTCATGATGCGCAGGGCGGGCTCCTTCAGCTCCACCGCGGTCCGGGGGGACTCGAAGCTCGCGGAGTCGATGACATCGGCCCAGTGGAAGAGGTCCTCCAGGTCGCTCGCTCGCCAGTCGAAGCGCTCGTCGAGGATGCGCGCCATGAAGCCGGTGCAGCTCTTGGCGGAGGGATCCCAGTACTTCTGGCCGGTGCGGTCGCGCTCGAACGCCTCCCGGTCGGCCGGAGTGGGGAAGGCGCTGGCGTGGTGATCGAACCACCAGTGAAGGCGGGGCGAGAACCGGAAGTCCACGCAGGCCACGATCTCCGCCAGGAAGGCGTATCTTGGAAAGGGATCGCCGGGCTGGTGCTGGAGGGGGCGGTAGTGGATCTCCTGGGCGGGCCGGCCCAGGTGTTCTTGGGCGAAGCGGCCGAAGAGGGCCGCGGCCGCGCAGCCGTCAAAGCAGTTACCGTGGTACAGGACCTCTAGCGGCATGGGCGCCGGAATCTCGTGGTCGGGGGAGCATAGCGTCAAAGCAGGGCTTAAGGACGGGCCGCGCGCCCGAGCGACCCGTCGGGGTGGACGGCAGCGCCGCCCGGCGGGCCCGGATCATTCACGATCCGTGACATGAGGGCCGGGGACCACGGTTCGCGCAGGGACCTGGGCGGCGCCCTGGGGAGGGGGGAAAGGGCCCTTCACCCCGCCTGGCCCTGGTGAAGCCGGTCGGCCCGGTTGCCGGACGGAGGGTGGCGGTCCCGCGTTTCAGCGGGTTACACTCCCTCTCCAAATGGATGCGATCCGGGTCGGGGCGCTCCTCGACGACAAGAAGTTCGACCTGCGGCTCACCTTGCTGGCGGGCAAGCAGGGGCTCTCGCGCCGGATCAGCGCCTCGCGCATCCAGAAGCCCGGGCTGGTGCTCGCCGGCTTCACCGAGTACCTGCACAAGGAGCGGGTCCAGGTATTCGGGAACACCGAGATGAGCTACCTCGCCACCCTCCCCAAGGAGCGGGCCGCGGCCGTCCTGCGAAAGTTCTTCGCCCAGGACATCGCCTGCCTGGTGGTGACCAAGGGCCTCGAGCTCCCGGAGGAGATGCTCTCGGCGGCGGACGAGGCGGGGGTCCCGCTCCTTCGGACCACCCACCTCTCCTCGACCTTCATCGAGTCGGTCCAGACCTGCCTGGAGGACGTTCTCACCGCCCAGACCTCGATGCACGGCGTTCTCCTCGACGTCTTCGGGGTGGGCATCCTCCTGCTCGGCAAGTCCGGCATCGGGAAGAGCGAGATCGCGCTCGACCTGGTCATGCGCGGCCACCGGCTCGTGGCCGACGACATCGTCGACGTTCGCCGGCGCACCCCGGACTCCGTGATCGGGGTCGGATCGGAGATCATCAAGCACCACATGGAGATCCGGGGCCTGGGAATCATCAACATCAAGGACCTCTTCGGCGTCGCCTCCATCCGCGACCGCAAGAAGATCGAGATCGTCCTCGAGCTGGTCGAGTGGGACCCGAGCGTCGAGTACGATCGGTTGGGCGTCGAGGATCGGAAGTTCCGGATCCTGGACGTCGAGATCCCCATGCTCATCGTCCCGGTCAGGCCGGGACGCAACATGACCACGATCGTCGAGGTCGCCGCCCGCAATCACCTCCTCAAGCTGCAGGGCCACCACTCGGCCCGCGAGTTCCAGGATCGGCTGAACCGGGCCATCGCGGTCGCCCCCGGGGGGCGGGTCGGGGAAATGGACGTCGAATGAGCGGGGGGCCCAAGGGCGTCCAGGTGGTGATCCTGACCGGGGTCTCCGGCTCCGGGAAGTCCACCGCGCTGCGGGCGCTCGAGGACGCAGGGTTCTACTGCGTGGACAACCTGCCCATCATCATCGTGGAGAAGCTCCTCGAGCTCTCCGGTCACACCGCGGGGGAGGTCTCGCGCATCGCCCTGGGCGTGGACGCCCGGGAGGGACGCTTTTTGGCGGACGCTCCCCGGGTGATCCGGGAGCTCAGGGAGAAAGGCTCCGAGGTCGAGGTGCTGTTTCTGGACAGCTCCGACGAGACGCTCATCCGCCGCTACTCGGAGACCCGCAGGCGCCACCCCTTGGCCGGGGAGGGGACGGTGGCCGAGGGGATCGCCGCCGAGCGGCGGGCGCTCTCCGACCTGAAGGCGCTCGCCGACGAGGTCATCGACACCACCACCCTCAACGTGCACGAACTGAAGCGGCTCGTCACCCGCCGCTTCGGAGGCGGGGAGAACACCCGGCTCGGCGTCACCCTGGTCTCGTTCGGGTTCCGGTTCGGGATCCCCACCCACGCCGATCTGGTGATGGACGTGCGCTTCCTTCCCAACCCCTACTTCATCCCGGAGCTGAAGCCCTTCCCCGGGACCGACCCGCGGGTCGCGGAGTTCGTGCTCTCGCAGCCCGACGCCAAGGCGTTCCTCGAGCGGCTCTCCGAGCTGCTCGCGTTCCTCCTCCCCCGCTACCGGGCGGAGGGGAAAAGCTACCTCACGATC
>DASRZU010000019.1:0-99498 GCA_035686075.1 Anaeromyxobacter sp.
TTCACAGGAGGGAGCCATGAGAAGCAGTGTTCGCAAGGTTCTGACGGTGCTCTTGGCGCTGAGCTTTTTGGCGCCGGCCGCGTATGCCGCCTCGGCCAAGAAAGGCGACAAGATTGTGGTCGCGGCCCTCATGCAGGGGAACCAGAGCGGCTTTGTCCGCTACATGGTCGCCGGGATGTGGGAATACCAGAAGGCCAAGGCCGCCGACGTGGATCTCAAGGTGGTGTTCGCCGACGACGATCCGGCCAAGCAGCAGAGTCAGGTGGAACAGTTCGTGTCCCAGGGCGTCAACGCGATCATCCTGAACCCGGTCGACAAGGTGCAGAGCGCCGCCGCCGTGGATATCGCCTACAAGGCGGGCATCCCGGTCATCACCATCAACACGACCTCGGACAGCAAGAACGTGACCGCTCATGTCGGTTCCGATGACGTGGAAGCCGGTACCCTGCAGATGGAACGGCTCCTCAAGTCCGCCGCCGCCAAGGGCATCAAGAATCCCCGGGTCGCGTACGTCAATGCGGTATTGGGGCATTCCGCCCAGGTATACCGCGAGCAGGCGTACAAGCAGGTTCTGGCGAAGCATCCCGAAGCCAAGCTGGTCGTCCAGAACACCGCCGACTGGTCCGGTGAAAAAGCCCTCCAGCTTACGGAAAACTGGATCCAGACCTATCCGAACGGCATCGACATCATCGCCACCGAGTGCGACTGCCAGCTCGTCGGCGTCATCACCGCGGTGGAGAACGCTGGCCTCGCCGGCAAGATCCTCTTGGGCGGCATGGACTGCGACATGCCGGTCATGGAGAAGATCAAGAGCGGCGTCGTGGACAACTCCATCTGGCAGGACGGCCTCGGACAGGGTGAGTGGTCCCTCAGACTCGCCATCGACGTGGCTCACGGCAAGAAGATCTCCAACCACATCATCCCCTACGAAGTCACCACGAAGGACAACGTCGACGCCTACATCAAGCAGGCCCAAGCCCGCAACGCCCTCTCAGCGAAGTACTTCTGACCGATCCTGTTTCCGGGAGGGGTTCTACCCCTCCCGGGCTTTCATAGGGCCGAGCACTTGACCTGAGCCCCGCAGCCACAGTGCGTGAACGACGCGACAGCATCGTTGGAGCCGATGAGGTCCATCGCCCTGCGGATGGCTCCATCGAGTGCCTGCTGGGTGGCAGCGCCGAGGTCCGTCAGGCTCGACTTCAGCTCGCTCCAGAACAGTTCGATTGGGTTCAAGTCGAGGGAGTAAGACGGCAGAAACAACAGGGGGGCTCCGGCCCCCTCGATGAGCCGGCGGGCGTTCGGCACCTTGCGCACCCCCACATCGTCGAGGACCACGATGTCGCGAGGCCCCCGCTTCCGAGCCAGCACTCGTTCGACGAACGTCTCCCTGACTTCGGCGTCGGTCGCCCCCTCGATGGTCATCATCGCGCGCGCGCCCTTGAGGTCAAGCGCCCCCAACATCCTGGTAACGGTGCCCGAGGGCGCGTACCCCACCGCTCCGGCAGGCGCTGTCAATCGAAGCGATGAGGCGGAGAGGCTTATGGGTGAAATCATTCTGGACATGAGGAACATCGATAAACATTTTGGCGGCGTTCATGCTCTGCACAACGTGAGCCTCACCCTAAGACGCGGGGAAGTCCATGCGCTGGTAGGTGAGAACGGCGCAGGCAAATCCACGCTGATGAAGATCCTTATCGGCCTGTATGCGCCCGACAGCGGCGAAATCATCCTGAACGGCAAAGCGGTTCGTTTCAGGTCGGTCAAGGACGCCCAGGACGCCGGCATCAGCATGATCTTTCAGGAGTTCAACCAGGTCAAGGTTCTTTCGGTGATGGAGAACATCTACCTGGGCAGGGAACCGAAGACCCGAACCGGTTCCGTCGATTACAAGAGAATGTACCGCGATTCGTCGGAATTGCTAAAGAAGCTCGGCGTCGATCTGGACCCCAAGGTCAAAATCAGGGACCTGACCGTGGCGAAGCACCAGCTAGTGGAAATCGTCAAGGCCCTGTCCTTCAATGCCCAGATCATCATCATGGATGAACCGACGTCGGCGTTGAGCAGAAACGAGATTGAATATCTCTTTTCCATGGTCCGGGCTCTCCGGGATCAGGGGAAATGCATAGTGTTCATTTCCCATAAGATGGAGGAGATCTACTCCGTCTGCGAAAGGGTGACGGTCTTGAGGGACGGAAATTTCATCCATTCGGGTTTGGTGAGCGACCTTTCCCAAAAGGAACTGATCCGCATGATGGTCGACCGGGAGGTCAACGAGCTGTTCCCGAAACAGGAGTGCGCAATCGGGGATGTGCTCCTTCAAGTCAAGGGCCTCACGGTGAACGGGGAATTCCACAATGTAACGTTCGATCTGCGCAGAGGGGAAATCTTGGGCATCGCGGGGCTCATGGGCGCGGGGCGGACCGAACTGGTGGAGACCATCATGGGCGCCAGGAGAAGCGACGCGGGCGAGATATTCTATAAGGGAAAGAGGATCGTCAATCGCATCCCCGGAGAGGCCTTCAAGCGCGGGATCGCCATGGTTCCCGAGGACCGCAAGAGGAGCGGCGTATTTCTGCGGCTGCCGGTAAAGGACAACGTGCTCGTTTCGGCCCTGAAGAAGTGCATGCGCGGGCCGTACATACGGCGGCAGCTGGAAAGGAAGTGCTTCGAGGCATACGCCGAGAAGCTCGAAATCAGGTATTCATCCTTGCGGCAGACCTGCAAGAACCTTTCGGGAGGGAATCAGCAAAAGGTCGCTGTCTCCCGGGTCTTGAACGCGGACCCCGAAGTCCTCATCCTCGACGAACCGACCCGCGGCATCGATGTCAAGACGAAATCCGAGATTCACCGGCTCATGTCTTTGCTGGCGGGGACCGGCAAGGCGGTACTCATGGTTTCGTCGGAACTGCCTGAGATTCTGGGGATGAGCGATCGGATACTGGTGCTCCACGAGGGGGTGCAAACCGGCATCTTAGACCGCAAGGACGCCACGGCGGATAGAATAATGGAATTGGCGGTGCGAACCAGCCCTATGGAAATGGGGACATGAATGGCCAGTGAAAAGGTCGTGGGCGCCAAGAAGGGCAATTTCGACTCCAGGCAGTTTGTGCGGGACCACGGTATCATCATCGGGTTTGTGATCAGCGTGGTCCTCCTTTCCCTGGCCGATCGGAATTTCGCGCGGCCCGCGAATCTTATCAATGTGTTGCGTCAGGTTTCCTGCATCGGCATCGCCACGTTGGGCAGCGGTTTTCTCATCATCATGGGGGGGATCGACCTCAGCATTGGCTCCACCCTGGCGCTGGTCGGCATCGTGGCGGGCCGGGTGGTCTCCACCGGCCTCGAGTACAGCGGACTGGGCCTTTCCACCCCGCTGGGTTTCTTCGCGGGCATAGCCACCGGCGTGGCCGTGTCCCTCTTCGCCGGCATCATCGTGGCGAAGGCGCGCATCCCCGCGTTCATCGTCACCATGGGAACCATGTCGATGTGCCGCGGCATGGCGCTCATCCTTGCCCACGGCATGCCGGTGGCGAAGTTCCCCGACAGCTTCAATTATCTGGGAACCGAGTCGCTGGGGCCCATCCCCTGGCCGGTGATCATCTACGCCTTCACGATCCTTGTCGCCTGGTTCATACTCAACAAGCGGCCCCTGGGGCGGTACATCTTCGCGGTAGGCAGCAACGAGGAAGCCGCCCGGGCGGCAGGGATCAACGTCGACCGGGTGAAGATCAAGACGTACATCCTGGAGGGCATCTCGCTGGGGATCGCCGGCGTCCTCTTCGCGGGCCGCGTCAAATCCGCGGCGCCCCAGTTCGCGGGCGGTTACGAACTGGACGCCATCGCCGGCTGCATCATCGGCGGTGTCAGCTTTTCGGGCGGCATCGGCAACGTCAGCGACATGATCATCGGTGCCCTGCTGTTGGGAGTCATCAACAACGGCATGGACCTCCTGGGTGTGCAAGCCTTCTATAAACAGGTGGTGAAAGGCGCCATCATCGTCATCGCGGTGCTCATAGACCGGAACCGGACCGGCCGGGCGTAGGAGAGGCGATCCGGCGCGCGGATTTCTCACCCCGTCTCCTTACAACCCCGCCGGATCCCTCGGCGCGGGATACCCTGATGGTGCCGCGGCGGCCGCCTGGCAGCTCGCGGGTTGCCGGTGCGAGTCATCGCGGCCTTCGAGCAATGAGAGCGCGCACGAACGGTGCGGGTCGCACAAGAGCCAAGGCGTACCTCTCCGCTTCTCCTGGCGTGGTCGATGTAGCATGCCACTGTAGGTGAACGAAGGCTCTTCAGGAAGTCCTCGCCATAACCCGTCGTGACGCTGGCCACCCGGGGTACGAGATCCCGAGCATGGACGACACGGCGAAGAGGCCGCGGCGTTCCGGATGGCGCCCCATAGGCCGCGCCGACTTTCCGGGAAAGGCATGTGTCCTCCTCGCACGCTCTTCGGGCCGGTGTTGCGCATACAGCAACAGGGGGGGGCCGGGAATGCAACCGACCACAGGACGTCCTGCGCCAAGATGAAACCCTGGTTGACTATCCACGGCCGATGTGGCGACATCCCGGGCGCGAGCGGTGATGCGGTTGTGTAGTGCGCAATCCCGCGCCGGGAGGTCGCAACCAGGCGATGGAGGCGGTGCAAGCTCTTCTCCGGGGACTTCGCGCCCTCGACCTCGTGCGAAGGAGCGCCGATCCGGTCCGGGCCAAGGACGTCGCCCTGGAGCTCAAGATGGACAAGGGTTCGGCCTCCCGCACCCTCCACACTCTCGCCCTCGCGGGATACCTGGAGCAGACGCGCGACCGGCGCTTCGTGCCCGGACGGAAACTCTTGCCCCTGCAGGCCCCCCAGCTCGTCGAGATCGCCCGGATGCGCGACCACGCCGGATCCTTGCTCCGGGAGCTCGTGGAGCAGAGCCGGGAGTGCGCCCACCTCGCGGTGCTCGCCGGCGACCGGGCCCTCTACCTCGATGCGGTCCAGTCGCAGCACCGCCTCAAGGTGGACCATCCCGTGGGGACCCTGGCCCCGCTGCACTGCACCGCCCTGGGCAAGGTCTTCCTCGCCTTCGCCGGCGCCCCCATCCCCGAGTCCCTCGAGCCCTTGACCCAGCGCACCATCACCGATCCCCACCTGCTCGCCGCCCACCTGCGCACCCAGGTGGCCCAGGGCTACACCACCGACGACGAGGAGTACGCCCTGGGCGTCCGCTGCGTGGCGGCACCGCTCAGGGATGCCGACGGGCGGGTCATCGCCGCTATCGGCGTCTCGGGGGCGGCGGCCAGGATCTCGCTCGACCGCTTGGCCGAGCTCGGGGCGGCGACCCGCGACATCGCGAGCGGATTCGGCCGCGCAAGCGCCGCTCGCGGGAAGGCGCGAGCCTCGTGAAACAACGGAAGGGGGCGGCCATGCTGGACAAGGTCAGGGTGGGGTTCGTGGGCGCAGGCCGGATCTCCGACCTGCATGCCATCGAGTACCTGCGGCATCCCCGGGCGCGGATCGTCGCCGTCTGCGACGCCAACCTCGAGATCGCGCGGAGGCAGGCGGAGAAGTGGGGCGTGCCCAGGAACCGGGTGTTCGACAGCTGGGATGGGCTCTACCGGTGCGACGAGGTGGACCTCGTGGAGATCCTCCTGCCCCATCACCTCCACCGGCCTGCCGCCCTCGCCGCCTTCGCCGCGGGCAAGCACGTGTCCCTCCAGAAGCCCATGGCCCTCACCCTCTCGGAGGCCGACGAGCTCTGCGACGCCGCCGACCGCTCCGGCCTGTTCTTCAAGGTGTTCGAGAACTTCATCTTCTACCCGCCCATCCGGAAGGCGAAGGATCTCGTCCTCTCGGGCGCCATCGGCGAGCCGCTCACCATCCGGGTGAAGAGCAACGCCGGGAAGGGCAAGCACGCCTGGCCCGTGCCGGCGGCGGCCCAGGCCTGGCGACTCGATCCCAAGACCTGCGGCGGGGGCCCCTTGGCCTTCGACGACGGCCACCACAAGTTTGCCCTGGGCTGGTTCTTCATGGGAGCGATGGAAGAGGTCCACGCCTGGATCGGCCAGACCGAGGCCTCGTCGGGCGTCGTCCTCGACAGCCCGGCCCTGGTCTCGTGGAAGTTTGCGAACGGCCGGCTCGGGAATCTCGAGGTGGTCTACTCCCGCGAGTTGGAAATCGAGACGGTCCACTACGCCCAGGACGACCGGGTGGAGATCACCGGAACCCGGGGCGTCATCTGGGTGAACCGTGGCCACGGCCGGCTCTTCGACCAGCCCCCTTTGGTCCTCTACGCCGACGACGAGGTCCGCTCCTTCTCCGGGATGGACGCGGGCTGGGAGGCGAGCTTCGTGGCCTCCACCCGTCACCACATCGACGCGCTCCTCACCGGCGGGCCTCCCGTCCTCACCGGTCGTGAAGGAGCGGAGATCCTGCGCTTCGCCCTGGCCGCCCAGGAATCGGCCCGGACCGGCCAGGTGGTCAAGATCCCTTCCCGGGGCAACCCATGAACGCGAGCGCCATCGGTGGAACGAGCTCGGAGGCGATGGAGGCTCGGGCAGGGCTTCTCGCCCGCCACGGGGGCGTGGCCGCGGTGCTTTCCTCCGGCGAGTGGCCCGGGCAGGTGACGACGAACCTCGCCGAGGCACTGGTGCTCGGCCTCCTCAAGCAAGGGGTGAAGAAGTACCTGGCGATCTTCGGGCACGGCTCGACCGCCCTGGCCGAGGTCCTGCGGGTCTACGAGGGCGCCGGCCTGTTGCGAACCTGGAACTTCCGGAACGAGATCGAGATGTCCCACGCGGCCACCGCCCTCTCCTGGCAGTACGGGGAGGTGCCGGCCCTGGTCACCTCGATCGGCCCGGGCGCCCTGCAGGCCCTCGCCGGCTCGATCGCGGCGGCCAGCAACGGGGTGGGCGTGTACCACCTCTACGGCGACGAGACTACGCACCGCGAGGGATACAACATGCAGCAGATCCCCCGCCCCCAGCAGGGAGGGTACTACCAGCTCACCTCGGCCATGGGACGCAGCTTTGTCCTTCACACGCCCGAGGCGGTGCGCGAGGCTTTGCGCCAAGGGGCGGTCACGGTGTTCGACCCGGCAAAGGCTCAACCGTTCTACGTGCTCTTGCCCATCAACACCCAGCCCGCTCCGCTGTCCTTGAACCTCGCTGCCCTGCCGGTCCGCCCGAGGTCCCAGCCCACCGTCGCGGCCGACCCCGGGGACTTTGCCGAGGCGGCCGAGCTCCTCCGCTCCCATGATCGCATCGTTCTCAAGGCGGGAGGGGGGACCCGCCGCCATGCCGCGGCCGTTCGGGAGCTGGCGGAGAGGACCGGTGCCGCGGTGGTCCTCTCGCCCGGCTCGGTGGGCGTGCTCCCCGACGACCACTCCCAGAACATGCACGTGGGGGGGTCGAAGGGCTCCATCAGCGGAAACGGTGCGATGGAGCAGGCGACGCTCCTCGTCGCGGTCGGGACCCGGGCGGTGTGCCAGGCCGACTGCTCGGGCATCGGCTACCCCCGGGTCCGGGCGGTCCTGAACCTGAACCAGGACCGGGACGACCTCTACCACTACAACCTCACCACCGCACTCAGGGGCGACATCACCGCCACCATCCGGCGGCTTCTCGACGAGCTCGGGCCGGCCCCCCTCGGCGAGGGAAAGCGGCGCTGGCTCTTGGAGTGCTCCGAGCGCAAAGCGGCCTGGCGGGCGTTCAAGGCAGAGCGCGTCGGTGGGGCGCCCCGGCTCGATCCCGCCTGGGGGAAGCCGGTCCTGACCCAGCCCGCGGCCATCGCCACCGTGGCTGCCTTCGCGCGCGAGCGCGGGGCGGTGAAGCTCTTCGATGCCGGGGACGTTCAGGCCAACGGGTTCCAGCTGGTCGAGGACGACCGGCCCGGCCAGTCATTCACCGAGGCGGGGGCGTCGTACATGGGGTTCGCCGCGAGCGCCCTCCTCGCCGGAGCGCTGGCCGACCGGCCCAGCTACGCCATCGCCTTTTCGGGCGACGGGTCCTTCCTCATGAATCCCCAGGTGCTCGTCGACGCGGTCGAGCACCGCGCCCGGGGGACGGTGGTCGTCTTCGACAACCGCCGGATGGCGGCCATCACTGGGCTGCAGCTCGCGCAGTACGGCCATGAGTACCGAACCTCGGACTCGGTGGTGGTGGACTACGCCGCCATGGCGGGCGCCGTCCGCGGCGTCCTGGGCCTGTGGGGGGGGACCTCTCGCGAGGCGCTCCGCGAGGCGCTGGAGCGGGCGTACGCCCACCCCGGGCTCTCGCTCGTCCACGTCCCGGTGTACGGCGGAGACGCCCCCGAGGGGGGCATGGGAGCCTACGGCGACTGGAACGTGGGCAGCTGGTGCGAGCGGGTGCAGGCCGAGTATCACCGGCGGAACCTGTGAGACGAGGGGATGGGAGCAGGCATGCGGATCGCAGTCGTGAACGAGACGAGCGCCGCGGACCGGAACGCGGACATCCTGCGGGCCCTCGAGGGCCGCGGCCACGAGATCCTCAACGTGGGGATGAAGAAGAACGGCGAGGAGCCGCAACTCCAGTATGTCCACACTGGCCTCATGGCCGCCCTCCTGCTGCACCTCGGGCGGGTGGATCTCGTGGTGGGCGGCTGCGGCACCGGGCAGGGTTTCTTGAGCTCCGTCATGCAGTACCCCGGCGTCTTCTGCGGCCACATCCTCTCCCCCTTGGACGCCTGGCTCTTCGCGCAGATCAACGATGGCAACTGCATCTCGCTCATGCTGAACCAGGGTTACGGGTGGGCGGCCGACGTGACTCTCCGGATGATCTTCGACGCCTACTTCGGGGTGGAGCGGGGGGGCGGGTACCCGCCGCACCGAAGGGACCCCCAGCGCTCCTCCCGGACCGCGCTCCGGACCGTCTCGGCGCTGTCGCACCGACCCTGGGCCGAGATCGTGGGCGAGCTGCCGGGCGAGATCCTCGAGCCGGTGCTCGCCTATCCGGGCCTTTGGCCGCTCCTCGCTCCGGAGAGGGTCCCGGATCCCGCCCTGCGAGCGGCCCTGCTCGGGCGAGCGAAGCCGGGGAGGGGTTAGCGGGCCATGGCGACGGCGACCTCCCTCCATCCCGACTCCCTCCTCGGGGAGCTGGCCGAGCACGCGCGGGCCTTGCGGCTCGACAGCCTTAGGATGATCCACAAACGCGGGGCGGGCCATCCCGGCGGGTCGCTCTCGGCCGCGGAGATCGTGGCCGCCCTGTACTTCCACAAGCTGCGGATCGATCCCGCCCGCCCAGACTGGCCGGAGCGGGACCGCTTCATTCTCTCCAAGGGTCACGCCGCGGCCGTGCTCTACGCGGCCCTTTCGCGGCGAGGGTTCTTCCCTCGGGAAGACCTCGACCGGTGGGGAGCGGTGGACTGCCACCTGCAAGGCCACCCGGACCGGCGAACCACCCCGGGCGTGGACATGACCGCCGGGCTGCTCGGGCACGGGATCCCGGTCGGGGTGGGGATGGCGCTCGCCGCCCGGATGCAGGGCCAGGCCCATCGGATCTACGTGCTCCTCGGCGACGGGGAGTGCCAGGGCGGCGTTTTGTGGGAGGGCGCCATGGCCGCCGCCAAGTACCGGCTTTCGAACCTAACGGCGATCCTCGACTACAACGACGTCCAGCTCGACGGCGCGGTGCACGACATCATGCCGCTCGAGCCGCTCATCGAGAAGTGGCGCGCCTTCAACTGGCACGTGCTGGAGGTGAACGGGCACAACCTGCGCCAGGTGCTCGAGGCGCTCGACACGGCCTGCGAGATCCACGGTCGGCCGACGGTGATCGTGGCCCACACCACCAAGGGAAAGGGCGTCTCGTTCATGGAGAACCGCGCTGCCTGGCACGGCATGGCGCCCGACGCAGCCCAGCTCGCCAGGGCCGAGGCCGAGCTCGGGAGGCGGCCGTGAGCGCCATGTCCATCCGGGAGGGCTACGGGAGGGCGCTCGCCGAGTACGGCCAGGCGAACGCGCGGGTGGTGGTGCTCGACGCCGACACCTCGAGCTCGACCCTCTCGAGCTTCTTCGCCTCACGCTTTCCCGAGCGCTTCTTCAACGTGGGCATCGCCGAGCCGTGCATGGTGGACATGGCGGTGGGCCTCGCCCTGGGCGGCCAGATCCCGTTCGTGAACGCCTTCGCGGCGCTCCTGTCGCTGCGGGCCCTGGAGCAGGTCCGGACGAGCGTCTGCTACGCGCGCACCAACGTGAAGCTCGCGGCCAGCTACGCAGGCGTCTCCGACTTCAAGGACGGGCCCACCCACTACTCCATCACCGACCTCGCCATCATGCGGGCCCTGCCGGAGATGACGGTGATCGTGGCGTCCGACGCCGCCGAGGCGGCGCGGTGGGTGCCGCTCGTGGCCGAGCTGGACGGCCCCGCCTACCTGCGGCTCTCCCGCGGTTCCGCCCTTCCCGCCGGGACCGAGGGGATGAAGCTCGAGGTGGGCCGTGGTCTCACCCTCCGGGCCGGGCCCGACGTGACGCTCGTCGGCACGGGAACCATGGTGGGGCGGTGCCTCAAGGCCGCCGACGAGCTCGCCAGCAAGGGGATCGCGGCCCGGGTCCTCGAGATCCACACCTTGAAGCCCATCGACGCGGAGCTCCTCTGCCGGGCGGCGGAGGAGACCGGGGCCCTCGTCACGGCCGAGGAACACTCGATCGTGGGAGGGCTGGGCGGCGCCGTCGCGGAAGTCCTGTCCGCCGGCTGCCCCGCTCCCCTCGAGCGGGTGGGGATCGGGGACCGCTTCGCGAAGACCGGACCGAGCCCCGAGGCGGTGATGGACGCGTTCGGACTCTCGATCGAATCGATCGCGAACGCTGCCCAGAGAGCGATGGCCCGTCGCCGGGCGGGGCGGTGACCGGGGGCGGAGAGCGCCCCGCGTCCGGCAGTGCGCGCCCGGGAGCCGGGGCGGACTCCTCTAGCCACCCTCGGTGTAGACCACGAGCCGGGCGCCGCTCAAGAGCTTGTAGTGGCTGGGGCGCTTGATGCCGTTCCAGCGGCACAGGTCGGCGAGCTCCACACCGTACCTCTGGGAGATGGACCAGAGCGTATCGCCGGCGCGGACGCGGTGAACGGTGCGGTCAGAGCGGGGGGGGGCGGGTTCCGCGGCCAGGGGGGGAGCGGGGCGGGCGGCGCGCGGGACCGGAGCGGGCCGGGCCCCGTCCTCCGAAGCTGGGGCCGCCGAGCCGCCATCGAGGGGGCGCGGGATGAGGAGCTCGCTCCCCACCCGCAGCCTTCGCCCGTCGCGCAGGTTGTTCATCTCCACGATCCCCTCCACCGGCACGCCGTACTGGACGGCGATGCGGGAAAGCGTATCTCCCCGATGGATCACGTGGCCGGCGAAGGTGGTGCGGACCTTGGAGCTCACCCCGGGCCAGGCCTCGGCGAAGGTCGGACCGGAGGCGGTCGGGATCTTGAGCTCGTAGCTTCGGGGCGGCGTGCAGGAGCGACGCAGCTCGGGGTTCAGCTCGATGAGGTCACGCTCCGGAACGCCGGCGGCGCGCGCCACTACGGAGAGCAGCGTGGCCGAGGGGATCTCGACCTCGGTGTAGTCGATCCAGGCCTCCCGGTCGATCTCCTCCTCCTTGAACCCGAAGGCCTCGGGGTGCTTGGCGATGATGGCCGCGGCCATGAGCTTCGGCACGTACCCCTTGGTCTCCGGACGAAGCACGCGCTTGCCCCTCGTGGCCGCCATCGACCAGAAGTCCTCGAAGCCCCTCTTCTGGGCCGAGAGCACCCGCCCCGCCCCGGCGTTGTAGGCGGCCCAGGCCAGGCGCCAGTCTCCGGTTTGCTCGTAGAGGCGTTTCAAGAGCCGCGCCGCGGCGCGGGCCGAGCGCTCCGGATCCCGCCGCTCGTCGACCCAGAAGTCCTGGCGCAGACCGAAGAGCCGGCCGGTGCCGGCGATGAACTGCCACGGGCCGGAAGCGCGGGCGCGGCTGTAGGCGAAGTTCCCGAAGCCGCTCTCGATCATCGCCAGGTAGACGGTGTCCTCGGGGAGCCCCTCCTCCTTCATGATCCCCCGGTACCGCTCCAGGAACCGGTAGGAGCGACCCAGCCACTTCACGAAGTGGGGCCGGACACCGGGCGACTGGAAGAAGCGGATGTAGGCCACCACCGCCGGGTTCACGTCGATGGGGATGTCGTACTCCGCCTGGAGGGTGGCCAGGTCGTGGTCGATCTCCGGGAGGAGCTCGATCCGCCCGGTCTCGCCCGCGGGCGGCGTCTCTTCCCGCGAGAGGGCGCCCTCCACGCTGTCGCGGACGGGCGACTCGAGCCCGAGCCCGTCCAGGGAGGCGCCGGCCCGGACCTCGGGAGCGTCGCGGACATGCGACGACTCCTCTGCCTTTCGGATGTCCTCGAGCTCGGCGGACTCCGCCTCGATCTTCGCCGCCACCTCGGGGGAGTCGGAGGGAGCGTCCTCCTCGGCGGCCACGTCCTTCTCCGCGCCGAGCCGGGCCCGCGTTTCGGCGGACCGCATGAACCTCGGCGCAGGAACCGGAGCGGAGGGGAGGGCCTCACCTCCTGACTCGAGCGCGTCGCTCGTCGCGGTGGTCGCGGCCGGCGCGGCCTTTGGCGTCGCCGGACGCGCAGGGGTGGCGAGGAAGAGGACGGAGACAAGGAAGGGGAGCGCGGTCGGATTGGGACTCATCGTTCCTCTGCAGCGTTCGCCGCCGGCGGAGAACCGGGGCCCCCCTCATGGTACCGATCCGAGTTCCGGAATCAAAATCCGGCACCTGAGGCATAACCCAGCGGGCGGCCGAGCGCCCGCCTTCGCTTTCGGGCCTGCCTTCCTCATCGCCGCTCGTGGGTGCCGCACGCACCGCCGCCGCCAGCACGCAAGGGTTGCAGGGGCCCTCGACGGCTCGCACGCTTTCCAAGGTCGGAGCTGGCTCTCTCTTGAATGGGCACCTGACCCCTTGTCGCGGTTGGGTTTCCCGCCCCGCTGCCCGGGGAGGACGTTCCGGGACTCCCGTACTCGTGGTACACGCGGCTCCAAACTGCACGAGCCATGCGGATCGGCCCTCACGAGTTTTCCGGCAGCTTCTTCCTCGCACCCCTCGCCGGGGTGTCCGATCGGCCGTTCCGGACCATCTGCCGACGGATGGGAGCCAGCTTCACCTACACCGAGATGGTCTCGGCGCATGGCCTCGTGCAGGGGACCTCGCAGACGGCGAGCTATCTCGACCGCGAGCCAGACGAGATCCCCTTCGCGGTCCAGATCTTCGCTGCCGAGGCCGCCGTCCTGGCGCGGGGTGCGGCCGTGGCGGTGGCGGCCGGGGCCGGCATTGTCGATATCAACATGGCCTGTCCGGTGAAGAAGGTGTGTGGAAGCGGTGCCGGTGCAGCGCTCGGCCGGGAACCAGCCCGGGTGGAGTCCGCGGTCCGCGAGGTGGTCCGGGCGGTCCCGGTCCCGGTGACGGTCAAGATCCGCGCGGGCTGGGACGAGGGGGAGGTGAACTGCGTGGACGTGGCGCGCGCCGCCGAGGCGGGGGGCGCCGCGGCACTGGCGCTCCACGGTCGGACTCGAGCGCAGATGTATTCCGGGCGGGCCCGGTGGGACCTCATCCGGGCGGTGAAGAGCGCCGTCTGCATGCCGGTGCTGGGCTCGGGAGACGTGTGGAGCGCCCGGGACGCTCTGAGGCTGCGGGACGAGACCGGCTGCGACGCAGTGCTGGTCGCGCGGGGCGCCTGCGGCAATCCCTGGATCTTCCGCGAGTTGGCTGCGGCCGAACGCCGCTTGCCGCCGCCTCCGCCCCCCGGGCGCGACGAGTGGATGAGCACCGTGCTCGAGCACCTCCGGCTCCAGATCGAGCACCGCGGCCGCAACGCCCGGGCCGGCGAGACGCCCGACCAGATCGAGGGAGCCGCGGTCCGGGAGCTCCGCAGGCACCTTCTCTGGTACACCCGGGGAAGGCGAGGCGGGGTGCACTTCCGACGGGACGCCGACCGGCTCTCTACCGCCGCCGCTGTGGCCGCACTCCTCGAGCACCACTTCCCCGAAGGCAGCGAGAGCTTTGATTTCGATCCCGGGTACCGCGCGGAGGCGGATGCGGAGTGAGCCTCGCTCCGACCTAGGTGCCCTTCGACCGCCCGTTCCCCCCGACCGTCCCCCGGCCCCGCGCTCCTCCCGTACCTCTCGGCGATGTCCTTCCCCCGCCAAGAGGGCGGGGATTGAGGCTTCGGGCCCGCCTGTTGGAGGCTTGGGGGGGACCCTCGTCGCCCGCGGGTCCACTACAATCGGCCGAGGCGGGACCGCCCATGAACGACATCCGAGCGGAGATACAGGCCGTCCAGGAGGAGGTCCTCTCCCGCGCCGCCTTCGTCGAGACGCTCCTCTCCGAGACCGCCAAGGTCGTGGTCGGCCAGCGGTACGTGGTGGAGCGGGTCCTCATCGGCCTGCTCACGGGGGGGCACGTGTTGCTCGAGGGCGTACCCGGGCTGGCCAAGACGCTGGCGGTGAAGACCATCGCGGAGGCCGTCGACTGTACCTTTAGCCGGATCCAGTTCACTCCCGACCTGTTGCCGGCCGACGTCATCGGCACGCAGGTGTACGATCCCCGAGACCAGACCTTCTCGGTGCGCCGGGGGCCGGTCTTCGCCAACGTGGTGCTGGCGGACGAGGTGAACCGCGCACCGGCCAAGGTCCAGTCGGCGCTGCTCGAGGCCATGCAGGAGCGGCAGGTGACGCTGGCCGATCGCACCTTCCCCCTGCCCGATCCCTTCATCGTCCTCGCCACCCAGAACCCCATCGAGCAGGAGGGGACCTACCCCTTGCCCGAGGCGCAGCTCGACCGCTTCATGCTCAAGGTGAAGGTCGGATACCCGAGCCGCGAGGAGGAGCGGGCCATCATGGACCGGATGGTGGTCGCGTCCCCGCCCCACGCCGGACGGGTGCTGGGGCCGAGCCACCTCGCGGCCGCCCGGGGAACGGTGCTGCGCATCTACATGGACGACCGGGTGAAGGACTACGTGGTCGACCTGGTCTTCGCCACCCGCGACCCCCGCGGCCACGGGCTCGCTGACCTGGCGCCGCTCATCGAGTACGGCGCTTCGCCCCGGGCCACTCTCTACCTGGCGCTCGCCGCCCGGTCGCACGCCTTCTTGCGCCGCCGGGCCTACGTCACCCCGGAGGACGTGAAGGCGGTGGCGTACGACGTCCTCCGTCACCGCATCACCCTCACCTACGAGGCCGAGGCGGAGGAGGTCACCGCCGAGAAGGTGATCTCGAGGGCGCTCGAGCGCGTCGAGGTCCCTTGAGCGCGGCGCGAGAACGGAGCGACCCCTGGTCCCCCGCCTCCCCGGCGCCGCCGCCCGCCAAGGGGGAGAGCGCCCTCGGCACCCGGGAACTCCTGCAGCGCGTCCGCCGCATCGAGATCGCCACCCGGAGGGCGGTGGAGGACACCCTCTCCGGTCAGTACCACTCGGCGTTCAAGGGACGGGGCATGGACTTCAGCGAGGTCCGACCCTACCACCCCGGCGACGAGGTCCGGACCATCGACTGGAACGTGACCGCCCGCACCGGCCACCTCCACGTGAAGCGGTTCGTGGAGGAACGGGAGCTCACCGTGATGGTGCTGTGCGACCTGTCCGGCTCGTCCGCCTTCGGCTCCCGGGAGCGAACCAAGGCGGAGGTGGCCGCGGAGATCGCCGCCCTGCTCCTCTTCAGCGCAGTGGCGAACGGCGACCGGGTGGGGCTCGTACTCTTCACCGATCGGGTGGAGCGGTTCGTCCCCCCGCGCAAGGGACGGCGCCACGCGCTCCGCATCGTCTCGGAGATCCTGAAGGCCCGCCCGGTGTCGCGGGGGACCTCGGTCGCGAGCGCTCTCGAGTTCTTGCGAAGGGCCATGCGTCGCCGGACGGTGGCCTTCGTGCTCTCCGACTTCCTCGAGCCGGGCGGGGCCGGGGGCGCGCCCTTCGAGCGGGCCCTCCGGATCGCCGTCCAAAAGCACGACCTCGTGCCCGTCCGCCTCTCGGACCGGCTAGAGGCGGAACTGCCCGCCGCGGGGGTCGCCTGCTTGGAGGATCCGGAGACCGGCGAGGTGTCGCGGGTCGACCTCGCGAGCATCGCGGTCCAGAGGCGGCTGCGCGCCGCGGTGGAGGGGGAAGACCTGGCCCTCCGCCGGCTCTTCGCCCGCCTGAATCTCGACCACGCCCTGGTGCGGGCCGACGACGCCGACTACGTGAGCCCCCTCCTCGCCTTCTTCCGGGCGCGGGCGCGGAGGCTGTCGTGATCTCCCCGGCGCTCGTGCTGCTCCTCTCGGCGGCAGCTCCCCCGAGTTCCACTCTCCCCGAGGCAAGGCCCTTGGGATTCGAGGCCCGCGCCGACCGGGCCCGCGTCCGGCTGGGCGAGCCCTTCGCCTACGAGGTCCAGATCCGCCACCGGCCCGAGGAGTGGTACCGACTCCCCGCCGGGCCTGCGCTCGACCCGTTTCAGGCGGAGGGCGTGAGCTGCCGTCGCGACCCCGCCCGGGCCGAGGTCCGTACCATCTGCTCCATGCGGCTCGCGCTCTTCGCGCTCGGGCCGGTGGACGTGCCCGACCTCGTGTTCCTCGTGGACGGTCCCACCGGGAAGTCGCGGCTCGACGTCCCTGGGCCGCGCATCACCGGCCTCGGCATCCTCGATCCCTCCCTCTCGCCCGCGAGCATCCCGCTCCGGGACATCGCTCCGCCCGTGCCGCTCTTCGTGCCAAGCGTTCGCCTCGCCTTCCTCGCGGTCTCGGTGCTGGCCGTCCTTTGGCTCGCGGCGGCGGCCCGCCGGGGCCTCGCCCGTAGAAGGGCGGGCCGCGGCGCCGCGAGAGAGCCGTCCCCGGCCGAGCGGTTCGCGAGCCGGCTCGAGGCGCTCGAGGTGGAACGGTTGCCGGAGCGCGGCCTTTGCGACGATCACCTGACCCGGCTCTCGGAGGCGGTCCGCGAGTACCTGGGGGCCCTGGCCGCCCTCCCGGCGCTCGACCTCACGAGCGGCGAGCTGCTCGCCGCCCTGGGCGAGGCCCGCGACCGGCGCCTCGACCTCCGCGGTCTCGAGCTCCTGCTCGTTGGCGCCGACCTCGTGAAGTTCGCCCGCGCCAGGGCGACCCCCGAGGCCTGCCGAGACGGCACGGAGTACGCGCAAAGCCTCCTCGGGCGCACCCGGCAATCGCCGGAGGGCACGGGGGGCCTGCCGTGACTTTCAGGGACCTGGCGGCGGCGCTTGCCCGCGCCTCCGACCTCCGCCTCCACCTGGCCAGACCCTGGGCGCTCGTCCTTCTCGCCGCCATCCCCCTGGCCGTGGCCGCGCTGTGTCTCGAGCACCGCCGCGCGCCCCGCCTCAGCCACCCGCGCGCGGCCACGCTGCGACGGACGGCCCCGGGCTGGGTCGCGCGGCTGTGGTGGCTGCCCCGGGGCCTGTCCCTCGTCGCCCTGGCGCTGCTCTCGGTGGCGCTGGCGCGCCCCCGCTCGCTCGAGCGCGAGGCGCTCCCCACCTCGGTGGAGGGCATCGACATCGTCATCGCCTTCGATCTCTCCACCTCGATGCGGGCCGCGGACTTCCAGCCCGAGGACCGGATCCACGTCGCCCGCGAGGTGCTGAAGGACTTCATCGGCCGGCGCCGAACCGACCGCATCGGCCTCGTGGTCTTCGCCCTCGATGCCTACACCGCGTGCCCGTTGACCCTCGACCACGCCCTCCTCACGGGCCTCGTCGACGGGCTCCGCGCCGGTGCCATCGAGGACGGGACCGCCATCGGGAACGCCGTCGCCACCGCGGTGAACCGGCTCCGCGAATCTGACGCACGGTCGAAGGCGGTGGTCCTCATCACCGACGGAGACAACAACGCCGGCCAGATCTCCCCGCTGGAGGCGGCGCGTCTGGCCCGGGCCCTGGGGATCCGCGTGTTCCCGATCCTGGTGGGGAAGGGGGGCCTCGTCCCGTACCCGGTCGGCACGGACCTCTTCGGCCAGCCCGTCTACCAGCCCCGCGAGTACCCGGTAAACCCGGAGCTGCTCATGTCCATCGCCCGCGCCACGGGCGGGACGTACGCCAGCGCCACCGACCGATCCTCCCTCGAGCACGGACTCGAGGAAGTGCTCGACAAGATGGAGAAGACGCGCCTCGTCGAGATGGGGGGTACGAGTCGCGAGCGGGAGCTCTTCGGGGAGCTCTTGCGGCCGGCGTTCTGGCTGGCGGCGATCGGGATGGCGCTCGCGGCCACGCGGTGGAGGTCGTTCCCATGACCCCTGCCGCGAGCGAGGCCGTCCCCCTCCGCGTGCTGGGCGAGCCGGCGCGCCTGTTCGAGCCCGGAGCCCTCTGGCTGCTCGCGGTCGTAGCCGGGCTCGGGGCCCTTGGCGCCTTCGCGCTCTGGCGTCGGCGCGTCGCCCTCGGGAGGGCGGCCGGGCCGCTCGCGAGGCGCATCGCGCCCACGGCCGGAGCGGTGCGCCCGCTCTTGCGCCTCGGGCTCGAGGTCCTCGGGCTGGCGCTCCTCGCGCTGGCGCTCTCCCGCCCGCAGTGCGGTTCCCGCACCGAGGTCCCCCGGCGCCTGGGCGTGGACCTGGTCTTGGCGCTCGACGTGTCCCGGTCGATGCTGGCCCGCGACGTCGGACCGGACCGGCTCTCGCGCGCCCGGCTTGAGCTCCTGGCCCTCCTCGACGGGCTCTCCGGAGACCGGGTCGGGCTGGTGGTGTTCGCGGGGCGCGCTGTCCCCGCCTGCCCGCTCACCTCCGACCTCGACGCGCTTCGGGTCTTCTTGAGTGGCGCCGGCCCCGACTCGGTGCCGGAGCAGGGAACGGCGATCGCCGCCGCCCTGCGTACCTCGCGCGAGGTGCTCGAGGCGGCAAGAGCCCCGGCGCGCTCCAGGGTGGTCCTCCTCGTGAGCGACGGCGAGGACCAGGAGCCGGGAGCGGCGGAGGCGGCGGCGGCGTTGGCCAACGAGGGCATTCGCGTGGACGCGCTGGCGGTGGGCAGCCGCAGCGGCGCCCCCATCCCGGTCACGGATGCGTCGGGTGTTCTGACGGGGTACAAGAAGGATCGCCGCGGCGAGACGGTGGTGACCCGCCTCGGCGAGGCAACGCTCGCGGTAGTGGCGGCGAGGGGGAAGGGAAAGGTGTTCGACGTGACTCACCCGGACCGGGGCACCGCGGCCTTCCGGGCCACCCTCGATCGGCTCGCGAGAAGCGAGCCAGGGGGGAACGCGTCGGTAGCCTGGGAAGAGCGATACCCGCTCCTCGCTTTCCCCGCTCTTCTGGCGCTCCTCGGCGCGCTGCTCTTGCCCGAGGGCCGTCGGGGAGGCCGGCCTTGAGAGGGGGGGGGTGGCTCCTCGCTCCGGCCCTTCTCCTCGCCGGGTTCTCACCCTTCGAGGCCGAGGAGCGAAACGTCCGCGAGGGAAACGAGCGGCTCGTGTCCGGAGACGCAGCGGTTGCGCTGAACCGCTACGACGATGCCGACCGGGAGGTCGGACCGCGCGCCGAGATCGACTATGACCGGGGCGACGCCCTCTACCGACTTGGGCGGCTCGCCGAGGCTCGCGAAACGTGGCGCCGCGCGCTCAGGCTGGGCTCTCCACCCCTCTCCTCCCGGGCCAGCCAGAACATCGCCAGCGCGCTTGCCGCGGGCGGCGACCGCGAGGGCGCCATCGCCGCTCTGGTCGATGCGCTCCGGGCGGACCCCGCCAACGAGGACGCGCGCTTCAACCTTGAGGTTCTGCTCCGGCAAAAGGAGGCCGCGGATCACCGTCCGGACGGGCAGTCCATGGACTCCCCGCAGGGCCGGTCCGGGGAGAAGGCGAGGAGCGAAGAGGAAGGCCCCGGCCCGAAACCGTCCTCGAGGAAGCCTTCGCCGGGCGCTCTCCGCCCGCCGGAGACCTCCGCCGACCCGCATCCGGCATCCGGAACCGAGGAGGTGAACCCCGAGGCGGCCGACGCGAGCTCCCGGGCGAACCCGCCCCTCACCCGGGAGGAGGCCGAGCGGATCCTGGACGCGTTCCGGTCGAGCGAGCGGCCCTTGCCCCGAGGCGGGGAACCGCCCCGTCGCCGGGTGGAGGCGGATCGTGATTGGTGAGCCCGGCCGGCCACCGCCTGCCCGGCGCCCTGTCCCCGCTGCTCGGCGCCTCCCCCGGGCCGTCGCCGGGGTGGTTGGGATCCTCCTCTCGACTTCCGCACTTTCGTCCCCGGCGGAGGTGTCGCTCAAGGCCACGGTGGACCGGACCGAGGTCGCGCAGGGCGAGGTGGTGACGCTCGAGGTCCGGCTCGAGTCGCCCGAGCCACCGACCCGGCTCGACCTGCCGGCCACGAGCGACTTCCAGGTAGAGGCACAAGAGCAGTCGCAGGAGCACGCCTTCACCCTGGGGGGCGGGGGTGGCGTCCTCTTCCGGGAGGCGTACGTGGTCACCGCCCGGCTCCGCCCCCTGCGCGCCGGAGCGCTCGCCATCCCGTCCGTCCGGGCGGTGGTGCGAGGCCGCGAGTACATCACCCAACCCATCGTGGTGAAGGTGGGAGCCGCCGGGACGGGTCCGCGCGCTGCTCCTCCGCCCGGCGCCGGGGGACCGGCTCCCGGGCCGCAGGCCGGGAGTCGCGCCTACCGGGGATGGGAGAAGGATCTCGTCCTCGAGGTGGAGCTCGATCGCAAGGAGGCGTACCTGGGCGAGCAGGTGACCGCGTCCTTCTGGCTCCTCTCGCCGCTCGAGCTCCTGCAGTGCGAGGGGGTCACGACCCCGCGCTACGACGGGTTCTGGCAGGAGGAGCTCGAGACGCCAAGGACCCGGTTCCCGCTCGAGATCCGCAACGTGAACGGGATCCCGACGCGCACCTATCTGGTCCAGCGGGTGGCGCTCTTCCCGACCCGGGCCGGCGAGCTCACCGTCGACTCGATGGAGCTCTCCCGGATCACCCTTCGCGTGGGGCGGCCCTCCCCGCTCGGTGCTTTCGACGACGCGGTCACCCTCTCGCGGAAGAGCGCGCCCGTCCTGGTGAAGGTGAGGCCCCTCCCGCCCGACGCGCCTCCCGGTTACGAGCCCGGCAACGTCGGGACCCTGAAGCTCGACGTCTCCATCGCCCCGTCCCAAGTCCAGGTGGGCGAGCCCTTCACGGTTCGGGTTCAGGTCTCCGGGAACGGCAACGTGCGGACGCTGTCCCCTCCCCGGGTCTCGCCCTTGCCCGGGACCCGGACCTTTCCCCCCGTCACGCGGGACGCGACCGAGAGGCGCAACAACCGGCTCTTCGGCACCCGCATCATCGAGACGGTGGTGGTTCCGGAGCAGCCCGGCGAGCTCGTCCTCCCGCGTTCAGGATGGCCGTACTTCGATCCGCAGGTGGGCCGTTACCAGCTGGCCCCCACCCCGGAGCTCCGCGTGAACGTCATCCCGGCCGGGGCCGCGACCGGGCCGGGGACGGCCCCGGGCACGAACGTGCTCACCGCCGGGCTCCGCCCCATCCGCTCCGGGGCGATCCTCTCGCGCCGAGGCCCACCCGCCTGGCAGGAGCCCTGGTTCTTGGCCCTCCTTGTCCTGCCGCCGCTCGCCTTCTTCTCCGCCGCGGCCGCCGATCGGCTCCGCCAGAAGGCGCAGGGCGCCCGAGCCCTTCGCGGCGGGGCCCGGACCGCTCGGCGGCGCCTCCGCCTGGCGCGGCGCCGCTTCTCCCACGGCGACGCCACGGCTGCGGTGGCCGAGGTCGAGCAGGCGCTGTCGGCTTATGCCTCCGATCGCCTCGGGCACGTCGCGGCCGGGCTCACCCGGGACTCTCTCGCCGAGGAGCTCCTTCGGGCTGGCGCCCACCCGCCGGCGGTGCGGGCGCTCTTCGGAGCCCTGGACCTCATCGACGCCGCGCGCTACGGCGCCGGCGATCTGCACGGCGAGGAAGTGCTCACCGCTGCGGAACGGGCTCTGGACGCGCTGGAGGAGGCGGACTGGCAGGCGGTGGAGGGGGGAAAGTGAGCGCCGCGGCGTCGGGGCGCCGGCGTCCTTTCGGCGGGGCCTTGGTGCTCTTCCCGGTCCTCGCGGCCCTGTCCCTCGCGCTCTTCGGGGCGGCGCGGGCCGCCCCCGAACCGCCCGCGGCCCGCTTCGAAGCGGCAAATCGGGCCTACCTCTCCGGCGATTTCGAGGGAGCGGCCCGGGGTTACGCGGAGCTCCTCGGAGAGGGCTGGGAGAGCGCCCCGCTGCACGTGAACCTCGGCAACGCCCTCTTTCGCATGGGCAAGCGGGGGCTCGCGACGGCCAGTTACTCGCGGGCGCTGCGGATCGACCCGGGCGACGCGGATGCCCGTGCCAACCTGGAATTGGCGCGGGCGCAGAACGTCGACCAGGTGGTGGGGGTCGAGGCGCGGCCCTTCTTCCTGCGGGCCGTGGAGCGCGTGCCCAATCGGGCGGCCACCGCCGCCTTCGCCCTCGCCTGGCTATGCCTGTGGGGCACTCTGGCCTTCCGCCGCTACGCCCCCTCCGCCGCCCACGGACCCCTCGGAGCGGTGGCCTTCGCTGCTGCGCTCTCCGTCGTCGCGAGCGGCGCGCTCCTCGCCGGCAAGGCCGCCGCGCGCGGCGCGACCACCGCCGTGGTCGTGGCCGTCGCCGCCCCAGTGCGCGAGGGACCCGAATCGGCCCTGAGGCCAGCCTTCGAACTGCACGAGGGAACCGAGGTGCTGGTCCTCGAGATCCGCGGCGGCGCCGTGCACGTGCGACTCGGGAATGGCCTCGAGGGGTGGCTTTCGGCGGGGGACCTCGAGCCGGTCTGAGGCGACCTCCCGGCTACCGGGTGTGCGGCCTTGTTCGCCGGCCTCGGTACGACCGTGACCCCCTCCTCGGCTTTGCGTTGCGCGGCCGCCTCACTCTCAGAACGGAAACTCACCGCCCCCGGCCGGCTTCTCGAGCGGCTTCTGCTCGATCGGCTTCGCCCTGCCGTGCGGCGAGCGCGCCTCGACAAAGATGGCCTTCCGCGGCGTCGTGGGGCATGGGTGCTCGCAGGCCCCGCAGCCGATGCAGGCCTCCTCGTTCACCTCCGGGATCTTGAGCCCGGGCTCCTCCCCGTACGGCACCATGGCGAGGGCCTTGGTGGGGCAGTGCTCTGCGCAGGCACCGCAGGCTTTCTTCTTCGTCTCCACCACGCAGTCGGCCTTCACGAACCTTGCCCGGCCGACCTGGACGAGACGCTTCTCGGAGAGGGAGAGCTCCTGGATGGCGCCCGTCGGGCAGACCTCTCCGCACCGGAGGCAGTCGTAGACGCAGGAACCATCGTCGTACACGAGCCTCGGCCTCAAGAGGCCGGCCACCCCGTACTCGAGGAACGACGGGCGGACCACCTGGGCGGGGCAGGCGGCCACGCACAGCTGGCAGGCGGTGCAGCGGGAGCCGAACTGCCGGAGGTCGATCGAGCCGGGCGGCATCAAGGGCGCGCGCGCGTCGCGCGGATCGGATGGGGCAGCTCGCGCGGAGGGGGGGGCGAGGAGGGCGGCGGGAGCGAGGGCGGCGGCCCGGAGCACGGCGCGGCGGCCCGGGTCGGGGAGCTCCTCCACCAGCTTCTCCGCTCTCGGCTGCCTCGCAAAGGCCGCCTCGAGCCGGACCCCGTCCTTCGGGCATACCGCGAGGCAGTCGAGGCAGCCGATGCAGGCGTCGAAGTCGACCCTCCGCCGGCTCGCGTCGATGCAGCCGGCCTTGCACGCTTTCTCGCAGACACCGCACCCGCTGCAGGCGCCGCCGTCGATGCCGATCCGGAACACGGTCCGGCGCGAGAGAAGGCGAAGCAGGGCGCCGGCCGGGCAGAGGAGGTTGCAGAAGAGCCGGCCACGCCCGAGCGCTATCGCCCCGATGCCGGCCAGGGTCGCAAGGCCGAGCGCCGCAGCGGCCCAGGCGAAGGGGGGAAACCCCACCGGCTGAACGGCGTAGACGTGGTGGGCAGCCAAGGCACGGAAGAGACCGTTCACGGCCGCCGCCACGAGCGGGCGTCCCAGGGCGGAGACCATCCGGCCGAAGGCCGTCCAGGGCTCGAGAAGGCCGAGCGCCAGGGTGGCGCCGCCCGCGGCGAGAGCGCCCGAAAGGATCGCGAGCGCAAGGTGGATCCCGGTCCGGGGGCGCAGGTACCGGAACCGGTAGCGCCCGCGCCGATGCCGGTGGTCGCCCAGGCGAACGAAGAGGTCCTGGACGGTCCCTAGCGGGCAAACGGTCGAGCAGTAGAGGCGGCCCGCGAGGAGGGTCGCGGCCGCGATCCCGGTGAGCGCGAGGATCGCGCCTCTCGCCGGCAGGTGGAGGAGGGCGGGGACGAGCTGCACCCGGGCCACGAGTGAGGCGAGAGCGGGGGACAAGAGTCGACCGAAGTCCAAAAACCCGAGCGCAGCTGGCAAGAGAAGCGCGATGGCGAATGCCGAGCGGATGCGCCAGAGGTTCCGCACGAGAACTTGCCGTCAGAGCGCGATGCGCCTGATGTCGAGGGCCTCGAGGTTCATGCGCCCCCACCCCGCCTGGGCCGCGAGCGGGATGTACGCCACTTCCCTGGGCTCTGTCCCGAAGAGCCTTGCGGCCGCGGCGTCGGCCGCCACCGGATCGGTCGAGAGAAGCTGGGCCCTCAACTCCAGAAGGTCGCCCGCCCCGCCGCTCCGAGGGCCGTACCGCTTCATCACCCGGTAGGCGTCCACCACGACGAGGTCCGGCCTGCGGTACCCGGTCATGTCTGCGATGCACTGCATGAGATCGTGCCCGTGCCAGAACTGGCGGTCCCAGACCACGCCCATGAGGTTCTTCATGCCGATGGTGAGGTCGGCCGAGCTGTGATGCTTCAGCACCGGGACGTTGATGAACACATCCGCCTCGAGTAGGAGCTCGTGGACCTTGGCCTGGGTGAGCGACTTCCCCGGCACCCTGACCGGGTGGTACGAGCCCTCGTCATACCCGGGCGCGACCTTGGCGCCGGCACCCCTCGCGGCCTCCTCGATGCCGCTCGTCCGGTAGCACCGCCGTCCGTCGTCGCAAGAGTGGTCGAAGACGTAGACCGCGCCCGCTCCGGCCGCGAGGCACTGCTCCACGATGCGAGCCACGAGCGCGGGGTTCGTGTTCGCCGCTCGTTCGGGCGGCACGTCCCAGCCGATATTGGGCTTCACGAGCACCTTCTGGCCCTTCTTCACGAAGGACTTCATCCCGCCCAGTTCGGTGATGGCTCGGTCGAACATGGCCCCTGGCTCGCCGTTCTTCACGGCCACGAGGTCGGGCGCGGTCGACCCCAGGACGCGACCGGCCCTCCCGAGCGCGAGAGCGGTGCCGGCGGCGATCGATGCGCCGAGGAACCCGCGTCGATTCATGGGACGACCTCCCGGGGCTTCCGGTGGAAGCCTCCTCGGGGAAGCCTACGCCACCCGCAGGTGCGCGACCAGCGCGGGGTCTCCGCCTCGGTGGAACGCCTCGAGGGCCTCGTCAGCTGGGCTCCGCCCGCTCTCGGCGCGCGCTCGGAGCGGCTCGAGCCACACCCGCTCGTCCTCCCCGCGCTCCCCGCAGCAGTGCTGCCGGCACAGCCCCTCCGCCGACACGTGAAGGAGCGATCGCGCAAGCTGCGCCAACGTCCGCCCGTCGGGGAGGCGCGCCGAAAGGCCGACCTGTCCGGCGTCGCGCATGAGCGCGCGCCGCTCGGCCACCGAGGGCGACTGGACGAGCTCCCAGGCGTTCGCCCGCGCGGTCCGGTCGTAGAGGATCCCCTTCCAGAAGGCGACCAGAGCCCGGGTGTGCTCGAGGTCGCAGGCGTCCGCGCCGCGCACCTCCACCACCCCCTTCGCGCGGACCTCGGGGAAGAGCGTCGTGAGGTGGTCTTCCCAGTCGGATCGCGTGGCGAGCTCGTCCCCCATCCCCCCGGAGAGGAACTCGCGGAAGGTTCGGCCGCCGGTCGAGAGGTACTCGCCCCGTCGGCGCAGGAAGATCATGGGGACGTCGAGCGCCCACTCGACGTAGGCGCGGTAGGGATCGTCGAGGAACCGGGGCTCGAACGCGAAGGGCAACAGTCCGCACCGGGCCGGATCGGTCTCCTCCCACACCTTGACCCGGTAGCTCTTCCAGCCCGAGTCGTGCCCAGCCACCACCGGAGAGTTGGCGAGGAGCGCGACCACGGCCGGCTGGACCGCCAGCGCCACCCGCAGCTTCTCGGCCATGTCTCGCGGCGACTCGAAGTCGAAGGAAACCTGGACGGAACCGGTCATCGCCATCATGTCCGGGGCGAGAGGGCCCCGCGCGGAAAGGAACGGCCGCATGACGAGGTACCGCTTCTTCGGCATCCAGGGGTTGGTGGCAGGCGTGCCCCAAGGCCGGTAGCCGGCCGCGAGGAAGGCAACCCCCAGCTCGTGCCCGATCTCGCGGCACTCCTTGAGGTGCCGGTCAAGCTCGGCGGCGACCACGTGCACGTCCGGGAAGGGGCTGCCCGAGAGTTCGAGCTGGCCCCCTGGCTCGATGGAGATGGTGAGCTGGCCGCATTGGGAGGCGATGATCTCGCCGTCCTCCTCGAACGGCGCGTAGCCCCGCCTCGAGAAGGCGCGCAACACCGCCGAGATGCCGCGAGGACCCTCGTAGGGCAAGGCCTCGATCCCCCCGGCGAGGACCCCCAGCTTCTCGTGCTCGAGCCCGAGCTTCCACCCGGGCCGCTGCCGCTCGTGCTCGCCAAACCAGGCGCAGAGGTCGTCCGGGCCGCGCACCTGTGGTGCGGCTTCGGTTCGGGCGTCGAGGGACATCGGGCCGAATCTACCTGCGTGCCGCCGCAGGCGCTACCCTTGTGAGGACCCGGCCGAGGGCGGGATGGCGCCCGGCGGCGTCGAGCGGCCGCCCAGGGGCCCCACCTTTTGCCCCTTCCCCCAGCCCGGGCGCGCGCGGTGCTCCGATCGAGGCGCGGCCGATAGAGGAGCCGGAAGGCGCGGGCCCGTGGCGCTCGCGTGGGGCCGCGGGCGTGCGAGTCGTCCCGCGGCGTAGATCCTCTTACCGGGGTGGCGCTTTGTCCTCGAGGCGGCCAAGAGAAGGCGAGCGCTTAGAGATCCGAGACGAAAATGAAGAAGGCTTCGGATGGAAGACCGCGGGCATAAGCGACGACCCGAGCGCGGTTCTTCAGTGGCCGGCGAAGGCCCCCACCGGCAGTTCGGCTTGCGCGGGTCGGGGCCGTCGCCTATCCTCCGACAATACGGGGGCTTTTCACTGCCCTTCTCGCCCCTTCGCCCCAGGCACGACATGAATCGCCACTTGCGGCCTCTCGCCATCCTCGTTGGTGCGCTCGCCCTCGCGGCCACCGCCACCGCCGGCCTGGGCCGCGCAGCCCAGTCAACCGAACCCTACGGGCCCGTCCCGCGGGGCGCGCCTCAGGTGGCGAGCGGGGTCCGGGACGTTCCCGCTCCCGAAACCCTGGCCCGGGCGGCGGTGTCGACCCGCGGCCAGCACGTGCCCGGGAGCGACTACCCCCTCGCGCGAATCCCGGTTGCCGCTCGGGTGCTCATGCAGCTCAAGGACCACTACGTGGACGCGTCTCGGTTCCGGCCCAAGGAGATGCTGGTCGCGGCGCTCGAGGGGGTCGAGCGGAAGGTGGCCGAGGTGATGGTCCAGGGCGACGCCCACTCCCCCCACCTCACGCTCACCGTGGGCGCCGCGGAGCGCGAGCTGGACATCTCCCAGGTGAACTCGATCTGGGAGATCCGCACCAAGCTGGGCGAGGCCATGGAGTTCATCCAGGAGCACCTCGTTGCGCAGCAGGACCTGCGCGAGATCGAGTACGCGGCCGTGAACGGCATGCTCTCCACCCTCGACCCGCACACCATCCTGCTCGAGCCCAAGTCCTCGAAGGAGATGAAGGTCCAGACCCGGGGCGAGTTCGGTGGCCTCGGCTTCGTCATCGGCATGCGCGACGGCAACCTCACGGTGGTGAAGGTCTTGAAGAACACCCCGGCCCAGCGCGCCGGAATCAAGCCCAAGGACGTCATCACCCGGATCGACGAGCAGTCCACGGTCAACATGGACCTGCAGGACGCGGTGGACCGACTCCGGGGCCGGCCCCAGACCAAGGTGGCGGTCACGGTGGTACGCCCCGGCGGTGAGCCCCGAAAGCTCCGCATCACGCGCGAGATGATCAACCTCGAGACGGTCTTGCAGGCGCGCCTGCTCCAGGGCGACGTGGGGTACGTGCGACTCTCGCAGTTCTCGCCCCACACCACCCGGGACCTCATGGCGGCGCTCAACATGCAGAAGGCCGAGGCCGGTGGGCGCCTCGCCGGGATCGTGCTCGACCTGCGGAACAACCCGGGCGGCCTGCTCGATCAGGCCATCCAGGTCTCCGACCTCTTCCTCTCCGAGGGCGTGATCGAGAAGACGGTGGGCCACTCCACCGACAAGGACACCTTCGCCGTCCACGAGGTGAAGGAGGCCCATCCCGATCCCACCGACATCATCAACGTGCCGCTCGTGCTCATCGTGAACAGCAACTCCGCCTCCGCCAGCGAGATCGTCGCCGGCGCCCTCAAGAACAACAACCGCTCTCTCGTGATCGGGCGCCAGACCTTCGGGAAGGGATCGGTTCAGGTTCTCCAGGACGTGAACGATCCGGACCAGCCCGAGGAGGACCCGCCGACCCTGAAACTCACCATCGCCCAGTACCTCACCCCGGGCGACATCTCCATCCAGGAGACCGGCATCACGCCCGACGTGCTGCTCGTGCCGGGCCGCGCTCTGAAGGAGCAGGTCAACGTCTTCGCGCCGCCCCGGTCCACCCGGGAGGCCGATCTCGAGCACCACTTCGTGAACAGCGGCGGGCGGGGCGGACCCCCGGGACCGGGCGACGCCGGCCCCGCGGGAGGAGAGGCCACCGCCCGGGCAGCCGCCCCGGCCGAGCGGCCGAGCCTCGAGCTCCACTACCTGCTCGACGAGAAGGAGGACGAGGTGGCGCGGCAGCTCCACAAGGAGAACGCCGCCGCCGCGGGCGCACAGCCAACCGAGCTCACGCCCGAGGAGCAGGAGGACGAGGAGAGCGAGGCCGACCCCGACGCGTTCGTGGAGGACTACCAGATCCGGTTCGCGGAGGAGCTGGTCCGTGGGGCCCCCACCGCTTACGATCGCCCCCACCTCCTCGAGGCCGCGCGGGCGCTCGTGGCGGAGCGCTCGGCCGAGGAGCAGTCCCGCCTCGAGAAGAAGCTGAAAGAGCTGGGAGTGGACTGGTCTCCCGGCACCCCGTCAGCCGGCGAGCCCCGCGCGGTGGTCACCCTCTCGCCCCCCCCGAACCGCGACAGCCGGTCGGGCGACACCCTGAACTGGACCGTCACCGTCGAGAACCGCGGGGAGGCCCCCTTCTACCAGCTACGCGCCTGGAGCAGCTGCGAGAAGAACCCGCTCCTCGACCGGCGCGAGTTCCTCTTTGGCGTGGTACCCCCAGGCGAGAAGCGAAGCTGGATCGCTCCGGTGAAGCTGCCCCGCGGCCTCGACTCCCGGCGCGACGAGGTCGTGTTTCATTTCGAGGACGAGGCCTCAAAGGCCCCTGCCGACCTCACCACCACCGTCGGCGTCGTGGAGGTGCCGAGGCCCACCTTCGCCTTCAGCGTGCAGGTCGAGGACCGCGAGAGCGGAAACGGCGACGGCCTCCCCCAGCGGGGCGAGTCCTTCGCCCTCCGCGTGGACGTCCGCAACGCCGGCCTGGGCGCCTCCGGCGACAAGACCTACGTCTCCCTGAAGAACCTTGGGGACGAGAAGCTCTTCATCACGAAGGGGCGCGAGGTCATCGGCGCCATGAAGCCGGGCGAGTCCCGCTCCGCCACCATGGAGGTCGAGCTCAAGCGCGGGTCGACGAGCGAGACCTTGCCCGTCCGGGTGATGGTGGTCGACGAAAAGACCGACCAGTACGTCTCCGAGGAGCTCGACATCCCGGTGTCGAAGGATCTACCCGCGCCGGTGGCGGCGAAGGGCATGGTCCGGGTACAGGTGGCCGAGGCGCTCCTCCGCGGGGGAGCGAGCCCGTCCGCGCCCGTTTTGGCCGTGGCTCGGCAGGGTACGGTGCTCTCCCTCCAGGCCCGCGCCGGCGACTTCCTCCGGGTCGACTGGGGCAAGGGACGCATGGCCTTCCTCTCCGCTTCCGACGCCACCTCGACCCGTAGCCGCAAGCCGACGGGAAGCGTGACCGAGGTGTGGCAGCGCGAACCGCCCCGCATCGCGCTCGCTCCCGACCCGGCCAAGGGCGCGCCGGTGGTCGATGCCGAGACCATCCACGTGGCCGGCAGCGCCACCCTCCCCCCCCGCGTCGGCACCAGCGCACGCCTCCGCGACCTCTTCATCTTCGCCAACGATCGCAAGGTCTTCTTCAAGGTTCAGCCGGAGGATGCCGCCTCTTCCCGGATCGACTTCGCCACCGATGTCCCGCTCAAGCCCGGCAACAACGCCATCCGCGTGTTCGCCCGAGAGGACGAAGAGTTCTACACCGCCCGGAGCGTGGTGGTGTTCCGCCGGCCGCCACCCGCCCTCGCGACCGATGCGAACCGCGGGCCCTCCGAGGAGCGAAGCAACGCACAGCAGTGAAGCGGGCGCTCGGGGTCCCGGGGCGGCGCGCCGCCTCTGGAGGGGCCGATATCTCCTCACACCCGCTCCCACAGTCCGCTTCTTCCGCCCGCAACCTCTTTCGCCCCGTCGAGGGCTTGCACGGCCGGTCTCGGATTTCGCGAAGCCCCCGGTGCTCCGCTAGAATTCCAGGACCATGGCGGAGGTGAACAAGACCGCCTCCGCCCCTCCTTCCCCGGCTGGGACGAGGAGCGGGACGGGCTTCGAGCTTCGCCTCGAGCGGGGCGGCGCGTCGGTGCGCCTCACCGACCGCGAGCTCGCGACGGGCCTCACCCTCGAGGTTCTCGTCATCCAGATCCCGGATGTGCGCTTCCCCTTCGACGTGGGGCAGGGTGCGAACCAGTTCCGCCACCGTCTCGCCGACCTCTCCGAGCTCGCCGTCTCGGCGAGCACCCCCTTTCTGGACGCGGGCCTCGCCCGGGCTCCGTTCTCCGCGAACGGCCTGCTCGATCTCCGGGTCGAGCTCAGGGGCGGCTTCGCCGAGCTCTACGGGAGGCTCGCCGCCGGCCCGGCTTTCACCCTGAAGGCCGGCCTCCTTCCCCGGGCTGGCCCCGGTCTCCGGGTCCTGTTTTACTCACCGCGCGTGTTCGGCCCGGCCCCGGTGCCCGCCGCGTCGCTACCGCACCTCTTCTCGAAGGTCCTGCTCGGTGCCGCGGGCGGGGCGGGCGAGCTCGATCCGGTCGCGCCCATTCTCCGGCAGGTGCTGGCACCTCGCGGTTGGAAGGTCCCCCGCAGCTCCGAGATCCGCCTCGCCCGCGCCGAGATCGACGAGAGCGCCGTCCGGCTCGCCTGGAGCCGGGGCGGAGGGGATCGAACCGAGCAAGGGCTCGACCCGGACCTGCTCGCGGCCGAGGAGGGCTCGGGCGCCTTCTACCGGGTGGAGGCCGCCATCGGGGCGGGCGAGTTCTCCCGCGCCCGGGAGCTCCTGCTCGCCGCCGGGACGTCCGCCGCGGTCCACCCTTTCGCGGCCGAGCGGCTCCTCTCCCTGCTCGTGCTCGACGAACGGTTCCACGATGAGGCCTTGGACCTTGCAGCGGAGTGGCTGGGCCGCCGCCCCGGATTCGCCCCGGCCCTCTCCGCTGAGGCCCTCGTTCGCCTCGCCCGGGGGGAGGAGCAGCGGGCGGCCCGTTCCTTGGCGGAGCTGGCCGGGGCCGCCGCGAGCCGTGCGGAGGTCTGGACCGCGCTCGCCGCCGCCGAGTCTGCCTTCGGGTTGCCCGGGGCCTCTCCCGCCGACGCGTCGCGCGCCGTGGAGGTAGCCCTTTCCCTCCGCCGCGACCATGTCCCGGCGCTGCGCGCGCTCCGCCGGCTCGCCGCGGCGGGTGGGGATCGCGAGGCCTTGCTCCGCGCCGACCGGCGGCTCGTGGCCTACGACCCCGACGAAGCGGAGAAGGCCCGGGCCCACGCCGAGCTGGGCGAGCTGCTCCGGGAGGCCGATCCCCCCGCGGCCCGGCTCCACCTCGACCAGGCGCTCAGGCTCGCCCCCGACGATCCAGCGACTCTGACGGCGCTGGCCCGGGCCTGTGCCGCCGCGGGCGAGGCGCTGCGGGCCGTCCGCGCCCTCGACCGCCTGCGCGAGCTCCATCTCGCCCGCGGAGACCGGGCCGGCGCCGCCGCGGCCGCCCTGGAGGCGGGCGCCCTCTGGGAGGGACCGCTCGACCACCCCGAAAACGCCCTCTTGCGATTCCGGACCGCCGTCGAGCTCTCGCCCTCGGCCGAGCTTCACGCCCGTGCGGCCCTGGCCGCGGAACGGCTCGGTCACTGGGCCGAGTCAGCCGACCACCATGCCGCGGTGCTCGCCTCGATCGATCCTGCCACCCCGGGCGCGTCCGCGCTCCTCGCCCGGACGCGCCTAGCCCTGGCCGAGGTGGCCGAGCGCCGGCTGAACGACCCGGCCGGCGCGGCCGCCAACCTGGAGGCGGCCGCGGCCCTGCAACCCGACGACCCCGAGCTCCTCCGGCGCCTGGTCCGGCTCCATCGAGCGCTCAACCGTCCCGACGGGGTGGCCGCCGCGCTCGATCGCCTGGCGCCCCTCGTTCCCGCACCGGAGCGAGCTCTCCTGCTCGCCGAGGCGGGGGAATCGCTCCTCTCCCTCGGCCAGGCGGACGCCGCCCGGGCGCGCTTCGCCGCCGCTCTCGCTTACGACGCTGCCAACCGCCCCGCGCTTTCCGGCCTCGCCCGCCTGGCGGCGACGCGGGGGGACGCCCCGGCCGAGCGCGACGCACTCTCGCGCCTCCTCCCCTTGGCCGCGGGAGCGGCCGAGGTCGCGGAGCTGCAGGATCGGTTCGCCTCCGCTTGCGAGCGTGCCGGCGATCTCTCCGCGGCGGCCCGGGCAGCGCGCGCGGCTCGCGGAGCGATCCCCTCACCGGCCCGGCTCGACACCGAGCTCCGCCTCCTCCGCCAGAGCGGGGAAAGCGCGACCCTGGCCGCGCTCCTCCCCGAGGCCGCCCAGGCCGCCGCTGCCGCCGGCGAGCCCGCCCGGGCCGTGGCCCTGCGGCTCGAGCAGGCTCGCCTTCTTTCCCGCGAGTCGCCAGCCGCAGCGCTCGCGGCGCTGGGCGAGACCGCCACCCTCGCCCCCGGCGAGCCGGGCGTGCTCCGCGCGCAAGCCGATCTGGCCGAGCGGACGGGCGACCTCAAGCTCGCCCTGGGGGCGCTGCGAGCGCTCCTCGCGAGCGGGGCCAAGGACGGGCCGGGGCTCGAGCTCCGCGCCGCGCGAGCGGCCCTGGCTGCCGGCGAGGTGGCCGCCGCGCGGGAGCATGCCGCCCGGGCCGAGGCCGCGAGTGTACCGGGTGCCGCCGAGCTCTTCGACGAGGTGCTGGCCCGGACCGGAGACGGCCCCGCCCGCGCCGAGCTTCTCGCCCGGTCCGGTCGGTTGGAGGAGGCGGCCCGGATTCTGGAGGAGAGCGGCCGGCCGGGGCTGGCCGCGCCCCTCCTGGAGCGGCTCGGGCGCCCCCTCGAGGCCGCCCGCGGCTTCGAGGCGGCCGGGGATATCCCGCGGGCGCTCGCCGCCTTCTCCCGGGCCGCCCAGGTACCCGCCTCGGCAGGCGAGGCGCTACCGCGGGTCGTCGAGCTCAGGCTCGCTACGGGCGACGGCCCGGGCGCGGCCGCCGCGCTCCTCGACCTGGCGCGGCTCCGCGGCGGCCCGGAGGGAGCAGAGCTCGCCTGGCGCGCTCACGGACTCAGTCCCGACCCCACGGCGCTGGACGTGGCTGCGGCATGCGATCCGGGCTTTGCCCCCGCGCGGGCGCGACGGGCCGTGGACCGCGGCGATCTCGACCCGGCCGGCGCGCTTGCGGACGCGGAGGCGGCGCTCTCCGCCAAGGAGCCGCTTCCCCCCGAGGAGCGCACCGCGCTCCTCTCCCTCGCCGCCAAGGCCGCTGCCCTGGCGGGGAACGAAGCAGCGGCCCGCCAGCACCTCGCCGCCTACTGCGAGCTCTCGCCCGGCGACGTCGGGGCGCTCACGAGCCTCGCGGAGAGGTACCGGCGCGCCGGCGACCTCGCCGGTCTGGCCGCCGCCATCGATCGCCTCCTCCCCCACGTGCGGGGGAGCGACGCGGCCCCCCTCCTCGTGGAGCGGGCCCGGATCTCCGCCGCCTCGGGAGACGGGGCGGGCGCCGGCCGGCTCCTCGAGGAGGCGCTCACCCTGTCTCCCGAGTTCTTGGAGGCGCTCCGCGCGCTCACCGATCCCCCGGTGGCCGAGGCCGTCCCTCCTGCGCGGCGCGCCGAGCTCCTCGCCCGCCGTGCCGCGCACCCGGGCGCCACCGCGGACGAGATCTCGGCCGCGGACGGCGAGAGAGCGAGGCTCCTCCGCGACCTGGGCGAGGCCGAGGCCGCCCTCGAGGCGCTCCGCGCCGCCGCCGCCCGAGGCACGCCCGACGATGATGCCCTGGAGCTGCGCGCCGCCCTCGCCGCTGCGGTGGGGAACGCAGCGGAGGAGGCGGCGGCCCTGCTCGAGCGAGCCGAGCGGGCGCACGCTCGCGGAGAGCCGGGCGCCGCGGATCGCCTGGCCGAGGCCGGCCTTTCTGCGCTTTCGACCGGACTCCCGGGCGCCCTGGGAGCGCTCGAGTCTGCGCTCGCGCTCGGCCCGGGCCGCGAGAACGAGCGCGCCGTGCGCCTCGCCCTCCTGGAGCAGGCCCGAGCTTCGGGCGAGGAGGAGAAGGAGCGTGCGCTCCTCGGTGGGCTCGTCCCCCTCCTCCGGACCGGCGAGCGGCCCGCCGCCCTGCTCCGGCTCTCCGCGCTCTGCCGGGCCGCTCTAGATCCCGTCGCCGCCCGGAGAGCGGCGGAAGAGGCGAGGACGCTCTCCCCGCGCGATCCCGGCGCGGTGGAGGCCGCTCGCGCCGCGGCCGAGGCCGAAGGGGACCTGGCCGCCGTCGCCGACCGGCTCGGGGAGCTCTCCGAGCTCATCCCCGAGGAGCGCGGCCGGCACCTCGTCGCCCGGGCCCGCCTGCTCGCCTTCCTGGGACGGCCCGAGGAGGCGGATCGGGAGTACGGCCTCGCCCTGGCCGCCCTCCCCCCGGACCGCGAGCTGACCGAGGAACAGGTGCGCTTCAGGCGGCAGAGCCTGCCTGCCGCCGCGGCGGCCGAGCCGCTCGAGGCGTACGCCCGGCGCGCCACCGACGGCCGCGAGGCCGCCCGCGCCCTGCGGGCGGCCGCGGCCCTGGCGCTCGCCGCCCAGGACGCCGGCACGGCCCTCCGCTGCGCCAGGCGGGCGTTGGCTCGCAGCCAGGACGACCTCTTCTACGCGGGCCCGCTCCTCGCCCGCATCCTGTACCTGGGCGGCTCCTTCGCCGAGGCGCTGGTCCTGCACCGCCGGCTATTCGAGGCGGGCCTGGACCGGTTGCCCGGCGAGGAGGCGCTGGTGCTCGCGCAGCAGCTCGCCGAGCTGGCCGAGGCGGCGGGTGAAGAGCAGCTGGCGCGGGCCGCGCTCGACAAGGTGCTCGCCCTCCGTCCCTCGGACCTCAACGCCGCCACCAGGCGGTTCGCCCTCGACCCGGACCGCGCCCGGGCCGCCCGAGAGCTCGCCGGCCAGGCCGACTTCTGCCGCTCGGCCACTTCTCGGGCCGAGGCGCTGGCTTCGGCTGCGGAGGCGGCCCTGGGCGACGTCGGCGACGCCACGCTGGCCGACGTCCTGTTCCGGCGGGCGCGGGACGCGACCCTACGGCTCCCGGCCCGCGCCGCCGCCCTCGCCCGTCGGCGGGCGGAGGCGTTCCGCGCCGCCGAGGGCGCGCGCTCGCCGGTCGTGGTGGAGGCCCTGGGCGAGGCCGCGGAGCAGGCCCTGCAGATCGGGAACCGGGAAGAGGCCCGAGAGCTGTTCCAGGAAGCGACCGCCCTCGCGAAGGAGCGGGGCCAGCTCGGGCGCGCCGCCGCCTTCCTCCTGCGCCAGTCGGAGCTCTCGGCCGAGGGGGGCGAGGCGGCTGCCCATGCCCGGGAGGCGGGCGACCTCTTCGCCTGGGCGGGCAAGTTCAAGGAGGCGGCCGCGGCGCTGCGACGGGCGCTCGAGATGAAGCCGGGCGACGCCGAGGCCTTGGCGCTCCTCGAGGCGGTGGCGCGCGCCCAGGGCGCGGAGGGTGCCTCGCTCCTCACCGAGGTGCTCGAGGAACGGGTGGGCAAGGTGGCGGCCGGCCCGGAGCGGGCCCGGCTCCGGGTGGCGCTCGCCGACGCGCACCTCTCCTCCGGCTTGGAGGGCGCGGCGGAGCGCTCGGAGGGGGAGCTCCGGCGCGCGCTCGAGGACGATCCGGCGTCGGCCGCGGCCACCCAGAGGCTTTCCGAGCGGCTGGCCGGGGCGGGGCGCAACCCGGAGCGGGCGCGGCTCATGCTCGAGCAGGCGGCCCACGAAACCGATCGCGTCGCCTCGGCGCGGCTGCGGCGCGAGGCCGCCGTCCTGCTCGCCGAGGCGCCCGGGGCGGCCGACCGGGCCATCGCCGCCGCCACCTTCTCCGAGTTGGCGACGGAGGAGCCCCGCGATCTCGACGCCCACCGAGCCGCCGCCCGGCTCTTCCACGACCTGGGGCAGCGCGAGCGGGCCATCTCCCATCTCGCCGCCCTGGTCCGCGCCGACCCCGACGACGAAGGGGCCGCCGGTGACCTGGCCGAGGCCTGGTCCGACCGCCACCGGGAACGGGCCGAGCTGTTCTTGGAGCGGGCCGAGGCAGCGAAGGGGGAGATCCGGGCGGGCCGCCTCCGCGAGGCGGCCAAGGCGCTCTTCGCCGCCGGGGAGGACGCCCGGGCCCGGGGCGCGCTCGTCTCGGCCTTTGACGCCTGGCCGGCCGACGACACCGCCTTCGTGGCGGCCCTGCGCGACGCGACCGAGGACGTGGAGCGTATCGACGCGGTGCTCTCGGCCCGGGCGGCAGCCGTTCCCTCCGAGGCGGCCGCCTGCCACCGGGCCCGCGCTGACGCCCTCCTCGCCTTCGGCGAGGCGGAGCGTGCCGTCTCCGCCTATCAGGCGGCCCTGGAGGTCGCCCCCGACGACGTCGCCGCCCTGGCGGCCCTGGCCGCCTGCTACTCGGCCGCCGGTCGCGACGGCGACGCCCGTACCGTCGACGCGCGCTTGGTCGCCCGGGCCGAGGCGGACCCCAAGGCCGTCTCGCCCTCGGCGGAGGCGACCGCCCGGTACCGGCTGGGCCTCGCGGCCTGGGCCGAGGGCCGGCCGGTGGACGGGATTGACCACCTCGAGCGCGCCCTCTCGCTCGCCCCCGCCGACGAGCGTGCCGGGATCGCTTGGGCGGCCCTGGCCCACGGCCACGCCGCCCGCGGGGACCGGGACCTGGCCCTGGCGGCGGCGCGCAGCCGGACCGAGCGGGCCCTGGCGCTCGGGCTTGCGGAGGAGCGGCGCCAGGCGCTCGAGGCCGGGGCGGAGCTGGCCGGGCAGCTCGGCGATCTTGGGCGCGACGCTGCCGAGATCCTCTTCTCTCTCCTCAAGCTACGAAAGGAGCAGGGGGAGGAGGCGGAGGTGCTCGAGCCCCTTGCGCGCCGCGCCGCCGCGAGCCTCTCGGCCCTGGGCGAGGAGGTCCGCGCCGCCGAGGCCTTCGCCCTCGCCGGGCTCGCTCCCCCTCTCGCCGAGCCCATCCCGGCACCCGCCCCGGCCCCCGCTCCACCCGCACCCGCGGTGGAACCGCTCTCGGACCATGCCGCGCCGCCCGACTCGCGCGAGGCGGCGCGGCTGGCCGCGGAAGAGGCCATGGCCGGGGGCGATCCGATCGAGGGCTGTGCCGCCCTCGTCCGCTACGCCGAGGCGCTCCTCGCCTCCGGAGCCGCCGCCGAGGAGGTGCGGGCCGCGCTCGAGCTTTCGACCGAAGCCGATCCAGACTCCCCTGCTCCCTGGCGGGTCCGAGCCCGGGTCGAGAGCGCGGCCGGCGACCCGGCGGCAGCCGCCCGCGCCCACCTCTCGATCTCGATCCGGACCGAGGGGGAGGAAGCGGCGCGGTCCGCGCTGGAGGCGGCACGCCTCTTCGAGGAAGCCGGGCTCCACGGCCAGGCGGTCCGGGCCCACCGCGCCGCCGTCCACGCCGAGCCCGGGTGCGTCCCGGCCCGGACCTTCCTCGCCGAGGAGGCGCTCTCGTCGGGGGACGCGGAGGGCGCCGCCGTGCACCTCGCCGCCATCGCCCCCGAGACCGTGCCCGCCGAGGAGCGGCCCGCACACGCTCGGCGGCTGGCCCGCGCCTTCGAGGCGGCCGGCCGGCGCGCCGATGCCGAGGCGGTCTGGACCGCGATCCTGCAGGGCGACGGGGGCGACCGGGAAGCCTTCGAGCGGGCCGCGGGGCTGGTCCGGGAGCGCGGGGCCCTCACCACCTGGATGGAGCTGTCCCAGATCCACGAGCAGGCGCTCGCACGGGCGAACGACACGCCGGCGCGGGCCGAGCTCCGCTGCACCCGGGGCGAGGTGCTGGCCCACGCCGGCCGGCTCGAGGCGGCCCGCGGGGCCTACTTGTCCGCGCTCGAGCTCGCTCCCGATCACCGCGCCGGCCGCGCCCTGGCAGAGCTGGACGGCCGTCGCGAGGGATGGGCCCAGGCCGCCGAGGAGCTCTCCGCCGAGGCGGCACAATCGAAGGACCCCGCCGAGCGGGCCGCCCTCCACCTGCGCCGGTCCCGCATCCTCCTGGAGCGGCTCAACGACCCGTCGGCCGCTGCGGTCGCCGCCGAGGAGTCGCTCGTGGAGGCGAGGACGAGCCCCCTCGCCGCCGCCCGCCGGACCGCGAGCGAGGCCGAGATTCTGCTCGGGGAGCTTGGCCAGTCGAGCGGCGAGCCCGCCCCACCGCCCCAGCCCACCGCCGACCCGGTCTCGGCGGTGCTCCGGGCGCAGGCCGAGGCGGCGCGAGGCAGCGAGCGCGCCGACCTCTTCGAGCGGCTGGCGGGCCATCTGGAGCGCTCCGGCGACCGCGATGGAACGGCGGACGCGCTCCTCGCCGCCCTGGAGGCCGACCCGGACCGCGAGCCCACCTACTCCTGGCTGCGTGCGGTGGCCGCCGGCGACGCCGAACGCCTCGCGCGCGCGCAGGCGATCCGGGCCGGGGAGCTGCCCGCGGCCGGGGCTGGTCCCCCGCGCACCACCCTTCGGTTCGGGACCGGCCAGGGCGCCGATGAGGAGCCGAAAGCTCCGGACGCCCACGAGGGGGGCCTCCCCATCGACCGCGAGGGGCCGCCGAGGAGCGGCGGCGGGACCGAGGTGTCCTTCTTCCCACCGCTCGACCTCGCCGCCTCGGGACCCGCGCCGGCGGCGTCCGAGCCGCAGGGGCCCGCTTCCGCGGCTTTGCCCCTGGGCGCTTCCCCCCCGCCGGAATGGGCGGAGGACCCTCCCTGGGCGCAGACGCCTTTCGTCCCCAACGTGGACCTTTCCTCCCTCGCGCCGAGAGCGCCCGAGGCACCTCAATCACCCGCCCCCTCCGGCCCCGGGAGGGAAACGCCGGACCGGCAGCGCGGCGCTTCCAGGGCTCTCGAGGGCTGGCTCGAGATCGCCCGTCAGCAGCCGGACGACGTCGCCGCCCTGTCCGCGCTCTCGGCCCTGTGCGCCCGCGCGGCAGAGGACGCGGAGCCCGCGGCCGCCGCACGCCTGTCCGAGCGGATGCGGATCGCGGCCGGCCTGGCTTGCTTCGTCGAGCCGGCGTCGCCGCGACCGCTCTCCTCCGGGCGCCTCCCCTCGCGTCTCGCCCCGGACCTCCGCGCCGAGGTGGCGCTGCCGGCGGCGATCGGTCCCTCGGCCAGGCTGTTGTCCTTGCTCGCCCCCTGGCTCGAGCCGCTCTTCCCCGCCGACCTGGGCCGGCGAGGAGCGTCCTCGACGGACTGGCTCGCCCCGCCCCGGGCCCCGGCGCTCCGCGGTGCCCTGGACGCCGCCGCCCGCGCCCTGGGCACGCGCCCCCACGCCTCGTTCCTCACCCGCCGGCCGGGGGTGGAGGTGGCCATCGAGAACACGCAGCCGCCCGCCATGGTCTTCTCCGCGGGAGCGGGCGAGTTGCCCGAGCCGTGGCTCCCCTTCCTCGCGGCGAGGACCCTCGACCTCGTCCAGCACGGCTGGGCGCTGGGCGGCAAGTTCGCCCCCCGGGACGTCGGCATCCTGCTCGAGCTCGCCTGCCGTTTCGCGGGCGGCACCGCGCCGTCCATGGGACTCCCCGCCGAGCGCGCCGGGGCCTACCTCGCGGCCCTCTCCCGGACCGTACCCGCGGGCGTGCTCGATCGGGCGCGGCTCCTCGCCTCCGATGCTGGCCGGGAGCTCGCCGACTTCGACGCCCGCGGGTTCGGCGCTGCTCTCCGGCGCACCGCCAGCCGGGTAGCCCTCCTCTACGCCGGCGATCCGGAAAACGCGCTCCAGGTCCTCCTCGCCCTCGAGCCGGCCGGCTCGTCCGGCCCGCTCGACCCCGCCCGGGCGATCCTCCTCCCCGACCTCACCGACCTGGCGCGATTCGCACTCTCCGATCGCTTCCTCGAGATGCGCCTCTCGGTGCTCGGCTGATCGTCCCTCGGCGAGGGGGTCCGGGTCTCTCGACCCTTCGCCCTTCACGGGCCCCCTCACCGAGACCCAAGAACCCAGAGCGCGAGACCCCGCGGCGGCGTCGTGCGCTCTCCGGCATCGCCACCGGTCAAATCGCGGCCCAAGGAACTACATCCCATCCCGGCTTTCGGCTACAACACACTCATGCCAGGCGCGCGACGGAGGGGGGCGAAGCCCCGGGCGGTGGTCCTGCTCTCGGGAGGGCTCGACTCGACCACCTGCCTCGCCGTGGCGCGCCGAGACGGGTTTCGCGTACACGCGCTCTCGGTCGACTACGGGCAGCGGCACAAGGGCGAGCTCGCTCGAGCGAGGCGGATCGCTCGCGCCCTCGGGGCCGCTGACCACCGCGTGGTCCGAGTGGATCTGAGGACCTTCGGCGGCTCGGCCCTGACCGACTCGGCCATCGCCGTGCCCAAGGGCCGGAGCATGCGCCGGATGGCCCGCGATATCCCGGTGACGTACGTCCCAGCCCGAAACACCGTCCTCTTGGCCCTCGCCCTGGCGCACGCCGAGACCGTCGGGGCAGAGGACGTGTACCTGGGTGTGAACGCCATCGACTATTCCGGCTACCCCGACTGCCGCCCCGCGTTCCTGCGAGCCTTCGAGAAGCTGGCCCGGGTCGCGACCAAGGCGGGCGTCGAGGGGAGGCCCCTGCGGATCCGGGCCCCTCTCCTCCGCCTGGGCAAGGCGGACATCGTTCGGCTCGGGACCCGGCTCGGCGTCCCCTACCGGCTCACTCTCTCCTGCTACGACCCGATCGGCGGTCGAGCCTGCGGGGAGTGCGACGCCTGCGAGCTGCGCAAGAGGGGATTCGCCGAGGCCGGGGTGAAGGACCCGACGCGGTACGCGGTGGCGAGGTGAGCCGCCCACGGGGCGAGGCGTTCAGAGATCGACGGGCAGCGAGGAGCCGATGACGGCCATCACGAGGAAGTACCCGGGAAGGACGGACGCGGAGATCTACGCCAGGGTCGACGAGGTCATGGGGGGCGTGGCCCGAAACCACGAGCTCGATTACCGGAGAGACGCCGCCGCCCGGACGGGCTCGGTCTCGAAGATGGGGGCCTCGGGCAAGTACGTGGTGAAGGACGGCCAGGTCACCGTGGAGCTCAGCTTCCCGTTCCTCGTCCCTGGCCCGTTGCGGCGGCGGATCGAGGAGGACATCCGGCGAGAGATGGACGCGCTCTTCGGATGAAGATCCTAGTCTTAGTCTAGGTGGACAACGATGGCGCCCGAGCGCTCGTTGAGGCGCTCGACGGCCGCGTAGATCGCCTTGAGTGGTGAGTCCCCGGCGCCGGTGACTGACCGGGGACGACCCAGGCGGCCTCGGGCGGACGGTCCGGCCACGATGCGAACACCCGCTCGGCCTCTCAGGGGATCCGGCCAGACCCGCACCTGCATGCCTGCCCTGTAGAGGGCAAGCACGACCCGGCCCATCTCCGCTGCCACGCGTTCGTCGGCGAAGGTCATCCCGTCCCCTGAGCGAGGGCTTAGGTGGGCCAGAGCCCGGGCCCGGCTGCTCTCTCTTGGGCATCGTAACCCCTTGGCCTGACAGCGCCAGTTTCCGCCGGCCCCGAACGGGCATCCGCGCATCCGCCCTCCCCCTTGAAGTCCCGGTCGCCGCTGCTACGTTTTCCTCGTGGGCGGCTCGATTTACGCGCGCTGGGCAAGCTTCGCGATCGGTCTGGGGCTCACCTTCGCTCCTCTCGTTCTCGGGTACCAAGAGGTCGGCCCCACGCTTCATGACGTCGCCCTTGGCCTCCTCGTCTGCATCCTCTGCATCGCCGCTCTCGAGACGCCCGCGCTCCGCTATCTGAGCGCGTTACCGGCGGGGTGGCTCGTCATCTCGGGTAGGCTGTCGGTGGACTCCTCCGTCGGGTTCACGGAGCTCTGTGGCGGCCTGCTCCTTATCGTCGCCACGCTCGTTCCCCGGGCTTGGTTGGGTTCGCGGATCGACGGGACCGCGCGTGGTCGGGCGGGGATGAGGGCGTAGGTCGCCCCAGGTCACCTTCTTCCCGGCATCGTCGTAGAATCCTCGCGTGCTCGGGCCGGTTCGCCCTCGCCGCCCTCCCTGGCCCGCGGGGGTGTCAGGCGAGTCTTCGTCCTTCGCGGGGAGCCCTTGAACCCCGAACTTTTGACCCGCGCGCTCGCCGCGCTCGCACGGCTCCCTCCGAGAGCGCAGCTCGAGGCCGCCGCGGCCCGGCTTGCCGGCCACTATACAGGTCCGCTCCGCGCCTTCGAGGTGGGCGCGGAGGGAGAGGAGGGACCCGACCGGATAGATGGCGGCCTCCTCGAGGCGATCTGCGCCCGATCGCTCGCTGGAGAGCGCGGGGCCGTGTTCACGCCGAGCCCCGAGGCCCGCCTCCTCGCGGCTCTCGGGCTCGCTTACGCCGCAGCCCTGCGAGGGGGGCCAACCCCGGCCCGGGCGGTGGCGGCCCTCCTCTCGCGCCAGCCCGAGCCCGCACTCTCCCGCGCCCTCGATGGCCTCTCGGTCCTCGATCCATGCTGCGGCGCTGGTGCCCTCTTGGCGGCGGCAGAGCGGCTTGCGAGTGGAATCGGGGCCCGGCTCGTGCTCCGCGGCATCGAGGTGGCGCCTCTGGCGGTGCTGGCTGCCCGAACCCGGCTCTCGCTCCTCGGCTCTACCGCCCGGGTGCTCCGGGCCAATGCCCTCGAGGCCCCCTGGCCCGAGGCCGGGCTCGTACTCGCGAACCCCCCTTTCCTTCGGCACGAGCGGCTCCCCCGCGCCGAGAAGGCCCGGGCGGCGAGGGCGAGCGGGCTATCGCGCCAGGCCGACCTGTCGGCGCACCTTTCGGCCCTTTCGATCCGCCGTGCCCCGGTGGCGGCGCTCGTGTGGCCGCGAGCGCTCGACACCGCCCGGTCGGCGGCCCCGCTCCTCGCCGAGGCCCGTGCCCGGGGTGGGTTCGCGGTCCGGCTCCGCTCGCGGGCGGCGGGGAGCTTCGCGGCGTCGGTCGACACACTCCTCGCTGTCTGGGTCCTGGGCCACGGCGGCTCGCCGGCGTTCGAGTCCACTGTACCGCTCTCGAAGCTCTCGGACGCCGAGGCGGCGGCCCTTGCCGGCGGCGCGGGCAGCGCGCGCGTGCGGGCGCTCGAGGTCCGCTCGGCGCCTCGAGGGGCTGTTCCGCTCGCCGAGGTGTGCGACGTGCGGTTCGGCCTGAAGACCGGCTGCAATGCCTTCTTCCACCTCGTTCCCATGGGTGGGGGCAGGTACCGGTCGGACCTCGCCGGGCCGGTCGCGCTCGCCGTAGGGGACGCCATGCCGCTCATCGCGAGCCTGCGCGAGGCTCAGGCCCCGGCTGTCGCCGTCCCCACGCGCGTCCTGTTCCGGCCGGTCCGCGCCGAGGGGCTCGCCGCCCGCTACCTGGCGTTCGGGGAGCGAGTGGGGGTGCACCGGCGTCCCACCTGCTCCGGGCGCAACCCCTGGTGGCGGCTCGGGGCGGGCCGCGGCCCGGCCCCGGTGCTCTACCCGGCCAAGATCGGCGCCCGGGCCTTCGGATTCTTGAACTCCCTCGGTCTCTTCGAGGACAAGAAATGGCACGCCCTCTTCCCCCGCGGCCTGCCCCCCTGGCTCCTTGCGCTGGTCCTCTCCTCCACCCCCGTCCGGCTCGCGGTGGAGGAGGCGGCCCGGCAGCTCACCGGTGCGCAGGCCATCGCCGACGTGGACTGCCGGGTGCTTGCCGCCTCCCCCGTGCCCCGGCCCGAAGCGGCGCTCGCCCACGAGCGAGCGTTTCGCGGGCTGTGGGAGGCGCTCGGGTGGGACCCGGTCACGACCGACCTCGAGGCCATGCTGGCCCGCCCGGCGCAGAGCGAGTTGGACCGGCTGGTCGGGGCCATCATGGGGCTCGGGGCAAGCGAGGTGGAGGACCGGCGCCGGGCCGTGCTGGAGCGAGTGCAGGACCGGCTCGGCCACGCGGCGGCGGTCCGACGCGCGGCGGCTGGCGCGTAGGAGAGCGGCCCTGAACGACGGCTCAGCCGTCCCTCGACAGGCATTCCGGACACACGCCCACGAGTTCGTGGTGGTGCCCCTCGAGGCGGAACCCGTACCGGGTCGCCACTTCCCGCTGCAACATCTCGAACGCCTCGAACTCGAACTCGACCACCCTCCCGCACCTGCGGCAGAGCAGGTGATCGTGGTGGTGGCGCCCGTAGGTGGTCTCGTAGCTCTTCGCCTCGCCGGCAACGATGGCGGGCTGGAGGATCCCGGCCTCCGCGAGCAAGGGGAGGGTGCGGTAGACCGTGGCCTTCGAGCCTCGGATCCCGCGCCGGCGCAGGTCGGCGATGAGGTCCTCGATGGGGTAGTGCCCCTCCCGAGAGAGCGCTGCTTCCACGATGGCCGCGCGCGCCTCGGTGAGGCGGAGGTCCTTCTCGTGGAGGAACCGCTCGAAGCGGTCGAGCGCGTCCTGCGTGCGTGCGTCCAGGGGCGGACCCTCCGTGCGACTCGGTCTCACACCGGGGGCTAAGCTAGCGACGTCGCGTCGCGGGTGTCAATGTCGGTCAGAAGGAACGGGCCAGAAATACCGGGCCCTCGCTCGCCGTTCTCGGGGAAAGCGCTCTTTGGCCCGCGCGGTGGAGCCAGATCCTGCGTATCTCGGTCTTTTGAAAGCCATGGTCCGCGCCACCGCCCCGATCGCAGTTCTCGCCGCCCTCCTCCTCACGCCTCCGGCGGTCGCCCAGCCCGACGGGGACCTCCCGGCCACGCTTCGGAGAGTGGTCGACGGCTCGCCGCTCGCCTCCGCCCGCACCGGGATCTTCGTGGCCCCGGTCGAGACCGGAGAAGAGGTGTACGCCAAGGACCCCGACACCCTCCTCAACCCCGCGAGCAACGTGAAGCTCGTGACCACCGCCGCAGCCCTGACCCGGTTCGGGCCCGAGTTCCGGTTCTCGACCGAGTTCCTCTCCGATGAGCCCGTGGCCCGCGGCGGGGTGCGGACGCTCTACGTCCGCGGCGGGGGCGACCCCTCCCTGGTGACGGAGCGGCTGTTTGCGATCGCCGGCGACCTCTACCACCTCGGGCTGCGCAAGGTGGGCGAGCTGGTCCTCGACGACGGGTACTTCGACGTCGAGGGGGCGGGGCCCGGCTACGACCAGGAGGACGGGGACCACGCCTACCTTGCTCCGGCCAGCGCCCTTTCCTTGAACTTCAACGCCGTCGAGGTGCACCTCATCCCCGGCGACCGCACCGGACAGCCCGCTCGGGTCGAGCTCGAGCCGGCGAGCGATTACTTCGCGGTGGAGAACCGGACGGTGACGGCGCCCGCCACGGGCCGCGCTCGCCTCGTGGTCTCGACCTTGCCAAAGGGCGACCGGGAGCGGGTGGTGGTGGAGGGACGCATCCCGCTCCAAGCCCGGCCCCACGTCGTCCATCGCCGCGTGGATGACCCCGCGCTCTACTTCGGTCACACGTTGTCGGCGCTCCTCGAGTTGCGTGGGGTTCGCATCGGGCGAGTTCGCTCGGGGCGCGTCCCCGAGGGTGCCCACCTCCTTTCGGTCTCGGAGTCCGAGCCACTCTCGGAGATCGTCCGGCACCTCAACAAGACCTCGAACAACTTCACCGCCGAGCAGCTGCTCAAGACGCTTGGGGCCGAGATGGGGGGTCGGCCCGGCTCCTGGGCGAAGGGCATCGCAGCCGTCGAGGAGGTCTTGGCCGAGATGGGGATCCCCCGGGGCAGCTACGTCATGCGCAACGGCTCCGGGCTCAACGACACCAATCGCTTCTCGGCCCGCCAGCTGGTGACTGTGCTTCGAACCATGTGGTCGCGCTTCCCGCTTCAGCCGGAGTATCTGGTCTCGCTTCCGGTGGCCGCCCGCGACGGGACCATCCGCTTTCGCATGGAGGGGACCCCGGCAGCCGGCCGGCTGAGGGCCAAGACCGGAAGCCTGGACGGCGTGGTCGCCCTCTCCGGCTACGCGGAGGACGCGGCCGGCAGGGTGCTGGCGTTCGCGGTGCTGGTGAACGATTCGCCCGGCCGGGAGGGGGTCTTGCGGGCCGTGGACGAACTCGGCGCCGTGCTCGCGGGGAGTGGCGGGCCCGCGACGGGAACGGCGGCTCTCGCTGCGAACGCCGCGCCTTCCCGGCCGGCCTCGGGCGACGCTCCCCGCGACCTTGCCGAACGCCTTCGCACCTTCTACGCGCTGGGCCGGGCCCAGGACGCGCGCAACGAGCAGCTCCTGCGGCGTGCCCTGCGCGGCGAGGTGGACCCGGCCGTCCGGCTGGCGCTTGCCGAGTGCACCTATCTGTCCGATCCAGACGGCCCCTCGGCCCGCCGCGCCTTCCTGGAGGCGCTGGCGGTCGACCCGCAGGCTCCGGGCCGGCTCTGGCAGCTCGTCGCCGACGAAGGGCCTGTGGTGTCGTCGCTCGCCGACCTCGCCGGCGAGGGCGATCCCGAGGCGCTGCGCCAACTCCTGGAGCTCGCCGGCGAGCCGCTTCCCGAGGAGGGGCTCGCCGCCGCCGTGGAGGACGGGCTCGCGGGGGCAGCAGCGAGCGCCCCGGAAGAGCTCCTCTTCGCGCTACATTCCGCACCGCCGGGGTTGAAAGACGCCGCCACGGCGCGGCTCCTCTCCGGCCTCTCGCGTTCGGAGGAGAAGGACCACCCCTTCCCGGCCACTCTTCGGGCCGCGGCGGAGCGTGGGGGGGCCCTCGCCGAGACCGCCCGTCACTTGTCCGAGCTCCTGAACGCCGCGGGCCCACCGACCGGGGCGAGTCTGCCCCGAGCTGCCCTCCCCGCACAGGCCGGACCCTGAGACGGCGGCCTCACCAGAGCTGGCAGTGCTTCGCCCCGGTGCGGACCATCGGGCTCCCGGCCGGGCAGGAGAACGCCTCTGCGAAGGCCGGCAGGTTCGAGAGCGGCCCGTTGACGCGCCAGTGCGGAGGCGAGTGCGGGTCGACGGCTGCGTAGGTCCGCGCCTGCTCCGGGCGCCGGACGCTGCACCAGGACTGTGCGAAGGCGAGGAAGAACACCTGGTCGGGGGTGAACCCCGCGACCGGCGGGTCGGGGGGCCTGCCCTCGCGCGAGGCGCGGTAGGCGGCGTGGGAGAGCTTGATCCCGCCCAGATCGGCGATGTTCTCGCCCAGGGTGAGCCTTCCGTTCAGCTTCACGTCGTCCACCGCAGTGTAGCCGTCGTATTGATCCACGACGCACGCGGCCCGTCGATCGAACTCCTCCGAGGAGGAGGGCGTCCACCAGTCGCGCAGGTCGCCCCGCGCGTCGAACTGGCGCCCCTGGTCGTCGAACCCGTGGGTCAGCTCGTGGCCCATGACCATGCCGATCGCCCCGTAGTTCACGGCATCCGGCCCCGTCCGGACGAAGAAGGGCGGCTGCAGGATGCCGGCGGGGAACACGATCTCGTTCATCGACGGGTCGTAATAGGCGTTCACGGTCTGCGGGGGGATGAGCCATTCGGCCCGATCGAGGGGCTTGCCGATCTTGGAGAGGTCGCGGTTCACCTCGAAGGCGTCGGCCGCGAGCACGCTCTCGAAGAACGAGCTCCGGTCAATCTGCAAGGCGTCGTAGTTGCGCCACCGGTCCGGGTACCCGACCTTGTTCACGACGCGCTCGAGCTTCTCGTGAGCGGCCCGCCGCGTGGCGTCGTCCATCCAGGGAACCTCGTCGAGGTCCTTCCTCATGGCCGCCTCGATGCGGGAGATGAGCTCGCGGGACCGCGCCTTGCCCTCCTCGCCGAAGGTACGCCGGGCGAAGGCCTGTCCGAGCGCCTCCCCCAGCGCCCCGCCCGTGGCCCGGACGCAGTGCTTCCAGCGCGGCTCGAGCTCCTTCGCCCCCGTGAAGTAGGCGCTCGTGAAGGCGAACCGTTCCTCGGTGAAGGCCCTGGGGAGGGCGCGGGTCCCGGCCATGGCCGAGACGAGCTTCCAGCGGAGGTAAGCGCGCCAGGTCTCGGGTGGTAGCTCCCCGAGGAGCGAGTTCAGCTCCTCGACCGCTTTCGGGGTGGTGGTGTCGAAGGCTGAGAGACCGGGGTGACCGAGGGCGGCCAGGTACCTTTGCCAGTCGAACCGCGGCGCCAGCTTCTCGAGGCCGGGGAGGTCCACCCGGTTGTACACCCGCTTCGGGTCCCGCATCTCCACCCGGCTAAAGTGCGAGCCGGCGAGAGCCCGTTCTAGGCCGTAGATGGCGTCGGCTTCGGCGGCGGCACGATCCAGCGGTTCGCCTGCGAGCTGCATCATCTTCTCGACATACGAACGAAACGCCCCCTGGATCTTGACGCTGGCCGGGTCGGTCTTGAGGTAGTAGTCACGGTCGGGGAGCGACAGCCCGCCCTGAGCCACGACCCCGATCACCTGGGTGGCGTCCTTCGCGTCCTGCTCGCTCGCGATGTTGAAGACCGGGTAGACGCCGATCCGGTGGAGCTCCCCGACGGCCTGGGCCAGGGACCCCGGGTCCTGCACGGCGTCGATCTTGGCCCACGCCTTGTGGAGCTCCCCGAGACCGCGCTCTTCTGCACCTGCCTCGTCCATGCAGGCTGCCCAGAAGTCCCCCACCTTCTCCGGGTACCGATCGGCTGCGTCCACCGCCCCGGACGCGTCCGCCTCAGCGATCCCGCGCAACAGGGCGAGGTCCCGCTCGTCGATGGCAGTGAAGCTGCGCGTGTAGGAGGCCTTGTCCGCGGGAAGGGTGAAGCTCGAGAGCCACCCGCCGCAGGCGAACTGGTAGAAGTCGTCACAGGGTCCGACGCTCCGATCGAGGATCGAGGGATCGATTCCCGCCTCTACCGGGGAGACCTTAGCCCCCTCGGCGCTGGGGCTCGGAGCGGGCGTCCGGCAGGCCGGCAGGGTGGCGACGACGACGGCGGCGAAGGCTCCTCTCGCGAGGCCTTTCATTCTGGCTCTTCCTCCGTTCCCAATGCCCGGGCGACGTGGTCCTTTGGCTAATAGCTAACACCGCCCGGTGACTTTCCTTGCGGCCCACGCGGGCGGCTTTCGGGTCGGCGGGGGAGGGGCGCGTGGAGGCGCAAGGCAGCCTTTCGGGAAGCGGTGGCCCCCGCGTGACCTCGACGCTCCTCCCGCGAGCGGTCCTCGAGGTTCGTCCCGGGCGGGCCTTGCCCGGGACAGCTGGAGAGGACCTCACTCCGCCATGGTCGACAGGTCGCCGGGGTCGTGCCCCATCTCCACCGACTTCAAGTAACGGCGCATGATCTTGCCGGAGCGGGTCTTGGGCAAGGAGGCCCGGAACTCGACGTCGGCGGGGGTGGCGATCGGGCCCAGATCGAGGCGGACGTGGTCCTTGAGCGAACCGACCAGGCCGGGCCCCTGTTGCACGCCCGCCCTCAGCACCACGAAGGCCTTGATCTTCTCCCCCTTCACGGGGTCGGGCAGACCCACCACTGCACTCTCGGCCACGGCCGGGTGGCGCAAGAGCGAGGACTCGACGTCGGCGGTGCCGATGCGGTGCCCGGCCACCTTGATGACGTCGTCGGCCCGTCCCAGCACGGCGAAATACCCGTCCCTGTCCCGCACCGCGATGTCACCGGCCGTGTATACCCCGGGAACCTGGCTCCAGTACTTCTCGTAGCGGGGATGGTCGTTCCAGATGGTGCGCAGCATGTAGGGGAGCGGGCGCCGGATCACGAGCAGCCCACCCTGGCCGTCCGGGACCGCCTTCCCCTGCGCGTCCACCACTGCCACGTCGGCACCGGGGAGCGGCTTGCCCACCTTGCCAGGGCGGGCGTCGAAGGTGGGGAGCGTGCCCAGCACCGGGGCGGCGATCTCCGTCTGCCACCAGTTGTCGACCACCATCCCGCCAGACTGGCCGACGAGGTTCTGCTGGGCCCACAGGTGCGCCTCGGGGTTCAGCGGCTCGCCGGCGCAGGCGATGAGCCTCAGCCGCTTCAGGTCGTAGCGCGAGGGCGCCTCGGCACCGTGACTCATCCACATGCGCACCGCGGTCGGGGCGGTGAACATGACGTTCACGCCATAGCGCTCGACCAGCTCCCAGGTCACCTCCGGGGAAGGGAAGTCGGGGACGCCCTCCCGCGTGAAGACCGTGGCCCCCACCGAGAGCGGGCCGTACACGATGAACGAGTGCCCCACGATCCAGCCGATGTCCGAGGTCGACCAGTAGATGTCGTTGTCGCCGATCTGGTAGAAGGCGCGCGCCAGGTAGGTGGTGCCGACCATGTATCCGCCCACCGTGTGCACCACGCCTTTCGGCTTCCCGGTGGTCCCCGAGGTGTAGAGGATGAAGAGCGGGTCCTCCGCGTCCATGGGCTCGGGCGGGCAGTGGATCGCGTGAGCCTCCTGCACGTCATAGAAGTCGTGCTCGCGGTCCGACTCGAAGGTCACCGGGGCGTCGCCCGGGCGCGAGCCGCGGCGGTGCACGATCACGTGCTCGACCGAGTAGATGTCACGCACCGCTTCGTCGACGGTCGGTTTGAGCGGGATCTTCTTCCCCCGCCGGAAGGTGTAGTCGGAGCAGATCACCATCCGGGCGGCGCAGTCCTCGATGCGGCTCCGGAGCGCCTGCGTTCCCATCCCGGCGAACACCACCGAGTGAATGGCCCCGATCCGGGCACAGGCCAGCATCGCGATGATCCCCTCGGGCGCGAGCGGCATGTAGATGATGACTCGGTCTCCCTTCTTGACGCCGAGCTTCTTCAGAGCGTTGGCGAAGCGATTCATCTCGCGGTAGAGCCGGTTGAACGTGTAGGTGTGCTCCTCGCCGTCCTCCCCGACCCAGATCAGCGCCGCCTTGAGCCGGCGGCTCCCGTAGACGTGCCGGTCGATGCAGCTCACGGTCGCGTTGAGCTTGCCGCCGAGGAACCACTGGTGGGAAGGGCCGTCGACCCGCATCACCTCTCGGAAGGGTTCCATCCAGTCGACGGCCTTCGCCTTGTCACGCCAGAAGCCCTCGGGGTCGCGCGCCGCGAAGGCGCGTTCCACAGCGTCGTTCGGGATCGCGGCCTGCTGTGCTAGCCACACCGGCGCCTCCACGACCCGCTCGTCCCTGGAAAGCGCCCTAATCTGCGCGAGCTGCGCCTCGCTTAGCTCGCCAAGCTCCGCCTCGGACTCGATCGCCATGAGGCCTCCTGTTCGCGCTCGTCTCGCCGCCTCGCACCGGGCTTCCTCCGCGGCGTTCGGCCCCTGGTCCCGTGCAGGGTATTGCCTTTGTTGGAGACTCGAGGGCCGCGCAACGGGGCAGACGCGCCCCGAGCAGGTCCCTCAAGGGGCGATAGGACGCTCGGATACGGGGCCACATGTGCAAAGCCCGGATGGAGGACCCGAGCGGGGACGCCCATGTCGTGAGCGCACTGCTGATCTCGGCGCCCTCTTGGCTCGTCCCTTGGGGCCGCGCTACGACCTCCCGGCGAGGTCGCCTCGCCTCGGCGCGCGACTCGGCCGGACCGAGATGCCGGTCCTCCTCCTTCCAGCGATGGCGGGGAGCATCCCCCGTCCCGATCGGCCCGTCTTGCCAAGCGATCGCGAGACGGTGAGGGCGAATTGCGCGGCGCGGGGTGACCTTTCACTCCCTCCCGACCGGGGCGCGCGAAGCGGGGACTTGGGCGCCGCTTTGACCTGTCAGAGACCGCTGCTAGATCCGCATCGACGAAAACACGGACGCCTGCGGTTCGCGCAGGCCACGCACGCGGGAGCGATCGCCATGGTGAACAAAGTCATCCTCATCGGAAACCTGGGAAAGGACCCGGAGGTCCGTTACACGCAGGGCGGCCAGGCGGTCGCAAACCTCCGCATCGCCACCTCCCGCTCCTGGACGGACAAGCAGTCCGGGCAGCGCAAGGAGGAGACGGAGTGGCACGACGTCGAGGTCTGGGGGAAGCAGGCCGAGCAATGCGGTGAGTACCTGGCCAAGGGCCGGCAGGTTTACGTCGAGGGGCGCCTCAAGACCGACAAGTGGCAGGACAAGCAGAGCGGGCAGGAGCGGTCGCGCGTGAAGGTGGTGGCCGACTCCGTCCGCTTCCTCGGCGGTCGGGGGGCGGGTGGACCGGCTGGTCAGGGCCGCGGCCACGGAACCGAGGAAGCACCGGGTGGATTCGAGGAGCCCGAGTCCGGACCCGCAGGCGGCGGGGGGGGCGCCCCGGGCGGCGGGCCAGACGATATTCCGTTCTAGGGGCTGGGGGGCCAGGGGGTGGGGCGGCGGGACGCCCATGCCGCGGCGCGGCATGGGTCCGTCGCAGCCCGGCCATACGTTCGAGAGCGAAGTGTGCTATTGGGGCGCGCGACGAAAACGTCCTCGTTGGCCAGCCACGATCGGGGGTAATGTCCACCGGGGCTGGTTGGGAGAATCCCTCGGATTTACATGGGATGACGCCTTTGGTCGAATCGCGGACGGTCGGCGCGGTGCCGCCCGTCCTTAAGTCGCGTTCCAGCCCCCTGCCGTTCTTGTCGTCGAGGCCGGAGCGTGCGCCCACCGCCGCTCGCTCACGCTGAAGCCTTTTTGGGAAACCCCAGGAGCCCTCATGTTTCGAATCTGGTTCAGCCGGCTCATGAAGTCTCCCCGCCGGCGCAAGCTCTATCTCGTCGCGATGATGGTTCTCTTCGGCACCGCCTATGCCCTCGCCCCGGGCGAGGGGACCGAGGGCTCGTTCCAGTTCTTCACACCCCTCGGCTTCGAGACCTTCGAGAAGGTCTGCATCTTCGTGGTCCTGGCGATCGCGGTGGCCGGCCTTCTCTACGCCCTCATGCTGGTCCGTCAGGTGCGCGAGGCCGAGCAGGGCACGCCGAGGATGCGGGCCATCGCCGACGCGGTCCGGGAGGGCGCCAACGCCTACCTGGCCGCCCAGGCGAAGCGGATCTTCCCCCTCATCATCGTCATCTTCGCCCTGCTCGCGCTCACCTACACCGGGACCCAGAACGCGTTCCGATGGGGCCGGGCGATCGCCTTCCTCATGGGCTCGGTCTTCAGCTGGGCGGTCGGCTTCGTGGGGATGCGGCTCGCGACCGCTGGCAACCTGCGCGTGGCGGCCGCCGCCAAGCATAGCTACGGCGAGGCCATGCAGCTCGGCTACCGCACCGGCACCATCACCGGCATGCTCACGGACGGACTCGGCCTCCTGGGCGGGACCCTCATCTTCCTCTGCTACGGCGCGCAGGCCTACGAGGCCCTGCTCGGGTTCGGCTTCGGCGGCACGCTCCTCGCGCTCTTCATGCGCGTCGGCGGCGGCATCTACACCAAGGCGGCCGACGTGGGCGCCGACCTCGTCGGCAAGATCGAGAAGGACATCCCCGAGGACGACCCGCGCAACGCCGCCACCATCGCGGACAACGTGGGGGACAACGTCGGCGACTGCGCCGGGATGGCGGCCGACATCTTCGAGTCCTACGAGGTCACCATCGTCGCGGCCATGATCCTGGGCATGGCCTCCTTCGGCCACAAGGGGGTGATCTTCCCCCTCCTGGTCCGCGGCATCGGCGTCCTCGGCTCCATCATCAGCACCTACACGGTGAAAGCCGGTCCCAACGACACGAGCGACACCGCCCTGCGCAGCGTGCACCGCGGCTTCTGGATCGGCTCGATGATCTCGGTGGTGGGCTTCATCGTGCTCGGCTCGTACTACTTGCACTTCGACGCCGGCTACCTGAGCCAGAACCCCACCGCCACCGCCGGCTTCCCCGGGGGGGACCCCACCGCGCTCCCCTTCTGGGCCAGCTTCGGTGTGTCCGGCCTCGACATGCGGCCGGCCCTCACCTGCCTCATCGGCGTGGTGCTGGCCATCGCCTTGAACAAGGCCACGAGCTACTACACCCATACCACCCACTCGCCCGTGAAGAGCCTGGCCCGGGCCTGCACCACCGGTCACGCCACCAACATCATCCAGGGCATCGCGGTCGGCTACGAGAGCTCGGTCGTGAACATCATCATCATCGCCGTGGCCATCTTCCTCTCGGTGCTCGTGTACCAGGGCACCCCTCCCATGTTCGTCGCCTACGGGGTGGCCATGGCCGGCATCGGCATGCTCACCTTGACCGGCAACACCATCTCCATGGACGTGTTCGGCCCGGTGGCGGACAACGCCAACGGCATCGGCGAGATGGGGTACGACAAGGAGGAGATGGAGAAGGCGCAGCCCGGCAGCTACAAGCGGGCCCGCCAGATCCTCGCCGACCTCGATGCCGTGGGGAACACCACCAAGGCCGAGACCAAGGGCATCGCCATCGGCTCCGCGGTGATCGCCGCGGTGAGCCTCTTCTCCTCCTTCATCGCGGTCATCGCCGTGGGGAGCGAGGAGAAGATGAGCATGATGACGGTCCCCCAGTACCTGGCCGAGGCGGGGAAGCTCACGGTCGCGAACCCCACCGTCTTCATCGGCTTCCTCATCGGCGGCGCGGTGCCGTTCTTGTTCAGCTCCTCCCTCATCCGCGCGGTGGGCCGGGCGGCCTTCAACATCGTGAACGAGTGCCGCATCCAGTTCCGCGACCCGGAGATCTGGAAGGGCACGAAGAAGCCGGACTACGGCCGCGTGGTGAACCTCTGCACCGTGGCCGCGCAGCAGGAGCTCATCGGCCCCGGCCTCCTCGCCATCGCCGCCCCGCTGCTCATCGGTCTCTTGCTCGGGCCTTACGCCCTGGGGGGCTTCCTCGCCGGCATGATCCTCGTGGGCCAACTCCTCGCCGTGTTCATGGCCAACGCCGGTGGCGCCTGGGACAACGCCAAGAAGATGATCGAGGACGGCATCTACGGGGGCAAGGGGAGCGAGGCTCACAAGGCCGCCGTCACTGGCGACACCGTGGGCGACCCGCTCAAGGACACCGCCGGACCGGCGATCAACCCGCTCATCAAGGTGATGAACATGGTGAGCCTCCTCACCTTGGGCCTCGTGCTCCGGTACTCGGTCACGAGCGGCACCGGAGCGCGCTGGGTGGGCGTGGTCGGGGCCGTGATCTGCGCCCTCGCCATCGCCTACGGAGTCATGATGTCGAAGAAGGAGTCCGACATGGGGGGCGTGCCGGGCGCCGAGTCGTCCACCGAGAAGGCGGCCTAGCGCGCCGGGAACGAGCTCGGTCGCTGCACCGGACGGCGGAGGCCCGAGGGTCTCCGCCGTTTTCCTTTCCTTCCTGCCTCGAGGGGGCCTTCCTCGTCCCGACGCCCGGTGGCGTCGGTGTGCCTCACGCGGCTACACCCGCCGACATTCCACGACGGCGGCGGCGCCCGCCCATCCACCGGCGGTCCGTCCTCGCGTGGTACGCTTTTTCGTCGCCGCCGGGCGGACCGATGCCTTCCTCCATCGTCGAGAAGTACGAGAACATCTTCGCGGCCGATCCGCGTTCGCGCATCTTCGTCGAGCTGGCCCGCGCGGTCCTGGAGAGAGGGGAGCCGGGGCGGGCCATCGAGGTCTGCCGCACAGGGCTCGAGCACCATCCCTCCTCCATCCTCGGCCGCGTCATCTGGGGTCGCTCCCTGCTCGCCCTGGGCGACGTCAAGGGCGCCCAGGACCAGTTCGAGATCGCGATCGCCCTCGATCCTGGGAGCCCCTACGCGTACAACCTCGTGGGGGAGGCGCTCTACCGGGCGGAGCTCTTCCGCGAGGCGTCGCCGGTCCTGGCCCGCGCTGCCGATCTCCAGCCCGCGGACCCACGGGTCCGCGCCTGGCTCGAGGACGCGAGGCGCCGGCTTGGATCATCGGCACCGACCTCGGGCGAGGCCGTCGAGGGGACGAGACCCCTTTCGTCACCCCTCCCCGTCCCCGGGACAATTCCCCCCGGCCCGAGCTCGCCGACGGCCGTAACCGCCTCCGCATCCGCCGGCGAGGGTCGTCCCCCGGCGGGCGACCCTTCGAACGAGGGGAACGTCTCCGGGCGGCTCCCGACGATTGCCGCCGGTTCGGCGTCCCTGGCCGCCCCGGAGCGGAGCGCCGCTCCCCCACCGCCGCCCCCGGGCGTGGCGCCCACGGCGAGACCAGTTCGCCTCGAGCCACCCCCGCTGCACCGCGACGAGATCCCGCGCTCCTTGCTCGCCCTGATCCCGGGGGCGACCCGCCCCGACCTCCCCGCCCCGCCCTCGCCCGGGACCTCGCCACCGGACGACGCGGAGGTCGACCGGATCACCGCCCGCTTCGAGCAGGAGGTCCGTAGTCGCCTGCTCTCCGAGCCGGAGCCGCCGCCCCCCTTCCACCGGCGACACCGGGTCCCGCTCCTCTTCGCCGTGGTCCTCGGAGCCGGGGTTGCCGCCGCCTTCGTATTCCTTCACGTACGCAACGTGAACCGGGAGAGGGCCGCCGCGGAGGCCGCAGTGCGAGCACGGGCCGGCCTGGCACGCGACACGCTCGGTGCACTCCGAGAGGCGTCGCGGGTCCTCGCCCAGGCGCGCCGCGACTCGTCCTCTCCGGAGCTCACCTCGCTCGCCGCCGAGGTCGCGGCGGTGCTCGCCACCGAGCACGGCGACCCCGAGGCGCGCGCCCTGGCGGCGGAGCTGGCCGGCCGGGCCGACGCGGGCTACGGCGGGCAGGCCGGCGCCTACCTCCTGGCGCACTCCTCGTCGGAGCTGGTCTCCTCCGAGGCGGCCATCCTCGCCGCTCCGCCCTCGTCGGAACCGCTCCTCCAGGCGCTGGCCGGGCGGATCCTCGTCCGGAGGGGCGAGATCGAGGCGGGGAAGGGCCGCTTCGAGATCGCGGCCCGGGCCTCCCCGCCTCTCCTGCGAGCCCTCTCGGATCTGGGCGACGTAGCCCTGGCCGGGGGCGACCCGGAAGGCGCCCTGGGCTACTACGGCGCAGCCCTCTCAGCCCACCCCACCCACCCGAGGTCCGTAGTGGGCGCGGCCGAGGCCCGGCTCGCCCTCGGGCTCGACCTGCCACGCGCCCGCGCCGATCTCGCGGCCCTCGCCGCCGACCCCGGGAGCCTGCCGCCGCAGGATCTCAAGGTCCGATATGCGATCGTGAGCGCACGCGTCGTCGCCGCGCTCGGCGAGCCGGCAGAGGCCGGCGCGCAGCTGGCCCGCTCTGCCGCGGAGCTCGGGGAGAACGCCGCGCTCGCCTCTGCCAGGGCCGAGATCGAGCTCTCCGCGCGCGCCTATGACCGAGCCGAGGCCGCCGCCGCCCGGGCGGTGGCGATGGCGCCGGGAGATACCTCCGCCCGGGTGCTCCTGGCCCGGGCCCGGATCGGGCGCGGGCGGTTTGCCGAGGCCATCGCCGCCACCGCCACCGCGGAGGGCCGGGCCATCTGGCTTCAGCGGGGCATCGCGCGGTACCGGCTGGGACAGCTGGCCGAGGCGCGACGGGAGCTGGAGCGCACCGCGCGGGACGGGCGGATGCCCGCCGAGGCCGCCCTCTGGTACGCCCTCACGGACGTGAAGCTCGGGAGGGCCGAAGAGGCGCGGGCGCTGCTCGAGAAGCTCGCCGCCTCGAGCTCCCCTCCCCCGCTCACCTCGGTCGCCCTGGGCCAGGCGCTCGAGGCGCTGGGCCGGACCGGCGAGGCGGAGGCCGCCTACCGCGCCGCCATCGACCGCGACCCTGGCGCGCCCGAGCCCCATGCCGCGCTCGGGACGCTCCTCCTCGCCCGGGGCGACGCTGCCGGTGCCGTCCCCGAGCTCGCCAAGGCGGTCGCTGCCGATCCTTCCGACCTGGACGTCCGCCGCACGCTCGGCTCCGCCCGGCTCGCCACCAGCGAGCCCGCCCTGGCGCGGGCGGAGCTCGACGCTGTCCTCCTCGGCCGCCCCGCCGACCTGGAGGCGATCTGCCTATTGTCGGCGGCGTGGCTCGCCGAGGGCGAGCCGCGGGAGGCCCGCCGCGTCGCCGATCGAGGGCTGGCCCGCGCACCGGGAAGGCCGTCCCTGCTCCTCGCTGCCGCGCGGGCGGCAAGGGCCGAGGGCGATCGCGCGGCTGCGCGCAGCCTGGCCGAACGCGCCGTAAAGGCCGCCGGGCGCGGACCGGAGGCGGCCGCGGCACGCTCTCTCGAAGCCGAGCTCCGGAAACGGTCCTGAAGCTCGTTCGGGTGGGCCCGGACCCGTCGAGCCACTTCGGGTCGTCCCACCCGGCACCTGCCATAGATATGCGACCTCCTCAAAGGGCTCGCCGGCGCACGGCGTGACGCCGCGGCGCAGTTGCTGCCTGGGCCCGCCCTTCCGGGCTCGCCGGGCCTCTGGCGCGCCTCCCCGCGTGCTCTTAGGGAAATCAGGAGTTGGAGGTCTTATGAGGTCCGCCGTTCTCACCGTCGCCCTTTTGTCCCTCGCCCCCGCTTCCGCGCTCGCCGCCCCGGCGCATCATGGCCGAGCTCCGACGGCCTCGGCGCAATCCGCCGACGACGCGGAGCCCCTCGAGGTGCAGGTCGCTCGGGCCGTTTTCCCCCGAGAGGACTGGAGCCGTCTCATGGAGGAGGCCTCGGCGGAGCTTGCGCGCCAGATCGCCGAGAAGGGGAAGGGCCGGATCGAGCTTGCACCCGAGTTCGCGGACCGGCTCCGCTTCGAGTATGAGCTGCTCGTCCCGTACGAGGACATCATCCGCTTCCAGGCGAGCGTCCTCGAGAGCCAGTACTCGAAAGCCGAACTCCGCCACCTGCTCGCGTTCTACACGAGTCCGCTCGGGAGGAAATCGGCCCCTCTGTTGCGCGATCTCCGGACGAGCTCGATGCAGCGGACGCAGCTCAAGGTCCAGGGAGGGATCGCCGAGGCTCTGATGCTGCTTCGGCCGCTCGTCCGCCTCGTGCCCGATCATGAACCGTCTTCGGCCGAGCCGGACGAGGCGCGACCCGGCCAGCAACCGCATGCCGAGGGCGGAGCCGTGCCCGAGGGGGACGCGGGCGAGACCGCCTCGAAGGCCTCCGCGGGGAACGCATTCTAGGCGCCGAGGTCTTGGACCTCCTGGCGGCCCCGTTGTCCGCTTTCTGACGCGAGGTTAGGGCGCCACCCCTGACGTCTGCCAGGGAGAGCGGCTTCCCCTCGCTCTTCGGGGACTTCGCCTTCCACCGACGTGTTGGTCAACTTCCGCCGGGCGAAAACCCGCGCACCGGCACGCACTCCTCACGCTCGAGCGCTCCGGCTCCCCGTTGAACGACTCCCCCCCCCCTTGCCGGAGCCATGAGGCTCTATGGCCTGTGAGGGCCCGGGGATGTTACGGACGGTTTCCTCGGCTTGCGCTTCCCGAGCGTAATACGGTCCCCGCGAGGCCAAGGATCGAAAGCGCTGGGGGCCGCGCGATGAGCTCTTCTCCTGGCAGCGCTCGCCTCCCGCGATTGCCCTCGGAGCAGAAAGAGCCGGTCTCCTCGTCGGCGAGGGTCAGGGGACTCCTTGGAGACCCGAGGAGCGAGGCGCCCGTGGTTTTGGGGAAACCACCGGAGCGCGTGTTCGAGCCGTTCCTTGCCCTCGCGCCCGGGCCGTGGAAGCATCGCCCACCCTTCGAGGTCTTCATGAGCCTGCCCGAGACGAGCCGAGCCGCGCCCAGAGCCGTCGCCCGGCCCCTCACTCCCGAGGAGAAGGAGCGCCACTGGTTCCAGAACGTCTACGCCGGCGACCAGGTCCCGCAGCTCACGCTCCGGGCGGTGCTCATGGGGACGGTGATCGGCTGCGTGATGGCGTTCTCCAACCTCTACGTCGGGCTCAAGACCGGGTGGGGCCTGAACGTCGCCATCACCGCCTGCATCATCTCGTATACCGTCTTCCGCCTCTTCCACTCGTTGTTCCCGGCTCGGAGGCCCCGCGGGGCGCGGAAGTTCCTCGGGCTCTTCGACCGACCCGACCCGGGCGAGGTCTCGATCCTCGAGAACAACTGCATGCAGTCCACCGCCTCCTCGGCCGGGTACTCGACGGCGTCCACGCTGGTCTCGGCCTTCCCGGCCTATCTCCTCATCACCGGGCAGCACCTCCCGTACTGGACGGTGGCAGGACTGGTCCTCGGCACCGGGCTCCTCGGCGTCTTCCTGGCCGTGCCCATGAAGCGGAGCATGATCAACATCGAGCAGCTGCCGTTCCCCTCGGGCACGGCGGCGGCGGAGACCCTACGGTCCCTGCACCAGGCCGGGGCCGATTCGCGCAAGAAGGCTCGGGGACTCTTTACTGCCATGGGACTCGGAGCCGTGATCGGGTGGTTTCGCGACGGCATCCCCTCCCTCATTCCCAACTACCTGCCCATCTCGCAGCTCTTCGAGCGGTTGGGGCTCGCCCGCCTGGCCCTGCTCACGAGCCCGGCGGGCTACACGCTGACGGTCGAGGCCTCCACCGTGTACGCCGCCGCCGGGGCGATCATGGGGCTTCGGACGGCGGCCTCGATGGCGCTCGGCGCGGTCGTGAACTACGCCTTCCTCGCCCCGCGGCTGCACGAGATGGGGATCGTGAAAGACCTCGGCTACCGCGGGATCGTGAGCTGGTCGGTGTGGGGCGGTGCCGCCCTTATGACCAGCGCGGCTCTCGTCAACTTCTCCATGGGCTGGCGGACCATCGCTCGCGCGTTCGGCGGGCTCTACTCCATGCTGGGGGGGCGCCCGAGGGCCCTGGACGACCCCATGGAGCGGATCGAGGTGCCCGGCTCCTGGTTCGCCATCGGGGTCCTTCTCACCGCGGCACTGGTGCTCGTCCTGAACGACCGGACCTTCGGGATCCCGGTCCTCCTCGGCTCCATCGCCATCCTCAGCACGGCGCTGCTCTCGGTCGTGGCCTCCCGCGCCACCGGCGAGACAGACACCACTCCGCTCGGGGCGCTGGGCAAGATCACCCAGCTTCTCTACGGGGTCCTCATGCCCCAGAACATCTCCGCCAATCTCATGACCGCCAACATCACCGGCTCCTCGGCGGCCACCTCGGCGGACCTCCTCACGGACCTCAAGAGTGGCTACCTCTTGGGCGCCAACCCCCGCAAGCAGTTCTTGGCCCAGTTCCTGGGTGTCTTCAGCGGCACGCTGGTCGCGACCTGGGGCTACTATCAGCTCGTCCCTACCCCCTCCGCCATCGGCGGCGACAAGTTCCCGGCGCCCGCGGCGCAGGTTTGGCGGGCGGTGGCGGAGATCCTCGCCCGGGGGTTCCAGGCGTTGCCCCGCTACGCGGGCTGGGCCATGCTCCTGGGAGTCGTCCTGGGCGTGGTCCTGACGGTGCTCGAGAAGGTCCTCCCCCCGAGAGCGCGGAAGTTCGTCCCCTCGCCGGTGGGCTTCGGCATGGCCTTCACCTTTCAGGGGTACACCGCCATGGCCTTCTTCCTGGGCGGGCTCCTCGCCTTCGCCTACGAGAAGAGCCGGCCGAAGGCGGCCGAGACCTACACCATCCCGGTCGCCTCCGGGTTCATCGCCGGGGAGACGCTCATGGGGGTCGCCGTCACCTTCCTTCAGGTTCGCGGATGGCTGTGAGCGGCTAGCCCGGCTGGACGAGCTCGGCCTCGATCTCGATCTTGACCTCGTCGCCGACCACCGGGCCGGCCTCCACGAGCTTGTTCCACTTGAGGCCGTAGTCCTGCCGGTTGATGGTGGTCGTAGCGGTGATGCCGCGGCGGGCGTTGCCTTGCGGGTCCTTGACCGGAGAGGTCGGCCCGTCCACCTCCAGGGTGACCGGCTTCGTCACTCCCCGGATGGTCAGGTTGCCGCTCACCTTGAGCTTCCCCTCGCCGGCCTTCTCCACTCGGGTGGACTTGAAGGTGATGGTCGGGTAGTTGGCGGCGTCGAAGAAGTCCGGGGAGCGGAGGTGCTTGTCGCGATCGGGAACCCGGGTATCGATCGAGTTCACGTCGATGGTGGCCTCCACGGAGGACCGCGAAGGGTCTTGCTCGTCCAGTGCCACCGTCCCGCTGGTCTTCTCGAACTGCCCTCGCACGTTGGATACCATCATGTGCCGCACCGTGAACATGGACTGCGTGTGAGCTGGGTCGATGGACCAGGAAGCGGGCTCGGCCAGGGCGGGGAGGGGGGCGATCGCAAGGACCGCGAGGACGGCGAGGCGGTTCATGTTCGGTCTCCTTTCGTCTGGGTGAGGGGAGGGGAATGCGGGGCCGGGGTCCTTACGGCCGCCCTCCCCTGATGCTCCGCAGCCGCGGCGGTTTCGGGGCCGGGAGGGGTACGAGGCGGGCCACTGCGGCGGCGTGGGCGGCGAACGCCTTGGGCACCGGGCGGTAGAAATGGTAGGGCCCCTCCCGGCGCGCCGCGACCAGGCCGGCCAGGGAAAGGACCTGCAGGTGATGGGAGATCGTCGCCTGGGCGAGCCCCGACGGGCGGGTCAGCTCCTGGCAGGAGACCTCGCCCCGCGCAATGCGGTAAAGGAGCCGCAGCCGGGTCGGGTCGCCGAGCGCACGGGCCACGCGGGCCATCTCCCGGGAAGGTGAGGGCATCGACGAATCGAAGACTGTCGAAATGTAACCGAGAGGGGTGCAGTTTCAACCGGTCACCACGGCCCCGGTGGGGCCTCTTTGCCCCCGGCTCCGGGTCGGGAGGAGGCGTGGTCAGTCGTGCCGACCGACCTCGTTGGCCAGGACCTGGTCGAGGGTCTGCGGCCGGCGGACGACGCGGAGTGAGCCCTCCGGCCCGAGCAGCACCTCGGGGGCCTGCGGGTGGGAGTTATAGTTGAAGGGGGACATGGAGGCGCAGTACGCGCCCGTGCCGCCCACCACCAGGTAGTCGCCCACCTGCGGATCCGCCATCATCCGGGGGATGATGTGCCCGTGGTGGTCCAGGCTCTGCGAGTCGCCGCTCTCACAGCAGCGCCCCACCACCACCCGAAAGTCGAGCTCGACCGTGGGGTCGTTCAGGTTGAACTCCGAGGAGAGGAGCTCGCCCGCCCGGGAGACCACGTAGAACGGGTGGCGCGAACCGTAGAGCAAGGGCCGGGTGTTCGCCTCCATCCCTCCGTCGGCGAGGATGAACTCGAACCCGCCCGGCCCCGACCACTTCTTGTCCATGACCCGGGTCACGAGGTAACCGGCGTTGGCGACGACGTAGGTGCCCGGCTCGACCGACATGTGCGGCCGGCGGCCGGTGCGGGCCGCGAAGGTCTCGAAGCGCCTGCGGGCGTGTTCCCCCAGGGCGACGATGTCGGCGGCCTGCTCGTCCGGCATGCGCGCCTCCTTGAAGCCGCCCCCCAGGTTGAGGGTCCGGGCGTCCGGGAAGAAGCGCTCCACGATCTCGAGCATTCGGTCGACGTTCTCGGCCCAGGCGGCGGGATCGCCCCCCGACCCGATGTGGACGTGGACCTGCCCGATCACCACCCCCGCCTCCCGCGCGAAGGCGGTGAGCCGGTCCAGGGCGGCGAGGTGCACCCCGAAGCTCGAGTACTTGTCGCCCGTGTTCCGGGTGACGCTTTCGCCCGCGCCCACCCCCGGGTTGACCCGGACGGAGAGGGAGAGCCCCCGGGCCCGGGCGAAGGGGGCGACCGCCTCGAGTTGCCGCTGCGAGCAGGCGTTGTAGACGAGCCCTTCGAGGAGGAGCGCCTCGAGGTCGCGCCGGTCCTCTCCCTCCGGGATCTCCTGGCTCGTGAGCATGATCCGGTCGGCCGCCACCCCGGCCCGGCGCGCCCGGCGCGCCTCGTTCAGGGAACTGGCGTCGATGCCCAGGCCCTCCTCGGTGACGAGCTCCAGGATGACCCGGGTCGAGTTGGCCTTCATGGCGTACCGGGCGCTCATCCCGAAGGCGCTGGGCATGGCGAGCACGTTCCGGCACCGCTCGACGATGAGCGACTCGTCGTAGAGGTAGAGCGGTGTGCCCGTGAGGGTGGCGGCCTCGACGACGGCCTGGGGCGTGACCCGGCCGAAGGGCGCGAGCGTCGGCATCGTTACCCCTTCTCCAGGGTCGCCCTGATCCTCGCCACCGCGCGCTCCGTGTCCCGCCGGCGGCCGAAGGCCGACAGGCGGATGTACCCCTCGCCGCTCGGGCCGAAGCCCGAGCCGGGGGTGGTCACTACCTGGGCTTCGTTGAGGAGAAGGTCGAAGAAGTCCCAGGACGAAAGCCCGCGCGGCGCCCGGGCCCAGACGTAGGGCGCGTTCTTTCCCCCGAAGCAGGTGAGCCCGGCGCGGCCGAGGCCGTCGCGGATGAGGAGGGCGTTCTGCAGGTACTGGTCGACCATCGCCCGGCACTCCCTCCGCCCCTGGAGAGAGAGCGCCGCCGCCCCGCCGGCCTGCACCACGTTGGAGGGGCCGTTGAAGAATGTGCTCTGCCGCCGGTACCACATGGCGTTGAGCTTGCCGGACGGGCACTCCTCGGCCACGAGGTCCTTGGGGACCACCGCCCAGCCGAGCCGTACCCCGGTGAAGCCAGCGGACTTGGAGAAGCTGTTCATCTCGATGGCGCAACTCTTCGCCCCTGGCACTTCGTAGATGCTGTGTGGCAGGGTCGGGTCGCGGATGAAGGCCGAGTAGGCGGCGTCGAAGAGGATGACCGCCTGCTCCGCCCGGGCATACTCGACGAACCGGGAGAGCTGAGCGTGGGTGGCCACCTCGCCGGTGGGGTTGTTGGGGCTGCACAGGTAGATGAGGTCCACCCTCCGCGCCGGCACGTCGGGGAAGAACCCGTTCGCCTCGTTGCAGGGCATGTAGAGGAGCCCCTGGTACTGCTGGCGCTTGGGGTCAAAGGGCCCGCCCCGGCCGGCCATGACGTTGGAGTCGACGTACACCGGGTAGGCGGGGTCCTCGATCGCCACCACCGAATCGACGGCGAAGATGGACTGGATGTTGGCCGAGTCCGACTTGGCCCCGTCGGAGACGAAGATCTCGCCGAGATCGAGGGTGACACCGCGCTCGCGGTAGGCGGCAGCCACCGCCTCGCGCATCCATCTTTCCCCCTCGTAGTCGCCGTACCCGGTGTAGGTCTCGGCCGAGCCCAGCTTCTCCGCCCCGCTGCAGAGCCCGGCCACGACGGTGGGGGTGAGGGGCAGAGTGGTGTCGCCGATGCCGAGCCGGAGCAGCTCCACCCCCGGGTGCCCATCGGCGAAGGCCCTGGCGCGCCGAGCGATCTCCGGGAATAGGTAGCCGGCCGCGAGCTTGTCGTAGTTCTGGTTCGCTCTCGCCATGGTCAGGCGACCCCCTTGCCCGCCCCCTCGAACATCTCCGGGTCGATCGTCCCATCGGAGACCCGGGTCACCGGCCCGGCCATCGAGACGGCGTAGCCGTCGCCGATGCGGATCTCGAGGTCCCCGCCGGGCATGTGGACGGTGAGGTCGCGATCCACGAGGCCGAGCCGGTGAGCCACCGCCGCGGCGGCGCTGCTGGAGCTGCCCGAGGCGAGGGTGTAGCCGGCCCCGCGCTCCCAGATCTCGATCCGGATGTTCCGGCGGTCCTCCACCTTCAGGAACTGAACGTTGGTGCGGTTCAAGAACCGTGGCTCGGTCTCGATGAGCGGGCCGTACTGCCGGGCGAGCGCCTCCGAGATCTCCGGAAGGGGGAGCACGCAGTGCGGGTTGCCGATGCCGGCGGCCGAGTAGACGAAGGAGCGACCCCCCACCGTGAGCTCCTCGTTCAGGACCTCGCGCGGGGGTCCGGACACCGGGATCCGCGTCGAGTCGAAGGTCACGCGCCCCATCTCCACCTCCACCTCTCTCCCCCCGGGGCGGACCCGCGAGCGGACCACCCCGCCTGCCGTCTCGATGGTGAAGGGGTCGGAACGGACGAGCCCTCGGTCGAACAGGAACCTCGAGAAGATGCGCAGGCCGTTCCCGCTCTTCTCCGCCTCGCTGGCGTCGGGGTTGAAGATGCGTAGCCGGAAGGCGGCGCTCGTCGAGGGCAAGGGCCCAAAGAGGATGCCGTCCGAGCCGACTCCGTAGTTGCGGTGGCAGACGAGCCGGATCTCGCGGGGCGAGAGCTCGCGGCCCACCTCGACGGGATCCATGACGAGGTAGTCGTTCCCGAGCCCGTGATACCTGTGGAAGCGCATGGGGCCGGAAGATATATCGAAATTTCCCGCCGACCGCATTATGACCGGCGGCAAGAGGGTCGACTTTTGAGATGCTGAGCTACGACGCCGTGGTCATCGGGTCCGGCCCGGCCGGCGAGAACGGTGCGGCCCAGGCCGGCCACCTGGGAAAGCGCGTGGCCCTCGTGGAGAAGGAGGCCGTCCCGGGGGGTGCCTGCGCCAACACCGGGACGATCCCCAGCAAGGCGCTCCGCGAGACCGCCCTCGCCATCCAGCAGGCGCGGAGCCGCGGCGCCCACGGCATCGAGATGCGGGTATCGGGACAGGTCACCATCCCGGAGCTCATGGGTCGCCGGGGCCTCGTCACCGGGCGCGAGCACTCCCGCATCCGGGACTCACTCAACCGCGCCGGGGTAGAGCAGTTCCGCGGAGTGGCGAGCTTCGTCGACCCGCACACCTTGCGCGTGACCGTGCCCGAGGGCGGCTCCCAGGAGCTGCACGCCGAGGTGGTGCTCCTCGCCACCGGGACGAGGCCCTTTCACCCGCCGCAGTACACCTTCGACCACGTCCGCGTCTACGACTCGGACTCGATCCTGCTCCTCGACCGCGTCCCCCGCTCCCTCGCCATCCTGGGCGGCGGCGTGGCCGGCTGCGAGTACGCCTCGATCTTCGCCGGATTGGGGGTGAACGTCTCGATCATCGACTCCAAGGAGCGGCTCCTCCCGTGGCTCGACGCCGAGATCTCGCTCGCCATGCAGGACCTCTTCGCCATGGCCGGGATCGAGATGTTCCAGCGCACCCGGGCGATGAAGCTCGAGCCCGGGGACCGCGACGTGCTCGTGACGCTCTCCGACGGCTCGCGTCTCGTGGCGGAGAAGGTGCTCGTGGCCGCCGGCCGGGTGGGGAACGTCGAGGCGCTCCAGCTCGAGGCAGCCGGGCTCAAGGCCACGGAGAAGGGACTCCTCGAGGTGAACCAGCATTTCCAGACGGCGATCCCCCACGTTTACGCCGCCGGCGACCTGGTGGGGTTTCCCGGCCTCGCCTCCACCTCGATGGAGCAGGGACGGGTGGCGATGCTTCACGCCTTTGGAGGCGAGGGCCGCAAACGCCTTTCCGGCCTCCTCCCGGTGGGCATCTACACCATCCCCGAGGTCTCCTCGGTGGGCGAGACCGAGGAGTCTCTCCGCGCCAAGGGGCAGACCTACGTCGTGGGGAAGGCCTCGCTCGAGAACAACGCTCGCGCCAATCTCATCGGCGAGGCGGTCGGGTTCCTGAAGATCCTGGCCGACGCCAAGGAGGGGCGGATCCTGGGCGTCCACTGCATCGGTCCCTATGCCTCGGAGCTCGTGCACCTGGGGCAGGCGGTGATGAGTCACGACGGGGACCTGCGGTACTTCGTGGAATCGGTGTTCAACTATCCCACCCTGGGCGACGTCTACAAGCACGCTGCGTTCGACGCGCTCGAGCGGATGCGCGATGGGAAGGTGGCGCCGCTGGGACGGGTGGCGGCCGGGGGCTGAGCGGAGATCGTCCGGCGGGGCGAGAAACGGGACCTGGCGAGGACCTCTGTCGCCCGGCGCCGTGATGCTCGCGATCGACCTCTTCTGGACGAGGGTGCAGTACCGGGGCACGTACCGCGGCGGAACTGGCGCTTCGAGTGCCTGGAGCGGCCCTCCCTTGCGGCGGCGACGCTCGAGCCGTGTCGAGCGAGCCGCGCGGCCGCTCTCCTCGGGACCTTTCCGTCAGGAGAGCTTCGCGCGGGCCTGCGACAGTGCCGCGTGGACCTGCTCCAGCGCCCGCTTCGCCGCGGAAAGCTCGTCGCGCTCGGCGCGGACGCGGTCCAGCTCGACGGCGAGCTGGTCCCGCTCGCGGGCCAGCTCCCCGACGGCATTGCGCAGACGGGCGCCGTCGGCAGCGGAGTTCCGGAGCTCCTCTCCGAGCCGTTCCAGCTCGGCGTCGCGCTCGGCGCGGAGCCGTACCTCGTCCTCGGCGCGGCGGGTGACGTCCTCGAGCAGGCGGGCCCGCTCCTCGTCGAGAGCGGCGAGCGCCTGGGCGCGCCGCACCGCCTCGTCGCGTTCCTGCTCCAGGGCCTCCATCTCGGCGAGCATCTCCGAGAGCACCCCGCGCTTCTCGGCCAGCTCCCCCTCGACCGCGCCGAGCCGCTCCGCCGCGCCCCGGGCCTCGGCGGCGGCGCGGGCCAGCTCGGCCCGGGCCAGGTCGAGATCGGCCCTGAGCGCCTCCTCGCGCTCGCGGGAGCGGGAGAGTTCCCCCTCAAGCTCGCTCACCAGGGTGAGCACGCTCTCGGCGGCGCGGGCCGGGTCGGCCGGCGCCCGTTCGACCCGAGGCGCCGGCCGCGCCGCCTCGGCCACCTTGCGCTTGATCTTTTCCAGCCGCTCGCGCCGGCCGGTGACGTCCCCGCCTGCCAGGGCGGGCGGGACTTCCCTGGGTGAAGGGGGCGAGCCCTCGGAAGCTATGGCCTCTCGATCGGCGGCGGGAACCGGATCCGCCGTCGAATCGGGCGCCATGGGGGGGGGGCCGAGCTCGGCCTGCTCGGCAAGGGCCCCGGCGCGCAGGTGGGGCCTCAGCCGGGGAACGTTCGTCTCGAAGGCCTTGCGCATGGTCTAGGCTCCCGCTGCGTCGGCGGCCGGGGCGGCCGCCCGGCGGATCCGGGCCAGGATCTCCGTCTGCATCGCCTCGATGTCGGTCGCCCCCTTGGAATCGGGGTCGTAGCCGAAGATCGGGCAGCCCTCGCTGGAGGCCTGTGCGAACTTGGTGCACTGACGCACCACCGAGCCGAGCAGGTAGTCGGCGTAGTGGGTTCGCAGGGCCTCGAGGGCCTCGCGGGCGATCTTGAAGGTCTGGTTGTAGGCGTTCACCACGATGAAGATGTTCTCGAGCTGGTGGGAGAGGTCCTCCTCGAGCCCCTGGATGGTCTCGAAGAGGAGCCTCAGGCCATCGTAGGAGAGGAAGTCGGCCAGCACCGGGATGACGAGGTCGTCCGCCGCCATGAGGGCGTTCAGGTTGAGGAGCCCAAACGACGGCGGCGCGTCCATCACGATGAAATCGTACCGGCCCTCGACCTCCCGCAGGGCGTTCTTGAGGCGGAACTCGCGGCCGGCGAGCGGCATGAGCGCCAGGTCGATGGTGCTCATGGCGAGGTTGGCCGGCACGAGCGAGAGCCCCGGCATCCGGGTGGGGATGGTCACCTCGCTCACCGGCTTCTTCCGGATGAGCACGTCGAGCAGCGTGTGCGCGAAGGAGGAGCCCTCCTCTCCCAGGCACTTCGTGGCGTGCCCCTGGCTGTCCAGGTCCGCCATGAGCACGCGGTAGCCGCGCTCCGCGAGCCGGTACGCGTAGGAGGAGGAGAGGCTCGTCTTGCCCGTGCCGCCCTTGAAGTTCAGGAAGAGTTGCCGCCGCGGCGGGAAGGGCTCCGGGGCGCGCCCGAGCTTTTGGCGCAGGACCGGCAGGTCGTCGGGGCCGTAGGCCTCCTTCTTCCCCAGGGCCGTGACCACCTCCCGCTCCGTCGCGTCGACCACCTGAGCGAGGCGCTTCGGCGTGTATCGGACGTTGTCCATGTGGCGGTTCCCCTGGGCTAGGCCATGAACCAGCGCGCTCCGCGCTGCACCACCGCTCCTCGGCCCTCGAGGAGGGCCAGCGCGGTCGAGACCACCGCGGCGGGAGCGCCGACGGCGGCCGCCAGATCCTCGGGGGTCGAGCCGCGCAGCGCCGCCCGAAGCTCGAGGAGGACCACAGCCTCGAGGCCCGCGGCCTCGGGCGAGGGGGGATCGGCCTCGCGCACCATGACCGCGGTCGTGGTGCGGGCGACCGCGGCGGGCCGGGACTGAGCGGCCGCCGCGGCGGTTTCCCCCTCCCCCCTCGCGACGGGACGAGGGTCGGCCGCGGGGGGGTGGGCCATCGCCGGCGCTGCCTCTCCTGCACCGCGGAGGACGGCGTCCCGGAGCGCCGCCCCGTCCATCGCCGCGAGGCGGGCGGCGATGCGGCGCGAGGCGGCCCGGAGGGCGGGTGCGGGACCGTCGGCTGGGACCGGCTCGCCCGCCACGCGGGAGAGCGAGGCGGCAGCGGCCTGGCGGACAGATGGGTGGGGGTGCTCGAGCGCCCGGGCCAGGGCCCCCTGGGCCCGGACCGTGGGGCGGCCGGAGAGCGCCGCCGCCGCCGCCCGGGCTACGCCTCGATCGGGGTCCCCGAGCGCCACCGAGAGGGCCGCCTCGGCCCGGTCACCCGCGGCGAACCCGAGCAGGAGCGCCGCCCGTCGGCGCACGAGCGGGCTCTCGTCCGCGAGCGCCCGTGCGAGATGGGGCTCGGCGTCCGCGGAAGCGACCCGGGCCAGCGCCTCGAGCGCCGCCACCCGGACCGCCGGCCGCTGATCCTCGAGGGCCCGGGTGCAGAGGTCCGCCGCGAACGGCTCCTGGAACTTTCCCAGGGCCGAGAGCACCGCGGCCTTGACGCTCTCGTTCTGCTCGCGGCCGAGCGTTGCCGCGAGAAGCGGTGCCGCAGCACGAGCCCCGAGGGCCTCGAGCGCCCGCACCGCCCGGATCCGGACATGCGGGTCGGCCGCACCGAGGTCGTCCAAGGAGCGCTCGTAGAGGACGCGGTCGGCCCGGGTGGTGAGCAGGTCCTTGAGCCGCGAGACATCGCTCCCGCCGAGCCCCACCCGGCCCTCGACAAGAAAACGCCCCGCCAGGGCCGGCATCGACTCCACCTTCTGCTTTGAGCGTGCGGGCTTGCCCGGGCTGGCAGGGTCGCGAATGCCGGCCGCCTCGGCCGCCGCCTTGAAGGCGCGCAGGGCCTCGATCTCGGCCCTGAGCTCGGCGATGAAGCCGGCGAGGTCGGCGCCTCCCTCCTCCGGTCCGGGCGTGCCATCGGCGCCGGGCGCACCCCCTACCCGGGCACGCTCCACGAGCCCCCCGAGGAGCCGCTCGCGCTCGGTTTCGAAGAGCCGCACCCGCTCCGCGAGGTCCTCGGCGCCGCGCTGCGCCTCCTCGCGGGCGCCGCGCTCGGCCGAGAGCGCCTGTCCAAGCTCCACCTCGTGTCGGCGCGCCTCGGCCGCGTCGGCCCTCGCCCGCTCCGCCGCGGCCTTCGCGGCGGCGAGCTCCGACTCGAGCTGCGAGACCCGGCACTCGAAGAAGACGATCTTCTCGAGCGCGCTCCGGAGGATACCCTCCGGATCGACCGCCACGCCGATATCGTACCCCGCCGACCCGTCCGCCATTCACCCGCCGTCGCCGCTGTCCACCCGGCCCGCCTCGCTTGGATCCCGCCCTGATCCCGGGATCTTGCGCCGTCGACGCAGCATACGGCGGCGGGATCCTCCTGGCAAATGTTCAGCCCCGCTCCTCCACCGCCTCGGACCACCCAAAGCGTGATCGTCCGCTCCGGATTCGCTACGCTCCCTTCGCCTCTTCGCCGGGAGATCACCATGGACCTTGTCCGGGAGACGACGCAGCTCTTCGAGAGCGGTTCCCGCGAGTTCGCCGTCCGGCTCTGGGACGGGACCGTCCTGCCGCCCCCCCGTCTTTCCGACGTACGGGCGACCCTGGTGCTCGCCACTCCTCGGGCGGTCCATGCCCTCCTCCCCCCCACGACCGAGCTCGGGCTTGCCGAGGCCTTCCTCGACGGCGACCTCGAGATCGAGGGCGACACCATCGGCCTCCTCGCCTCGGCCATGCGCTGGGAGGGGCCGCGCCCCACCCGAACGACGATCCTGGCCGCGCTCCGGATCGCCGCCTCGAGAGCGCTCGGGCGGCTCGGCGAAAGAACGAACATCGACGCCCGCCTCCGCGGCCGCACCCACTCGGTCGACCGCGACCGGCAGGCGGTGCAGCACCATTACGACGTCTCGGACGATTTCTACCGGCTCTTTCTCGACGAGGAGATGGTCTACTCCTGCGCCTACTTCGCGCCCGGGGCGAGGTCGCTCGAGGAGGCCCAGAAGGCCAAGCTCGAGCTCGTGTGCCGAAAGCTCTCGCTGGAGAAGGGGGAGCGGTTCTTGGACGTGGGCTGCGGCTGGGGTGCGCTCGTCGCCCACGCGGCCCGCTGCCACGGGGCGACGGCGATCGGGATCACGCTGAGCGAGAACCAGCTCACCGAGGCCCGCCGGCGACTCGCCTCCGGAGCACCGGGCGCCACGGTCCTCGCCGAGGACTACCGAAAACTCGCGGGCGTGGAGCGCTTCCACAAGATCGCCAGCGTGGGGATGATGGAGCACGTGGGCCTGCGGCGCCTGCCGGAGTACTTCGCCGCCCTCCACCGGCTCCTCCATCCGGGCGGCCTTCTCCTGAACCACGCCATCGCCGACGTCTCCGCCGACGTGCCCGCTCTGCGCTTCACGAGCCAGCGCGGCGGCGGCTTCATCGATCGCTACATCTTTCCCGACGGCGAGCTCCTGCCCATCGGAACGGTGCTCGGCGCGGCCGAGCGCGCCGGGTTCGAGGTGCGCGACGTGGAGTCCTTGCGGGAGCACTACGCCGAGACCTGCGCCGCCTGGCTGGAGCGGCTGGAGCAGCGCTTCGACGAGGCCGAGCGGCTGGTGGGCCGCCGCCGTGCCCGCGCCTACCGTCTCTACCTGGCCTCCTCCTCGGCCCAGTTCCAGGCGGGCCGGATCAGCGTCTTCCAGGCGCTTCTCGCGAAGCCCGACGAGAAGGGCCGGGTGCACGCGGTCCCGCGCTCCCGAGGGGAGTGGTACGGGGCGAGGCCCGAGGAGGTGCAGAAGGGGTCGGAGCGCACCGGGTGAGCTTCTCCCCGCGACTCTGGACCGGAGGCTCGGGTCAACCCGGCGCCGGCCCCCACTCGCTTCGGAGGAGCCCCATCGTCACGACGTCCACGTGCTCCGCCCCGCGAAAGGCGGCCTGGCGGAGCACGCCCTCCCGCCTGAAACCGACCCGCTCGTAGGCGCGTAGTCCGCGCTCGTTGTCAGCGAAGACGTGCAGCCAGATCCGGTTCAGGCCGAGCACCTCGAACCCGTGCCGGCAGAGGAGCCGGGTCACCTCCGTTCCGAACCCCTTCCCCCACTCGTCCGGCCCACCCAGAAAGAGGCCCAGCTCCGCCTGCCGAGCGGGGTCGCCGAGCTGGTGGAGGCCGCTCACGCCCAGGAGCCGGCCGTCGTCGAGCGCGGCGACGCCGAGCACGAGCTGGTCGACGGCGTGGGGCAGGGAGGCGATGAACTCGCGCTCGGCGGCGAGGGTCACCGGGGTACGGAGCCTCAGGTTCCGGTTCACCGCAGGGTCGTTAAGGAGTGCGACGAGCCGCGGCGCGTCGGGGAGCGTCAGTGGCCGGAGCTTGACCTTCTGTCCCAGGAGGATCGGGAGCATGGGCTCACCCGCGCTTCAGACGCGCGGCTCGGACGCGCGTCACCCGGCGCGGGTCGGCATCGGCGACGGTGAGCACCCAGTCGTGCCACTGGAACCGTTCGCCGCGGGTGGGGATGGCGCCAGCCAAGGAGTTGATGAACCCCCCCACGGTCTCGTATCCCTGGTCCTCCGGGAACTTGGCACCGGTGACGCGGTTCAGCTCGGAGATGGGGGCTGCCCCGAGGGCGGTGAAGGTCCCGTCCGCGTGCCCTTCCACCAGCCGGACCTCCTCCTCCTCGAACTCGTCTTGGATCTCGCCCACGATCTGCTCCAGGACGTCCTCGATGGTGCAAAGGCCCATCACCCCGCCGAACTCGTCGACCACGATGGCCATGTGCAGCTTTCGCCGCTGCATCTCGCGCAAGAGCTGCTCGATAGGCTTCGACCAGGGGACGAAGTGCGCTGGCCGGACCAGGTCGCGCAGCACGATGAGCTCGGGGTGGAGGAGGAGCGGGACCAGATCGCGCGCGTGGAGGACGCCCACGATGTGGTCCAGGTCGCCCTGGTAGACCGGCATGCGCGAGTGACCCTCCTCGGCGAGGAGCCGTAGGATGTCGGGCACCGGCGTGTCGATCTCGACGCCTACCACCCCGGTGCGTGGGACCATGACGTCGCGCGCGGCCTTCTCCCGGAACTCGAACACCCGGCGGATGAGTTCACTCGTCCCCGCGCTGGCGCCATGCCCGCCGGCGTACTCCTGGAGCACCCGCTGCATCTCTTCCAAGGGAGGGCGGGGCATGGCGAACTGGCCGCGCCCCAGGGTGACGATCGTCACGAGCCGCCCCAGCGGCCGGACGAGCTCGCGCAGGGCGCGGAAAGGCCGGGAGAGGGCGAGCGCCACCCCCTCGCCGTGCGCCGACCCCACTCCGCGACCGAGGGTGCCCGCCGGGGCGAGGAGCAGCCCGGCCACAACCGCGGCCGCCGGTCCGGCCCACAGGGGAGCGTCCGGAATGAGGGCGATCGCCGCCCCCCCCGCGAGTCCCCCCATGGCCAGCACCGCGAGCGCGGATGTGAAACGCAGGGTGAAGGCGGTCGCCTCGGGGTCGGCCGCCAGCGCCGCTACCGCCCTGGCCGAGCGGCGGGCATCCGGTGATTCCCCCAGCTCCTTTGCCCTGGGCACTCCCAGCGCGACCAGCGCCGCCTCGAGCGCCGCCGCGAGCGCTCGCACGAGCGCCAGGGCGAGGAGCACGGCCGCCACCGCGACGAGCTCGAGCGAGACTCCCTGCATGACCACCTACCCTAGCAAGAACGCTTGAGAACGCGAGGACGGCTCTTCTGTTATAAGGACCGCCTGGCAAGGGCCCTCCCCTGCGGCCGGGGGGCGAAAAGGAGGGACGTTGCCGCAGGTGGACCTCACGGGACCGGCGGGGCGGATAGAGGGCCTGCTGGACGAGACGTCCTTCGCCCGGTTCGCTGCCCTCGTGTGTCACCCGCACCCGCGATACGGCGGCACCATGCACAACCACGCCACTTATCGGCTGGCCCGGGCGGTGCGCACGAGCGGCGGAACGACCCTCAGGTTCAACTACCGGGGCGTGGGGCGCAGTGCCGGAAGCTATGACAACGGCCGCGGCGAGGCCAAGGACACTCGCGCGGCCCTCGCCTTCCTCCGCTCCCTCGATCCGGAGCGCCCGCTCCTCACCGTCGGCTTCTCCTTCGGGGCGTGGATGGCCGTTGCCTGCGCGGAGGAGCAGGGCGTCGCCGGTCTCCTCGTCGCGGGCCTGCCTGTCTCCCCGGTGGAGGTGGAGACCGCGGGCCTCCCGGAAAGGGTACGGGCAACGCCGCTCCCCCTCGCCGTGGTCCAGGCGGAGGGTGACCAGTTCGGCGCCCCGGCTGAGGTCCGCGAGCTTCTGGCGGGCTCGGTCGGTCCTCGGCGCCTCACGACAATCCCGCGAACGACTCACCTGTTTGAGGAGGACCTCTTGGGCCTGGAGAGGGAGGCCGGGGAAGCGATCCGCTGGCTGCTCGCCGAGCCGAGCGGGCGGGCGGGCCCTGATGCGAGGGGGTCCGAACCGTGACCCTGGACCTGCGCCGCTCGGGCGAGGCGCTACGCGCCGTCTCTGGCGACCTTGCGCGTGTCTGGCGAGCTTCCCGCTATGTAGCGGGGCCGGTGGCGTTTCCGGGGCTACTCGACGGCGTCGTGGAAGAGTTCTTCGAGCGTGTGGCAGAGACCATGCTGCTCGGGCGTTCACTCGAGGACGTCTGGGCATCCACGCGGGGCGTGGTGCGGATACCGGCTGGCGATCGCGCCCGGGTAGACCTCCTCGCGGAGTGGCGCCTCGCGGGCGAAGTGCTCCTCTCCGCGTGCGAGGCGCTCCAGGTCTCCCGGGAGGCAGCCCTCGGGGTGGAGCAGGCGGTCGAGACGGCCATGGGTGGGATCGACCGCCTCGTCGAGGGGCACGGGCCGCCGGGCATCCTGGCCGTGCGACAACTCGGCGGATTCAGGCCTCGAGGGGGGCCGCGTAGCGACGGACCGCCGTGACGAGCTCGTCGACGTCGAAGGGCTTGCCCACGTAGCCGTCCGCGTCCACCGCATCGGGCCCCACGGCGGACAGCACAACCACCGGTATCTTGGACACCTCCGGGTCGCGCATCTGGGCCCGGCGAAACGCCCAGCCATCCATCCGCGGCATCATGAGGTCGAGGAGCACGAGCACGGGATGGTACCTCCGGGCCTTGTCCAGGGCCTCTGCCCCGTCGCACGCCGAGACCACCTCGAACCCCTCCGAGGACAGGATCTCCGCCACCGCCTGGCGGATGTCGCTCTCATCGTCGACGACAAGGACGAGCACCACCTCGCGACGTTAGGCGCGGCCACACGGTGCGGCAAGTGACCCGCTCGCCCACTCGCGGCCGTGCGAGCGGCTCCCCGTCAGGTGCCGGCGACCTGGACGCCCTCGAAGACCAGGGTAGGGGTGTGCAGGGCCGAATAGCGGTATGGGTCGTTCCCTACGGCCGCGAGCCGTTTCCAGAGTTCGAGGTGGTTCCCCGAGACGTTCATTTCTCCCACGGGCTCGGCCGGCTGCCCGCTGCGAACCCGGAAGCCGCGCACGCCCAGCGAAAAGTCGCCTGTAGTGGAGTTCGAGTTTCCGCCCAGAAAACCGGTGACCAGGATGGCCTCGCCCGCAGCCCGGAGCAGGTCGGGGGCAGCCGCGTCTCCGAGCTTCCAGTGCAGGTTCGAGCTTCGCGCCGTGGTGGGGGGCACCCCCAGTTTCCGGCCATAGTAGGTATCGACGTAGTAGGAGCGGAGGATGCCCGCCTCGAACACCGGAAAGCCGTGGGCCGCGAGCCCCTCGCCGTCGTAGAGACGCGAGCCCAGGCCGCGGATGACGTGCGGGTCATCGCGGACGTCGAGAAGAGAGCTCCCAACCGGGACGCCGAGCTTCCCGTCGAGGAACGAGCGTTTCTGCTGGAGCGAGGCGGCCGAGAGCGGGCCGAAGAGCGCTCCCACAAGCCGTCCGGCCGCACGGGCATCCACGACGAGGGTGACGAGGGCCGAGGGCCCCTTCGCCGCCCCGAGGCGCGCCACGGCACGGTCGGCGGCACGCCGGCCGATCACCTCCGGCACCTCGACGTCCATCTGGTGACGAGCGCCGGAGGCGGCGTACTCCTCCGGCCGTCGCCCGTCCGGGTCCTTCACCGTCACCTCAGCCGAGAGCCAGAAGTCAGTCGAGCGGCGCTGGCCCTCGAACCCGTTCGAATGGACGAGCGCTGACTCGCCCTGGGTGTCCGAGGACCCGGCGGTGACCGAGAGGATGGCTTCCGCACCCCGTACTGATCGCGCGGCGTCCTCGACCGTATGCACCGCGAGGAGGCGCCCGGAAAGGTCCACCTCTCGTTGGCTTCTGTCCTCGAGCTCCAGGTCGACCTCCGCCTGACCCGAGTAGAGCGCCGGGTCCGGGAGTCGCCGGTACGGATCGGGGGCCAAGGTGCGCGCCAGGGCCACCGAGTCGCCGACGAAATGGTTCAGTGCCTCGGGCCGCAGGTCGCTCGTGGACACCGAGGCATAGCGGCCGCTTACATAGAGGTCGAGCCCGAGGCCGCGGGTGGTGGCTTCGGTCACCTTCTCGAGCTTGCCGTCGCGCCAGGTCAGCTCGACGTGCCGGACGCGGTAGCTCCCCGCGGCCGCTTCGTCCGCGCCCCGCGAGAGCGCGAGGCGCGCGGCCTGCCGGGCGATGTCGAGAAGGTCGGACACGGGGCGCTCCTGGCGCGGCGGAACCACTCCTTATTGTCCGGGGAGGTTCTTTAGGTCCCCCGGCCACCCACGGTCATTCTCGCAACGCGCACCGTGGGGAGACCTTGAGACACGGGCACGCTCTGCCCGTCCTTGCCGCAGGTCCAGCCCCCCTCGTCGATGGCCAAATCGTCGGAGACCATGTCCACGAGCTCCAGGGTCCTCGGGCCGTTGCCGATGATGTTCACGTCCTTGATCGGGCGGGTGAGCTTGCCGTCCTCGATGAGCCAGCCGTTCTTCACGTAAAAGGTGAAGTCTCCGGCGCCGATGTTGACCTGGCCGTTCGAGAAGTTCACGCAGTAGATGCCTCGTTTCACCGAGCCGATGATCTCGTCCTTCTGGTGCGGGCCGGGAAGCATGTAGGTGGACCGCATGCGGGGCAGCGGCGGGTGGCGGTAGCTCTCCCTTCGGCCGTTGCCGGTGGGGGCGACGCCGTAGTGGCGGGCCGAGATGCCGTCGTGCAGGTAGGTGGCGAGCACCCCGTCCACCACGAGGGGGGTCGTGCCGGCAGGGTTCCCCTCGTCGTCCACGTTGATGGCCCCGCGGGCCCCGGGGTTGGCCGCGTCGTCCACGATGTTCACGAAGGAGCGGGCGATGGGCTTGCCGATCCGGTCGGCATAGATGGACACGCCCTTGCGATTGAAGTCCGCTTCCATCCCGTGGCCGATGGCCTCGTGGAGGAGGATCCCCGAGGACCCGGCGGCGAGCACCACCGGCATCTCCCCCGCCGGGGGTGGGCCGGCATCGAAGAGTACCGTGGTCCGCGCCACCGCCTCGCGCACGACGCGCCCGAGCCGATCGGGTGTGTAGAACTCGAACCCCGCTCGCCCCGCGACGTTGTAGCCGTTCTGTTCTCGCCGCCCCCCCTGCTCGGCCAGCACCGACAGGTAGAGCAGCGTCATGGGCTGCCGGTCCTCGACCAGCCGGCCGCTCGAGTCGGCGAGGAGCACCACCGCCGACTCGTTGCGCAGGAACACGTTCACCTTCCGCACCCGCGGGTCGGCGGCGAAGGCCTCCTCGTTGAGGCCGGCCACGACAGGCAGCTTCTCCTCCGGGCGGACGTCCTCCCATTGGCGCGTCAGGGGATAGCGGTCCGGGAGTTCGGGACGGACGTGGAAGCGGGCCGGGGCGGACCGGGAGGGCCCGTCCGCGATGGCGGCCGCGGTCCGGGCGCACTCGAGAAGCGCGGGGAGGCTCAGGTCCTCGGTGTAGCCATACCCGGTCTGATCCCCCTTCACCACCCGGACGCCCACGCCAAGCTCGACCGAGGCGTAGGCGCGGTTCACCGCCCCGTCCTCCAGCCCCAGGTCCGAGCCGACGCGGTGCTGGAAGAAGACGTCGGCGTGGTCGCCGCCGCTAGAGAGCGCCGCGCCGAGCGTCCGGGCGATCATCGCCTCGCTCACCCCGAACCGCGCGAAGTACCCGACGCCCTCGGGCGGGCCGCTCCCCCGAGGGAACCCCCCCGCCTGCCCCATCGCCCCTTTCTCGTTCGCTTCCATGGACCGGGACTCATAACCCACCCGGCCAGCCTATGCACTCGGGAGGATGCGCCGTTGCGCGGCGGGGGCCCTCTGCCCTCTGGATTGCGCTATCGTTCCGGTCATGCCCATCGCGCACGTGAACGGCACCTCGCTGTACTACCGCGACGCCGGCACTTCCCGCTCCGCTCGCGACGCTGTCCTCCTGCTGCACGCCTTCCCCCTCCACTCGGGGATGTGGGCTCGCCAGATCGCCGCGCTCGAGAGCCGCCACCGCGTCATCGCCCCCGACTACCGGGGGATGGGGCGGAGCAGCCTGCCCCCCGAAGCTCTGACCATGGACGTGGTGGCAGAGGACCTGCGCGCCCTCCTCGCCCACCTCCGGGTGGAGCGGGCCGCCGTGGTCGGGCTCTCCATGGGTGGCTACGCCTGCTTCGAGCTGTACCGGCGCTCCCCCGGGCTCTTTCGGGGCTTGGCGCTCTGCGACACCAAGGCTGCGGCCGACACGGAGGAGGCCGCCGCCGGCCGGGAAGCGTTTGCACGCAAGGCCATCGAGCGGGGGCTCGGGTGGGTGGCCGACGAGATGATCCCCAAGCTGCTCCGCCCGTCGCCGGACCCGGCCGTGGTGAAGGAGGTCCGCCACCTCGTGGGTGGCGCCACGCCGGCCGGCGTGGCCGCGTGCCAGCGGGGGATGGCGAGACGGCCCGACTCGACCCCCACCCTTGCCACCCTCTCTTGCCCCGTCCTCTTCGTCGTGGGCGAGCAAGACGCCGGGACACCGCCCGCCGAGGCGGAGCGGATGGCGGCGGTGGTGAAGGGCTCGCGGGTGGTGTGCATCCCGTCGGCGGGCCACCTCGCGAGTCTGGAGAACCCGCTCGCGTTCGACGAGGCGCTCACGGCATTCGTCGACGGCCTGCCGGCCTGAGCCGTCGCGAGAGCGCGTCCTCTTCCGAGCGGCTCACGCTGGGCGCGCTCCTTTCCCTGTCTAGAGCGGCGGCGGCAGGCCTTTTCGGGGCGTCGTGGCTTCGTGGGCCAACCTTTGGGGCCGCCCCCCGGGGCGGGAGCGGCCGTGCGCGGGCCACTGCCTCGTTTGATACGGGCCGCTCGGGCCGGAGCTACGAGGGCTCCACGACCGCTGCCGTGAGCGCGGCCAAGACGGCAGCCATGGCGCGCTCGACCTGGGCGCGGGTAGCAGGGTCGAAGCTCCTGTCCTCCTCGGCGGCGAGGTCGAGCTGCTCCTCTACGTAGGCCGCGAGCGCCGGCTGCACCTCGGCCAGGGGAGGTGGTTCCTTCTCTAGGTCATGGAGGTCGCGGAACTGCACCGAAAGGAGCCGCTCGCCGAAGGCGTGGTCGAACATGGCCCAGGTCTCGAATGCGAGATCCTGAAGGGCGAGGCTGCCGGCATCGTTGAGCGGCACGCTCTCCAGCCAGGCCATGAGGTCGGGCTGGACGTTCATGAACCGGTCGCGGCGGCGCGCAAGCTCGCGGGGCGATTCACCGGCGAGTGTCGTCCACACGCCCTCGATGAGGTCCGCCTCGAGCACGTCTCCGACCTGCGTCCCGCGGTCTAGCAGCGGCTCTGCCCCCTTGGGCTCCCTCACCACATCGGGAACGTCGTCGTGGGGCCCGAGCCCCGCGGCGATGCGTGCCCACAGGCCGAACAGGTTCCCGTAGAGACGGCGGGCGTCGTCGGGCGCGTCGAAGCGGGGCTCCTCGGGGAAGAGGCCGGGGATGACCTCCGACCGGCTCTCACCGCTCGCCTGCGCCCGCCGGAAGCGCTCGCCCACCTCCTCCGCGCCATGGGGCGACCCGGCCTTCCGGAGCAGGGCGGAGAGCACCTCCGGCCCCTCGTAGACCGTGAGGATCGCGGGTGCTCCCTGCCCTCCTCCCCGCCTGCGGCTCATCTCGCGCTCCCATCCGGCCGGCCCGTCCGGCCAGTCTCGGGGGGTCTGTTCCACCGTCCCGCCATCCTCCGGGTGACGCTGCGCGGGACGAGCTTCGAGATCCCCATCGCCAGCCGGTATGGGAGACGCGGCACCCTCAAGACCTCCCTCGCCCCGATCTGCTGGAGCGCCTCGCGCGCGGCCGCCTCTGCAGTGAGGGCGCCAGGCGATCGGCGTTTAGCGCCCGACACCCTCTGGAACTCCGTCGCCACCGGCCCCGGGCAGAAGGCCCCCGCTCCGACGGGCGTTCCCTTGAGCTCCTCCGCGAGGGCCTCGGTGAAGGAGAGCACGAAGGCCTTCGTCGCCCCGTACACCGCCTCGAACGGAACGGGGACGAATCCGGCGACCGAAGCCACGTTCAGGATGAATCCGTCCCCGCGACGGAGGAGTGCCGGGAGGAAAGCGCGGGTGAGAAGCACCACGGTCTCGCAGTTGAGGCGAACCATCTCCGCCAAGCGACCCGGCTCGGCCTCGAGGAGGGGCCCGTACAGCCCGAACCCGGCATTGTTGACGAGCCACTCGGCGCCGCCCAGGGCCTCGGCCTCCGAGAGGATGGAGGCGGCGGCGGAAGGCGAGCTGACGTCCAGTGCGAGAGGGTAGATGGGGGCCCATCCCCCGGCCCTGGCCTCGAGGGAGAGCTCCTCGAGAGAGCCGGACCGGCGCGCCACTGCGAGGACCGGCCGCCCACCACGGGCGACGAGGCGTGAGAGCTCGAGCCCGATGCCGGCGGAGGCGCCCGTGATGACGGCAAGACGCGGACCCGCCTGAGTCATTGCGGCCGGGAGTTTAACCCCGGCCGGGGCGGGTTGCCTCCCCTTCCTTCTTGTCCCCGCTGGCCGCCGTCAGTTTTCCTCGTCGGCGAAGGGAGGGGGCGGCCCCTCGGAGTCTGAGTCGTCGTAAGGACCGGCGAAACGTGCGGTCACCCGACCCTCTCCGTCCGGCGGAACCCGCATCCCCTCTTGTGGGTGGCGAGTGTCCATCATCATGCCCGGCCGCATCCCCGGGCCGGCACCACCCGGTCCCGGCCACATGCGCCGCTCGATCCGCTCGCGGAACCGCCCCAGGAACAGGGCCGCGCGAGCCTTCTGCTCGGGGGACAGGTCCTTCGTCACGGCCTGCAGCATTTCGCGGTCGATGGCCTGGAGCTGGGAGCGCCCTTCGAGGAGCTTCGCAATCGCTCCATCGACGTCGGCGGCGCTCTGCTTCTGGCCACCGCCGCCCCGCGCCGCGGTGCGGAGCACCTCGTTCGCCTCGGTCATCTGCTTGCGGATAGGCTTCCGCCGCTCGTCGTACTTCGCCATCGTGTCCCCGAGCCGGAGGGCCTGGGCGGTATCGAGGTCCAGGGCTTCCGCGAGGCCCAGAGTTCTCGCGAGCCGCATCCGCTTCTCCATCCGTTCCGGGTCGGGGCGGGGAGCTTGGGAGCTCGCGCCCCCGGCCGGGCCCTGCGCGGAGCCATTCGAGCTCTGCGCCAGGGCCGTCGGCGGCAGGGCGAGAAGCGCGAGCAAGAAGCTGGTTGTCTTTCTCATCGTCGTCCTTCCCCGTTCAAGAGCAGGCTAGTTGCCGTTCCCGGCGTCATATGCAGCGAGCATCACATCCGTCATGGCAGTCGTGTCCCGGGAGCTATTGGAGGAGTCGTCGAGGACCGCGCTCTCGCTCCAGAGGGAGTCCATGTCCGGGACCTCCCAGCTCGCGGTGGCCGTGGCCAGGCTCGCCGGATGGGTGTCGGGAGCCTCGGTGCGGAACAGGGCCGGGGCGAGCAGCGCCAGCACCAGCGCCGCCGCCACCGCCATCCCGGCGAGGCCCGCCTCCACCCGGCGCATGAGCCCGCGCCGGCGGTCGCGGCCATGGAGGGCGGCGAGTGCCCGGACCGGCAGGTCGGCGAGGACCAGGCTCTCGGCGGCGTCCACGGGCGGCAGGCGGACGAGCCCGATGAGCTCCCGGGTTCGCGCCAGCTCCGCTCGGCAGGCGGCGCAGCTCTCGAGGTGGCGGTCGAGCCGAAGGCTGTCCTCCTCGGAGAGCTCGGCGCCCGCGTCCGCGGCACTGAGCGCGAGCAACACCTCGACCTCCCGGCATCCGGAGTTCACTGGGGGTCCTCCTCGACAAGAGCGCGCAGTCGCCGCACGGCATGGTGGAAGCTCACCCGGGCGGCGTTTTCGGTGATGGAGAGCGCCTCGGCAACGTCGGCGAAGGGGAGGTCGCCGTCCACCCGGAGGGTGAGCACCTCGCGCTGCCGCCGGGGCAGGGACAGGACCGCCCGGCGGACCCGCTCGGACCGCTGGGCCCGTTCCAGTTCGGCCGGGGCGGCCGGCTCGGTACCGAGACGGCCTTCCTCGACCTCGTCGAGGAGGGTCATCCGGAAGCGCTTCTCGTCGCGAGCGTGATTCTTGGCCAGGTTCACGGCGATGCGCACGAGCCAGCGCCGGAAGGGGACCGCACCGTGCGGGGCGCGGCGCAGGGCCCGGCGGGCCGCCTCGAAGGCGCGCAGGAAGGTGCGCTGGGCCAGGTCGCGGGCATCCTCCGGGGTGCGGGCGTACCGGCGCACGAGCGAGAGGACCAGCTTCTCGTGGCGGCGGACGAGCGCTCCGAACGCCTCGTCGTCCCCGACGAGGAACGCCGCGAGGAGCGCCTCCTCCTCCCGCTTCCCCCGTCCCGGACCGTCCGGGACCACCCGGAGAATCGGGCGCTTCCCCTCGCCCTCTTCAGCCATGCGGCGTCCTGTGGAGGAGAAGTTCAATCGACACGACAGACCCCTTGCCCGACCGTAAGTTAAAGACTAATCCTGTTCGCCCGTTTTCCTTGGCTCTTTTTGACGGGGTGCCAAAACGATGCTCGACCTAAAGGCCGTTTCGGCCGACTTCGACGCCTTCGAGCTGCGCCTCGCTCGCCGCGGCGAGAAGGCGGTAGAGGCGCTCGCCCCGGTGAGGCCGCTGGCGCTGCGTCGGCGTGAGCTGAACGTGCTCCTCGAGAAAGAGAAGAAGGAGCTCGCCGAGGCCAACGCCAAGATCCGCGAGCTCGCCCGGACCGACAGGAGCGCGGTGGAGGGGGCCCGCGCCGGCTTGCGCGGGTTGGGCGACGCGGTGAAGCGAAGCGAGACCGAGCTGGGCGAGGTCGAGGCCGAGATCGAGCGGCTCCTCCTCCTCGTCCCGAACCCGCCGCACGAGTCCGTGCCCGACGGGAAGGACGAGCGCGACAACGTCGTGGTCCGGAGCTTCGGTGAGAAGAGGGCGTACGGCTTCTCGCCCAGGCCGCACTGGGAGCTCGGGGAGGCGCTCGGGATCTTCGAGTGGGGGCAGGCCGCGAAGCTCTCGGGCTCGCGGTTCACGATCTCGAAGGGGGCCGGGGCGCACCTGGAACGGGCCATCGCGTCATTCTTCCTCGACGTCCACACCTCGCGAGGCTACCGCGAGATCCTACCGCCCTACCTCGTCACTGCCGAGACCATGACCGGAACGGGGCAGCTCCCTAAGTTCGAGGAGGACGCCTTCAAGACCACGGTCACGCCCCCCCTCTACCTCATCCCCACGGCCGAGGTCCCGGTGACCAACATGCATCGGGACGAGATCCTCGACGCCGAGGTCCTGACAATCTCGTACTGCGCCTGGACCCCCTGCTTCCGTTCGGAGGCCGGCTCCGCCGGGCGGGACACTCGCGGCATCATCCGCCAGCACCAGTTCAACAAGGTGGAGCTCGTCAAGTTCGCCAGGGCGGAGGAGAGCTACGCCGAGCACGAGAAGATGGTGGACGACGCCTGCGAGGTGCTGCGCCGGCTCGGCCTGCACCACCGGGTGACGCTGCTCTGCGCAGGCGACCTGGGGTTCAGTTCGGCGAAGACCTACGACATCGAGGTCTGGTGCCCGGGCCAGGACTGCTTCCGCGAGATCAGCTCCGTGTCGAACTGCGAGGACTTCCAGGCCCGGCGCATCCGCGTCCGCTACCGGGGCGAGGGAGGCAAGCCCCGGCTCGCCCACACGCTCAACGGGTCGGGCGTGGCGGTCGGCCGGACGGTGGTGGCCATCCTCGAGCAGTTTCAGGAGGCGGATGGAACCGTGCTCGTGCCCGAGGCGCTCCGGCCGTACATGGGGGGGCTCGCGCGGATCACCCCCGAGAGCTTCCCCAAGGGAGTCGAGCGGTAAGGGCCCTGCCGAGACGCCGGTCGAAAACATCCCCAGGGAGCCCGGCCGGTCTATGCTCGTGCCGTGACGACCGTGAGCCAGAGCGGGCGGGCCACGGGCCTCTCCGGAGCCATCCTCACCCCTCCCGGCTGGGTTCACGGGGATATCGAGTTCACGGATCGCATCATCGCCGTGCACGGCGACCCGGTACGCGGACCCGGCGACGAGCCCCTGATCCTGCCCGGCTTTGTCGACCTCCACGTGCACGGCGGCGCTGGGGCCGACGTCATGGATGGCGGCGGCGCGGTCGACACCATGGCTCGCTACCACGCTCGCCACGGGACGACGAGCCTCCTCGCCACGACCGTGACCGCCCCGCGCGAGGCCATCGAGCACGCGCTCACCGAGGTGGGCCCGCGGCTAAGGCTCAGGGCCCCCGGCGCCGCCCGGGTACTCGGAGCGCACCTCGAAGGACCCTTCCTGAACCCGGGCAAGCTCGGCGCCCAGCCGCACGCGGCACGAGCCGGCTCGATGGCCGAGGTGAACGCGCTCGATGCCTTGGCGCGGGTGCGGGTCCTGACGCTCGCCCCCGAGCTGCCCGGACACCTCGAGCTCGTCGAGCCCCTCACGCGTGCCGCCATCACGGTGCAGATCGGGCACACGCTCGCGACTTACGACGAGGCGCTATCGGCCCTGGAGAGGGGTGCTCGCGGCTTCACGCATCTCTTCAATGCCATGACCGGGACCGAGCACCGAGTCCCCGGCGCGGTTGCCGCTGCACTCGCCCACGCGGAGCACGCGGAGCTCATCCCCGACCTCTTGCACGTCCACCCCGGCGCCATTCGGGCCGCATTGAGGAGCATCCCCAGGCTGTATTGCGTGACCGACGCTTCCGCCGCGGCGGGGCTGCCCGACGGCCCCGTCACCGTGTTCGGCCAGCGCGCCGTGAAGGAATGGGGCGCCGTACGCCTCCCAAGCGGCATACTCGCGTCGAGCACGCTCACGATGGACCAGGCGCTCCGGAACCTCGTGTCGATCGGCTTACCCCTGCAGGATGCCGCTCGGCGTGTGTCGACCTTCGCGGCGGACTACCTCGGACTCTTCGACCGCGGGCGTATCGCCGCGGGTGCCTGGGCCGATCTCGTGGTGATGACGCCTACGCTCGAGCTCGAGGCGGTGTACGTGGAGGGTGAGCGGATCTGAGTGTTGGGTCACGGGGCTGTACCTACGCGAGCCTCGTGGAGGGAGCTCCAGGCGGCTGACGAGACCGCGACGAGAGCGCCTCGCTCCTATAGAGCTACGGCAGCCGGTCACAGAGCGTCTTGCGAACAGCTCGAACCGATCGCGAGCCCGGCGGGTCTAGCGACTCCGGCCCGGGCGGCCGGACGATGCAGCCGTCCTCGCCCCCCTGCCATCCCTGCGACCCAGCCCTGCATCCGGGGGTGGGATGCTTAGGCCGGATCGGCACGGGCGATCTCCTGACCACCGCGGGATGCGGGGACGAGGAGGGCAGACAGGCGAGGAACGGCATGCATCGTGATTGAGATGTATCGTCCTCCTCGCCCGGTCATCTGGCAGGCATGCGAAGACCAGCGGCCTTTAGCCGGTCTGTTGGGTTCGATCGGACGTGGGACCGCCCCAGGGGGGACACGACCAGGAGCGAGTTCGAATGAGAGGGTGGGCAGCGCTCTCATCGGCCAGCTCTCGGACCAACGGGGTAGCGGGTCCCGCTGGCTCCAGAGCCGCCGTGCGGAGGTGTTTCCCCCCTTGATCCGTGTGCCTCGGTGCCGTATATGGGCGGACTCGGCGGAGGCCATCTGGGGCTTCCGGCATGGAAGTGGACGGAACGAGAACGGATTCGGAGGAGTGGCCGAGCGGCCTAAGGCGGCGGTCTTGAAAACCGCTGAGGGTTCACGCCCTCCGAAGGTTCGAATCCTTCCTCCTCCGCCAGGACTGAGAGGGAGAGTTTCGGAAAGGTGGCCGAGAGGCCGAAGGCGCTGGTTTGCTAAACCAGTAAATGGGGTAACCTGTTTCGAGGGTTCGAATCCCTCCCTTTCCGCCAGTACTCTGAGGGGTCGAGGTGGCGCGGCTGCCCGGGAGCTCCCCGCGCGGCAGCGCCGGGCGGCGGTCGGCAACGAAGGTTGCCGTCGACCAAGGGTGAATCGGGCTTGCGCCCTTACCTCAGTTGGATAGAGCGTCGAACTACGAATTCCACCGATAGTGTCCGCTCCCGTCCGGCCAAACTGGACGGAAGCGGTCATTTCAGGCACTTGGGCGTGCGTGTGGGCTGCTCCCGCCGGCGTTGGGTGGACACTCGGGCAGGGAGATTCATAGGCCAGTCGTTCAGGGCGAAGTCTGCTCCCGCCACCGTGACCATCACGGTCAGCGGACTTAGCCGGCGGACGCGCATTCCTCGCCACGCCAGGCCTCAGCGCCCTCCCTGCCAATGAACCAGGTTATCCCGAGCGCGGCGACGGGATCTGCCCACCACCATCCCAGCGCCGCGTTCAGGCCGATGCCGGCGAGCGTGATGATCGAGAGCCAGAAGCACGCGATGGTCTGGAAGGCACCGGCTTCGAGCGCCCGGCTACCCGGGTGGCGCGCCGCCCGCCGCTTCGCGCTCGCGAGCCACCCCCCCGCAGCGGCGATCGACACGATCGTGAGCGCGATGCCGGCTGTGCTCGGCCGCGGCGTCTCGCGACTCCACAGCGTCACTACGGCGTCCATCCCGATGCAGGCGGCGAGCAGGAACAGGGAGGCGCCTACGAGCTTGTGTGCGCGCGCATCCACTCGCTCGACGTCCTCGGTAGCCATCCCGCGCCGTTCGGCGAGCAAGCGCCACACCCCGTGCCGTATTCAGGGTCGTGCGCGCGTTTCTGCTTGGGGGAGTCTCGCCCCGGGCGCTGGTCGCCACGAGGTTGCACGAGCCTGATCGCGCTCGACGCGCCGTACGCCGAGAAGCTCCGGGCGCTGCTCGGGGCGCCCGCCTGGGACTGACGGACCTGCAGCCGCCCCCGGGTCCGTGAAGCGGGACAGGGCTGCCTGGTTCCGCTATACGTACCGTGAGAGCCAGCTCACCCATCGCCCCGATGACGCGCTGACTTCCGTCTGGAAGGGTGTGTGCACGTGGCCTCGAGGCTCGACTCAGCGTTCTTCGGAAAGGCCTGTCGTGTACCTGGGGCCCTGGAGAGGCCGTTCCGGGACGAGCTCCTGAGCATCGAGCGCCTGGAGGAGCGGGCTCGGTCGCTGGCGGGCCGCTTCACGGTGGACCCGAGACGACGTGCGGCGCGGAGCGTCTTCCCGCGCTTCGACGACAACGGGCATCGCCTCCGCGAGGCATACCGGGCGCTGGCTGGCGACGTTCACCGGGGCGAGTTCGTCACCGCCGCGGCGGAGTGGCTCCTCGACAACTTCCACCTGGTCGCTTCCGAGATGCGTGACATCCGCCAGAACCTGCCCCGCGGCTACTACCGGGAGCTGCCCAAGCTGGCGGCCCGGGATCAGGCCGGGAATGCCCGCGTCTACGCGCTGGCGGTGGAGCTGATCCGACACAGCGACAGCCGCCTCGACCGCAACCAGCTGGCCCGCTACCTGGATACCTTCCAGACGGTCGCCCCGCTCACCATCGGCGAGCTGTGGGCCTGGCCGAGCATGCTAAAGCTGGCGCTGGTGGAGAACCTGCGGCGCCTGGCCGACGAGACCTTGGCAGCCCGCGCCGCCCGCCGGGCCGCCGACGCCTACGTGGCCCGCATCGACTCAGCCGGGAGGGGATCGCCGCCGCCCCTCCCGCCGGCGCTTCCTGCGGCCCTCGTGGTGCAGCTCCTGCAGCGGGGGCGCGAGTACGGACCGCGGCTCTCGGCGGTCCGGAGCGCCCTCGACGCGCACCTGGCCGCGCAGCGTACCACCGCCGAGGAGGCGATCCGCGGCGAGCACCAGCGGGAGGCCGCCACCCAGGTTTCGGTCGCGAACGTCATCACCAGCCTCCGGCTCTGCTCCACGATGGACTGGACCGAGCACGTCGAGCGCGTCAGCCTGGTCGAACGGGTGCTGCAGCGGGATCCAGCCGGCGTGCACGGTCGGATGGAATTTCTCTCCCGCGACCGCTACCGCCAGGCCGTCGAGGAGCTGGCCGAGCCGACCGGCGAGGCCCAGGTGCGAGTGGCCCTCCGCGCGGTGGAGAGCGCCCGCCAGGCGGCGGATACCGAGGGGCCGGGCGCGCGGGCCGCGCATGTGGGGCACCACCTCATCGGCAAGGGCCGGCGCGAGCTGGAGGCCGACCTCGCATGGAGCCCCGGCCCGCGCAAGGCGCTGCGCCGGTTCGTCTTCGCGCACGCGACCTGGGCCTACCTGGGCGCGATCGGCCTTGCGACCGGTGCCCTGGTCGCCGCCGGTTGCGCGTACGCCCGGCACCACGGCGGCGGCTCCATCTGGGCGCTGGTGGGGCTGGCACTGCTGCTCCTCGTCCCGGCCAGCGAGGTGGCCATCGCCCTGGTCCAGCACCTGGCTGTCCGCTTCGCGCCGCCGCGGCGACTGCCGCGCCTCGACCTCTCGGCCGGCATCCCGGAGGACGCGAGGACGCTAGTGGTGGTCCCGACGCTTCTCACCAGCATCGAGATCGTCGAGCGCCAGCTCGAGCACCTCGAGGTCCTGGCGGTCGGGAACCTCGATCCCCGGATCCACTTCGCCATCCTGGGCGACTTCGCGGACGCTGCGGCGCGCAACATGCCCGGCGACGCCGCCATCCTGGCCTCGGCCCGCGGCGGGATCGAGGCGCTCAATGCGCGCCTGGGTGAGGGGCGGGGCGATCGGTTCTTCCTTCTCCAGCGCGCCCGCCAGTGGAATCCGGCCGAGGGAGTGTGGATGGGTTGGGAACGGAAGCGCGGGAAGCTGGAAGAGCTGAACCGGCTCCTGCGCGGCGCGACCGACACGAGCTTCGACGTCCAGGTGGGCGACCGGAGCGTCCTCCCGAGCGTACGCTACTGCATCACGCTGGACTCGGACACGCGCCTCCCGCGAGACGGCGCCAAGAAGCTAGTCGGCATCATCGCGCACCCGCTCAACCGGCCCCACTTCGACCCTCGCTGCGGCCGCGTCACCGAGGGCTACGGCATCCTGCAGCCGCGCGTCAGCGTCACCATGTCCAGCGCCACAGGATCCCTCTTCGCGCGGATCTTCGCCGGGCACACCGGGGTCGATCCGTACACGACCGCCGTCTCGGACACCTACCAGGACCTGTTCGGCGAGGGGAGCTTCACCGGCAAAGGGCTCTACGACGTCGACGCTTTCACGGCGGCGCTCGAGGGGCGCGTCCCGGAAAACATGATGCTCTCGCACGACCTGTTCGAGGGCATCCACGCCCGCACCGGGCTGGTGACGGACGTCGAAGTGGTCGACGACTACCCCTCCAGCGTCCTGGCGCACGCTCGCCGCCAGCACCGCTGGACGCGCGGCGACTGGCAGATCCTGGGCTGGCTGTTCCCCTTCGTGCCGACGCGTCGAGGCCTGGCGCGAAACCGGCTCCCGGCCATCTCGCGCTGGAAGATCTTCGACAACCTCCGGCGGGCGCTGGTCGCGCCCGCCACCGTCCTCCTCTTCCTCCTCTGCTGGACCGTGCTGCCCGGCGACCCGGTGCTCTGGACGGCCGCGGGGGTCGCCTCTCTCGCCTTTCCTCTGCTGGCGTTCACGATTGCGGCCCTGGGCGGCCCGAGCCCGGACCAGCCGCGGCGTGCCTTCCTGCGGGGGCTGGTGGAGGAAGCGACCGGGAGATCGGCCCGTATCCTCCTGCAGCTCGCCTTCCTCGCGAACCAGGCCTACGGCATGGTGCACGCGATCCTCGTCACCGTGGTCCGGCTCGCCATCACCCGGCGCCGGCTGCTCGAGTGGGAGACCTCCGCCGCGAGCGCCGCGCGCGGGGCCCGGCTGGAGAGCAAGACCGGTCCGCGATCGTTCCTGCTTGCGATGGTGGCGGCACCCGCCATGGCGCTCGCCGGGCTGGCCCTCGTCTCCGGGCTGCGTCCGGAAGCGCTCGCAGCCGCGGTGCCCGTGCTGGCGCTGTGGACGTTCGCGCCACTCATCGCCTACCGCCTCTCGCAGCTCATCGAGTGCAAGAACGTTGCGCTCGGGCCCGACGACCGGGCCTTCCTGCTCGGCGTGGCCCGCGCGACCTGGAAGTGGTTCGAGGCATTTGTGGGCCCGGACGATCACTTCCTGCCCCCGGACAACGTCCAGGAGTCACCGCCGAGGATCGCCCACCGCACCTCGCCCACCAACATCGGCATGGGGCTCCTCTCCACGCTGGCCGCCCACGATCTGGGCTTCATCAAGACCGGCGAGCTGGTGGACCGGATCGACGCCACTCTTACCGCCATGGAGAGCCTGGAGCGGCACGAGGGTCACCTCTTCAATTGGTACGACACGGTCAGCCTGGCCCCGCTCCCCCCGCGCTACGTCTCGACGGTCGACAGCGGGAACCTGGCCGGCGCGCTCGTCGCGCTCTCCGAGGGGCTCCGCTGGCTCGGGCGCGGCCCGGGCGCCCAATCCAGGCCCGAGGCGGCCTCCGCGCGGCTCGACGAGCTGGCGCAGCGCGCGGCCGCCTTTGCCGATGGCATGAGCTTCCGGTTCCTTTACGATCCGCAGCGGAGCCTGCTCGCGATTGGCTACCGGGCGGCGGATGCAGAAGGGCCGGGCCGGCTCGATTCCTCTCACTACGACCTGCTGGCCTCGGAGGCGCGCCTCGCCAGCTTCGTCGGCATCGCCAAGGGGGACCTCCCGGAGAAGCACTGGTTCCATCTCGGCCGGGTCGCCACCAGCGTGCACGGGATCCCGACGCTCCTCTCCTGGAGCGCGACGCTCTTCGAGTACCTCATGCCGCTGCTGGTACTGCGCAACTACCCAAACACTTTGCTCGACGAGACCTGCCGGATGGCGGTGCGCCGCCAGCGGGACTACGCGGCGGAACGCGGCGTGGCCTGGGGTATCTCGGAGTCCGGCTACAGCCTCGTCGATCACCTGGGCAACTACCAGTACAAGGCCTTCGGCGTCCCAGGGCTCGGCATGAAGCGAGGCCTCGCCGACGAGCTGGTGGTCGCTCCCTACGCCTCCGCGCTGGCGGCGCTCGTCCACCCCACCGCGGCGGCCGCGAACCTGCGCCGCCTGGCGCGGGAAGGGCTCCTGGGCGAGTACGGCTTCTACGAGGCCATCGACCACACACCCCGCCACCCGGAGGAGGCCGGCGGGGACGCGCCCTGGCCGGCCCACACGCGCGGCGAGATCGTGCGCGAGCACCTGGCCCACCACCAGGGCATGACGCTCTCGGCCCTGGCGGGCGCGCTGACCGGCAACCGGATGGTAGCGCGCTTCCACGCGGACGCGCGCGTGCAGGCGACGGAGCTCCTCCTCCAGGAGCGCGTGCCGCGCCAGGCCGCGCTCATGCGACCGCGCCCCGACGAGGACGTGCCCATCACCGCGCCGCTGCCGCCGGCCGCGGTGCGCCGCTTCCGCTCGCCACAGACCGAGTCCCCGCACGCGCAGTTCCTGTCCAACGGACGCTACACGGCCGTAGTCACCAACGCCGGCGGCGGCGCGAGCTTCTGCCGCGGGCGCGCCGTCACCCGCTTTCGCCAGGACGCGACCCGCGACCCAGGGGGCCAGCTCCTGTACCTGCGCGACGTCCGGAGTGGATGGGTGTGGTCGCCGACCCATCATCCGACCGGCCGAGACACCGAAAACGAGATCGTCACCTTCACCATGGAGAAGGCGACCTTCGAGCGGAGGGACGACCAGATCGGGACCCGGCTAGAGGTGGCGGTCTCGCCCGAGAACGACGTCGAGGTCCGCCGACTGGAGGTGACGAACCACGGCGGCCGGGCTCGGGAGCTCGAGATCACCAGCTACGCCGAGATCGTCCTGGCGCCCGGCGCCGACGATCTCGCCCACCCGGCCTTTGGCAAGCTCTTCATCGAGTCGGAGTACCTCTCGGATACGAACACCCTGCTCTGCCGGCGCCGGCCGCGCGCACCGGAGGACGAGGAGCTGTTCGTGGTGCACGTCATCAGCCAGGAGGGCCGGACGCAGGGACCGGTGGAGTGGGAGAGCGACCGGGGACGGTTCCTGGGCCGGGGCCGCGGGCCGGAGGATCCCCAGGCGCTCGACGGCCGCCCACTCTCCGGGACGACCGGCGTCCTGCTCGATCCCATCGTGAGCCTGCGGCAACGCGTTCGCCTCGCGCCGGGGGCGATGGTGCGGCTCGCCTTCGCCACCGGGATGGCCTCGGGTCGGGAAACAGCCCTGGCGCTGGCGCAGCGCTACCACGACCCGGCGACCGCCGCGCGGACGTTCGCGCTCGCCTTCGCGCACGCGCGGAGCCGGCTCCACCACCTGGGCATCTCCAGCGAGGAGGCTCTCCTCTTCGAGCGGCTCGCCTCGCGCGTGCTGTATGCCGACACCTCGCTGCGTCCGAGCCCGGAAGTGCTAGCCCGCAGCACGCTGGGGCAGGAGGGGCTCTGGGGACACGGTGTGTCCGGCGATCTCCCGGTCCTGCTCGTGCGTGTGGTCTCCGACGCCGACCTGGCGCTGGTGCGGCAGGTCCTGCAGGCCCAGGAGTACTGGCGCCTCAAGGGGCTGAGCGCGGACGTGGTCATCCTGAACGAGCACCCGGTCAGCTACCTCGACGAGATGCACGCCCAGCTGGCAGCCCTGCTCGACGACGGACCGTGGCGAACCTGGAAGCACCGGAAGGGCGGCGCCTACCTGTTGCGCGGTGACCGGATGCCGGAGGCCGAGCGCCTCCTCCTCTCCGGCGTGGCGCGCGCTGTCCTGAGCGGCGACCGCGGAACCCTGGCGCACCAGCTCGATCGCCCGCTGCCCCCTCTGCCCGAGCCGCCGGCGCTCGCGGTCGCGCTGCCCGCTGGGCCAAGCCCGGTACCCTCGCCCGCCGAGCCGGTCAAGGTGCCGCCGCTGGCGTTCGCCAATGGGCTCGGGGGCTTCGCCGAGGGCGGGCGGGAGTACGTCATCGTCCTCGAGGGCGACCAGGAGACGCCGCTGCCCTGGGCCAACATCATCGCCAGCCCGAGCTTCGGCACCATCGTCACGGCCTCGGGATCGTCGTTCACCTGGTCCGAGAACAGCCGCGAGAACCGGCTCACGCCGTTCGCGAACGATCCGATCGCCGATCCGACCGCCGAGGCCATCCTGGTCCGCGACGACGAGAGCGGCGTAGCCTGGTCTCCCACCCCCGGGCCGCTGCCCCGCGACGGCGCCAGCGGCCGGTTCGTGATCCGGCACCGCCCCGGGGTCACGCGCTTCGAGCGTTCGGCGAGTGGCATCCGCCACACGCTTGACGTCTTCGTGGACGCGGTCGACCCGGTGAAGTTCCAGCTCCTGATGCTCACCAACCAGGACGGCCGCCCCCGGCGCCTCTCGGTCTTCGGGTACGCGGAATGGGTGCTGGGACCGCCGCAGGCCGGGCAGAACCTCCACGTGGTGACCGAGCAGGACCCGGCCACCGGCGCGGTCCTCGCCACCAACGCCTGGAACCACGAGTTCGCGAGCCGAGTAGCGTTCGCGCATGCCAGCGGCGAGCTGCGCTCGGCGACCGGCGACCGGACAGCCTTCTTGGGCCGGAACGGCTCACCGTCCGGGCCGGCGGCGCTCGCGCTGGAGGCCCTGCCAGCACGCTTCGGGGCCGGGCTCGATCCCTGCGCCGGGCTCCACGTCGGCGTGGTGCTCCAGCCCGGCGAGACCCAGCGCTTCTGTTTCCTGGTCGGCCAGGGCAAGGACGCGGCACAGGTCCGCGAGCTCATCGCTCGTCACGGCCAGCCCGAGGCCGCCGAGGTGGCGCTGCAGGCGGTCCGGCGCAGCTGGGACGAGACCCTGGGCGCGGTCCAGGTCCGGACGCCGGACGACTCCTTCGACGTGCTCCTCAACGGCTGGCTCCTATACCAGGACCTGAGCTGCCGGATGTGGGCCCGCACCGGCTATCACCAGCCGGGCGGCGCCTTCGGGTTCCGCGACCAGCTCCAGGACGCGATGGCCCTGACCATGGCGCGGCCGGCGCTGGTCCGCGAGCACCTCTTGCGTGCGGCGGCGCGGCAGTTTCGGGAAGGCGACGTCCAGCACTGGTGGCACCCGCCCGGCGGCCGGGGGACGCGCACCCGCTGCTCGGACGACCTCGTCTGGCTGCCGTACGCGGTCGCCCACTACGTGCGGACCACCGGGGACGAAGGCGTGCTCGACGAGCGCGTACCCTTCCTGGAGGGACCGGAGCTCGCGCCGGGCGTGCAGGACGTCTACGCGGAGCCTCGCGTCTCGAGCGAGGAGGCCTCGCTCCACGAGCACTGCCTGCGCGCCCTCGACCGCGGGATCACTTTCGGCGCGCATGGGCTACCGCTCATGGGCGGCGGGGACTGGAACGACGGCATGAACCGCGTGGGGAGGGAGGGCCGTGGCGAGAGTACCTGGCTCGGCTTCTTCCTGCACGCCGCCCTCGCCGACTACGCGCCCCTGTGCGCGGCGCGCGGGGAAGCAGCCCGGGCGAGCCGCTACCACGCCGAGGCGGCCCGGCTGGCGGCCGCGCTGGAGCGCACCTGGGACGGCGAGTGGTACCGCCGCGGCTACTACGACGACGGCACGCCGCTTGGCTCGGCGCAGGGCGACGAGTGCAGCATCGATTCCATCGCGCAGTCCTGGGCGGTGCTCTCCGGAGCGGTCCCGGCGCCCTTTGCTGACCGCGCCATGGACTCGGTACGCACGCACCTGGTGCGGCGCGGGGCGCAGGTGGTGGTGCTCCTCACCCCGCCCTTCGACCACTCGGCGCAGCAGCCCGGGTACATCAAGGGTTATCCGCCCGGAGTCCGGGAGAACGGCGGGCAGTACACGCACGCCGCCGCATGGGTGGTGATGGCGCTCGCCAGGCTGGGGAGTGGTGACGAGGCGGCCGAGCTGTTCCACATGCTGAACCCGGTGAACCACACCCGCACGCCCTCGGACGTGGCGCGCTACCAGGGCGAGCCCTACGCCGTCGCGGGCGACGTATGCGCGCGGGCCGAGTACGCCGGGCGCGTGGGGTGGACCTGGTACACCGGATCCGCGGGCTGGATGTACCGCGCCGGGCTGGAGAGCATCCTCGGCCTCCGGCGCCACGGCCGGACGTTCGAGCTGGATCCCTGCGTCCCCTCCTCCTGGCCTGAGTACGCCATCACCTGGTGCTTCGGCCGTACGCGGTACGAGATCTCCGTCGCGAACCCGGAGCGGCTCTGCCGCGGGATCGAATCGGCTCGGCTGGACCGAGTGGACGTCGACCCCGGGGCGATCCCGCTCGCCGACGACGGCGGAGTTCACGAGGTTCGGGTCGTGCTGGGCGATGCTAGGCAGCCGGCGGCGGACCTTCACCGAGCCTGGCCGACCTGAGTCGCCTCATCCCGCGCGCTCGAGCGCATTCACCGCCCCCCGCCTGCTTTGGGCCGTGCGATCCCGCACGGTCCCGCAATTACCGGGCCCGGACCCGGGGGGGGCGCTATGCAACCTCGCATAGCCGGCCCTCGAGACTTCCGTGAACTACAAGGCCCGCCTCAATCTCCTCTTCGTGCTCCTGGCGGTGTCCGTCTACTTCGTGGGCAGCGATCTCTGGGGTCGTTCGCGGGATACCCCCGTCGCCATTCCCTACAGCCAGTTCCAGCAGCTTCTGCAGCAGGGGAAGGTGAAGGAGGTGACGATCGATGCCGAGTCGCTGACCGGCGTTCTGAAAGCTCCGCTCCCCGAAGCTCCCTTCGACGGGAAGAGCCGCTTCGTGACCACCCTGGTCCGTCCCGAGCTCGCCGCGAGCCTCGAGAAGTACGGCGTGACGTTCGCGGGCCATGTCGAGAACACCTGGCTCCGTGGGATCCTCTCGCTGGTGTTCCCCATCTTGCTCCTGGGCGCGATGTGGATGTTCTTCGCCCGCCGCGCCATGGGGCCCGGGGGTCCGGGCGCCGGGCTCATGTCCATCGGGAAGAGCAAGGCCAAGGTCTACGTCGAGACCGGCGTCGCGGTTCGCTTCGGAGACGTGGCCGGGGTCGACGAAGCCAAGGCCGAGCTCGAGGAGGTGGTGTCCTTCCTCAAGGACCCGAAGTCGTACGGCCGGCTGGGCGCCCGCATGCCGAAAGGCGTCCTCCTGGTCGGACCGCCGGGCACGGGCAAGACACTCCTCGCCAGGGCCGTGGCCGGCGAGGCGGGGGTGCCCTTCTTCTCCATCAGCGGCTCCGAGTTCGTGGAGATGTTCGTGGGGGTTGGGGCGGCCCGGGTCCGCGACCTGTTCCAGCAGGCCCGCACCAAAGCCCCCTGCGTCATCTTCGTCGACGAACTCGACGCTCTGGGACGCGCCCGCGGTGCCTACCCGGGCATGGGTGGGCACGACGAGAAGGAGCAAACGCTGAACCAGCTGCTGGCGGAGCTCGACGGCTTCGACCCGACCACCGGGATCGTGCTCCTCGCGGCCACCAACCGCCCGGAGGTCCTGGATCCGGCGCTGCTGCGCGCTGGTCGGTTCGACCGGCAGGTCCTGGTGGATCGACCGGATCGGCTCGGGCGCACGCAGATCCTCGCCGTCCACATCAAGAAGGTCGTGCCGGCTCCAGAGCTGAAGCTCGAGGAGGTGGCCGCGCTCACGCCCGGGTTCACCGGGGCGGACCTGGCGAACCTGGTCAACGAGGCGGCGCTGGTCGCGACCCGCCGGCACGGCGACCTGGTCGCCATGAGCGATTTCACCGCCGCCATCGAGCGCATTGTGGCCGGCCTCGAGAAGCGAAATCGGCTGCTCAACCCGCGGGAGCGGGAGGTGGTGGCCCACCACGAGATGGGCCACGCCCTGGTTGCCGCGGCACAGCCGGGCTGCGACCCGGTGCACAAGATCTCGATCATCCCGCGCGGCATCGGCGCGCTCGGCTACACCCTGCAGCGCCCGACCGAGGACCGCTACCTCATGACGCGCGAGGAGCTGGAGGCCAAGATGGCGGTCCTCCTCGGCGGCCGGGCGGCCGAGGAGGTGGTCTTCGGCCACATCTCCACGGGCGCTTCCGACGACCTCTCCAAGGCCACCGAGATCGCACGCAGCATGGTGACCCGCTACGGCATGCTCCGTGAGACCGGGCCGCTCGCCTACGAGACCGAGCCGAACGGGTTCCTGGGCGGGTTTCCCCAGGTGTCGCGCCGGCTCTACAGCGAGCAGACCGCACGCGAGCTCGACGTGGCCATCCGCGGGCTGGTCGAGGCGGCGCAGGCGCAGGCGCGGCGCATCCTGGAGGCCAACCGGGGGCTGCTCGAGGAGGGGGCCAGCTACCTCCTCGCCCGCGAGACCCTCGCCGACGCGGAGCTCCAGGAGTTCCTGGGCCGGGTGACCGCACCTGCCGTCACCCAACCGCATCCCGGCACTCTGCCGCGCCGCGCCAGCTTGAGAACCTGATGAGGCTGCCGAATCACGAGCGCACGCCGCCGTAAGGCGGGTGCACCGCGGTGCGAAGCGGCTCGAGCTGCGCCAGGATCTTGCGCCACGTGCGGTCGCGGACGGCCTTTCGCGGAAGCACGTCGGCCATCGGCGCAGTGGCGCCGGTGACCCGCAGGACGCCGTGGGCCAGGTGCTCGAGGTCGAGGTATTCGTCCCCGTCCAGGAGACAGGTCGCCTCCGCGATGGTCACACGAGCGATCTCGTCCTCGGAGAGCAGCGTCAGGACGCTCTCGCGGACGGCGTTCTGGCTTCGCACCTCGGTCATCAACCTGGCTCCAATCTCGGGCGACCACGCACACGGAAGCGCATGCGGTTGGTCATGCCGGCCGGACTTCTCTAATCGTCCTTCGATGGGAACTCCGCGGCATCGAAGCCGCACCGGCATCCGCACCACCGGCGGGGCGCGCCAGGGCACATCTCGCAGAACGCTCCGGGGCAAGGTCACATGCCCATTCCGCCCATGGCGGCCCCCGGGCCAGCGCTGTCCTTGTCCTTCGGCCGGTCGGCAATAATGGCCATGGTGGTCAGCATCAGCGATGCCACCGACGCGGCGTTCTGGAGGGCCGTGCGCGCAACCTTGGTCGGGTCGATGACGCCCGCCTTCACCAGGTCCTCGTACTCGCCGGTCTGGGCGTTGAAGCCGAAATTCTGCTCCTTCGACTCCTTCACCTTGTTGACGATGATCGAGCCCTCCCAGCCGCCG
>DASRZU010000020.1:0-28482 GCA_035686075.1 Anaeromyxobacter sp.
GACCGCGGGCTTGCGCTTGAGCACCTGGTTGAGGCTCATCTCCTCGATGACGACGCCGCGGTATTCCAGTCGGCGCAGTGGCACCTGTTCGAGTCCCTCGATCAACGCCGCAGTCTCGGCGCGGCCGTGGGTCTCGATGAAACCGATGACCACGTCGACGCCGCGCTGCTTGAGCGCGCGCGCCTCTTCCAGCATGCGGTAGGTCTTACCCACCCCGGCCGCGAAGCCGATGTAGAGCTTGAGCCGGCCGCGCTTCCCGCGCTCCACGAGCTCCAGGAAGTCTTGGGCGTTCGGGCGCTGGGTCGTCCCTGTGGCCATGGGCTCTAACCTAGCAGGTGCCGGGAGGGGCGCGCGGGCCTCGTTCCCGGGAGAAGGGGACGCAGCGACCAGGCCAGACGGCTCGGAGCGTCCATCCTTGGGCCCGGAGCACGGAACGTGCCACGCCGGGGATTCACGGAAGGAGAACGAAGTTCCGGCCGGCACTGGCTCAGGCCCTCGGGACCGCCCCCGCGCGATGCACGGCGGGCCCGAGACGACCCTTGAATCTTGCCTCCCACGCCAGGGGTGCGCCGCGATGCCTCCGGGTGCTAACCGGCGTGGAGGCGGCAAGTTCCCCGAACCCTGACCGATCGGGGCCGTCCCGATGGGGAGGGGGAGGGGGTCGGCACCGCGAATGCACCGCGGGGACCCGAGGTCGAAGCCTCGACCTCGCGGAGAACGACATGCTCGACGCAGTGTTCCTCGCCTCCACGGTCGTCTTCTTCCTCGTGAGCCTCGCCTACGTGTGGGGCTGTGACGGACTGTAGGTAAAGCGAATGAACCTCGAGTACGCGATCGGAATCGTCCTCTCGATCCTCCTCGCCGGGTATCTGGCCTACGCCCTGCTGCGGCCCGAGCACTTCTAGGACTCCCATGACCGCCAACGGCTGGTTGCAGATCGGGCTCTACGTCCTTTTGATCCTCGGCCTCACGAAGCCCCTCGGGCTCTACCTGTTCCGGGTGTACGAGGGCGACCGTCAGCCCCTGCCGCGGGTCCTGGGGCCTCTGGAGCGCCTCCTCTACCGCCTCGCCGGCGTGGATCCCAAGAGGGAGCAGGGCTGGAAGCAATACGCCGCCGCCATGCTCCTCTTCAGCATGGTCACCATGGCCGTGACCTACGGGATCGAGCGGCTCCAGCATCTGTTGCCCCTGAACCCGCAGCATTTCGGGCCAGTGGAGCCGGCGCTCGCCTTCAACACCGCCGCCAGCTTCACCACCAATACCAACTGGCAGAACTACGCTGGCGAGAGCACGATGAGCTACCTCTCGCAGATGGCCGGGCTCGCCTGGCACAACTTCCTCTCCGCGGCGGTGGGGATCGGTGTGGCCCTGGCGCTCTCCCGTGGCCTCACCCGCCGCCTCGGCCCCAAGGGCCCGCAGACCCTGGGCAACTTCTGGGTGGACCTCATCCGGGGGATCGTCTACGTCCTCCTGCCCATCTCGATGGTGGCGGCACTCCTCCTCGTGGCGGAGGGCGTGCCCCAGACCTTGACCGCCTACCGGGAGATCACCACCGTCGAGGGGCTGAAGCAGGTCGTCACCCTCGGCCCAGTTGCCTCCCAGGAGGCGATCAAGATGCTGGGGACGAACGGCGGCGGCTTCTTCAACGCCAACAGCGCCCACCCATTCGAGAACCCCACCCCGCTCGCCAACTTCCTAGAGCTCCTGCTCATCTTCGCCATTCCCGCCGCCCTCACGTACACCTACGGCAAACTGGCGCGCGACGCGCGCCAGGGCTGGGCCCTCTTCGGGGCCATGGCCCTGCTCTGGTTGGCCGGAGTGGCGGTGGCCTATCGCGCCGAGTCGGGCCACAACCCGGCGCTCTCCACTCTGTCTCTGGACCAAGCGCCGGGCAACATGGAGGGGAAGGAGGTGCGCTTCGGGATCGCCGACAGTGCGCTCTTCGCGACCGTGACCACCGACGCCTCCTGCGGCGCGGTCAACTCCATGCACGACAGCTTCACCCCCCTGGGCGGTTTAGTACCCATGGTGAATATGCAGCTCGGCGAGGTGATCTTCGGGGGGGTGGGGGCCGGTTTGTACGGCATGCTGGTCATGGTGATCCTCACCGTCTTCATCGCCGGTCTCATGGTGGGACGGACACCGGAGTACCTGGGGAAGAAGGTCGAGGGACGGGAGATGAAGCTCGCCGTCCTCTACATCCTGGTCTTCCCGGCGGTGGTGCTGGCGCTCACCGGCTGGGCCGCCGTCGTACAGCCGGGGGTTTCCTCGCTCGCAAACGCCGGCCCGCACGGCCTGTCCGAGATTCTGTACGCGTTCTCGAGCGGTGCCGCCAACAACGGCTCCGCCTTCGCCGGCCTGAACGGCAACACTCCCTTCTGGAACGTGACCCTGGCGCTCGACATGCTGGTGGGCCGCTTCTTCATGATCATCCCGGCGCTGGCCATCGGCGGGTCGATGGTGGCGAAGAAGACCGTGCCCGCGGGTCCGGGAACGTTCCCCACCACCGGGCTCACCTTCGTCATCCTCCTCATCTCGGTGATCCTCATCGTCGGGGCGCTCACCTATTTCCCTGCCCTCTCGCTCTCGCCAGTGCTGGAGCACTTCGCCGCGCTCGGTGGAAAGGTCTTCTAGCCATGGCTCCGAGGTTGAAGTCCCTCTCCCTGGTCGATCCGGGCCTGCTCCGCCAGGCGGCCCTGGCCAGCTTCAAGAAGCTCGACCCGCGCCTCGTGGCGAAGAACCCGGTCATGTTCGTGGTCGAGGTGGGGAGCGTCCTCACCACCATCCTCTGGCTCCGCGACCGCGTGATTCCCCCGCCCGGCGCCGCGCCCGGCTGGTTCACCCTGTCGGTCTCGCTCTGGCTCTGGTTCACGGTGGTGTTCGCCAATTTCGCCGAGGCCGTGGCAGAGGGGCGGGGCAAGGCGCAGGCGGAGTCCTTGCGGCGGATGCGGCGCGAGGTGACCGCCCGGAAGCTGGAGAGTGGCCGTGAGGAGGCCGTCCCGGCCTCCGCCCTGCGGAGAGGCGACTTGGTGGCGGTGGAGGCTGGCCAGGTGATCCCCGGCGACGGGGACATCGTCGAGGGCATCGCCTCGGTGGACGAGTCCGCCATCACCGGGGAGTCGGCTCCCGTCATCCGCGAGTCGGGCGGCGACCGCTCGGCCGTGACCGGGGGGACCCGGGTCCTCTCGGACCGGATCGTCGTTCGGATCACAGTCGACCCCGGAGAGTCGTTCCTGGACCGGATGATCGCACTCGTCGAGGGGGCGACCCGCCAGAAGACGCCCAACGAGATCGCGCTCCACATCCTCCTCGTGGGCCTGACCCTCATCTTCCTCTTCGCCTGCGTGACCCTGGTCCCCATGGCTCGCTACTCGGGGATCGGCCTTTCGGCCACCGCCATCGTGGCCCTGCTCGTCTGCCTCATCCCCACCACCATCGGCGGTCTGCTCTCGGCCATCGGCATCGCCGGCATGGATCGCCTCCTGCGCAAGAACGTCCTCGCCATGAGCGGACGGGCGGTGGAGGCGGCGGGAGACGTCGACACGCTGCTCCTCGACAAGACCGGCACCATCACGCTGGGGAACCGGATGGCCACCGAGTTCCTCCCCGCACCCGGGATCCGGGGCGAGACGCTGGCCGACGCCGCCCAGCTCGCGAGCCTCGCCGACGAGACACCCGAAGGGCGCTCCATCGTGGTTCTGGCCAAGGAGCGATACGGCCTGCGCGGGCGCGAGGTGGGCGACCCCGGCCACGTCTTCATCAAGTTCAGCGCCCAGACTCGGATGAGTGGCCTCGACCAGGGGACCCGCCAGGTGCGCAAGGGGGCAGTGGACGCGGTGGCGAAGCATGTCGCCTCCCTGGGAGGAAACATGCCTGCCGAGGTGGAGGCCGCCGCGGGCCGGATCGGCGACTCGGGGGGCACGCCCCTCGCCGTGTCGGACGGGGCTCGCGTGCTCGGGTTGGTGCACCTCAAGGACGTGGTGAAGGGGGGGATCAAGGAGCGCTTCGACCGTTTCCGGGCCATGGGAATCCGGACGGTGATGATCACCGGGGACAATCCGCGCACCGCCGCCGCGATCGCTCGCGAGGCGGGTGTCGATGACTATCTGGCGGAGGCTACGCCCGAGGCCAAGCTCAAGCTCATCCAGGAAGAGCAGTCTCGAGGGAAGCTCGTGGCCATGACCGGCGACGGCACCAACGACGCCCCCGCCCTCGCCCAGGCCGACGTGGGCGTGGCCATGAACACCGGCACACAGGCCGCCAAGGAGGCCGGCAACATGGTCGACCTCGACTCCAACCCGACGAAGCTCCTCGAGGTGGTCGAGGTGGGGAAGCAGCTGCTCATGACCCGCGGGACGCTCACCACCTTCTCCATCGCCAACGACGTCGCCAAGTACTTCGCCATCCTCCCGGCCATGTTCGTGGCCGCCTACCCCGAGCTCCGCCCCCTCGACGTCATGCACCTCACTTCCCCGTTCAGTGCCATCCTCTCGGCCGTCATCTTCAACGCCGTCATCATCGTGCTGCTCATCCCCCTCGCCCTGAGAGGCGTTCGCTACCGACCGCTGGGCGCGGCCGCGGTGCTGCGGCGCTCGCTCCTCGTGTACGGGGTGGGCGGCGTGATCGCCCCCTTCCTCGGCATCAAGATCATCGACCTCGCGCTCGCCTCCATCGGCGTCGCCTGAAGGAGCCTGTCATGGGTGAACAGAAGCTCGTCGGAAAGCTCCCGGGCGAGGAACCGGCCGGGCCGAACGCCCCGGCGACGGCTCGCGAGGACGGCTGGCTCGAAGAGCTCGCCCCGTCCCTGCGCGCCGCGGTCGTGACCCTCCTCCTCACCGGGCTCGCCTATCCGCTCGTCATGACCGGCGTGGCGCAACTCCTCTTCCCGCGCCGGGCGAACGGGAGCCTCTCGATCGACGGGGCGGGGAAGGTGGTCGGCTCCTCGCTCCTCGCCCAGGGCTTTGAGAGCCCTGCCTACTTCCACCCCAGACCCTCGGCGGCCGGCGAGAAGGGGTACGACCCCATGGCATCGGGCGGCTCCAACCTCGGCCCGACCTCGAAGAAGCTCCGCGATCAGGCGGCGGCCACTCTCGACGCCCTAGAGAAGGAGAATCCGGACGCCTCCCGGCCTCCACCGATCGAGCTCGTCACCGCCTCGGGCAGCGGCCTCGACCCACACCTCTCGCCCAAAGCCGCCCTCTGGCAGGCCCCCCGCGTGGCCAAGGCCCGGGGTGTCACACCGGCCCGGGTGTTGGCGCTCCTGGAAGACCACACCGAGGGTCGGGACCTCGGCATTCTCGGCGAGCCCCGCGTGAACGTCCTCGACCTGAATCTGGCGTTGGATACCCAGTTCGGGAGCCCCCCCACTCCATCGGCTGCCAAGTAAGCGCCCGATCGGGGGCCGGCAGGCCCCCGAAGGGGTAACGGGCTGGCAACTTTGTCGCATCTTTCTACGCTCTCAGTGCAGGTGCGCCCACCCGCAACTCTTTGATACTGGGCGAACGACTGCTACCGTCCACCGCCTCGCCCGGGGATCCTCCCGGCTGGGCGTTGCGAGCGGATGAGCGACGAGCGTGAGCCGGCCGGCGAGCCGAAGAGGCTGAAAGGGACGACGGGCGCGTCCGAGCCGCCGCCTGAGCCCGCGGGCGAGCCGCGAGGCATGGCGTTCCGTCACCTGCTCTTCGGCAAGCCTCGAGATATCGAGGACCCGCGTACCTACCACAGCATCGCGCTCATCGCGGTGCTGGCCTGGGTGGGGCTCGGCGCCGACGGGCTCTCTTCATCGTCCTACGGCCCCGACGAGGCTTTCCGGGCCCTCGGCCCGCACACCTACCTGGCGGTGGCCCTGGGCCTCGCCACCGCGCTGACCGTGCTCGTCATCTCCCTCGCCTATTCGCAGATAATCAAGCGGTTCCCGTTCGGCGGAGGGGGATACGTGGTCGCGACCGAACTGCTCGGGCCATCGGTCGGGGTGGTCTCGGGCTCGGCGCTGCTCGTGGACTACGTCCTCACCATCTCCGTGTCGATCGCGAGCGGCGGGGACGCGATCTTCAGCTTCCTGTCTCCCGAGGTGGCCGTCTTCAAGCTTCCGCTCGAGGCGGTCGCCATCCTGACCCTCGTCGTCCTCAACCTGAGAGGGGTGAAGGAGTCGGTCGCCGCCCTCACCCCCATCTTCGCATTCTTCGTCCTCACCCATGCGATCCTGATCCTGGGCGGCATCGGGGTTCACCTCGCGGACGTGCCGCGCGTCACCGGGGAGGTCAGCCGGGGCCTCAAGTCGGGGCTGGCCTCGGTGGGGGCCCTGGGCCTGTTCGCCGTTTTCGTCCGCGCCTACTCGATGGGTGCGGGCACCTACACCGGCATCGAGGCGGTGTCGAACGGGATCCAGATCATGCGGGAGCCCAAGGTCGCGACCGCTCGCAAGGTCATGGTCTACATGGCCGTCTCCCTGTCCTTGACCGCGGGCGGCATCCTGGTCTGCTACCTGCTCTTCTCCGCTGTGCCCACCCCCGGCAAGACCATGAACGCGGTGCTCCTCGAGAACTACGCGGCGGCGTTCCGGCCCGGGGGCCTGCCGCTCGGGCCGCTCTTCGTCGTGGGGACGCTCATCGGCGAGGCGGCGCTCCTCTTCGTCGCCGCCCAGACCGGCTTCATCGACGGTCCCCGGGTGATGGCCAACATGGCCCACGACTCCTGGCTGCCGCATCGCCTCGGGCAGCTCTCGGAGCGGCTCAGCATGCAGGACGGCATCCTGCTCATGGGCGGCGCATCGCTCGTCACCCTGCTCGCCACCCGGGGCGACATCACCCAGCTCGTGACGATGTACTCCATCAACGTCTTCGTCACCTTCTCGCTCTCCCAGGCGGCGATGCTGCGCTACTGGTGGAGGCAGCGCGGGCCGGGCCTGGGGCGCGGGCTCCTCGTCCATGGCCTCGCCCTTGCGATGTGCCTCGCCATCCTCTCAGGGACGATCTACGAGAAGGGCGAGCAGGGTGGGTGGGTGACGATCGTGGTGACGAGCCTGCTCGTCGGGCTCTGTTTCCTCGTCCGGCGCCATTACCGGACCGTCGCGGCCAGCCTGAAGCGCCTCGACGAGATCCTGGGCGCGCTCCCCGGCCACCCGGGCGGGCCGCACCCGGAGATCGACCGGAGGGCCCCCACCGCGGTGATGCTGGTGGGCGGGTACAGCGGCCTCGGCGTCCACGCCATCCTCACCGTGCAGCGCGTCTTCCCCGGCTTCTTCAAGAACTTCATCTTCGTCTCGGTCGGTGTCATCGACTCCGCCACCATGAAGGGGATCGAGGAGGTCGATCGCGTGCGGCGGCGCACCGAGGCCGCGCTCAAGCAGTACGTGAGCCTGGCCCAGCGGCTCGGCCTCGCCGCCGACTGCCGGATGGATGTGGGGACGGAGGCGGTGGCCACCGCCGAGGCGGTCTGCCGCGAGGTTGCCCAGGAATTCCCGCGCGCGGTCTTCTTTGCCGGAAAGCTGGTCTTCCAGAGGGAGCGCATGTTCCAGCGGCTCTTGCACAACGAGACCGCCTACCAGCTACAGCGCCGACTGCAGTTCGCGGGCATGAACGCCATGGTCATGCCGGTGCGGGTGCTGGAGTAGAGGTGGCGCCGGGGGGCACTCCGGGGGCGCTTTACCCGACCTCCCTGCTTTGGCATAGCTCTTTCTCGTGCACGTGCTCGGGTACGCGTTCGGATTTTTAGCCCTGGCCGCGGGCGTCGTGGGGGTGGTGCTCCCCGTCGTTCCCGGTTCGCTCTTGCTCGTGGCCGGGACCGTGGTGATCGCCTGGGCGGACCGGTTCTCGCGGGTAGGCTGGGGCATGGTCGCCCTCTCAGCCCTGGTCGGGGCGGTCGTGTGGGCAGTCGACCTGGCCGCCGCCGCCCTGGGGGTCCGCGTGGCGAGGGCCTCTCGCTGGGCGGTGATCGGCGCCTGCCTCGGCCTCTTCGTCGGGCTGTTCCTGGGGCTGCCGGGGATCCTGCTCGGGCCCGCCGCCGGGGCGATCGCATTCGAGTACGCGCGGGACCCGAACGCGCGGCGGGCGCTGCGCGCCGGCATCGGTGCCTTCCTCGGGTTCGTGCTCGGCAGCGCCGTGAAGGTCGCGCTGGCGATGGTGCTCGTCGGGGTGATCGTCCTGCGCCTGGCGAAGTGAGCCTACACCGTCGCCCTGGTCACGAACCGCAGGGGGGCCATGCTAGGATCCCACGGTGGTCGCGCGCCGTGCCGTGTGCCTCGCCCTCCTCGTGCACGTAGCGCCGGCTCTCGCCGTGAGCGACGCGCCTCTCGGAGTGGGCACGCCCGGCACCTTTCGCTCACTCTTCCTGGAGATGCCGCTCGTCGACGCTCGAGGCGCGGGGGCGAAGGGGAGCGTGGACGTGCGCTGGTGGCTGGCCAACGACTGGTCGGTTCCCACCCGGCTCACCCGGGGGAATGAGGTGTTGTGGGTGCAGCAGGACGAGCAGGCCGACGTCCTCCAGCTTTCGCTCACCCTCCCCTGGTCCCGGTTCGGCGAACAGCCCTGGCTGGGGCGCGTTCAGACCACCGCTGAGCTGCGCCTCATCGAGCACTGGGGAGGCTGGACCGACCTGCCGATCGAGCGATGGCACTCCCTCATCGGTTCCTGGAACTTCCAGCGGGAGTTCTACCCGCGGAACGAGGTGAACCTGACGCTGTCCGAGGAGGGCGGCGCCACGCTCGCGGACCTCCACCATCCCCAGCTTGCCCTGTCCGACCTCGTGCTGAGGACGCTCGTCCGGCTGGGTCAGGGCCTTCCCCGCGCCGACGGCGAACTCCCCTGGGCCGCGGCCCTGCGCCTCGACCTGAAGCTCCCCACCGGGCAACTGGCCCTCCTAGGCGGCTCGGGGGGATTCGACGCGGGGGTGGGAGTCGTCGGAGCGCTCGCGCCCCTCGCCTGGTTCACTCTTCACGGCCAGCTCGCGGCACGGCTCGTCTCTGGGTTGCCGCACGGGTTCCCCCTCCAGCCGGAGGGGGCGCAGTGGGGTCTGGATCTGTCCGCCGTGCTCCGGCTGGGGGGCGAGGTGGCGCTCGTCCTCGAGGACCGAGTCTCCTCTCCCCTCTTCCGCGGCGGCTGGTCCCTCGCCGCCGGGGAGAAGGAGCCCGAGGCCACCGCCTACTACAGCATGTTCCAGGCCTACAACCAGATCTCCGGAGGCATCCGCATCGGGGAGATCACGGTCTTCTTCTGCGAGGATTTCACGCCAGGGAAACGATTGCCCACCGACCCCGGTCCGCGCTGGTTCTATAACTCCAACTCGCCGGACGTCGTGTTGGGGGTCGCCTTCACCCGGTCACTGTGAAGCGCCTCAAGAGCGGCCATCGAGGCGCACCGCGCGCGCCCACCCCTCCGGCGTCTCGATGTCCAGATCCCCGTCGGGGAACGGTACCCGGGCGACGCGCGGGCCGAGTCGTGCGAGGAGGTTGGCGCAGCCCCGATCGCCAGCGAGCGAGCGAAGTTCCTCGAAAAGCTCGGCCGGGAAGAGGGCAGGAAGCCCCAAGGCCCCCGCCACCACGGACGCCGCCAGTGGTGCCTCGGGTCCCCGGGCCGCGGCGAGCGCCCTCAGGTGGCCGGCCCGGACGGCGGGCTGGTCGCACCACAGGACAAGCGCTCCGAGCACCGCGGGGGAACACTCGGAAAGGCGCCCCAGCCCGACCCGGAGAGAGGCGGCGCCGCCCTCGGAGAGGTCGGCACAGGCGACCGTGACCACCGGCAGGCCAGCGAGCGCCGCCCGGACCTCGTCTGCTCGTTCGCCCACCACCACCACCACCGGCCAGAGCCCGGCCTCGACCGTCGCTCGGGCCGCACGACGCACGAGGGGCTCCCCCCCGAGCTCGAGGAGCGCGCGCGGCGCACCCAGTCGTCGCGGGCACGAGGCCGCGAGCACGATCCCACCGAGTCCCCTGACGTCGTCTTGTCCGCTCACGGCCCGCCCGCGGCCGCTGCACGCGGGCTCGCCCTGATCTGCTCGGGCCAGCCGGGCCGGTCCTCCCGGAATGTCAGCTTGGCCCCACCTGGGGCGGAAGGGCGCCTCGACGGATTCCGGTGCGTCGAACGCAGTCTGCTCTCACCCCGCTCGGCTGGACCGGCCGCCCACCAGCGCGCGCAGCCTTCCCAGGTCGAACGGTTTTTCCAGCACCGGGTTGCCAGCCGCGCGCAAGAAGTCGCTCGCGTCGGGCGTGAATGCGCCACCGGTGATGAAGACCACGCGAGATGCGAGCTCGGGAGAGCGATCCTCGAGTTCGTGATAGAGCTCGATCCCGGAGACCTCGGGCATCATGAGGTCGCAGAGGATCACGTCGAGGTCGGGGTCCGACTCGATCCGCTCCAGGGCCTCCCTGGCGCTCGTCACGACGGACACCTCGTGCTCGGGCAGAAGCCGGCGCAAGGACTTCCCCACCACGAGCTCGTCGTCCACGACGAGGACCTTCCGTCGAGCGCGGTCGTGGGCGGCAGGGGCCGGTGTCCGCAGGGCGGTCGGGGGAGCCGGGGGAAGCTCCACCCGGGCGGTCGTCCCACGGCCGGGCTCGCTCTCCACCGTGACTCGCCCGCCCAATGACTCCACGATCGCTCGCGCTACCGGGAGGCCCACCCCGGCGGGCCCACCGGGGCGGCGCGGCAGACGCGGGTCGAAGGCGCGAGCGAGGGCCTCCGGGGTCATGCCCGGGCCACTGTCGGAGATCTCGACCAGCACGGCACCACCCGGGGTGCACCCCAGCGTGACCTTGACGAGGTGCTGGGAGGCGGCGCCTTCGGGAAGAGCCTGGGCGGCGTCGAGAAGGAGGTTCAAGAAAGCCTGACCCAGCGCCGAGGCATTGGCCACCACTCGCGGCGCCTCGCCGATCGCCTGAATGACCCGGGCGCGGTGGCGAAGCTGGTTCTGGACGAGCCCGAGCGTCGCTTCGAGGACCGCCGCCACGCAGACCGGGCCGTGCTCGCTTTCGTCCGTGCGCGCGAACAAGCGCAGGTCCCGAACGATGTCACGCACCCGCTCCGCGGCGGCGCGCGCATCCTCGAGCGCCGAGGTGACCTCGGCGACCGCCTCACCCTCTGTGGCTCCCGTACCGGGCAGGGCCTCGAGCGCGAAGGCGAGGTTCGCGAGGATGCCGGCCAGGGGGCTATTGACCTCGTGGGCGACCCCGGCGGCCAGCGCCCCGACGGCTGCAAGCCGGCCCGCCTGCACCAACCCGGCCTCGCCCTCCCGCAGCGGCGTCACGTCGAGAAGCGTGCCCTCGATGACCTCATGGCCGTCCAGGCCTCGCCGAAGGCGAGCCCGTACGAGTACCCGGGCGAGCGTGTCGTCCCGCCGCCTGAGGCGGAGCTCGCACGAAGCCTCACCCTCGGCGGCAAGACGAGCGAGGAGCGCGGTCCGCTCGCCCGGCTCGGCGTAGAGGGAGGGGGCTGCAACCGCACACAGATCGGCTGGATCGGCGTACCCGAGCATGGCCGAGCAGGCTGGGTTCGCATCGAGGATCTGCCCTGCCGGGGTGGTGCGGAAGGCACCCGCGAGGCTGCGCTCGAAGAGTTGCCCGTGCCGCTCGCTCAACTCGCGCAGGGCAGCGGAGAGATCGGCGGCGCGAAGCTCCTCCTCGCCGGCGGGCGGAGCCCGGTCCATGCTTCACGTTAGAAGAGGACGCCCCAAGAGGGCAAGCGGCCCGCCCGGCTCGTCCGTCCGTTATCCCAGTGACGCCTGTGATCGGGGAGAGGACTGTAGCCGAAGGTGGGATCGGGTGCGCGTCATGGCATGGCGGAATCCCAAGGCGCGGGACGGGGCGGCACATCGAGGTGTGAATCGAGTTGAGGGGCCGCCCCGGGTCCCGATGGGCAAGCTGCAAAGCCAGCGCCGATCGGTGCCCGCGAAATCGCTCGGGCTTGCGGCAGGAGCGGCCACCCTGGGGGCGTGCCCACCCCGCCCGACCGACCCGGTAGGAATAGTTCACCATCACTTCGCGCGCGGCGAACGCTGGAGACGCCTTGTCGGCATGAGGAAGAGACCGACGACGATCTCGAGCGAAGCGACCCTTCGCTCTCTGGCCCCGGCCCCCCTTGGCTCTTCGCCCTGACCGTCTTGGCCTCGCGCGGTAGGCTCTAAGCCGATGCGGATCCTCCCCGCCGTTTCCTTCGCGATCGTGGCCCTGGCGACCGTCGGCTGCGATCGCGCACCGGAATCCGATCAACTGAGCCGTATCCGCGCACTCTGCAGCGAGCTCGGCGCCGACGGGGCGGGCAGCGCCGAGGCCGAGCAGCTCTTCGGTCCCCCCACGCTCCTCGTGTGTGCGAGCGACCTTCCCCCCGCATCCCCCGCCGATTCATGCCCCAGAGACGGCACGATCGTTTGCGTTCGCGTCTTTGCCTACCGCGCCCGCAACGATTCATTGTGTGGCGGGACCGCGTGCAGCTACGGATGCGAGCTCCGAGCGCCAGAGGCCAACCCTGAGGCGACCTGCTCCGTCCGGTTCCTGGACGGGTTCGAGATGCCAGGCCTTCCGGCGCTCTAGCGGATAGCCCCCCGAAGGCCGGCCCACCGCCCGTTCTCGGCCGCAGTCGCGCCTTCTCTCCGCGCCCGACGGGAAACGCTACCCGGCGCGATTCAGGCTCGCCGCGCGAGCGTCCGCTTCCGGAAATGGGCGTGCACCCGGTGGAAAAAGCTTTGGCCGGGTAACATCATGAACGGACACAGGTCGACCACCGGGTCAACCCCGGCGGCGGCACAGCGCGCCCGGGCGGCGGCCGAGGCCGCTCCCGGGCCGCCGCCCCGGTGGAACCAGAGTTCGCGCACCCCCGCGGCGAGCGCATCGGCGGTCACCTCGTCCGCTCGCCCCGACGGTACCATCACGAAGGCGCCTTCCACGGGTGGCTCCGCCAGTGACACTCGGGCGAAGGCAGGCCGTCCTCCGATCTCCCCTCCGGCCGGATTCACGGGGACCGCATCATACCCGCCGGCCAAGAACGCCTCGAAGACGCGCCGGCTGAAGTCGCGCGGGTCGCGCGAAACGCCCACCACCGCGATTCGGTGGAGCCGCAGGAACCGATCGGCAGCGTCGACGAGGCTCATGGCGGTTCTCCCCTCGAGAAGAGGTGCCGAGGGTACACGGGCGGCGCCCTCCCGGGGAGGGGGAGGTGTGGGCCCGCCCAAGGGGCGGAGAAGGCGGGCGAGTTGGCCGCGAGGTGGCGACGAAGTCGCCGCCCGGCTGGTTTCTCAAGCGGCAGGTGTCCTGACAGACCGTGAACCGGCCAGAAGTACGGGTGCAGGGTGGCCCGCTGCGGCGCAGTGCCACTTGTGCGGCCTTGGGGACGGCGGCGCGGTAGACTACCGGCTTGGTGAGCCCTCGCGCCGTCGCCATCGTCCCCACCTATCTCCGCACACCGCGCGACGCCGTCTGGCTCGCGCGGGGGGTGGAGGCCCTCGCGCGGCAGGCCCCCGACATCTCGGCGGTGGTGGTGGCCGACGATGCCAGCCCCGAGCGACCGCCCCCGCTGCCCGGGGGCGTCGAGGTGATCTGCGCCGACCGCAACGGTGGCCCGGCGGCCGCCCGCAACCGTGGGATCGAGCGGGCCCTTTCACTGGGGGCCTTTGCGGTGCTTTTCACCGATCACGACTGCGTCTGCGATCCCGGCTGGGCGGCCGCGCTGGTCGAGGCGCTCCGTTCGGGCGCGGTGGCCGCGAGCGGCGTCACCCGCTCGCTCGGCCGGACCTGGCTCGACCGGTATCAGGACTTTGTCGGCGCGCTGAACGGCCGGTGGGCCCTGCCGGGGCACGGGGAGCTGATCTACGGTCCGTCCTGCAATCTGGCCGTGCGGGCGGAGGCCCTCGGGGAAGTCCGCTTCGATGAGCGGTTCCCAACCGCAGCGGGCGAGGACTTCGACTTCTGTCACCGACTGAGGCGTCAGGGGCTGATCGCGTTCGTCCCCCGGGCGGTCGTGCGGCACGACTTCGGCTACCGGAGCACTCTCGGTGGGCTGCCCCGCTTCCTCGGGCAGGTGCGCCGCTACGGCGCCGCCGACCTGCTCCTGTGGGAGAAGCACCCGGAGCTGAGGGATCTCGCTTCCGAGGCCTGCGCCGCGGCCGACGTGGACGCGGAGCGGCCGCCGGACCAGCCGTCGGCCTACCGCCGGGCGGCGCTCTCCCGGGTGCGCCCCCGCCGCCTGGTGCCTTTCTTCTTCCTCGTGAAGCACCTCGCCCGCCGGGAGTACCGGCGGGGCCAGCGCGCCCCCGCCCGGTGGCGCCACCCCTCCGCCGCGCTCCCTCCCGGCACGCTCGGCGTTTCCTAGCTCGACCGGAGCCTCTCGTCGTGCGCACGTACTTCCGGCTCTTCCAGTTCGCCCGCCCCTACCGGTGGCTCTTCGCAATCGCCTTCTTGAGCATGATGGTGCTCGCGGCCGCCACCTCCGCCTACGCTCTTCTCCTCGGGCCCGCGCTCAACTTCATCTTCAGCGGCGACATCTCCTCGGCGGGCCAGCTGGCCCGGTTCGTCCCCAAGTCCATCGACCTCTCCGGCTATCTCTCGCACGCCGACAAGCAGCAGATCCTGGCGATCCTTCCCTTCGTGGTCGTGGGGGTGGCGCTGGTGAAGGGAGTGGCCTTCTTCAGCCAGGCCTACCTCATGGCCGCAGTGTCCTCCGGGATGATCGGCGACCTGCGCTGCGCTCTCTTCGACCGCCTGGTGATGCTGTCCCCGGCTTTCCACAGCCGCCACCACACCGGCGACCTCATCAGCCGGTTCAACCAGGACGTGGCCATGGTGCAGCTGGCCGTGACCGATGCCATCTCCAGCTACCTGCGCGATGGCATCACCGTCGTCTGGATGCTGGTCACCTGCTTCATCCTCGACTGGAAGATGTCGCTCATGGTCTTCGGGGCCATCCCCACCACTCTCTTCCCGGTGGTGCGGATGGCCCGCAAGCTCCGCCGGACCACCGGGCAGTCGGCCGCCAGCCTGGGGAAGATCTCGGAGATCGCGCTCGAGACGCTGGGCGGGATCCGCGTGGTCCAGGCGTTCGGGATGGAACCCTACGAGAAGGGGCGCTTCCGCAAGGCCATCCGCTCGCTGGTCCGTTTCGAGCTCGGGATCGCCCGGCTGCGAGCCTTCTCCTCCCCCCTCATGGAGGTCATGGCGGCCGTGGGGATCGCCTTCACGCTGTGGTGGGTGGGAGGGGAGGTCCTCTCCCGGCGCCTCGAGCCGGGCAAGCTGTTCCAGTTCATGGCCGCCGTCCTGCTCCTCTACCAGCCGGTGAAGCAGCTCGGCCGCGGCGGTCAGATGGTGATGATGGGAGCTGCCTCGGGCGAGCGGGTCTTCTACATCCTCGACTCCACCGCCTCCGTCCCCGACCAGGGCAAGGACCGGCTCCCCCCGCTCCGCGAGGCCATCCGCTTCGAGGACGTGACCTTCGCCTACGGGGACCGGCCCGTGTTGAGGGAGGTGAGCATCACGCTGCGGCGCGGGGAGGTGGTGGCGGTGGTGGGACAGTCGGGCGGAGGGAAGACCACCCTGTCCAATCTCCTCCCGCGCTTCTGGGACGTGAACGGCGGGCGCATCAGCATCGACGGGCGCGACGTTCGGGAGGTGACGCTCACAAGCCTCCGCGCCCAGATCGCCATGGTCACGCAAGAGACCATCCTCTTCAACGACACCATCCGCGCCAACATCGCCTACGGGAGGCCCGAGGTCCCGCAGGAGGCGGTGGAGAGGGCGGCGCGGCAGGCCCAGGCCCACGACTTCATCATGCAGCTCGACAAGGGCTACGACACCGTGGTGGGCGAGCGGGGCGTGCTCTTGTCCGGCGGACAGCGACAGCGGATCGCCATCGCCCGCGCCTTCTTGAAGGACGCGCCCATCCTGGTCCTGGACGAGGCGACCAGCGCTCTCGACTCCGAGTCGGAGCGGGAGGTCCAGCGGGCCCTCGATAGCCTCATGAACCTGGACGGCGGGCACCACCGAACCACGCTGGTGATCGCTCACCGGCTCTCGACCATCCGTCATGCCGACCAGATCGTCGTCCTCTCGGAGGGGCGCGTGGTCGAGGTGGGCAGGCACGACGAGCTCTTGGTCCAGGAGGGCGAGTACGCGCGGCTGTGGCGTAGCTTCGAGGGAGCGGAACGGCCCCAGGCGCAACCGGAGGCGGCTCTCGCCTGAGGAGGGCGCCCCTCCGATTCCGCTGCCTCGAGCGCGGACGAGCTAGCCGAGATGGTCCGCGAGCCCGCGCTCACACCGGGTGATGCGCCGGGCCTCCACCTCACGGATCACCTTCCAGTTGGGGTTGTCGTCCCCGAGGACATGGGGGGGGTGCCAGAGGTGCACGGCCACTGCCCCCAAACGCAGGTCGCGACGAAAGAGGCCCAGATGGAACGCCCGCTGCACGATCTCGGCGTCCTCCAATCCCCACCCTTCCATGCCCTCGTTGAAGCCGTTCAGGGCGATGAGGTCGTCGCGCCAGAAGCCGAGGTTGCAGCTCTTGGCGCCGTCGCGAGCGCGGTGCGGCCGGCCCCACAGGTCGCGCAGCGCAGGCACGCGGAGCAGGTGGCGGCGCCGCCCGAGCCCGGGGGTGAAAAACGACACGTCGACCCGGCCGGAGGCGATCATCTGGCGGGTGAGGCCCTCGGGCGCGAGCACCCGCGACCCCTGGGCGAACGAGCCGGGCCGGGCGAAGTTGCGGTGATCGCGGACGAAGTGGCGGCCGGGGACCATGTCGCCGTCCAAGAAGACGAGGTACTCGCCCCGCGAGGCGGCGATCCCGAGGTTCCGGGCCCGCGCCATGCGGGGGCCGCGATGGTCCTGGGTGACGTGCACGAGCGGGCAAGAGAGGCCCCTCTCCGCGCCGGCGAGGCACGCCCGCGTGGTCGGCGAGGCGCCGTCCTCCGCCACCACCACCTCGAAGGGCGCCACGCTCTGGCGGGCCACCGCCTTCAGAACGAGCTCCAGCGCATCCGGGCGCTCGCAGGTCAGGACCACGAGGGAGAGGCGCATTTTAGGTCGGTGGGGAACGCCCGGCAGGCGCGCCCGGCCCTGGAGCTTGCTATAGGTGCGAGGGACGAGCAACCGAAAGCGGGCAGGTCGTGGGGCGAAGGGCTTTGAAGCGCTCTTGGGTCCGGTGGGGCGAGGATCGCCGGCGCCGTGCCTGGTTGGCGGGCCACCCGGGTCGCGCCGTAGACGTGGTCGTGTCGCACGCGGAGGTGAACGATCGCCACGGCACGGCGGTGCTCACCCTGCAGCTCTTCGGCGGCGACCCCGACCTGGTCTCGGTCCGGTCCCACGATGACTACGATGCCCGGCAGCGATTCGGAGCATGGAGCGTGCGGATTCCGCATCCGCGTCCGGCCGACCCCGGTGCCGCTCGTCGCTTGCGAAGGGCCTTCCACGACGTAGAGGTGAGGCGGGTGGTGGCAATCCCCTACTACCCGGACGACGTCCGGAACGCACTCGCCCTGGCGGACCTCGGGGGGGGGCCGCTCTGCACCTTCGTCATGGACGACCAGAACGTGGAAGCGGCGGGCATCCCCGATTCGCTCCTGTCGAGCCTTCTGTCGCGCTCCTCGCTCCGGCTGGCGATCTCGGAGGAGCTGCGACGCGCTTACCAGGACAAGTTCGGCCTCCCCTTCACCTTCGTGCCGCCGGTGATCGATCCCGGTCTCGTCCTCCTTGCCCCGGCCCTGCCGCCGCAGGAAGCGCTCGAGGGGCGGCGCGGGGTCATGATCGGAAACGTGTGGGGTCAGGGCTGGCTTTCCCGGCTGTGCCGGACGGTCTCGGATGCGGGTCTCGAGATCGACTGGTTCTCCAGCGCCGGGCTCGACTGGCACGTCCTCGGAGTGAGGGAGCTCGGGCAGGCAGGGATTCGCTGGCACCCCGGCCTCCCGGACGAAGAGCTGGTGCCGATCCTGAGAAGGGCCGCCTTCGCGGTCTTGCCCACCGGGACGCTCGACGCGAAGGACGACAACCGGGCTATCGCCCGGCTGTCCCTCCCCAGCAAGCTCGTCTACACCACCGCCGCCGCTCACCTGCCGGCGTTGGTGCTCGGTCACCCCGACACGGCCGCGGCCCGGTTCGTGGCTCGCACGGGCGTGGGGGTAGCGCTGCCCTACGACGGGCGCGTCCTCGCCGCCGCGGTCGACGAGGTCGTTCGGCCGGAGGTCCAGGCGGCGATGCGCGCCCGGGCGGCCGAGCTCGCGCCGACGTTCTCGGCGGAAGGCGCCGGCGAGTGGATCTGGAGGTCACTCTCCGCGGGAGGCCCCGTCGACGGCCGGTGGGAGAAGCTCGGGCGGACCCTGGCGTCGGGCTGACTACTCGGGCTGCCTCGCTCCCGCGGAGGCCAGTCGCCGCGAGGGAGCCGCCGATCGCACCGGCGCGAGCGGTCGCGAGGGGGAGGGAAGAGAGGGGGCCGGCCAGGGCTGGCCGGGGAGGAGCCGGAAGAGATCGGCCAGCCGTCCCTCCTCGAAGGCGCGCACCAGTTCGGGGTAGGCGCCGCCGCGGACCGCGCGCAGGAGAGCGTACCTGCGTGCGTGATGGTTCGCCACCGCTCGAGCGAGCTGGAGGGCGGGAACGCCGCCGCGAAACGCCGCTCCCTTGAGGAGGGTCTCGCGGAGGAAATGGGCGACGTGCTGCAGGGCAGGCGGTTTCACCGCGCAGGCGGCGCGATGGTTGCGGATCGCCCAGAGGAGAGAGTAGCGCTCGATCTTGGCCCGGGTGGCCTCGACGCTGTCGGCGAAGGAGTGCTCGAGGGTGACGGGCAACAGAACCGTCGGGCCCGGGGGGAGCGCCTCGTGGACGATCATGTTGCGTTGCCACCCGGCCGAGCCCTGGCGGACGAGACGCACGTGGTGATGCTCGGTCCGGTAAAGGAATCGGCGCCCGTCGAGCTGGGCCCAGTCGCGCCGCCGGAGGGCGTAATAGGCCGCGGTGGGCCTGCTTTCCTTCCAGGTTCGCAGGGCGGCGATCGCCTCTCGCTCCAGCCACTCGTCCGAGTCGAGGAAGAAGAGGTAGTCGCAGCCCGCGAGGGCTTCGGCGGCGGTCGCCCGCGCCGCTCCGTAGCCTTCCCAGCGCCTCATCACGCGGCGAAATCCGCTTCCCCTCGCGAGCTCTGCCGAACCATCCGAGGACCCGCAGTCCACCGCTACGCATTCGTCCGCCACGGCGGCAAGCGAGTCGAGGCAGCGCCCGAGCGTGGGCCGGTTGTTCCCGTGGATGACGAAGCCGCCAAGGCGCATGGATTCGCTCGCCGCTCTCGTGAAGTTAGCGGGCTACATGAGCTGTTGAAAGCGCGCGCCCGGGGAGACTCAGGCGGCTCGCCACGCTATCCGGAGCCCGCAAGGATACCCTCGCGGGCACTCGACCCCCCCCGTCGGTCGTGACGAAAGCGAGGGTCTTTACGTAGCGCATCACGCTTCACGGACTAAAGCCGACAGACGCCCCCCTCAATGGATCGACGAAATATTACCGCTCTGGGTCACAGGTTCGTGACAGACCATTCCAGAAGTCCCGACCAGATTACCAGGAAAGGCCCACCCCGTCCGAGTCGCGTCACACATGCAGGGACATCCCTAAGCCCCGCCGGGATGGCCCGGGTGCCAGCGACGGCTGCATGTACTCGGCCGGGGCGGTGAAGACTCGCTTCGACGATAGAATCATCACAATGCGCGCGCTCATCTTCGACCTGGACGGTACGCTCGTGGACACCGTCTACGCTCACGTCTTCGCCTGGCAGCTGACGCTTGAGGAGGCGGGGATGCCTCAGGACGGCTGGCGCATCCACCGCCGTATCGGCATGAGCGGCGGCTTGTTCACCCGGGCCCTCGCGCGCGAGGTGGGACGCCCGCTCACCCCGGATGAGACCCGGTTCTTGCAAAACCGACATGGAGAGTTGTTCCGGAAGCTCCTCCAGCGGCGCCGGCCGCTGCCAGGGGCCCTCACCCTCCTGCAGAGGCTGCGAGATCTGGGCGTGCCGCATGGGATCGCGACCTCCGGTAGCCGGCCAGACATCGACGCCTCGCTCGAAGCGCTGCGGGTCCCGGCGGGCATGGTCGTGGTGAACAGGGAGGACGTGTCGCACGCGAAGCCCGCGCCCGACCTGTTCCTCGCTTGCCAGGAGCGGCTCGGGGTCCCTCCAGAGGAGTGCTACGTCGTGGGCGACGCAGTCTGGGACCTGCTCGCGGCCCGGCGCGCGCGCATGCTCGGGATCGGGCTTCTCACCGGAGGGTATGGACAGGACGAGCTGCTCGGGGCGGGCGCGTATCAGGTGTACCGCGACGCCGAGGAGCTCGACCAAGCGCTCGGGGAGCTCGGGGTCATCCCGGACTAGAGGAGGGTGGCCCTCCCCCGCGCCCCGGAGCGCCGTTCCCCGGGCGCGACGCTCGCGGTGCCGAGCCGGGGAAAGGCGGGGCCGGCGCCGCCCCAGCGCGCGGGAGCGATTCGACCCGGTCAGGCCAGGTGCCAGTCACCCACCGCGCCACAGCGCGGGCAGCTCCTCAGGCCCTGCGGTGGCTCGAGGCGCGCCCGCGCCAGAACGTCGCCGCGCGCCAGGATCTCCCGGGTCGGGCCGTCGGCCGTCACCCTTCCCCGGTCCAGAACGATCGTACGCCGGCAGACCTCGACCACGAGGTCCAGGTCGTGGCTCGCCACGATCTTGGTGTGCTCGAACGCGCGCAGCTGGTCGACGAGCCCGCGTCGAGAGGCGGGGTCCAGGCCCGAGCTCGGCTCGTCCATGACCAGGATGTCCGGGCTCATGGCGAGCACGGTGGCGATCGAGACCGCGCGCTTTTCTCCCCCCGAGAGCCGGTAGGGAGGCCGGGCGAGGAGGTGCTGGGCACCCACCCGATCGAGCGCTGTCTCGACGCGTGCACGGACCTCCTCCGGGGGGAGCCCGAGGTTGGTGGGACCGAAGGCCACGTCCTCCTCCACGGTGGGCATGAACAGCTGGTCGTCCGGGTCCTGGAACACCATCCCCAGTGATCGCCGGACGTGTGCGACCGTCCCCGGCGTCACGGGCCAGTCGCCCACCCGCACCGTGCCTCGCTGCGGGAAGAGAACCCCGGCGAGGTGGAGGAGGACGGTGGACTTGCCCGCTCCGTTGCCGCCCACGAGGCCCAGGGACTCGCCGTGATGGAGCGTGAAGCTCACGCCGCAAAGCGCCGGAGTCCCGTCCAGGTACCGGTAGTGCACGTCTTCCATGGCCACCAGGTGGTGGCTCACGAGATCCCTCCCAGGCGGGCGAGTAAGGCCGGGAGGTCGAGGGCGCGCGAGGCAGCGAGAAGCGCGGTGACCGCGGAGAGAAAGAGGGCATCGCCGAGAGATAGGTGCCAGGCCTGCGAGAGCCGCAGCGTGCCATCGAACCCCCGGCAGCGCATGGCGGCGTGGATCCGCTCGGCTCGGCCGAAAGCGCGGAGGAGCAGCTGCCCCAAGAGCGTCCCGGCCCCGCGCAGGGTGGACCGCGGACGATCGGGCGATCGCAGCGCGTGGGCCCGCACCATCCGCCTCGCCTCGTCCGAGAGGACGAAGAGGTAACGATAGGTGAGCAGGAGCTGGGTCAGGAGGGCGCGGGGCACGCCCAGGCGGCCGAGCCCGGCGCAGACGGCATCGAAGCCGGTGGTGGCCACGAGGATGAGCGCGGCCGAGACGGAGAGCACGAGCTTCGCGAGGAGCGTCGCGAAGGCCACCGCTCCGCCGGGAACCACCCATCCCCCCAGCAGAAGGGCGGGCGAGCGGCCCCAGAGCGGCTCCGCGATCGCCACCCCGAGCACGAAGGGCGAAGCCAGGGCGAGCCGCGAAAGCAGTGGGCGGAGCGGCACGTCGCCCAGCGCCGCGAGGATCAGCGGGTAGGCGGCGAGAGGGGCGAGGCGGAAGAGCTCGTGCCGGCCGAAGCTCGCGACGATGCCGACGTACGCCAGCGTGGCCACCACCTTGGCGCGGGGATCGAGGCGCGCCGCGGGGGTATCGCGGGAGGCGAGCTCGCCGAGCCCCATGGGCCGGGCAGCGGCGGTCAAGGAGCAGTCCCCTTCCGGCGGCGTGACCATCGCAGCGACCCGAAGGCGCCGAAGATCAGGGCGAGCGTGAGTCCCGCCCCGACTACGCCGGCGAGCGAGGTCCCGGGGTCCGCCGGGGTCGGCGCCGCGAGGGCCCGCCCCGGAAGCCGGTAGTCGGGGAAGGGTGCCACGGTCGCCTGCACCCGAGCGAGCAGGCCGCGAATACCATCGGTGGGCGCGCGCAGGGCCGCACCGGCCGTGCGGACCACCGACCACTCCAACCCGTCGGGCGCGGTCGAGGCCAGGGAGGAGAGCGCTCCGGCAGTGAGGAGCGCCGCCGCCCCGAGCGAAACCACGATCGGGCGTAGCGCCCGTGCCGGTGCCCGGGCGTCCGCCAGCTCGGGCCGGGCCCTCAAGAGAAAGCTCAGCACCGCCGCGGTCGCGATCCCCTCCACCAGGCCGATGGCGAGGTGTATCGGGACCATCAGGGCGAGGAACGACCCGAGGGGCAGGGAGGAGATGCCCGAGGCGGCGGTTTCGACGGCGACACCGGCCCCGCCCAAGGAAAGGCCAACCATGGCGGCGAGCACTGATGCGAAAAACAACCTCCCCCCAGGGCGCAGCGGAGCGGCGAGCGGCCTGAAGACCAATGGGTAAGCCAAGAAGCAGCTCGTCACCCCGAGGTTCACGAGGTTGGCGCCCAGGGCGAGGAGCCCCCCGTCTGCGAAGAACAGTGCCTGCACGATCAGCACCGAGGAGAGCACGAGGAAGCCGCTGCTCGGACCGAGGAGCACGGCGAGGAGAAGGCCACCGCCCAGGTGCCCGGACGAGCCGGTGCCCGGGATGGAGAAGTTCACCATCTGGGCGGCGAACACGAACGCGCCCAGCACGCCCATGAGGGGAACGCGCCGTTGGTCCGGGTCGCGCTCGACCCGGCGACCGGAGATGGCGACCAAGGTCCCGGCCACGGCCCAGAGCGCACCGCCTACCGCGGGCGAGATGAGCGCGTCCGACATGTGCATGGATGGCTCGCTCCACCGGCGGTCCGGCCAAGGGACGGTGGCCGGTGGTATGCCGGCAATAGGAATTCGTGCTACTGCCTCACCATACCAAACGATGCTCCGGGGGGAACCGTCTAGGTGATCCACCTCGCCAGGACCGAGCGGTGACGATCCGAGGGGGCCCAGGGAGGACTGCTCCGGACTAGCGGGCGACCTGTTTCGCGCCGCCATCGAGCTCGACGCGCGCTTCGCCCAGGCCCACGCCGGGCTGGCCGACGCCGACTTCCTGTTCCTGCAGTGGAACCACGACTTCGATCGGGCCGAGGAGCGGCGTACCGAGGCACTGGCCGCTAGCCAAGAGGCACTGCGGCTTGATCCGAAGCTGGCCGAGGCCCACGTCTCCCGAGCCAACGTGCTCTCGCTCATCGGCAAGGCAGAGGACGCTGAGCGCGACTTCCGGCGCGCCCTGGAACTGAACCCGTCACTCGCCGACGGCTGCTACTTCTATGCCCGCCACCTCTTCCAGGAGGGGCGCCTCGCCGAGGCGGCCGAGATGTTCGAGGAAGCAGCCCGGAAGAATCCCGAGGACTACGCCTCGCTGTGCTTGCTCCTCAGCGTCTACAAGGGCCTGGGGAAGCGGGACCGGATCGCGCCCATCGCGCGTCGGGCGGTCGCGGCCGCGGAGCGGCGCCTCCGGCACGACCCCGACGACGCCCGAGCGCTGTACCTGGGCGGGGGCGCTTACGTGGACCTCGGAGATCGCAAACGGGACCTAGCATGCCTGGAGCGCGCGCTCGAGCTTTATCCCGACGAGCTCGCCCCGCTCTACAACGCCGCCTGCATCTATGCCCAGATGGGCGACAAGGAGCGGGCCCTCGACGCCTTGGAGCGCGCCATCGCGGGCGGCCGCGGGGCACGCAAGTGGATCGAGAACGACCGAGATCTAGACTCCTTGCGGGAGGAGCCGAGGTTCCAAGCGCTCTTGCAGCGGGTCCGGAGCTGACCCGGGTCGTGTTGGGACTGCGCCGGCTGGCACGTCGACGAGAACCAGCGAGAACCAGTGCGTTGGGACTTCGCCGCCACCGCAAGTCGGACCCGGGGCGAAGGACGCCTAGCGTGCTGGGGTGCAAGGCCTCGTGGCATTCAGCCGCCGCCCTCCAGATCAGAGACTCTCGGGAAAGTCGATCCCCACGGTCCGAACGGGTTGGCTGATCGGCTCTCTAGCCATGACCTCGACCACCAGACGACTCCCCCCCGCAAGTCTCTGCTTGTGCCCTTCCCCCTATGCCGATGGGTGTGACGCCCCTCGAGGGACGGTGTCGTTGCGTTGAGGTCAAGGAAGCGCGAACGCGCAGCCGGGTAAGCGGCTTGATCTGGTCGCTCGACTTCTTCGGGTCACTCCCAAGCACCCACAGGACCAGATGGCGCGGCTGCACCGTCGCCCCTAAGAACGCCGATCGTCGTCCCCCAGAGCAATCGAATCGGTGTCGCGAGAAAGGAGCGCCCATGGCCGACGATTGGAGCGTGTCCGGATCCTACATGGAAGCGTGTAACTGTGAGGCCGCGTGTCCCTGCGTGATGCTCAGCCCCCCCACGAGTGGCGAGTGTACCGTCCTCTTCGGATGGCACATCGAGAAGGGCCGCTTCGGGGAAGTACCGCTTGACGGCCTCAATGTCGCACTCGCCGCCTACGCACCGGGTCCCATGACGCAGGTGAAATGGAAGGTCGCGCTCTACGTGGATGAGCGCGCAGCCCAAGCGCAGAAGGACGTGCTCACGAGGATCTTCTCTGGCCAAGCAGGTGGTCCCCCCAGCGCTCTGGTCCCGCTCATCGGCGAGGTGCTCGGCGTAAAGAGCGCACCGATCGAGTTCCAGGCGAAGGGCAAGCAACGCAGTCTCCGTATCGGCAGCGTGGCCCAAGCCGACATCGAAGCGCTGGGCGGCCAAGGGGGGAAGGACGTCACCATCTCCAACCACCCGCTCACGGCTGTGCCGGGCTTCCCGGCAGTAGTCGCGCGCTCGTCGCAGGCGAGATACCGCGATCTAGGGCTAGTGCTCGACGCCTCGGGCAAGAACGGCTTCTACTCATCGTTCGAGTACCGGCCGTAGGGCCGCCTGCCATGCAGGCAGTGCACTCGGTTGAGGTGCTGCTCCGGCGCGACCGATGGGTGGTCGCGGGCGGAGTAGCCGGGGCGGTGGCGCTCGCGTGGGCCTACCAGTTGTACATGGTCTGGGGGATGGAGCACGGGTCGACAGTGATCGCGATGCTCATGCCGAATACTCAGTCCTGGACGGCATTTGATGCGTTCCTCCTCTTCGTGATGTGGGTGCTCATGATGGTAGCGATGATGTTGCCATCGGTGGCGCCGACCGTCCTCGCGTTCGCGGAGGTGAACCGGAGGCGCCGGGAGCAGCAGAGTCCCTTCGTTCGCACTGGCGTGTTCCTCTCCGGCTACCTCACTGCTTGGGTGGGATTCAGTCTCGTTGCGACGGCCGCACAATTAGCGCTGCACACGGCGGCGCTCCTGTCTCCGGCGATGGTGGCGAGGAGCCCTGTCCTCGGTGCCGGCCTCCTCTTCGCGACTGGCGTCTTCCAGTGGACGCCGCTCAAGCAGGCGTGCCTGTCGCGCTGCCGTTCCCCTCTCGGATTCGTGTTGACCCACTGGCGTGAGGGAGCGGCCGGCGCATTCGGGGTTGGGCTGTTGCACGGCGCCTACTGCACAGGGTGCTGCGCGCTGCTGATGGCTCTCTTGTTCGTGAACGGGGTGATGAACATCGCCTGGATCGCGGTGCTCACACTGTTCGTACTTGCGGAGAAGCTCCTGCCGTGGCCAATCTGGCCGGGGCGCCTCGCTGGGCTCCTCCTGTGCATCTGGGGTGCCTTGGTTCTCACCGCTCGTTGACCTCCGCGCGTCTTCAGGCCCGACTCTCCCGATTCTGTGGGTCGGCAGCGCGAACGAGCACGATCGGGGACGCGGACCCATCTAGACAGGATGAAACGGCCCTCACTGCGCGAGTGCGCGGGTTAGCCTCGGGGATGTGTGCACAAATCCGCGGCCAGAGCCGCAAGCGGAGGAGCATCGGCCCAGCAGGGGACCATGCGACAGAGGCCCCGACGTCCCGGTTCTGACGACGTCGTGGCGGGACTTGGTGCCCCCCCGGTGCCCCGGCCCATCACTGGAAAGGCGAAGGCCGGCACCCCAAGAGGAAATCCCCCGGAGATCCCGGCCTTCGTAGTGGAGCGGGAAACGGGATTCGGACCCGCGACCCTCAGCTTGGGAAAACGACGAGCTGGGCTCGCACCGGCCCGCACCGAGCCGCAAACATTGGTAACCACTGCACCTGGCTATCATGGGCTCCCGCATTGGGCGTACGGAACCGCATCAGATTTCCCGAAGTTTGCTACCACCCCTGTTACCACTCCCCGGACGCTCGACATCCGGGCAGGGATACTCCTCACGGCTCGCGATGTCGCCGAGCGTCTTCGGGTCTCAACGGCGACGGTCTACGCGCTGTGCCGGCGGGGGGAGCTCGGGCACCACAGGGTCTCGAACGCGATCCGCGTCGCGGAGGATGCGCTCGTCGGGTACCTGCGCCTGGCAGGGCGCTCGACCGCAAGCAAGGCCACCCCTCGCCAGGGCGCTTAATGGCCCGTCCCCGATCCGTTCGGGGCGATCACCGGTTGGCGTCCACCTCCGCCAAGAAAATGGCAGGCTCCACGATCCTGAGGCCTGCGTAGCCGTCGAGGGGCGTGAGGTGGCGGGTGTTGCCAGTAACCACCCAGCGAGCGCCACCGGCGAGCGCCGTGGCCAGATAGACGTTGTCAGAGGGGTCGTCCTTGACGACGTCCAGGGCCGGCAGGAGGTCAGTCGCCACCAGGTGGGCGCTCGCCATGGCCCGGTCGATGAGGCGGTGCGGATCGGTGCGGAACTTGCCGGCCAGCTTCGGGTACTCGATGACCCGCAGGCACTCGGGCACTATGGGTGGCGACCAGACCAGCTCGAACCCGTCGCGCTGGCGGGCCCGCGAGAGCAGCTCGGCACACCTGCCGCCAGAGAGGGCGGCGGTGATGACGACGTTGCAGTCGAGGACCGCCCGGATCACCTGGCCCTCGCGGCACGTTGCGCCTCGAGGGCGAGCGCCATCGCGTCGGCTTCGGCGAGGGCGCCCGGCTTGGCGGACCGGAGCTGGTCACGGAGCTCGAGCCCCGCCAAGTCGCGCCGGAGCTCGGCCTCGATAACCGAGCGGCCCCATTCAGAAGCGTCCTCGCCCCTGGCCGCGGCGACCTTCTTGATGGCCGCGAGAGTCCGGCTGGGGACGCGCATGCGGTAGACGGCATTCTTGCGCATGCGGGTAGTGTAGCTACGTTGCGGCTACACTTCAACTCCTGAAAGAGGCCGCCACCCGGCTCCGCGTCTCGACGGTGACCGTCTACGGGCTCTGCGAGCGGGGCGGGCTGCCGTACGTCCGGATCTCGACGCATGCCATCCGGATCGCGGAGCAGGATGACTCGGTGTTCATCGGTAGCAGGCGTTCGACGAGACCTGACCAGCAGGGGACCTCGGGCCCGATCTGCGAGCCCTTCCTACTCCGTTCGCGGCCGGCAACGGTCTGACGTTCCTGCAAGTGTACCTTCGAGCATCGCTCCGCAAGGACCCGCGTTTCGAGAAGCTCCTCGCGAGGTACGGGCTCGGGCCCTGATACTCGCAGCGGTGGTTGGCTGGGAAAGCTGTATCGGTCTGCTCGCGCACGGTGAAGCGGCTGCTCCGAGGCGGAGGCGGTAGCCCGGTTCGGTGACCGCCTCATTTCACCCGCTGGGTGGCGGGCTGAGATTTCCATCCGAAGACGTGGCCCCGGAAGAGTGCGGTGAACGTCCACGTTGTGTTTGGCGAACGTGGCTTCTATGCGGCGGCCGAGTGTGACCACAGCGTGGCGATAGGCGCCGCGAGAATGCGCTCATCGATCTCGTACGCCCTCGGTCCCGTGTGAAGCACCACGCCCCTAACGAAGCGCTCGCCAAGCTGGTCACGGAGCCAAATGAGGTGTTGGGCGTCGTTTTCTCGGGGCGCCGCGCTCGCCTTGACCTCGATGGCGATGACCTGCGTTGCCGAGACCTCGGCGAGGAGGTCGATCTCGTGACGCCCTTGCTCCTGGCGCAGGTGATAGAGGCGCGGGCGGCACTCGGCTACGGCCGACTCGGCGCGCAGCTGGGACGCGACGAAGGTATCCAGAAGGCGCCCGAGGAGGTCCCCGTCGCGGAGGATCGCGTTCGCATCCACCCGCAGGATGCCGGCGAGAAGCGCCGCGTCCGTGAGGTAGCGCTTGGGAGAGCGGACGAGCCTCTTCAGGCGATTGGACGTCCACGGCTGTGCGCGGTCGATGACCATGAGGTTGACGAGCAGCTGCTCGTAGGCCACCGCGGTCTTTCGATTGAGCCCCGCCGCCTCGAGCAGCGTCTTCTCCTCCACGAGGCCGGCGGAGTTGAGGGCGTAGGCCTCGAAGTAGCGCC
>DASRZU010000021.1:0-258142 GCA_035686075.1 Anaeromyxobacter sp.
GTTCTTGAACCCGACCGGCGTGGAGAGGCCCGAGGACATCTCGCGGTGCGTCTGCGACTCGGCGGTGCGGGCGCCGATGGCCGTCCAGGTGACGAGATCGCCGTAGTACTGGGGCGAGATGGGGTCGAGCGCCTCGGTCCCCGCCGGCAGCCCCAGCTCGTTCACGTCGAGCAGGAAGCGGCGGGCCCGCTGCATCCCCTCGTCGATGCGGAAGGAGTCGTCCATGCGCGGATCGTTCACGAACCCCTTCCAGCCCACCGAGGTGCGGGGCTTCTCGAAGTAGACCCTCATCACGAGGACCAGGGAGTCGGCCACCTCCTGGGCGAGGGCGCGCAGCCTCCGGGCGTAGTCGAGGCCGGCCAAGGGATCGTGGATGGAGCAGGGCCCCACCACCACGAACAGCCTCTTGTCGCGGCCGTCGAGGATGGCCTCGAGGGCCCGACGGCCGGAGAGCACCGTCTGGACCGCTCGCTCGGTGAGCGGAACCCGCGCCTTCACCTCGTCGGGAGAGGGCATGTTCTCGACGGCGACGACGTTCAGGTTCTCGGTCTGTTGCATGCGCGGCCTTCCCGGGAATCGAGGGACCAGACATACTAGAGTTCCGGGTTCGATGCAGCGGCCGGTCCTTAAGCCTGGGCCGGTTCGTGCCGAAGAGAGGGATGCGTGGCCTCGGATCTGCTCCTCGGAATCGACCTCGGGACGACCTATTCCACCGCGGCGGCCCTCATCAACGGGCGTCTCCAGTTCGCGGTGGACGGCCGGGGGGAGGCCTCCATCCCGAGCGTGGTCCACTTTCCCAAGAGCGGGCCGCCGCTCGTGGGGTCGGAGGCCGTCCGGCTTCGGTCCACCGATCCCCGGAACACGGTGGTGGGCATCAAGAGGGTGGTGGGGCGGCCCGGGGACTCCCCCGCCGTGCGCCTGCTCGATCAGACCGCCGCCTTCCGGATCAAGACCCAGGGCAAGGAGGAGGTGTCGGTGGTGGTGCGCTCGGGCGAGTACTCCGCCACCGAGGTCGCCTCCATCATCCTCCGCTACCTGCGGGAGCGGGCCGAGGTCCGGTTCGGCAACCGGATCTCCAAGACGGTCCTCACCGTTCCGGTGATGGCCTCGGTCGGCGTGCGCGAGGCCATGGTGCGCTGCGGGAGGATGGCGGGCCTGGAGGTGGTCCGGATCGTCTCGGAGCCTTGCGCCGGCGGGGTGGCGCGAGGGATGGGGGCGCCCGGCGTCGGCTCCGCCCCGGTGCTGGTGTACGACTTCGGCGGCGGCACCCTCGACGCCACCGTGGTGCAGCGCGACGGCCTGAGGCTCCGGGTCCTCGCCGCCGGGGGCGACGACTGTTTGGGCGGCGACGACTTCGATACCGCCTTCGCCCGCTGGGTGGCGAACGGGGTCTACCGGCAGCACGGCGTCGACGTGACCCGCGATGTCATCGTCTGGGACCGCATCCAGCGCCAGTGCGAGCTCGTGAAGCGAGCGCTCTCCTCCGCGCCGGAGGCCCGCTACCAGATCCGCGACGCCTTCTCGGTGGGCGGAAGGGTCCAGCACCTCGACCACCTCGTCCGGCGCGACCACCTCTCGCCCCACTGGACCGATCTCGTCGACCGGTCGATCGCCGCCGCCGCCCAGACGCTCGACCAGGCCGGCATCTCCGATCTCGCGCAGCTCGGGGCGGTCCTGCTCATCGGCGGCACGACCTGCGTCCCGCTCGTCCGGGTGGGAGTCTCCCAGGCTTTCCCTCGCCCCTGCGTGGCGGAGAACGACCCGCAGACGGCGGTGGCGCGCGGGGCGGCGCTCCTCGCGGCCGATCCCACCTTGCTCGCCGAATGACTGGCCCCGAAGGGAGCGCTCGGTCGCAAGGGCACCTCCCCTCCGGGCTCCCTCGCATTTGATCGGCGTCAGGTAGAGCGTTACTCTCCAGCGCCGACTGCGAGGGAATTTCCGGTTCGCCTTTTGCTTTTTTTCGGTCGGATGACGAGGGGCGCCGGTTCGCCAGGCCTCCCAGATCCCGGGAAAAGACACCCCAGATGATTCGCATTGGTCCTGACAGAGCCGAAACGCTTGTTGACCCCACCGCAGTGGGGCGTCGTTGTCGCTTCGGGCTCGCCCTTCTTGCCGCTCTCTCGTTCGCCGCGTGCGATCGGGACGAGGTGGCCCATTTCCGCGTGCCGAAGTCGTCCGCCGAGCCGCTCGCGGAGGCGGGGGTCGCTCCGAGCGACCCTACCCCGACCGAGGGGGGCCTGCGCTGGACCCTGCCCGACGGCTGGAAGCAGGCGCAGGGCGGCGGGCAGATGCGCTACGCGACCCTCACGCCCCCCGGGCCGGGCAAGCTGGACGTCTCGGTGATCCGACTCCCCGGCGAGGCCGGGGGGGAGCTCGCGAACGTGAACCGGTGGCGGAACCAGATCGGCCTTCCGCCGATCTCCGAGGCCGACCTCGCCCCCGCCCGAAAGACCGTCAAGACGGCCGCCGGCGACCTGTCCGTGTACGACTTCACCTCCGAGGGAACGAAGAAGGCCCGCACCATCGCCGGGCTGGCGTCGGTGCAGGGCGAGACCTGGTTCGTGAAGATGACCGGGGACGCCGAGGCGGTGGCCTCCGCGCGCTCGGCGTTCCTCTCTCTGCTCGGGAGCCTCCGCCTTGAAAACCGCTAGCAAGGACCGGGCGCCGAAGCCCTCCCTCCCCCCCCGGGCCCGGGGCATCGCCGCGAGCCTCACGCCGCTCTGGGACGCGATCACCTCGCTCAAGCTGACCATCGCCTGCCTCGCGGTGCTCATGGTCCTCGTGGTGGCCTGTACCCTGGCGCAGGTCCACCTCGGCACCTTCGGCGCGGTGCAGGCGTACATGCGGACCTGGCTCGTGTGGTGGAACGTCCCCGGGACGGTGGTCTCGCTCCCGGTGTTTCCCGGGGGAGCGCTCGCCGGGTCGGTCCTGGCGGTGAACCTCCTCGCGGCCCAGGCGAGGAGCCTCGAGCTCTCTCTCAAGAAGGCGGGGCTCTGGATCGTCCACGTCGGGCTCATCCTGCTCGTCGTGGGAGAGTTCGTGACCGGGCTCTACCAGAAGGACAACCGGCTCGCCTTCGAGAACGGCGAGACCACGAACTACGTCTCCAGCCCGCGCGAGCCGGAACTCGCGGTCATCGACACCACCGATCCGGCCTTCGACGACGTCTACAGCATCCCGGGCTCGCTCCTCTCCCGGGAGGGCACGGTGCGGGTGCCGGGGACGCCGCTCACGATCGCGGTGAGGCGGTTCCTCCCGAACTCGCAGCTCTTCCGCCTGCCCGAGGGCGAGAAGGCCCAGGCGACCGCCGGGGTGGGTACGGGGGTCCTCGTCCGGGAGGTCTCGACGGTGACGAGCGACGACGCGGTGAACCAGCCCTCGGCGCTCGTGGAGCCCATCGCCGGGGGGAGAAGCTACGGGACCTGGCTCGTCTCGAGCGCGCTCGGTGCCCCCCAGTCCTTCGTGCACGAGGGAAGGACCTACCAGCTCGTCCTCCGCGAGCGTCGGGAGTACCTGCCCTACTCGCTCACCCTGAGGAAGTTCAGCCACGACGTCTACCCCGGGACCGACATCCCCAAGAACTTCTCCTCCCTGGTTCACCTCTCGAACCCTCGCTCGGGCGAGGAGCGCGAGGTGCTCATCTACATGAACCAGCCGCTCCGCTATGCCGGCAAGGCGTTCTACCAGGCGAGCTTCGGGAAGAACGACACCCTCTCCATCCTGCAGGTGGTCGAGAACCCCGGGTGGCTCCTCCCTTACGTCTCCTGCGTCCTCGTGACGCTGGGGCTCCTCTTCCACTTCGGACTCTCGCTCACCCGCTGGGTGCGGGGGCAGGCCGGGCGCCGCGCCGGTCCCCCGGATGCCCTGGAGGCCTGACATGAAGATCGCCCGGTATGCTCCCTGGGCCGCCGCCCTGCTGGCGCTGTTGGTCGTCGTCCCCGCCCTCCTCCCCCAGCGGCCCGTGAAGGGGTTCGACCTCGAGGCGTTCGGACGGCTGCCGGTGCTCGAGGGGGGGCGGGTGAAGCCCGTGGACAGCGTGGGTCGCAACGCCCTCCTCATGATCCGCAGCCAGCAGAGCTTCCGGGCGGAGGGCGAATCCTACTCCGCGAGCCGGTGGGTCCTCGACGCCCTGTTCCGACCCTCCCTCGCGGACGCAGAGCCCGCCTTCGTGATCAACGACCCCGACGTGCTGGGCCTCTTGGGCCTGCCCCAGGGCAGCAGCCGTTACTATCCGTTCAAGACGATCCAGCCCCACCTCGACGAGGTCCAGAAGCAGGCGATGGCGGCGCAGGCGGTCGACAACGCGCAACGCACCCGCTTCCAGCGGGCGGTGATCAACCTGGCCGAGCGGGCCTGGCTGTACACCCGGCTCAAGAACACGGTCCAGCTCGAGGGCGTCTCGCTCGCCAAGGAGCTCTCCGCGGCCGGGTCCGAGGGGGCGGCCCAGGACCAGCGCACCCTGAACGAGGTGGCCCTGTTCCGGCCCCTCCCGCCCGCGGCGGGGGCTCCCCCCGACGCCTGGCGGACCGTGGGCCACGGGCTTTCGGGGGTGGCGGCCGGGCAGCGGGACCCGATCCTCGAGGGGTGGGCGCGGGTCGGGGACGCCTGGGAGAGGCAGGACGCCCCCGCGTTCGACGCGGGCGTAGAGGACCTCGCCCGCCTGGAAGAGGCCGCCGCCCCCGCCGCCGTACGCCAGGGCGCCCGGGAGATCGTGTTCAACCGGGCCCAGCCGTTCCTCCTCGGGATCGAGCTGTACGTCCTGGCGCTCCTCGCGGTGTTCGTCTCCTGGCTCTTCCGGCCGGAGATCTTCCGCCCCGCCTCCTTCGCCCTGCTCCTCGCCGGGGCGCTCGTCCACACCGGCGGGCTCGTCGCCCGCATCGCCCTCCAGGGCCGGCCCCCGGTCACGAACCTCTACTCCTCCGCGGTGTTCGTCGGCTGGGTGGTGGTGCTGGTGGGGGTCCTTTTGGAGCGGGCCTACCGGCGCGGCTTCGGGACCGCGGTGGCGGGAGCCATCGGGGTGGCCACGCTCATCATCGCCCAGAACCTCACCGGGGAGGGCGACACCATGGAGATGATGCGGGCGGTGCTGGACTCGAACTTCTGGCTCGCCACCCACGTCATCAGCATCACCATCGGCTACAGCGGGACCTTCCTGGCGGGCGGCCTCGCCGTCGCCTGGACCCTGCGGCGCCACCTCGCCCCCCGCCGGAACCCCGCGGACGACAAGGCGCTCGCCTCGATGGCCTACGGGGTGGTCTGCTTCGCGCTCTTCTTCAGTTTCCTGGGCACGGTCCTCGGGGGGATCTGGGCGGATCAGTCCTGGGGCCGGTTCTGGGGCTGGGACCCCAAGGAGAATGGCGCCCTGCTCATCGTGCTCTGGAACGCCATCATCCTCCACGCCCGCTGGGGCGGGTACGTGCGGGAGCGGGGCCTCATGGCCATGGCCATCTTCGGGAACGTCATCACGAGCCTGTCCTGGTTCGGGGTGAACATGCTGGGGATCGGGCTCCACTCCTACGGATTCATGGACAAGGCCTTCTGGGCGCTGTTCGGCTTCATCGCCTCCCAGCTCGTCCTCATCCTCCTGGCCCTCGCCCCGGAGCGCTTCTACAAACTCGGCTTCGCCGCCCGGCCCGAGACCGGGGCCAAGGGGGCGGCCGCCCCCTGACCCCGGGATAGATCACCGTTCACGCAGGGCGAAATCGACGGATCCGTGGCGCCACGGTCGCGTCGCGGTGAAGGGCGAAGGTAGAGTGCCCCGCACCCCGGGTAGGCAAGGACTGCCGACCCCGGGCCGCAACCGCCCGTCCCTGCTCAGGGCCAAACGGGCATGCGCCCTGCTCCCCGGGGAGACGAGGAGCGATCGTGAGCCAGGTCCTGCTCGTCGAAGACGACCCCATCGTCCGCACCGCATACATGAAGGTCCTCCGCACCTCGGGCCTCGACCTTCAGACCGCGGCCGACGGCCTCGAGGCCCTGGAGAAGGTCCGGGGCGGCGGGTTCGACGCGGTGGTGAGCGACATCAACATGCCCCGGCTCTCGGGGATCGAGTTCCTGCGGGCGCTGCGCGAGCTGTCCCTGGAGGTCCCGGTGGTGCTGGTCACGGGCGGCCCGGCGCTCGAGACGGCGGTCCGGGCCGTCGAGTACGGCGCCTACCGGTACCTCACGAAGCCGGTGGACATCGAGGCCCTGGCGAGCACCGTGCGCGGGGCGGCCGAGGTGGGGCAGAAGGCGCGGGAGCGCCGCGGCGGAGGGGGGCCGGGCCCCGGGGCGGGACCGCTCACGCCCAGCGCCGAGGAGATCGCCCTGGCGGAAGGCTTCGACGACTCCCTGGCTCAGCTCTGGATGGGCTTTCAGCCCATCGTCGACTACGGCCGCCGTGCGCTCTACGGCTACGAGGCGCTGGTCCGCTCCGACGGCCCCTTCGCCCGGCCCAACGAGATCATCCGCGCGGCCGAGAGGCTTGGCCGGCTCACCGACCTGGGCCGGGCCATCCGCCGGCGGGTGGCACACCACGCTGCCGCCGCGCCCTTTGGGCTCCTCTTCGTGAACCTGCATGCCCGGGACCTCGACGACCCCGAACTCACCGACCCGGAGGCGCCCTTGTCCCGGGTGGCGCGTCAGGTCGTCTTGGAGATCACCGAGCGCACCGCCCTCGAGGAGGTCTCGGACATCCGCTCCCGGGTCGAACGGCTCCGGGAGATGGGGTTCAAGCTCGCGGTGGACGATCTGGGCGCGGGCTACGCCGGCCTGGCGAGCTTCGCGAGCATCGAGCCGGACGTGGTCAAGCTCGACATGTCTCTGGTCCGGGGGGTGGACGTATCCCCCCTGAAGCAGAGCGTGGTCCGCTCGGTGGTGGGCCTTTCCGAGGAGGTCGGCATCGAGGTGATCTCCGAGGGCATCGAGCTCCCCTCCGAACGCGACACCCTGGCCTTGCTCGGCTGCCGGCTCTTCCAGGGCTACCTCTTCGGCAAGCCCGAGCGGGGGTTCGTGCCTCCCAGGCTATGACGGCGCGGCCCCGCCGGAAGGGAGGTCCCCCTTCACTGGCCTGGGCGCGCTCTAAAAAAGGCCGAGGTGAGAACCCGGCTCGACCTCCCGCTCACCTCTAGTCGGCGTACCCGTAGCTTCCGGTGGTGATGCGGGCCACCCGGCCGTTCTCGAGCCGCACGAAGCGGACGAACTGGTTCGGACCGAGGTCGTAGGTCCAGACCTCGACGCGCACGATCCCCGTCTGCGCCGCCCTCCCGGGCACGGATACCGTCCCGGGCTCTTCCCAGGTGTCGATGGCCGCGGGCTCGCCACAGCGCTCGAGGAGGTCGATCTTGTAATCGCCCTCGTGGAACGCTCCCGGGTCGCAGCGGGCCCGGGGGATCCGGACCGGTCTTTGGGCCTGGTCCTGGTAGCCGTAGCTGCCCCGCTCGATCCGGACGATCCGGCCGTTCACCAAGGTGACCACCTCCACGAACGAAAGGGGCCCGAAGTCGTAGGTCCACTCCTCGACCACGGCCGTGACGCGCTGGCCCACCCCGAGGGTCCCCCCGTCGAAACGCTCCTCCACCCTCGACTCCGAGAGCGCGGGCCGGCCGCATTTACCGAGGAGGTCGATGCGTGCGTCGCCCACGGAGACGAGCCGACTCCCGCACCGGAACGAGTCGTCGGCCCCCGCCATTCTGGGAAGGAGGGCGAGGGCGACGATGGGCCAGAACCGAAGCGCCATCGCGGTTCACCTCCTGTGCCGATCCTCGCCCCCCCGTTTGCCGGCAGGAGTTTCTAAGCCTCGGGTGGCGCCTGGGTGGGCGGCGGGCTCGGAGGGGGAGGGGGCTCGAAGTTCAAGGTCCTCGCGCCCAAGACGACGATGTAGAGGCCGTACACGCAGGCGGCGACGGCGCCCAGCCAGCCGATCCATTTCACGAGCATGAACACTCCGACGATGGGCATCACCGCCGAGGCGTAGGAGGCGATCCGTACGCTGGGCTCGTAGGGCGCCTTGCTGCCGAGGATGAGGCAGACGATCCAGATGATGAGCCCGTCGATGAACGGGCCCAAGAAGCCGAAGATCACGTTCTGCACGAGTTCCCGGACCCCCGCCCCGAACCCGTGGCCATAGAGGATCCGCTCCAGGAGCATGAGCACGCCGAAGACGAGCCAGGAGGCGACCGAGAAGGTGACGCACCTCTGCAGCCCCTTCTCCTCCTTCGCGGACTTGAAGAATTCGCCGGGACCCCGGATGACCGAGAAGAAGGTGGCGAGGAGGGCGGCGGGATCGACGATCGGCGAGCCGGGCTTCGGCTGCGGGGGAGGCGGAGGTGGGGTGGGGCTGGTGTCGGCCATGACGTGAACTCCCTGGGGAACTCTCCCGCCGCGATGGGTGGAGGCACTCTAGCGCGCAAGAAGGAGGAGCGGCTTCGGGGATGCGGCCCCGCTGGCCCAGGGACCCGAAAGGGGTCGAGCGCCGCCCTCGCCGGGCGGTCCGGGGTCGCGCGTCACAGGCGTCCGTTACAACACCCGCTCATGCCGCCGCCCAAGGCGAACCTCGGATACGCGTTCCATCCGGCGGTGGAGGGGTGGTTCGCGCGGTCGTTCGCGGCGCCCACCAAGGCGCAGTCGGGGGCCTGGCCGCCGATCCAGCGGGGCGAGTCCACGCTCGTTCTCTCGCCCACCGGGAGCGGCAAGACGCTCGCCGCCTTCCTCGCCTGCATCGATCGGCTCGCCTTCTCCCCCGAGCCCCCGGCCCGGGAGCGGCTCAAGGTCGTCTACGTCTCGCCGCTCAAGGCGCTCGCGGTGGACGTGGAGAGGAACCTTCGAGCGCCGCTCCAGGGGATCGCGGAGTTGGCCCGGGAGCGAGGGGACCCCCACCGACTCCTCGGGGTGGCCGTCCGGAGCGGGGACACGCCCCCCGCCGAACGGGCGCGCTTCGCGCGCGACCCGGCCGACATCCTCATCACCACGCCCGAGTCCCTCTACCTCCTCCTCACCTCGAACGCCCGCGACCGTCTTCGCACGGTGGAGACGGTCATCGTGGACGAGATCCACGCCCTCGTTCGCACGAAGCGGGGGGCCCACCTCGCCCTGTCCCTGGAGCGGCTCGAGGTGCTGGCCGGTCGCCCGCTGCAGCGCATCGGCCTGTCGGCCACGCAGCGGCCGCTCGACGAGGTGGCGCGCTTCCTCGGGGGGACGGAGGGGGAGGAAGGAGGAGGGTTCCGCTTTCGTCCGGTGACGGTGGTGGACGCCGGGAAGGGGAAGGCGCTCGAGCTCACGGTGGAGGTGCCGGTCGAGGACATGGCCCGGCTCGGGGATCCGGTCGAGCCGAAGGGGACCTCCGCCGCCTCCCCATCGCACGGCTCGATCTGGACCGCCATCCACCCGAGGCTCCTCGAGCTCGTTCGCGCCCACCGCTCCACTCTCCTGTTCGTGAACAGCCGCCGGGTGGCGGAGCGGCTCGCGGCCGCGCTCAACGAGCTGGCCGGGGAGACCCTGGTCCACGCCCACCACGGGTCGCTGGCCCGGCCCCAGCGGGTGGCGATCGAGGCGGCCCTCAAGGCCGGGGCCGTGCGCGGGCTCGTCGCCACCTCGTCCCTGGAGCTGGGCATCGACATGGGCGCCATCGACCTCGTGGTCCAGATCGAGGCTGCCCCTTCGGTGGCGAGCGCCCTGCAGCGGATCGGGCGGGCCGGGCACCAGATCGACGCCCCCAGCCGAGGGGTGTTCTTCCCCAAGTACCGCGCCGACCTGCTCGCCTGCGCCGCACAGATCGAGGCCATGAAGGAGGGCGAGGTGGAGGAGACCCGCTTCCCGCGGAACCCGCTCGACGTCCTGGCCCAGCAGATCGTCGGGCTCGCCGCCCTCGACGAGTGGCCGGTCGACGAGCTCTACCGGACCGTGCGTCGGGCCGCCCCCTTCGCAACGCTTCCCCGGCCCGCGTTCGAGGGGGTTCTGGACCTGCTCTCCGGCCGCTACCCGTCCGACGAGCTCTCCGACCTGACGCCGCGGCTCGTCTTTGACCGGGTCCGGGCCCGAGTGCGGGCGCGCGAGGGGGCGAAGCGGGTGGCGGTGGTGAACGCCGGGACCATCCCCGACCGCGGGCTCTACGGGGTCTTCCTCCTGGGGGGAGCGCCCGGGCAGGCGCGGGTGGGCGAGCTCGACGAGGAGATGGTCTTCGAGTCGAAGGTGGGCGAGACCTTCTTCCTCGGTGCGTCCACCTGGCGCATCGAGGAGATCACCTTCGACCGCGTGCTCGTGTCGCCCGCGCCCGGCGAGCCCGGCAAGATGCCCTTCTGGAAGGGGGATGCCCCGGGGCGGCCGCTCGAGCTAGGGCGACGCATCGGCCGGCTGGCCCGCGAGCTCGCCGAGGCCCGCCGCGAGGAAGCGCACTCCCGGCTCGTCCTCCGCCACGGCCTGGACGAGTGCGCCGCCCAGAACCTGCTCCGGTTCCTGGACGATCAGCGGGCTGCCACCGGGGAGATCCCCGACGACCGGACCGTGGTGGTGGAGCGCTATCGGGACGAGCTGGGCGACTGGCGCGTCTGCGTCCTCTCCCCGCTGGGGGCGCCCCTGCTCTCCCCCTGGTGCCTGGCGGCGGCGGCCCGGGCGCGGGAGCGGCTCGGGGTGGAGCCGGAGACCATCTGGACCAACGACGGCTTCGCGGTCCGCATCCCCGACGCCGGAGGCCCGCCCGACGTGTCCTTCCTCTTCCCCGAGCCCGAGGAGGTGGAGGCAGAGGTCACCGCCCAGCTCGGGAACACTCCCCTGTTCGCGGGCAAGTTCCGCGAGGCCGCCGGGCGCGCGCTCCTCTTGCCGCGGCGCCGGCCCGGCGGGCGCACCCCGCTCTGGCAACGCCGCAAGCGGGCCCGCGATCTTCTGGCCGTCGCCTCCCGCTATCCCGAGTTCCCCATCCTCCTCGAGTCCTACCGCGAGTGCCTGAGGGACGTCTTCGACCTGCCCGCCCTGGTGGATCTCCTCTATGCGATCCGCCGAGGGGAGGTGCGGACCGTCACGGTCGACACCCGCGTCCCCTCGCCCTTCGCCGCCTCCCTCCTCTTCGGCTTCGTGGCGAGCTTCCTCTACGACGGCGACGCCCCGCTGGCCGAGCGGCGCGCCCAGGCTCTCGCCATCGACCAGGTCCAGCTCCGGGAGCTGGTGGGCGAGGCCGAGCTCCGGGACCTCCTCGATCCTGCCGCCCTCGAGGAGCTCGAGGGCCGGCTGCAGCAGCTTTCGGCCGAGGCCCGGGCGAGGAGCGCCGATGGGGTGGCGGACCTGCTCCTGCGCCTCGGCGACCTCTCCTCGGAGGAGGTGAAGGCTCGCTCGGCGACCCCCGAGGTCGCTTCCGCCCTGGAGCGGCTCCTTTCGGAGGGGCGGGTGGTGCCCGTCCTCGTTGCGGGGGAGGAGCGGTTCGTGGCCGTGGAGGACGCCGCCCGCTATCGCGACGCTCTCGGAGCGGAGCTGCCGCCGGGGGTGCCGGAGGTGCTCCTCGGGAAGGTGGACGAGCCCCTTGAGGGCCTCTTGGCGCGGTTCGCCCGGCGACGGGGTCCATTCACGACTGGTGATGTCGTCGCGCGGTTCGGGATCGGGCCGGAGGTGGCGCTCTCCGCCCTCGAGACGCTCCTCGCGCGCGGCCGCCTCCTCGAGGGAGCGTTCCGCCCCGGGGGACGGGAGCGGGAGTTCTGCGACCCGGAGGTGCTCCGCACTCTTCGTCGGCGCTCGCTCGCCCGCCTCCGCGAGGAGGTGGAGCCGGCCGAGCCGGCGGCCCTCTGCCGGGCGCTCCTCGCCTGGCACGGGATCCCTCGCCGCCGGGGGGGGACCGAGGCCTTGCTCGAGGCCGTGGAGAGGCTCCAGGGCGCCCCGATTCCGGCCTCCGCGCTCGAATCGGAGATCCTGCCCGCCCGGGTGGCCGGCTACCTCCCCGGCGATCTCGATGCCCTGGCGGCGGGCGGGGAGGTCCTGTGGGTGGGCGTGGAGGCCCTGGGAGCGCGAGACGGGCGGGTGGCGCTCTTCCGGGCCGACGCGTTTCCCAGGCTCTGGGCCTCCCGTCCGGCAGAAGGGCCACAGACCGATCGCGAGCGGCGGATCGTGGAGCACCTCCTCTTGCGGGGCGCCTCGTTCTTTCCGGAGATCCACGCCGCGGCGGGCGGGGGGTTCCCTCCCGAGACGGTGGACGCGCTCTGGGCCCTGGTCTGGCGCGGGCTGCTCACGAACGACACCTTCCAGGTCCTCCGGGCCTTCACCCGGGCGCCGGGGCGACGGGAGCGGATGCGGGGGACGATCCGGCCATCCTTCCCCGGACCGGGGCGCGCCCGGCTCGCGGCACCGCAGAGCGCCGGTGGGCGCTGGGCGCTCTTGGAGGGCCGGGCGCTCGGGGGCGGCCCCGGCACCGCCACGGCCCTTAGCGCGGCGCTGGCCCAGCAGCTCCTCCAAAGGCACGGGGTCTTGACCCGGGGCGCGGTCGCGGCCGAGGGGGTGGCGGGTGGGTTCGGCGCCGTCTACGAGGTCCTCCGCCACCTAGAGGAGGCCGGGCGGATCCGGCGCGGCTACTTCGTGCTCGGGGTCGGCGCGATGCAGTTCGCCCTCAAGGAAGCGGTGGACGCGCTCCGGGCGGCTCGGGAGGCTCCCGACCGGCCGGTGGTGACGGTGCTTGCCGCCACCGATCCGGCGAACCCATACGGCGCCGCGCTCGACTGGCCCTTGCCGCCGGAGGAGGCCCTTGCGCGGCGGCCGGTGCGGGCGGCCGGGGCGCGGGTGGTGCTCGTGGACGGAGCCCCGGCCCTGTTTCTCCCGCCGGCCCGGGGGCTCACGCAGCTCGTGGCCTTCCTGCCCGCGACCGAGCCGGAGCGGTCGCGGGTGGGCCTGGCCGCGGCGCAGGCGGTCCTCGACCTGGCGCGGGAGGCGGCCGAGCGCTTCGAGGGCGTCCGGGTGGAGGAGATCAACGGCTCCCCCGCCGCCGGCCACCCCTTCTCCGCCTACCTGTCCAGGGCCGGGTTCTTCCCCTCCGGCCCAGGGCTCCTCCTGCCGCGCCGCGCCGTGCCTCCGGCGCTCGCCGTCGATGCCGATCGGTGAGCGGGGAGAGTGGCCGCCGAAGGGAATGCCCCCTTGCGCGCCGGCCCGACCTGAGCCAGAAGGGGACCCGCCAAACCGCGGGACCTGACCCTATGCTCCTCGTGAAGACCCACCTCGAGAAAAGCTCCATCCACGGCATCGGCCTCTTCGCGTCCGAACCCATCCCCGAGGGTACGGTGGTCTGGCGGCTCGACCAAAGGATCGACATCCTGCTCGACGACGCGGCGATCGCCGCGCTCGCTCCCCCGGCCCGGGCGCAGATCGAGAAGTACACCTATCTCGACCCGGTGCTCCTACGGTACGTGCTCTGCGGGGATGACGCCCGGTTCTTCAACCATTCCGACCTGCCCAACTGCCGGGACACCCCGGACCAGGAAGGGGGGTTCACGGTGGCGGCCCGACCCATCGCCGCCGGCGAGGAGCTGACCTGCGACTACGCCGAGATCGACGTCCAGTATGCGCGGGAGCGTAACCACCGCTCCTGACGGGCGCTTCCTGGGAGGACGGGCCCGGGCGTTCTCTAGGAAGAAGGGGGGACGATCGAGGGTGGCCCGCCCGAGAGACCTCGCGCCTCTTAGTCTCCTCGCGAGGCCGAACGGGGGGAGCGGCGGTCGCCCGCATCCTCCTCGTCTTCCGAGGGGACGGGGGGAAGCGGGACCCTTGCTCCAAGGTCTCGGACGCAGGACGCGACGGGCGGCCCCTGCCGCGGCCTACCTACCGGGCGGCCCGCGGGAGAGCCGCCCGGAAGACGACTCCCTCTCCTTCGAGCCGATACCGCCCGGTCGAGGCGGGCACGAAGGCGGAGGCACCCCGGGGAAGCGCGAGCCGCCCGGAGTGGTAGAGGGCCGCCACCTCGCCCGCCTGGCAGAACAGGATCTCGGGACCGGCCACCCCGACATCGAAGCCGGCTCGGGCCACCTTGATGCGGGAGAGCTCGAACTCGCGGGCCGGGGTGGAGTAGACCTCTTCGCCCGGGCCACCGGGCCGCGGCCTCACGAGGGGCACGGGCTCCTCCGAGAAGCGGAGCACGCGAAGGAGCTCCTCCGCGTCCACGTGCTTTCGCGTGAGTCCGCCGCGCAGGACGTTGTCGGACGACGCCATGATCTCCACCGCCACGCCGTGCAGGTAGGCGTGGAGGTTGCCGGCGGGCAGGTACAGGGCCTCGCCGGGCGAGAGCCGGACGAGGCGCCCGAGGAGGGCGATCACCACTCCGGGATCGTCGGGGTAGAGGGCGGCTAGCCGTCCCGTCAAGGCGAAGGCCTCGGCAAACGGTTCGCTCCGGGCCCTTGCCGCGGCCGCGACCGTCGCCTCGACGAGCGGCGGGCGGGCGGCGGGGGGCAGGGTGACGAGGAAGGTGAAGGCCTCGCGGAGGCCCGCGGAACCGCCGCGCCGAAGCCTCTCCTCCACGGGGGAAAGGGCCGGGGTGCCGAGGGCATCGACGAGGGCCAGGGCCTCGGCGGCGGGCCGGAACCCGCACAGCGCATCGAAGGGGGTGAGGGCGCACAGAAGTTCGGGCTTGGGGAAGGGATCGCGGTAGTTGCGCTCCGGGGCGTCGCGGGCCACGCCCGCCGCCTCCTCTCGGGCGAAGCCGTCGCGGGCTTGCCGTGCGTCCGGGTGTGCCTGGAGCGAGAGCGGCTCATCGGCGGCGAGCACCTTGAGGAGGAAGGGGAGAAGCGGCCCATGCTCGGCCAGGGCGCGGGGGCCGATCTCCTTCTCCGGGTCGCCCTTCACCGCGTCGGAGAGCGACATCTCCCGGCCGTCCCGGACGATGCGGGACGGGGCGAGGGGGTGGGACCCCATCCAGAGCTCGGCCTGCGGCAGGGGGGAGGGCCTCGGCTCGCCGAGGAGCTCGGCGATGGCGGTGCGCGATCCCCAGGCGTACGGCTGGATGGAGTTCTTGAGAAGGTCCACGGCATCCCCGGGCGCCCCCGCCGGCGCGGGCGGCGCTTCGCGAGAGGCTAGGGGGAGCGAGCGGCGAAAGCAACCGGGGGGAGAGGGCGGGAAGGTGGTGTCTGCGTGAGCACGAGGTCCGAGGGTCAGAGCGCCACGAGGGCGGCTCCGACGAAGGCGAGCCCGGTGGCGATCCCGTGCCACTTGGTGAAGCGCTCGCGGAGGAAGAGGGCGGAGAGCATCACGGTGAAGAGGGTGCTCGTCTGGTTGAGGATGGCGGTGCTGCTCGCGGCCCCGTACTTGAAGCCTGCCACCCAGAGGAGGAGGGCGAGGTAGGTGCCGAGGACCGCGGCGGGGATGGCGAGCCACCAGGCCCGCTGGGGCACGAAGGCGCCGAGCACGCTCCGCGAGGGGGCATGGAGGAGCGGAGGGAGGGCGAGCCCCAGGACCCCGCCCAGTAGGCGCACGCCCGTGGCCCAGAGGACGGGGTATTGGGGGAGCAGGGGTTTCACGGCCACGATCGCCACCGCGGTGGAGGCCATGGACGCCGCCCCGAGAAGCACCCCGCGCCGGAGCGCGGCCGCCGGCAACTCGAGGCGGATCTCGGGCACCTGCGTGAGGAAGACGGCGCTCACCACGAAGAGGCCGCCCCCAAGCACCCTGGCCGCGGGCCGCTCTCCCAGAAAGAGCATCGAGGCGGCGACGATGAAGGGGGCGTAGAGGCAGCTGACGATGGCCGAGCGGGCGGCTCCGAGGAGCGCAAGCGACTCGAAGAAGAGGGTATCGGCCACCGCGATCCCCACGAGCCCGGAGGCGAGGAGGAGGGCGAGGTGTGAAAAGGGGGCGGTGGGGAAGACCGGGACGCCGGCGACCTTCAAGGTGGCGAGGACCAAGAGGAGCGAGAGGACGCTCTTCAAGGCGTTGAGGCGGAAGGGGGAAAGGTGCTCCCCGCTCTTGCGGAAGAGCACGACCGCCGAGGCCCAGGCGACGGCGGTCGCGAGCGCGAAGAGGTTTCCCTTCACTTGGCGCGGACTAAATGCGGTTCAAGAACACCGGCAACCCGCGCTTGTTGGCATAGTTGGGGCGGAGCCGTTCGGTGTTGTACATGGTGGCGATGTCGACCCTCCTCGGCCCGAGCTTCGGGTCGGGGATGGGGACGAGGTCGTACTTGCCGTCCACCAGGGCCGACATGAGGCCGCTCTGGTTCTGGAGGACGGCGTCGAAGGCCATGTTGCCGTAGGTGGAGGCCACGAGCTTGTCGATGAAGTCCGGGTCGCCCGAGCGGAGGTCGTAGGTGAGGTCGGAGACGATCGTCTCCTCTCCGGTCCGACGCTTGATCTCGTCGGAGAGCGACTCGGCCACGCTGGCCTTCTTCCGGTGGCCGTACGCGTCGGCGTCGCCGTACTCCTGGACCTTGTATCCCTCCCACTCGGCTCCCTCCGAGAGCACCACCAGGGAGTAGGCGGAGGGGTTCGTGCGCTTGTCCCGGACGAGGAGGTCGATGATGTTCTCGATCTTGGGCTTGTACTCCGGGATGACGCAGCGGATCGAGGTGACGTGGGCGGTGTAGAGGGCGGTGTAGCCGGCGTCCCGGCCGAACACCCGGAAGATGCCGATGCGCTCGTGCGAGCCCACCGTGGTCCGCTGCCGCTCGATGGCGTCCATGGCCCGGGTGATGGCGGTCGAGAAGCCGATGCAGTACTCGGTGTTGCGAACGTCGTTGTCCATGGTCTTGGGGATGGCGATGACCTTGAACCCGAACTGGTGGAGCTTGGCGGCGTAGGAGAGGGTGTCGTCGCCGCCGATGGCGAGCAGGTAGTCGAGCCCGAGCGCCTCGAGGTTCTTCAGGACCTGCTTCGACACGTCGTAGGTGGTCGTCACCGCCCCGGCCCTGGTGGTCTGCGAGACGGGGAAGTCCTTGCCCTCGAGGTGTTTGGGCAGCCGTCCCATCTTGGAGGGGTTCGTCCGGGAGGAGTGGAGGAACGTTCCGCCCGTCCGGTCGATGGTCCGGGTGTTGTCGCGATTGAGCGGCAAGACGTAGCGAGACTTGCTCTCGGGGTCGTCGAGGTTCAGATGGGTGAGCCCCTCCCAGCCGCGCCGGATCCCGATGATCTGGTAGTCGTACTCCGCGCCGCGGTACACGACGCTCTTGATTACCGAGTTGAGTCCGGGGACATCGCCGCCGCCGGTCAGGATTCCGATGAGTCTCTTGGCCATGCGCGTATCCTAGCGCTCCGAACGGAATTCGGGCGTTCTAGGGGGCCGGCGGCGAAACGCCACGCCAAGGTGGCCCGGCCGGGAGGCCTTGTCGGCCGGCCGGAGCGACGAGAGCATGTGGCCATGAAAGACCACCCCCAAGTTGACACCTTGTCCATCCATGCTGATGCAGGGCTCGAGCCCTTGGCCGACGTGGCCCCCTCGATCCACGTGGCGACGACGTTCGCCGCGGATAACCCAGAGGGGCTCGTCTACGCGCGTGAGGCGCACCGACCCGTTTGAGGCTCGAGGCGGTCCTGGGCGCGCTCGAGGGCGGAGCGGCGGTGGTGTACTCGTCCGGCCAAGCTGCGACCATGGCAGCGCTCATGCATCTCCGCGCCGGGTGACGCTGGCAGACGGGTATCACGGCACGCGCGCGGTTCTCGAGGCTCTCGGCATCGAGCCCGTCGAGCTGGACGCGCCGCTCTCGCGGGGGGACCTGGTCTGGCTCGAGACCCCCCGGAACCCCACCGCGGAGGTCCTCGATGTCGAGGCCCATTGCGCGCGGGCCCACCGGGCGGGCGCCTCGGTCGTCGTGGACAGCACCCTCGCCACGCCCGTCTTGCTCCGGCCCCTCGAGCTCGGGGCGGACCTCGTGATGCACTCGGCGACGAAGTTCTTGTCCGGCCACTCCGACGCGCTCGCCGGGGTGCTCGTGGCACGCGACCCGGGTGTCGCCCTCGAGCTCAAGACGGCGCGGACCGTCACCGGGTCGGTCCCCGGATCGCTCGAGACCTGGCTCGTCTTGCGGGGCCTGCGCACGCTTCCCGTCCGCATCCGGCGGCAGTGCGAGACGGCGACGCGGCTCGCGGCCTTTCTCGTCGGTCGGGTGCCGCGGGTCCTTCACCCCTCTTTGCCCGGCCACCCGGGCGAGGAGGTGGCGAGGCGGCAGATGAGCGGCCCGGGCGCGGTCATCGCGTTCGAGCTCGGCTCGGAGGAGGAGGCGAGAGGCCTTCCCCGACGCCTCCGCCTCATCCGGGAGGCCACCTCGCTCGGCGCCGTGGAGACCCTGATCGACTACCGGAAGCGGCACGATCCCCGTGCTCCACCCGGCCTGCTTCGCCTCTCGGTCGGGCTCGAGGACTTCGAGGACCTGGCCGAAGATCTCGAAGGTGCCCTCCGCGGGCGGGCCGACTCGGGCCCGGTGAGCCCGGGGCCGATTCCCACCGGCTAGAGGAGAAGGCCCCTCCTTCATCGGGCGGGGGAGCGAGGAGAGGCCGCTTCGGGCGACCGTCAGGGCTTCACGCCCGCCGGCGCGAAGCGTGAGGCGGAGGGCCGGTAGGCGACAAGCGCGTCGATGAGCTCGTCGGGGTCTCGCGCCACGATGAGCGAGGCCCGAAGGTGCTCGGGCAAGAAGCCCTCGGCCACCATCCGGTCGGCCATCTCGAGAAGCGGGTCGAAGTACCCGCCCACGTCGAGCACGCCCACCGGCTTCTCGTGGATCCCCAGACCGGCCCAGGTCCAGGCCTCGAACAGCTCCTCCAGGGTGCCGATGCCGCCCGGGAGGGCAGCAAAGCCATCGGAGAGCTCCGCCATGAGGGCCTTGCGTTCGTGCATCGTCTCCACCACCCGCAGCTCGGTCATGCCCTTGTGGCCCAGCTCTCGATCCATGAGCGCTCGGGGGATGACGCCGATGGCTTCGCCGCCCGCGAAGAGGGCGCCATCGGCCGCCGCTCCCATGAGCCCGACGTGCCCCCCGCCGTTGACGAGCCCCATTCCCCGTCGCGCCAGGGCCCGGCCCATGTCGCGGGCGGAGGCGAGGTACTCGGGCCGTCGCCCCGCGGCGGAGCCGCAGAAGAGGCAGATTCGCATCCCGGTCCTCCTATCAAGGGCCCCTGACGATCGCCGCGGAGTCCTGGGCCTCGTCCCGCGCCGTGGTAGGCTCGCCCGCCGCGGTCCCGCGATGTCCCGCACCTTCCGGATGAGCTTTGTCTCGGCCGCCGTCGGGCTCTTCGCCCGGGCAGCGGTCGCCGCCCAAGAGGAGCGGCCGCCGGACGAGGCCCCCTCCGGTGCCGAGGTCGTCTCTGCCCTGCCTCCCTCCACCGCCGGTACCGGTGCCGATCCCGATCTGCCCGAGCTGCTCGCCCGGCTCGTGGGGCTACCGCTCCCCAAGGAGCCGCCTCCGGCGAGCCGGTTTCACATCGCGCTCCTCCCTTTCGTGGTCGCGAACCCGCTCCTCGGGGCGGGCGGCGGGCTGGCGGCGCTCGGGGGCTTCCGCACCGGGGGCCCGGAGACGAAGTTCTCGCGCTTCGAGGCGAGCGGCTTCTTCACCACCAATCACCAGATCGGCTTGGTTCTCCGTTCCGAGGTGCGCCTGCCGAGGAACGAGTGGATCCTCTCGGGCGACTTTGGAGGGGGGCGTTTCCCCAACCCGGCCTACGGGCTCGGGGGGGAGACCTTACCCTCGGACCGGACCGTCGTGAGCCGGCAGCAGGTGCAGCTTCACGAGACCGGGTACCGGCTCCTCCTCGGCCAGCTGTACGCGGGGGTGGGCTACTTCTACGACGGCTTCTTCGACATCGTCGACGAGCGCCACGCGGCGGGGGAAGAAACCGGCTTCAACTCCTACCCCTTTGGCACCGAGGGCCGCTCCGTCTCGTCGGGCCTCACCCTGAACGTCCTCTGGGACGGGCGGGACAGCCCGGTGCGGCCCTCCCAGGGAAGCTACCTCCTCGGCCGGGTCCGGTTCGACTCCCCCGCTCTCGGCAGCGACAACAACTGGCAATCGGTCTACCTCGACGGTCGCACCTACTTCTCGATCCCGGGGCGGCAGGACGTGCTCGCGCTCTGGGCGTATGCCTGGTCCACGTTCGGAGCGACCCCCTACCTGCTCTTGCCCCAGATCGGCGCGGACCCCGAGCACCGCTCCGGCCGGGGCATGGTCGAAGGGAGGTTCGCGGCCATGGACCTCCTCTACGGCGAGGTCGAATACCGGGCCCACGTCTACCGGTCGCTCGGGGCCGTGGCGGCGGTGAGCCTGTTGGCGCCGAGCGAGCGGCAACCCGGCCAGGGCGGGATCGACTTCCGCACGGTGCACCCCGGGTTCGCCGCGGGCCTCCGGGTGTTGCTCGACCGGAGCTCGGGCTCGAACCTCGTGGTCGACGTGGGCTGGGCCCCGAGCGGAGAGCTCGGGTTCTACCTGAACGGCAACGAGACGTTCTAGGAGCGAAGAGGGCGACGAGCCGGCCCGTGCCCGGGGGAATAAGGGCGGAAGGGCCTCGCCCCTAGCGCTCCTTGAGCCCGCGGGTGAGCCAGCCGCGGAGCAGGAGGGCGCCGAAGCAGCCGAGGAGCCCCACCAGGCTGAGGAGGAGCCACATCGCCGCCGGCCCGTTCCAGTACCCCACCTCGCCGTTGGCGATGCGCGGTCCGATCCCCTCCGGACAAAAGCGCACGAGGAGGTGGCCGGAGAGGACGCTGACGAGCGTCTTGGCGAGGAACCAGGGCACGAGCGAAATCCCCAGGTAGGTTCCCTCCTGTCCTTCGGGGGCGATGGCGGCGGTGTACTCGTAGAGCTTGGGCGACCAGACCACCTCTCCGATGGACAGGGCGATCATGCAGAGCACCGACATGGAGTAGTGGGCATAGGCGATGTCGGCGGAGAGGAGGCGGTAGGGCACCGCCAAGAAGAGGAGCGAGGCGGCCGAGATCATCGCTCCGTAGACGAGCATGGAGAAGAGCCGGAAGCGGCCCACGAGGGGGATGAAGAGGATGATGCCGAAGACGATGAGGATGGGGTTGATGGCCTGGAGGGTCCCCATTCTCGCCTCCGCGCCGATGGTGCGCAGCCAGTACTTGGGCATGAGCAGGTACAGGTAGGCGAAGACGGCGCGGGCGCCGAGGATGAGGGCGATGAGGACGACGAGCCGCCACAGGGTCGGCTCGCGCACGACCTCGAGGGCGATCTGGACCGGGTTCTTCTTCGCGGCCTTGCCCGGGGCGGCGGCCGCCTCCCCGCCGGAGGGGGAGGTCCTGGGCGCCCCGAGGTCGAGCTGCCGCTCGTCCCGGATGAGGAGGAAGGTGATCGCGGAGCAGGCGAGGGCCGCCACCGCACCGATCGTGAAGATGTGAGCGTTCGACCACTTGAGCCAGAGCCGGTCGATGTCGATGAGGAAGCCCCCGGCCGCCGCCCCGATGTTCATGGCGAGGTACCAGAGGCTGAAGCCGGCGCTGCGCGAGGTCTCGGTGGTATAGCGCCGGTTGGCCGACTGGAAGACCGTCTGGACCATGGCCATGAACGGGGCCATGAGGAAGAGGAGGACGGTGGCGGCGAGACCGCGATGGGGGAAGGAGGGCATGAGCCCCACCACCGCCACGAGGAGCCTCAGGATCCCCTGCCCGATCATGGCGGCGTGGATGGAGACGCGGATCCCGAGCCAGTCGGTCACCGTCCCCGAGAAGAAGAGGAAGATCGTGGTGGCGGTGGTGAAGAGGGCCACCGAGTAGCCGGCCTCCTCGTCGGAGAGGCCCACGTTCTGGGAGAGGAAGACGGAGGCGATGTTGAGTAGCGCGAAGTAGATGGTCGAGTCGATGAGGTTGATGAGCTGGATGCCCCAGTACTCGGTGCGGGTCTCCTTGAGCACCTGGAAGTCGCGGAAGTACTGGGCCACGCGATCGGCGAAGGAGCGGGCGGCGGGTGTCTCGAGGCCGGCGACCGAGGGCTGGGGCATGGGCCAAGGCTAGGCCGACCTTCCCGGGCCTTCAAGGACACGTGCGCGCCGCCGTTCTGGTACTCTTCGGGCCCGCTCCCTCCGCCTCGAACCCTTCCAGAGGAGGCCCCGGTGGACGACCTCTCGAGCCTTGAGCCCCGCCGCCTCTTTGGCTACTTCCTGGAACTCTCGAGGATCCCCCGCGGATCGAGGAACGAGGCGGCGGCGGCGCGCTGGGCCGCCGAGCAGGGGAGGGCGCTCGGGCTCTCGGTAGAGACCGACGGGGCCGGCAACGTCCTTCTTCGCAAGCCGGCCTCGCCCGGGAGGGAAGGCCGGCCCGGCCTGGCGCTCCAGGCCCACCTCGACATGGTGTGCGAGAAGAACGAGGGGACGGCGCATGACTTCCAGGTCGACCCCATCGAGGTGGTCCGGGACGGGGACATGCTCCGCGCGCGCGGTACCACCCTGGGCGCCGACAACGGGGTGGGTGTGGCCTCGGCCCTGGCCGTCCTCGCCTCGGGCGATCTCCGCCATCCCGCCCTCGAGGTGCTGCTCACGGTGGACGAGGAGACCGGGCTCACGGGGGCCAACGCGGTCCGGGCCGGCTGGCTCCGCTCCCCGCGGCTCTTGAACCTCGATAGCGAGGAGGAGGGCGAGCTCGTCATCGGCTGCGCCGGAGGGGTCGACACCGTGGTGAGCCGCGGGGTGTCGTTCCGGGCGCCGTCGCCGGGGCGCCGGCCCCTGCGCCTCAAGGTGTACGGGCTCAAGGGCGGGCACTCCGGGATCGACATCGCCTCCGGGCGCGGCAACGCGCTACGGGTCCTGGGGCAGCTCCTCGCCTCCCTCATGGTTCCTCACGCCCTCGAGCTCTCAAACCTCCGGGGCGGGAACAAGCGCAACGCCATCGCCCGGGAGGCGGGGGGGGTGGTCCTGGTCGAGCCGTCGCGGGAGTCGGCCCTCGCCGCCGACGTGGCCCGGCTTTCCGAGGAGAAGCGAAGGGCGTTTGGAGCCTTCGACCCCGCCCTGGCGGTCTCGCTGGAGAAGGTGCCCTTGGAGGAACCGGCGACCTCCCGCTGCCTCTTGCCCGCCGACGCCTCCGCGGTGCTGGGGCTCCTCCTCGCCGGTCCCCACGGGGTGGAGGAGATGAGCCCCGACATCCCCGGGCTCGTCCAGACCTCCACCAACATGGGCGTCCTCGAGACCCTGGACAAAGCGGTGGAGTTGACCTTCCTGACCCGCAGCTCGATCGACGCGAGCAAGGCGGCGCTCGTGGCCCGCATCGCCGCGGTGGCGGCGCTGGCGGGGGCGGAGTGCCGCAGCTCCAACGGCTACCCGGGGTGGAAGCCGGAGCCCGGCTCGGCCATCGTGAAGCTCGTGAACGGCGTCCACGAGGAGCTCTACGGCAAGCCCATGACCGTGAAGGCCATTCACGCCGGGCTGGAGTGCGGGATCCTGGGCGGCCGGTATCCGGGGGTGGAGATGGCCTCCATCGGCCCGAGCATGTGGGACGTACACACGCCCGACGAGCACGTCAGCATCCGATCGGTCCAAGGGTTCTGGCGCCTCCTCACCGCGGTACTGGAGCGCGCCTAGCTTTAGAGGACGAGGAGGAGGAGCGAGATGCCCGCGAGCGCCTTCGAGTATGAGGACCCGTTCCCCCTGGGCCCGGACCCGACCCGCTTCCGCCTCCTCTCCAGGGAGGGAGTCAGGGTCTCGAGCTTCGAGGGGACCGAGATCCTGAAGGTGGAGCCGTCGGCGCTCACCCGGCTTGCCCGGGAGGCGATGCGGGAGGTCTCGTTCTTCCTGCGGGCGGAGCACAACGAGCAGGTCGCCCGGATCCTCTCCGACCCGGAGGCCTCGGTCAACGACAGGGGAGTGGCCCTCTCCTTTCTCCGCAACGCCGAGATCGCCGCCCGGGGTGAGCTCCCCCTGTGCCAGGACACCGGCACCGCCACCATCGTGGCGAAGAAGGGGCAACAGGTCTTCACCGGCGTGAAGGACGAGAAGTACCTCTCCGAGGGCGTCTACCGGACGTACGCCGAGGAGAACCTGCGGTACTCGCAGACGGCCGCCCTCTCCATGTACGAGGAAGTGAACACCGGGACGAACCTGCCCGCCCAGATCGACATCTACGCCACGAGCGGGATGACCTACGAGTTTCTGTTCATGGCCAAGGGGGGCGGGTCGGCGAACAAGTCCCAGCTCTGGCAGGAGACCAAGGCGCTCCTCACGCCCGACCGGCTCTCGAGCTTCCTCGAGGACAAGATGCGCCACTTGGGGACGGCCGCCTGCCCGCCCTACCACATCGCGGTGGTGGTGGGGGGCACCTCGGCCGAAGCGGCCATGAAGACCGTGAAGCTCGCCTCGGCCCGGGCCCTGGACGGCCTGCCCACCACCGGGAACGCGCTCGGCCGGGCGTTTCGCGACCCCGAGCTCGAGGGGAAGCTCCTCGCCGCCGCCCACCGTTTCGGGATCGGGGCCCAGTTCGGCGGGAAGTACTTCGCGCACGACGTGCGGGTGGTGAGGCTCCCGCGCCACGGGGCCTCCTGCCCGGTGGCCCTGGCGGTGTCCTGTTCCGCGGACCGCAACGTCAAGGCGCGCATCGACCGCGACGGCCTCTTTCTGGAGGAGCTCGACCACGACCCGGGGCGACTCGTTCGGCTCGGGGCGGGAGGGGGCAAGCACGCGCACGGGGAGCGGGTCGACCTGAACCGGCCCATGAAGGCGATCCTGGCCGACCTGACCCGGTTCAAGGTCTCGACCCCTTTGCTCCTCACCGGCACCCTGGTGGTGGCGCGGGACATCGCCCACGCGAGGTTCAAGGAACTCCTCGAAGAGGGGAAGAGCTTGCCCCGCTACCTCCTCGATCACCCCGTGTACTACGCGGGACCGGCCAAGACGCCGAAGGGGAAGCCTTCCGGGTCGTTCGGCCCCACCACCGCCGGGCGAATGGACTCCTACGTGGACCTCCTCCAGTCGAAGGGCGCTTCGCTCGTCATGATCGCGAAGGGAAACCGGAGCAAGGCGGTGACCGAGGCGTGCCAGAAGTGGGGCGGCTTCTACCTCGGATCGCCCGGCGGGCCGGCGGCGGTCCTGGCGGAGGAGAACATCCTCCGGGTCGAGTGCCTCGACTTCCCGGAGCTGGGCATGGAGGCGGTCTGGAAGATCGAGGTCGTCGACTTCCCCGCCTTCGTCCTCGTGGACGACAAGGGAAACGACTTCTTCGAGGCCCTGGGATGCTGAAGAACCGGGCGGGTTCCAAAGAGCCTCTTCCCTGGAGCACATCCCTCAACCGCGAGAGCCCTGTGGGCTCTCGCGAGTGGGGTACGGGCTCTCTGGGCAGATGAGGCTCGCGAGGATGCTCGGGCCTCACCCAGGTGATTGGATCAGAGGCTGCGGAGGAACGCCTCCAGGTCGGCCTTCTCTTGATCGGTGAGCCCGAGCGCGAATCGCTGGTCGTAGAACTGGATCACCGTCTTCAAGTCCGGTGCCGAGCCGTTGTGGAAGTACGGGGCCCGACCGGCCAGGCCGCGAAGCACGGGCCCCTTGATGCGACCTACGTCCTTCCACTTGCCGGTGATGAGCGCCCGGCCGGGATCGGTCGTGACCTTGAGCTCGCCCGTGGTCTTGTTGCGCAGCGTGTAGATGGGAAGCCCCTGGGTGTCCAGACCGCCCGCGGGCTGGGGGTCGTCGACCCCGATGCGCAGCGGCGCGGGAACGGAGTGGTCGCCGGCGTGCGGGGTGTCGTGGCAGGTCGTGCACGTCCCCTGGATGGTCGCGACGCCCAGATCGTCATTCAGCCCCGAGACGCCGGTGATGGGGACCGGTCGGGTATTGAACAGGGTCTCCCCTCTGGCCACGGAGGCCCGCGCTTCATCGGCCGAGCCCTCCCAGGCCGCGAAGTCGGTCATGGCCACGGGATCGAACGGCCCGCCGTCCAGGGGGTCGTTCATCCCGAAGGTGAAGGGCTGATCGGAGAGCGCCAGCGGCCCTCCGGTGGCACCGAACTCGGTCAGGTCCCCGGCTCGCAGGTCGATCACCTGCGCGGTGAAGAGCTGGGACTCGAAACCGACGATGGCCTGGCGCTGGTCGCTGGTGAGCGGGGTGGCGGCTTGGGCATGTCCCAGGGTGGCGGCGTTCGACTGATCGGCGAGATCGAAGTCCAGCGGGGCGAACCCGGTAACCTGCCCGGCGTCCTTGAACGTCTCGCGGCCGTCCCACATGACCGTGGAGAGGAACTTGAGGTTGGTGGCCGGAAGCGGCCGTCGGAAGAGCGACAGCTCGGCAGCGCTGGCGTACCCGAAGGGATCCTGGACCGCGACCAACTCGAACTCGGCACCGGAGGGGATGCCGATGCCGACCCGGATCACCCCCTTCGAGAGCAGCATGCTGTAGGCGGCTCGCCGTGCCGCCACGGTCGAGACGTCTGCCAACGGAGAGTTCGAGCCGTCCACGGGCCGGAAGATGGGATCCAACCCCCCGGTCGTGGCGAAGCGCAACCGGAGCAGGCCCGGGGTGACCGTCATGTTGGTGCGGACGTCGTGGCAGGTCGCGCAGGACCGGCCATTCGTCCCGAGCGACTGGAAGAACGGGTTGCCGGGGTCGACCACCGGCCCGCCCGCGGCGTTGATGGTCCGGGCGATGCCGGAGGCGTTCGCGACCGCCACGGAAGCCGAGCTCCTCAGCGAAGCGGCGGCGAAAGACTCCTTCTTTGAGGCGGATTCGGTCGTCCCTGGCTCCGTGCCGCAGGCCAGGACCGCCAAGGTCGAGATCAAGATATGGTTCGTCGCCCGCATGTCTGTCCCCCGGGCCGTCGGGAAGTGGCGATCGGCCCTCACTCATCGATCGGTGGCCGGGCCGCGGAGGCGACAGGAGAGCCCCATCGGGCCTCTCCCGAGTTGGGCGCGGTCCCCCTGGCGATGACCCGCTTTGGGGACCGCGGCGGGACACAGGAGGTGGTCACCAGCGCCTGGGCTTGGCTATACGTGAGTCAGACGAGCGAGGGGGGGAGCACGTCGACGAGCGAGACAGTTGACCCGGTCGCCGCGGTTGAGGTCGCGCGGCTCTTGCGCCGAGCTGAGGCGGGCGACGTCGGCGTCGCTCCGGAGCTGTTCTCCGCGCTCTACCGGGAGCTCCACCGGCTGGCGGAGGCTCAGCTCCGGGGGAGTCATTTCTCCATGAGCGCGACCACCCTGCTCCACGAGACCTATCTGGCGATGGCTTCCAGGGAGGCCACCTTCCCCGACCGCTCCCGCTTCTTCGCCTACGCCGCGAGGGCCATGCGCGGCCTGATCGTGGACCAGGCGCGATCGCGCCGGGCCCTGAAGCGCGGGGGCGAGTTTCACCTGACCGGGTTCGACACCGCGGCCGAACAGTGCCCTGCGACGGAGCTCTCGTCCCTCGGCACCGCGCTCGAGGCGCTCGAGGCCAACGAGCCAAAGCTGGCCGAGCTGGTCGACCTCAAGTACTTCTGTGGGCTCTCCCTCCGGGAGGTCGCCTCCATGCGGGGGGTGTCGGAGAGAACGGCCCAGCGCGACTGGAACAAGGCGCGGCTCTACCTGCACCGGGCCCTTTCCGATTGAAACGAGCTCACGGCTCGATGAGTGCCCGCGCCGCGTGCACCAGGACGCCCTCCTCGCCGACGGTGGGGACGAGCTGACCGAGCGCCTCGGCCGCGAGACCACGCGCGGAGGCGGAGTGCCCGCCGGCCCGCTCGACCTGCGCCTCGACGAGCTGGCACCTCCCCACCCAGTAGGACGCCTTTCCAGGTGAGGCGAGCCTCTTGGCGATGGCCGTCGCCTCGGCAGCGTGGCTCTCGGCCTGCCCGAAGTCCCCCAGGCCGGCCTCGGCCTGCGCCAGCGCCGAGAGTGCCACGGCCTGGTTGACCTTGGGGGGCTGCCCTTCTTGGAGGGAGGTCACCTCGACCAGGGCCGACCTGGCCTCCTCCCAGGATCGCTCCGCCAACTCGAGCAACCCGGTCTCCAAGCGCAAGCTCGCCCGGGCTGGATGTCCGCGAGGGAAGGTTCCGTCCACGAACTCGGCCGCCTCCTTGAGGGTGGCCCGTGCTTTCTCGAGGTTCCCCCGCTCCCGATGAATCGCTGCCAATCCGAACAGGGCAATGGCCTCCATGTCGGCGTCCTCTTCCTGGCGAGCCAGCAGCCGGGCCCGCGAATAGTAGCCCTCCGCCTCTTCCAGGCGCCCGAGCGTGAAGAGCCGGCTCGCCAGGTTGACGCTCACCGTTTGGTCGGGGGCTCCGTCGGGCCACAGTCCACGTCCGATGTCGAGTGCCTTCTCCAGTAGGCGCATCGCGCCGAGGATGTCGCCGGTGTCGGCCTTGACGGTGGCCCAGTTGGCGGTAACCACCAGCGTATCGGTCGAGCGTTCACGACCACCGTCGGTGAGGATCTCGGTGATCTCGCCGTAGAGACGGTCGGCGGCCTCCAGGTCGCCCGCCTGGCGCCGCGCGACGGCCACCTGGGTGATGGGAGAGACGAGCTGCAAGGGCAGATGGGAGTAGAGCTTCTTGGCCAGGGCCGCGGATCGCTCGGCGAGGGAGATGCCGGAGGGGACGTCCCCCAGGGTGAGATCGAGATCGGACCGGTGCAGCAGGCAATTGACCATCTCGCCCGACTCGGGGGCCTGCTCGGCCAGCTCGGCGATGTCCGCATCCAGGATCGATTTGGCCTCGTCGATCTTCCCGGCGTAGTGGAGCAGGCGGCCCAGCTCGCAGGCCGCCCGCCGGCGCAGATCCGGGTAGTTGAACTCGAGGGCACGGTCGTGCGCCATCTGCAAGAGCTCGAGGGATCGCTTGTGCTCGCCCACGTTCGCGAACAGCATCCCCACCGTGTACATCTGCTCCACGACGATGCGGCTGTCTCTCGATTCGTACGCGGCCGGGATCGACTTCTCCGCGCGCTGGAGGAGCTCGGATGTGGTGAAGGGCTGTCCCGTGGCCCCCGCGTCGGTGAGGAGGGACTGGAGGAACCCGAGGTTCGCCTCGGCCCGCAACGCCTGGCCCTCGGCCACGGCCCGCTGCCGCCGGGCCTCGAACAGCTGATGGACCGCGACCGCGCCGGCGGTGGCCAGCGAGAGCGCCACGGCGCTGCCCGCGATCACTGCCGCCCGGTTCCGCCGGACGAACTTGCCGGCGCGGTAGGCGATGGAGTCGGGCCGCGCCTCGATGGGAACCTGGCGGAGGTAGCGCTGGAGATCCTCGGCCAGGATGGTCACCGTGGCGTAGCGCTCCCGCGGATCCTGCTTCAGCGCCTTGGCGATGATGGTGTCGAGGTCGCCGCGGAGCAGACGCCGCAGCTTCTCCGGGGTGGACGATCGCCGAGCAGCGTTCTCGACCAGCGCCTCCCGAGAAAGGGTCCTCGTCGAGGCGACCACCTCAGAAGGGCGCACCGGAGCGGGGTCGGTCACCGCCTTGACCAGCTGGGCCGGAGAGTGGGCCTCGCGCCCTCCGGGGAGCTGTCCCGTGAGGAGCAGGTGGAGGACCACTCCCAGTGCATAGACGTCGGTGGCCGTAGTCACGGGTGCGCCGAGCACCTGCTCCGGTGCGGCGAACTCGGGGGTCAGGGCGCGGCCCCCTTCGCGGGTGAGCTCGGTGGCAAGGGCCGGAACGGACTCGTCCTCGAGCAACTTCGCGATTCCGAAGTCGAGCAGCTTGACCTGGCCGTTCGCTGCCACCAGCACGTTCGAGGGCTTTAGGTCCCGGTGCACGACCAGGTGGGCATGGGCATCGGCCACCGCGTCCGCGACGGCGAGGAAAAGCCGGAGCCGCGCCGGGACGTCGAGCCGGCGCGCGTCGCAGTAGGCGTCGATATGCTCGCCCTTTATGTGCTCCAGCACGAGGTACGGCTGACCGGCCGCGGACACGCCGGCATCGATGAGCCGGGCGATGTTCGGGTGCGCCAGCCGGGCCAGGATGGACCCCTCACGCCGGAACCGTTCCTCCCCGCCCTGACCGATGAGCCCAAGGTTGAGGAGCTTGATCGCCGCGCTCCCCTCGTAGCGGCCGTCGGTGCGGCGCGCGAGCCAGACCGCGCCCATGCCACCAAAGCCCAGGGGCGACTCGAGCCTCCAGGAATCGATGACCTGGCCGGCCAGGGAAGCGGGTTCGCTCGGGGCCGGGTCCTCCAAGTAACCCTCTCTCGCGATCGCCTCGCTTTCCTCGAGGAGACTGGCCAGCTCCGAGAAGAGAGCCGGATCGTCCCCCGCGAGCGACTTGAGCCAGGCGGCCCGCTCCGCCGGCGCGATCTCCAGCCCCTCGTCCAGCCAGTGGCTGAGCGCCATCCAACGGCCATCATCGATCGGGGCCACAGTCGGTCTCCGCCTCGCGAGCGCCACCCCACAGGGGGTAGACCCTCGACCGGTACGTTATCGGTACGCCCCTCGAACGCTGCTCGGGCCCGCTGGGGGCCTCACCTGAACGGTCGCCCGCCGATGGGCGCTCCTCAAACGGCCGCTCGCAGGGCGGCGCCCGGGACCAGGGTGGGGGATGTGGGGAAACCGGGCGGTCGAGGCGATCGAGCTCTCGTCGGTTCATCCCAACGGACTTTCCGATCGAGGTCAAGAAACTGAGCATAGTTCCAGTAGAATCCGAGCCGCCCCTCCGCGACCCAGGTGCTCTCGTTCGAGCCGGAGATGGTCTGCTGGCCCGAGAGCGCGCCGGTCGGGGCGTCTTGCCTACGGCACGGCGTCGTAACGCTCGAAGCTCATGGTGAACAGGGCGCGGCCCTGCGTCAGGGAGCGGAGCTCGGTCGCATAGCCGAAGAGCCGGCGGAGGGGCGCCTCCCCCTTCACGACCTTGACCGCGATTCCCCGCTCGGAGACGTCCTGGACCGTCCCCTTGCGCCGGTCGAGGCTGCCGATGACCTCTCCCAGGTACTCGGCGGGGGCCACGATCTCGAGGCTCATGAGCGGCTCGAGGAGGACCGGATGGGCCCGCTCCGCGGCGGCGCGCACCGCGTCGGCGCAGGCGATCTTGTAGGTGAACGGCTTGGAGGAGCCCTCGCGCCAAGTGGCGCCGGTGATCGTGACCTGCACGTCCTGGAGGGGATGGCCCTCGAGCGCCCCGGCCTCGGCCGCCTCCCGGGCGCCGTCCTCGAGCATACGCCGGACCTCCTCGCGCAGGAAGGGGAGGGCGCTCACCTCCCGCGGGACGTTGAACCGGAAGCCTCCGCCGCGCGGCAGGGGTCCGACGCGCACCGAGACCTGCCCGTACAGCACCCCCTCCTCGAGGGTCCGCTCGAAGACCGCTTCGGCCTCGGCCTCGGCGGTGAGCGTTTCCCGGAGCAGCACCTGGGGTGGACCGGTCCGGACGGAGAGCCCGAACTCGCGTCGGAGCCGCTCGGCGACGATCTCGAGGTGCAGCTCCCCCATCCCGGAGTAGAGGAGCTGGCCGGTGTCCGCGTCCTCGCCGTACCGCAGGGTGGGGTCCTCGTCGGCGATGCGGGCCAGCGCCTCGAGGAGCGCCTCGCGGTCCGACTGCGATCCCGCTTCGATGGCCTGGGAGATGACGGGCTCGTAGCTGCCCAGGCGTTCCAGGACGAGCGGGTGTCCCTTGTCCGTGAGGGTATCGCCGGTGCGCGTCTCCTTGAGGCCGGCCACGGCGAAGATCTGGCCGGCGCCGAGCGAGGGCACGCGCTCCTTCTGGACCGCGTGCATGAGCAGGACCCGGCCCACCTTCTCGAATCTGCCCTGGCTGGCGTTCCAGACGGCGTCTCCCTCGGCCATGCGGCCGGAGTAGACGCGGACGAAGACGTGGCGGCGTCGCTCGTCGAGGAGCGAGACCTTGAAGGCCAGGGCGAGGAGCGGGGCGGTCTCGCCCGGCGGGCGGGACTCCTCCTTGCCGGTCTGCGGGTTGTGTCCGACCGGGGCGGGGACGTCGAGAGGGGAGGGGAGGTAGTCGCAGATGGCATCCAGGACCTGGGGGATGCCCCGGTTCCGCAGGGCGGAGCCGGCGAGGAGGGGCACGAACCGGCCGGCCAAGGTGACCCTTCGGATGGCGGCGCGGAGCGCGGTCGCTTCCGGGGGCCGGTCGTCGAGGACCGCCTCGGCGGTGGGATCGTCGAGGTCCGCCACCGCCTCGATGAGCGCCTGCCGGGTGGCCTCCCCATCGGGCGAGATGCCCTCGGAGAGGTGAAAGTCGCGCGGGTCGTCGGGATCGCCGAACCGGACGGTGCGGCGGCCCACGAGGTCCTCGAGGCCCCAGAAGTCGGCCTCGGCCCCCAGGGGGCGCTGCACCGGCGCGATGGCGTGATCGGGGAAGTGGCGCCGCAGGGAAGAGAGCGTCATCGCGAAGTCCGCCCCGACCCGGTCCATCTTGTTGGCGAAGGCGATGCGCGGGACCCGGTACCGATCGGCCTGGCGCCAGACCGTCTCGCTCTGCGGCTCCACCCCGTGGGCGGCGTCGAACACCGCCACCGCGCCGTCGAGTACGCGGAGGGACCGCTCCACCTCGATGGTGAAATCGACGTGGCCGGGGGTGTCGATGAGGTGCAGCTCGTGGCCCGACCACTCGAACCGGGTCACCGCCGAGGTGATGGTGATCCCCCGCTCCCGTTCGAGCTCCATCCAGTCCATGACCGCGGCTCCCTCGTGCACCTCGCCCATCTTGTGGGTGCGCCCGGCCACGAACAAAAGCCGCTCGGTGAGCGTGGTCTTGCCGGCGTCGATGTGGGCCATGATGCCGATGTTGCGGATGGCGCGCATCCGCCGTTCTGCACCATCGACACGACCCTCCGCCATGAGCGGCCTCCAGACCGTTGGGTCGTTAGTCTACGTCGAGGGGAGGCCGGATTGCGATTCCAAGGCGCGTCTCATAGGCTCCTTGGACGAACGTGCGCGAGAGCTGCCGCCGCTGCCTTCGTCCCTTGGGACACTGCCTGTGTGCGGGGCTCCGGCCCGCGCCCTCCCGAACCCGCGTCGTCATCCTGCAGCACCCGCGCGAGGCGCGGCTCGCCATCTGCAGCGCCTGGCTCGCCCGCCTCGCTCTCGAGAACGCGGAGCTCCACCGTGCGGTGCACCTCGACGCCCACCCGCGGGTGGGCGAGGTCTGTCGCGACCCCGGGGCGGCTCTGCTCTTCCCCGGACCCTCCGCCTCCCCGGTCGCCCTCCGGGCCGGTTCCCCTCCCAGCCTGCTCGTGGTGGTGGATGGGACCTGGCCCCAGGCCGAGCGCATGGTGGGGAAAAGCCGACTCCTCGGGGGATTACCGCGCCTCGCGGTCGCGCCCGACGGCGAGGGCGGGTACCGGGAACTCCGGCGCGAGCCCGGGGCGCACACCCTCTCGACCCTCGAGGCCATCGCCCTGGCCCTCGCCTCGCTCGAGGGCTACCCCGAGCGCTTTCGGCCCATGCGAGAAGCCTTCCGGCGGATGGTGGACCTGCAACTAGAGTGCGCGCGCGGCGCGCTCCGTAACCCGCGAAGGCGGCCGGGCCGATCGGGGAAGGAAGCCGCCTAGCGGATCCGGGGCAGGCGTCAAGGGGATCCGCCTGCCGTCCCCGGCTGCCCTCCGCCCGGCCCCAGTTTCCCGAGGAGCTCCTCCACCTCGTCCATGGTCTCGTTCATGTCGGCCATGGCCGCCAGAAAGGGCGCCGAGGTCGTGATGTCCACTCCGGCGCGCCTGAGGAGCTCGACCGGGTACGCCGACCCGCCGGAGGAGAGCATCCTGAGGTAGCGGTCCCTCGTGGCGGTGCTCCCCTTCGCCTCCTCCTCGAGGATCGACTTGGCGAGGGCGGTCGAGGCGATGACGCTCGTGGCGTACTGGTAGACGTAATAGTCGTAATAGAAGTGGGGGAGGAAGCTCCACTCCACCCCGTAGAGCGCGTCCACCTTGCAGATGCCCTCGTCGTGGCCGTAGTAGCGGCGGAGGATCGAGAGGTAGATCTCGCTTAGGGCCTCGCCGGTGAGGGCCTCACCCCTCTCGGCCCGCTCGTGGACCGCGAGCTCGAACTCGGCGAACAGGGTCTGGCGGAAGAGCACCGCCCGCATCCTCTCCAGGCGGGCGCCCAAGAAGGCGAGGCGCTCCTCGTCGCTCTTCGCCTCGGAGGCGGCCTTCCGGAGGAGGAGGTTCTCGTTCAGGGTGGAGGCGACCTCCGCCACGAAGATGGGATAGTCGGCCGTCGGAAAGGGCTGGTTCTCCATGGACAAGAGGGTGTGCATGGAGTGGCCTGACTCGTGGGCCAGGACGAGGACGTCGTCCCACTTCCCGTTGAAGTTGAGGAGCTGGTAGGGGTGAATCCCGTAGACGCCCGTCGAGTAGGCACCCGAACGCTTGCCGGTCGAGGGGAGGAAGTCGGTCCAGCCGCTCTCGAAGCCGTGGCGGAGCTTGGCCTGGTACTCCGTGCCGAGGGGCGCCACCGCCCTCAGGGTCAGCTCCTCGGCCTCGCCGATGGTGTAGGTCCGGTCGATCGTCCGGACGAGGGGCGTGTAGAGGTCCTCGTAGCCGAGCTCCGTGAGCCCCAGGATCCGCCTGCGCAACAGGAGGTATCGACGGAGCGTCCCGGTGTTCGCGTTCACGTCCTTCACGAGCTCCCCGTAGACGGCGGTCGGGATGTCGCCGCGGAAGAGCGCGGCCTCGAGGGTCGAGGCGAAGCGATGCACCTTCTGGTCGAAGACGTGTGCCTGGAGGGTGGCGTTGAGGGTGGTCCCGCTCGTCCGCTCGAAGCCCTTCAGGGCCGAGAAGAAGGCCTGAAAGACCTTCACCCGGTCGTTGCGGTCGGGCGCCTGCCGGGCCCTCTCGTACCCGGAGGCGTCGAGCCTTATGGACTCGCCGGTGGAGAGGGTGACGGTGGGGTAGGGGAGGTCGGCGTTGTGGAGCACGCCGTTGGTCGTCGCCGGCGCGTTGGCCAGCTCGCCGGCCATGGAGGCGAGCCGCTCCTCGTCGGGCGATAGGGTGTGCGCTTTCCAGCGCAGGGCGTCCTCGAGGAAGAAGCGCCAGTCCTTGAGCCGGGGATCGGCGGACAGGGCGGCCTTCAATCGCCCCGGGGCGAGCGCCTGGAGTTCGGGGCGTATGAAGGAAGTGGCCGCGTCGAGTTTCACGGACAGGCCCTCGGCTTCCGAGCGCATCGCCCGGGGCCGGGCCTCTCGGGTGTCCTCGTCGTTGCGAGACTCGGCGTAGACGCGGAGGCGCTGGAGCTCGTTCTGGAGCGCACCCATCTGGGAGAGGGTGTCGCCCAGGGCCCGGGGCCCGTCGCCCAGGTGGCCTCGCCGCTTCGCGAACGCCTCGATCTTGGGGCCGAAGGCGTCCTTGGCAAAGGCCCAGGCCTCGTCCGAGGGGTAGAGCTCGTCGAGCTTCCACTTGAACTGGTCGGGGACCTGCGATCGGCTGCTGGCGGGGTCGGCAGTAGTGAGGGAGAGGGCGGCGAGGGCGGCGGGCAGAGAGTACACGAGGGTCTCCCTCATGGATGGGGGGCCCCACACCGTAATCCGCCTCGGGGGGATGGGCGACCAAAAAACCCAGCGGCTTACCGGATCGTTCCGCGTGCGCCCGGCGGCCTTTTCGGCGATGCGGGTTTGGCGCTGACAAGGCCGCCCTCACCCCTTACGCTCGGTCCATGAGCGACGCGGGGCGACGCCGGTGGCCGAAGGTCCTCGGGATCGTGGTGGGGGTGTTTCTGGTCGCCTTCGTGGCGGGCGTCCTCTCGCTCGATCGCATCCTGCTCGGGGTCGCGAGGACACAGGCGGCTGCGCTCTCGAAGAAGCTCTCCCGCCCCATCTCCGTGACGGGTGTCGGGGTCAAGCTCTGGGGCGGGTTCGGCGTCAAGGTCTCGGGGCTCTCGGTGGGGCCGGGCCCGGGCGAGGCCGCAAAGCTCCTCGAGCTCGGCCGGGCAGAGGTAACGGTGGGCGTCCTTCGGGCGCTCGTGAGCGGGGGGAAGGAGATCGCCATCCCCGAGGCGGTCGTAAAGGGCCTCAGGGTGAACGTGGAGAAGCTCGCGAACGGGTCCACGAACCTCGAGAACCTCGCCCGGCAGCTCGGGGAGGAGTCCTTGGGCCCGGACCGGACGAAGGCCGGTGCGCGGTCGAAGGCGCCCGAGGAGCCGCGCCGGCCGCCGGCCCTCGAGGTGGGGCGGGCAGCGCTCCTCGACGCGCGCATCGCCTTCAGCGACCGGACCGTCCGCGGGGCGAAGGAGATCTTCATAGACCACCTCGACGTCGAGGTGAAGGACCTCGGGGTCCAAAAGCCCCTGGAGGTCGTGGTCAAGGCGGCGGTGCTCTCCGACCGCCAGAACCTCGAGGTGAGGGTCAAGACGGCACCCCTCCCCGCGAGCCTCACCCCGGTCCCCGAGGAGCTCACCCTCCGCGCAGAGCCCATCGATCTCGAGCCGATCGCCCCGTTCCTCCCCGCGAGCGTGGGGCTCCGAGGGGGACGACTCGAGGCCGACCTGAAGGCCGCTCTCGGGGCGGCGGTACCGGGCGGGAGCGGAGAGACCCGGGTGGTCGGGAGAGTAAGGGCGACCGAGCTCGCCTTCGCCGGGCAGGCGGGCGGCAAGCGGCTCGACCTCTCTCTCGACGCCGACCTCACCGCCCGCCTACAGGAGGGCGACCTCGACATCCGCAAGCTCGAGCTCGTCCTTGGGCCGGCGGCCCTCTCCGGGCATGGGAGGGTAACGGGGATCCTGGGCTCCTCGCCCAGGGTCGAGGGGATCGAGATCACGAGCCGCGGGCTCGATCCTCTGGCGCTTTCGGAGTACTACCCGCCCCTTCGCAAGCAGATGGCGGGCGCGGTGGTCTCGGGGCCCCTGGGGATCAGCCTTTCGGGACAGGGGACGGCCGGGGCGCAGCGGCTCGAGCTCCGCGTCGATCTCACCCCGGTCCGCCTGGAGGTCCCGCAGAAGCTCGCGAAGGCTGCGGGAGCCCCCATGACCCTCGGTGCCGGTCTCGACGCGGCCGAGAGCGGGGGGCGGGTCGGCTTCGATGTGAACGTCGACCTGGCGGGCGTCGACCTGCGTCCGGGCGGGTCGATCGCCAAGAAGCCCGGCGAGCCGCTCGGCGCGAAGGTCTCGGGGATGTACCAGAAGACCGCGAGCGGTCTCGAGCTGGCGATCTCGCAGCTCTCCCTGAACCTGCTCGGGGATCCGCTCTCCGGGAAAGGCCAGATGGTGCTGGCCGGCACCCAGAAGTCCCGCACCACGCGCTTCGACGCCGAGCTCTCCGGCGATCGGCTTGACCTCGACAGGCTCCTCATGAAAGGGCCCGGGGAGAAGCCCAGGGCAGCCGCGAAAGCCGCGGAGCCGGGGAAGTCGAGCGCGGCCGACTCCTTCGCCGGCCTCTCGGGCGTGGCGCGGCTCAAGCTCGGCCTCTTGCGGGTGAAGGGCGTCGATGCGCACGACGTGGCGGCGCGGGTGAAGGTCGCAGACGGGGTGGTCACCCTGGAGGAGGCCGAGCTCAAGGCCTTCGGGGGCTCGGTGAACGCGGCCGGAACCACCGCCGGCCTGGCCCACCCCGGCGAGCCGTTCAAGCTGGTGACGAAGTTGAAGGGCGTCGCGGTCGAGAAGGCGCTCGAGCTTCTGAGTTCAAGGAAGGTCCTCTCCGGGGACCTCGACGCCGATCTGACGCTCTCGGGTCCCGGCCTGGCCCGTGGCGACCTCGCCAAGGCGCTGACCGGATCGGTGAAGGGTACCCTGCGGAGCGGCGTGTTTCACTCGAAGGACCTCGTGGCCGCTGCGGCGGCACCGCTCTCCGGCAAGCTCCCCTTCGTCCGGAAGGTGAGCGAGGGTGGCGACACCCCCCTCGGCAAGGAGCTGCCGTTCGCCCTGCAGGTGGCCGACGGCGTGGCGCAGCTCGAGAAGCCGATCCGCTTCGACACGGGCGAGGGACAGGTGGAGCTCGGGGGCGGGGTTGGGCTCGACGGCATGCTCCACATGCCTTCGACCGTGGCTCTCTCCCCGGATTTCGTAGCGAGACTGACGGGGGGGAAGGTGAAGCCGTCGGGGCCTGTGCCGCTCGGATTCACGCTCTCTGGTCCGGTCGCGAGCCCGCGTCTCGAGGGGCTCAACGTCGATGCCGCGGCGAGGTCGCTCGCCCTGGAGGCGGCGGGCAAGGCCCTGGGCAAGGCCCTCGGGGTCGGGGACGGCTCTACAGGCGGGGCGAAGGACGGGAAGGCGTCGAGCCCGACGAAGCAACTCGAAGACGAGGCGGCGAAGCGCCTCAAGGGCCTTTTCGGAAAGTAGAGCTGGGGCGAGCCGGTCCCTAAGGGACCGGCTCGCCTCTGGCGGGAGGAAACCCGCCCAAGAAGACCTTCGCTAGTTCGCGGCGACCTTCGCAGCCTGATCCTTCGACGCCTTGGTCTGGACCTTGGCGGTCTTCTTGGCGGTCTGCGGCTTTTGCTGCTGCGTCTTCGCTACCGCGGGTTGCTCGACCTTCTTCTCGGCGGTGGTCTGCTGCCACATATCGGAGCAGGCCAGGGCGGGGGCCGCGAACGAGACCGCCGCCAGGACCGCCAAAACGCGCTTCAGGACCTTCATGTGCCACTCCTCTCGCCCTTGGGGGCCTTCGGCCCCCGGTCATCGGAAGTTGATGGCGAGAGCGCCGGCCGTGCGCAAGGGGACCTGGCTGGCCGGCCCGACCGGGGGTGAACGACCGTTTGCCCGCCTCAGGCGGGGAGGCCGCGATCGGTGCGAGCGTGCGCGGCGAGCCACTCGGGGATGAAGCGGTCTGCCCGGAGCGCCGCCACCGCCTCGCCATCGCCGCGGGAGGCGAGGGTGACGAGGGTGCCGAGGTCTTCCAGGAAGCGCTCGTGCTCGCGAGCGTGGCGGACGAGGCTCTTCGCGTCGGCGGTGCTCAGGCGCTCTTCCTCGAGGTCGAACGTTCGCCGCGCCGTGGCGAGAAGCCGACCGGCGAGCCGGGCCACCGAGGCGAGCTCTTCTCCTTCTAGAGCGGACACGAGCTCGTCCACCTCGCGCCGCATCTCGTCTCGAAGGGTACCGGTCGTCGCGTCGGGGCAGTCCTCGGTGGTCCACTCGCGGTTCATGCAGATCTCCTGAAGAAGGGGTTCGGTGGGGCAGGAGAGCAGAGCTTGCCCGGCCGCACAAGTCCCAGGAGGTGCGAATTTCGCTGTGGGACAGCGGTTTCCTGACACTCACCTCCGCTCTCTGCCTTAGCTCCACGTGAAGGTGGACGGGATCGGTGGGGGCCGCTGTAGGTGGCTGGAACCGTCGGGCGCGCCCGGGTGGGTGGCGTGAGTTTGAAGGCGCCGGCGGAAGGGCTACTTGGGGACGGGCGCGTGGAACGCGGCGATCTCTTCTTTCGAGGGCTCCGGCTCGGTCTCCTCGGGCTGCGGTTTCGGGGCGGGGGAAGGGTCCAAGGCGGGGGGAAGGGCTTCGACCCGAGCGGCCACCGCCTGGGGTGGGTCCTTGCGGGCGCAGGCGCCGAGGGCGGAAAGGAGGGTGAAGAGAACGGGGATGGAGGGCTTCATGGTGGCTCCTTTGGAAAGGTTCTTCACCCAGGACGGCGTGCACCGAGCGTGCCGCCCCCCCATCCCGCGACGGCTCTTGAAAGGGAGGGAACGTGGCGGCTCGGACACGGCCCTCGGCCGTGTCCGAAAGGACCACGGGGTCTAAAGGGGAAGGGCGGCGGACGATCCTTGCCCATCCATTGTCCGCCGGCCGGTCGGCCGTTATCGCTTCTTTGCATGGACGAAAAGCTCAAGCTGGGGGTCATCACGGCGAGCATCCGGGATGGCCGGCAAGGGGAGATCGTGGCGCGCTGGTTCCGCGGGCTCGCCGGGCGGCGGCCGGAGCTCGAGGTTCTGGAACTCGACCTCGGGGAGGTCGCCCTCCCGCTCTACTCGGACCGCCTGCACCCCAAGGTAGCCGAGCCGAGCTACTTCGGGCCAGCCGGCCGCTGGGCCGAGCTCGTTCAAAGCTGCGATGCGTTCGTCATCGTCACCCCCGAGTACAACCACGGTTATCCCCCGTCGCTCAAGAATGCGCTCGACTATCTGTACGCGGGGTGGAACGGGAAGCCGGTCGGTTTCGTGAGCTACGGCGGGTCGAGCGGCGGAGTGCGGGCCGTCGAGCAGCTGAGGCTCGTCGCCATCGAGCTGCAGCTCGCGCCGGTCCGCGACGAGGTGAACATCCCGTTCGTCGCTCGTTCCCTCGACGAGGTCGGCGCTCCCAAGGATCCGCTCCTCCTGACCCGGGCCGAGGCCCTGCTCGATCAGATCCTCTGGTGGGGGGAGACCTTGAGGCAAGGTCGGCGACGCGCCTCGTTTCCCCCGCCGCCCGGATCCGCCCGGAAGGCTTAGAGGGGCGAAGCGAAGCCTTTGGGCGCGGGACCGGGAGGTCGCGGGGCGAGTGCCCTGCCCGACCCGTCCCGCTTAGGATTCGGGGATGGCGCGCCGACTTCTCTGCCTGCACGGTCACTTCTACCAGCCGCCCCGGGAGAACCCCTGGATCGAGTCGATCGAGACCCAGGACTCCGCCGAGCCCTTCCACGACTGGAACGTGCGCATCGACGCGGAGTGCTACGGGCCGAACGGGGCCGCCCGCCTGAAGGGGCAGGGCGATCGGATCGTGGACATCGTGAACAACTACCTCCACCTCTCCTTCAACTTCGGCCCCACCCTCCTCGCCTGGCTGGAGCGCTCGAGCCCCGGCTCCTACGCGCGCATCATCGAGGCCGACCAGCGCAGCGCCGAGGTGCGGGGTCGCGGGAACGCCATCGCCCAAGGGTACTCCCATGCTATCCTGCCGCTCGCCAGCGCCCGCGATCGGCGCACCCAGGTGCTCTGGGGCGTCGCCGACTTCCGCAGGCGTTTCCACCGGGCGCCGGAGGGCTTCTGGCTGCCCGAGACGGCGGCCGACGCCGCCACCCTGGCCGCCCTCGTCGAGGCGGGCATCCGCTACACCATCCTCTCGCCCTACCAGGCCCAAAGGGTACGGCCCCGGGGCGGAGAGTGGCAGGACGCCCGGGGAGCGAAGTTCGACCCCACGAGGCCGTACCGGGTCCGGGTGGACGGGGGGGAACTCGTGGTCTTCTTCTACGACGGCCACATCGCCCGCGACCTGGCCTTCGGGGAGGCGCTCGGCTCCCCCGCGAAGCTCATCGAGCGGCTCATGGGCGGGTTCGACCCGGGCCGCGGTCACGACGAGATCCTCACCGTCGCCATCGACGGCGAGACTCTGGGCCACCACAAGAAGGGGGGAGACGAGGTGCTGGCGGCGGCGGTGCGGTCCTTGCTCGACCGGGGCGAGGTCGAGCTCGTGAATCTCGGCCAGGCCCTTGGCCACGTCCCGGCGGAATGGGAGGCGGAGATCGTCGAGGGGTCCTCCTGGAGCTGCGCCCACGGGGTGGAGCGATGGCGGTCCGACTGCGGCTGCCACGCCGGGGGCGGGGCCGGGTGGAGCCAGGCCTGGCGGGCTCCCCTGCGGTCGGCGCTGGAGTGGCTGCGTGAGCGGCTCGACGGCCTCTACGAGCACGAGGCGGGGGCGCTCTTCCCCGATCCCTGGCGAACGAGGGATGGGTACGTCGAGGTGGTGCTCGACCCGGAGCGGCGGGACGCCTCGGACTTCTTGCGGCGGGAAAGCGAGCGGGAGCTGTCGAAGGACCTCGAGGTCCGGGCGCTGCGGCTCTTGGAGATGCAGCGTCACTCGCTCCTCATGTTCACGAGCTGCGGGTGGTTCTTCTCGGAGGTCTCGGGGATCGAGACCGTTCAGGTGCTGAAGTACGCGGCCCGGGCGATCCAGCTGGCCCGGGACCTCGTGGGGCTCGACCTCGAACCGGAGCTCGAGGCGCGGCTCGCCCTCGCCCCCTCGAATGACCCGGACCTTGGCGATGGCCGGCAGGTCTACGAGCGGCTCGTGAAGAACAGCGTCGTGACCCTCGAGGGGGTGGCCGCTCACCTGGCCATCTCCAGCACCGTCCGCCGGGTGCCGGGCGAGGGGAGGATGTTCTGCCACGCCTTCCGGCTGGAGGGCCGGCGCGCCGTCCAGTCCGGTCCGGTCGAGGTCTCCGTGGGGCGGCTCCGGCTCGAGCACCTGCTCACGCGCGAGCGGCTGGAGGCGCTCTACTGCGTCCTGCACTTCGGCGAGGCCGACTTCCGGTGCGGGCTCGTCCCCTACCGCGGTCCCGACCACGAGGCGAAGGTCGAGAAAGCGCTCCTCGTCCGCTCGAGTTCCGAGTCGCTCGCGCACCTGCTCCGAGAGACCGACCGATTCTTCCCCGGGCGCGACTACGGCTTACGCGACCTCTTCTTGGACGAGCGACGACGGGTGGCCGAGCTGCTCCTCGACGGCACCATGCAGCGCTACGCCGATCGCTACCAGGAGATCTTCGAGGACAACCGAAGGCTCATGGAGTTTCTGTGTGAGATCGACTCCCCCGTCCCGAACCCGCTCCGGGTGGCCGCCGACGTGACCTTGACGCGCCGGCTCCTCGAGGCGACGCGGGCGGCGCGAGCCGGGGAGATCGAACTCGCCGCCGCCGAGGTAGACCTCGAGGAGGTCGCCGCCCTGGCCCGGCGGCTCGGGGCACACATCCACGTGGCCGCCGTCCGCCGCGAGGTGGGGGAACTCGTGGCACACCACATCGGGGAGCTCCTTTCCGGGAGGCCACCGGCCCGTCCCGCCCTGCTCCTCGCCAGGCTGGTTAGCCTGGCAAGGCGGCTCGGGCTCGAGCTGGACCTGTGGGATGCGCAGAACAAGCTCTGGGCCTTTATGGGCTCGGCGAAGGTCACCATCGACCGCGAGGTGGCGGCAGAGCTGGCTCGGAGCTTCTGGTTCGATGAGGCGACCCTGCTTTCGAGGGCAGGGTACGCGGGGTGAGAGGGACTCTTCGCGACCCTCGGGGAGGTCGGGCGACCTCCGAACGGGGGCCAAGATCTGCGGCGATGCGTGTCACAATGCACCCGCCGCCGCTGTCCCACCCGCGATAGCCCCCGCTCGGAGCGACCGTGACTCGGACCATCGGCATCGACGTCGGCGCCGAGACGCTCAAGGTCGTGGAGCTCGAGCGGCGCGCGAGAGGTGAGCTTGTGGCGACGCGCCGATGGCTCGTCGCCCACGGAAAGGCCCCAGGTCCCCGGCTCCTCGCGGCTCTGAAGGAGGTGGGGTGGGAGGGGATCGCGGGCGCGGCCGCGACCGGGCGCCTCGGGCGCCTGCTCCTTCTCCCGCGCATCCCCACCGTCCATGCGCTGCTCGCCGGATACCGCCACCACCACGGGGACGATCCGGTGACCTTGGTGAGCATCGGGAGCCGTGGATTTGCGGTGGTGGAGCTGCACCCGGGCGGCCGCAGCGTGACCCGGGAGAACGCGCGCTGCGCCCAGGGGACGGGCAACTTCCTGCGTCAACTCGTCGAGCGGCTCGGCCTCGACGTCGACACCGCCTGCCGCCTCGCCGAGGGAGCGGACGAGGCGGCGGTGCTTTCCGGCCGTTGTCCGGTGATCCTGAAGACGGACATGACTCATCTCGGCAACCAAGGGGAGCGCCGCGAGCGGATTTTGGCGGGGTTACTCGAGGCGATGGCCGAGAACGTCGAGGGGCTGTTGAAGCCGCCCACCTCGCCGCCGCGGGTAGCCCTGTGCGGGGGGGTGGCGCGCGCGGCCCGGCTTCGGGCGCACTTTCAGGACCACCTCGCCCGCCACGGCATGACCCTGCTCGAGGGCGATCCGGAAGATGGGCTCTATCTCGAGGCCACCGGTGCGGCGCTCCACGCGCTACAGAACGCCGGACCGGTTCCGCCGCTCGGGGGCCTGGTCGCCCCCCCGACCGGAAAGGCTCTCGAGACCCTTCCCCCGCCGGCCGCAGCGCTTCGGCGGGTGCGCCGCATGACAGAAGAGCCCTTCTCGGGCGGCGCGGCCGCGGTGGTGCTCGGGCTCGACATCGGCTCGACCGGCGCGAAGGCGGTGGCCCTCGACCCCGACCGAAAAGAGCCCGTCTGGGAGGGATACCTTCCCACCGGCGGCGACCCGGTGGGCGCCGCCCAGTCCCTGGTCCGCGCCTTTCTCTCCGGCCCCGCCGGCGGCGCTGCGCTGCTGCGCTTCGGCGCCACGGGCAGCGGGCGCGAGATCGTCGGATCGCTGCTCGCCACTTGCTTCGGCGCCCCTGCGGTGTTCGTCCTGAACGAGATCGCCGCCCACGCCGCCGGCGCCGTGCATCACGACCCGCGAGTCGACACCATCTTCGAGATCGGGGGCCAGGACGCGAAGTACATCCGGCTCGAGGGGGGGCGGGTGGTCGACGCCGCCATGAACGAGGCCTGCAGCGCGGGGACCGGTTCCTTCATCGAGGAGCAGGGGCGGCGGTTCGACGGCGTGGAGGGCGTGGCCGCCCTGGCGGGCATGGCTCTCAAGGCCGATGGCGCGGTGGCCCTGGGCCAGCACTGCTCGATCTTCATGGCCGAGGTGATCGACGAGGCGGTGGCTGCCGGCGTACCGCGCGAGCGGATCGTGGCCGGCCTGTACGAGTCGGTGGTGGCGAACTACCTGAACCGGGTCAAGGGGAGCCGGTCGGTGGGGCAGGTGGTCTTCTGCCAGGGGATGCCCTTCGCCGCCGACGCGCTGGCAGCGGCGGTGGCGCGCCAGACCGGGGCGGAGGTGGTGGTCCCGCCCAGCCCGGGCACGGTGGGAGCGCTCGGCATCGCGCTCCTCTCGGCCCGGGAGCTGCCTCGGGAGGGGCGGACGGGGCTCACGGCGAGCCGCTTCCTCGAGGCGCGGGTCGAGAAGAGGGACACCTTCGTGTGCGGCTCGGACCGGGGTTGTGGGGGAGGGGGCAATCGCTGCCGGATCGACCGGCTGACGACGCTCGTGGCCGGAGAGCGGCGACGGTTCACCTGGGGCGGCGCCTGCGCACTCCACGACCGGGGGACCTTGCGAGCGCACCTCCCGGACCGCACGCCCGATCCGTTCCGGGAGCGAGAGGCGCTCGTCACGAGCCTGGCGGCGGGCCTGGGAAAGCCGCGGGGCGGGCGGCGGATCGTCGTCACCGACTCCTTCCAGCTGAACGGCCTCTTCCCGTTCTTCGCGACCTTCCTCCATCGCCTCGGGCTCGACCTCGACGTGGTCCGGCGCCCGGGCCGGGCGGCGCTGCAGCGCGGCAGCCGGGCGGCCCACGTCCCCTTCTGCGCGCCCATGAAGCAGCACCACGGGCTGGTGGCGGCCATGGCGGAGCGCCCGGCCGAGCTGGTGTTCCAGCCCATGCTCCGGGAGCTGCCGCGGGTCGACGGCGAGCGGGCCTCGCAGCTGTGCCCGGTGGTGCAGGGAGCCCCGGACGTCCTTCGGGCCGACCTCGCCCCGGCTCTCGCGGGGAGGCTCGTGGCCCCGGTCATGGACCTGGGACATGGGCCGCTCGGCGCCCCCCCCTTTCTGGAGGGCTGCCGGCGGCTCGCCGCCCTCTTGGACGTCGTCGAGGAGGGGACCGTCCGAGCCGCCTTCGAAGCGGGACGGGAGGCGCAGGCCGCCTTCGATGCGGCGCTCGTCGAGCTGGGCCGGCGGGCCCTCGGTCGCTGCGAGAGCGACGGCCTCGTGCCGGTGGTGGTCCTGGGCCGCACCTACACCATCCACGACGAAGTGCTCTCCTCGAACGTGCCCGCCATCCTGCGAGAGCAAGGGGCGGTGGCCATTCCCCTGGACTGCTACCCGCTGCACGCGGGGGCCCCCGTCTTCCCCGGCATGTACTGGGGGCACGGCCAGCGGATCCTGCGGGCCGCCTGGCAGGTCCGGCGGACGCCCGGGGTCTACGCCCTGTTCGCGTCCAACTACTCGTGCGGTCCCGACAGCTTCACGCTCCACTTTTTCGGGGCGCTCATGGAGGGCAAGCCCTTCGCGGTGATCGAGACCGACGGGCACTCGGGGGATGCGGGCACCCGGACCCGGGTGGAGGCCTTCCTTCACTGTGCCCGCGAGCACCTTCGGGCCGAGGGCGAGACCCGGGCGAAGGAGGGGACGACGCCGGTGGCGGAGTCGGCGCGCCGGGCCCGGGACCTCCTCACGGTCAAGGACAGCTCCCTCTGCGAGCTCTTCCGCTCGGGCGAGAAGCTCCTCGTCTCGTCCATGGGCCCGCACTCTTCCGCCCTGGCGGCGGTGCTCCGCGGCCTGGGGCTCAAGGCCGAGCTCTTGCCCGAGCCTTCCTCCGAGACCCTGCGCCTCGGGCGCCGTCACACCTCCGGCAAGGAATGCCTCCCGGCGGTGGTGACGCTGGGGGCCCTTTTGGAGCGGCTAAACCGCGAGCCAGATCCCGCCGCGCGCTTCGCCTTCCTCATGCCCGGGGCCGACGGCCCGTGCCGCTTCGGCGCGTACAAGGAGCTCGACCAGCTCGTCCTCTACCGACTCGGCCTGCGCGACCGGGTCCGGATCTGGTCGCCTCCCTTCGGAGACTACTTCCAGGGGATCCCCCCGGGCGCCGGGGCGCTGGTGCTGGCCGGGGTGGTGGCCATCGACGTGCTTCGGGATCTGCGCTACGAGGTCGAGCCGACCGAGGTTCGAGCGGGCGCGGCCCGAGACCTGTTCGACGGTTACCTCGGCCGGATCGTCGCCCTCCTCGAGGAGCAGACCGGGGAGGCGGGGGCGCTTCGCGCCGGGCGGGTCTTGCGCGAGGCGGCCCTGGGGACCGTCTATGGGCTGCCGGGGCTGCTCGCCGAGGCGGCCGTGGCATTCGAGGCCCTGCGCGGCCCACGGGTCGCGCCCAAGGTGCTCGTGGTGGGCGAGATCTACGTCCGGAACGAGCCGTTCTCGAGCGGCTTCTTGGCCGACGCGCTCGCCCGTCGCGGCCTCCTTCCCCGGGTGGTCCGAGCGAGCGAGTTCCTGGAGTATTCGGACCACTGCGGTCGCCGAGGGAAGCGGCTCGGTCTCGGCGATCGGCTCGACCACTGGGTGAGGTCGCGCATCGAGGCCTCCTGCCATGCGGCGGCCGCGCCCTCGATGCGCTGGCCAAGATCGCCCGGCGTGGAGGAGACCCTGGGCCATGCCGCTCCCTACCTGCGGGAGGCCCTCGAGGGCGAGGCGGTGCTCACGCTCGGCGCGGCGGTGGGCGCGTGGCGACGGGGAGAGGTGGACGCGGTCGTCTCGGTCGGGCCCCTCGAGTGCATGCCCAGCAAGCTGGCCGAGTCGCTGTTCCACCACGTGGCCGGGCGCGAGGGGCTCCTCGTCCTGTCCCTCTCCCTGAACGGCGACCCGCTCGACCCGGAGGTGCTCGACGCCTTCGCCCACGAGGTTCACGCCCGCGGCCGTCGCATGCCCACCTCGGCGCCCGGGGGTTCGTCCCGGAGCGCCCGGGCCGGGGCCGTCCGGCCCGGCGCGCCTTGGGACCCTCCGGAAAAAGCGGACCACTAGAGCCGTTCCCGGGGTGGGCCCCGGCAAAGGGGCCCCTTCTTCCAAAGAGACCGGTTCGACCGGGCGGTACGTCCCTGGCCGCCTCGAGGCGACGCTGGCCGGGAGAAAGAGGGCGCCACCCCCCGGTGCTCGCCCCGGGGCGAGGTGGCGATGGACCTCCGCTTCGGGGGCGGCAGTCCCGGCGTGGACCGAGCGGTCGGGGCCGGGTCGCCGCCTCTTGCACTGTCGGTCACATCCCCTGGGTGGGGCGAGGGGCAGGATCCTCTTCGCTCATCGCTAGAGGCGAATCGAGGAGGGCGGGGCGGCGACGGGCTCACGTTCCGGGCGGGCCTGCTCGCCCGAGGAGCGGGATCTGCTAGACTCCCCGGGGCATGGGGCCACCGGACCTGGATCAGGCGATCGTCGAGCTGGTCTCGAAGCAGAAGGTCAAGGTGCCCCCTTACCCGGCGGTGGCCTTTCGCATCGAGACCGTGGTCCGCGGGGGCAACTACGGCCTCGAGGACCTGGCGAAGCTCGTCTCCTCGGACGAGGTTTTGGCCGCCGACGTCCTGCGCTGCGCGAATAGCGCCCTCTACGCGCGAGGGGCTCCGGTGGCCTCGGTGAAGCAGGCGGTCGGGCGGATCGGGGCGAAGGACGTGGCCCGGCTGGCTCTCGCCTCCGGGCTCGGGGTGGCGGCGCTCGCCCCGGGGCGGCTCTCCTCGGTGCGGCGGCGGGTCTGGCTCGAGGCGCTGGCCTCGGCCCTCGTCTGCCAGGACCTGGGCAAATCCCGCAAGCTCCCCCCGGACGTGGCCTTCGCGGCCGGGCTCCTCCACGACTTCGGCAAGGTGGTCGCGATCGCCTGTATCGAGGACCTTCTGAAAAAGCGCGACGACGTCGCGCCCAAGGCCGAGGAGGAGTGGAACGGGCTCATGGACCGTTACCACGTGGAGCTCGGGGTGGTGATGGCCGCGCGCTGGGACCTCCCTCCGGTGCTCGCCGACGCCATCTCCCTCCACCACTCGGGCGAGGTGGGAGCGGCCTCCCAGCCGGAGATCGTGCGCATCGTCATGGCGGCGGACCAGGTGGTGGCCGCGCTCTCCGCCCACGTCCGCCTGGGCCCCGAGGAGCTCTCCCCGGTCGAGCTCGTCACCCCTCACGAGCGCGAGATGCTCGCTCGCACGGTGGAGGCGTTGCCCGCCTTCGTCGCCTCGTTCGAGGCCGGCGACGTCTTCAGGGCGGATGGGAGCGGGAGCCTGGTGGCCCAGCCGGAGCGGCCGGGCCAGGCCTCCCCGGCCCCGCCCTCCTATCCGGTGGTGCTGAGGCTCGGCCCGCGCGAGCACACCTTCCGGCTCTTGGGCATCGGGGCTACCCACTGCATGGTGACCGGGGACACCGCCATCCCCGAGAACCTCCTCATGGAGCTCACGGTCGGATGCGATCCGCCCCTGCGCGGGTTCGCGAGCGTGAAGCTGGCCTGGCCGGAGGAGGGGGGGTGGACCCTCCTCGTCCAGCCCTACGGGCTCACCGAGGGGGCGCAGGCTCGCTGGAGGCAGCTCATCGCCCAGGGAGACATGGCGCTCTAAGAGCACCGGTGGGCGGAGGGGCGAGGGATGACCACGGGGTCGACCGACATCATCAGGACCTCCGAGCCGGGCTGGCTCGAACGGCTGGCCCGGGCCTATCGCGAGCGGGCCGCGGTGGTGGTGGTCGACGACTTCGGGGTGGGGATCGATCCGGCGAAGCAGAGCATCCTGGACATGGCTCGCCTCGTGAGGCTCACCCCCCGCGAGGTCGCGGCGGTGGCGGTGGCCCTGGGCCTGGGCGGGGCAGGGGTCCTCATGATCGTCCTCGCCTTCCTCGATCCCGAGCCCACGAGCAAGCTCGGGCTCCTCGTGGGTGGCGGAGCGGTCTGCGTGTTCACCGGGGGGCTCGCCGCCATCCGGATCCTGGTGAGCCACAAGCCGCCCCGGGTGGCGATGGCTGCCGGGACCGTCGCCCGCTTCGAGATCTCCTGGGAGTGAGGGCCCGGGACGCCCCGGGAAGACCCCCCCGCCGCCGTTTCCCGGTCAGCGCGCGTTCGCTCGCCGCACCGCCGCGATGACGTTGGGAACCGGCCACCCCTCCTTGGTCTCCGCCTCGCCCGCCTCGAAAAGGCCCAGGCGCTCGAGCTCCGTTCCCCCGCCCCGGGCGAAGAGCTGCGCCTCCGGGCCCCCCTCCACGTACATCGCTCGCCTCAAGTCGAGCGGCAACGAGAGGAGCGCCTCGACGAGGTCGTGGACCGGCCAGGCCGAGCGGGCATGGAGGAAGAGCACCCGGCCGCGGCCGTCCACCCCCACCGCCGCCACCGAGGAGCGCCGCGGGGACGGCGCCCAGACGTTCTTGCGCTCGCACGAGACCATGCGGATGGACTGGATCACCGTCCCGTACGATCGGGCGGTGCCGTCGAGGTCGTCGCAGTCGCGGTCCACGAGCCGGACGGCGGGGAGGGTCCGGTCGAGCGGGTCGAACATCAGGGCGGCGCGATCGCGGGAGAGATGGCGCTGATTCACGTGCTCGCGGGTGCGCATGAGCGAGACCGCGGTCCGGTAGTCCTCCTGGTACATGCTGGCGTTGATGACGGCGGAAGCGCCCGCCTGCTCGGCCCAGGCCCGGGCCGAGAGCGGGGCGCCCTGTCCGGGGGCCGAGGAGTTGAGGAGCCGGAGCTCGAACAGGCCGGGGTCGATGCGCACGGCGGCGATCTTGCCGTCCCCGCCGGCGCCGGGCGGGCCGTCGAAGAGCCCGATCTCCAAGCCCGGTTCCAGGGTTCTGAACCCGGGCACTGGGGCCGCCGGGCCCACAGCGAGCAAGGCGGCGACCAGCGCAGCGAGAAGCATCCAGTCATTCTCCAGCCCGCGAGAGGTCGTGACAAGGGCGGGGGGCGTGACACACTTCTGTGCATGGCCCATCCATTGGCCGGCAAGCCGGCCCCCCGCGAGGTTCTCGTCGACGTCCCGGACCTCCTCCGACGCTACGCCTCGGAAAGGCCCGATCCGAGCGATCCCGCCCAGCGCGTCACCTTCGGCACCTCGGGCCACCGCGGCTCGCCGCTCCGTCGCAGCTTCAACGAGGCGCACATCCTGGCGGTGGCCCAGGCCGTCTGCGAACACCGCGCCCGCTCGGGCGTGACCGGCCCGCTCTTCATCGGGGCCGACACGCACGCGCTCTCCGGCCCCGCGGAGAGCACGGCCCTCGAGGTGCTCGTCGCCAACGGGGTCGAGGTGGTGGTGTCGGAGCAGGGCGCGCCCGTTCCGACGCCGGTCATCTCCCACGCGATCCTCACCCACAACCGAGGCCTGAGCGAGCGGCTCGCCGACGGCATCGTGGTGACCCCGTCGCACAACCCTCCCGAGGACGGCGGCATCAAGTACAACCCGCCCGACGGTGGGCCGGCAGACACGGTCATCACCGACGCCATCGAGAAGCGGGCCAACGCCCTCCTTGAAGGAGGGAACCGCGAGGTGAAGCGGGTCGCGCCGGACCGAGCCCGGGCCGCGGTCCGGGCCCGCGACTACGTCATGCCGTACGTCGACGACCTCTCGAGCGCCGTCGACCTGGAACCGGCGCGCGTGGCGCGGCTCCGCCTCGGGGTCGACCCCCTGGGGGGCTCGAACCTCAACTACTGGGGGCGCATCGCCGAGCGGTACGGCCTCGACCTCACGGTCACGAACCCAAGGATCGATCCGACCTTCGGGTTCATGCCGCTCGACCACGACGGCAAGATCCGGATGGACTGCTCCTCGCCCTACGCCATGGCCAATCTGGTCGCCCTGAAGGATCGGTTCGATCTCGCCTTCGGGAACGATCCCGACTCGGATCGCCACGGCATCGTCACCCCGACGGTCGGGCTCATGAACCCGAACCACTTCCTGGCGGTGGCCATCGACCATCTCTTCCGCCACCGGCCCGGGTGGTCGCAGGAAGCGGGCGTGGGGAAGACCCTCGTCTCCTCGGCGCTCATCGACCGGGTGGCGGAGCGGCTCGGGCGGCGGCTGGTCGAGGTGCCGGTCGGGTTCAAGTGGTTCGTCCCCGGGTTGCTCGAAGGGTCGATCGGGTTCGGGGGGGAGGAGAGCGCCGGGGCGAGCTTCTTGCGCCGCGACGGCACGACCTGGACGACCGACAAGGACGGCATGGTGATGGACCTCCTGGCGGTGGAGATCCTGGCCGGCACCGGGAAGGATCCGGGGCAGCTCCACCTCGAGATGACGAAGGAGCTGGGGGCGCCGGTCTACGCCCGGGTGGATGCCGCGGCCACCCCCGCCGAGAAGAGGATCCTGAGGGCCCTCCGGCCGGAATCGGTGCGGGCGAAGGAGCTCGCCGGCGATCCCATCACTTCCCGGATCACCCGCGCCCCCGGGAACGGGGCCGAGATCGGCGGGCTCAAGGTGGTGACCGCCGAGGGGTGGTTCGCGGCTCGGCCCTCGGGCACGGAGGACGTCTACAAGATCTACGCCGAGAGCTTCCGGAGCGAGGAGCACCTCTCGCGGATCCTCGAGGAGGCGCAGAAGATCGTCGCCGCGGCGCTCGTCGAGGGGTGAGGGCCAGGCGGAGTCAGGGCGCGCCGGTCGGGTCCCAGGCCGTCCGGTAGCCCTCGTCGAGGCCGTCGAGGGCGGCCATGTCCCCCTCGTCGAGCGAGAACCCGAAGACGTCGGCGTTCTCGCGGATCCGCTCGGGGTGAGCGGACTTGGGGATGGTGACGAGATCGTGCTCCAGCCCCCAGCGGATGAGGACCTGGGCCGGGGTGCGGGCGTGCTTGCGCGCCAAGAGGACCACCACCGGGTGATCCATGCGGTGGCCCCGCACCAGCGGACAGTAGGCCTCCACCTGGATGCGGTGGGCGCGGCAGTAGTCGATGAGCTCCCGCTGGTAGAGGAACGGGTTCAGCTCGACCTGATTCACCGATGGGGAGATGCGGCACTCCCCCAAAAGTTCCTCCAGGTGACGGATGGTGTAGTTCGACACCCCGATGGCCCGCACCTTCCCGTCGGTGAGGAGCCTCTCCATCGCTCGCCAGCTGTCCCTTCGCCCCGGGGCGGGCCAGTGGACGAGGTAGAGATCGAGTTGCTCGAGCCCCAGCCTCGCGAGGCTCTGATCGCAGGCCCGGAGGGTGCGGTCATAGCCGTGGTCGTTGTTCCAGAGCTTGGTCGTGACGAAGATCCGTTCCCGGGGAAGGCCGGACTCGCGGACGGCGGTGCCCACGTCGGCCTCGTTGTGGTAGATGCGAGCGGTGTCGACGAGCCGGATCCCGGCCGAAAGGGCGGTCTTCACGCTGCTCCGCGTCTCGTCCCCGGCAGCGGTCTGCCAGACGCCGAGCCCGAGCACGGGCATCTCGACTCCGCCCGTGAGGGTCACGGTGGAGTCCCGGGTGAAGTTCCTCGGCACGATGCTCCCTCCTCCGGGGATCCCCGGGGCGCGTATTCCTCGCCCCCGACATAATCGGCTCAAGGATGCACGTCCTCGTTGCCGGGTGTGGCTGGCTGGGAGAAGAGATCGCTCGCCGGGCAGTGGTCCGCGGCGATCGCGTGACCGGCCTGCGCCGCGACCCCTCGCGAGCGGCTCTTTTGCGGGCGCTCGGGGTCGAGCTTCTTTCGGTGGATCTGTCCGGGCCCCATGCGGTGGACCGCCTCCCGCCGGCCGAGGCGATCGTGGCTTGCCAGGCCGCCCGGGTCGAGGAGCCCAAGGCGTACGAAGCGGCTTACCTCAGGGCAAACGAGTCGCTCCTCACGGTTGCCTCCCGATGGGGCGCACGGATGGTGTACACCGGGTCGACGGGGGTTTTCGGGCAGCGCGACGGATCGACGGTGGACGAAGCCGTGGCGCCTGCGCCCGCAACGCCGACCGCGCGCGTGCTTCTCGAGGCAGAGTCGATGCTCCTCTCCGCGGCGAGCGCTGGAACGGACGTTCGGGTGGTACGTCTCTCCGGGCTCTATGGGCCCGGGAGGGTCGGCATCATCGAGCGTGTCAGGTCGGGCAAGCTCTGTCTCGGGTCTGCGGACGAGGTGTGGATGAACTTCTGCCACCTCGAGGACGCCGCATCGTTCGTGCTCGCTGCGCTCTCGGTCGGCCCACCTGGGGCCATCTTTCATGGCAGCGATGCGGGTCCAGCGCGAAGGCGCGACGTCGTCTCGTGGATCGCCAAGGTCTTGGGCATCCTGCCGCACCGTGACGATACACCCTGGTTGGGTCCCAATCGCCGGATCCTCTCGGAGCGCACCCGCCTCGACCTCGGAATCTCGCTTGTCTACCCGTCGTTTCGAGAGGGGCTCGCCGAATTCCTCGCCCCTCACCCTTGACGGACCGTCGGACCGCGGGGGCTGGGCCCCAAGGCTACGCGCCCGGAAGGGGTGCCCTTCTCGGCATTCACGATCTGTGATTCACAAACATGCGGTACGTTGTCGCTCCGGGGGACCCATGGTTATCGTTCATGCCTATGGTCGCGCACCGTCTCGTATGGAGAGGCGGCACGGGAGTGAACCCGCTCTTATATCGTCCTAAAAATCATCGCCTACCGCGGCGGTCGGGGCCGCCCCGCGAGACCTGACGGAAGGACCGGTTGCCGCCCCGCCCGGTCGGGCTCGAGGGAATGCTCCTCTCGCCCGCCTGTTTCCGACGAAGGCCGCCATCCAGGAGTCGACGGTGCACACCCAGCCCAATCCAACTCCGCTCGCGACCCTCATCCGCTCCGAAGCCATCGTCTCCGGGCACCGAAACCTGTACTGCTTCCACTACGACGCCTGCCTCGACGTCGCCGTGAAGCTCGACTGGGACAGCTGGTCCTGCGAGAAGTGCCCGCTCTTCCACGTCCAGGAGGAGCCGCGTGCCTTCGCCGGCAACTTCGCCAACGATCGGCGCGGCCCAGGCGCCCAGCACTAGCGGTGGAGCGCGCCCGCCGGCTGGCGGGCCTGTTCGTGCCTCGACCAAAGGCCGTGGGAGGTCCGTTCCGCCCCGGCGAACCGGTGCCGTTTGCTGACGGTGGGACCCTGGGGTTGTCCGGGCGAGAGGACGGCCGGAAGAGGCGGCCGGCTCGACCGACACGAGGGCGGCGCCAGGGTCCGGGGGGTGCGAATGGGCGGCGTCTCGGGCCGTCTCGGGGCGGGGAGGCGAGGCGGGTGGGGAGGGCACGGGGAGGGTACGGCTCGAACCCTCGCCGCCCGCCCCGCGCCCGCTCGAGAGCGATGACACCCGCCGGCACGCTCGTCCTCTGGGCTTCCTTCCTCGCGGTCATCCTCCTGCTCCTCGCGATCGACCTCGGCGTCTTGAACCGGAAGGACCGCGAGCCCTCGGCGGGCGAGGCCCTGGGGTGGAGCGCTGCGTGGGCGGCTCTGGCCCTCCTCTTCGCGGGGTTCGTCGCCTGGAGGCTCGGCTCCGTCAAGGCGCTGGACTTCCTCACCGGATACCTCATCGAGCTGTCGCTCTCCGTCGATAACCTCTTCGTCTTCGCCCTCGTCTTCGCCTCGCTCGGCATCCCCGAGCACCTGCAGCACCGGGTGCTGTTCTGGGGGATCCTCGGAGCCCTGGTTCTGCGCGCGGCGATGATCGTGGGCGGCGTCGCGCTCGTCACCCGGTTCACCTGGCTCTTCTACGGGTTCGGAGCCTTTCTCGTGGTCTCCGGGATCCGGTTCCTCTTCCGGCGAGGGGGAGAGCACCACCCGGAGCGGAGCTGGGCCTTTGAGACCCTGCGGCGGGTCGTCCCCGCGACCACCCGCCTCTACGGACACCGGTTCTCGGTGGTCGAAGGGGGTCGCCGGGTGGCGACGCCACTCTTCTTGGCGCTCTTGCTCGTCGAGCTGGCCGACGTCGTGTTCGCGCTCGACTCGATCCCCGCCATCCTCGGGGTGACCCAGGACCCCTTCATCGTCTTCACCTCGAACATCTTCGCCATCCTCGGCCTGCGTTCGCTCTACTTCGTCCTGGCGCGGCTCATCCGGAGGTTCGAGTACCTCCACTACGGGCTCGCGGTGGTGCTCGTCTTCATCGGCGCGAAGATGGGGCTCTCCCGCTTCGTGCACCTGCCCTCGGCGGTCTCGCTCTCCGTCGTGGTCGTGACCCTGAGTGGAGCGGTGGGGTTCTCGGTCCTTCGGGCCCGACGGGGGAGAGGGGCGCCTCGAGGGGGCGGTCCCTAGGCCGGGGGAAGGGCTTCGCCGGGAGGCCTAGAGCGCCCTCTGCCCCGTGGGGAGAGGGGCGCTAGCCCAACTTCCGCAGTCTAGCTGAACACCACCGTCTTGTTGCCGTGGACGAGGACCCGATCCTCGCAGTGCCAGCGCACCGCGCGCACGAGGACGCGACGCTCGAGGTCCCGGCCGAGCTGCTTCAGCGCAAGGACGTCGTCGCGGTGGGAGACCCGGGCCACGTCCTGCTCGATGATGGGACCGGCGTCGAGCTCGGCGGTGACGTAGTGGGCGGTGGCTCCCACCACTTTCACCCCGCGCTCGTACGCCTGACGGTACGGGTCCGCCCCGGCGAAGGCGGGGAGGAAGGAGTGATGGATGTTGATGATGCGCTCCGGCCAGAGCGCCACGAACCCGGGCGAGACGATCTGCATGTACCGGGCGAGGACCAAGAGGTCGACCTTGCCGATCACCTCGGCCATGCGGGCCTCGGCTTCGGGGCGGCGGTCCCGGGTGTTGGGGACGCAGAAGAAGGGCACGCCGAAGGGGCCCACCGCCTCCTCGAGGTCCGGGTGGTTCGAGACCACGGCGGTGACCTCGGCCCGAAGCTCGCCGCGCCGGAAGGCCCAGAGGAGCTCCAAGAGGGCGTGGTCGTGGCGGGACACGAGGATGGCGACCCGCTTTCGGCGGTCGGACAGGGTCAGCCTCCAGCGCATCTGGCAGGGGCGGGCCACGTCGAACTCGAAGGCCTTCTCCAGATCCTCGAGGGAGAGGTCCAATCCTCCGGTCTGGAACTCGAGCCGGGTGAAGTAGACGCCGCCCTCCTCCTCGGAGGTGTGCTGGTCGAAGTCGAGGATGTTGGCGCCGTGGCGGAAGAGGAACGACGAGGTGGCGGCCACTAGCCCGGGGCGGTCCGGACACTGCACGAGGAGGATGGCGCGGGGCTCGGTCATGGGCGGGCAAAGGTACCAGGCCCGGGAACGGGCGCAACGCGCCGTCTTTCGAGCATCCTTCGCCCCGTCCTTCGAGCTTCGGCCCCTCCAGGCCGGCGGTGGGCAGGCCGAAGAGGGGGCGAGCGGTCGGCCGAAGAAAGTGTTGAGGGTCTCGTCGACGAGCGCCGAAATCTTCAACAGGATTGACCGAGATCAAGGCAGAAGTGAGAGCGTCGGGCGTAGGAACCTGGATTCACGGACGTTCGTGGAGCTATGTCGGATGGCTGAGCCTGCCGAAACGTCCAGCGGAGAGGGGGCCCCGGACTCGGGCGCGATGCCGCGTGCCGAAGGGGGAGTGGAGGCCGGCCCATCGGCCGCCACAGCCGGCCGGGGACCGCGCGAACCGGCCTCCTTCGGGGCCCTGGGGCTGGACATCCCCTGGCACGAGCGGCTCTCGACCCGGCTGTTCGCGGCCACGGGCCTCGTCGCCTTCGCCACCATGGTGGCGATCTTCCTTGCCGCCGTGGCCGTGCAGCACCACCTCCTCACCCAGGTGGTGGAGGAGTCCGACCTCGTCACCCAGACGATCCACAACGCCCTTCACCGGGCGATGCTCCAGGATCGCCGGGGGGACGCCTACGCGATCATGGAGGACATCGCGCGCCAGCCCGGGATCGAGCGCATCCGGCTGACCGACGAGTCCGGTCGGGTGACCTTCTCCACCGAGGCGGGCGAGGTGGGGGCGCGCATCGACGTGCGCTCCGATGGCTGTTGGGCCTGCCACCGCAGCGGAGCCCCCCGCGGGAACCTCGCCCTCGCCGAGCGGAAGCGGGTGTTTCAGACCCGCGATGGCCACCGGGCGCTCGGGATCATGACGCCCCTCGAGAACGAGCCCTCCTGCTCGACCAGCGACTGCCACGCCCACCTTCCCTCGCGCTCGGTGCTCGGTGTTCTCGACGTGGGCATCTCGATGGAGCGGCTCGACCGCGACACGGACGTGTTCCGCAAGCGGGCCATGGGGGGGGCGGCCCTGGCGGCGGTGCTGCTCGGCGTCCTCGTGGGGTTCGTGGCGCGGCGGCAACTCCTCCGGCCGGTGGCGGCGCTCGTCCAAGCCACCCGGCGGGTGGCGAGCGACCAGCTCGAGGCCGAGATCCCCATCACCTGGAGCGGCGAGCTCGGCGCTCTCGCCACCTCCTTCAACGAGATGACGCGCTCCCTGCGCCAGGCCCGGGCCGAGGTGGACGACCTCATGGAAGGGCTGGAGCAGCAGGTGCAGGAGCGAACCGCGGCGCTCCGCACCGCCCAGGACCAGCTGGTCCGGTCGGAGAAGCTCTCCTCGCTGGGCCGCCTCTCGGCCTCCATCGCCCACGAGATCAATAACCCCCTGGCCGGCATCCTCACCTTCGCCAAGCTCATGGTCCGCATGCTCGAGCACGGCGTCCCCGACGAGGGAGGGCGCAGGACCCTGGTGAAGAACCTGCAGCTCGTCCAGCGCGAGACCGAGCGTTGCACCGCCATCGTCCGCAACCTCCTCGACTTCGCCCGCGAGCGGCCCCTCAGCGTGAAGGACGTCGACCTGAACGTGGTCGTGGAGGAGGCGTTGCAGCTGCTCGCCAATCCCATCCAGCTGAACGACCTCAGGCTGGAGAAGGCCCTCGGGGTGCTTCCCCCGGTCCGGGCCGACTTCGGCCAACTGCGGCAGGCGTGCGTGAACGTCATCATGAACGCCTGCGAGGCGCTCCCGCGCGGCGGCCACCTCTTCATCTCCACCCGGCTGGTGGAGGGGGGGAGCTTCGTGGAGGTGGCCTTTGAGGACGACGGGCCGGGCATCCCCGCGGACAAGCTTCCCAGGATCTTCGACCCGTTCTTCACGACCAAGGAGAAGGGGACCGGGCTCGGCCTCTCGGTGGTGTACGGCATCGTGGAGCGGCACGGGGGGACCATCGACATCCAGAGCGAGAAGGGGAAGGGGACCCGGGTCGCGATCCGCATCCCGCCGGTGGGCTCGGCCGCCTCCTTGGGCGAGAAGGCGCGAGGATGAATGGGCCCGATCGGGATCGGCTGGATCGGCGAGGGGGCCCTGGAGTCGTCCCTCATCGGGCACGTGGTGAAGCACGTGAGCAGGGCGTTTTCCGCGGAGGTCCGGGAGGTCAAGGCGCCGGGCACGCCCCGGCACGCCTTCGACCCCCGCCGCAAACAGCACGCCTCCGGAGAGATCCTGAGGTGGCTCCTCCCCCTCGCGCCGGAGGGCGGCAAGGTCCTCGGCGTCACCGATCGGGACCTCTTCATCCCGATCCTCACCTACGTCTTCGGGGAGGCCCAGCTCGGCGGCGCCGCGGCGGTGGTCTCGACCGCCCGGCTGCTCGACGAGCTCGAGCCCGCCCCCCCCCGGGTCTTGCGAGAGCGGCTGGCCAAGGAGGCCGTCCACGAGCTGGGCCACTGCTTCGGCCTGCGGCACTGCCCCACGCCGGGTTGCGTGATGGGACGGTCCTCGAACGTCCGGGACGTGGACGCCAAGGGGCCGGGGCTCTGTCCCGATTGTCGGGCCCGGCTCTACGGTCGATGAGAGAGCGCTCAAGGAGAGAAGAGATGTCCAACGAGAGGACGCGGATCCTGGTGGTCGACGACGAGGAGATCGTCCGCGAGTCGCTCGGCGGCTGGCTCGAGAAGGACGGCTACTTCGTGGCCACCTCTCCCGACGGGAAGGCGGCCTTGGAGCGGCTCGAGGCCGAGCCCTGGTCGATCCTGATCGTCGACCTGAAGATGCCGGGGATCGACGGCATGCAGGTCCTGGAGCAGGCCAAGAAGCGCACGCCTGACCTCGCGGTGGTGATGATGACCGCCTATGCCACGGTGGACACCGCCGTCTCGGCCATGAAGCTCGGGGCCTACGACTACCTCGTGAAGCCGTTCGATCCCGAGGAGCTGTCGATCATGATGCAGAAGATCGTGGCCCAGCAGGCGCTCCTGCGCGAGAACGCCGTTCTGCGGCAGGCGCTCAAGCAGGAGTACCGGTTCCGGGACCTCGTGTCGAAGAGCCCGGCCATGCAGGCGATCTTCGAGCTCGCCCGGACCGCCGCCCGCTCCAACTCGACCATCCTCATCCTGGGCGAGTCGGGCAGCGGCAAGGAGGTGCTGGCGCGCGCCGTCCACCAGGAGAGCCCCCGCGCCCAGGGACCCTTCGTGGCGGTCTCCTGCGCCGCCCTCACCGAGAGCCTCCTCGAGTCCGAGCTGTTCGGCCACGAGAAGGGCGCGTTCACCGGGGCCTTCGCCCGCCGCAAGGGGAAGTTCGAGTCGGCGGACGGCGGGACCCTCTTCCTCGACGAGGTGGGGGACGTCGGCCCGAAGCTCCAGCTCGACCTCTTGCGCGTCCTCGAGGAGCGGCGCTTCCACCGCCTGGGGGGGAACACCCCGGTCGAGGTGGACGTCCGGATCGTGGCCGCCACCAACCGCGATCTCCACCGGGCGGTCCAGGAGGGAAGGTTCCGCGAGGACCTCTTCTACCGTCTGAACGTCATCCCCATCGCCATCCCTCCCCTTCGCCAGCGAAGGGAGGACATCCCCCTACTCGTGGACAGCATCCTCGAGCGGCTCTCGGCCGAGATGAAGAAGCCCCTGGAAGGCGTCTCCACGGAGGCGATGAACGCTCTCCTCGGGCATGAGTGGCCGGGGAACGTGCGCGAGCTCAGAAATGTCTTGGAGCGCGGGGCGGTGGTCTGCACCGGCACGATCCTCCAGCTCGTGGACCTGGGCCTGCCGGTGCGCGCGGATGCCGCACCCAGGGCCGGACCGCTCGGCTCGCTCGAGGAGGTGGAGCGGCGCCATGTCGCGGCGGTCCTCTCCCATACCGGGGGCAACGTGAGCCAGTCCGCCCGGATCCTCGGCATCGATCGCGTCACCCTCTACAACAAGATGAAGAGGTGGGGACTTCGGCGGGACGGCGAGGAGATCCTGGGCAAGACCGAGGAGTGATGTCGATCTCCTCCACGGCGTAGAGGAGTTCTACATCTTCGCCGCCCCGGCGAGAGGCACCGGATTTTCCTCGGGAATCGCCCTGGCTCGAGCTCGAGGCAAAGAGGGCCTGCTGAAAGGTTCTGCGCCTCGATCCGCGGGCACGGTGCGAGAGTTAGGACGCCCTCCTAGCACCTCTCTTCCAACCGTCCGGGAGTAGGCCCGTTCTCTCGGGCACCACCTTCCGACCGGGGTCTGGCCCGCCGATTGCCCTACTTCGGGGCGAGCGAGGACGTAACGGCGATGTCCTGCCCCTACCTCAAGGAAGTGCGGATGGTCTTCTGCCGGGCCTACCCGGTGCGGAAGCTCGTTCCCCTCGACCAGCTCGTGTCGGTGAGCTGCTGCGAGACCGACTGCGACTTCGAGGGATGCACGGCCTTCAGGGAGGCCCGTGCCCGGGTGGAAGAGGCCGCGGAGGAAGGGGCGCTCCTCGACGAGCTCGACAGGGAGGACCCGGGGACCCCGGGGAAAGGACCGACGCCATGATGCTTGCGTTCCTCGTTGCGCTCCTCGGCGCCGCCATTCTCGGCGGGATGTCGTTCGCGGCCTCCCGCGGGTGAGGGCCATGGCGCGCATCGGACGGAGGGGATTTCTGGGAGCGGCGGCGGCGACCGCCGCGAGCGCCGTGGTGTGCGGGGCGGCGCGGGCGGTCGAAGGCCGCTCCGACGCCTCGGACGGCGCGGGGATGCTGGTCGACACCACCCAGTGCGTGGGCTGCCGGGCCTGCGAGGCGGCCTGCGCCGAGGCGAACGGGCTGCCCGAGCCGCCCCAAGGCGACGCGGTCCTCGCCGCCCGCCGGGACACGAGCGAGATCGCCTTCACGGTCGTGAACCGGACCGAGAAGGCTCCGGGCGTGTACCGCCACGCCAAGAAGCAGTGCATGCACTGCCTCTCTCCGGCCTGTGCCTCGGCCTGTCCGGTCCGGGCCATGGACAAGCTCAAGGAGGGGCCGGTCGTCTACCACGCCGAGAAGTGCATGGGATGCCGCTACTGCATGCTGGCCTGTCCCTTCGACATCCCCAAGTACGAGTACGGTTCGACGACGCCCCGGGTCCGCAAGTGCGACTTCTGCGCCGGGCGGCAGGGGCGGGGCGAGAAGCCCGCCTGCGCCGAGGTCTGTCCCTCGGGAGCGCTCACCTTCGGAAGGCGCTCCGAGCTCCTGGAGGTGGCGAAGACCCGCATCTACACCAACCCGGACCGGTACCAGCGCCGGGTGTACGGGGAGGCCGAGGCGGGGGGGACGGGCTGGCTCTACCTCACCGACGTGGAGCCGAGGCTCCTTTCGCTGAAGGAGGGGGTTCCGGGGAGGAGTTACCCGGAGCTCGTCTCCGGCGCCCTGGCCGCGCCGCCGCTCGTCATGACCCTCTGGCCGCCGCTGCTCATGGGCCTCTACGCCTTCTCAAGGCGCGGGGAGGGGGGGAGCGGCCAGGCGCCGGGGGCGAAGGAGGAATCAGATGGCTGACACCCTGGCCGCGGCGCCGCCCTCGTTCGTGCGCTCGAAGATCTTCCTGGGCCTTTCCCCTCGGGAGTACGTGCGGACCCTGGTCACGCCCTTCAACGTGGTGGCGGCGGCCATCCTGGCGGTGGGTCTGCCGGTCATCGCCCTGCGCTTCTCGAGGGGGCTCGGGGCCACCACCCACCTGTCGCAGACCACGCCCTGGGGGCTGTGGATCGGCTTCGACATGATGACCGGGATCGTCCTCGCCGCCGGAGGATTCACCATCGGTGCGGCGGTCCAGATCTTCGGCCTCGAGCGGTTCCACCCCATCGAGCGGCCGGCCATCCTCACCGCCTTCCTGGGATACGTGATGGCGGTGTTCGGGCTCCTCGTCGACTTGGGGAGGCCCTGGAACATCGTCCAGGCCCTGTTCCACTACGGCACCGCCTCGGTCCTGTTCGAGGTCGCCTGGTGCGTGATGTGTTACAGCACCGTCCTGGCCCTGGAGTTCACGCTCCCCTTCCTGGAGTGGCTGGGCTGGGAGAAGATCGTGGTTCCGCTCCGGAAGGCGCTCATCGCCCTGACGGTGCTCTCGGTGGTCTTCTCCACCATGCACCAGTCCGCGCTCGGGTCCCTGTTCCTCATCATGCCCACCCGGCTCCACCCGCTCTGGTACTCGAGCACCATCTTCGTGCTCTTCTTCGTGTCCGCGGTGATCGCCGGCATCTGCATGGTGATCGTGGAGAGCTCGCTCTCCCACCGGATCTTCGCGAGGGAGAGCCGGGGGAGGGCGGTGGACGTGGACGACCTCACCCTCGGGCTGGGCAAGGCCGGGGCGCTCGTGACCTTCGCCTACTTCTTCCTGAAGGTGCAGGGGGTGGTGGACGCCCACGCCTGGAACTACCTGGCCACCGGTTGGGGAGCCTGGTTCGGGGTGGAGGTCTTGGGGTTCGTGCTCGTGCCCTGTCTCCTGTTCGCCTACGGGGCAAGGACGCGCAAGGTGAGGGTGGTGCGGGTCGCCGCGGTCCTGGGGGTGCTGGGCATCGTCCTCAACCGGCTCAACGTGTCGGTGGTGGCGCTCAACTGGCGGGCGCCGGGGCGGTACGTGCCGAGCTGGATGGAGGTGATGGTCTCGCTCACCCTCGTGACCACCGGGATCCTGCTCTTCCGGTGGATCGTCAACCGATTGCCCATCCTCCACCCGAGCGAAGCCGACTACGGGAGTCGCCCATGAGCCACGATCTCCTCTCCCTCTACCCCGCCAAGCTCCTCGAGTACGGCCTGGCCATCGGGTACCTGGTCTTGTTCGTCTTCTTCTGGCGTTACGTGCAGGGGGGCAAGCCCGCGCCGGCGCGGGCCGAGGCGCGCGAGAAGGCGGCGCGCCGGGCCGGAAGCTTCTTCCACCTCCCCGCCGGCCTCCACCTCCACCCGGGCCACACCTGGGCCCGGGTCGAGTCCGACGGCCTCGTGACGGTGGGGATGGACGACCTCGCCGCCAAGCTCGTGGGGCCTCTCTCGGTGCGGATCCCGGCCGTGGGCGCGCGCGTGCAGCAGGGCGAGGTGGCGGTGGAGGTGTCCGACGGAGAGCGGTCGGTGGGGCTGACGGCGCCGGTGGAGGGAACGGTGGTGGCGGTGAACGGCGCCAAGGAGCCGCACGACGATCCCTACAGCCGCGGCTGGCTCTTCCGGGTAAAGGCGCCCCGCCTGGCCCGCGACCTGCGCCAGCTCCTCTCCGGCTCGGCAGCTCTCCGCCTCCTGGAGGACGCGACCGAACAGCTCCTGCGCCGGATGAACCCGGAGCTCGGCGCGGTGCTGCAGGACGGCGGCGCGCCCATCAGTGGCATCGCCCGTGCGCTCGCGGGCGACCGGTGGGACGCGCTCGCGCGCGAGTTCTTCCACAGCGAGGGGACGCCATGAACAAGAAGATGGGCGCCTTCCTCCTCGGCCTGGTCCTCGCCTCGGCGAGCTGGGCCGCGGATCTGCCCCGCCTGCCCAAGGATCTCCTCTTGCCCCAGGGCGACGACAGCCCGGGCCAGGTGACCTTCCGTCACGACAGCCACGTCGACCTGGCGAAGCCGGCCTGCCTCACCTGCCACCCGCGGCTCTTCCCCATCCTGAAGGAGGGGGGGCTCAAGAAGGGAGCCCTGACGCACGAGAGGATGAAGGGGGGGCAAGCCTGCGGGGCCTGCCACGGGAAGGGGAAGGCCGCCTTCGACTTCGAGGACGCCTGCGAGAACTGCCACGGCGGCTAAACTAGAGCGGTGGGACGTGAGGCGCCCTGACGCAGCCGGGGCAGCCTCCATGAGGCCCGGGGCGCGAAGCTTGCGCCCCGGACGGCAGCGGATGACGCAGTCTTTTCGCGGGCGCTTTCCGGGCGGGGTCGTTGGACAACATGCCCGGCCCCTGGTAGGGATTCGCCTCGGCCTCGGCCGGCGGACCGCCGCTCGTCCGCGCCTCGCGAATCTCCATGTTCAGGTTCCTCCCGGCGCTCGCAATGATCCTCGCGGTGTTTCCGCTGCCGGGTCGGGCCGGAGACGACAACGCCGCCTGCCTGGAGTGCCACTCCGACGCCTCGATGACCTTCGACCTCGAGGGCGGCGAGTCCTTGCCGCTCTTCGTCGACGGCGCGGTATTCCAGAAGTCGGTTCACGGCGAGGCGGTCTCCTGCACCGACTGCCACGAGGGCAAAACCGCCGACCACGCCACCGGATCGCTTCCGGTGAAGACCCGGCACGAGCTGGCCCGGTCGGACTCGAAGGCCTGCACCGGCTGCCACGAGGCACCGGCCGAGGGAATCCACCACGCGGTCATCGCCCGGGGCGACGACCGGGCTCCCGCCTGCTCCGAGTGCCACGGGGCTCACGACGTCCTGAGCCCCGACGCCTTCCGCACCCACGTCCCGGGGAAGTGCGGCTCCTGCCACGAAAAGGAGGCCAAGGCCTACGCCGGGAGCGTCCACGGCAGCGCCGTCGACTCGAACGACGACGTCCCGGTGTGCATCGATTGCCACCGGGTGCACAAGAACGCCGACACGAGCCCGGGCGCGCTCTCCCTGAGGACCCCGATCATCTGCGGTCGCTGCCACACGGACGAGAAGCGGATGAAGAAGTACGGTATCTCCACCCGGGTGGTGGCGACCTACCTGGCCGACTTCCACGGCATGGTGACCACCCTGCAGCGGGGGACCGATGCGGGGAAGGGGGTGCGGCTCGCCGCCGGCTGCACCGATTGCCACGGGGTGCACGACATCCAGAAGACGGACGACCCGCGCTCCCGGGTCATCGCCGCCAACCTCCAGAGGACCTGCCAGACCTGCCACGCCGGGGCCCCCAAGAACTTCCCCCAGGCCTGGCTCTCCCACTGGGAGCCCTCGCCGAGGAAGGCCCCGGCGGTGTGGGCGGTGCGCCAGTTCTACCGGCTCATGATCCCCTTCATGGTGGGCGGGCTCGTGCTGCAGATCAGCCTCCACGTCCTCGGCATCCTGAGGAAGCGATGAGCAGCGAGCGGATCGTTCGATTCAGCCGCAAGCGGCGGCTCGAGCATCTCACGGTGATGGTCCTGTTCGTGCTCCTCTGCCTGACCGGCTTTCCCCAGAAGTTCTACACGCACGCCTGGGCCCAGGCGCTCGTGCACGGGCTCGGGGGCATCGATCGGGCCCGGCAGATCCATCACGCCGCCGGGTTCGCCCTGGCGGGCCTCACGGTGCTGCACTTCGGAGCGGGGCTCGCCGGTCTGCTCAGCCGGACGATACCTTTCTCCATGATGCCGACGCGGAAGGATTTCGAGGACGTCTTCCGGCAGCTCCGCTACTACCTGGGCACGAGTCGAGTCGAGCCGCTCTACGACCGATACACCTACAAGGAGAAGTTCGAGTACTGGGGCCTCGTCGCGGGGAACGTCATCATGGTGGTGACCGGGACGATCCTCTACTTTCCGCTCCAGGTGACGGCCCTTTTTCCGGGCGTGCTCGTCCCCGCCGCCAAGATGGCTCACTCGAACGAGGGCCTGATGGCGTTCCTCGTCATCACCATCTGGCACATCTTCAACGTGCACCTCAACCCGGACGCCTTCCCGTTCGATCCGGCCATCTTCACGGGAAGGATCAGCCGCGAGCGGTACCAGCACGAGCACCCGCTCGAGCTCGCCCGCCTCGAGGGTCGCCCCGCTCCCAAGGGGGCCGACCCCGATCTGGGCCCTCACGGTCCTGTCCACGGGGAGGGCTAGGCATGGCCAAGCGCTATCAGGGCGGGAGCGCGGTCCCGGGCGGCTACTACCTCGATGTCCGGCGCTGGGCGATCGTGCCGGTGGCCCGCGACGGCGACCGGCTTCCCCCGGGAACCGGCGAGTGGCGGCGCCTGAAGGCCCCGGTGGCCGTGGCGCTCGTGCCCATCCTCGGAGTCACCTTCCTCATGTTCATGCCGTTCGCGGGGTTCGTGGTGTTGGCCCTGCACCTCGCGGGGAAGGCCCGCGGGCTCTTGCGGAGGGAGGAGAAGGTCACCCCGGCCGCGCCCCCGGGGAACGGGGGGCGTTCCGCTCCCGAGGCTTAGCGTAGGCGAGCGGGCGGGGCGGGCCCGAGGGTGGGCCCGCGGGTCGCGGGCGTCCGAGCGCGAGGACTTGGTCGGGGCGCCCGCTCGCCCGATCCTGGCGAGAGAGCGATCCTGGCGACGGACGTAGGCCTCCCCGGGCGCCCGCGCGCTTCGGGCTAAGAAGCGATCCCAGAAATTGGACACTCTTGCTGACGAGGCCGGAGTGGCTCGGATGTTTCGCGAATTGGGGCGGCCGGCGGGTTCATCGATTCTTGTCCTCGGCGAGGGTTCGGATTTCGCTTGAGCTTGAAGCGATCTGCAGCCTGGGAGAGAGTCAACGCCATGGGGCTCTTGACCTTCGCGCTCAACGTGACGCTGGACGGGTGCTGCGACCACCGCGAAGGGGTCGCCGACGAGGAGATGCTCCGCTACTGGACGCGCGTGATGGACGCGGCGGGAGCGATGCTCTTCGGGCGCCGGACCTATGAGCTGATGGAGGAGGCCTGGCCCAAGGTGGCGCGAGACCCGAAGGCGACGCCGTCGAACCGGGACTGGGCAAGGAAGCTCGAAGCCAAGCCCAAGTACGTGGTCTCGACGACGCGCCGCGACTTCCCGTGGAGCAACACCCATCACCTCGAAGGGGACCTGACCCGGGCGGTGAAGGCCTTGAAGAAGGCCACGCCGCGCGGACTTTTGGTGGGTAGCCCCGGACTCTCGGCCGCGCTTCAGCGCCTGGGCCTCGTGGACGAATATCGCTTCGTGGTCCACCCGGTGGTGGCTGGGCACGGTCCGTTCTTGTTTCCCGGCCTGCAGCCATCATTGCGCCTCAAGTTCGTGGCCGCGACACGGCTCAAGTCGGGCATCGTGGCGTTGCACTATCGCCGGCGCTAGCGGCACGGGGGGCGGTGATGCACACCGTGGACCTGCACGGGCACCGGGATACGGCCGAGTTCCGCACCGAGATCGGGCGCTCGCTAGCCCCTCGAGCCTAGCCGACGGGCGCCGAGTCGACGGCCAAAAGCCGGTCGTCGATCTCGACCGGCTTACCGTCGGTCGGCCAGTCGATCTCGACCGCCAGCGCCCGGAGCTCCTGCCGGAGCTTCTCCTTGGCCCGGATCTCCAGCTGGCGGGCGCGTTCGCGGGAGAACCCGAAGTGCTCGCCCAGCTCCTTGAGGGTGAGCGGCCGGTCGCTCATCACCCGCTGCTCGATGATGTAGCGCTCCCGCAGGTCGAGGCGGGCGAGGGCCTCCACCACCCGGCCCGAGACCATCCGTTGCTCCTGCGCCCCGGAAAGCTCGTCGTCCTGCGAGGGGTCGCTGGAGGCGACGAAGTCGACGTGGGTGTGCCCGCCGTCCTCGCCCATGGGTGCGTCCAAGGAGAGGTCCCGGCCGTCCAGCCGCTGCTCCATTTCCCGGACCTCGGCCGGCTTCACGCGGAGCCGGTGCGCCACCTTGAGGACGTCGTGCCCGTCGGAATCGGCCCCCTGTTCGACGGAGTCCTTGTCTAGCTCGCGCTTGGTCCGGGCGAGCGAGAAGAAGAGCTTGCGCTGCGCCTGGGTAGTGCCCAGCTTCACGAGCGACCAGGACTTCAGGATGTGATTCTGGATGTAGGCCCGGATCCACCAGACCGCGTAGGAGATGAGCCGGATGCCCTTGTCGGGGTCGAACTTCTGCACCGCCTTCATGAGGCCGATGTTCCCCTCCTGGATGAGGTCGGCCATTCGAAAGCCGTAGGAGCGGTACTCGTAGGAGACCTTCACAACGAACCGAAGGTTCGCGGTCACGAGGCGGTGGGCGGATCGCGTGTCGCCGGTGGCGCGGAATCTACGGGCGAGGTCGCGCTCCTCGTCGACGGACAGGAGGGGAAACCGGTTGATCTCGGCGAGGTAGAGCTCGAGGGCTCCTCCCTTGCCTGCGTTGAGCGATCGATTCATCCCTTGCTCCAGTTCGTGGATTTCCCTAGCTTTTAGCAATAGGTGTGCCGGTAGCGTCCCCGACGGGGACTTACGTGATTTCAGTCGCTTGGCGAAGTGGGCGGAGCGGGCGCTTGGCGGGCTCGCCTATAAGCATTACAGCCCCGAATGGATAGGCCCTCAGAATGGGGCTTTTCGGATTGTAAAATCTACCGGCCCCGGCAGCTCGGGGTCCACTTGCGGAAGGTTGCCCGTCTCCGCAAGGTGTACGAACGTGAAACGCGAGCCGGAGGGAGGGCATGGAAGGCGCCGACAGGCAGCCCGGTGACGCGTTGCCCGGACCGGACGGCGAGGTGCGGGGTGACCACCTCGGGTTCGTGGCTCACGAGGTCCGCAATCCGCTCTCGACGGCGCTCTGGTCGGCCGAGCTCCTCGCCCGGCTGTCTGCGGAGGAGCGGGGAGGGGCCCGGGGGGAGAAGCTCACGGCCATGTGCCTGCGCTCGCTCGGCCGGGTTCGCCAGCTCGTCGAGGATCACTTCCTCTGCGAACGCCTCGACGCCCGTGGGATCCCGATGCGGCTCGAGGCCGTTCCGGTTCGCGCGCTCCTCGGCGAGCTGGTCGGGCGGCGCACGCTCGAGCTCAAGGATCCGGAGATCGGGATCGCGCCGGAGGTGTCGGTCGAGGCGGACCGGATCCTCTTGGATCGCGCGCTCGAGGCGCTGCTCGAGCGGGCCGGTCGGGACGGGAGCCAGGTGCGCATCTCGGGAGGCGATGAGGGGGGACGTGTCGCGATCCGGGTGAACGGGGCGGCCCCGGGCCCCGATGCCCTCGAGGACCCTAAGAAGGGCTCGCCCGGAGACCCCCGGGGCCGGGCGTTGGCCCTTCCCATGGCGCGCCGCATTGCCGCAGCGCTCGGAGGGGCGCTCGCCGTCGAGGCCGATGCGCTCGTGCTCTTTCTCCCCCCGGCGGTTTTCCCGCCGGATGCGGTCGTGGGCGAGCCCCCTCACCCTCCCTAGCCCCGCGGGCCGCGCGGGCGAAAGCCGCGCCGGATCGAGGGGTTCGCTTGACAGCCCGCCCTCTTTCTCGGTAGAAGCCCACCCCTTGAAAACTGCATGTCCTCCGCGGCCGGCTCGACGCGCGGCGGACCAATGCGAGGAAGGCACATGACGACCGGGCTGTTGGCGAAGAAGGTGGGGATGACCCAGGTGTTCACCCCCGAGGGCGATTGCATCGCCGTGACCGTGCTCGAGGCAGGGCCCTGCACGGTGGTGCGGCGCAAGACCGCCGAGCGGGACGGCTATGACGCCGTAGTCATCGGTTTCGGCGAGGTTCTGGAGAAGCACGCCCGGCGGCTCTCCAAGCCCGAGGTCGGCGTCTTCAAGAAGGCCGGGACCGCGATCTTCCGGCACCTGCGGGAGCTGCGGGTCGACGACCCGAAGAAGCTCGGCGACCTCAAGGCCGGCGACGTCCTCACCGTGGACAAGGTGTTCAAGCCCGCCCAGCGGGTCGACGTGTCGGGGGTCACCAAGGGTCGCGGCTTCGCCGGTGTCTTCAAGAAGTGGGGGATGAAGGGGGCAGCGCGCGACAGCTCCACCTCCCACGAGCACCACCGGCACGTCGGCGCGGTCGGTCAGCGCAAGACGCCGGGCAAGGTGTGGAAGGGCAAGCACCTTCCCGGCCAGTACGGCGCCGACGGGGTCACCATCCAGAACCTCAGGGTGGTGGGCATCGAGGCCGACAAGAACCTTCTGCTCGTTTCCGGCGCCGTGCCCGGACACGCCGACGGCATCCTGTTCGTCGACACGGCGGTGAAGGGGCAGCCGCGCCCGGTCCACAAGCCCGCGACCAAGGAGAAGGGCAAGAAGTAGCCTCGCGCCGGGGTCCTTTAGTCGTGCCGCCTCGGGGGAGCGGTGTTCCGGAGCGCGACCGGGGTCGACCCCCGGCCGTGGCGGTCGCGCCGACTTCGAGCGGTGGACCGGGTCTCTGCCCCTCGGAGCCCCCTCAGGGCTCGACGCTCGCCTCGCCCTTCTTGCGGTCGCGCTCCAGCTTGTAGCGCTGGGTCTGGTCGAGGAGCTTCTTGCGGAGCCGGATCGACCGCGGCGTGACCTCCACCAGCTCGTCCTCGGCGATCCACTCAAGGGCCATCTCCAGGCTCATTTCCCGGGGAGGGGTGAGGATCACGTTCTCGTCCCGCCCGGCGGCGCGGATGTTGGTGAGCTTCTTCTCCTTGCAGATGTTGAAGTCGATGTCGTTCTCGTGGCTGTGCTCGCCCACGATCATCCCCCCGTACACCCGGTCGCCCGGGCGCACGAAGAGGGCCCCGCGCTCCTGTCCGTAGAAGCAGGCGTAGGCGACCACCTCCCCGATCCGGTCCGCCACGATGGCGCCGGTCTTGCGCTTCTCGATGCGCCCCTGCCAAACCTCGTACCCGTGGAACTGGGAGGACATGATTCCCTCCCCGCGGGTGAGGGTAAGGAAATCGCTGCGGAAGCCGATGAGGCCGCGAGCGGGAACCCGGAACTGGAGCCGGGTGCGGCGGGAGCCGAGGGGCTGCAGGTCTACCATGCGGCCCCGGCGCGGTCCCATGTTCTGGGTCACCGCCCCGACCGCGTCGTCGGGGAGGTCGCATACGAGTAGCTCCATCGGCTCGTGGACCTCGCCGCCCACGGTACGGAGGATGGGCTCCGGGTTCGAGACGGTGAGCTCGTACCCCTCCCGCCTCATGTTCTCGACGATGACCGCGAGCTGCAGCTCGCCTCGCCCCACCACCTTGAAGGCGTCGGGCGCGTCGGTGTCCTCGACCCGGATGGACACGTTCCGGTAGGCCTCGCGGTAGAGGCGCTCGCGGATGTTGCGGCTCGTGACGTACTTCCCCTCCTTGCCGGCGAAGGGCCCGTCGTTGACCTTGAAGATCATCGACATGGTGGGCTCCTCCACGCTGATGCGGGGCAAGGGCTCGGGGTCGTCCGGGTCGGCGATGGTGTCCCCTATCCCGATCTCCTCGGCGCCGGCGATGCAGACGATCTCCCCCGGGCCGGCGTCCGGGACCTCGACCCGGCGCAGGCCATCGAAGGCGTACAACCGGACCACCTTGGCCGGGACGGAGCGGCCTCCCTCGCGCAGGACCGCGATGGTGTCGCCCGCGCGGATCGTGCCCGAGGCGACGCGGCCGATGGCCAGGCGGCCGACGTAGTCGTCGTAGTCGAGGTTGTCGACCAGCATCTTCAGGGCGCGCCCCTCTCCGGCCGGGGGCGGAGGGATGTGCGCCAGGATGGCCTCGAAGAGGGGCTTCAGGGAGTCGGCCTCGAAGGTTCCCTGGACGGTGTGAGCCGCCTTGCCCTCCCGGGCGATGGCGTAGATCACCGGGAAGTCGATCTGATGCTCGTTGGCCCCGAGGTCGATGTAGAGGGAGTAGACGAGGTCCAGGACCTCCTTGGCCCGGGCATCCTGCCGGTCGATCTTGTTCACCACGAGGACCGAGGGGAGACCCATGGACAACGCCTTGGAGAGCACGAACCGCGTCTGGGGAAGGGGACCCTCGGCTGCGTCCACGAGGAGGAGCACGCCGTCGACGAGCCGCAGCGCCCGCTCCACTTCCCCGCCGAAGTCGGCGTGGCCGGGGGTGTCGACGATGTTGATCTTCACCCCCCGGTAGGTCACGGCGGTGTTCTTGGCGAGGATGGTGATGCCCTTCTCGCGCTCCAGGTCGTTCGAGTCCATGACCCGCTCGACGAGCTGCTCGTTCGCCCGGAACACCCCCGCCTGGCGCAGCATGAAGTCGACCAGGGTCGTCTTCCCGTGATCGACGTGGGCGACGATGGCGACGTTGCGGATCTGCTCGCGGGGGATCACTGGGGCTCCGGCGCCAAAGGGCCGGAACTTATAGCCCTTTGGCCTTCGTACCCGCAAGCGAAACCGGGGGAGGTCCTTCGCCGCCTGGGCGCCTTAGAGGATCGAGCTACAAGAAGCCCATCCGCCTTGTGGAGGCGAGAACACGGGTCACCTCGTCGAGGATCCTCATCGCCCGGCACGCCTGGAGGAACGCGAGGGTGTCGCGCTCGGGCCGCTCGGAGAGGCGGACGAGGTCGGTGACGCTCTTCGTGCCGTCCGCGAGGGTGATGAGCCTGGCCTCGGCGGGCTGGATGCGGAGGGCGTAGAGCTCGAAGGCCGGGTCGGGCCTGGGCGCGAGGTGGGCCTCTGCCGGGAGCTCCGCCCGGAGGCGATCGAGCGTGGTGGTGCGGCGCATGCCGTCGAGGATGAGATCGCCGGCGTCTAGCCTGAGGGGCAGGCGCGAGGGGGGTGGGCGGCCCGCCTGGAAATGGTAGGTCCCCTCGCGCCACTCGAACGCCGACCAGGCGATGGCCCGGATCTGGGCGGAGACAAGCTCGGCCCTCCGCTCCGGGGAGAGGAGACCGGCCGCGACGAGGAGGTCGCCCGTGCGACGGTTCGAGTTGGCGCGGCGCAGCTGCTCCAGCACCCCCCGGGGGACGATGCCCCGGCGGATGCAGATGGCGCCGAACCGCTCCGCCGCCACGTTCGAGGCGGCGTAGACCGGCGCTCCCCGTTCGACCGCCACGATCTTCTTCACCGGGCCGCGGCTCACGGTGAGGGCACCGGTGACCTGGCCGACGTGGAGCGCCACGAGGAGGCGGGGCACGGTGGCGTAGGCGAGCTGGCCTTGCGGCGGGGGCGACGCGTCCGGCTGGGTGACGCGCACCCGGCTCTGGTCCGGGAGGGGACGGGCCAGGCCTTCCGGCTCGGCTCGGCGCGCGGGATTCGGCTCCACCGGATCGAGGACCAGGAAGGGATCGGCCGGAATGGGCTCGGTGAGCGGCGTGGAGCCGGTGACCTCGTCCTCGGCGTCCACCTCGTCCGGCCGGGGCGCGCCGAGCGCGTCGGCGACCGAGGCGAGAAGGGCGCCGAGCGGAAAGGGCTTCTCGAGGAGATCGCGGGCGCCCGCCCGGCGCAGCTCGGCGGCGGCGCGCGCTCCCCGGTAGACGCCGGAGATCACCACTGCCGGCGTACCCCTCCGCGCCAGCTCGGCGACGAGAGCCGCCGCACCGGCGTCGGCCACGGGGAGGTCGAGCACCGCGGCCGCCGGACGGAAGGTGGCGAGCGCGCGCAGCGCGTCTTGGCCGGAGGAGGTCGAGGCCACCACGCCCCCCAGCTCCGAAAAGGCGCTCGAGAGGACAGCGGTGAGACCGGCGTCGTCGGAGAGGAGCAAGAGTCGCTTGCGAGCGAGCGGGGAAGGCACCGAGCCCGAAGGTAGCATGGGCCGCTCGAAGGCACGGCCGGGGCCGGGCCGTCCCGCGCGGAGCTTGGGCCTTCCCGCGCCTTTGGAGTCCGTCTACCCTCGGCGAGTGCTCGCTTTTCACCACGTGGCCATCCAGTGCGCCGACCTCGAGCGCTCCGAGCGGTTCTACCGGGAGGTGCTGGGGCTTTCCGTCCTGCGCCGCTGGCCGCTCCCCGGCGGAGGCGGGGATCGCAGCGTGTGGCTTTCCGTCGGGGGATCCGAGGAGGGTTTCCTGGCGCTGGAGCGGGTGGGGAGCGCTCCGGCCCCGCGCCCGTGGCGAGACGGCACCCCCGGCCTGCACCTCGTGGCCCTGGCGATCGACCCAGCTGAACGACCGGCTTTTGAGCGTCGGCTCGCCGCGTTCGGGGTGGAGGTGGTGCACAGGACGCGGTGGACGATCTACTTCCGGGATCCGGAAGGGAACCGGGTCGGCCTCACCCACTATCCTCGGGAGAGCCAGGACTCGGTGACGGGGAGCCCCCCCCGGTTCGTGCGCCGCCGCTACCACGAGGACAACTACCTCTATCTGCTAGCGGAGGGGGGCGACGCCGCTGTCGTCGATCCCGGGGATCCGGAGGTGGCGCTCGCGGCCGTGGAGGAACTCGGGGTCCGGCCCCGTTGGATCCTCCACACGCACGGCCATGCCGATCACACGGGAGGGAGCGAGCAGCTAAGGGAGCGGCTCGGGGCGAGGGTGTTGGGCCACTCGGCCGACGGGTACCTGTTCCCCCCCGACGAGGACCTCTCGACCCGCGGCGAGCTCCGCTTGGGCGCGCTCGAGCTGCGGGTCCATTCGGTGCCTGGGCACACGCCGGGGTCCGTTCTCCTCGAATGGCGGGGCCGACTCTTCACCGGCGACACGCTCTTCTCCATGGGCTGTGGCAACTGCCGGCACGGGGGCGATCCCGTTCGGCTGGCGGCGAGCTTCCTCGGCCCGATCGCCGAACTCCCCGGAACCCTGGAGGTCCACCCGGGGCACGATTACGCTGGCCGGAATCTCCCCTTTGCTCTGTCCCTCGAGCCCGGGGGGGCCGCGGCAGCCCGGGGAGAGGCGCTCCTCGGGGCCCGCCGGGCGGGGCGCGAGCCCGAGCCCGTGACGCTCGCCGAGGAGCGCGCCACGAACCCGTTCTTGCGCCTCCACACGCCCGGCGTCGCCGCCGCCATCGCGCGAGAAGCACCCGGCGCCCGCACCGACCTGGAGCGGTTCGTGGCCCTGCGGGCTCTGAGAGACCGGGCGTAGGATCCGCGGTCTAGCCCCGGTGGACTCCCCCGCCGATGTCTGGCCCCTTCCGATGCGATCGCCTTCGGCTCGAATCGCGGCGGTAGAGGGTTCCGGTCGCCCGCGGTCGAGCCTGGGGAGGCTTCGGGCGCACGGCGAGGCTCATCGGATCTGCGGGGGCACACGCCGTCGCTCCCGCTGGCCCGGCTGCCGAGGGAAGAATGGACGGGAAGCTTGCGTTCCTGAACCGGGGATGGGACGTCCTCCTCGCACCCTTTTAGGAGCCGGTAGGCCATGAGAGCCGCCTTCCTTGTTGCCCTCCTCGCAGCCGCCCCCGCGGCCCGGACATTGGTCGACACGAAGACCACCGAGTCCACCGGCCGGGCCGCCCTCGCGGGCGATCCCTCGACCGCCCGCGACCGCGCCCGAGACGACGCCCTGCGCGGCTGCGTCGAGCAGGTGGCGAGCACGGTCGTCACCGCGGCCACGGAGACCGACCAGGCAGAGCTCCTCTCCGACAAGGTCTACGCCCACTCCCTGGGCTACGTGCGGCGATTCCAGATCCTCGCCGACCAGCAGGACGGCAACACCTGGATCACTCGGGTGCGGTGCGAGGTCTCCGAGGCGAAGCTGGAGGAGGACCTGCTCGCGTTCGGCATCGCCTACCGGCGTTCGGGGATGCCGCGGGTGTTGGTGCTCGTGGCGGAGCAGGCCGTCGACGCCCCCCACGTCACCGGGTGGTGGCAAGGCGGGGGGAACCCCGCGGACCAACGCGTGGTCGAGACCGCCTTCAGGGAGCGGATGGAGAAGTCCGGGTTCAGCTTCGTGGACCCAGGGGCGCTCGAGGGCAAGGTGAGGCTCGAGGCCCTGGGCGCTCCCCCGAATCTCGAAAAGGCGCGCCAGGTGGCGGCGCAGGGCGGCGCGGAATTGGTGATCGTGGGCCGTGCCGTCGCGAAGCCCACGGGTGAGATCCCCATGGACAGCGGGACTTATTACTCCTCGGCCGCTTCCGTCTCCGCGCGGGCGGTCCGGACGGACACGGGGGAGGTCGTGGCCGCGACCGAGTTCACTGCCCCGGCCGGGAAGGGGTTCGAGCAGGCCACCTCGGGGCGGAACGCGCTCTCTGAGGCGGGTCACATGCTGGCCCAGGAGATGTTCACCCGCGTCGGGGAGCGATGGGCGAAAGAGCACTCTGGCGTCCGGCGCCTGACCATGACCGTGACGGGGGTCGAGGACTACGGGCGGCTGGCTGCCTTCAAGAACGCGATTCGGGACTCGGTCCGCGGGGTCACGGGTGTGCAGGAGCGCTCCCTGGAGGACGGGCGGGCCGAGTTCGACGTGGCCCTCGCCACGACGAGCCAGGCTTTCGCCACCGATCTCGCCACCCGCAAGCTCGCCGGGTTCGCGGTCAAGGTGAGCAAGGTGACCGCCGATGCGATCGAGGTGGAGCTCGAGTGACGCCCGCGTCGGTCTGCAGCGCTCGATTCTGCCTGTTCGCCGGGCCAGGCACCGAACGGTGAGGGCCGCCGGGTCGCTCGGGAGGATCCCCCCTGCGACGGTGGCGACGGACCCGGAACGAAGGCCCGAGCGAGGTCGCGGCCGCCCGCTTGCGGCGGTGCTACCGTGGCGGTCAAAGGTGGCCGGCCCGCCCCGTCGGGAGCACGAGTCGGGAGGGGCTGGCAGGTCAAGGGACCCGAGGAGGTCACTCTGCGAAAAAAGGGCCGAATCACGATCATGACGAAGGTCCCGATCTCGGTCGCAGTCCGGTCGAAGCCGGGCGACCCAGGGGAGAGCCACTCGGAGTAGGGTGAGCGGAGGGGACGGTGGGCGCTTTCGAAGGAAACGAGCGGGAATCGGCCCTGAACCTCGCCAACGCGCTGACCGGTCTCAGGATCGTGCTCGCCCCGGTGTTCCTCGTGCTCTACGTAGAGGGCGAGCGTGTGCGGGCGCTCGCTGCCTTCGCCGCGGCGGCGGCGACCGACGTGCTCGACGGCCTGGTGGCGCGAGCGCTCCGACAGCACACGCGCCTCGGTGCCTTCCTCGATCCGATCGCCGACAAATTCCTCGCCGCCTGTGCGCTCTTCGCTCTGTCGGCGAGCGGCCGGCTCCCCCTCTGGCTCCCGATCCTGGTGGTGACGCGGGATCTGTTCCAGCTCCTCGGGGCCGCCATCCTGCGGACCCTCCACCACCGGATCCCGCTCGCCCCCACCCGGATCGGCAAGTATGCGACCTTCGCCCTGGCCGCGACGGTGCTCCTCAGCCTGGCGGGAGAGTTCCGGGCGATCGCCCCTTCTCATGCGGCGTCCTTCGTCGCCGCCTTCGGTCTCCTCGCGACCGAGTGCTTGGCCGTCTCCTGGGCTCAGTATTTCCTCTTCTTCCTTCGGGCGGTGAGCGGGGAGACGGCCTAGCTGTTGACACCCCACGCGGTCGCGCTATAACTCCGCGCCTTGCCTTTGGCGGGGAGTACTCGGGCGTGTAGTTCAGCGGTAGAACGCTTGCTTGACACGCAAGAGGTCGCTGGTTCGACACCAGCCACGCCCACAGGGGGTCACGACACACCGTGACCCCCTCTTTTTTTGATCAAGGTAACGACGACCGCGATGCACTCGATCTCGACCCGCGCTCCGAGAGGCCCCACCGAGGGCCTCCAGTGGGATGGGACCAAGAGATGCGGCCAACTCGGAATCATCTCGGCAGACTTCGCAGAGACACGCACCGGAACCGGCGGCGGCTACTCATATATTGGAATCCAGGGTTGGGCGAATGAACCCCTCGTAAACTTCTTCATCATCGGGGCCTCGTTAGCCGGAGCAATGCCCGGTGGTCCCGTAGGTGCCCAGTTCAAGGGCACCTATGTGATTGATGGTGGCACGTACAACCTATGTCTAGCTGCAGGCGGGGAAGTAATGTTCTTGGGTATGGGGAACATGCGATTTATTACAGCGTCCGGACGACTCCTCGCCAATGCGGGCATATTTCCATTACCGACCACTTTAATCACTGGGTCAGTGAAGGCTTGACGGTCGGGAACATGTACGAGGCCACGTTCTGTATGGAAGTAGGGGGCGGGCGGCTCTGGAAGCGTCGCCTTCACAAGGGCAAACACGACGGCCCAGTGATGTTTGGACGCTCTGCCGCTTCTCGCAGTGCGAGTAACGCGAGCTGTTCGCCAGGGCGGTGCCTATCGGAAAGTTCTGCTTCTCCCCTCTGGCGCGCGGCGCCAGAGGGGGGGCGAAAAGGCCCATACAGGTCGCACTGTTGGTCCGGTCGTGCGGGCAGCGTGTCGCACGGGCTTGCTGGCCGTGTTCGTCCTCCCCTAAGCCTTTGCAAGCGCTGAGGTGAGTCCGACGAGGCCGTCGGCCCCTGAGCAAGCGAGTCACCACCCGGTCACTTCGATGCACTCCCCCGGTCGGCGCCGACCATCGGTCCCCGAACCATGAGCGCTCACGGACGAGTCGAACGACGGTATCGAAGTTCGCGCGAGGCGGGCCCACTGAAGAGGCGACTGGGTCTCGCGGCCGAGCGGAGCGGAAGGGCGCCCTGCTTCGCTCGAGTACCGTCGTCCCACGCTAGTCGAGACTGCGGGCGCAGACCTCATGCAGAGTCCGCATGACCCCGGCCAGGGAGGTGGGCTTGAGCAGCGTCCGGTCGACAGCCCCTCGGAGGTGCGCTAGCGCCAGCCAGTCGGCGGATAGAGCGATGACCCGAACGTTCGCGTACGATGGGTCCAATCGGAGCATGTCGAGCAGTCCTTCGCCCCGCTCGTCGGGCAGGTGCAGATCGAGGATGACCGCCTGGGGCCGGAATCCGTTCGCGAGGTCCTGCCGTGCCTCCTCGAGCGATTGGGCGCCGTGCGTGACCTCCACGCCCTCCAGTCGGAGGGCCTCGGCGAGCGCGCCGAGAAGGTCCACGTCATCCTCGACGATGAGAACGCGGTCACAAGGAGATCGAAGGCGCATTCCCCCCTCCCGGAGCCGCTCGGAGCCCGAACGATGTCCCGTATCGGAGGGACACGGGTATTCACGCCGAGCAAAATGGACCAGGACCGGAATGGGGATCCTTGCTCGGTTGACCGGCACGAGCGTGCTGCCACCCGGGGGCCCGGACGGCCGCCCGCGGGCCCGCCGTGGGGCGAAACGGGTGACGCCGATTCGCCGCCCGGTCCGCCGTTTCGCCCGGCCAGGGACCAAATCGGGCGGCGCCCGAGATCAGTCTAAACGTCTTGCGAGGGCCCGGCCTTTCTCGGCCGCGTCGGACAGGGCCGGGGGCGCGGTCACCGCCGCGGCCTCGACCGGCGCCGGTGGCGGGATCGACATTCCGTTAGCCCTGACCCGCTAGATCTCTGCCGGGAAGGTCCCCGGGTCTCCGCGCCGCGGGGGCAGGCACTCCCCCCGACCGAGCGCGGGAGAGGGCGCCTCGAGGCGCTTGGCGAGGGGAGCCTAGAGCACGCAGGAAGCCACGCCGCTCAAGTTCTCCACGCAGGCTGCATAGGCGCCCGCCACGCCTTTCTGCGGGACGGAGCAGTCATCCACGACGTACCACTCCGCCGTGCCATTGCTGCTCCCGGTGCAGACCTCGACCATGTTGTGCTGGCAGCGATAGGTGTTGGGTGACTGACAGTTACCGTCATACGAGCCTCGAGTCGGACCGCAACCGAGGAGAACGAGGCCGGCGAGGAGCAACGCGCCACGCATAGGATCCCTCCACTGATTCGCGGAGGGTATTCCTTCGGCCTTGCGTGGAGGGCGATGGCGAAGGGTTCGCCCGACCGAGCGTCGTTGAGGTTGGGGAGACCGGGACCTCCCCCGTTTGCGTAGCCCGGGGGGCCTCCTCCTCCTCAGGTTTCCTGAGGCTTTGGGGCCGGCTGCGGGCGACGTCCCCAGAGATTCAAAAGGCCGATCACCACGGCGACGACGATCACGCCCCGGGTGAGCCAGGGATTGCGGAGGGACAGGCCGAAGGCGGCATCGAGCGAGTACTGACCGGGGCCGCTGTACGCGAGGGCGACCGCGCACGTTGCCCAGGCGAGCGGCATCTCCACGCCGTTCGCCATGGCGAAGAAGCCGTTCTTCCAGTGCACCGCACCGATCGCCACCACCATCGAGATGATGATGAGCCCGGGGCCGATCGGGCCGAGGAACCCGAGGAGGACGAGGACCCCGCCGCCGGCCTCGCAGAGCCCCGCGGCGAGGGCAAAGAACCACCCGGGCCGGAAGCCGAGTGAATCCATGAAGCCCCCGGTCCCCCCGAGGCCGTGGCCGCCGAACCACCCGAAGAGCTTCTGAACACCGTGTGCTGCGAGGTACCCGCCTAGGATCAACCGGACCAACAACAATCCAGAGTTCACGAGGAATCACCTCCGTGGCCCTCGGGCCACCCCATCCCCCCTCGTTGCGCGTTCCAGTCACTGTGCCACAAAGGTCTTCTCGCTGTGCCAAAAAGGTCGGCGGCGGGCTCTTGCGGAGGGCCCTCGGGTCGCCCCGGCGCTTCCCGCTTCCGAGTCTCCTGCCGTCGGATTGGTAAGGGGAGCGGCACCTGCCGCCCTCGCTTAGCGTCGCGCGAGCGAGTGCGAGGCTTTCGGCCTCCTCGGCGCTTGGGAGGTCCTCTATGGCCCTTCGCAACGGGTCCAAGAGCCCGAGGTCCTTGCCCCGGCTTGAACCCTCGAATTTACTGGCGGACCTCGAAGACCCGTCCGGTACGCAAGGGGCAGGGGGCTCGCTGGCCCGGGAAGTCACACCCGGCCGGTTGACGCCGGGCGCAGCCGGGATAGGTTTTCCGCGGGTTATGGCGTCCCGGGGAGTTCCCGCATGAACACGCTCTACATCGTCGTCATCGGGGCGATCACCATCTACGTCGCCTACAACTTCTACGCGCGGCGGGTCGACCGCAATGTGGTCGGTGCGGACGAGAAGCGGGCCACGCCGGCCCGGATGTACATGGACGGCGTCGACTTCATGCCCACGAGCCGCAACGTCCTCTACGGATATCACTTCAAGTCGATCGCCGCCGCCGGTCCCATCGTCGGCCCCATCACCGCGGCCAACCTTTGGGGATGGGCGCCCTCGCTGGCCTGGCTCGTCCTCGGGGTGAGCCTCATCGGGTGGGCGAGCGACTACGCGGCCATCATGGTGTCGGTCCGCAACGACGGGAACAGCCTCTCCGCCATCTCGCACCGGCTCATCGCCCCGCGGACGCGCACGCTCCTCTTCGTGTTCATCTTCTTCTATCTGATGCTCCTAGCCGGGGCGTTCGTGGGCATCCTCGCCTCGATCCTCTCGGCGCGGCCGGACGTCCCCTTGGGCATCGTGGTGCTCGCGCTCATGGGGCTCCTCGCCGGCCAGATGATGTATCGCTGGAAGATCGGGATCGTGCCCACCACGGTGGTGGTGGTGTCGTTGACGCTCGCCGGGATGGTGGTGGGCCCGCTCGGTCAGAGAAGGACCGAGCAGGGCGTCCGGCCGGGGCCGGTGGCGGCGGCGGTTGCGGCGGTGAACGGGGCGGTGGACGCCGTCTCGGGGGGTCGTCCGCTCTACGCCGTGCAGGACCCCACCGCGGCCGACCCTCGCATCCCCGCCCCGGGCAAGGACGGAAAGCGGCCGACCACGCCCGCCTATGACTCCGCCACCGGGCAGATCCGCACCTTGCCGAGCTACCTGCTTTGGATGGTGTTCCTCTTCGTCTTCTCGTACCTGGGGGCGAACCTCCCCATCTGGCGCTTCGCTCAGCCGGTGAACTACATCGGGTTCTGGATCACCCTCATCACCATCGTTCTCTCGGCGGTGGGGGCGGTCCTGGCGCCGATCACCGGCGCCACCGACGCGGCCGGCAACGCCATCGGCGCGTTCGCCCTGCCGGCTTTGAAGACGTTCGGGTTCTCGGTCGAGGGGGGGAAGGCCTGGCAGCCGCTCTGGCCGATGCTGTTCGTGACCATCGCCTGCGGCGCCGCCTCGGGCTGGCATGCCCTGGTGGGGTCGGTGGGCACGGCCCGCCAGCTCGAGTTCGAGACCGACGGGCTGCCGGTGGGGGCGGGAGCGATGTTCGGCGAGAACACCCTCGCGCTGCTCTCGCTCGTGGCGGTCTCGATCGCCGGCGTGGGCGGCGGCGGTGGCCGGTTCGCGGCGGGGGTGGGGAAGCTCATCCACGCGGGCACCCTGGGGCTTCTCCCCGAGGTGCTCGGGACGGCGCTCGGATTCGGCGCCTTCGTCATGATCGTGCTCACGGTGACCCAGCTCGTCTTCCGGGTCATGCGGGTCACCCTGACGGAGTGGGTGGGCGAGGCCTTGCCCCCGGTTCGCAACATGCACGTGTCGAGCCTCATCTCCATGGTGCTCACCTTGGCGCTCGTCCTCACCGGAACCTGGGTCTACCTCTGGCAGCTCTTCGGCGCCTCGAACCAGCTCATGGCGGCGCTCGGGCTCCTCGTCACCGCCGTGTGGCTCAGGTCCGAGGGCCGAAACCCGAGCTTTGCCCTGTGGCCCTTCGTCTTCATGTACGTGACCACCCTTTTCGCCACGGTGGTGACGGCGCGGAACCTGTACGTCACCATCGTCCAGAACCCCAGCATGGGGGGGCTGCCGGTGGCGGGGGCCTGGGCGATGATCGTGGTCTCGGTCTTGCTCCTCATCGCGGCGATCCTCATCGGATGGGATGGGGTGAAGGCCTACCGCCGCTACCGCACCGGGCCGGCGGCACCGGCTCCCGTTGCGGGGCAGGCGACGGCCTGAGGGGTCAGTGGGAGAGAGCCTCGGCGAGCACCCCGATAGCCTCGAAGAAGGCGCCCGCGGGCAGGGTGGGCCCGGGCAGGGCGAGGTGGAGCTGGAGGTGGGGCGGGGCGCTTCGGACCGAGAGCCGAAAGATGGGAGCGCCGGTCCGGGCGGCCAAGGGGAGGAGCGCCTCGGCCCGGGCAAGGGCCTTGGGCTCCCGCACGAGCACCCGCAGGGCGAGCGCGGCGGGGGCAGGGTAGGCCGTCCAGCCGGCCGAGGGGGGCAGGCGCCGGAGCGCCTCGCGCCCCGACCAGCTCTCCGGGTCGATGGCCTCGAGCTCGAGGCGCGGAGGGTCCCGGAGGAGGGCGCGCACGATGAGGGTGTCGCGGCGGCCGGCGCGGCGGGCGCGCGCGAAGGCCCAGGCCCAGGGGAGGTCGCGCGGCTCGAGGAACACGATCACCGCGACCTCCTTGAGCGGCGGCACCGGCTGGCGGAGGAAGAGCTCGATGGCGGTGGTGCCGAGCCAGCGCACCCGGGTGCGCGCGCCGAGCCTGGGGAGCCCCCCCTGCATCCAGCGGAGCGCCGCCGAGCCGCGGCGGACGTTGGCGAGCGAGCCGGCCGCGAAGGAGGCCACGACCAGGATCGACAGCCCGACGAGGAGGGGGGTCACGGGCGATCCGCGTCCGGTGGGCCGTCGGGTCCGGGGGAGGGGAGTCCCCCGGGGAGCGCCCCACCGCGCCCGCGGATGATAGCATCCCGGCCGGCCCGGGCGGATGGGCGAGGAGGGGTGGGATGAGGAGCGGCGGCGGGTGGAGGCGGGCGGTCTCGGAGTTCCTCCACGGGATGACCGCGTACGAGTTCGAGCAGGAGGCGCTCGAGATGCGGCGCTCCCTAGAGTCCTTGTTCCTGCTCCTCACCTTCGGCGACCTTTTGGGAGTCCCGGTCCTGCCGCCCGGCCAGGCCCTGCGGCTGCTCCCCTACGCGCTGCCCCGGCTCGGACCCTGGAGGCGGCGCATGCTGCGCGAGCGGGAGCTCGGCGACGATCACGAACATCACCTGCACGGGCTGTAGGGAACGGACGGCGGCCCGAGAGGAGGCGAGGGATGGCGGGGAGCGAGAAGCGGAGCGGCGGGAAGGGGTTCTGGCGCGGCGTCCGGGAGACGATCTACGGGATGGCGGCGCACGACATGAGCCGGGCGGCGCTCCGCACCCGGGCCTCCATGGAGCACCTCTTCATCCTCATCACCATGGGCGACTTGCTCGGGATCCCCATCCTGCCGCCCTACTACAGCCTCAGGCTCTTGCCCTACGTGGTCCCGCAGATCGCCACCTGGAAGCGCCGGATGCTGCGGGAGAAGGACGTCTCGGACGCGATGTTCTGACTAGGGAGGCCTCCGTCAACCTCGTCCCCGAAGGATCGGGGGGCGGGGAAGGAGGGGGGAGAGCGCATGAGCCTACGGGAGTTGTTCCTCTCACATCCGGAGCGCCGCTACATCATGTTCGGCGGCAAGGGCGGGCTCGGCAAGACCACCTTCTCCGCCGCCACCGGCTACTGGCTCGCCTCGCAGGGGAAGAAGGTCCTCGTCTTCTCCGTCGACCCCCAGGCCTCGCTCACCGACATCTTCGAGCGGGACATCTTCGGGAAGGGGCCGGTGGAGGTGATGCCGAACCTCTGGGCCCAGGAGATCGACGCCGACGGCCACATCAAGGCGTACCAGGGGGAGATCCGCAAGAGGATCCTCGACCTCTACGGGCTCACGGCCGTGCCCGAGGAGATCGAGCAGTACATCCAGGCGGCGAGCGCCGAGCCGGCGATGGAGGAGAGCGCCATCTTCGACGCGGTGGTCGACGTGGTGGTGAAGGGGGACTACGACTACTACATCTACGACCTCGTGCCCTTGGGCCACGCCCTCTACTATCTGTCGATGGCCAAGGTTTACGACGAGTGGATCAACAAGGTCACCCGGCTGCGGGAGGAGATGCGCGAGTACGAGGAGATGGTGAGCCGGCTCAAGCGGGAGAAGGAGACGGACGAGGACCAGATCCTCTCCGAGCTCAAGTACATCAAGGGGCGGATCAACGCTTCCTCGGCCATCCTCACCGACAAGGCCAAAACCGCCTTCTTCTTCGTGGTCGTCCCGGAAAAGATGATCATCGCTGACACCCAGCGGGCGGCGGGCCTGTTCGCCCAGTTCGACGTGCCCATCGGCGGATACGTGGTGAACCGCGTCCTCCCCAGGGAGCTCCTCGATGAGGAGGTGCCCGAGTACCTGCGCCACCGGATCCGCATGCAGGAGGGGTACCTGGCGGAGATCCGGAGCACCTTCGGCGACGGCGTCCTCTCGCTCGTCCCGGAGCTGGAGCGGGACGTGACCGGGCTCCCCATGATCGAGAAGCTCGCGGGCCTCATGTACGGGAGGTGAGGGGTTTCCCATGGACCAGAGCGGCGTCCGGACGTCGATGCGGGACTATCTCGGCGAGCACGGGGGGCTGAAGTACGTCTTCTTCGGGGGGAAAGGGGGGGTGGGGAAGACGGTCTTCGCCGGGGCCACCGCTCTTTGGCACGCCCGCCAGGGGCGGCGGACCATGCTCGCCTCCACGAACCCGGTCCACAGCCTGAGTTCGCTCCTCGGGCAGGACGTGCACGGCCGGCACACGGGGGTGACGGGGGTGGAGAACCTGTGGGCCTACGAGATCGACACCCGGCAGACTATCGAGCGGAGCAAGCTCGAGATCCGGGACAAGATCCAGTGGTTCCTCAAGTTCGCCGACATCTCCACCCGGGCCGAGGACTTCGTCGAGTCCGCCACCATGAACCCGGCCTTCGAGGAGTCGGCGATGTTCGAGAACATGATCGAGCTCATGTTCGCGGACCAGTACGACGTCTACGTCTTCGACACCGCCCCCACCGCCAACGCCCGGCGCCTCCTGGGCATGTCCAAGGTGTACTCGCTCTGGGTGAACAAGATGGTGAAGAGCCGGGAGGAGGCCCGGACCCTGCGGGAGATGCTCTCCTTCACCAAGAAGAAGGAGAAGGACCCGCTCATGGAGTACCTCGTCACCTTCCGGGAGCGGATGGAGCACGCCCGGGTGCTCCTCACCGACCCGGCCCGGACCGCCTTCTTCTTCGTGACCCTGCCGGAGGCTCTGCCCATCGCGGTCATCACCCGCTTCATCCAGTGGTTCAGGGACTTCGGCATCCCGGTGGGCGGGGTGGCGGTCAACATGGTGATCGACCCCGAGGCGGTGGGGCCGGGGGCGGCCGAGTTCGTGAGGAACCGGGTGGCGATGCAGCGCGAGCACATGGCCACCATCTGGCAGAAGTTCGACGGCGCGGTGCGGGCGGTGGTCCCGCTCTTCGAGACCGAGATCCGGGGGGTGGAAGCCCTGGAGCGGCTCGGGGCGGCGATGTTCCGCTAGGGAGCGAGGCGAGGGCGGGCTGGCCTTTTTCGGGGGCCGAGGGTAGGCATATCCCATGTCCGAGCTCGTGAAGGTGACCCTCCCCGACGGGAGCGAGAAGGAGATCGCGCGCGGCACCACCGTCCTCGACTTCGTGAAGAACGCCATCGGGCCCGGCCTGGCCAAGGCGGCCTACCTCGCCCGTCTCGACGGACAGCCGGTGGACCTGTCCCGGCCCCTCCTCCACGACGCCCGGCTCGAGGTCCTGACCACGAAGAGCGCCGAGGCGCTCGAGGTGGCCCGGCACGACGCGGCCCACGTGATGGCGAGCGTGGTGCAACGGCTCTACCCGGGCACCCAGGTCACCATCGGGCCGGCCATCGAGGACGGCTTCTACTACGACTTCGCCCGGGACAAGCCCTTCACCCCCGAAGACCTCGAGCGGATCGAGGAAGGCATCCGGGAGGAGATCAAGGCCGATCACCCCTTCCGGCGCGAGGAGGTCTCGATGGAGGACGCCCTCCGGCTCTTCGAGCGGCAGGGCGAGAAGTACAAGGTGGAGATCGTGAAGGACATCGCCGCCCGGGGGGCGAAGACCCTCACCCTCTACCGGCACGGCGACTGGGTCGACTTCTGCCTCGGGCCCCACGGCCCCTCCACCGGTCGCATCGGGGCGGTGAAGCTCCTCAACGTGGCCGGGGCCTACTGGCGGGGCGACGCCAAAAACGCCATGCTCCAGCGGATCTACGGGACCGCCTTCTTCGACAAGAAGGAGCTCGAGGCCTACCTCCACAGGCTCGAGGAGGTGAAGAAGCGAGACCACCGGCGGCTGGGCCCGGCCCTGGGGCTCTTCGCCTTCCACGAGGTGGCGCCGGGATCGGCCTTCTGGCTGCCCAAGGGGACGACCCTCTACAACCTGCTCTCCGAGGCCATGCGAAGGCTCGTGAAGAAAAGCGGCTACGAGGAGGTGAAGACCCCGCTCCTCTTCAACAAGAAGCTCTGGGAGCAGAGCGGCCACTGGGGCGTCTACCGCGAGAACATGTTCCTCGTCCTCGACAAGGAGGCCGATCCCTCCCTCCCTCTGGACGAGCGGCTCTCCATGAGCTTAAAGCCCATGAACTGCCCCTCGCACTACCTCCTCTACCGGATGGGGAAGCGGTCCTACCGCGAGCTCCCCATCCGCTACTTCACGGTGGACGTGCTCCACCGCAACGAGCTGTCCGGCTCCTTGGGAGGGCTCACCCGCGTTCGCCAGTTCGCCCAGGACGACGCCCACATCTTCGCCATGGAGTCGCAGGTCGGGGACGAGTTCCGGCGCTTCATGGACCTCATGAGGACGGTCTACGGCGCGTTCGGTCTGGAGTTCAAGCTGGGCTTCTCCACCCGCCCCCCAAACCCCTCCGACCGGGTGGGCGACGACGCGCTCTGGGACAAGGCGGAGGGGGTGCTCCGCGCCGCCCTCGAGGCGAGCGAGCTCTCCTATCAGCTCAACCCCGGCGAGGGGGCCTTCTACGGACCGAAGATCGACTACGCGGTCACCGACTCCTTGGGCCGCTCCTGGCAGACCTGCACCTTCCAGCTCGACTACGCCGCGCCCGAGCGCTTCGATCTCTCCTACGTCGGGGACGACAACAAGGAGCACCGGCCGGTGGTCATCCACCGGGCCGGCTACGGCTCCTTCGAGCGCTTCATCGCCATCCTCACCGAGCATTACGCCGGCGCCTTCCCCGCCTGGCTCGCGCCGGTGCAGGTCCGGGTGGTGACGGTCTCCGACCGCTTCGACGCCTTTGCCCGAGAGGTCTCGTCCACCCTTTTGGCCCGGGGCTTCCGGGTGGAGCTCGACCAGAGCTCGGAGAAGCTCGGCGCCAAGATCCGCAGCGCGGAGCTCCTCAAGATCCCGTTCACCGCGGTGGTGGGCGAGAAGGAGGTGGCCGCCCGCGCGGTCGCCCCGCGCAGGCATGGCGGGGAGGACCTGAAGACGATGCCGCTCGAGGCGTTCGCCGAGCTCTTGGAGCGCGAGGCGAAGCCGCCGTTCTAGGGGGTTTGGGGGCGAAGAGCCTTTCCGGGGCGGTGTACCCGGCCGGGAAGAGCGGGGCGCGAGAAGGTCGAGGTTGACTCCGAATCGGTTTCGAGTGCCTCGGAACTCTGCTATCCTTCGAAATTCGCGCGTTTCCGTCGCATCCGGCCGCAGAGCGTAACCGCTCGGAAGGAGTCAAGAAAACGTGAGCCAGCTCACGGACAGGGTCACGATCTTCGACACCACCTTGCGCGACGGGGAGCAGTCTCCCGGGGCCTCGATGAACCTCGAGCAGAAGCTCCGGGTGGCGAAGGCCCTGCGCGACCTCGGGGTGGACATCATCGAGGCCGGGTTCGCGGCGGCCTCGCCGGGCGACCTCGAGGCCATCCAGGCCATCTCCCGGCAGGTGGAGGGGCCCATCATCGCGAGCCTCTCCCGCTGCAACAAGGGGGACATCGAGGCCTCCGCCCGGGCCCTCGCCCTGGCCCCGAAGAAGCGCTGCCACGTCTTCCTCGCCACGAGCCCCATCCACCGGGAGTTCAAGCTGAAGCTCGCCAAGGAGGAGATCGTCCGGCGGGCGGTGGAGAGCGTGTCCCTGGCGCGCGAGCGATTCGACGACGTCGAGTTCTCCCCGGAGGACGCGGCCCGCACCGAGCTCGACTTCTTGACCGAGGTGGTGGAGCGGGCCATCGAGGCCGGCGCCACCACCGTGAACATCCCCGACACGGTCGGCTACGCCCTGCCCTCCACCTTCGCCGAGACCATCCGCCACCTGAAAAAGCACGTCCGCGGCATCGACGGGGTGGTGATCTCGGTCCACTGCCACAACGACCTGGGCCTCGCGGTGGCGAACAGCATCGCCGGGGTCCTGGAGGGGGCGCGCCAGGTGGAGTGCACCATCAACGGGATCGGCGAGCGGGCGGGCAACGCCTCGCTCGAGGAGATCGTGATGGCCATCAAGACGCGGAAGGACGTGCTCCGCGTCACGACCGGGGTGAAGACCGAGAAGCTCTACCCCACGAGCCGGGTGGTCTCGCAGGTGACCGGCCTCCACGTGCAGCGGAACAAGGCCATCGTGGGCCAGAACGCGTTCGCCCACGAGGCCGGCATCCATCAGCACGGCATGCTCACCCATCGCGAGACCTACGAGGTGATGCGCCCCGAGGAGGTCGGGTTCACCCACAGCTCGATGGTGCTGGGCAAGCACTCCGGCCGGCACGCGCTCAAGGAGCGGCTGACCGCCCTCGGCTATGTCCTCGACGACCCGGCGGTGGACCAGATCTTCCAGGAGTTCAAGCGGCTGGCCGACAAGAAGAAGGACATCTACGATGCCGACCTCGAGGCCCTGGTGGTGCACGGGCAGATGCTCGCCTTGGGCGGGCGCGCCTGGGAGCTCGAGTCCCTCTCCACCACCTCCGGGACCGGGACCTTGCCCTGCGCCTCCATCGCCCTGAAGGCCCAGAGCGGCGAGCGTTTCCAGGACGTGGCGGCCGGCGACGGCCCGGTGGACGCGGTCTACCGGGCCATCGAGAAGGTGACCGGGATCAACGTCAAGCTGCGGACGTACGAGATCGCGAGCGTCTCCACGGGCGAGGACGCCCAGGGCGAGGTGACGATCGAGGTGGAGCACCCCACCGGCGTCTACCGGGGGCGGGCGCTCTCGACCGACATCATCGAGGGCAGCGCCCGGGCCTTCCTCGACGTGGTGAACCGGATCGCGCTCAAGCTTTCGCCGCGGGAGAGCGAGGCCCGGGCCGAGATGGGGACTCCCTAGATGGCCGAGCCAAGAAAGCCCAAGACCCTCTTCGAGAAGGTGTGGGACGCACACCTCGTGCACGCCGAGACCCCGGAGGCCCCGGCCATCCTCTACGTCGACCTGCACCTCGTCCACGAGGTGACGAGCCCCCAGGCGTTCTCCGCGCTAAGGGAGCGCGGGCTCAAGGTGCGCCGCCCGGACAAGACCCTCGCCACGATGGACCACAGCACCCCCACGCTGCCGCGGGGCGCCGATGGCCGCTTCCCCTTCGTGGACGCCCAGGCCGAGGCGCAGGTGCGCGCGCTCGAGCGGAACGCGGCCGACTTCGGGATCGAGCTGCACGGCCTCGGCGACGAGGCGCGAGGGGTGGTGCACGTCTTCGGCCCGGAGATGGGGGCCACCCAGCCCGGGATGACGGTGGTCTGCGGCGACAGCCACACCGCCACCCACGGGGCCTTCGGGGCGCTGGCCTTCGGGATCGGCACCTCCGAGGTGAGCCACGTGCTCGCCACCCAGTGCCTCCTCCAGCGCCGCCCGCGCACCCTCGCGGTGCGGGTGGAGGGGAGGCTCGCCGAGGGCGTCTCCGCGAAGGATCTCATCCTCGCCATCATCGCCAAGCTGGGCGTGGGCGGGGGGACCGGGCATGTCCTCGAGTACCTGGGCCCGGCCGTCCGGGCCCTGTCGATGGAAGGCCGGATGACGGTGTGCAACATGTCGATCGAGGCCGGGGCGCGGGCGGGCCTCGTCGCTCCCGACGACGTCACCTTCCAGTGGCTCTCGGGGCGACCCCGTACCCCCAAGGGTGCGGCGTTCGCGCGAGCGGTCGCGGGCTGGCGCCTCCTCTCGACCGACGAGGAGGCGAGCTACGACCGCGAGGTGGTGGTCGACGCCTCCGCGGTCGCGCCCTGGATCACCTTCGGGACGAACCCCGGCCAGGGCATCCCGGTGAACGGCGTGATTCCGGACCCGGCCAAAGAGGCGGACGCCGCCTCCCGCGGCTCGCTCGAGGCGGCGCTGCTTTACATGGGGCTCGCGCCGGGCCAGCGGCTCCTCGGCCGCCCGGTGGACGCGGTGTTCATCGGCTCCTGCACCAACGGGCGGCTCGAGGACATGCGGGAGGCGGCCCGGGCCTTGCGGGGGCAGCGGGTCAAGGTGCGGACCCTGGTGGTCCCGGGGTCGGAGAGGGTGAAGAGGGAGGCCGAGGCGGAAGGGCTCGATCGGGTCTTCCGCGAGGCGGGGGCGGAGTGGCGCGAGCCGGGGTGCTCGATGTGCATCGCCATGAACGGCGATCACATCGGGCCGGGCGAGTACTGCGTCTCGACTTCCAACCGCAACTTCGAGGGGCGCCAGGGCGCCGGCGGCCGCACCCTGCTCGCGAGCCCCCTCACCGCCGCCGCGGCGGCGGTGGCCGGGGCGGTGGCCGATCCCCGCCGCCTTGCGAAGAGGGGCTAGCCATGGAGCCGATCCGCCGCATCGAGGGCCGAACGGTGGTGCTTCCCCGAAAGAACGTGGACACCGACCAGATCATCCCGGCCCGGTTCCTCAAGGTGACGGACAAGGAGGGTCTCGGCCGGGCCCTCTTCAGCGACTGGCGCTACGACGCCTCCGGCGCCCCGCGCCCGGACTTCGTCTTGAACCGGCCCGAGGCGGCGGGGTCCAGGATCCTCGTCGCCGGGGACAACTTCGGGTGCGGATCGTCGCGGGAGCATGCGCCCTGGGCGCTCCTGGATTACGGTTTTGGGGCCGTGGTCTCGACCCGCATCGCCGACATCTTCCGCTCGAATGCCCTGAAGAACGGGCTCGTCCCGGTGGTCCTCGACGCCGAGAGCCACGCCCGGCTGCTCTCCGCCCCCGGCGCGGAGGTGGCCGTCGATCTCGAGAGCGGCACCGTCACCCTACCCGGAGGCGGGACGGCTCCGTTCGCCATCGACGCCTTCGCCCGCACCTGCCTTTTGAACGGCGTCGACGAGCTCGGGTTCTTGCTCTCCCAGGAGCCGGCCATCGCCGCCTACGAGGGGGCGAGATGAACCTTCGCCTCGACCGCCTCCCTGGGCTCTGGTTCCGCTCGTCGAGGGTATAGCGGCGGGCCCTTGTCCCGCGCGGCCGACGAGGGCCCGCGGGGAGGTCCCGCCCTCCCTGTAGCGAGACAGGAACCGTAGCTTTCGGGCCCAAGATACCGAGACGGATTCGAGGAGAGACATGGCCAAGCAGAAGATGACCGGTGCCCAGGCGGTCGTGCGCGCCCTGCAGGCGGAGGGGGTGGAGTACCTCTTCGGAATACCGGGGGGCGCCATCCTGCCCCTCTACGACGCGCTTCACGGAGTGACCTCCCCCCGCCACATCCTGGTGCGTCACGAGCAGGTGGGGGGCCACGCCGCCGAGGGGTATGCGCTCGCCACCGGCCGGGTGGGGGTGTGCCTCGGAACCTCCGGGCCGGGGGCCACGAACCTCGTCACCCCCATCGCCGACGCGTACATGGACTCGGTGCCGCTCGTCGCCATCACCGCCAACGTGGCGAAGCCCCTCATCGGGACCGATGCCTTCCAGGAGGCGGACATCACCGGCATCACCGTTCCCATCACCAAGCACAACTGGCTCGTGACCGAGGTGGAGGAGTTGCCCGAGATCCTGAAGGAGGCGTTCTACATCGCCCGGACCGGCCGGCCCGGTCCGGTCCTCGTGGACATCCCCAAGGACGTCCTGAACGCCACCCTCGAGTTCGTCTACCCGGAGACGGTCGACATCCCCGGCTACCACCCGCCGGTGCGGGAGGAGCCCCGGCTCAAGGACGCGGCCCTGCTCATCCGCTCGGCCACCCGGCCGGTGGTGTACCTCGGGGGCGGGGTGCGCACCGCGCAGGCCCACCGCGAGGTGTTCGCCTTCTGCGAGCTTCTCGACGCTCCGGTGGTCACGACCGTGCACGGCAAGGGGGCCTTCCCCGAGAGCCACCCCCTCTGCCTGGGGATGTTCGGCATGCACGGCAGCCGGTACGCGAACTACGCGGTGCAGGGCTCGGACCTCATCGTCGCCCTGGGCGCCCGCTTCGACGACCGGGTCACGGGCAAGCTCTCCACCTTCGCGCCGGAGGCGAAGATCGTCCACCTCGACATCGACCCGGCGGAGATCTCGAAGCTCGTCACCGCCACCGTGCCGCTCGTGGGAGACCTGAAGGCGCTGCTCCCCAAGCTCCAGGAGGAGGTGCGCCACGCCTTCGAGGTGCACGCCCGCCCGGACCTCTCCCTCTGGAAGAGGAAGGTGGCGGACTGGCGCGAGAAGCACCCCCTCCGCTACCGGCAGGAGCCGGACGGGCCCCTCCTCCCCCCGTACGTGATCGAGACCATCTGGAAGAAGACCGGCGGAAAGGCGCTCGTCACCACCGGGGTGGGGGAGCATCAGATGTTCGCGGCCCAGTGGTGGAAGACCAGCGAGCCCCGCCAGTTCATCACCTCCGGGGGCCTCGGCACCATGGGGTTCTGCCTCCCCGCGGCCATCGGCATCCAGCTCGGGCGCCCCGATGCGGTGGTGATCGGGATCGACGGGGACGGCAGCTTCCAGATGACGCTGCAGGACCTCGCCACCGCCTCCGAGCACCGCCTTCCCATCAAGATCTTCGTCCTCAACAACCTCTTCTTGGGCATGGTGCGCCAGTGGCAGGAGCTGTTCTACTCGGAGCGCTTCGCCGAGACCCCCCTCGCCGACCTCCCCGACCTCGTGAAGCTGGCCGAGGCCTACTCCTGCTTGGGCCTACGGGCGAGGACCGTGGCGGAGCTGGAAGAGGCGGTCGACAAGGCCCTGGCCAACAACCGGGGGCCCACCATCGTGGACGTCCGGATACAGCCCGAGGCCAAGGTCTACCCCATGGTTCCGGCCGGGGCTCCCTTAAACGACATGATCGACGGTGAGTGACATGGAACAGACCGAGACACGCCCCAACGGCTCGACCCACACCTTGAGCCTCCTCGTGGAGAACAAGCCGGGCGTCCTGTACCGGATCGCGGGCCTCTTCTCGCGCCGCCACTACAACATCGCCAGCCTCACGGTCGGTCCCACCGAGGTGCCGGACTATTCCCGCATCACCATCGTGGTCCGGCTCGGGTCGAAGTCGGTCGAGCAGGTGGTCCGCCAGGTCCAGAAGCTCGTCCCGGTGGTGGAGGTCCGCGAGCTCTCGCCCCAGGACCTCATCGAGCGGGAGCTCATCCTCGTCAAGATCCGCACCCCGGAGGAGAACTACTCGGAGCTCAGGGCCCTGGCGGAGACCTACGAGGCCACCATCGTGGACGTCTCCCCCGACGCCCTCGTGGTCGAGGCGAGCGGCCCGGCGGGGAAGCTGGACGCGCTCGAGGAACGGCTCCGCCGCTTCGGCATCCAGGAGCTGTGCCGCTCCGGGCGCATCGCCCTCGAGCGCGGGTTCAAGACGCTCGCCCCGCCGGCCTTGAAGGGCGAGGTCCCCCCGCCCCAGATCTCATCCCCCTAGGAGAAAGGGCAACGACATGGCTGCGACGATCTACTACGACAAGGACGCCAACCTCGAGCTGCTCAAGAAGCGCAAGGTGGCGATCATCGGCTACGGCTCGCAGGGCCACGCCCACGCGCTCAACCTGCGCGACTCGGGCGTGGACGTGCGGGTGGGGCTCTCGGCCGGGTCGAGGTCCCGGACCAAGGCCGAGGGCGCGGGCCTGCGGGTGGTCTCGGTGGCGGAGGCCTCGAGGGACGCCGACCTCGTGATGATCCTCATCCCCGATCAGACCCAGAAGAGGGTCTACGACGAGGAGATCGCCCCTTCCCTCACCAAGGGGAAGGCGCTCTTCTTCGCCCATGGATTCAACATCCACTTCGGCCAGATCCGCCCCCCCGCGGACGTGGACGTCATCCTGGTCGCGCCCAAGGGGCCGGGCCACATGGTTCGCAGGCAGTACCAGGACGGCCGAGGCATCCCCTGCCTCATCGCCGTCCAGCAGGACGCGACCGGGGGGGCGAAGCCCCTCGGCCTCGCCTATGCCCGCGGCATCGGCGGCACCCGCGCCGGCGTGCTCGAGACCACCTTCCGGGAGGAGACCGAGACCGACCTGTTCGGCGAGCAGGCGGTCCTGTGCGGCGGGTGCTCGGCTCTGGTGAAGGCCGGCTACGAGACCCTGGTCGAGGCTGGCTACCAGCCGGAGAGCGCCTACTTCGAGTGTCTCCACGAGATGAAGCTCATCGTCGACCTCATGTACGAAGGGGGGCTCGCCTGGATGCGCCACTCCATCTCGGACACGGCCGAGTACGGCGACTACACCCGCGGCCCCCGGGTGGTGAACGAGGAGACCAAAAAGGAGATGAGGCGGATCCTGAAGGAGATCCAGAGCGGGCAGTTCGCAAAGGAATTCATCCTCGAGAACCAGGTGGGCCGGCCGGTGTTCGACAAGCTCCGGGAGGCCGAGAGGAGCCATCCCATCGAGGAGGTGGGGAGGCGGCTAAGGGACATGATGAGCTGGATCCGCGAGGCGAAGAAGGACTCGTCGGACCCGGGGACGAGGTAAGCGGGCGTTCCGGCGCGGGTTTCCGCCCGAGCGGGCGGCAGCCCTCGCCGCGCGTCGGCGTTGACAAAGGCGGCGAAATCCTTATTCTACGGCGTCTTTTTGGCGGTCGCGGAGGCCCATGGCCATTCAGCAGAGAGACCCACGAGGCGGCACCCAGAACCGAGACGCGCGCACCAACCGGCGCATCAAGGCGCGCGAGGTCCGGGTCATCGGTCCCGAGGGCGAGCAGCTCGGAGTTCTTCCCGTGGAGCAGGCGCTTTCGCGCGCGCAGGAGCTGGGGATGGACCTCGTCGAGGTGAGTCCCATGGCCAAGCCGCCCGTCTGCAAGATCATGGACTACGGGAAGTTCAAGTACCTCGAGAAGAAGAAGCAGAACGAGGCCAAGAAGAAACAGGTCGTGGTCCAGCTCAAGGAGGTGAAGCTGCGCCCCCGGACCGAGGAGCACGACTACGACGTGAAGCTGAAGAAGGTGCGCGAGTTTTTGGAGGAGGCCAACAAGGCGCGGATCACCGTGATGTTCCGGGGCCGGGAGATGTCGCACAAGGAGCTGGGACAGAAGGTGCTCCAGCGGGTGATCGAGGACCTGCGCGAGATGGCGGTGATCGAGGCGGCCCCGAGGGTGGAGGGGCGGCAGATGTTCATGATCCTCGCCCCCAACCCAAGGATGCTCCAGGCTCAGAGGGACCGGGCCCGCGCCGCCCAGGCCGCCGCCCAACCCCCTTCCCCGAGCGCCCCGGCGCCTGCCCCGGCCGCACCCCCGCCCGGCGCCGCTCCGGCGCCGGCTCCTTTGAGCCCCCCGCCGCGCTAGGAAGCGAAGAAGCGGAGAGGAAATGCCCAAGCTGAAGACGAAGAGCGGCGCCAAGAAGCGGTTCGAGGTGAAGAAGAGCGGCCGGGTGAAGTTCCGCCGGGCCGGCGTCCGCCACCTGGCGACCTTCGGGAAGACCAAGAAGCAGAAGCGCCACCTGCGCGGGACCGGCCACCTCTCGCCCATGGACGAGAGGAAGATCAAGGAGTCGTTCCCCTACGCCCGGTAGGGCGTTACCCGCCCGACCGGCACGACGAGCGCCCAAGCGGGGCAAGAAGTGCGCGCCCTCCCTCACCAGGGTGAAGGAGGCGTCGCCCCCCGCCGGCATGGAGAAGGAAGATGCGCATCCGAAGAGGTGTGAAGGCCCGCCGCCGCCGCAACCGCGTCTTGAAGCTCGCCAAGGGCTACCGCGGCCGTCGCAAGAACTGCTACAAGCGCGCCAACCAGGCGGTGGAGCGGGCCCTGAACTACTCCACCCGCGACCGGCGCCGCAAGCGGCGCGACTTCCGCGCCCTGTGGATCGTCCGCATCAACGCCGCCGCCCGCCAGAACGGCACCACCTACTCCCGCCTGGTCGCCGCCCTGCGCCAGGCCCACGTGGCCCTCGATCGCAAGATCCTCGCCGACCTCGCCCTCTCGCTCCCCGGAGACTTCGCGGCGGTGGTGAAGGCCGCCCAGGGCTAGAAGCGGGCACCGTGGCCGACCTCCTCTCGCAGCTCGAGGCGCTGGCCCGTAGCGCGCGCGAGGCCATCGGCGGCGCCGCGGACGAGGAAGCCCTCGAGGACCTTCGGGTCCGCTTCCTCGGGAAGAAGGGCGAGCTCTCCCAGGTCCTGCGGGGCATGGGGCAGCTCGCCGCCGAGATGCGACCCCGGGTGGGGGAGATCGCGAACCGGGTTCGCGACGAGGTGGAGAAGCTCCTCGAGGAGGGCCGGGGGGCGCTCGAACAGCGGGCCCTCGAGGCGGAGCTCTCCGGGCCGCCCATCGACGTCTCCGCCCCCGGCCGCGCCCTCGTTCCGCACGGCCACCGCCACCCGCTGACCCGGGCCACCGAGGAGATCACCGCCATCTTCGCCCGGCTCGGCTACGAGGTGGCGAGCGGCCCGGAGATCGAGTTCGACGCCTACAACTTCGAGGCCCTGAACATGCCGGCCGACCACCCGGCCCGCGACATGCAGGACACGTTCTACGTGGACGAGGCCACCCTCCGGGACGGGGTCCTCCCGGGCACGGTCGTGCTCCGCACCCACACCTCGCCGGTGCAGATCCGGGCCATGCGAAGGAAGGGGGACCCGCCGCTCCGCATCATCTGCCCGGGGCGGGTCTACCGATCCGACTACGACCAGACCCACTCGCCCATGTTCCACCAGGTGGAGGGGCTGTGCGTCGACCGCGGCATCACCTTCGCCGACCTGAAGGGCACTCTGGCCGCCTTCGCCCGCGCCTACTTCGGCCCCGGGACCCGCACCCGGTTTCGCCCGAGCTACTTCCCCTTCGTGGAGCCGGGGGCGGAGGTGGACGTCTCCTGCACCCTCTGCGGCGGGAAGGGCCGCCTCCCGGACGGAGCCTCGGGGTCGCGCCGCTGCGGCACCTGCAAGGAGAGCGGCTGGCTGGAGGTGCTCGGCTCGGGCATGGTCCATCCGAAGGTGCTCCTGAACGGCGGCATCGACCCGGGGCGCTACACCGGGTTCGCCTTCGGCATGGGGGTGGAGCGGCTGGCGATGCTGCGGTACGGGATCGACGACCTGCGCCTCTACTTCGAGAACGACCTGCGCTTTCTGGAGCAGTTCTAGGCGGCCCTCAAGATGCACATCTCGCACAGGTGGCTCTCCGAACTACTGGGCGAACTTCCCCCGCCCGAGGAGGTGGCCCGCCGCCTCACCCTCGTCGGCCTGGAGGTCGAGTCCATCGATCGGCTCGGCGGCGGTCTGGGGGGCGTTCTGGCGGTCCGCATCCTGTCCTCGGAGCGGCACCCCAACGCCGAGAAGCTCCTCGTCACCCGGGTGGACCGCGGAGAGGGCGAGCCCTTGCAGATCGTCTGCGGCGCGACGAACGCCCGGGTGGGCGAGGTCGTGCCCCTCGCCCCGGTGGGCGCGGTGCTCCCGGGCGGGGCGCGGATCGAGACGGCGAGGATCCGCGGCGTGGAGTCGTCCGGGATGCTCTGCAGCGCCCGTGAGCTGGGGCTATCCGAGGATGGGAGCGGGCTCCTCATCCTGCCCCGGGACCTCGTTCCCGGAACGCCGATCGCCCGGGCGCTCGGGCTCGAGGACGCGATCCTGGAGGTGAACGTCACCCCCAACCGCCCCGACGCCCTCTCGCACCTCGGGGTGGCGCGGGAGCTGGCGGCGCTTCTAGGGGCGACCTTGCATCGGCCAAAGGCGCGTCTCGAGGAGTGGGGCGGGCCCGCCGCCGAGGCGGTGCGGGTCCGCATCCTGGCCCCGGAGAAGTGCGCCCGCTACGCCGCCCGAGTGATCGAGGGGGTGAAGATCGGCCCCTCGCCCGCGGGGATCTCCCGTCGGCTCGAGGCCTGCGGCATCCGTTCCATCTCCAACGTGGTCGACGCCACCAACCTCGCCTTGCTGGAGCTGGGCCACCCCCTCCACGCCTTCGACCTGGAGAAGGTCGCCGGGAGGGAGATCGTGGTCCGAACCGCCCGGCCGGGCGAGCACCTCACCACCCTGGACGGGAAGGACCGCGCTCTTCATCCGGACGACCTCGTCATCGCCGACCGCGATCGGGGCAGCGCCCTCGCCGGGGTGATGGGCGGCGGCGACTCGGAGATCTCGGACGCCACCACCCGGGTCTTGCTCGAGTCCGCCTGGTTCGAGCCCTCCACCGTGCGGCGGACCTCGCGCCGCCACGGGCTCAAGACCGAGGCGTCGTACCGCTTCGAGCGGGGGGCGGACCCGGAGATGGTGATCCCGGCGGTGGACCGCTGCGCCGCCCTCATCGCGGAGCTGTCGGGCGGGAAGGTCCGCAAGGGAGTGGTGGACGAGTACCCCCGCCCCATCCCGCGAGCCCGGGTCGGGCTCCGCTGGCAAAGGCCGGCGGAGGTCCTGGGCATGGAGGTCCCGCGCGCCGAGGTGGAAGGGGTCCTGTCGAGGCTCGGCTTCGAGGAGGAGGGGGCGGGGGAGGGCGGGGCGACCTTCCTCGTCCCGAGCTGGCGGGTGGACATCTCGAACGAGGAGGACCTCATCGAGGAGATCGTCCGGACGAGGGGCTACGATTCCATTCCGGAGACCCTGCCCGCCATCGCGGTGGAGACGCCGGCCGAGCCGGAGGAGGCCGGGGTGCTGGGGCGGATCCGGGCCGCCCTGGAGGCGGCCGGGCTTTGCGAGGCGGTGAACTTCAGCTTCCTTTCGGCCCGGGAGCTCGAGCCCTTCGGCCACGCGGTCGCGACCGGCGACGGGTCGGGGAGGGCGCTCGGGGTCGCGCTCAAGAACCCCATCAGCGCCGACCTGGCGGTGATGCGCACGAGCCTCGTCCCATCGCTCCTGAGGAACGCGGTCGCGAACCGCCGGCAGCGGGTGGAGGACGTGCGGCTCTACGAGATCGCTCGGGTCTACCGGCCGAACCCCGAGCCCAGGGAGGAGCCCTCCCTGGAACCGGTCTTGGTCGCCGGGGTTCTCCTCGGCCGACGGCACCCCCTGGGCTGGGCCGTCGAGAAGGACCCGCTCGACTTCTACGACGCGAAGTCGGTCCTCTCCGGGCTCCTGGAATCGCTCGGGATCCTTCGGGTGGAGTGGAGGGGGCCGGGGGAGAGCTGGCTCCATCCCCGGCGGTCGGCGAGCCTCGTCTTCTCGGGCGAGGTCCTCGGGCAACTGGGCGAGCTCCACCCGCGCGTGGCCGCGGCCTTCGAGCTGCCGCGCGGCGTCTTCGCCTTCGAGCTGTCCCTTTCCGCCCTCATCGGGGCCGCGAGGCTCGTCCCGCAGTACCGGCCCATTCCCAGGTTCCCCGCGGTCTTGCGCGACCTCGCGGTGGTGGTGGACGAGGGGGTCCTCGCGGCCACGGTCGAGGAGGTGGTCCGGGAGGAGCCGCTCGTCGAGGGCGTGACCCTGTTCGACGTCTATCGGGGCCCACCCCTTCCTTCGGGGAAGAAGAACCTGGCCCTTGCGATCCGCTATCGATCGAAGGACCGTACCCTCACCGACGCCGAGGCCGACGCGGCGCACGCGCGGATCCTCGAGAGGCTCTCGAAACGCGTGGGGGCGGAGCTACGGGGGTAAGGCGATGGCCAAGGGGGAAAGGCTCTCCCTCGCAGCGGCCGGCTTTGCGCTCGCGGCGGCGTTCTCCTCCTGGAACCCCCTCGCCGCGCCCTTCGGGCTCGTGGTGGGTCTCTCGGCGGCCTTCCTCTCCGCCCGGGCGCTCGGGAAGGGAGCGAGGCGAGGCCTCGCGGGCGCGGCCCTGTTCCTCTCCATCCTCTCCGCGGCGGAAAGCGGGATCGTCATGGCCCGCACCGCCGGCGTCGGGCGCGAGCCCACCGGGGAGCCGGTGGTGGCCGGCCCGACCGGGGAAGAGGCGCAGCGCCTGCTCGACGAGGAGGCGGAACGGACGAGGGCGTCGCGGGGGCGGGCCCGCGACGAGCTCGGCAAGGTCGGGGGGGACGTGCCTCCTCCCCCTTTGCGCAAGGACTCCAAAGCTCGCCGCTGACCGGGCGCTGGGGCGGTGACGGGTTTGACATGGAAGCGAAATTCGGCTACCGAATTCGGGACTTAGATGCCGACGCCGCCCCGGGAGCGAACCGTGACCAAGGCCGACATCATCGAGAGCGTCTACGAGAAGGTGGGCTTTTCCAAGAAGGAAGCCGCCGAGGTCGTCGAGATGGTGTTCGACACCATCAAGGAGACCCTCGAGCGCGGCGAGAAGATCAAGATCAGCGGGTTCGGCAACTTCATCATCCGGGACAAGAAATCCCGGGTGGGGCGTAATCCGCAGACCGGCGAGGAGATCGAGATCAGCGCCCGGCGCGTGCTCACCTTCCGCCCGAGCCAGGTCCTGAAGAACGCGCTCAACACCGCGGCGGAGGCGAATTCCCCTCCCTCGCCCCAGGGCGGAGCGCAGTAGAGGCCCAAGGGTCCATCTCGAGGGCTAGCGCTGGGTCGTGTGCATCGCGGGCTCGAGCGCGCCCTCCGACCGGTGAGCGGCCGGCGTCTCCCCGATGAGCCTGTACAGCGTCTTTCGGTCGATGCAGAGGATCTCTGCAGCCCGGGTCTTGTTGCCGCCCGTCTGGCGCAGGATCTCCCGCGCGTAGCGCCGGTCCAGCTCCGCCAGGCTGGGCCGGCCGCGCTTTCCTGAGGCGCGCGGCTCCTCTCCCGCCAGCATCTCGAGGTACGCTCCCGCGAGGTCAGAGGCCAAGGCTACGGTCTGACCTGCGGACTCGAGGATGCGGCCCATCTCCGCACGGCGCTCAGGATCGGCTTCGAGCAGTACGGTGCGCATGGTGACACCTACCCCCTGATTCCTCTGACGCATGGCGGCTTGCGGGGTTACAGTCCCGGGTGGTCCGGAGTGCCCCACTTGTTGGCCCGGACCCCCCAACGGGGGAAGATCGGGTGCCGAAGCGCAGGAGGGTGGCCCGGCTCGATGAGTTGCCGGAGGGTGTCGGCTGGCTCGCCCCGCTCGGCGAGGGCGAGCCCGATGTGGCCCTGTTCCGGCGCGGATCGAAGGTTTCCGCCCTTCACGCCATCTGCCCGCACCGCGGAGCAGTCCTCGCCTTCGGCGAGGTGCGAGACGGCCTTGTTTTTTGCCCATTGCACGCCTGGGCCTTTCGGCTCGACGACGGGTCCTGTCCAGAGTTCCCCGGGGTCTGCGTCGTGACCTACCCCGTCGCCGTGGAGGGCGGGGAGGTCTTCGTCGAGCTATAAGGGGGACGGATGCCCGCAAGAGACTACCTCGACCGAAGGCGCATGCGCCTCGACGTGGAGTTCACGTTCGCCGCCGCCCACCGCCTGCCTCGGTACGACGGACCGTGCTTTCGGCTGCACGGGCACAACTACCGCTTCTTCGTGGGTCTCGAGGGCGAGGTCGACCCGAAAAGCGGGATGATCGTCGACTTCGGGGTGGTGAAGGCTGCCGTGACCGAGCACGTCCTCGCTCGGGTGGACCACCGGGACCTGAACGACATCCTCGAGAACCCGACCGCCGAGAACATTGCGCGGTGGATCTTCGAGGGGCTGGAGCCGCACCTCAAAGGGCTCGTCGAGGTGCGCCTCTACGAGATCCCGGACTCCTGTGTCACCTACCGGGGGCCGGGTGGTCGCTAAGCCGAGCTCCAGGGTAGACGGGAGCGCCGCCGCCGAGGCGGTGGCGCGATTCCTGGACTCCCTCCATCTCCCGGCTGGCGTTCGCCGCTCCTCCGACCTCGCGGGCACGCCCTTCCGAGTGGCCGAGGCCTGGCTCGAGGATCTGGTGGACGGGTACCGGGTCGAGCCGCGCGAGGTCTTGGCGGACGGGGCTACGAGCTCCTCGCGGGACCTCGTGTCGCTCACGGGGATCGAGTTCCACTCGGTCTGCCCGCACCACCTTCTCCCCTCGCGCGGGGTGGCCCACGTCGCCTATCTCCCCGGCGGCAGGCTCGTGGGATTCGGGCAGATCGTGCGGCTCGTGGACGCGCTCGCCCACCGGCTCGTCTTGCAGGAGGACCTGGCCCGCCAGATCGCAGAGGCGCTCGTCGAGCACCTCGGCGCTCGCGGGGCCGGGTGCGTCCTCGAGGCCGAGCACCTGTGCCTCACCGTCCGGGGGGAGCGCAGGTCGCGGGCCCGGGCCCACTGCGAGGCGTACGCGGGGGCCTTGGCCCGGGAGGGGGCGCCGCGGCGGCGGTTCCTCGCCGCCATCGCAAGGGCCTCGGAGAGCGGGGGGGAGCTTCGGCCGCGCCGGGGGCGGGGACGGGTGAGGAGATGACCGAACGGTACCGCACCGCGGTGGTGACGGGCGGGGGCCGCGGGATCGGAGCGGCGGTGGCGCGGGGGCTCACTGCCCGCGGCCTCGCCGTCACGGTGTTCGCGCGATCGGCGAGGCAGCTCGAGGAGGTGGTTAGGGCCGGGGGGGCGGCCCTCGGGGTCGCGGGCGACGTGCGCCGGGAAGCGGACGTGCGCCGGCTGCGCGAGGAGCACGAGCGCCTGAACGGACCGGTGGACGTTCTCGTGAACGGGGCGGGGATCCTCGTCCGGGGTTCGGCCGAGGACCTCTCCCCGGAAGCGTTCCGCGAGGTGATCGACGTGAACCTCTTGGGCCCGTTCCTCTGCGCCCGGGAGGTCATCCCCGGCATGAAGGTGCGGGGGCGAGGGCGGATCGTGAACCTGGCCTCGATCTCGGGGACGCTCGGGACGCCGCTCGCGAGCCCGTACAACGCGTCGAAGTGGGGGCTCATCGGTCTCACGAAGTGCCTGGCCGAGGAGCTTCGCCCGGCGGGGGTCCAGTGCCTGTCGGTCTCTCCCGGAAGCGTGGACACCGAGATGCTGGCCCGAACGCCGTTCCCTCCCCAGATGACCCCCGAGGAGGTGGCGCGGGTCGTGGTCTTCGCTGCCCTCGATGCGCCGGACGCCATGACCGGTTCGAACCTCGAGGTCTTCGGGTGAGGGCCGGGGCGGAAGAGGCCCTCTCCGAGGTGCGGCGCCTGTTCCCGGCCGACCGGGTGTTTTGGGACGCCGAGCGGCGGGAAGCCTACGGGCGCGACGAGTCGGACCTCGGGTCGAGACCGCCGGACGTGGTGGTGCTGGTCGAGCGGGCCGAGGAGGTGAAGGCCCTCTTCGGGATCGCCGCTCGCCACGAGGTGCCGGTGGTTCCGGTCGGAGCGCGGAGCGGGAAGTCGGGCGGGATCATGGCCATCGAGGGGGGGATCGCCGTCTCGGTCGAGCGGATGAACCGGATCCTGGAGATCTCCGCGGGCGACGGGCTCTGCCGGGTCGAGCCCGGGGTCATCACCGGGCAGCTGCAGGCGGAGGTGGAGAAGGCCGGGCTCTTCTACCCGCCCGACCCGAACTCGCTCGACCTCTGCTCCGTCGGCGGGAACGTGGCCGAGAACGCCGGGGGACCCCGCGCCCTGAAGTACGGGGTGACGCGCGACTACGTGCTCGGGCTCACCGTGGTCGTGCCCACCGGCCAGATCCTCCGGGTGGGGAAGCGGAGCATCAAGGGCGTCGCCGGGTACGACCTCACCGCTCTCTTCGTGGGCAGCGAGGGGACCCTGGGGATCATCACCGAGGTGACGCTGGAGCTATTGCCCCTCCCGCGAAAGGTGGCGACCGGGCTCGTCGCCTTCGGAAGCGTGGCCGAGGCGGCGAGGGCGGTGACCCGGGTCTTGAGGGCGGGCCTCTTGCCTCGTTGCCTCGAGCTCTTCGACGACGTGTCGCTCAGGGCCGCCGCCCGGACCTCGCCCTACCAGTTCCCGGCGGGCGCGGGCGCGGCGCTGCTCGTCGAGGTGGACGGGAACGACGAGGATGCGGTGATGGCCGAGCTCGTCCGGGTTTCCGAGGAGGTCTCGGAAGACGCCCAGGGGGAGATGGTCCTCGCCCAGAGCGAGTCCCAGCGGCGGGACCTGTGGGAGACGCGGCGGCTCCTCTCGACCAACCTGAAGGTGCTCCACCCGCGCAAGCTCTCCGAGGACGTGGCCGTGCCGCGCTCCAGGATCCCCGAGCTCATCGCCCGGGCCAAGGAGATCGGGGCGGGTGAGGGGCTCACCGTCGCCACCTACGGCCACGCCGGGGACGGCAACCTCCACGTGAACATCCTCTTCGACGGGGAGGACGAGCGTCCCTCGGCCGAGGCGGCCGCGGCCAAGGTCTTGCGGACCTCGGTCGACCTGGGCGGCACCATCACCGGGGAGCACGGGGTGGGCTATTCGAAGCGCGGGTTCCTCGAGTACGAGCAGGGCCCGGAGGTGGTGGGGCTCGAGAGGCGGCTCAAGGCCCTCTTCGACCCTCTGGGGATCCTGAACCCCGGGAAGATCTTCTCCGCCGAGTGAGGCGCCTCGGGAAAGAGAGCCGGCCACCCCAGGCCTGGGCGCGAAGGCGAACCTTCTTCGCCCGTCTTGACTCACACTTGTGAAGCCTGGTTAGAGTGCCACTCCGTTGAGAGAAGGGGCCCCCGGGCCCTTCCCCGAGAAGCTCCTCCAGGGAGGCCAACCGACCCATGTCGACGCAGAACGCGCCCCCCGGGCACAAGGTGGCAGAGATCGAGACCGTGACCATCCGGTTCGTGGGCGACTCCGGCGACGGGATGCAGCTCACCGGGGCCGAGTTCACGCGGTCGAGCGCCCTGGCGGGCAACGACGTGGCCACCTTCCCCGACTTCCCAGCCGAGATCCGGGCGCCGGCCGGGTCGCTCGCCGGCGTCTCCGGATACCAGGTCAACATCGGCGCCCATGACGTTCACACTCCCGGTGACGCCCCGGACGTTCTCGTGGCCATGAACCCGGCCGCGCTCAAGACCAACCTCGCCGATCTCAAGAGCGGCGGCCTCCTCATCGTGAACGCCGGGGCCTTCACCCCCCAGAACCTGGAGAAGGCCGGCTACCCGAAGAACCCGCTCGAGGACGAGACCCTCCGTTCCGGATACCGGTATGTGGCCATCGACATGAACCGCCTCACCGAGGCGGCGCTCTCGGGCTCGGGGCTCTCGGCCAAGGACGTGGCCCGGTGCAAGAACTACTTCGCGCTGGGCATGCTGAACTGGCTCTACAGCCGGCCCCTCGAGCCCCAGATCGAGGCCATCCGGCAGAGGTTCCAGAAGAAGCCCGAGCTGGCCGAGGCCAACGTCAAGGTCTTCCAGGCCGGGTATGCCTACGGCGACACCTGCGAGCTCTTCTACGAGCGGTACGTCGTCCCCGCCTCGCCGCTCGCCAAGGGGACCTACCGCACGGTGACCGGCAACCACGCCACCGCCCTCGGGTTCGCGACCGTGGCGAAGACCACCGGCCGGCAGGTCTTCTTCGGCGGCTACCCCATCACCCCGAGCTCCGAGATCATCCAGGACCTATCCAAGTGGAAGGAGCACGGGGTGGTGACCTTCCAGGCCGAGGACGAGATCGCCGGAATCGGCTCGGCCATCGGGGCGGCCTACGGAGGGGCCTTGGCCGTGACCGCCACCTCCGGCCCGGGCCTGTCCCTCAAGGTCGAGATGCTGGGCCTGGCCGTCATCCTGGAGCTGCCCCTCGTGGTGGTGGACGTGCAGCGGGGAGGCCCCTCGACCGGGATGCCGACCAAGACCGAGCAGGCCGACCTTCTCATGGCCCTCTTCGGCCGTCACGGCGAGGCGCCCATGCCCGTGCTCGCCGCGCAGAGCCCGGCCGATTGCTTCTGGGCGGCGATGGAGGCGATGCGGGTGGCGGTGAAGTGGATGACCCCGGTCCTGCTCTTGACCGACGGCTACCTGGCCAACGGGTCCGAGCCCTTCCGCATCCCCGACCTCTCCGAGCTCCCCAAGGTCGAGCCGAGGTACCAGCGCGAGCCCAACCGGGAGGGCAAGTACATGCCCTACCTGCGGGACGAGAAGCTCGTGCGGCCCTGGGCCGTCCCGGGAACCCCCGGCCTGGAGCACCGGGTGGGCGGCCTGGAGAAGGACTCGCTCACCGGGATGGTGTCCTACGACGGCACGAACCACGAGCACATGATCCGGATCCGGGCCCAGAAGATCCGCAACGCCATCGAGGACGTGCCCGACCTGGCGGTCGACGGGCCGGAGAAGGGCGAGGTCCTGCTCGTCTCCTGGGGAGGGACGTACGGCTCGGTGCGGACCGCGGCGGAGGCGCTCCGCGCCCAGGGGAAGGCCGTCTCCCACGTCCACCTGAGGTGGCTCTACCCCCTGCCCAGAAACCTGGGCGAGGTGCTCCGCCGGTTCCGCAGGGTGGTCGTGGCCGAGGTGAACGACGGCCAGCTGGCCTTCTACCTGCGCGGCTCCTATCCGGGCGTGGACCCCGTCTCCCACACCCGCATCAACGGCAAGCCGCTCAAGGTCTCGGAGCTCGTGGAGAAGGTGAACCAGATCCTGTAGCCGAGGGAGAACGACCCATGAGCCCCCCCCCGCAGGCCACCGCCCCCACCTACACCAAGAAGGACTTCGAGTCCGGCGTCGATCCGCGCTGGTGCCCCGGCTGCGGCGACTACTCCATCATCAACCAGGTGCAGCGGACCCTGCCCCTCGCCGGCGTGGCTCGCGAGAACATCGTCTTCGTCTCCGGCATCGGCTGCTCCTCGCGGTTCCCCTACTACATGCGGAACTACGGGATGCACACGGTCCACGGCCGAGCGCCCTCCTTCGCCACCGGCTTGAAGCTCTCCCGCCCCGAGCTCGAGGTCTGGGTGGTGACCGGCGACGGCGACGCCCTGGCGATCGGCGGAAACCACTTCATCCACGCCGTGCGCCGCAACGTGGACATCAAGATCCTGGTCTTCAACAACCGGATCTACGGCCTCACCAAGGGCCAGGTCTCGCCCACCTCCGAGCTCGGGAAGAAGACCAAGACGACCCCCCACGGTTCGCCCGACTACCCCTTCAACCCGCCCGCCCTGGCCCTGGGGGCCGGGGCGACCTTCGTGGCCCGCTCGATCGACGTCGAGGGGCCGCACCTCGGTGGGGTCTTGAAGGCCGCCCAGGAGCACCGGGGGACGGCCTTCGTCGAGGTCTTCCAGAACTGCCCGGTGTTCAACGACGGGGCCTACGGCTTCCTCACCGAGAAGGCGACCAAGCCCGAGACGCAGCTCCGCATGGAGCACGGGAAGCCCCTTCTCTTCGGCAAGGACATGAGGAAGGGGATCCGGTTCGAGCCCCGCACCGCGCGGCTCGAGGTGGTGACGGTGGGGGAGAAGGGGATCACCGAGGCGGACGTGCTCGTGCACGACGCGCAGAGGGACGACCCCACCTTCGCCTTCATGCTGGCGAACCTAGACCACAGCCCCGGGTTTCCTACCCCGATCGGGGTCTTTCGCGACGTGCGGCGGCCCACCGCCGACGAGATCACCTGGCAGCTCATCGACTCGGCGAGGTCCTCTTCCCGGCGGCAGCTCTCGGTGGCGGAGTTCCTCGCCGCGGGGGAGACTTGGACGGTGAACGGATAGAGCGGTCCCGGGGAAGAGTAGAGGACGCCCTCATCGCAGGACGAAGGATGGGGGGAGGGTACGCCTTTCGCGGGCCCGACTACTTCTCGCCCTCGGTCGAACTCTCCGCCTGCGCGGTGGTGCGCTTCTCCCAGCGGTCCACCTGGCCGTCGCCGTCGAGGTCCACCCCGATCCGGTCGAGCTCGCCGTTCTCGTAGTACTCCCAGGTGTCGATCTTGCCCGTCCCCTTGGTGTCCCGCTCCTTGCGGACGAGCTTCCCGTTCTCGTAGTAGGCGGTGGTCCTCGCCATGCCGTCGAACCCGGGCGCGTACTCCTTCTTCACGAGCTGGCCCTTCTCGTAGGCGATGACGAGGTCGGGCTTTCCGTCGAAGTCGAGGTCGTACGCCTGCTTGGCGACGTTCCCGTCGTCGTCGTAGACCTCCCACAGGTCGACTCTCCCGTCGCCGTTCAGGTCGCGCTCCGCGCGCACCACCCGCTCTTGCCCTTCGCCCACGACGATCGAGTACTTCCAGAGATCGGGCCTCCCCCGGCCGGCGACGTCGTAGGCGGCGATCCTCTCGCCGGGGCGAGGGGCGAAGCCGGGGATGGCGCTCACCGCGGCGGCCGACTCCGGAGGAGCGGTGGGGCTCGAGGAGACGGTCCTCTCCCGGTGGGCGCAGGAGGTGGCGAGGAAGAAGGCGGCGAGAAGGAGTCGGCGCATCGAAGGGGCCTACTCTCCTGTGGACTCTACCATCGGCGCGCCGCCGTCCGGAGGGGGCGAGCCGCGCGTTTGACACTACATCAACAGTCACATAGCTTCCAATACAGCACTCCCACGAGGTCGCCCGGTGGCCCGCAGGAAGATCTCCACGACCATCTACATCACCCCCGAGCAGAACGAGCGCCTGAAGCTCTTGCATGATCGGACCCGGGTGCCGGTGGCGGAGTACATCCGACAGGGCATCGACATGGTTCTCGATCACTACCGGGGGGACCTCCCCGGGCAGCTCACCCTGGAGGACATCGGGGGGAAGAAGTAGGAGAGGGGCGCGAGGCAGGCGGGGGGCCCCGAGGGTGCCGGCGCGGAGGGGGAGCGAGGTCATCCACGGGGGGCGGGCTCGCTCTAGGACCGGACGAGAAAGGCAGCGCCATGGGAAGACGAGTGCTCATCACCGGAGGGGCCGGGTTCATCGGCTCGACCATCGCGGAAGGGTTCTTGGCGGCGGGCTGGGACGTCGCCGTTCTCGATGACCTCTCCACCGGCAAGCGCGCCAACGTCCCCGCCGGCGCGCGCTTCTACCCCGTCGACATCCGGAGCGAGGCGGCCTCCCTTGCGGTCCTGAAGGAGCGGCCCGAGGTCCTGTGCCACCAGGCGGCGCAGATCGACGTGCGGCGCTCCATGTCCGATCCGCGGTTCGACGCGGACGTGAACGTGGGGGGTCTCCTGAACGTCTTGCAGGCTGCGGTCGCGGCCGGCTCGGTGGGGCACGTGATCTTCGCCTCTTCGGGCGGGGCCACCTACGGGGACACGGACCTTATCCCCACCCCCGAGTCCCACCCCCAGCGCCCGGTGTCCTGCTACGGGGCGGCCAAGGCGGCGAGCGAGATCTACCTCGGGGTGTACCGCGCCAACCACGGGTTCAAGGTCACTGCCCTTCGCTACGCCAACGTCTACGGGCCCCGGCAGGACCCGAAGGGTGAGGCGGGGGTGGTGGCCATCTTCTGCGGCCGGCTCCTCGAGGGGAAGCCCTGCATCATCTACGGCGACGGCGGCCAGACCCGCGACTACGTCTTCGTGGGCGACGTGGCCCGAGCCAACCTCCTCGCCGCCCAGACGCCCTTCGACGGGCCGCTCAACATCGGCACCGGCGTGGAGAACGACGTTAACGCCATCTATGCCCACCTGGCCCGCGCCGCGGGAGTGTCGAGCCGGGCCGACCACGCTCCCGCCCGGATGGGTGAGCAGCGGCGCTCCTGCGTCGATCCCCGGGCGGCGCTTTCCGCCCTCGGGTGGAGACCGGAGGTGGCGATCGGCGACGGCCTGGCGAGGACCTTCGAGCACTTCAAGAAGGAGCGGGGCGAGGCGGGTCGGGCCCTCTAGCCCTCGCCCCGGGCGTCTTCCTCGGGCGGCTCCTCCTCGTCCTCCTCCGGTCGGGGCCCGGCCAGGATGCGTTCCAGCTCCGCGGCGGCGTGCTCGTGCTCCTCGGGGGAGAGCCGGCCCGCCTGGGCCATCCGGTCGAGGAGCCGGCGCGACCGGTGCTTGATCCAGGTGGAGGGGCGGGCGAGGTCCACCCGGCGGGGCGCGGGGAGCATCGACGCCAAGACGACGCCCTGCGCCACCGACAGGTCCTCGGCTCCCACCCCGAAGCGGGCGAGCGAGCCAGCCTCGATGCCGAACACCCCGTCTCCCCACTCCGCCACGTTCAGGTAGAGGGCGAGGATCCGCTTCTTCGGCAGGGTCCGCTCCAGCTTGTATGCGAGGACGGCCTCCTTGAGCTTGCGGAACAAGCTCTTCTCCGTGCCGAGCCAGAGGTTCTTCGCGAGTTGCTGGGTGATGGTGGAACCGCCGCGGCTGAACTGGCCGTGGGCCAGATCGTGCCCCACCGCCTCGCGGGTCGCCTCCCAGTCGATCCCCTCGTGCCCGAAGAACCGGGCGTCCTCCGACAGGATCACCGCCTCCACGACGCGGGGGGGGATGCGCTCGAGCGCGATCCAGGCGCGCTCCGGTCGCAGCGTGCGGCGCCTGGCCCGCGCCTCGGCGCGACGCTGCTCGATGAGGGCGGTGGTGACCGGGGCCGAATGGGCGAGGGGAGCGGGGTCGGGAAGGGCGAGCCAGAGGGCGACGACCGCCCCGAGGGCCACCCCCGCCGCCGCCAGGGCGGCGAGCGCACCGCGCTTCAGGGGGGACCGCCGGCGTCTCATCGGTCCCGAGACTACCACCGGCCAGACCGCCGGTCCGCGGACCCGCCGATTCTCTTTCCGTGAATGGAGAGAGACCCCATCCCGGGCCCCCCACCTGAAACCTTGACACCTCCGGGGCCCGCCCGTAACTCCCGTTTCGGAAACGCTCGAGGGCCGCGAGGCCCGACGGAGGGTGCGATGGCCGACACGAAGAAGTACGCTCCGCGCGACTTCTCGAAGGTGCGCGGGCTGAGCGGGATCTCGGACAAGCAGCTGGAGGAGCACCTGAAGCTGTACGAGGGCTACGTGAAGCGCACCAATGCGCTCACCGAGAAGCTCTTTGCCCTGGCCGGCGAGGGCAAGGCCTCGGGGGCCGATCCGGTCTACGCCGAGCTCACACGCCGTCTCGGGTTCGAGTACTCCGGGATGGTCAACCACGAGTACTACTTCGGAAACATGATCGGGGGAGCGCAGGCCGAGCCGCCCGCCGGAGGCAAGCTCCGGAAGGCCATCGAGGCCTCCTTCGGCAAGTACGAGACCTGGTTCTCCGACTTCCGGGCGATCGCGACCATGCCCGGCGTGGGTTGGGCGATGCTCTTTCAGGACCCGGCGACCGGCTGGCTGTCCAACCACTGGATCAGCCTGCACCAGGACAACGTGCCGGTCGGCTTCGAGCCCATCCTGGCGATGGATGGCTGGGAGCACGCCTTCATGCGCGACTACCAGGCGACCGAGCGGGCCAAGTACGTCGACGCCTTCTTCAAGAACGTGAACTGGGAAGCGGCGGAGAAGCGGCTCGGTTAGCGCGCCGCCCCCGCCGCGCTTCGGCCGGTGCGGGGGCTTCCCGTCCCCCGCGCCGTGGGTGCCCCCGCGCGAGCCCCGGTTCCCCCGGCCCGTCGGGCGGCGATCCGGCGGCGGCTCCTCGCCTGGTGGGCGCGTGGCCGCCGCGACCTGCCGTGGCGGGCCCCGGGCGCCAAGGATCCGTACCGGGTGTGGCTCTCGGAGGTCATGCTGCAGCAGACCCGCGTCGAGGTGGTGGTCCCCTATTACCGCCGATTTCTCGCGCGCTTTCCGACCTTGAAGACCCTCGGCGCGGCCAGGGACGAGGAGGTCTTCGCCGCCTGGGCCGGGCTCGGGTACTACGCCCGCTGCCGGAACCTGCTCGCCGCCGCCCGGACGGCCCTCAGGGACCAGGGCGGACTGCCGGCCTCGCTGGAGGGCCTGCGCGCGCTCCCCGGGGTGGGGCCCTACACGGCGGGGGCGGTGGCCTCGATCGCCTTCGGGATCCCGGCCGCCGCCGTGGACGGCAATGCGGCGCGGGTCCTCTCCCGCCTCTTCGCCCTCCGGGGCGACCCGGCGAGGGGGAGAGGAAACGCACGCCTTTGGGGAATCGCCCGTGCGCTCGTCGGCGAACCCGACAAAGGGGCCCGCCCTCCTCCGGAGCGGGCGAGCCCCGGCGACTTCAACCAGGCGCTCATCGAGCTCGGGGCGACCGTGTGCCGGCGAAACCCGGCCTGCGGCCGATGCCCGCTCTCCGGCCTGTGCGCCGCCCGGGCGGCCGGGCTGGCCCGGGTCCTTCCTCGGCCGCGTGGACGAAGGGAGCGGGGGGAGCTCTTGCTCGCCTGCGCCTTCTTGGAGAGGGGGGGTGAGGTGCTCCTCGCGAGGCGGTCGGGGAGGGGCCTCTTCACGGGGCTCTTTTGCTTTCCGTACGTCGAGGTCTCGCCGGGAGGCGATCCCCGACGGGCGCTTCTGAAGGGGCTCGCCCGGGCCGGCCTGAGCGTTCGGGTGGGGCCCGAGGGCGGTTCCGCCCTGCGGGTCCTCACCCACCGCGACCTATGGATGGTGGCGTTCCATTGCCGGCTCGTGGGCCGCCCTCGGGACGGGGAGGGGCGCCCGGAGTTTCGCTGGGTCGCCCGATCGCGGCTCCTCTTGGCGGGGTTACCGGCGGCCATGGAGGCGCTCCTCCCGGCGCTCCTTTCCGGGCGGGAGGCCGTCTTCCCTCGGCCGTCCCCGGGGGCGACGGTGAGGGGCGCCCCGCCCGCTCGGAGGGCCCTCGGCGCGGCGCCGAGCCGCGCCGAGAGACGAACGGCCTTGACACGAGAGGGTCGGAACGTATAATTCGCGCCCCTCACGACGGGATGTTCCCGAACGCCCCCGTGTCTTAAGCGAAGGGGCGTTTTCGTTGGGGAAAGAGCGAAGAGCTCGAACGCGATGCCGACCATCAGCCAGCTCGTGCGCCAGGGGCGCGAAAAGCTCGAGGTGAAGAAGAAGGCGCCCGCCCTGCGGGAGTCGCCCCAGAAGCGCGGGGTCTGCACCCGGGTCTACACCATCACCCCCAAGAAGCCGAACTCGGCGCTGCGCAAGGTGGCCCGGGTGCGGCTCACGAACGGGTTCGAGGTGACGAGCTACATCCCGGGGGTGGGGCACAACCTCCAGGAGCACTCGGTGGTGCTCATCCGCGGGGGACGGGTGAAGGACCTCCCCGGCGTTCGCTATCACATCATTCGCGGGACCCTCGACGCCGTGGGCGTGCAGGGCCGCAAGCAGGGCCGCTCGAAGTACGGCGCCAAGCGCCCGAGCTAGCCCGACAAGGACCAGGGTTCGATGCCTCGCCGTCGCGAAGTCGAGAAGCGGAAGATCCTCCCCGATCCCAAGTACCAGGACCGGGTGGTGGCGAAGTTCGTGAACAACCTCATGCGCCGGGGAAAGAAGTCAACCGGCGAGCGGATCATCTACGGCGCCTTCGACCAGGTGGAGCAGAAGCTCAAGGACGACCCGCTCAAGATCTTCAAGAAGGCGCTCGACAACGTGAAGCCGGTGGTCGAGGTGAAGAGCCGGCGGGTCGGAGGGGCCACCTACCAGGTCCCGGTCGAGGTGAGGCAGGACCGGCGGACCGCCTTGGCCATGCGCTGGCTCATCGACTACTCGAAGGGTCGGGGGGAGAAGACGATGCAGGAGAAGCTGGCGGGGGAGATCATCGACGCCGCCAACAATCGGGGGAACGCGGTCAAGAAGCGGGAGGACACGCACAAGATGGCGGAGGCGAACAAGGCCTTCGCCCACTATCGCTGGTAGACCCGGCGGGAGAGAAGGAAGGCAAGAGCAGGGCAGGGGCCGCACGGTCGGCCAGGGGCCCGGGACGACGAGGGGCCCTCCGCTCTTTGACAGCACGGTGGTAGGTCGCGCGCCCGCGGGCCAGAGGGCCCATCGCGAGCGCCCGCACGGAGCTTCGGGAACGCACAGGAAAAACGAGATGCCTCGCAACAGCCCACTCGAGCGTTACCGGAACTTCGGCATCATGGCCCACATCGATGCCGGCAAGACGACCACGACCGAGCGCATCCTCTTCTACACCGGGGTCACCCACAAGATCGGCGAGGTCCATGAGGGCACCACCGTCATGGACTGGATGGAGCAGGAGCGGGAGCGGGGCATCACCATCACCTCGGCGGCCACCACCTGCTTCTGGCGCGACCACCGGCTGAACATCATCGACACCCCGGGCCACGTCGACTTCACCATCGAGGTCGAGCGGTCGCTCCGCGTCCTCGACGGGGCGGTGGCGGCCTTCGACGCGGTGAACGGGGTCGAGCCCCAGTCCGAGACGGTCTGGCGGCAGGCGGACAAGTACAAGGTCCCCCGCATCTGCTTCGTGAACAAGATGGACCGGGTCGGGGCCGACTTCGCCATGTCGGTGGACAGCATCCGCACGAAGCTCAGCGCCCGGCCCCTCCCCCTCCAGATCCCCATCGGCGCCGAGGACGGGTTCCGGGGCATGGTCGACCTCGTGAAGATGAGGGGGATCACCTTCGACGACGAGACCATGGGGGCGAAGTACCAGGAGATCGACATCCCCGCCGACCTCGTGGAGCAGGCCCGGGAGTACCGGGGCAAGCTCGAGGAGACGGTCGCCGAGTACGACGACGAGCTCATGCACAAGTACCTGGACGGTCGCGCCCTCACGAACGAGGAGGTCCTCCGCGGCGTCCGGCGGGGCACCATCGGAATGCACTTCTTCCCGGTGCTGTGCGGCTCCGCCTTCAAGAACAAGGGGGTGCAGCAGATCCTGGACGCGGTGGTCGACTACCTCCCGAGCCCGCTCGACAAGCCGGCGGTGACGGGGGTGAACGCCCGGGGCGAGCCGGTCCTACGGCGCACCGCCGACGACGAGCCCTTCGCGGCCCTGGCGTTCAAGCTCATGAACGACCCCTTCGTGGGCAACCTCACCTTCTTCCGGGTCTACTCGGGCCACCTGGAGGCGGGCTCCTACGTCTACAACGCCACCAAGGACAGGCGCGAGCGGGTGGGGCGGCTCCTCCAGATGCACGCCAACAAGCGCGAGGAGATCAAGGAGGTCCTGGCCGGCGACATCGCCGCGGTGGTGGGGCTCCGCCAAACAACAACCGGGGACACGCTCTGCGACGAGGACCACCCGGTCATCCTGGAGAGGATGGAGTTCCCCGAGCCGGTGATCCACGTCGCCATCGAGCCCAAGACCAAGGCCGATTCGGACAAGATGGGCCTGGCCCTGAACCGGCTGCAGATGGAGGACCCCTCGTTCCGGGTCCACACCGACGAGGAGACCGGGCAGACCATCATCGCCGGCATGGGCGAGCTCCACCTGGAGATCCTGGTGGACCGCATGTTCCGCGAGTTCAAGGTCGAGGCCACGGTGGGCAAGCCCCAGGTCGCCTACCGCGAGACCATCACCCGGTCGGTGGAGTCGGTGGGCAAGTACATCCGGCAGACGGGCGGCAAGGGCCAGTATGGGCACTGCGTGCTCCGGCTCCACCCCCAGGCGCCGGGCCAGGGGTTCGCCTTCGAGAACGCCATCGTGGGGGGCCTCATCCCCAAGGAGTTCATCCCCCCCATCCGCAAGGGGGTGGAGGAGGCGATGGCGGGAGGGGTGCTGGCCGGCTACCCGATGGTGGACATCCGGGTGGAGGTCATCGACGGCAGCTACCACGACGTCGACTCCTCCGAGATGGCCTTCAAGATCGCCGGTTCCCTCGGGTTCAAGGAGGGGGCCCAGCGGGCCCGCCCCGTCCTTCTCGAGCCGCTCATGGAGGTGGAGGTGGTGACGCCCGAGGAGTACATGGGCGACGTGATCGGCGACCTGAACGCCCGCCGCGGGAAGATCCAGGCGATGAACTCGCGCACCGGCGCCCAAGTCATCGAGGCCCTCGTGCCGCTGGCCGAGATGTTCGGCTACGCCACCGATCTGCGATCGAAGACCCAGGGACGGGCCACCTACACCATGCAGTTCGCACACTACTCGCAGGTCCCGACCAACATCGCCGAGACCATCGTCAGCAAAGCGAAGGGCGCCTCCCCAGGCTAACGCCGCCGTACACGTCCTTTAAGGAAGGAGTAGTCCATGGCCAAGGAGAAGTTCGAGCGTACGAAGCCCCACGTGAACGTCGGAACCATCGGTCACGTTGACCATGGAAAGACCACGCTCACCGCTGCCATCACCTTCACCCAGGCGCTGAAGGGGCTGGCCAAGCCCAAGGAGTACGCGGAGATCGCCAAGGGCGGGACGGTCCGCGACGAGTCGAAGATCCTGACCATCGCCAGCTCCCACGTCGAGTACGAGACCAAGGCGCGGCACTACGCCCACGTCGATTGCCCCGGCCACGCCGACTACATCAAGAACATGATCACCGGCGCGGCCCAGATGGACGGCGCCATCCTGGTGGTCTCGGCCGCGGACGGCCCCATGCCCCAGACCCGGGAGCACGTGCTGCTCGCTCGCCAGGTGAACGTGCCGGCGCTCGTCGTCTACCTCAACAAGTGCGACCTCGTCGACGACAAGGAGCTGCTCGACCTGGTCGAGCTCGAGGTCCGGGAGCTGCTCACGAAGTACAACTTCCCCGGCGACAAGGTGCCGGTGATCCGGGGCAGCGCCCTCAAGGCGATGCAGACCAAGGGCAAGGAGGGGGCCGAGTCCATCGTCCAGCTCCTCGAGGCCCTGGACAGCGCCATTCCCGAGCCGAAGCGCGCCCTGGACAAGGACTTCCTCATGCCGGTCGAGGACGTGTTCTCCATCGAGGGCCGCGGCACCGTGGCCACCGGGCGCATCGAGCGCGGGAGGGTCAAGGTGGGCGACAAGGTGGAGATCGTGGGGCTCACCGAGACCCGCGAGACGGTGGTCACCGGGGTGGAGATGTTCCGCAAGCTCCTCGACGAGGGCCAGGCGGGCGACAACGTCGGCTGCCTCTTGCGAGGGATGAAGCGCGAGGAGGTGGAGCGCGGCCAGGTCCTGGCCAAGCCGGGCTCGATCACCCCCCACACCAAGTTCAAGGCCGAGGTCTACGTCCTCACCAAGGACGAGGGCGGCCGCCACACCCCGTTCTTCAACGGGTACCGGCCCCAGTTCTACTTCCGGACCACCGACGTGACCGGCTCCCTGATGCTGCCGCAGGGGGTGGAGATGGTGATGCCCGGTGACAACATCACCATGGAGGTGACCCTCATCACTCCCATCGCGATGGAGAAGGAGCTCCGGTTCGCCATCCGCGAGGGCGGGCGCACCGTGGGCGCAGGGGTGGTGACCGAGGTGATCGCGTAAGGGGTAACGACCGCGGCGAACGGCGGGGCCAAGGGTCCAAAGACGAGGGCCTTTAGGGCTCCGCGCCGCGCCCGGTGACGGAGAGAAGGCGTCCAAGATGGCGACTCAGAAGATTCGGATCCGGCTCAAAGCCTACGACTACAAGTTGCTCGACCAGTCGGCCGGGGAGATCGTGGAGACCGCGAAGCGGACCGGCGCGAAGGTCGCCGGCCCCATCCCGTTGCCCACCCGGATCAACAAGTTCACCGTCCTGCGCAGCCCGCACGTCGACAAGAAGTCGCGCGAGCAGTTCGAGATCCGCACTCACAAGCGGCTCCTCGACATCCTCGAGCCCACTCCGCAGACCCTCGACGCGCTCATGAAGCTGGACCTCTCGGCAGGGGTGGACGTGGAGATCAAGTAGCCGAGGACACCATGGCCAAGTTCGACGTCTACGACCTGGAGAAGAAGAAGGTGGGCGAGATCGAGCTCGCCGACTCCGTCTTCGCCGGCGAGGTGAACGAGCACCTCTTCTACGAGGTGGTGAAGGCGAAGCTCGCTTCCCGGCGCTCCGGGACCCACGCGGTCAAGAACCGGTCCCTGGTGGCCGGAGGGGGCAAGAAGCCCTGGCGACAGAAGCACACCGGCCGCGCCCGGCAGGGCTCCACCCGCGCCTCCCAGTGGGTGGGGGGCGGCAAGGCGATGGGGCCGAAACCGCGCGATTACTCCTACGCGGTGCCCCGCAAGGTCCGCAAGGCGGCCCTGCGCTCGGCCCTCTCCCTGCGCACCCAGGCCGGGAAGATCCTCATCGTGCAGGAGTGGAAGCCGCCCGCTCCCAAGACCTCCGCCGCCCAGAAGGTGCTCCGGAACCTCGGCGCCGGGCGGGCGCTCGTCGTGGACGACGGCCAGAACGAGGCCCTGGCGAAGAGCGTGCGGAACCTCGAGGGCGCCGACTTCCTCCCGGTGGAAGGGCTCAACGTGTACGACATCCTGAAGCACGAGGCGCTCGTGCTCACCGAGAGCACCGCCCGGAAGCTGGAGGCGAGCCTGTCATGATCCTCTCGGTCCAGGAGGTGGTGAGGCGCCCCCTCATCACCGAGAAGGCGGAGCGCAACCGCGAGGCGTCCCACCAGTACGCCTTCGAGGTACACCGCCAGGCCACCAAGGTGCAGGTGAAGCAGGCGGTGGAGCGGATCTTCAACGTGCACGTGCTCGCGGTCCGCACCGCCATCGCCCGGGGCAAGAACAAGCGCGTCGGCCGCCACCTGGGCCAGAGGCCCAGCTGGAAGAAGGCCTTCGTGACCCTCAAGGAGGGCGAGACCATCGCCCTCTTCGAGGGGCAGTAGGCGGGAGGAAAGACCACCATGGCCCTCAAGGAGTACAAGCCCACGAGCGCCGCCCGCCGGCACATGACCGTGTCGGACTTCGCCGAGCTCACCCGGGAAAAGCCGGAGAGGAAGCTCACCCGGCCGATGAAGAAGACGGGCGGCAGAAACGCTCACGGCCACATCACCACCCGTCACATCGGGGGCGGCCACAAGCGCCGATACCGGATCATCGACTGGCGGCGGGACAAGGACGGCGTGCCGGCCCGGGTCGCGGCCATCGAGTACGACCCCAACCGCACCGCCCGGCTGGCCCTGCTCCACTACGCCGACGGGGAGAAGCGCTACATCCTCGCTCCGGTGGGGGTGAGCGTGGGAGACACGCTCCTCTCCGGCGAGGCGGTGGACATCCGGCCGGGCAACGCCCTGCCGGTCAAGGGCATCCCTCTCGGCACGGTGATCCACGGGGTCGAGACCCAGCCGGGCTCGGGCGCCAAGATGATCCGCACCGCCGGTTCCTTCGGGCAGCTCATGGCCAAGGAGGGGGCCTACGCCCAGATCCGCATGCCCTCGGGCGAGGTCCGGATGGTCCTGCAGGACTGCAAGGCCACGATCGGCCAGCTCGGGAACGTGGAGAGCTCCTCGGTCCGGGTGGGGAAGGCGGGCAAGAGCCGCTGGCTCGGCATCCGCCCCACAGTCCGGGGCCTGGCCATGAACCCGGTCGACCACCCGCACGGCGGAGGGGAGGGGAAGTCGGGTCAGGGCAACCCCCACCCGGTCTCGCCCTGGGGGCAGAAGACCAAGGGCCTCAAGACCCGCAACAACCGCCGCACCGACAAGCTCATCGTCACCCGGCGCCGGCCCGGCGTGCGCAACACCCCGCACTAGCGCAGAGGGACAGTCATGGCGCGTTCGATCAAGAAGGGCCCCTTCGCCGACCGGCACCTCACGAAGAAGGTGGACGACGCGAACAAGGGCAACAAGAAGCAGGTCATCAAGACCTGGTCGCGGCGGAGCACCGTGCTCCCGGACTTCGTGGGGCACACCTTCGCGGTGCACAACGGGCGGAAGTTCGTGCCGGTGTTCGTGACCGAGAACATGGTCGGGCACAAGCTCGGCGAGTTCGCGCCCACCCGCACCTTCCACGGCCACTCGGCCGAGAAGAAGGTGGTGGCGGCCACCGCCGCCCCGGCCCCGGCCCCGAGGAAGTAGGGAGGAGAGGACCATGGCCGAGACAACGACCCCCATCCCGAAGAAGATGCGCCGCGCCCCCCCGCGGTCCCGCTCCCGTGCCAAACGGGACGCCCCGCCTCCCTCCGGCCCGCACGCCTCGCTGAGCTACCTGCGGGTGTCGCCCCGCAAGGTGCGCCTCGTGGCGGACGAGGTGCGGGGCCTCGCGGTGGGGGACGCGCTCGCCCGGCTCAAGTACACCTCGGCGGCGGCCGCCCGGCCGCTCGCCAAGCTCCTCCGCTCCGCGGTGGCCAACGCCGAGCAGAAGGGCGGGCGGGTCGACGTGGACGCGCTCGTGGTGAGGACGCTCGCCGTCGATCAGGGCCCGAAGATGCGCCGGTTCATGCCCCGGGCCCAGGGGCGGGCCTATCGCATCGAGAAGAAGACGAGTCACGTGTACGTGGAGCTCGGGACCGCCGCCCGCCGCTAGCGCAGAAGGAGAACGAACGTGGGACAGAAAGTTCATCCGGTCGGCTTCCGCCTGGGGGTGATCCGCTCCTGGGACTCGAAGTGGTACGAGGAGAAGAACTACGCCCGGTGGCTCCACGAGGACATCCGCCTGCGCGAGTTCGTGAAGGAGAAGCTGGGCCAGGCCGGCATCTCCCGGATCGAGATCGAGCGAGCGGCGAACAAGGTGAAGATCAACGTCCACACCGCCCGGCCGGGGATCGTCATCGGCAAGCGGGGGGCGGGGATCGAGACGATCAAGAAGGACCTCCAGGCCCTCACCCCGAGCGAGGTCTACCTGAACGTGATCGAGGTCCGGAAGGCGGAGACCGACGCGCAGCTCGTGGCGGAGAACATCGCCACCCAGCTCGAGCGGCGCATCGCCTTCCGCCGGGCCATGAAGAAGGCGGTCCAGACCGCGCAGAAGTTCGGGGCCAAGGGCATCCGGGTGGCCTGTTCGGGCCGCCTGGGCGGGGCGGAGATGGCCCGCTACGAGTGGTACCGCGAGGGCCGCGTCCCGCTTCACACCCTGCGGGCCGACATCGACTACGGCTTCGCCGAGGCCCGGACCACCTACGGGAAGATCGGCTGCAAGGTGTGGATCATGCGCGGCGAGGTCCTGCCCCAGTCGGCCAGCCCCCGCCCCGCGCGCAACGCGGGCGGCGCCCGGATGTGAGCCTTGTAGGGCTCCTCACCTCCTAGGAGAAGGACATGCTGCAGCCGGCGCGAACCAAGTACCGCAAGATGATGAAGGGCCGCATGCGCGGCAAGGCGTACCGGGGCTCCGACCTGAACCAGGGGGAGTACGGTTTGCAGGCCACCGAGTGCGGCTGGCTCACCTCGCGCCAGATCGAGGCGGCCCGCATCGCCATCACCCGCTACGTGAAGCGGGGGGGGAAGCTCTGGATCCGGGTCTTCCCCGACAAGCCCATCACCAAGAAGCCGGCCGAGACGCGCATGGGCACGGGCAAGGGCAACGTCGAGTACTACGTGGCGGTGGTGAAGCCTGGGCGAGTGCTCTACGAGCTGGCGGGGGTGGACGACGCCTCGGCGCACAAGGCCTTCCACCTCGCCGCCCACAAGCTTCCCGTCGCCACCAAGGTGGTGAAGCGCGGGGCGACGCTCTAAGGAGGCGACCTTCATGGCCACCCTACAGGAGCTGCGCGATCTCTCTCCCAAGGAGCTCCGCAACCGCGCGGCCGAGCTGAAGCAGACCCTCTTCGACCTGAGGAACAAGGCCAACACCGGGGTGCTCGACTCGACCGCCGACCTCGTGAAGACGAGGCGCGACATCGCCCGCTGCCTCACCGTGGCCCGGGAGAAGGAGCTGGCCGAGGCGAAAAAGGCGGCTTCGCCAGAGGGTTAGACGACTCGAGGAGTGACCGACATGGAGCGCGGCAACCGCAAGTCCCGCATCGGCGTGGTGGTCTCGAACAAGATGGCGAAGACGGTCGTCGTCAAGGTCGAGCGCCGCGTGGCCGACGGCAAGTACGGCAAGATCACCACCCGGGCCGAGAAGTACAAGGCGCACGACGAGGCGCAGGCCTGCGGGATCGGGGACCGGGTCCGGATCGTCGAGACCCGGCCCCTGTCCAAGGACAAGCGCTGGCGCGTCGCCGAGACCCTGGAGAAGGCGGCGGAGGTCTAGGCCATGATCCAGCAGCAGACCATGCTCGACGTCGCCGACAACAGCGGCGCCAAGAAGGTGATGTGCATCAAGGTGCTGGGGGGGAGCAAGCGCAAGTACGCCTCCATCGGCGACGTCATCGTCGTCTCCATCAAGGAGGCCATCCCCCAGGCCAAGGTCAAGAAGGGGGAGGTGGCGCGCGCCGTCATCGTGCGGACCAGCCGGGAGGTGAAGCGCCCCGACGGCAGCTACATCCGCTTCGACGGGAACAGCGCCGTCCTCATCGACAAGGACCTGGAACCCATCGGCACCCGCATCTTCGGCCCGGTGGCGCGGGAGCTACGAGCCCGCAGGTTCATGAAGATCATCAGCCTCGCCCCGGAGGTCCTGTAAGCCATGCCCGACATCCGCAAGGGGGACACGGTCGAGATCATCGCCGGCAAGGAGAAGGGGAAGACCGGCAAGGTGCTGGCGGTGCTCAGGGAGCAGGGACGGGTCCGGATCGAGCGGCACATGATGGTGAAGCGCCACCTGAAGAAGGGCCGGTCCCAGGCCAACGCCGAGGGGGGGATCATCGAGAAGGAGGGGACGGTGGCCCTCTCCAGCGTCATGGTGGTCCAGGGGAAGGAGCCGGTGCGGCGGGAGAAGATCGTCCGCGAGCTGGGGGCCAAGGAGAGGGCCCGGCAGGAGAAGCGCAAGGCGGCCGGGGCCAAGTGACGGCCTCGATCGACCGCCGCATCGCCCGGCGCGAAGCCGTTCATCGCCGGCCGAAGGCAAGGAGAGCGACATGGCAGCCCGCCTGAGGGAACGCTACGAGAAGGAAGTCCGCCCCGGCCTCATGAAGGAGTTCGGGTTCACGAACCCCATGCAGGCCCCCCGCCTGGAGAAGATCGTGGTGAACATGGGGCTGGGCGAGGCCATCAACAACGGCAAGATCATCGACGCCTCGGTCGAGCAGCTCTCGGCCATCACCGGGCAGAAGCCGGTGGTCACCAAGGCCCGCAAGTCGATCGCCAACTTCAAGCTGCGGCAGGGGCAGTCCATCGGCGCGATGGTGACGCTCCGCGGAGACCGGATGTACGAGTTCTTGGACCGGCTCGTGTCGATCGCCCTCCCCCGGGTCCGCGACTTCAAGGGGGTCTCCCCCAAGGCCTTCGACGGGAAGGGGAACTACACCCTGGGCGTGCGCGAGCAGATCATCTTCCCCGAGATCAATTACGACAAGGTGGAGCGGATCAAGGGGCTCAACATCACGGTGGTGACCACCGCCCGGAACGACGAGGAAGGTCGGGCGCTCCTGCGCCTGCTCGGCCTGCCGTTCCGCCAGTGACTCTAAGAGGGATTCATGGCCAAGCTCTCCAAGATGGCGCAGGCGAAGCGCACCCTGAAGTTCAGGGTGCGCCAGTACAACCGTTGCCCGATCTGCGGCCGGCCGCGGGCCTTCCTGCGCAAGTTCCAGATGTGCCGCATCTGCTTCCGCAAGCGCGCGCTGCAGGGCGAGATCACCGGCGTCATCAAGTCGAGCTGGTAAGGGAGAAATCGACGATGAGCCTCACCGATCCCATCGCAGACATGCTGACGCGCATCCGCAACGCCTCGGCCGCACGGCACGAGAAGGTCCTCGTCCCCCGCTCGCGGCTCAAGGTCCGGATCGCCGAGGTGCTGCGCGACGAGGGGTTTATCAAGGACTTCCTCGTCCACCAGGACGGGACCCAGGGAGCGATCACCATCCTCCTCAAGTACAGCGCCGATCGCGAGCCGGCCATCAGCGAGATCAAGCGGGTCTCCACCCCCGGCCTGCGCCGGTACGTGCCCACCGGATCCATCCCCCGGGTGCTGAACGGCATGGGGATCGCCATCCTCTCCACCTCCAAGGGCGTGATGGCCGATCGCGAGGCCCGCAAGCAGAAGGTCGGGGGCGAGCTGATCTGCACCGTCTGGTGAGAGCGAGAGAACGCCATGTCCCGAGTCGGCAAGCTGCCCGTGAAGGTCCCGGAAAAGGTGAAGGTCCTGGTGGAGGGGAACACCGTGAGGGTCGAGGGGCCGAGAGGGAAGATGTCCTTCCCCTTCAACCCGGTGATGAAGGTGGTGGTGGACAAGGGGGAGGTGAAGGTCTCCCGCCCCGACGACTCCCGCCTCTCGAAGGGGCTGCACGGTCTCACCCGCACCCTGGTGAAGAACGCCCTCGAGGGGGTGGTGAAGGGGTACGAGCGCGGCCTGGAGATCTCCGGGGTCGGCTTCAAGGCCGAGGTGAAGGGGAAGGAGGTCCACTTCACCCTCGGCTACTCCCATCCGGTGGTGTTCCCCCTGCCCGAGGGAGTCTCGGCCGAGGTGGACGCCAAGCAGACGAAGGTGGTGGTGCGGGGGGTGGACAAGCACCTCATCGGACTCACCGCCGCCAAGATGCGGGCCCTCCGGCTCCCCGAGCCCTACAAGGGCAAGGGCATCAAGTACGCGGGGGAGCGCATCCGCCGCAAGGAAGGCAAGACCGGAGCCGCCTAGCGGACCGGACGCTTTACCGGGGTGGCTCTTCCCGCGCCGCCTTGGGGAGGACAACTGGCCATGGCACAGAAGGTCACGCCGCGCGAGAAGCGCAAGGCTCGCATCCGGCGGAAGGTCTCCGGCACGGCCGAGCGCCCCCGCCTCACCGTCTACAAGAGTCTCAGGCACATGTACGCCCAGCTGGTGGACGACACCACCGGGCGAACGCTGGTGGCGGTGTCGACCGGGTCCAAGGCCCTGAAGGGCGAGGTCAAGGAGGACGACAAGACCGCCGCGGCCAAGAAGGTGGGCGCCGCGATCGCCCGGGCGGCCAAGGAGCAGGGGATCGAGACGGTGGTCTTCGACCGGAACGGCTTCGACTACCACGGCCGGGTGCAGGCGGTGGCGGCGGCGGCCCGCGAGGCTGGGCTCAAGTTCTAGGTCCCTAGAAGATTCGAGGAACGAATGGCGACTCCCATCAACGCAAACGAGCTCGAGCTGCAGGATAAGGTCGTCCACATCAACCGCGTCGCCAAGGTGGTCAAGGGCGGCCGGCGCTTCAGCTTCTCGGCGCTGGTGGTGGTGGGGGACGGCGCGGGCCACGTGGGCATCGGCCTCGGCAAGGCCAACGAGGTGCCGGAGGCCATCCGCAAGGGCGGCGACCAGGCCAAGAAGAACCTCTTCAAGGTGCCGCTCTTCGGCACCACCATCCCGCACGAGGTGGTGGGCCACTTCGGCTCCGGACGCGTGCTCCTCAAACCCGCCGGGGAGGGGACCGGCGTCATCGCCGGGGGCACGGTCCGGGCGGTGCTCGAGGCGGCCGGCATCCGCAACGTCCTCACGAAGAGCCAGGGGTCGAGAAACCCTCACAACGTCATCAAGGCGACGGTGGCCGGGCTGAGGCGCCTGCGTTCCCTGGAGGAGGCCGCCCGCCTGCGGGGGAAAGAGGCCGCCGAGATCACCGGCGCGTAAGGGAGAATTCACATGGCTGCCATTAGGGTGAAGCTCGTGCGTGGGCTCGCGGGGTGCCCCGCGCCGCACCGCGTGATCGTGGCCGGGCTCGGGCTCAAGAAGAGGGACTCGGTGAAGCTCCTCCCCGACACCCCCCAGACCATGGGGATGATCGCGAAGGTCGGTTACCTCATCGACTGGGAGCGCGTCGAGGCCCCACCGCCCTCGGGGCGGAAGGCGCGGAAGGCCGCGGCCGCCCGTCCGTGACAGGCCCGGTGTCCCTGAGATAAAAGGAGAGGCACCTCATGTCCCTACACCAGCTCAAGGCCCCCAAGGGCTCCCACCGCGCGAGGACCCGGGTCGGGCGCGGGCAGGCCTCCGGCCTGGGCAAGACCGCCGGCCGAGGCGGCAAGGGCCAGAAGGCCCGCACCGGAAACATGCACTTCGAGGGCTTCGAGGGAGGCCAGATGCCTCTCCAGAGGCGGCTCCCGAAGTTCGGCTTCAAGAACGTGTTCCGCCGGGAGCTCGAGGAGGTCAAGGTCTCCCGCCTCGAAGGGCTCACCGGGACGGTGGACCTGGCCGCGCTCAAGGCGGCGGGGATCGTCCACGGGAACCGCGACGGCGTCGTCCTCTTGGGCGGGGGCGAGCTGAAGAGCGCCTTGACGGTGAAGGTGGACCGGGTCACCCAGAGCGCGCGGTCGGCCATCGAGGGCGCGGGGGGAAAGGTCGAGCTCGTCCCGTCGAAGATGACCATGCACCAGAAGGCCAAGGCCGCGAAGCGGGCGGCGGCCGCGGCGCGGTAGGGCCGAAAGGACGCGCCATGGCCCTCTCCAGCGGGATCGCCAACATCTTCAAGATCGCGGAGCTGCGCAAGCGGCTTCTGTTCTCGCTGGGGATGCTGGCCGTCTACCGGCTCGGCATCTTCGTGACCACCCCCGGGGTGGACCGCGTCGCCATGCGCAGCGTGGTGAACCAGCAGGGCAGCTTCTTCGGCCTGCTCAACTTCTTCTCCGGGGGGGCCTTCGAGCAGCTCTCCATCTTCGCCCTCGGCATCATGCCCTACGTCTCGGCCTCCATCATCCTCCAGCTCCTCACGGTGGTGATCCCCACCCTGGAGGCGCTGCAGAAGGAGGGGGAGCTGGGGCGGCGGAAGATCACCCAGTACACCCGCTACCTGACCGTGGCCCTCTCGGCCATCCAGGGGTACGGCATCGCCACCTTCCTCGAGGCCCAGCGGGCCTCGGGCGGGGCGCCGGTCGTGGCCCAGCCGGGCTGGAGCTTCCGGCTCCTCACCATGATCTCCCTCGCGGCCGGCACCGCCTTCATCATGTGGATGGGAGAGCAGATCACCGAGCGCGGGGTGGGGAACGGGATCTCGCTCATCATCTTCGCCGGCATCGTGGCCCGGATCCCGACCTCGGTCTTCAACACCATGAGGACCATCAACACCCCGGGCGGCGCGTCCAAGCTCACCCCCCTCGGGGTGATCGTGCTCACCGCCCTGATGGTGGGCGTCATCGCCGCGATCGTCTTCGTGGAGCGCGGGCAGCGCCGGATCCCCATCCAGTACGCGAAGCGGATGGTGGGGCGGAAGCTCTACGGCGGGCAGTCCACCCACCTGCCGCTCAAGGTCAACACCTCGGGCGTCATCCCGCCTATCTTCGCCTCCTCGCTCCTCTTGTTCCCGGGGACCAGGGCCGGCTGGGTCCCCGCCCTGGGGGTGCTCGCCAACGAGCTCCACGCGGGCAGCCTCATCTACAACACGCTCTACGTCGTCCTCATCATCTTCTTCGCCTACTTCTACACCGCGGTCACCTTCAACCCGGTGGACGTGGCCGACAACCTCAAGAAGTACGGTGGGTACGTGCCGGGCATCCGCCCCGGCCGGGCCACCGCCGAGTACATCGACCACGTGCTCTCGCGCATCACCTTCGGCGGCGCCATCTACCTCGCCGTCATCTGCGTCTTGCCGACCTTCATCACCGCTCAGTGGGGCGTCCCGTTCTACTTCGGTGGGACCTCGCTCCTCATCGTGGTGGGCGTGGCTCTCGACACGGTCCAGCAGATCGAGGGGCACCTCATCACCCGGCACTATGAGGGCTTCACCGGACCGCGCGGGCCCCGCATCCGGGGACGGCGGGTCACGACCGGAGCCGTCGGCGTCTGACGGAAGGAGTCCTCCCGTGATCCTGATCCTCCTCGGGCCGCCCGGCGCGGGCAAGGGTACCCAGGCAAAGCTGCTCGTCCAGGCCTACGGGATCCCGCACATCTCGACCGGCGATATGTTCCGCGACCACATCGCCCGGGACACCGAGCTCGGGAAGAAGGTCAAGGCCATCACCGCCTCGGGCCAGCTCGTGCCCGACGAGGTGACGAACGCCCTCGTGAAGGAGCGGCTCTCTCGCCCGGACGTGGCGAAGGGCTTCATCCTCGATGGCTATCCCCGGACGGTGCCTCAGGCCGAGTACCTCGAGGGCCTGCTCCGGTCGCTGGGCCGCAAGCTCGAGCGGGTCATCTCCTACGAGGTGGCGGAGGAGATGATCGTCGAGCGCATCAGCGGTCGGCGGAGCTGCCCCAAGTGCGGGGCGGTCTACCACCTGTCCCAGAACCCGCCCCGGAAGACGGGTCTGTGCGACCGCGACGGCGAAGGCCTCGTCCAGCGCCCCGACGACCGGCCGGAGAACGTGCGCGTCCGGCTCGAGGAGTACGCGGGCAAGACGGAGCCCTTGAAGCGCTTCTACCGGGAGAAGGGGCTCCTCTCGGAGGTGGACGGCGTGGGGAGCACCGAGGGCATCCTCGCCGCGACCCGGCGCATCCTGGAGCGGAGGTAGACCCTTTGGATCGGGCGGGGTCTTGCGAGGGCCTCGCCCGCCGGGCGAGGAATTTGAGGAGAGGTTCGGGGCGGAAAGTGGGAAGGCCCGGGACCCACGGGTTCTTGGGCGAACGTTCTAAGGAGGGGGCCTCGGCCGGGGGAGGCGTGCGGGCCGGGCCCGCGAACTCGTTGGGATTCCGCCTTGCGCGGGAGGCGTGCGTGTGCTATAGGCCCCCCTTCGCAGAGTCGCTCCGCGAGGAGCGGCCTTCCCGGGAAACCCCGGAGAATACGGGCGGCTAGAGCGGGGAAGGGCCCGAGAGCCGCCAGCTAGAGCCCCGCCGGACGTCGCGGCGGGTGTTTTTGTGTCCTTAAGCGCGGCAGGGGAGAGCGGTCATGAAGGTCCGGGCGTCGGTGAAGAAGATCTGCGACAAGTGCAAGGTGGTCCGACGCAAGGGGATCGTGCGAGTGATCTGCTCGGCCAACCCCCGACACAAGCAGCGCCAGGCCTAAAGGGCCCGCGCGCGTCACGGAGAAATAGGCAATGGCTCGCATCGCCGGCGTCGACCTCCCTCGCGAGAAGCGGATCGAGGTCAGCCTGCAGTACATCTACGGAATCGGGAAGACGACCGCGAAGCTCGTCTTGGAGCGCGCCAACGTGAACCCGGTGACGCGCACCAAGGACCTCACCGACGACGAGGTCCGCCGGATCCGCGAGACCATCGATCAGAACGTGAAGGTGGAGGGAGACCTTCGCCGCGAGGTGTCCATGAACATCAAGCGGCTCATGGACCTGGGCTGCTACCGAGGGCTGCGCCACCGCAAGGGGCTGCCCGTCCGCGGCCAGCGGACTCACACCAACGCCCGGACGCGCAAGGGACCGAAGAAGGGGCTCATCCGCAAGGCGCCCGTCGCCGCGGCCCCGGCGCCCAAGGCGTAGCGCACCGCACCTCATTTCGGACCGGAGAATAGAGTGGCCGACGAGAAGCAGACCAAGGCACCGGCGCAAGCAGAGCCCAAGAAGGAGGAGGCGGCGGCGCCGGCGGCGCCGAACCTGGGCGGCATCGAGCCCATCGTGGCCTCGCCCGTGACCCCGAAGAAGGGGAAGAAGCGGGTCAAGAAGAACATCGCCACGGGCATCGTCCACATCGCCTCGACCTTCAACAACACCCAGATCACCATCACCGACCCGACCGGGAACGTGATCGCCTGGTCGAGCGCCGGGGCGCGAGGGTTCAAGGGGTCGCGCAAGTCGACGCCCTTCGCCGCGCAGGTGGCCGCAGGGGACGCAGCCGCGAAGGCGATGGAGCACGGGCTCAAGACCGTCTCGGTGTTGGTGAAGGGGCCCGGGGCGGGGCGGGAGTCGGCCCTGCGCGCCCTGGCCGCCGCCGGCCTCAAGATCACCGTGATCCGTGACGTCACTCCCATCCCGCACAACGGGTGCCGGCCCCCCAAGCGCCGCAGGGTCTAGTCACCGCGAGGAGAACCTTTCCGTGGCTCGCTACAGCGAAAGCGTTTGCCGGCTCTGCCGACGCGAGAATCTCAAGATGTACCTGAAGGGCGACCGCTGCTACACCGACAAGTGCGCCATCGAGCGCCGCCCGTACCCCCCCGGCCAGCACGGCCAGGGCCGGACCAAGTTCTCCGAGTACGGGGTGCAGCTGCGCGAGAAGCAGAAGGTGAAGCGGATGTACGGCGTGCTCGAGGCCGGGTTTCGCCACGCCTACCAGAACGCGGCTGCCGCCAAGGGGAAGACGGGCGAGAACCTGCTCCAGACCCTGGAGCTGAGGCTCGACAACGTGGTCTTCCGGCTCGGCTTCGCCGACACCCGCAACGAGGCGCGCCAGCTGGTCCGCCACGGGCACTTCCGGGTGAACGGCCGCAAGGTGAACATCCCCAGCTATCTGTGCCGGGTGGGGGACAAGGTCGAGCTCAAGGAACGCTCGCGCAAGGTGGTCCGCATCGGGGAGGCGCTCGAGGCGGTCGACCGGCGGGGCGTGCCGGCCTGGCTCGAGTTGGACAAGGGCGGGTTCAAGGGGACGGTGAAGACCGCGCCGACGCGCGAGGACGTCACCATGCCCATCCAGGAGCAGCTCATCGTCGAGCTGTACTCGAAGTAACGAGGCAGGAGGGGGGGAGGGGCCAAAAGGGCCCGTCCTTCCCCGTTCAACACGGCCGCGCGCCTCACGGTTCTCCCCCCGCCAAAGGCTGAGCGGACGGGCGAGGGGGCGGCGGCCACGGAGACAGCCCCATGGTCGATCCCATCGTCACGAAGAACTGGCGGGACCTCATCAAGCCCCGCGGCCTGGTCGTGGACCAGGAGAGCCTGTCCAACACCTACGGAAAGTTCATCGCCGAACCGCTGGAGCGCGGGTTCGGGATCACCCTCGGCAACTCGCTCCGCCGGGTCCTCCTCTCCAGCCTGCAAGGGGCGGCGGTCACCTCGGTCAAGATCGAGGGGGTGGAACACGAGTTCATGACCATCCCCGAGGTGGCCGAGGACGTCACCGACATCATCCTGAACCTGAAGGAGGTCCTCCTCCAGATCCACACCAACGAGGTGAAGACCCTCCGCATCGAGGCCGACGGCCCCCGCGAGATCAAGGCCGGCGACATCATCGCCGACGGGCAGGTGGAGATCCTGAACCCCGGCCACCACATCCTCACCATCAGCGAAGGGGGCCGAGTGCGGATGGAGCTCACCGCCCGGCGGGGCCGGGGCTACGTGCCGGCCGAGAAGAACAAGGTGGCCGGCTCGCCCATCGGGACCATCCCCATCGATGCCCTGTTCAGCCCCATCCGCAAGGTGAACTACCAGGTGACGAACGCCCGCGTCGGCCAGCAGACCGACTACGACCGGCTCTCCCTCGAGGTCTGGACCGACGGCTCGGTGGCCCCGAACGACGCGGTCGCCTACGCCGCCAAGATCGTGAAGGAGCAGCTCTCCATCTTCATCAACTTCGACGAGGCGGAGGAGCCGGCGGAGGAGATCAAGCCGGTCGAGGAGCAGAAGCTGAACGAGAACCTGTTCCGCTCGGTGGACGAGCTGGAGCTGTCGGTTCGCAGCGCCAACTGCCTGCAGAACGCCAACATCAAGACCATAGGCGACCTCGTGCTGAAGACCGAGGCCGAGATGCTCAAGACCAAGAACTTCGGCCGCAAGTCGCTCAAGGAGATCAAGGAGATCCTGGCCGAGATGGGCCTCTCCCTCGGGATGAAGCTGGAGAACTGGCCGCCCAAGACGCAGCCCCAGGGCGCACCCAAGGCCTAAAGGACGCGAAGAAGGGCCTCGGGCCCGGGAGCACCTCATGAAGCACCGCATCGTCGGCCGCCGGCTCGACCGAACCACCGAGCACCGCACGGCCATGCTGAAGAATCTGGCGACGAGCCTGTTCCGCCACGAGCGGATCGTCACCACCACCCCCAAGGCGAAGGAACTGAAGCGCTTTGCCGAGAAGGTCATCACCCTCGCCCGCAAGGGGACCGCCCATGCGCGCCGGCAGGCGCACGTGGAGATCCGGGACGTGGAGGTGCTGAACAAGCTCTTCGAGACCCTCGGGCCGCGCTTCGCCTCCCGCCCCGGCGGTTATACCCGCCTGGTCAGGGTCGGGCGCCGGGCGGGCGACAACGCCGAACTGGCGATCATCGAGCTCGTGGAGCGGACCGAGGTCGAGGAGCCCGAGGAGGCCGGCGAGGCCAAGAAGAGCAAGCCGGAGAAGGGCGAGAAGGGCAAGGCCGAGCCCAAGCCCGAGAAGAAGTCCAGGAAGGCCGCGGCCGGCTAGCCGGCGAGGAGGAGGTGGACGACATGGCGGTGGTTCTTCGGCTCTCGCGCGCGGGCACCCACAAGGCTCCCTTCTACCACGTGGTGGCGACCGACTCGCGCAAGCCCCGGGACGGACGCTACATCGAGGACGTGGGACTCTACGATCCCACCCAGAAGCCTGAGCGGATCGAGCTCAAGACCGATCGGATCGAGCACTGGCTCAAGGTCGGGGCCCGCCCCAGCCAGACCGTGGCGGCGATCCTGAAGCGGGCAAAGGCCGCAAAGCCCGCCTCCCCAAGGTCCAACGCGTAAGAGGAACCACCGTGCGCGACCTCGTTCTCTGGCTCGCCCGCGAACTGGTGGAGGACCGGGAGGCCGTCAGGGTGGAGGCCATCGAGCGCGACCGCTCGACGGTGTTCGAGCTCTCGGTGGCCGAGGACGACCTCGGGCGCGTCATCGGGCGCGGCGGCAAGACCGCCAAGGCCATCCGGGCGGTGCTCGACCTGGCCGCTCGGCGTGAGGGCCGGCGGGTGGTGCTCGACATCCTCGACTGAAGCCCTCCCGTGGCTCTCGTTCGGATCGGCAGGATCGTCCGCCTGGTCGGGCTCGAGGGTCTTCTGGGGGTGGCGGGGACCGAGGGGGCGCTCGGCACCCTCCGGCGGGTGGCGCTGGGGAGGCCGGGCGAGGCTCCCACGCTGCGGCGGCTCCTCGAGGCGAGGCCGCAGGGTCGGCTGTGGGCGGTGCGGGTGGAGGGCATCTCGGACCGCACCGCGGCCGAGAGCTGGTTGAGCGCCGAGGTGTGGGCCCTGAGGGAGGACTTGGGGGAGGCGGGCGAAGGCAAGTACTTCTGGGCGGATCTGGAGGGATTGCCGGTGGTGACCACCGCCGGCGAGGAGGTCGGGAGGGTGACCGGGCTCGTCGAGACGGGGGGCGTGGACGTGCTCGTCGTGGACGGCCCCCGGGGCGAACGGCTCTTGCCGCTCGCGCCGTACGTGGAGGTGGACCGGGTGGCCGGTCGGATCGTGGTGAACCCGCCCGAGGGTCTTCTCGACCCCTAGGGGAGGCTTTGGGAAGGAACGAGGCGTGGCGAGGCTCACGGTCGACATCCTGACGCTCTTCCCGGACGCCTGCTCGGGGTACCTCGGGGAGAGCATCCTCGGGAAGGCGCGCGAGGCCGGGCTCCTCGAGGCGAGGGTGATCGACATCCGGGAATATGCCCCGGGCAAGCACCGGGTGGCCGACGACGCTCCCTACGGCGGGGGGGCGGGGATGGTGATGAAGCCGGAGCCGCTCACCGCGGCCATCGAGGCCTCGAAGGAGAGGTTGCCTGGAGCCTTGGCGGTCCTCATGGGGCCGCGGGGCCAAAGGCTCGATCAGCCCCTGGCCCGGCGCCTGGCGGAGCACGGGAGCCTCATCCTGGTGTGCGGGCGGTACGAGGGAGTGGACGAGCGGGTGCGGGCGTCGATCGACCTGGAGGTGTCCCTGGGGGACTTCGTGCTCACAGGCGGAGAGCTTGCGGCGCTGTGCGTCGTGGACGCCGCCGCCCGGCTCTTGCCCGGCGTCCTCGGCAACGAGGCCTCTCCGGGAAGGGAGAGCTTCGCGGCGGAGGACGAGCCGCTCCTCGAGCACCCGCACTACACAAGGCCCCCGGAGTTCCGGGGCATGAGGGTTCCGGAGGTCCTCTTGTCCGGGGACCACCGGCGGATCGAACGGTGGCGGCGGCGCGAGTCGCTTCGGGCCACGCGGGAGCGACGGCCGGATCTCTTCCGGAGGCTCACCCTCAAAGAAAAGGACCTCCGCCTCATCGAGGCCCCCGACGACGAGCTGTAAAGGAGAGAAGAGCCATGTTGCGCAAGGCGATTGCCGAGATCGAGGCCAAGCAGTTCCGCAAGGACATCCCCGCCATGCGGGCCGGGGACACGGTCCGCGTTCACACCAAGATCAAGGAAGGCGACAAGGAGCGCATCCAGGTGTTCGAGGGGGTGGTGATCGCCTACCGCAAGGGGGGTCCGGGCTCCTCGATGTTCACGGTCCGGAAGGTGAGTTACGGGGTGGGTGTGGAGCGCATCTTCCCGGTCCACAGCCCGCGCATCGACCACATCGAGGTGGTGAGCCACGGCGAGGTGCGCCGGTCGCGGCTCTACTTCCTGCGCGAGTTGGCGGGCAAGGCCGCGCGCCTCCACCAGGAGGAGGGCGGGACGGAGGTTCCCCCGCCGCCCCCCCAGGCCTAGGAGGACTAGGCTCGCGCCGGACCCGGGCGAGGGTCTTTCTGACGCGGAGCGAGCGCGGGCGGGCGTGCCCGGGCCGCGCGGTATCGCTTCCCCGTCCGGGGCGCAGAGGGTTAACATCCCGTCCAGGCGTGATCCTGCTCGAGTTCGCAGCCCAGGGCGTTCGCGGCGTGGCGCCGGCCGGCGGTCGGGCCACGCTGCGTCCCGGGTACAACGTCCTCTCTGCGGACGGGGCGGCCCTGCGTCGCCTCCTCGAGGCCCTCTTCTACCCGGACCCGCGCGACGGCGAGGCGCTGCCCAGGCCCTCGGGGGCGGCCGCGAGCGTGTCCTTGCGGGCGGGGCTCACCCTCGTCGGCAACGACCGCGTTACCTACCGGCTGGTGCGGGACTTCAAGGGGGCCGCGCAGCTGCACCGGTTCGACCCGGAGAAGCGGTCGTTCGCCCTGGTGGCGAACGACCTCTCCGAGATCGCCGCCTTTTTGCAGGCGACCGCGGGCGTCCCGCCCTCGGGGCGGCTGGCCGCGCTGCAAAGCCTCTCCGCGGCGGAGCTGCCCTCGAAGCAGGGAGGCGCGGGGATGAGCGCCGCCTCCCCCCTTCCGCCGGCGCGCTCGGGCCTCACTCCCGAGCAGGCGGCGAAGCGGGTGGTCCAGCTCCGGGCGGAGCTCCAAAAGGCCCAGGTGGCGGAGAAGCTGCAGGCGGAACTGGACGAGAACCAGCACCGCGCCTTCAAGGTGGAGGAGCTGCTCAAGGGCGGCGCGCAAGCCGAGGAGGGGCTCTCGAAGGCGCGCGCGGCCCGGGCCGAGCTCGACCCGGTTTCGGCTGCGCTCTCGGGGCTCGGGGAGGTGGAGGCCCGGCTCGCCTCGTTCGAGAAGGTGACCGCCCGGCGCGACGAGGCGCTGGCCCGGGTCTCGAGCGAGCGCAACGCCCTGGACGAGGCGGAGGCCCTCGGGGCTCCCCGACCCTTCTGGCAGGACCCCCGCTTCTTCGGAGGGCTGGTCGCCGGGGCGCTCCTTTCGCTCCTCTTCGGGGTGGCGGGGGCGGCCAGTTCCAGCCTGCGCGTCCTCATGGTCCTCGCCATCCCGGCCTTCGGTTTCTCGGCGTATGTGGCCCTTCGCTACATCGGCGCGCTGGAGGACTTCGAGCGCCGAGCCCGGCGCCGCCGGGTGGTGGACGACTGGTCCCAGAAGGTCGAGGCCCAGTACGCGCGGGATGCGAGCGACGTCCAGGCGGCGATGAAGGCCGCCGGGGTCCAGAACCTGGCCGAGCTGCGGGAGGCTCTGGGCCGGATCGCCGACGCGGATGCGGTGGTGTCCGAGTGGCAGAAGCGGCTCTCGGAGTGGGAGCAGACGCCCGAGGCGAGCGGAGCGCGCGCCGAGCGCGCGCGCCTCGAGGAGGAGAGGGTGGCGCTGGAGGCGCGCCTGTCCGCGGAGGTGGGCGGGTTTCTGCGCGACGTTCGGTCGATCCAGGGGGAGATCCAGCGCCTCGAGGCGGAGGCGGTCGGCCCGGCGCCGGCGCCGCGCCGGCCCGCGGCCCCGGTGCGGGCGGCGGGGGAGCCCCTGCGAACCCTGCTCGAGCGCGCCGCGGCCGAGCTGGGGTCGAGCCCGTCGGGGGCGGGACGATCCCTCTCCGTCAAGGCCTCCCAGGCGCTCGCCGGGCTCTCCTTCCAGCGGCTCTCCGCGGTCCAGGTGGACGATCGCGGTGGGCTCCACGCGGTGGTGGGCGGGCGCCCGGCGCCGGCCGCGACCCTGCCTCCAGCGGACCGCGACCTCATCTACCTCTCCCTGAAGCTCGCTCTTTTGGAGCAGTCGCTCCAGGGCACGAAGACCCTGGCGGTCGTCGACGATGCCTTCGCCAGCCTTTCCGACGGTTCCCGCCGCTTCGCGGCCCGCCTGCTCAAGCAGATCGCCCGCGGGGCGCAGGTCCTGCACGCCACGGGCGACGCGGTGTTCCGGGAGGCGGCCGATCACAATGCCTGAGGGAGGGCGGGCTTCGGGAGGGGGCGAAGGGGCTCGCGACCGCCGCGAGCGGGGGAGGGCCGGAGGGGCCGGCAGCCGGAGAGGAGGCGGATAATCCCCCCTTTCGAGCCGGACGCGCGTGCCGGGACGCTCTTCGTCGTGGCGACGCCCATCGGCAACCTCGGCGACCTGTCGCCCCGGGCGGCCGGGGTCTTGCGGAGGGTCCGGGCGGTGGCCGCCGAGGACACGCGGAGGACGAGGAAGCTCTACGCCCACCTCGGCGTGCCGGCCCCGTTTCTCTTGTCGCTCCCGGCCTTCGAGGAGCGGTCGCGCCTTCTCGCGGTGGTGGACCGGCTTCGCGCCGGCGAGGACGTCGCCCTGTGCACCGACGCAGGGACCCCTGGTCTCTCCGACCCGGGGGCGGCGCTCGTGGCCGCCGCCTGGGAGGCGAACGCCCGGGTGACTCCCATCCCCGGCCCGAGCGCGGCCCTTTCCGCCCTGGCCGCCTCCGGTTTTCCCGGGGACCGCTTCGCGTTCGCGGGGTTCTTGCCCCGCAAGGGCGCCGGACGCGAGGAGGGGCTCGCCTTCGTGGCCCGGTGCCGGGCCACCACCGTCCTCTTCGAGGCGGGGAACCGGGCGGCCCGGACGCTCCGCGACCTGTGGCGCGTGCTCGGCGATCGCCCCGCGCTTGTGGCCCGGGAGATCTCGAAGCTGCACGAGGAGCTCTTGCGCGGGCGGCTGGGACAGCTTTCGGAGGCCCTGGAACAACGGGGGGAGGTGAGGGGCGAGGTGACGCTGGTCGTGGCGGCGCCCGAGTCTCCCGCCCCGGCCGAGCGATCGGAGCCGTGGGAGGAGCCGCTCGAGGCGGAGTTGCGGCGAAGGCTCGCGGCCGGGGAGGCCCCGTCGGCGATCTCGCGGGAGGTGGCCCGGAGGCGAGGGCTGAAGCGGTCCCTTGTCTACGACGCCGTCCGGCGCCTCCGGGAGGAGCCGGACGAGAGCCCCTGACCGCGAGGGCGCCCTGGCCCGCCCGAGGTGAGGAGCCCCTGCCCCTCGCCTACTCCTCGTCGGGCGCTCCCCTGAGCCCGAGCTCCTTCATCTTCACCTGCAGGGACTTGCGGCTGATCTGGAGGCGCTTGGCCGCCCGGGTCACGTTCCCGCCCGTCTCCTCCAGTGCGCGGGAGATGAGCTCCTTCTCCAGCTCGGCCTGGGCCTGCCGGACGATCTCCTTCATCGAGGCGCCGCTCGGGGCGGCGATGGCTCCGAGGTGGCCCACCGAGGAGATGGGGGGCGGGGGATGGGCACCCCGGTCCCGCAGGGAGTCGGGCAGGGCGCTCGCCTGGATCAGGGTCCCGTCGGCGAACAGCACCGATCGCTCCATCAGGTTCTCGAGCTCGCGGATGTTGCCCGGCCAGGCGTAGCCCATGAGCAGCTCGAGGGCCTCGGGTTCGATGCCCTCCACGTGCTTGCCCAGCCGGGCGTTGTACTTCTCCACGAAGTGGGAGACGAGCAGGGGAATGTCCTCGCGGCGATCGCGGAGGGGGGGCAGGGCGATGGGGACCACCGCCAGCCGGTAGTAGAGGTCTTCCCGGAAGCGCCCCTCGGCGATGAGCTGCTTCAGGTCGCGGTTGGTGGCGGCGACGAGCCTCACGTCCACCCGGATGGTCCTGATCCCGCCCACCCGCTCGAATTCCGACTCCTGCAGGGCCCGGAGGAGCTTCACCTGCATCTCCACCGGCACCTCCCCGATCTCGTCCAGGAAGAGCGTCCCGCCGTCCGCCAGCTCGAAGCGTCCCGGCTTGGAGGTCACCGCCCCGGTGAAGGCGCCCCGTTCGTAGCCGAAGAGCTCGCTCTCCACCAGGTCCTTGGGGATGGCGGCGCAATTCACCTTGATGAGGGGTTTGTCCCGCCGCGACGATCCGCGGTGCAGGGCCTTGGCGATGAGCTCCTTGCCGGTACCGCTCTCACCGGTGATGAGCACGGTCGAGGGCGAGTCGGCCACCCGGGCCACCATCTCGTGCACCGCCCGCATCGAGGGCGAGGCGCCGACGAGCGGTTGGCGGTCGGCGTCGCCGGGCGCGGCGTGCAGGTCTTGCCGCTCGAGGTCGTGGGCCCGGGTCGCCTTGGCGATGACCTTCTTGAGCTCGTCCTGCTCGAACGGCTTGGTGATGTAGTCGAAGGCCCCGGCCTTCAAGGCGGCCACGGCGCTGTCCACCGAGCCGTGGGCGGTGATGACGATCACCGGGATGTCGGGGTAGTCGGCGGCGACCCTCCGGAGGAGATCCATGCCGCCCATGCGCGGCATGACCAGGTCGGTCACCACCACGTCCACCGGGGTCTTGGCGAGGACCGCTAGGGCCTGCTCCCCGTCGGCCGAGGTGGTGGCCTCGTAGCCTTCCCGCTTGAGCATGGCGGCGAGGACTCGCCGGATGTTCATCTCGTCGTCGACGATGAGGACGTGGGCCACGCTGCGTTGGTCCTTAGCACGCTTTCGAGGCGCCCGGCATCAGGCCCGGCGTCGGTTCCGCCTCTTGCGGAGGCGGGCCTCGGCCTCGGCCCGCCGCCGTTCGCGGGCCCGGGCCCGTTCCTCGGCGTTGAGGAGCCTGCCGGGCGCCGAGGTCCGCTCCTCGCGCAGGCCCGGCAGGGAAATGACGAACTCCGCCCCCTGGCCGGGGGAGGAGTGCACCACGATTGAGCCCTGGTGGGCCTTGATGATCCGCTGGCAGATGGCGAGCCCCAGCCCCGTCCCCTTCTCCTTGGTGGTGTAGAAGGGGACGAAGATGGACTCCCGCGCGTCGTCGGGAATCCCCGGCCCGGTGTCGCGGAAACGGACCTCGACGAGCTCCGTGCGTCGCCCGCCCTCGCGCCAGAAGGACAGCTCCTCCCGGACCGGGTCGGTCGCGACGGTGAGCTTGCCGCCGCGGGGCATGGCCTGAAAGGCGTTCAGGGCGAGGTTCAGGAAGACCTGCTTCAGCTGCTCGGCGTCCGCCTGCACCCGAGGGATCCCCTCGGATAGCTCGAGCGAGACGGTCACCGCCGCCGGGGTCTGGGCCTGGAGGAGCCTGAAGGTCCGGGTGAGGACCTCGTTCACGTCGGTCGGGGTCATCGCCGGGCGCAGCGGGCGCGAGTAATCGAGGAACTGCGACACCACGGTGTTGAGCCGGTTCACCTCGTCGACCATGATCTCCAAGAACTCGCGGTCGTCCTCGGGCAGCTTGCGAGGGTCGAGGTACTGGATGGCCCCCTTGATGGCGGCGAGGGGGTTGCGGATCTCGTGTGCCAGGCCGGCCGACATCTCTCCCAGGGCGGCCAGGCGGTCTCGCTCCTTCATCTGCTGGTAGAGCTTCGAGTTCTCGATCACCAGCGCACACCGATCGGCCACCCCCAGGAGGGCGGCGATCTCGTCCGAGGCGAAGGACTCGGGGACCCGTTCGTCCCAGCAGGCGAGGAAGCCGACCACCCGGTCGCCGGCCACGAGGGGCATGGCGATCCCGGCGCGCATGGCGGTCATGACCTCCCGGGCGTCGGAGAGCCGCTTCAGTTCCTCCGCCACCGCGGCGGGCGCCCCCCGGGTGGCGCGCGCCTCCTCCCCGCCCGGCCCCGGGGGAAGCAGGGCCTGAAGCTCCGAGACCCGGCGGTCCAGGTTCTCGAGGAGGATGGCCTTCTGCCCCGAGGCCGAGGTGGAGAGGAGGGCTCGCACCGACCCCGGCTCGAGGAACGGCACGGGCGGCGGTCCACGAAAGGCCGTGAGCCGGTAGCCGGGCCTGTCCTCGGCCAAGAGCCAGAGCGAGGCGTGGGTCACGCGCCGGGTCTCCACCAGCCCGTCGAGCACGGTCTGGGAAAGCCCGGCCGGCTCGATCACGTTCCCCATCCGCTCCCGGAGCCGCTCCAGGCCGTGCACGAGCTCGTACCGCTCGCGGAAGAGCGTCGCCACCACCCACTCCTCGACCCGCTCCCGGAGCGGCTCGAAGAGCGAGAGGATCACGAAGGAGGCCACGACGGTGTTGAAGTAGAAGAGCTCGGGCCGGTTCCCCACCCAGGACACGAGCCCCCCGTAGATGGCGACGAGGACGAGCCCCAGCGCCGTGACCACCACGATCTTCCCCAAAAACTCGTGGAGGTCGAGCAGGCGGTGGCGCAGGAGCGTCTGGGAGAGGAAGAACATGAAGATGGTGAGGGTGATGGACCCGAGCCCTTCGAGCGGGTAGGGGACCCCGAAGCGGGGAAGCATGTCGAGGGCGGAAAGCCCTACCGCCACCACCGCCCCCACGAACAGGTACTTGAGCCGGGCGCGCTCGACCCGGGTGGGCGATCCGCGCATCTTCGTCCAGAGGACGGAGAGCACTCCGGCCAAGCCAGAGAGCACGTAACCAAAGACGAGGAGCTTCGCCGGCTTCAAGTCGACGAGGGGAGTGGCGGCGACCGCCAGCCCCGCGAACGAACCGGCCAGCATGCTGTTGCGGGCCCGCCGGGCCGGGAGCCGGGCGGTCCCCAGAAACTCGAGGAAGAACGCGAGGGCTGCCGCCGGGATGAGCGCGCCGGAGGCCACCGCCAGCCGCTCCCACCACTTCCCGCCAAAGGATTCCGACCAGCGCAAGAAGAAGATCGCGAGCGAGAAGAGGAACAGGTCCGCGGAGAAGAGCGAAAAGAGGGTGAAGACGCGGGGGCGGTTGTCGCGCAGGAGCGAGGCCACCGCTAAGGCGAGGGTCACGATCGCGGCGAGGAGCGCCGCCTGGGTCCTGATGTCCACCGGCCCGGATCCTAGACCGGATTGGCCGAGCGGGCACGGTCTGGGGTCCTTCGCCTCGCCCGCCGTTGTGCCCGCGTTGGGGCGGGGAGGGGCCGGGCGGGGCGCTCGCCGGCACGGCGAGGGGACCCCCGGGGCTGCTCGGAGCGGGCGGAGGAAGGCGCTCGTTTCTCCCGCGCTCGAAGGAGACGAGGTGCGGAACCCACTCCCATCGTGCGAGCGATCGGTTCTTGACCCGACCCTCGGGAAGGCCGCACATTTGCGGGGCGTGTCCATCGAGCTCACCGCGCTCCTCGTCCTTCTCTCGACCGCCCCGGGCTTCGAGCCCGATGCCTCCGGGCCGGTGCCGGGGACGCCCGGTGCCGCTCTCATCCCGGGACCCTGGCCCGCCCCTCCCGCCCCGCCCGCCGGGCCCGAGGCCCCGCCCGCGCGAGCGAGGATCGGGCCGGCCGAGCTCGCCCCGGCCTTCGCCCAAGGGACCGTGGCGGCGGAGGGCCGGGTCGCGTACGAGGCCGGCGATCTCGGCACGGCGGCGGCCCGCCTGGCGCACGCCGTCGAGCCGGAGGCCGCCTACCTGCGAGCCCTCGCGCTCTTCGAGCTCGAGCGGTACGGCGAGGCGGCTCGTACCCTCGACGGCCTCGAGGCGCGACTGCCCGATCTCCTGGACCGGATTCGCTACCTGAGGGGGGAGGCGCTCGCCTCTGCCGGCCGGCGCGAGGAGGCGGTCGCCGCCCTTGCCGCCGTGCCCGGGGGATCGCTACTCGAGCCCCAGGCGGAGATCGGCCGGGCGCGGCTCGGGGCCGCCCTGGGCGATCGGGCCGGGGCGCTCTCGGCGCTCTCGCCCCTCCTCGAAATGCCTGCCCCGGCGGACCCCGCGAGGCCCGATCCCGCCGCCAGCGCGCTCCTCCTCGCCGGCCACATCCGCTCCTCGGGGCAGAGCCCGGATCTTCCGGGCGCCCGCCGGGACTACCTCGCCTGCTGGGTGGCCCACCCGCTCGCCCCGGAGGCCCCCGAGTGCCTGGTCGCCCTGCGCAGCCTTTCGGTGCCCTTCGGGACGGCGCCCGGCCCGGAGGAAGTGCTGGAGCGGGCCGAGAACCTCCTCGAGCAGAACCGGACCTCCGCGGCGATCGCCCTGCTCGTGCCCCTGGAGGCCGCCACCCGAGGGTCGGCGCCCGACGCGGCTCTCGCCTGCCGTGCCCGGGCGGCGCTGGGCCGCGCCCGGCGCCGCGAGCACGACATCCCCCGGGCCATCGAGCTGCTCCGTCCGGTGGTGGAGAGCTGCCAGGACCCGGCGGTGCGCGTCCGGGCGCTCTACGTCCTCGCGGGGGCGGAGGCCATCGCCGGCGACCGGGATGGCGGCATCGCGCACTACCGGCAGGTGCAGCGGGAGTTCCCCGACCACGCCTACGCCGACGACTCGCTCCTGTATGCGGCCCAGCTGCTCGTCCGCGAGGGGCGAGAGGCCGAGGCCCGGGAGGTGCTGGATGCCCTGGTGGAGGGCTATCCGACGGGCGACCAGTGGGGCGAGGCGCGCTTTCTCAGGGCCTGGCTCTCGCGGCGGGCCGGGGAGCTCGAGAGAGCCACCGCAGAGCTCGGGGAGATCGAGGCCGACACCGCCGGGGCGGAACCCTACGAGCGCGCCCGGGCCGCCTACTGGCGGGGGAGTGTCCTGCTCGAGCGCGGGGAGGCGGCCCGGGAGGCGGCCCTTTCGGCCTGGACCGAGCTGGCGGTCCGCTATCCGACCGACTACTACGGGCTTTTGGCGCGCATCCGGCTGGACGAGCTCGGGGCGAGCCCCCCCAGGCCAAGGCCCCCGCTGGCCGTGGTCTCGGCCAGCTACGACCCCGGGCCGCTCGGGGACGATCCGCACCTCAAGGCGGGGCTGGTCCTCTTCCGCCTGGGGCTCGCCAAGGAGGCCACCGAAGAGCTCGAGGCCGTTCCCCTCGGCCGCCTCAAGCCGGGCGATTCGCTCGAGCCGGTGCTCCTCGTGGCCGACCTTGTCGACCGGCTCGGAGATCACCGCGCCGCCCACCAGATCCTGCGAACGCGGGCGCGCGACGCCTTTCGCCGTGCCCCGGACGCCGACAACCTGCGCGCCTGGATGATCGCCTACCCGCCCGCCTATCGCGAGGAGGTGGAGCGCGCGGCGCGCGCCGCGGGCGTGCCCGCCAACCTCGTGCAGGGGCTCATGCGGGAGGAGAGCGCCCTCGATCCCCGGGTGGTCTCGCCCGCGGGGGCGGTGGGGCTCACCCAGCTCATGCCGCCGACGGCGAAGCAGCTCGCGGTCCGCCTCCACCTCGGTCGGCCGAGCCGCGCCGATCTCATGCAGCCGGCGCTCAACATCCGGCTCGGGGCCCGGTATCTGGGCGAGCTCGTCCGACGGTACGACGGGCAGATCCCCTTCGCCCTGGCCGCCTACAACGCCGGCTCGGGGGCGGTGGCCAAGTGGCAGGAGTCCTTGCCCGGCGCGGCCCTGGACGAGTTCGTAGAGCAGATTCCGGTCGAGGAGACCCGATCGTACGTGAAACGGGTGCTGCGCTCCTACGCCGCGTACGTCACGCTCTACGGGGAGCCCGACGAACCGCTTCCGCACCAGCTCTTTCGCGTCGCGAACGAGTGACGGAAGGTCGCGGTCTCCGGACGGCCGCTTGCTCGATGGTGCGTTCTCGCCCGTCTTTCCGTATGATCCGGCGGCAAGATGCTCAACACCGGGGTCCTCGTCCTCAACCGGGTCTATCAGCCTGTTCACATCACCTCGGTCCGCAGGGCGTTCACCCTGTTGTACCAGGGAGTGGCCAAGGCGCTCGACGAGCAGTTCCAGCTCTTCGACTTCGAGAGCTGGAGGGCGCTCGCGGCGGCCGAGCACGACAGCGTGGGCACCATCGGCCGGCGCATCCGCGTCCCGCGGGTCATCGTGCTGCTCGCCTACGAGCATCTGCCCAAAACGCGGGTTCGGTTCTCGCGGTTCAACATTTATGCCCGGGACGACAACACCTGTCAGTACTGCGGGTCTCGATATCGCCGGGCGGAGCTGAACCTCGACCACGTGGTTCCCCGGTCCCGCGGGGGCTCGACCTCGTGGGAGAACGTCGTCTGCTCCTGCATCCCCTGTAACCTGCGGAAAGGTGGGAGGACGCCGGAGGAGGCCGGGATGCGGCTCTTGCGGGCGCCGGCCCGGCCGCGGTGGACGCCCATGTTCCGCAGCGCGACGCGGCGGGCCTTCTACCGGGAATGGCGGCCGTTCCTGTCGCTCGCGGATGCCGCCTACTGGAACGCGGAGCTTTTGGCCTAGCCCCTCGATCCGGCTAGGATGGGGTGGATGGTCGACGCCCCCATCCTGAAGCTGGTGCATCCCGCACCGGAGCCAGTCCGTCATGCCGCGGCGGCCACGCCCTCGGCCGCGCGCACGCGGCGGGTCATCTCCATCGGGGGGGGAAAGGGGGGCATCGGCAAGAGCCTCATCGCCGCCAACCTCGGCATCGAGCTGGCCCGACGGGGCAAGAGGGTGGTCCTCGTGGACGCCGATCTGGGCGGGGCCAACCTGCACACCACCCTCGGGGTCGAGGTCCCGCGGCGGACGCTCTCCGACTTCATCGAGCGCAAGGTGAGCCGGATCGAGGAGGTGGTGACGCCGACCGGGATCCAGAACCTGAGCCTCGTCTCGGGCGCCCTCGATCACCTCGATGCCGCCAACCCGCGCCATGCCCAGAAGATGCGGCTGTTGCGCCACGTGCAGCAGCTCGACGCCGACTTCGCCATCCTCGATCTGGGTGCCGGGACGCACACCAACGTGCTCGACTTCTTCCTCGTCTCGGACCACGGCGTCTTGGTGCTCGTCCCCGAGCCCACCGCCGTCGAGAACGCCTACCGGTTCGTGAAGGCGGCCTTCTGGCGGCGGATGCGCAACGTGGCCCAGGTGTACGGTTACGAGCCGCTCTTGCGCTCGGTGATGGACGGGGCCACGTTCCGCAGCCCGGTCGAGCTCGTGGAGACCGTTTCCCGCCGTGATGCCGAGGCCGGTTCGAACCTGGCGCGGCAGCTGGCGGTGTTCCGCCCGCGGCTCGTGGTGAACCAGGCCCGCACCAGCCAGGACGCCGACATCGGCAGAGCGGTGGTGGCGGCCTGGCGCAAGTACTTCGGCCTCGAGATGGACTACCTCGGGTTCATCCAGTACGACGACGAGATGTGGCGGACGTTGCGGGCGCGGCGCCCCTTCTTGATCGAGCGCCCGGACGTCCCGGCGGCGAAGGCCTTCGCCACCATCGTGGACGGCCTGCTCGCCCTGGACATCGCTGGCCTTTCGGGAGCCCGCCTGTGAAGCCGCTGTCCCATCAGAATCTCTACGAGATCCTGGACTTGCCCCTCGACGCCTCGGTGAGCGCGATCGCGGAGGCGGTGGAGCGTGCCCAGGCGCTCTACGCCCCGGGCTCGCTCGCCACCTACACGCTCATGGACCCGGAGGAGGAACGGCTCTTGTCGAGGCTCATCGAGGAGGCGCGGACCACGCTGCTCGACCCGGCGGCGCGGGCCCGCTACGACGAGCGCCTCGCGGCCCCCGAGCAGCCCTCGCCCCCGCCCGCCCCATCGACCGGGCCCTCGGGTCTCGACGCCGCCATCCGGGTGGCCTGGCCGGAGCTGCCGCCGGTGATCCCGGCCGCCCCGATCCCGGTCGACGACGAATGGGACGAAGAGCCCCCGGCGTCCGCCCCCCTCCCGCAAGCGGCCCCAAGGGAGAGCGCCCCGCAATCGGGCCTTTTCGGGGTCGGCCATCCGGCGAGCGGGGAGTCCCCGGCGATGGTGCAGCCGCGGGTCGCCCCCATCCTCCTGAGCCGGGAGGTGGCGCCGGCTGCGGTTCCCGCCCCCCCGCCCCCGCCCTCGGTCACCCCCGTGCCGATGGTCCCCCCGGCGGCGACCCCGGCGACGACTCCCGCCCCCGAGGCCACCTCCTGGTCGGGCGAGGTGCTGAGAAAGCTCCGCGAGGCGCGAGGGATCTCCCTCCAGCAGATCTCGGAGAGGACCAAGGTGACCCGCCGCCACATCGAGAACATCGAGGCGGATCGCTTCGAGTCGCTTCCCGCCGCGGTCTACCTGCGCGGGATCCTGCTCTCGATCGCCCGCGAGCTGAGGCTCGACGGCCCCAAGGTGGCCCGGTCCTACCTCGAGCGCGTCTCGGCGGCCTGCTCGACGACCGCGCCCCTGCCGCGCCAGCGCTAGAGCCGGAAAGCCCAGCACTCTCGGGACGTTGAATTTGACCGCCCCGCCTTGCCGTTCTACCATGCCCGCCGTATGCCGCTCATCGAGGCACCCGAGGCCGCGATGCGTCTCGCCCGGGCGATCTGCTCGGACGTCTCCCTCTACAACGAGGAGAAGATCGTGAGGGGGATCGAGCAGGACAACTTCTTCGAAGCCCTGAAGGAGGAACTGGAAGAAGGGCGCGAGCTCTACCGCTCGCGGGTCTCTCCGGATCTCTACGGGCGAACCAACTTCTACGACCGGGCCATCGTCGATGTGATCTTGAGGTCGAAGGGGCACATCAAGTCGAGGATCTGGTAACCGACCGTCGGGAGCTCACCGTTCCGCCGGATCTGGCGGGCGTGCGGCTCGACGTGGCGCTCACCCGCCTGGCGCCGGATCTATCGCGCGCCCGGGCGAAGCGGCTCCTCGAGGAGGGCAGGGTAAGGCTGGCCGGACGGAGGGTCCGGGCGGCGGCCCGCCTCCGTCCGGGCGAAGTGATTTCCCTCGAGGTCCCCCCGCCTGAGCCGTCGAGCCTCGAGGCGGAGAACCTGCCGCTCGCGGTGCTCTACGAGGACCCCGACCTGCTCGTTCTCGACAAGGCCGCCGGCATGGTGGTCCACCCCGCCCGCGGATCGCCCCGCTCCACGGTGGTGAACGCGCTCCTCTACAGGCTCTCGGAAGGGTCCGGGGCTCCGCCGCGCCTGGGCCTCGTCCATCGGCTCGACAAGGACACCTCCGGGTGCCTTCTCGTCGCCCGCACCGGGGCGGCGCTACAGGCTCTCCAAGCGCAGTGGAAGGGGCGAACGGTGGAGAAGGTCTACCTCGCCATCTGCCACGGGGAGCTTCCCGCCCAGGGTCGCCTCGACACGCCCTACGGCCGCCACCCGCGGGACCGGACCCGTTTCACCGGGCGGGTCCCTTCGGAGCGTCGGGCAAGAACCCGCTGGCGGGTTCTGGAGCGCTTCGGGTCCCGAGCCTCTCTCGCAGAGGTGAGGCTCGAGACCGGTCGGACGCACCAGATCCGGGTCCACCTCGCGGAGGCCGGCCATCCGCTCCTTTCGGACGCGGTCTACGGCGGCACGCGCCGGGAGGCGCGGCTGCCCGCCGAGGACCCCGTTCGCAGGGCCGCCGCCGCGGTCGGGCGCCAGGCGCTCCACGCCGCCCGCCTCGCCTTCGAGCACCCGCGGACCGGGCGCCTCATGAGCTTCGAGGCGCCGCTACCGGCGGACCTGAAGCGTGCACTTTCGGTGCTGCGCGGGGGCTAGAGCCCGCCGTCCGGGGCCTCGGGCTCTTTGGTCGGCCTGGGCGGTGGCCCCGGCCCCGGTCCCTCGAACTGCACCTCCATCCGGACGGTGACGGCGAGGGCGCGGTAGCGGCCCCGGTCGGGCGTCCAGGGCCACCCCACCTCCGGCTCGAGCTCGACGAAGAGCCACCGCCGCAGGACGTCGCGCCTTCCCCGGGCGTAGATCCGGTACTTGTCGAAGACGACCGGGTCGGCCGAGGCGCCCTGCGCGTCGGTGCCGAGGGCGACGGCAGCCGTCGGGGTGAAAGCGAGGGCGTAGACGAGCTCGGCCCCGTACTCGATCCCCCTCGTCCCCCGCTGCGCCACCTGCCCGGCCCCCCCCAGGCGCAGCCTGGACGAGGGGGTGATGGGCCACTGCATCGACGAGGTGACGCGGGTTCCGAGGTGCAGGTCCGTGCGCCAGAATACCTGGGAGGAAAACCGGGCCAACAGAACGTCGTCGATCGGGGCGGCGGCCCGGTAACGGAGGCGCACCAGGGCACCGGGCGGATAGCGAAGGAGGACGCCGGCGCCGAGGTCGAGGCTCGACTCTATCCCCCGGTAGGCTCCGAATCGGAGCTCGAGGTTCGTGGGATCGATGGGCCGGCTGGGGACGGGCGCCGCGGTGGTGCTCGAGTCGGCCGTGAACCCGACGCCGGTGTCCTCGGTGGCTCCGGAGAGCACGAACCGGAAGCGGCCCAGCCACTGGTTCAGGCCCGGGAGCTGGATGTTGGCGAGTAGGTCGAGGGTGGGGAGGGGCCGGGCGTCCTGCGAGACCCGCAACCCGCCCCGGACCCGAGCGAAGGACTCGGCCCGCTCCGGCGCCAGGTCCGGCTCGTCGGAGAAGAACCGGTCGAGCCTGACGATGGGCGCGAAGAAGAGGCGACCCACGAAGGAGTGGCTAGTGTCGAACCAGGTGTGTTCCTTCGCCACCTCGTCCGCCGTCGGCGGGACGGGGCGGCCCGAGAAGACCTCGTCAGGGGTCGGCGGCTGCTTCGTTGGAGGGACGGGGGGCGGTGCGGGCGCGCCCGCCGGCGCGCCGGCCTCTTGTCCCTCGCTAGCGGGTGGGGCGACGGGAGCGGCCTCGGGCGTGCCGGCCTCGCTCGGGGGTGGGGGGGGCTCCGTGGTTGCCTCCGGCGCCGCGGCCTTGGGCTCCTCGGGTCCCTCTGGCTCCGCCGCCGCGGCGGCGATCGCGGCCGCGAGGAGCACGGAGATGAGAGCCAGGCGACTAACCGGGAAAGGCCGTGGTGGTGTCACGCGCGAGCGGGAACGTACCCTCGGAGGAACCGTTCATACACCCCCTGCTGACCGCGGTGTGGGGGGAGGGAGCGCGCGTGCCGAAGGGACCCCGGCGCGTTGGCATGGAGAACTGTCCCGGACAGGCGTCGAGCGAGGCGAATGAAGGATCCCTCCTCGATCGGTGGGTGGCGACCCGGCTCACCCGAGAGGGCTCGTGCTCCGGCACCGGGGTCGAGGCTCGAAAGGGAGCCGGTCATGTCGGGCGCAGGTGCACCGGGACGCCGTCCCCTCTTCCGCTGCCCTGGCGCAGCCGGGTCCCGGGCTTCCATCAGGCGTACCCGGCGGCCTGGAGGTGAAAGAGCCGAGCGTAGCGCCCGCCCAGCTCGAGGAGCTCCTCGTGCGCGCCGAGCTCCTCGAGCCGCCCTTCGTGGAGGATGGCGATCCGGTCGGCCATCCGGACGGTGGAGAACCGGTGCGAGATGACGATCGCCGTGCGGTCGAGGGCGAGCGCCTGGAACCGCTGGAACAGCTCGTGTTCCCCCTCGGCGTCGATCGAGGCGGTGGGCTCGTCGAGGACGAGGATCTCGGCGCTGTCCCGCATGAAGGCCCTCGCCACCGCCAGCTTCTGCCACTGTCCGGCGGAGAGGTCGTGGCCGGCCTCGAACCAGCCCCCGAGGACGGTGTCGAGGCCGAGCGGGAGCCGCTCCACGATGGTGGCGGCGCCCGCCCTCCGGGCTGCCTCGGCGATCCGCTCCCGATCGTCCACCCGGGAGGGCTCTCCCAGGCCGATGTTCTCCGCAGCGGTGAACTGATACCGGACGAAATCCTGGAACACCGCCCCGAGGCGCTGGCGCAGGTCCAAGGGGTCCATGTCCCGCAGGTCGACGCCGCCGTACAGGATCTCCCCCTCGGTGGGGTCGTAGAGCCGGAGAAGGAGCTTCACGAGCGTCGACTTGCCGGCCCCGTTCTCGCCGACGAGCCCCAGCTTCTCGCCCGGAGCGAGGGTCAAGTTGATGTTCCGCAAGGCCCACGCCTCCCGTCCGGGGTAGCGGAAGGAGACGTCGCGCAGAACCAGGGGAAGTGGGCGGCCCCGGGGCGGGGAGAGGGGCGGATGGCGGCGGGGCGCCTCGCCGCCGGTCGGGATGGCGAAGAAGGAGAAGAGGTTCGACATGAAGAGCGCGTCCTCGTACACGCCCGCCACGGCCTGGAGGACGGCCTGGACGGCGGTCTGGCCCTGGCGAAAGACCGCGATGTAGAGGGTGAGGTCGCCCAGGCTCACCGCGCCCCGGGCTGCGCGGGAGGCCATGAGGGCATACATGGCGTAGAAGGCGGCGAGGGAGAGGAGGCCGAACGAAAGGCCGGTCCACAGGCGCCGCCGAGCGATGCGGCGGTCCTCGTCGAAGAATCGCTGGAACAGCGCCCGGTATCGCCCCAGGACCAGGGGTCCGAGGCCGAACAGCTTCACCTCCTTGACGTGATTGTCGCGGGTCAGGATCCACTCGAGGTAGTTGAGCCGCCGGCCCTCGGGCGCGCGCCAGGTGAGCACGCGGAAGGCCTCTCCCGAGAGGCGCGCCTCGGCGAGGAAGGCGGGGACTGAGGCGGCCACGATGACGAGCACGCTTGAGGGGGACAGCCGGAGGAGGAGACCCGACAGGGCCCCGAGGGTGACGAGGTTCTGCCCGGCGCTGACGATCTGGAGCGCCAGGGAGAGGGGGCGGGACGAGGCTTCCCGCCTGGCGTTCTGCATCTTGTCGTAGACCTCGCTGTCCTCGAAGTGGCGGAGTTCCAATCGAAGCGCCTTCTCCAGGAGCCGCTCGTTCACCAGGTTCCCGAGGGCGCCGCGGATGAGCTCGCGCTCGAGCCCGAGCAGGCGGGAGGCGCCGAGCTGCAGGGCCAGGAGTCCTGCCTCCCCGGCCACCCGCCACAATACCCGTGCGAGATCGCCCGGCGATCCGCTCCGGGCGGCCTCCACCACCCCGTCCACGATGAGCTTTCCCACAAAGGCGACGGCGGCGGGGAGGAGGGCCAGAAGAAGCGTCAGGGCGAGGAGGCTCGCGGCGCCGTGGGGGTCCGCCTCCCACACCAGGCGGAGGGTCCCGGGCAGCTGGCGAAGAATGGTGCGGGCGTCCGCGAGCCGAAAGCGGAGGGCGGGGGGCTCGGGCTTGAGGTGGGGGGGAGGCATGTTGGGAGGCGTCCTAACGGGCGCGGCTCGTCCCTGCGACGGGAGACGCGGATCGGTCCCTTCATTTCTTCGCTCCGGTGTCGTAGATCAGCTTTCGAGATGACGGCACCCGGAGACGTGGGCATCCACGGAACGCGCAGCGACGCGACCACCACCACCGCCGCCGCGGAGTGGTCGATCGAGCGCTCGGCCCAGTACTACAACGTGGCCGGGTGGGGGGCCGGGTTCTTCTCCGTCAACGACAAGGGGCACGTGGCGGTTCACCCTATGGGCCAGCCCGGGCCCACCATCGACCTCATGGACGTGGTGGAGGACATCCGGGAGCGGAGGATCGGCTTCCCCTGCCTGGTCCGGTTCCAGGACATCCTCAGGGCGCGGGTGAAGCAGATCAACGAGGCGTTCGCCCGGGCGGTGAGCGAGATGAACTACCCCGGTCGCTACTACGGGGTGTTCCCCGTCAAGGTGAACCAGATGCGAGAGGTGGTCGAGGAGATCCTCGACGCCGGCGCGCCCTTTCACCACGGCCTCGAGGCCGGGTCCAAGGGCGAGCTCCTCGTCGTGCTCGGGATGAACGCCGATCCCGAGGCCCTCACCATCTGCAACGGGTACAAGGACGACGAGTTCCTCCGCCTCGCCCTTCTCGGCCGCAAGCTCGGGCGCAAGGTGATCGTGGTGATCGAGAAGCTGTCGGAGCTTCCCCACCTGCTCCGGCTGGCCGAGGAGATGCAGATCGAGCCCCTCGTCGGACTCCGCTCCAAGCTGACCACACGGGGCACCGGGAAGTGGGAGGGGTCCTCCGGCGACTTCGCCAAGTTCGGCCTCACCATCCCGGAGATGATCGAGGCGGTGCGCCTGCTCGTGGAGGCGGGCAAGGGGCACTGCGCCAAGCTGCTCCACTTCCACGTGGGGTCGCAGCTCACCGAGATCCGGGTGGTGAAGGACGCCGTCAACGAGGGAGCCAGGGTCTACGCCAAGCTCCGCAAGATGGGGCTGCCCATCGAGTACTTCGACGTGGGGGGCGGGCTGGGGGTGGACTACGTGGGGACCCACTCCAACGGCTACAGCTCGTCGGTGAACTACACCCTGGAGGAGTACGTCGACGACATCGTCTACAACGTGCAGCGGATCTGCCTCAACGAGGGGGTGCCCGAACCCCACATCGTCTCGGAATCCGGGCGGGCCGCGGTCGCCCACCACTCCTGCATCATCATGAACGTCTTCGGGCACATCGAGATCGGCTCGGCCGAGCAAATCGCCACCGCCTCGGTGGCGCAGCCCGATGAGCCCAAGGTCGTGCGGGAGATGCGCGAGATCGTCGCGTCGATGACCCCGCGGAACCGGGCCGAGGCCTATCACGACGCCGCCGCCAAGAAGGAGGAGGCCCTCCAGATGTTCAAGCTCGGCATCCTCGGGCTGGAGGAGCGGGCGGTGGTGGAGAGCCTCTTCTGGAAGCTCGTGCGGGGCATCGCCGACCTGAACCGGGGGAAGAAGCGGCTCCCCCGGGAGACCAAGGACCTGGGGGACAAGATCGCCGACCAATACATGGCCAACTTCTCCCTGTTCCAGAGCGCACCCGACCACTGGGCCTTCGACCAGCTCTTCCCCATCGTCCCCCTGCACCGCCTGGGTGAGGCGCCCACCCGCGACACCACCATCGTGGACATCACCTGCGATTCGGACGGGAAGATCGACCGGTTCATCGAGGGGGAGGGGGTGGACGAGACCCTCTCCCTGCACGCCCTGAAGCCCGGCGAGCCGTACTACCTGGGCATGTTCATGACCGGCGCGTACCAGGACATCATGGGCGACATGCACAACCTCTTCGGCCGGGTGAACGAGATCCACCTGTTCGTGGACGACGAGGACCCCGAGGACTTCTACATCGAGGAGACCATCCCGGGGGACACGGTGGCGAAGGTGCTCTCGCGGGTGCAGTACGAGCCGAACGACCTCTTCCGGCGCGTGAAGAACGCCCTCGACCAGCGGATCAAGGAGGGCGCCATCCGGCCGAAGGAGGGGGTGTCGCTTTTGGACTTCTACGAATCGGTGATGCGCGGGTACACCTATCTCGGGATGTGAAGGGTCAGGACCGTGTAAAGTGCGGGAATGAACCGGCCTAGCGTCCTTGTCTTCGCCCCCCAGCGGGAGATCGCCGCCTGGGAGGAAGCCTTACGTTCGCGCGGGCTCGAGGTGAAGCGCCCTCCCACCCGCAAGGAGGCGGGCTCCGTTCCGGCCCGCGAGCCGCCCTCGGTGGTGGTCGTCTCCGAGAAGCTGCCCTTCGGGGGGGCGCTGCGTGCCACCCGCGAGCTCAGGAAGGACCCGCTCACCCGCGAGGCACCGGTGGTCCTGGTGGGTGTCCGGCCGATCACAATCGCCCAGCGCCTCCGGCTGGGAGCCGCCGCGCCGGACGCGACCGTGGACCGGGGCGCCACTCCCGAGGCGATCGCCACTGCGGCGGAGGAGGCGATGCGCCGGGGGAGGCTTCCCCCGGTCGAGCTGACTACGGCGCAAAAGGCGGGGATGAGGTACTCGCGGATCGGGACCATGCTCATGGTCCTGGGCGTGATCTTCTCGCTCCCCGCGGGAGGCTCGGCCGGCACGCAGGGGCGCGGCTGGTTCATCCTCCTCATCCCGCTCGGGGGGCTATTGTCGGATTTCGCCACCGGGCGGGTGGACGGGCGGCGGCGGCTTCTTTCGTGGCAGGGCTGGACCGCGATCGTGCTCACGATCCTCATGGCGGTGGGGATCGCGTTCTGGCCCGACTTCTTCCGCTTCACCATGCCGCGGCGCTGAGAGCGGAGGGCCGGTGCTCGCCGCCTACCTGTCGGGCCACGGGTTCGGTCACATGGTCCGGCTGTGCGAGGTGCTCCGGCGGGTCCGCGAGCTTTTCCCCCGGTTGCCCATCGAAGTGGCCGGAGTGGTCCCCGAGCCCCTGGTTCGCGAGGAGGTGGGCGATCCCCTCGAGGTCCGCCCCGAGCCCTTCGACGTGGGGCTCGTCCAGCGCGACGCTCTCGAGGTGGACGATGCCGCGACGCTCGAGCGGTGCCGGGCTTTCGACCTCGGCTGGGACGATCGGGCAGACCGCGAGGCGGACCGGCTCCGCCAGCGGGGAGCGCGGCTCGTCCTCTCGGACATCCCGGCGCTGCCCTTCGATGCTGCAGCGCGCGCCGGGGTGCCGGCCATCGGTCTAGCGAACTTCTCCTGGAGCTTCATCTACACCCATCTCTCCCGCCGGATCGCGGGGCTCGAGGAGAGCGCCAGGCGCGCGGCGGGCGCCTACCGAAGCGCCGAACTCCTTCTCGAGTTGCCCTTCGCCAGCGACCTGTCGGAGTTTCCCCGCCGGGAACGCGTGGGGTTCGTGGCGAGACGCGCCCGACTGGGGAGGGAAGAGGTGCGAAGGCGGCTCGGCCTTCCGTCCGGGCCGGTGGCGCTCTTCTCCTTCGGTGGCTCGGGGCTCCCCTGGCTGCGGGCCGAGATGCTGGAGCCGGACCTGGAGGTGCACTACCTTCTTCCCGGAGAGCTCCCCGAGGGGAGGCTCCGAGCGCTCGAACTCCGCTTCCCGGACGTGGTCGGGGCAGTGGACGTGGTCGTGACCAAGCCCGGATACGGAATCGTCACCGACGCGATCGCCGCGGGCACGCGGATGGTCTACACCGAGCGTGGTGACTTCCCCGAGTATCCCATCCTCGTGCGCGAGATGCCGACCTACCTCGCCTGCGTTCACATACCGGGCCCCGAACTGCGGGCGGGGAGGGTGCGAGCGGCCATCCACCGGGTTCTGTCCCAGGCCATGCCGAGGCCTCCCGACCTCGAGGGCGCAGTTCGGGCCGCGCGGCGGATCCGAGACCTCCTGGGGTGAGGGGGGGGGGTCACTCGACCCGGAGCTCGGCCTGAGCCACCGCTTGCATCCGTCGTTCCTCGGGCGGGTCGTACTGGTCGGGCGGGTGAGCGAGGGCTTTCTCCAGCTCGGTCCGGGCGCGATCCCGATGGCCCTCGCGGGCGTAGAGCTCGGCGAGGTACACGTGGGCGCGAACATTGTCGGGGTTCTTCGCCAATGCCCCCTTGAGCGCCCGCTCGCTCTTGCCCGCGTCGTACTTGGGCCAGGGCAGCCGGGACCAGAAGCGCCCCCAAGCGGTCTGGATGGCGCCCTGTTGGAAGTCGGGGTCGATCTTCTCCGCCCGGGTGAGCCGCTCCACGAACTTTCCTTCGATGCCTTCGCCGAGCGCCCGGAAGAGGCCGATGCCGAGCGCGTAGTTGCCCACGCCGGCCGCCGCGTAGTCCCAACCCTCCACCCGGTCGGGGTCGGCCCGGGTGGCCCGGTCTCCGTGCTCCCAGGCATCCTTGCCGAAGCGGCTCTTCTCCTCCTTCGAGAGGGAAGGGTCATCGGCGATCCAGACGTCGAGTCGGGCCAGCCTCCACTCGACCTCGTAGTCGCCAGGCGCGACCCGTTCCCCTTCCTCGAGTGCGGTCCGGGCCTCGTCGATCGCCCCGGGTTCGTCGCGCCGCGCGTAGGCGGAGTCGGCCCGCCCGAGGAGGTCCTCGAGCTTCGCCGCTCGGTCGCCGCCGTCGCTCGAGGCCGAGGAGGAGAGCGGGACGATGAGGAGGAAGGCGAAGGAAAGGGCGCGTTGCAGGGGGCTTGCCTCCGGCAGCCGCTTGATCTAATCCGCTCCGTTTCGCCCGGGGAGTGGAATGAGCGTCCCGCCAAGCAAGGGCCAGGGGGCTCCCCAGGTTCGGGACCGGTCTTGCAGGCCTTCCTCGGATGCGAGCGCCACCCCTCGGGAGGTGTGCCGCGATGCCCTGGTCGCCCGGCCTTGGGTCCCGAACCCATGCCTCACCGGCTTCACGAGGCCCGGTCCTCACGAGGCCGTGGTCGACCTCGACACGGCTCGGCAACGGGGACGAGAGTCATGGTGACCGTCTTCCCTTCGGAGGCGATGCACGGCTTTGGGCATTCCCGGGGAAGCGCTCACCGTCACAGCCAGACGATCGGCCAGGGACGCTCTGGGCACCGGGTTTCTTTTTGAAGAAGGCAGCCCGCGCTCGCCCCGGCGGGAGCGCTCGACCCCGCGAGAGGGGGGGACGAGGCGAGCCGCCGGACGTGTTCGGGCCGAAGTCCCCCAATGGCGCCTTCCTCGCGGCTCGACCGCCCGGCCCAATGGCGCGGCATCCGCCTCAGGGGCTCGTCAAGGCCGGCCTCAAGGACGCTCGGGTATCCCGGGACGGCGACCGCCTCCGCGAGGCGGGGCGCCCCCTCCTCGCCGCCCAGGGCACCCCGGGCGGCCTCGAGCAGGGCCCGCCCTGCCGCTCAGCACCTCGGGGATGGTCCTGGGGGTGAGGCTGCTCGCCCTTGACCCCGAACTGGCTCGCGTCAGCCGCGCCGAGGTCGTCGGCAGGGCCCGGGACTTGACCGTCTCGCTCCATCGACCAGGAGTGGAGTTGATGGTCCCCGTTCACGCCGGCCCAGGCATCGGTGCGGGACAGCGCTGCCGGCGAGGAGATCCTGGGCGGGCCGATCTGCGACGTCGCGAACTGGCCCCGGCGGGATGAGGCAGGCTTCCAGGCAACGCCAGCCGTCCCTTCGAGAGCAGCGCACCTTCGGCGGCGTCGAGGGAGTCAGCCACCGAGTTCAGCGCATCCGGGTCGGACCTGGTCGCGGCCCGGGCGCGCACGGCGAGGCGTGCATCCGGGTCACCTCTCGGTTCGACCCCGATACCCGGAAGGTCGTGATCGAGGTGGCAGATGCAGGCGTCGGCATCCCTCCCGACGTCTTGCCTCGGGTCTTCGAACCCTTCTTCACCACCAAGCCCGTCGGCGAGGGCACCGGTCTCGGCCTCTTCGTCTGCCAGGGCATCGTGACGGAGATGGGGGGCGAGATCACGGCCGAGAGCGAGGTCGGAAAGGGAACCACCTTCCGGGTCACCCTGCCCGCCGCCGATCCGGTGACCGCTCGGGAACGGCTCAAGGTGCTGGTCGTCGACGACGAGCCGCTCGTCGGCCCCCCCTGCGGCGCTGTCTCTCGGATCGCTACGAGGTCGTCGCCCTGACCGATCCCCGGCAGGCACTGGCCCGCATTCGAGCGGGCGAGCGCTTCGGGTTCGCCCTCGTGGATCTCCAGATGCCGGAGCTGTCCGGCCAGGAGTTCCTGAGCGAGCTCCGCGAGTTCGATCCGGGCCTCGCCCGCCGCGCGATCGTCATCACCGGCGAGTCGCCCTCGGAGGTGGCGGGCCGCTTCCCGGAACTTCCCCTCATCGTTCCGAAGCCCTTCGAGTTCGCTAAGCCAAAGCTAGTGAGGCTCATCGAGGCCGTTGCGGACCAGTGCGGGTGACACGAGGCCGGGAAGGCAGCGGAACTCCGGAATCGGTTACGCCCCAGGAACCACCCGTGCAGGGTCTCTCTGCGGATCTTCGCCGAGCTCTGGGCGGGCTATCTTCGTTGGTCGGGGGCATTGCGCCAGCGGCCTACAGGGAGGCGTCCGAGAGGGCTCCAGGGCGCCGCTCGGCCCGATCTCGTAGCCACCCGGCACGACCCGTTCGCTCTTCGAGCGCCACAAAGGCCTCCTCGGCGTGGACGCCTCGAGGAGGCTAGGAGTTATGGGTGCTCGGCCGTCGTTCGAGGCGGCGCGCTCTCGGCAGTGAACCGAGGTGGAAGAGCTCGCGGGGGGCTCCGCAAGGGGGACTCCCTTCGGCAGCCGGGTTGATCGCGGCGCGTGTTTGTCCGGGGCCCCCGAGTGCTCCGGCCAGGGTGTGAAGTTCCTTTTCTTCTCCCCGACGGGGTGACCGGCGTCAGAGGGTTCACGAACCCGGAACAGCCTCGCCATTCTCGAATGGGCATGCTGAGCCCATCCATCCGGAGAACCTCGATGAGAACTCGAATGCTCGGTGAATGGGCGAAGCTCGGCATGGCCGTCTCGATCCTCACGCTCTCGCCGGTGGCGAGGGCCCACGAACTCTCAGACTCGGAGCAGACCGCGACGGGCCAGCACATCACCCCGACCGCGCTGCGCGGTGCGTTCCAGCAGGACCTGAACCCTGGGCTGTCCGGCTATCCGGACTTCGTCGCTGGTGAGGCGGTGCGTTCGGCTCTTAGCCCGGACGGCTCGACGCTCGCCGTCCTGTGCGCGGGCCAGAATTCGCTCTACGACTCAACCGGCGTCCTGGACTCGGCCAACTCGACCCAGTACATCTTTCTCTACGACGTGAGCGGGGCGCACAAGCAAGCGCCCCAGCTCACCCAGGTGTTGAAGCAGACGAACGCTCACGTGGGCCTGGCCTTCTCGCCCGACGGCACCAAGCTGTACGCTGCGGGGGGCAGGGACGATGCGGTCTACATCTACGCCCGGAGCGGGTCCTGGGCTCCGAGCGGCAAGATCGCCCTCGGGCACAGCAACGTCGGGGTGGGCATCGGCGTGGCTCCGAACGCCAGCGGCCTCGGGCTCTCGGCCGATGGAAAGACCCTGGTGGTGGCCAACAACTACAACGACTCGGTGAGCGTCATCGACACCGGAACGGCGACCGTCCGCTACGAGCACGACCTGCGGCCGTTCTTCGCCAACAACGAGGGGACGAGCGGCGCCGCGGGCGGCACCTTCCCGTTCGCGGTGGTGGTGAAGGGCAACGGAATCGCTTATGTGTCGTCCGATCGCGACCGGGAAGTGGTCGTCCTCGACATCAGCTCCCCCACCGCGGGCCGGCTCGTGAAGCGCATCAAGCTCGACGGCAACGGGCTCGGCCTGGCGCTCGATGCCTCCGGCGAGAGGTTGTTCGTGGCGGAGGACAACGCCGACCAGGTCGCCGTGATCGACACGACCAGGAACGCCGTCGTCGCCCGGATCGATGCGCGCGCCCCGCTCGGCATGTTGACGAGCCGTGAAGGAGGCCGGCACGACGACGCCGACGGGCAAAGTCGCCGCCCGCATTACACCGGCGCTGCGACGTTCGCAGTCACGCTCGCGCCGGAGGGGAAGACCCTCTACGCGGTCAACGCCGGGGCGAACTCGATCGCGGTGATCCCGCTCCGGGGCGAGCACGCCTACCAGGTAGAAGGCCTCATCCCGACCGCCTACGAGCCCCACGATGTCACCTTCAGCTCCGACGGCAGCTACCTGTACATCGTGAACGGGAAGAGCCTCACCGGGCCCAACCCCAAGCACCTGGCCAGCAACACCGCCGCCATGACCACCTTCCCGGGTGGCGCCGTGGCGGCCGCCGCGGCCGCGGCCGGGGCGCGGGCCTCGAACCAGTACCAGTTTCAGCTCGAGCGAGCCTCCTTGGTCAGTGCCCCGGTGCCCTCGCCAAAGGAGTTGGAGCGCCTCACGATGCAGGTCGCGGCGAACAACTTCTACGGCGCCGAGCGCGGCGACGACTACGAGGTGATGGAGTTCCTGAGGCACCACATCAAGCATGTCATCTACATCAACAAGGAGAACCGCACCTTCGATCAGATCCTGGGCGACCTCAACAATGGCTCGAATGGCGATGGGTCCTTGACCCAGTTCCCCGAGGTCATCACCCCGAACTTCCACAAGATCGCACGCCAGTTCGTCACGCTGGACAACTTCAGAGATCCGGGCGACGGCAGCATGGACGGGTGGTCCTGGAGCCTGCAGGGCCGGGTCACCAACACCGAGACCCTCACCCAGCAGATCAACTACGCGTTCGTGAACCGCGGGCTGTCGTACGAGTCCGAGGGCAGCAACCGGAACGTGCCGGTGAACTGGGGCTCGGTAGGCGAGCGCGATGCCGCGGCCGGCCCCGCGGGAACTACCAACTACTCGAACGCGACGGCGAGTATCCCGGGCGGGCCTGCCAACGTCCTGGCCGGCACCGGGAACCACGCCTCCTCCGACGCGCCCTTCGGGGCCCAGAAGGGCTACATCTTCGACGCGGTCCTGCAGGCGGGCGGGACGGTGCGGAACTACGGCTTCCTCGTGAACAACATCGGCTTCATCTGCACCGACCCCTTGTACCCGAGCAAGAACCTGAACTGCTCGGCCAGTGAATCGGTTTCGGATCCGTTCGCCGCGGGCGTGATCCAGGTCGGTCCCCTCGACACCTCGCTCGCTCCCGTGACCGACCTCTACTTCCGGGGCTACGACCAGAACTACCCTGACCTGTGGCGCTACAACGAGTGGAAGCGCGAGTTCGACGGCTACGTCGCCGGGGGTGATCTGCCCAGCCTCTCGTTGGTGCGCTTCAGCCACGATCACATGGGATCCTTCAGCACGGCGCTGGCCGGGGTGAACACGCCGGAGTTACAGCAAGCCGACGACGACCTGGCCGTGGGGCTTCTGGTCCAGGCCGTCTCCAAGAGCCGTTACGCCGGCGACACGCTGATCTTTGTCAACGAGGACGACTGCCAGGACGGCCCGGACCACGTGGACTCGCACCGGGCCACGGCCTATGTCGTCGGCCCGTACGTGAAGCAGGGCGCGGTGGTCAGTGTCCGCTACAGCCAGGTCAACGTGCTCCGCACGATCGAGGACATCCTCGGGGCCCCGCATCTCAACCTGAACACGGCCTTCCAGCGGCCGATGGCCGACGTGTTCCACGTCGGGGGCTCGGGCCACTGGAGCTTCGTGGCTGAGAAGTCGACCTACCTGGGGTATACCCAGTTGCCCCAAGCCCCGGGCGCCGCGGACGTGCGGTTCGCGAAGGGCCCGAACGTGAAGCCCAAGCACGACGCGAGCTACTGGGCCAGGGTCACCGCGGGGTTCGACTTCTCGGATGCCGACCTCGTGCCTCCGGAGAAGTTCAACCGGGTTCTGTGGGCCGGCCTCATGGAGGGCAAGCCCTATCCCGCTGCGGCAAGCCCTCGGGTTTCCAGGGCGTCGGACGACTGAACCCGAACTCCACGCCGACAGACTCTCGAGACGATTCGCTGGCCAAGTGGGGCCTAACCGCAGGCGCACGGATGGAGGGCCGGCGGGTGCCCACCAGCTTGTCCGGGGCCCTCCCCCGAGAAGCACGCGCACGGAGGCCCCGGTCGCTCATCGCCCTCGTCCGCAAGCTTCGCTTCCTGGTCGCTCGCTTTGGCTGCTCGATGACGGCGACCGGATAACCCTGAGGCGCGGTACCACTCATTTGGGCAACCGGTAATCGCGTCGAACGACGGTACGTCGAGGGAAACGGCTGCTCGGCTCCCCGGAGGGTGGCGGCGACCGCCCGGGGAAGACTCCGTAGCTGGCCCGTAAGGCGTGACGCGCCACCCGCTCGCTGATCGCGGACAGCCTACGCTTCGAGCCACGGCGTGCCGTTGCGGAATGGGGCAGGCTCTTTGCTCGGGCCCGCTCGAGGCACGGTCAACACACGAGAACCACTAGGTTGAGGGAAGTGGGCGGGCGCTCCACTGGCTCGGGGCTGCCGGACCGTCCGATGGGTGTCCACGCGAAGAGGGCTCTGCTCGCTCGTGACCCCGTCCTCGACCCGTGGGTACGATCGAGGTGGAACGAGTCGAGCCGTGGCTGGGGCACGGAGTCGTGGCCCCCGGCGCGACGGAGCGCACCGGAGCCGCAGGAGGTAGATCAAGGCGGAAGGCGGCGGACCGTCCGAGGGGGCGGTACTGGTTCAGCCGGAAGCTACGGAGATCCCAACATGGCAGACGAAACGAAGGTGATGAGCCCGGAGGACTGGACGAGGCGGGACGAGCTGGCGCTTCAATTCATGCTCGCGCTGGTGGAAGGCGACACGGCTCAAGGCGCCGAGCATCCCCCTGGAGCCCTGGCTCTCAAGGCCTACAAGTTCGCGGACGGCTTCCTCGCGGTTCGCGAGGAGGAGAATCGGCCGAGCGCCGATCCCGGCGACCTCGCGGACGAGCAGGACTCCGACTAGCCACTATCGCCGAGCGGTCTATGAGAGGAGAGGCTTTGTCGTCGGAAGACGAGCCCTATCCCTATGCGTCGAATGCGTGGGAAGACTCTTCGCCTGCGGAAGGCCTTGGGGGGCGACGCCAGAGCTCGAGGAAAGGATCTTCCTTGGCAACGGCCGCTCGCGGGTCCGAGGAGGTCGCTGCTCCCTCGCCGCACCATCGCCCCGTCGTGAGGGGCCGGCTTCGCCGAGGGGTAGAGTGCGGGTTCAGCTAACGTCCGGCACTCTTCATGTCCCAGTAGCTCTCGTAGAGATGAGTTCCCGCCCAGTGCAGGCCTGCAGGATAGTGCATCAACTCGCGCGAGGCTCCGGGATGCCGGCGACACCAGGCCATGAAGCTGTTCGACGCGGGCCGATGATTCTCGACGATCCAGTTGAAGTCATTCCACGAGGGGTGAGCAGCAACGAAGACATCGATGTTGGCGTTCGGGTTGGCGAGTGACCAATCCACGAATTCCTCTGCCGCGCCCGGGTGATGGCTGTCCCACAGGAACAGTTTCTGGGCCGCCTGGGAGTGATTGCGGACCCAATCGCCGAGTTCCTGGGAAGCTGCCGGGTGACGATGCTCCCAGCCCTCGATGGTCGCGTGCGCACTTGGCGGAGGTGGGGGCGGAGGGCGTTGAGTAGCGCAGGCCAGCGTGGCGAGGAGGACGCTACTCGTGCACAGCGATCGCAGCGCGATGGGAGAGGTGTTCAAGGCGATCCTCCGAGTCCGGGACGGGGGACGGAGCGAGGGCGGGTCTCTCTTCTAGCAAAGCGGAAGATGAGTGGGTAGCGCTCCCGGCGTGAATCTATCCACTCCAGGTGGGCGCGTGTGGTAAGCGGACCCCGATCATTGCACCGCCGAAGGCGCAGCGGTCGCTGGCGGCTGAATTTCGCACCGATCCTCGTCCGGCCACCGCATCGAACGGCTCCCCCCGCACGTCGAGCGGGGAGGTGCACGCCATGTTCCGCCCTCAGGCGCATTGCAGGGAACTGCCCCCGGTTGCCGGGAGGTGACCTACGAAGGGCTTCGCGGAGAGCCGATGCGACGTCTTCCGGGTGCGGCGAGAGAACGAGATCGAAGAGCAGCGACCGGCCGTTCGCCCCGCGGGGCGCTTTAGAGCGTCGGTGAGAGCCGGGCGCCGGCGGCCGTTCCTGCGGCCGCCGCACCTGGCGCGAAGCACGGCGCGGCGGTGCTCGTCTTCAAAAGGCCCCTTGGGCGGGCGAAGGCAAGGGAGGAGGCGCAGTGGGCACCTCTTCTCTCATCGCCACGAGCGATCCGGGAAGAAAGGAGACCGCCCTCTGCGGTCCGCCAGATGCGTCGCCTCGCGGCCCGGGACCGATCCACTCGTGCTCTCTCACTTGGAGAGTGCAAGACCGGAAGGACTACCCGCCGGCCGCAGCTCATCCTCCGCGGCGGGCAGGCCTTTCCCGGCATGGGTGTGGTCAGGAGCCGACGACCGGGTGGCGCGGCGCCCCTCTCGTCCCATCGGGCTCGGGCGATTCTCCGTCGCGGCCTCGCCCGCCGAACGACCGCGCTCGATCCTCTCTCCCGACCGTTGACCCAGGATCCCTGGCCGGGCGAACCCTCTCCGCCTAGACTTCCCCCCTAATGACCAAGGAACACACCGCCCAGCTCCTGCTCGACTTTGGCCCGGACGGCCAGAGGCTCCTCCCGGTTGTCACCCAGGACGTGCGCACGCGCGAGGTCCTCATCCTCGCCTTCGCCAACAGGGAAGCGTTCGACGAGACGCGGCGCAGCGGGTACGCGACCTACTGGAGCCGCAGCCGGAACGAGCTGTGGAAGAAGGGCCTCACTTCCGGTGATATGTTGAAGATCGAGGAGATCCGCATCAACTGCGAGCAGAACTCGCTCCTCTACCTTGTCACGCCCCAGGGGAAGGGCGCCTGTCACGTGAAGCGGCCGGACGGCCTCCCTTACGCCTCCTGCTACTACCGGCGAATCGAAGCAGATGACTCCCTGGCTCTCGTGCCCACCGCCGCGATCACCAACGCCCGCTGACCTAGGATCGGGAGACCACCATGAAGCTCGCTCAGCTCAAGATCGGCATGCCGGCCGGGTCGCTCGCGAACGCGACACGCGGGGGCGGCCTCATCGACCTCCTCGCTTCGGCCGGGTTCCGGACCTCCGGCTACGACAAGGGCGGTCCGACCAGCTTCACGACGAACAACCTCCTCTTCGGCTGGGACGGTCGCCCGCAGGAGTTCGGGTCGCAGCTCGAGATCGGCGAGCTGGACGTGGCCATCGCCGGCGACGACTGGATCCAGGAGCGGGTGCTCGAGATGAAGCTCGAGTATGGCGTCGACATGAAGCTTGAGCGTGTCATGCCCCTAAACCGCGGGAGCGTTCAGCTCGTCGGGATCACCGCCGACCCAGCCTTCGCGACGACCGAGGATTTCCTCCGGGACCTCGCCGCGAAGAAGCCTCTCGTGAGGGTCGCCGCCGAGATGCCGTACCTTGCGCTCGACTGGGTCCAGAGAAAGCTCGCCGCCATCGGCGTTGGCGGGGCGTTCGCGGCGTACTCCGTCCAGAAGTACAAGACGCCGCCGCGGATCGAGAAGGGGGTCCTCGTCTATGAGTCGTGGGGCAAGACCGAGGCGAAGGTGAGATACGGGGCCGTGGACATGGCGCTCGAGATCACCCAGACGGGCAGCGCCATCAAGAGCTACGGCCTCACCATCGTCGAGTCGGTGCTCAGCTCGCAAACCGCCATCTACACGAACGCGGCCACCTGGGGAGATCCCGACAAGCGCCCGCTGCTGGAGATGTTCCTCTTGAACCTGCACGGTGCGCTGCAGGCCGAGAACAAGGTGATGTTGCTCTTCAACGTCCCGAACGCCCGGTCGGCCGAGGTCGACCGCTACCTCACCGAGAACAACCTGTTCGGGGACGAGCCGACGATGACCCGAGGCAAGGAGTACACGGAGTACAATATCCAGGTGGAGGAAGCGAACCCGGAGCGGCCCATCGCCCTCGTTCGTTACGCTCTCGCCAAGCTCGGCGCTCGCAGTATCGACACCGTTCCGATCCTCTCGTCGATCTCGAGCCTCAAGGCGGTGCAGGTCGACTAGGATCACCGTGGCTCGGGCGGCCTCGCCATGGGCGCCCGACCGCGCACGCCAGGGCTGGAGCCACCCGTTCTGGCCAGCAACGCCAGCCATCGGCCGAGCCGCAAGGTGACGTTGGGGCTCGGGTGCGGGAGCTGCCACTGGCCCACGTCCGCTTCGAAGGAAGGACCCACCCTTGAGCGGCGGGCTGGCCGCACCTAATCGGGGTAGAGCTTCCGCGGCTCGCTCGGAGCCTTGCCCGAGTCGGAGCGGGGCCTAAACGGCGACAGGACCTCGTCGAGGTGTGGCGTCATGCCGGAAGCGGCTCTACGGAAACGCCATGACGACGATCGGCTTCATCGGGTCAGGGCACATCGGCAGCCAACTCGCGCGGCTCGCCGTGGCGAACGGTTACCAGGTGGTGCTCAGTAACTCGCGGGGTCCGCAGACGCTTTCTGACCTGGTGACGGAGCTCGGCCCACGAGCGCGGGCCGGGACGCCCATGGATGCGGCGCGCGCCGGCGACCTCGTCGTCGTCTCCGTCCCACTCAAGAATTACCGTGACGTCCCGGTGGAGCCCGTCGCCGGTAAGGTCGTTATCGACACCAACAACTACTACCCCCAGCGCGACGGGCACATCCGCGAGCTCGACGAGGAGGCCACCACCACCGCGGAGCTCCTGCAGGCTCACCTCCGCGCTTCGAAGGTGGTGAAGGCCTTCAATCACATCTATGCAGCGGATCTCACGAAACACGGCCAGCCGTCGGGGACGCGGAACCGCAGGGCCATGGCGATCGCCGGAGACGATCCTGAGGCAAAGAAGACGGTGAGTCAACTCATCGATCAATTCGGATACGACGTGGTTGACCTTGGGCCGCTCAAGGAGGGCTGGCGGATCCAGCGCGATACTCCCGGGTACGGGCCACGGCGAACCGCCGACGAGCTCCGCCGCGACCTCGCGGCCGCGAAACGGTACGCCGAGAAATAGGTCCAGGCGGCCTCTCCTCCAGCGCGGCTGCAAAAGAGGCCAGGTCGACATCTTCGGAGGTGCGGGAGGATATCGGGCCTTATGAGGGTAGGCGGCGAGAGTAGAGTGACGCCGGAGACCTCCTCGGCGTCGCAGCCCGAGCGCCTCCAGGCCGAGTTAGCCAGATCGTGTCTGGACTTCGCCGGGATGACGGAGCGCTCCCATAGTGAAGCGCCTCGATCGAGGCCGTGTCCACCTTCAGCCGCTCGGCTTGAGGGCTAGCGGCGGGCCCGGGGCGACCTGGCGATGCCGTGCGGGTCGTAGCCCGCGGCGGCGGCGTAACGGGCGCCGTGCTCATCCGCCTCGGTCTCGTCGGCGCGCCTGAAGCTCAGCGGGGCGCCTTTCCCAGGTGGGCGGCCGCCAGCTGCGCAGTGGCTCCCCCGTTCTTCCCGGCCGCCATGCTCGCGATGGTCTGACGCTGGAGGCGTCGACCCCCTGGCGGGCGGAGTGGCGCGCAGATAGCCCCAATAAACTGTGAAGGGTCGGGGGAGCCTCGAGCGACGAATTTGGCGCCCTCGTCTACTACGAGTGGGGTGCCGCAGGCGTCCTCGTCCAGCTAAATTAGAGCTTGACCTGGACTTCGTACCGCCGGTTCTTCGCCTTCTTCTCGGGTGTGTCGTCTGGCTTCACGAGCGGACGCTCGGAACCCATGCCGATGGACTCGATCTCGTTTGGGGGGACTCCCTGGGCGAGGAGTTGCTTCACCATGACCTGGGCGCGCTCCGCCGAGAGCTGCTTGTTCTTCTCTGGGCTGCCCGAGGTGTCGGTGTGGCCCGAGACCACGAACTTGAAGTTCTGCACGCCGGCGGTGTTCAGCTTCTGGGCCTGGGCGAGCTTCTTCGCCTTCTTGTCGCAGCCCTTCTCCAGCTCGGCCGTGCCGCTCTTGAACGAGCATTGGTTCTTGCGCCCCTCCTCGAGGAGTTGCTTGTTGATCTCCTTCTGAAGCGTGGCGGTGGCGGTGGGACCCGCGACTGCCTTCGCCACGCTCCAGGCGTCCTGGGCAAGGGCGGCGGCGGGCAATAGAGCGAAGACCATGGCGGGAAAGGTGCGGCTCAGGGAAGGCCCCCGGTGACGCGGGATGCCATCCTGCGCCCGTCCCCAGGGAAGGACAAGCGCACCTGGGCGCCAATTGCTCCCGCCGCCGTGCTTGCCGGTCGGCCGCGGCCGGCGATCCACAATGCGTCCGAGCCGCCGAACCACCTGTGACCGTGAGGAAAATGGCGGCAACCTGCGAGTTGGCAGCGCACAGCTCGCCCTGAGTTCGGACGGGGGGGTTGGATTCCGCGCGGCTCCAAGGGGAGAAGCCAGGCCCGCAGGATTGTAATACCTCGCCACAGAGGACTTGATTCGGTTTGAGAAAGCCGGTGGGAGAGCTCGGCTAGGTGGAGGGCGCCTTCGATGCCGCGGGGCTGCCGGGTATCCGCAAGCCCTTGTGGAGCGACAGGTCGTTGCTGAACGGGGCCAAGAGCCTCTCTCGCCCCTTCGTAGCGCCGCCGTCGCCGGTCCCTGGCCAGGGGCCAGCGCGGGCAGTGGAGGTGGGGCGCTCGACCGGGGCGACCTCGGGCGCGTCGGGGTCAGGCCAGGGCGGGCACGAGCCTCAGCTCGCGTGACTCGTGCTCGGCGATACGTGCGGCGAGCGCTCCGGCCAGCGAAGCGAGGTCGCCCGACGTGGTCCCTGGAGGTGCCTTGGCAAGTTCCACCAGGCCGGAGACGGTACGGAGGATGTCCCGATGTTCCTTGACGAGGGCCTCCAGTTCGGTCCCGAGGCCCGGGTCGCGCGTGCCGACGAGGCCGAAGAGCCCCGTGGCATGTTCCTCGTAGGCGAAGTGCTCCCGCAGTGTGCGGGACAGGTCCTCCAGGGCGGAGGCTAGCGAGGTGGCGTCGCCCGATCGCGTGAGCCTCCGGGTCAGAAGCTCGAGGCGGCGGTGGTCCTCGTCGATCGCCGCCTGGACCAGTCGGGCCGGCTCGGGGTGCGGTGGTGGAGCGGGACGGAACTGGGCGCGCTCGGTGGAGCCCTCCAGCGCCAGGGTCGAGGCGTGGCCGCCGGCTGCGGTCTGGGCCACGAGGTCGAAGTACCCGACTCCCACCTCGCGCTGGTGCCGCGTGGCGGTGTAGCCGAATGCTTCGGCCGCGAACTCCGCCTCCTGTAGCTCGGAATAGGCGGCCATGCCCCGCTCCCGGTACCCGCGTGCCAGCTGGAAGATGGAGTGGTTCAGGGCGTGGAACCCCGCCAGCGTCACGAACTGGAAGCGGTAGCCCATGGCCGCGAGCTCGCCCTGGAAGCGCGCCAGGGACGACTCCTCCTTCATGTGCCTGCGCCAGTTGAACGAGGGCGAGCAGTTGTAGGCGAGGAGCTTCCCCGGGTACTTCGCGTGGATGGCCTCGGCGAAACGCCGGGCGAAGGTCAGGTCGGGGGATTGCGTCTCGCACCAGACGATGTCGGCGTGGGGGGCGTAGGCAAGGCCGCGGGCGACGGCGGCCTCGAGGCTGCCCTTGAAGCGAAAGAAGCCCTCCGGCGTTCGCTCGTCGCGCACGATGAACGGGGCGTCGAGCGGGTCGACATCGCTCACGATGAGGGTGGCCGCCTCAGCGTCGGTCCGGGCCACGAGGACGGTGGGGACGCCCATGACGTCGGCGGCGAGCCGAGCCGCGGTGAGGGTGCGGACGAAGCCCGAGGCGGGGACAAGCACCTTGCCGCCGAGATGGCCGCACTTCTTCTGGGCGGCGACCTGGTCCTCGAAGTGAACTCCGGCCGCGCCCGCCTCGATCATGCTCTTCATGAGCTCGAAGGCGTTGAGGGGCCCGCCGAAGCCAGCCTCGGCATCCGCGACGATCGGCGCGAACCAGTGCACGCCGTTCCGCCCCTCCGAGTGATCGATCTCGTCGGCCCGCTGAAGCGCCTGGTTGATGCGCCGCACCACCTTGGGGACGGAATCGGCCGGGTAGAGGCTCTGGTCGGGGTAGGTCTGGAGAGCGGTATTCCCGTCGGCCGCCACCTGCCACCCGGAGAGGTAGATGGCCTCGAGGCCCGCACGGACCATCTGCACCGCCTGGTTCCCGGTGAGGGCGCCCAGGGCCGGGACCAAGGGGCGATCGTGGAGCAATGCCCAGAGCCGTTCCGCCCCCATCCGAGCGAGCGTGTGCTCGATGTGCACTGTGCCTCGCAAGCGCTCCACCTCGGCGCGGCCGTACCGGCGGACCACTCCGTCCCAGCGGTGCGGGTCGGGGTGGTGTGGCGCGGGTGCGCCCGGGCTCACGAGCGGTTCCCCTCCCGGGGTCAAAGGCCCGTCCATTTCCATCCCGGCGGGCCGGGTCAGGGCAACGTGTTCGCTTGGCATGTTTTCCTCCGTGACCGTCCGAACCTGTTCGTGCCAGTTCGTGGCCGCAACTCGCCGAGCAGCGGCCGGGAGTCGAGAGGGTGGGCAGGAGAAAAACCGCGCTAGCAAGGTCGTAAAGGTTGAAAACCCAGGTCGACGTGTCCATTCATGGAAGGCGGGCCGCTCTCCGGCCGGGGAGGGAAGCGGGCGTCACCCCGCCGGGCTGGGTCTCCGAGGGCAGTGAGCGAGGCCGACGATGCGCCAGGAACCCACGCCGCTCGGCGGGAAGGTCCGCGCATTGCGCAGGCAGCGGGGCTACACCCAGGCCCAGCTGGCCGACCGGCTCGGGATCTCGGCCAGCTACCTGAACCTCATCGAGCACAACCGGCGGTCGATCTCGGCCGCCCTGCTCATCCGTTTCGCCGAGGTCCTCGACCTGGACCTCAAGGCGCTGTCCCTCGAGGGCCAGGCGCGCACGGTCGCCGATCTGATGGAGGTTTTCGGCGACCCCATCCTCGAGGCGCACGACGTCATCACCGCCGAGGTGAGGGAGATGGTCAGCGCCGCCCCCACCGCTGCTCGTGCGGTGCTGGCGCTCTACCGGGCCTACCGCAACGCGAGGGAAGGCTCGGAGGCGCTCGCCGCCAGGCTCTCCGACGGTGCGCTCGACGGTATCGACAGCTCGCATCTCCCCACCGAGGAAGTGTCCGACCTCATCCAGCGCCACCTCAACTACTTCCCGGAGCTGGAGACCGGGGCCGAGGCCCTGTGGAAGGACGCGAGGCTCGACCAGGAGAACCTGTCCGGGGGCCTCGCGGCCTTGCTGGAGCGTCTGGGGGTCACCGTCCGTGTGCTTCGCACCTCTGAGATGGGAGGGGCGGTGCGCCGGTACGATCCGGAGAGCCGGCTGCTCAAGCTCTCCGAGGTGCTGCGGCGGGGCAGCCGCAACTTCGCGCTCGCCTACGAGATCGGGGTGTTGACCCAGGAAGCGGCCATCGAGCGGATCGTGGACGATCCCTTGCTCACGAGCGAGGCCTCGCGGGCGCTGGCTCGCGTCGCCCTGGCCAACGCGTTCGCTGGCGCGGTGCTCATGCCTTATGATCGGTTCCTGGCCGCGGCCCGGACGGAGCGCTACGACCTCGACCTCTTGGGCCATCGCTTCCGGAGCAGCTTCGAGCAGACCTGTCACCGGCTCACCACCCTCAGGCGGCCCGGCGACGAGGGCGTGCCCTTTCACATGGTCCGGGTCGACATCGCCGGCAACATCTCCAAGCGCTTCAGCGCTAGCGGGCTTCGCTTCGCGCGATTCTCCGGGGCCTGCCCCCGCTGGAACGTGTTCGAGGCGTTCACCACCCCTGGCCTCATCCGGACCCAGCTCTCGCGGCTGCCCGACGGCAGCACCTACTTCTGGATGGCGCGCACCGTCGTCCGCGACAAGGGTGGGTTCCACGCGCCACGGTCGATGGTGGCCATCGCCGTGGGCTGCGAGGCGGCGCGGGCGGCCGAGCTGGTGTACGCCGACGGCGTGGCGCTCGAGAGCCCTGGGGCGGTCGTTCCGGTGGGCGTCACCTGCCGGCTCTGCGAGCGGATGGACTGCGAACAGCGCGCCTTCCCTCCGCTTCAGCATCCGCTCAACGTGAATCCACACGTCCGCGGTGTGTCGTTCTACGCGCCGCCGGACGGGTCTCCGCCCTGAAGCGGGCCCCCCGTGGCCGAGGCGGCTTTGCAAAGCTGGCTGGTCACCTCCAGGGGCGGGGTTTTCCGCTCCTCGCCTCAGCGCCACCCCAGGACGTCATCGAGCCGCGAGCGCGCCGACATACCCAGAGAACGAGCGCCAGATGCCGTGGACCGTTCCCCCGCCCGGCACGACCGTGGCCCCGCAGGTGGCGAGGAAAGGCCGCCACAGGCCGCGGGGGCGGACGGGCCATTCGGCCGGATCGGCGCTGCCGTCCGCGGGCAGGCAGCAGAGTTCGACCGTGTCCACGGTGAGGCCTAAACCCAAGGCCTTGAGAACGGCCTCCTTGGCACACCAGACCAGGTTCGCCCGCAGGCCGCGCTCGAGCGCGGGAGCGTCCTTCACGAACTGCTGTTCGTCCTCGGTGAGGAAGAGGCCCACGAATCCGTCCGATCGAGGTTCCACGGGCCCGAGGTCGATTCCGAGCGTCTTCTGCCCAAGCCAGGCGAGCGCGGCGGCGCAGAGCGCATTCCCCTCGAAGTGGCTGATGGAGACGCTCACGGGAAGCCGCTCCCCCGGGGCGAAGCCGGCCAGGGGTTCGGCCTGTGGCGCGAGCCGCGCGTAGGGCCTCCCGCTAGGCTCGCTCGGGATCTCGATGGCATCGAGTGGCCAGGGACCCGCGGCAAGTTCCCCGAGCGCCCTAGCGACCACCCACTTGGCCGTGAGCCGGCCGATGAGCCAGTCGCCGCGGCGCCTGGGCGTTCGCCAGAGCGCACATCGGGCGCGCTCGGCGGGGGTGAGCGCGGCCTCTGCAGTGGGGGTCTCGCGGCCTGGGAAGCCGCCCCTGCGCAGTGACCAGTGGATCAGGGCACGGCTCCTTCCACCACCGACTCGTGCAGCTCGGCCAAGGTCTCGGCGTCGGGGAGTGCGACAGTGCGGTAGCCCGAGAGCTCGAGGACCAGGTGGCCCTCGGCATCGACTACCTGCGCATCAAATCCGCCCCCCCCCTCGATGGTCCGGACCTCCGCGAAGAACCGGTCCCCGACCAGCGGAGGCCGGTACAGTCGCAGCCTGCCCAGTGCGGCCGGGAGCCCGAAGGTATTGCGATGGGCAACGTCGAACATCCCCGCAGTCTGGAAGCACAGCTCGACGAGGCGCGGCGAGACGAACTCGACGGCGTCGGTCCGACGGGTGTTGGGCGGTAGCCCGCGTCGCATGATGCCGATGGCGCGTCCGTCCTCGACCCGCACCCCCTCCAGCACCCGGTAGGCGGGGCCGTGGAAGAAGACGCAGTAGATGGCGCCGTGATCCACGGTCGGCTCGCTCGGGGGCCGGAAGACGACCGTCCTCGGGCCAGGTGAGGTGGGCTCCACGATGACGCGCGCCCGGGAGTGTAGGCGCTCGTGCACTGGCATCCCAGCTCTTGGTTGCAGCAAGGACGAGAGCTGGACCTCGACGAGCACCGTCTCGGCCGGGCCTGGCCGGCCCACGGCGGTGAGGTGCAGGGTGGCCGGCCTCATCCGGTGGAACTTGAAAGGCAGGAGGAACTCGACGTCCTCGACTCCTGTGACGATCCCCTCGGGGCACAACAGGCTCGCCACCTCCGCGAAGGCCTCCGTCGCCATCACGCCCGGCAGCACCGGAACTCCGTCGATCTGGTGATCGAAGAGGAAGGGCTCGTCGTTGGGATCGAGGCGGGTTTCGATCGCGACCCCCCCGTAGAGGGGCGAGCTCGTCACCTTGCCAACCATGGGCAAGGAATGGGAGCTCTCGCTGAGACGTGCGTGCGCCTTCTCGGGGTCGAGGCCGCCCGCCTCGTCCCATTCGTCGATCAGCATGCCCAGCCGCCCGCCGACCACGACCTCATCGCTCGCTCCCGAGAGGAGCTCCCGCCTGACGGTGGGGATCCCCACTTCTGGCTTGAGCTGGTCGATCCCTGCGGCTTCCATGATCTTGGGGATCGAGCCGCGCGCGGCCATGCCCATCCCGCCCCATGCCGTCCAGTCGATGGCGACGGCACGGGTCGGCGGGCGGGCGCGCCGTAGCCAGCGCGACATGGAGCAGAGCAGGGCATTGGCGGCGCTGTAGTCGGTCTGGCCGCTGTTGCCGAAGCGACCGGCCACCGAGCTGAAGACGACCGTGGCTCCGACGGGCAGGTCGCGGGACGCGGACAGGAGCGAGAAGAAACCCTCGGCCTTGACGTCGAAGACCCGCGCCCATTCGTCGTCCGGCTTGTCGGGAAGGGCCCGACTCACCTCGACGCCTCCGGCGTGCACGAGCACGTCGATGCGTCCGCTGAGAGAGCGGATGGTGTCGACCGCGGCGTGGACCGAGGCGGGGTCGAGGAGGTCGACCCGATGCCAGTGCGCGGTTCCCCCAGCAGCTCCCACGCCCTTGAGCGCGCGCAGGGCCGCCTCCTGGCGCTCGACCAGAAGGATCTGCCTGTCGATGGCGACGGGGGTCGGCCTCTCACCGCGCTCCTTCGCCTCGCCGATCAATGCTTCCTTTAGCCGGTCGCGCCCGGCCTGGAAGAGGGCGAGGTGCGGGTCGTCGGCTGCCGGTGGGGTCACGAGGTCGAGCAGGTGGAAGGTTCCCCCGCTCGCGGCCGCGAGGTCGGCGACGATCGCGCTCGTAATGGCTCCGGCGGCGCCGGTGACCACGAAGACGGTGTCCTGGCCGAGGCGGAAGGTGGGTGACGGTGTCACCGGCCGGAGCTCGAGTCCGATCGACCAGCGCGCCCCGGCCCAGCGGCCGACCTCGACCACGCCCGGGTCGGCGAGCGCCTCGGCCACGAGCGCTCCCGCCACCTCGGGGTCGCCCGCGTCGGGCGGGAAGTCGACCACCTTCACCAGGGCTTCGCGTCGCTCCCGCTTGTAGGCCTTGACCGCCCCCTGGACCGACCCGCCGAGCGGCGCATCCGTCCCCTCCTCCCCCAGCCCGAAGAGCCCGCCCAGGCGCGTCGCAGCCACGAGGAACGTGCCGGATGCGGAGATGCACTGGTAGAGGACGCGCATCGCCGAGGCGAGGTTCTTCGCGACCACCCGGGTCCGTTCCCGGAAGTCCTCGAGCGACATTCGGTCGAGCGCCGCTTCCGGGTCGAGCGCGGGCAGCCAGAAGATCCCCTGGATCGGCCCGTCGGCGAGCCAGGCTCGGAGGGTCGACTCGAGTGCCGCAGCCCGCTGACGCACGTCGAGATCGAGCACGGTCACGCCGAGGTCCGAGAGCCTCTGTGCCAGGTTCCCGGTGCTGGCGCCGCGGCCGACGACGACGCGAGTTCCCGGTCCGAGCTGCACGCCGGTCGGCTTGCATAGGTTGAGCGGCGGGCGCAGCACGGGCGCGGCGACGCGCCGGGGCGCCTGGTCCGCGTTCGAAAGCGGATGGGGGAGCGCCTGGGGCGGCGCGAGGGTTTCGGCCGGGGGTGGGTGGGAGATGGTGACCGGCGCTTGGACGGGCCCCGGCACGGCCGAAGGGGGAACGAGATCGGGCCGGTGCGTGTGAACGAAGCCGACCACGTGGCGCAGGGTGGGGAAATCGCGGAGCCGGAGGTTCTCGAGGCGCGGGATGGACCACTGCTCGCGCACGGCGGCGAAGGTCTCTGCCTGCTTGACGGTGTCGACCCCGAGGTCGGCCTCGAGGTCGAGGTCGAGGTCGAGGAGGTCTGCCGGATAGCCGGTCTTCTGCGCCACGATGGCCACCACCCGGGCCTCGACGGGGTCGGTGGCAAGGGTTGGCCCTCGGGGCGGCGGGAGGGTTTCGGGGGGCGGGAGGGAGGCGGTGGCCGGTGCGGGGGCGGGACCATTGGAAGGCGGGGCCGGGATCCGCGCTATGGGTGCGGCGGGCTCCTGAGCAGGTGCGGGGGCGGCGGGGGGCTGTGGCGAGGCCGGGGCCGCAGGCGAGGGTGTCAGAGCCATCGGCCGACTCTCCGCAGGGCGCGGAAAGGACGCCGGGGGCGGTGCCGGGGAACGGAGCGCGGGGGCGGTTCCCCACTCCCACGTCGAAGGCTGGGGCGCACGGGCCGGCGCCCCGGTCGAGACCACGCGGAGCGTGCGATGCACCACCTCGGTCCGCGCCTGATCGAGACCGGTGACCGCATCGAGCCAGCGGTGGTGGACGTCGGGCCGATCGACGCGATCGAGGCCGCCCGGAATGCGCCGGCTGAGCGTCAGGGCGATCTGGGAGCCGAATCCGGCGGCGAGGTGGATCGAGTAGGTGACGGGATAGCGGCCACCGCGGCTCAGATTCAGCCCGCCCAGTTCGGGGTCCTCGTCCCGGAAGTTCGGGACGGGGGGGACGATGCCGTGCTCGAGGATCTTGACCGCGATCACATCCTCGACCCCGACGCCCATCGGGTGGCCAGTGAACCCCTTGGTGTTCGCGATCACGATCTCGTTGGCTGAGCCTTCGAACACGCGCCGGAGCGCCGCCACCTCGGCGGCGGCGCTCCCGCCGCGGGCCGGTGTGAACGTCTCGTGCGACACGAAGACCATCTCGCGGGCCATGGCGCGGCGGTCGAGCCCGAACCGGCGCTCGGCGGACCGGACCAGGCTCTCCACGGCCGCCGCCACGTGGTCGACATCGAGCCGCGTGGCGTGGAACGCGCTGTTGCGGGTCTCGCTCGAGAGCAGCTCGACGATCCCGCGCATGCCGCGCTCCTCGACCGCGTCCTGCGCCTCCACTACCAGCGCGGCCGCTCCCATGCCGATGATCGTGCCGTGCCGGCGCCGATCGAAGGGGACGGCCGCTTCCTCGACCCTGTCGTCGGTGGCGGCCGCCCCGCTGGCCAGAAAACCTGCCCCCATCCATTCCATCAGGTTGTCGCTGGTGGCGTTGTCAGCCGAGATCACGATCACGCGGCGGCAGCGCCCGACGCGAATCCAGTCCTCGGCGAGGGCGATCCCCTGGGCGGTGCTGGCGCAGGCGGCATTGAGATGCGTGTTGGGGCCGCGCGCCCCCACGTATTCGGCGAACTGGCTGTGGCCCATGGGCAACACACGCAGGAGGAACCGCCGGTCGAACGCGTAGGGCTCGCGGCGCAGCTCCTCCTCGACCTCCTCGATCCGGCGCTGGATCTCCCGCAGGGTCGAGGGATCGGTGACCTGGCGCTGGACCTCCTCCAGGGCGGCGCGGCGCGCCCGCCGCGACTCCTGGGCGTAGTACCGGCTCAGGTCCTCGGCGAAGCGGTCATATCCGGGGAAAGCCGAGCAGAAAACCACGCCGGTCTCATCGCGCAAGGGCTCGGGGAGCACCCAGCGATCGGGGAGGAACGATCCCTTCGAGGTGCGGCGCCAGGACTGCACGAGCGGGATGCCGGCCTCGCGCAGCGCGTCGATCCCCGCCGCCATGGCGAGCTGGGCGGTGGAGTCGAGTGCTTCCACGAGCTTCTCGGGCACGCCATACTCGGCGGTGAGGTCGAAGGGGCCCGGCCGCCCGGCGAGCTTGATCACGTCTCGCGAGTCGTCGATTGTCTCGAAGTGGCCCTCGCCATCGGCGGTCTTCACGAGCCGCGTCACGCTCTTGCGTGCGATCCGTTCGCGGAAGCGGCCCGGCATCAGGTCGATGAACTGCTCGCCGCGGAGGATCCGGTCGACGTTGTGCGGATCCATGACCGGCTTCTCGGGCCCGGGGAGCCCGAGTCCGCAGCCGGCGATCACCACCGATCCCGAGGGGGAACGGTTGCGGTCGTAGGCGCGGTCTGGCGGCCCGCCCGCCGGCGACCGGTCCGTCACCGGGCGGGCGGTCATCCCGGCGAGGGTTCGGGCGAGGAGGAGAACCAACTCTTCGGCGGACTGACTCGACATGGACTCTGACTCCCGAGCGCCGTCGCTCAAGGCGGCGATCGTTGTTGGCGCCCCGGCGGCGGGCGTCCGTTGGTCCGGTGCGGAGGCGAGCTCGGTCCCCGCGCGCTGCCCCGACGAGAGGGCGGGCTCGTCGGCGGTGCCGTGCCCGGCCGCGAAGAGGCCACACAGAGCTTGGTTGAACGCGGCGATCTCGCCCAACTTGGGGTGGTTGGTGAAGAGCGAGACCAGCCCCTCGCGGCCGCCCAGGACGTCGTCGACGAACCCCTTGAGCGCCTTCTTGGGGCCGACCTCGACGAAGGTTCGCACCCCCTCCCGCCAGAGCGTTTCCAGGCCACGGACCCACTGCACCGGCGCGGCGATCTGGGCCACGAGCATGTCGCGGATCTGCTGGCGGGTGGCGGGATAGAGCCTGCCCGTCACGTTGGCGACTACCGGGATCCGAGGGGGATGGATCTGGAGCCGGTCGAGCACTTGGCCGAGGGCCTCGGCTGCGGGGGCGACGATCCGCGTGTGGAAGGCGTGGCTGACGGGCAAGCGGATGGTCTCCAGGCCGAGCGCGCCCAGCGCTTCCATGGCCCGTTTCACCGCCGAGGTTTCGCCGCCGATCACGACCTGGCGCGTGCTGTTCACGTTGGCGACGGTGGCGTAGCCGTCGATCGAGGAGAGCGCCTTCTCCACCGCCTCAAGCGGCCCCATGACGGCCGCCATCCAGCCGTTGTCGTCGAGGCTCACGCGCGCCATCTCGCGCCCGCGGGCCGCGGACGCCTCGAGGGCGTCGGCGAACGGCATCGCGCCCGCGGCCACCAGGGCGCCGTACTCGCCGAGCGAGTGGCCCATGACGTAGTCGGGTTTCATCCCGTATTCGGCCAGGAGGGTGGCCAGGGCGTTGTCCACGGTGAGGACCGCCGGCTGTGTGACTGCCGTCTGACGCAGCTCGTCCTCGGCGCGCGCCATCGCGGCGGCGTCGCTCGGGTCGGCGAACAGGAAGGAGGTGAGGGGCCGACCGAGGATGGGGGTGAGCGCCTCGTCGGCCGCGTCGAACACCTCGCGCACGGCCGGCTCGCGCTCATAGAGCGAGCGGCCCATATTGACGAACTGACTTCCCTGGCCGGGGAAGAGGAATGCGACCCTGCCGGCGGGGAGGCCCGAGCCCCGGAAAACGCCCAGGTTGGCGAGCGCCCGGAAGGCCGTGGGCGCATCGCGGTCCAGCCCCCGACGGGCGCGCTCGAGCTTATCGACGAGATCAGGCCCCCCCTCGAAGTCGATGACGATCCGCTCGGGGGCTCGTAGGTCCGCGGGAGCCGGATAGGCCGGCGAGCAGACCGCTCCCTCCTTGGCGCGGGCGAGCTCACGCTCGAGGCGCGTACGCAGTTCGGGGACCGTCGCTGCGCCCAGGGCCAGGATCCCGCGGAGCGGGGGCTTGGGGCTGGCAAGGCCGGGCTTGGCGCTTGGGGCCCCACCGCCCGCGGGAAGGCCGGCGGGGACGGAGGTCGTCGCCTTCCGCTGAGTCGGCCGGATCCCTTGGACAGGCTCCTCGAGGACCACGTGGAAGTTCGTCCCCCCGAAGCCGTAGGCGGACACCCCGGCGCGACGTGGCGTTCCGTTCCGCCGAGGCCAATCGCGCAGCTCCTGGTTGAGGGTGAACGGCGTCGCCGCGAAGTCGATAGTGGGGTTGGGCCGTGCCACGTTGAGGGTCGGCGGCAAGAGCTTGTGATGGAGGGAGAGGACGGCCTTGAGGAGGCCGGCCGCTCCCGCACCGGCCTTGAGATGGCCGACGTTGCTCTTCACCGAGCCGAGGGCGATCGCGCCTCGCCCGGCGGAGGCGAAGCACTGGGTGAGGCTCTCGACCTCGACCACGTCTCCCACCCTGGTGCTCGTGCCGTGGGCCTCCACCATCCCCGCCGTCCCCGGAGGAATCTCGGCTGCTTGCCAGGCCCTCTCCACCGCGAGCTTCTGGCCGGTGGGATTCGGGGCCGTGATCCCCTTGCCCTTGCCGTCGCCGGAAGCGCCCACGCCGCGGATCACCGCATAGATCCGGTCCCCGTCCCGTTCGGCGTCGGCGAGCCGCTTGAGTAGGAAGGCGGCGGCGCCTTCGCCCATGACGAAGCCGTCGGCGCCCTCGCCGAAGGGTCGGCTCCCGGTTGGGCTGAGGGCGCCGATCTTGCAGAACTTGACGAACGTCGACGCGCCCATGTTGCGGTCGACCCCGCCCGAGATGACCGCGTCGCAGTGATGCTCGGTGAGCAAATCGACGGATGCGTTGACCGCGGCGAAGCTCGAGGCGCAGGCCGCGTCGGTGATGAAGTTCGGGCCGCGCAGGTTGAGGATGTTGGCGACGCGCCCCGAGATGATGTTGGGGAGCTCGCCCGGCATCGAGTCTTCGGTGATGGGGGGAAGGTTCTTGCCGAACTCCGCGTGGCAGCGCTCGAGGATGGCCCGCCGAAGCTCGGGGGCGAGCTCGGAGAAGGCTGCCACCCCTTCGAGCGCGCGGCGGAACTCGGGGAACATGACGCGCAGGGTGGTGAGGTAGTGCAGCTCCCCCCCCATGGCCGCGCCGAGCACGACCCCGGTGCGCTCCAGATCGAGGGGGCGGGTGGGGAAGCCATAGTCGGAGAGAGCTTCCGCGGCGATGGTGACGGCCCATTGCTGGCCTGGATCCATGGCGGCGGCGACCTTGGGGGGGACCTTGTATCTCCGCCAGTCGAAGGAGTAGCCGCGGACCCAGCCCCCGATCTTGCTGTAGGTCTTGTCCGGGGCTGAGGGATCGGGGTCGTAGTACTCCTGAACGCTCCACCGGTCCGGCGGTACCTCCGTAATCGAGTAGCGTCCGTCGCAGAGGTTCTTCCAGAAGGCGTTCGCGTCGGGAGCCTCGGGGAGCAGAGCCCCGATCCCGACGATGGCAACGGCACGCGTGCTCGGGTCCGGCATGATCGATTGCTCCTTCAGGCGATCGCGCGTCGGTGCCAACGGCGGCGCCCGCCGTCGGCTGGGGCGCGCGGGCACAGCTCCTAAGCGGGGAAGGCTTGCGCCAGGCTGCCCCTGATCACGTCCATGTCCTCGATCCCGCCGGCCTGCCCACCCAGGATCTGGTTCCAATCGAAGGAACCCGGGAAAGCCGGCTCGGTCTGCCCTGCGGCGATGGCCAGCCGTGCGCCCTCGAAGGCGACATGCGCGGCTGCCTCGCGGGCGAACACGCGCGACATGGCGGCGATGGTCGCGGGGGGCAGGGGGATGGCGCTCGAGGGCGCGGTGGCAGCGCGCTCCGCAAACACCGCCGCCCCCTCGGCCTGGGCCACCAGCTCGCCGAGCCGGAAGAGAACGTGCTGGTGGCGAGTGAGCTTGTCGGCCCGGCAGCGCTCGAGGACCGCTGCCAGCGCTCTCAGAGCTGCGGCCGCATTCCCCGCCCCGACGCCGGGGTGCTCGGCGCCGAGTCGCTCGACCCGCCGCGCCCAGTCGAGGTAGTGAGCCCCCCGCGCCTTGAGGTGAAGCTGCCAACGGTCGCGCGCGATCGTCCACTCCAGGATCTCGGAGGTCCCCTCGTAGATGAGGGTGATCCGCACGTCCCGCTTGATCTTCTCGACCATGTAGTCGCGCGTGTAGCCATACCCGCCGAGGGCCTGGATGGCGTCCTCGGCCGCTCGATTGCCCGCCTCGGTCGCCAGGTACTTGGCGATGGCGCCCTCGGTGGCGAGGTCGGGCTCGCCCCGGTCGATCCGCTCGGCGGACCATTCGATGAAGGCCCGGGCCGCCTCCAGGCGCACTGCATTCGGGACGAGCAGCTTGTGGGTGAACCCATGCTTTAGGATGAGCGGAGTCCCGCCCACGCGGCGCTCCTGGGCGTAGCGGACGGCCCGCTCCAGCGCGCTCCAGCCGCCGCCCAGACCGAAGGCCGCCACCATGAGCCGCGTATAGCCGAAGACCGCCTGCGCCTGTGTGAGGCCGAGCCCCTCGACCCCCCCCACCAGGTTCTCGGCTGGAACGATGACGTTGTCGAGGAAGAGCGCGGTGGTATCGCTGGCGCGGATCCCGTGCTTATCCTCGTGCTTCCCCGGGGTGAGGCCATGGGTTCCACGCTCGACCACGAACCAGGAGGCGCCGCCCGGCGCGTTGGCCAGGATGAGCCAGATGGCCGCGACGCTGCCGTTGCTGATCCACTGCTTCTGGCCGTTCAGCGCGTACGAGGGGCGACCCTCGACCTCGACTGGCGTGGCGCTGGTCTTGAGCGAGGTGAGATCGCTCCCGGCCTGAGGCTCGGTGGCGCCGTAGGCGACGAGCAACCCCTCCTCTGCGATCCGTCCCATCCATTTCTTCTTCTGAGCAGGCGTGCCGCCCACGGTGATGGGATCGGTTCCCAGAAAGGTGGCAAGAACGCTGGTGGCGATCCCCAGATCGATGCGCGCGAGGACCTCGGCCACCCGGTAGATGTCGCGCGCCCCGCCCCCCATCCCTCCGAACTCCTCGGGAATGAAAAGCAGGTGCAGGCCGATCTCGCCGTAGAGGTCGCGATGGACCTGCTCGGGGAACTCGTTGGCCCGGTCGAGTTCGAGGAGCCGCTCGGGCGGGAGCTCACGCTCGGCGTAGCCGCGCAGCGTGGACAGGACCATGTCCAGGTTTTCGCTGTCCATCCCTGCCATGGTGTCCACATGCCTCGGTGACAACTACGGTTCCCATGATCGGGGTCAGGTTTGACGCGTTTTTTGTTGGGTTGGTCCCTACGTTTCGACCCGGGTCGTGGGACGTGTACGGCCCCCACGGAAGCCAGTGTTGTGACGGGGCGTGTCATATAACCCTTACTTCGAGTGCTAGCCGTTGCGAGACCGCCGAGGTTGGGGCCGGAAAACCACGTCGCCACAAGAGCTAGACCCGGGTCCGCTGGAGCCCAAGCGAGCCATCGCTCGCTTGATTCGCAAATCAACGAGGGGCTCCTTGAAGCGCTCATGATTGGTCCACGAACTCGGCCGCGTCCAACGGAAATTGGCCGAGCTGAGAATCACGCAATGCGTCGAACCGCGCGGTGGCTGTGAGTGCTGGCTAGGGCCGCCCCACGGGGGCCAGGCTCGGGGCGTTGCCTTCCGGCGGGATGCGAGGGGAAGGCCGCCTGCGCATCTGACGAGGGCAAGCTTCCGTCACGCACAGGACCTTCTGCGTATCGAACGGGTCTGGTACTAGCGAGCCAGACCTCCTGAAGAGCCGGCGCGAAACGCCCGAGGGAGATGCCCATGCCCCTTCGGATCCTCGTCACTGCGAAGCGGGTCGAAGACTACGAATCCAGGATACGGGTGAAGCCGGATGGAACGGGAATTGTCAGCGAAGGGGTGAACTACAAGTTGAACCCCTTCGACGAGATCGCCGTCGAGGAGGGGCTGCGGCTCAAGGAGAGGCACGGCGGGGAGGTGGTGGTGGCCTCCATCGGCGGGGAGAAGTGTGTGACGGAGATCCGCTCCGCCCTGGCCATGGGCGCGGACCGGGGGGTGCACATTTCCCACGACGGCCCGCTCGATCCGGGGGTGGTAGCCGCGCTCCTTTGGAAGCTGGTCGAGCAGGAGAGGCCTGACTTGGTCATCCTGGGGAAGCAGTCGGTCGACGACGACCAGAACCAGACGGGGCAGATCCTGGCCGAGAAGCTCGGCTGGGGGCAGGCGACCAACGCCTCGAAGAAGGAGAGCCTGGAGAGCGAGGCCGAGCAGCGGAGGGAACCGGCGCTCGCGCTTTCTTCGGACGGGAAGCGAATGCGGGTGAAGCGGGAGGTGGACGGGGGCATGGAGACGCTCGAACTGGAGCTTCCGGGAGTGGTGACGGTGGAGCTGCGCCTCAACAAGCCGCGGTTCGCGTCCTTGCCCGGGATCATGAAGGCCAAGAAGAAGGAGGTGCGGACCCTCGCGGCCGAGAGCCTGGGGATCGATCTGCGGCCCACGGTGGTGCTGAAAAGGCTCTTCGAGCTGCCGCCGCGCGCGGGTGGGGTGAAGGTGGCGGACGCTGCCGAGCTCTACGCGAAGCTTCATCTCGAGGCCAAGGTCCTCTAGACCTCCGGGAGGGCATATGGCAGAGGTCCTCGTTGTCGCGGAGCAGGGGAGGGGGAAGCTCAAGGGTGGGAGTCTGGCGGCGCTTTCCGCGGGCCGGGAGATCGCGGGCCGCACCGGCGGGTCGGTGAGCGCCCTGCTCATGGGCCACGAGGTGGGGGCGGCGGCGTCCGAGCTCGCCGCCCACGGCGTCGCAGTCCGGCTGGCGGACGCGCCGTCGCTGACCTACTACCTGGCGGAGAGCTACGCCGCCGTGGTGGCGCAGCAAGCGCGGCGCTCGGGGGCGACCTGGATCGTGGGTGCGGCTACCGCCTTCGGTAAGGACTTGCTTCCGCGCGTGGCGGCGAGGCTGGGCGCGGCCGCGGCCACCGACGTGCTCGCGCTCGTGGGCGAGGGCCCGGGCGTGGTTCTCCGTCGCCCGATGTGGGCGGGAGCGGTGATCGCCGAGGTGGAGCTCACGACTCCTGTGAAGGTCCTCACCGTTCGCCCGACGGAGTTCGCGCCACCGCCCCGAGCGACCCCAGGCCCGATCGAGCCGGTCCCGGTGGAAGTGGACCTGCCCGCGCTGAAGACCCGGTTCGTCGAGTTCGACGAGGTGGCGAGCAAGCGGCCCGAGCTCGTCGAGGCCCGGGTCGTGGTTGCCGGGGGACGGGGGACGAGGGGCGATTTCCGGGAGGTGGAGGGCTTGGCCGACGACCTCGGCGCCGCGGTGGGCGCGAGCCGTGCCGCGGTGGATGCCGGCTGGGTTCCCAACGACTGGCAGGTGGGCCAGACCGGAAAGGTCGTGGCGCCCGAGCTGTACATCGCCGCCGGCATCTCCGGCGCGCTGCAGCATGTCGCCGGGATGAGGGGGGCCAGGGTGATCGTGGCCATCAACAAGGACCCCGAGGCTCCGATCTTCCAGATCGCCGACTTCGGGCTGGTGGCCGACCTGTTCAAGGCGATCCCCGAATTGCGCGAGAAGCTGCGGTCCTCCCGCTAGCCGGCGGTCGGCCAGTTCGGCACGAGCACTGTACTTTCCTAGTGTGCCTGACGGGAGACCGACGGCGTCCGCGACTCGCGGTCCTGGGCCCAAGCAACCGCTCGGTCACACCGGCAGTTGCGAGAACCGCGTTGAGCCCAAGAGGATTTCGGGTCGGTGAGCATGTGAAGAGGAAAGCGCCACTCATCTCGTCGGGATGGCGGAAATCGAGTCCGCGCCAGTCTGGTAGGGCTGCGCCTGCGGCGCGACGCTGTCGACCTGCGACGAGTCGGCAACGAACAGATCATACTCCGGCGCCCCGTCCAGCCGGGCTAGCGCGGTCCAGAGCACCAGGTCCATATCGCGGACGAAGCGCTGATCAGGGCTGCGCGAGTTCGCAAGGAGCACGAAACCCCAGCCGTTTGCGCCGCGGATGATCAGGGTCGCCGTACCGGGCATCCCGCCCATGTGCTCCCAGTTGCCATTTGCGTTCACGCCCCAGCCGCATGCGTACCCGGGCTTGGCAGAAGACCCGGTAGTCATCGTCTCGATCGAGGAGGGCTGCAGGAGGTCGGGCTTCGCCGAATACCCGTCCACGTGGACGAGGAGTTGAGCCAGATCGCGCGCGGTCGCGACCCACCCGCCGTGGGCGTCCATTCGGCGCGGGTCGAGGAGGTAGGGATCATCGTGGCCCTGACCGTGGTAGCGAACCTCGCCAGGCAACCGCTCGGCGAGCGTGCCGCCGCCGATCGCCATGTCGGTGATTCCCGCGGGCTCGAGCACGAGCGCCTTCACGGCCTGCTCGTAGGGCTGGCCGGTCACCCGCTCGATGATCCGGCCAAGGAGACAGTACCCGAAGTTCGAGTAGGCGTAGGACGTGCCCGGGGCGTGTGCGAGGGGGCGGTGGTCGAGCGTCCACGAGATGAGCTCGCCTCCGGAGAGCGCACGCTGCGCAAACATCGGGTCCGCTGCGTCGTTCGTCCATCCACCTGCAGTGTGGTGCAGGAAGTGATCGACCGTGATCTCGCGGAGGCGCGGCTCGTACGGCTGCGTTCCGTAGATAGTGCCGAGCAGCGCGCCGGGTCCGAAGACCCGGTCGGAGAGGCGAAGCTTGCCTTGCTCGGCGAGGCGCAGGATCGCGATCGCCGTGATGGGCTTGGAGACGCTGGCGAGCCGGAATCGGCTTTGGGTGGTCGCTCGCTCCCTCGCGACCAGGTCGGCCCAACCGTACGCCTTGAGGTACACGAGCCGTTCGTCATGCGTCACCGCGATCGATACAGCAGGGATGTGGTACCGTTGCACGAGCGACTCAACGACGTCGTCGAATGCGGCGAGGTCAGTGACCACCGTGACGACGTAGCGACGTTCCCGACCACCCGGGGCGGCCACCACGTAGCGGACCGGCGCAGTGAAGTCGAGGGCGGAGGTTCCGCTCGTCTGGAGGGTGCCACCGACGCGGACGCTCGCGCCGGTGCTCGTCCCGAACGTTGGCCGCAGCGCGCCCCGCGGCGTCCCCGGCGGCAGGAAGATCCGCACCTCGCCCTCGCGGATTCTCGCCTGCGAGTCCACGCGGATGGGGTTGTTGACTGCACTAAACGCGAAGGCCTCCAGCACAGGTGCACTGGGCTCCTGCGCACGGGTCGCCAGCCCGACGTCGCTCGAGCAGGCCAGTGCGCTGAAGGCGATCGCGACCGCGTAGCACGGTTTGGAGCGCGGCGTCGCACCCCCGGTGCCTGCGACGCTGTCGCGGTCGCGGGTCGCGGTCAATGCGACGAGACGAGAGGTTGGCCTCGTAACCGCCACGGTCGATGGGATGACTTTCCGTTCAAGCTGAGGTGAGGAGGCCGGTCACCGCCGCCGGACCCTGCCCGACCCGCTCACCTGTGCATTCACCGCTCGCGCCTCCCCGGAGTAGGTGACGTCGCCCGAACCGCTCGTGTGCGCCTGGAGCGAACCACCCGCCAGGGCGAGCTCCACGCTGCCGGATCCCGACGTCGACACATCGGCGTCGCCGGACACGGTGAGCGCGCTCCCCTCGACGTTCCCCGAGCCGCTCGTCGACACGCGCAGGTCGGCGGCGCGCCCGGCGAGGACGACGCGGCCAGACCCGCTGGTCCTCACCTCCAGCCGCTCCGCCTCGCCACGCCAGCGGACGTCGCCCGAGCCGGTGCTCGACAGCAAGAGAGCGCCCCCCGTGCTGCCTTCGACCGTAGCGACGCCCCAGCCCGATGTGGAAACCGCCCGAAGGACGGGCAGCGTGACGTTCGCGCACGCTCGGTCGTGCCAGCGCAGGCTGTCGTGCTGCTCGATGACCAGCGTCGAGCCCTCGATGTGAACGTCGACGTAAGGCTGGAGGTTCTGGTCGATGGTGACGGCGATCGATGCGGCCGGCTCGACCTTCACCTGGAGATCCATCGCGCCGCGCGCGTCGACGGCGTCGAATGGGCCGCCGACTGGGCGGACCTGCGTGATCGTCTTGCCGTCGCCTTCGATGGTGCGCGGCCACGACCGCTGGCACGCGACCTCGCCGGCGGCCAGAAGTCCACACACGAGGCCGAGCAGCCCAGCCGTTCCCGGACGGCGCTGGCCGGACGTTCCGCGATCCATTTCTCTCCCCTCCGTGCAGGTACGGGCACCAACCTAGCCGTACGCAGGGCGTACCCGGATATTTCTACCGTCACCGAGGGCCTCTCGCCCCCAAGGAGGCAACCCCGTCCCTCCCGGAGCGTTCACCATCTGTATTGGCACGGCCGGTGGCACGCAAACGGGAAGAATCAATGGCTATTGGCGGATTCGCCGAGGAACTTTCGGAGGTTATGAAACTGCCCCGATACGGCAGAGCACGGGGATCGAACCCGCCAACGGCGTCTCTCGACGCCGTTCACCGGTTTTGAAGACCGGGCCCGGCACCAGCCTGGGAAGCCCTGCCGAGGTCCCATCTACGGGGCCGCGCCGGTGGGGTCAAGCAGTGTGAGGTGCGTGTGACTTACCGCACGGCCCTCGAGGCTTTCGAGGGGCGATCTCCTCCGAGGGGAGCAGCATGTTGGTCGCCCCAGGGTGAAATGCGGGAAGGCGCGGCGCGCTCGTGGGGCATCATGGCTCGCGGCGACCGGAAGTACTGCATGGGCGAGTAATAAACGAGATTCGAGGCGCGGCTCGTGTAGAGGCAGGCGTACACCTCCACCTGCTCGCCGAACCGCGAGTTCTCGTTCCCCTCCTTGAAGGTGAGCCCCCAGTAGGGATTCAGGCCCTCTTCCACGTCCCGCTGCAGGGAGGAGATCCGTGCGTCCGCCTCCTTGAGGGCGCGCCGGAGAACCTCGAGCTCGCCCTTGGACCTGCGCCGCTCCCCCTCGAGCTCTTCCTTGGCGGGTCCGTCGCTCCGTTCCAATCTGCGGTCGAGAAGATTCAGCGCCGCGCGGTGCCCCGCCAACTCGTCCTCCACCCGGACTCGCAGCTCCTCCAGCCGAGAGAGCTCGGCCAGCGGATCGCGGTTACGCTCGAGCCAGGCCAGTTCCTCCTCGATCTCCTGGACCACCATACAGGTCCGCCACAGGGAGCTCTTCTTGGAGCGCAGGATGTCGCCGTAGATGTGGTCTCCCACGTAGAGAACGCGATCGCCCCCTTTGCCCAGGAAGCGCTCCAGGGTCGGCAGATCGCCCCCCTCGTAGGCGCGCCCGCGCTCCAGCGACTGCGCCTCGTCGAGCCGCTCGCCCCCGGGGCCGAGGAGCCACAGGGGCCGCCGGTCGGAGAAGAAGGCCGGCTTGGCTGCGCCGGTGATCACCGCGTCGAAGTAGTTCCGCCAGCTCGGGTATTCGGGAAGAACGCCGTCGAGAAGGAACGACATCACCTCGGCGGTGTAGTCCCAGAGCGAGTTCGTGAGCAAAAACAGCTTCTTGCCGCCGGAGCGGAGCTTGTGCAGGGCCGGGCCGAGCTCCGGGTCCCGCAGGATGTACCGGGCCACGTCCTTGCGGATCTCACTCTTCAGGGTCCCGTCCCGGTGAACGGTGTCGATGGCCTCGCGAATGTCGTCGTAGAGCCGGGTGTAGTCGACCCTTTGCCCTTGACCCTCGAGCATCTCGATCACGAGGGCGAACAGGCATGCTTCGGGGAGCGCGAAGAGGGTGTCGATCCAGGCGAAGCGGGGAGAGGAGAGGTGGATCTTCTCGTCGCGGTAGAGCCGCTTCAGCTCCTCGTCGGCGACGGGCCGGCGCCCGTGGTAGCAGCGGCCCACGTGGTTGTGCCGATCCATCTTGAAGATGTTCCCGTAGAGCTTGTCCACCACGAGGCCCCGGATCACGAACTCGAGGTCATAACGGAGCACGCCCAGGGCAGGGGGGTAGCCCTTCACCGCGATCATCCGCGCCAGGGTCATGTCGAAGGCGAGCGTCTCGAGCCGCTGGAGGTGGTAGACCGCCAGGGTGTAGTCCATGTCGAAACCGATCAGGTCGATCCGGTCCATCCGCAGGTTGCGGTTCACGAAGATCTGTCGACCGCGCGGGACTTCCCGGTGGGCATTGGGGCCGACGAGGAGCGCCTTTAGCTCCGGCCGCTCGTATGCCGGCCCGTCGCCCGCTGGCCCGGACAGAAGGGGGGCTTCGGGGCGGCCTCTCGCGCTCTCCACCCATCCGAGATAACACGCGCGCCGGTGCCGCTCAACGAACCCGCCGACGCGGCTTGCTGCTCCCCGGCGAGATCGTTGACCTGGCCTTCACACGTGGCACGCTCCTCCGCGTGACCAGGCGAGGCGCTCCGGGAGAGGCCAGCCGCCGCGCGGGCGGAGGATCGAGAGCGCGCGCCGGTTTGGAGGCGCGGATCGCGGCTTTGGAGGAACGGGTCCAGCGGCTGGAGAAAGGGCGGCCGCCTCCCGGGGATGGCCGGCGGTCCGCACCGGTCCCGAGGCCGGTGCGCCGCTGCCCCGGGTGTGGGCTCCCCCTGCGGCGGCTGCGGGGTCGCTGCGCCGGGTGCGGCAGGCCGCTCGACGACTGACTCTAGTCCACCATCTTCCCCGGGCCGATACCGAGCGCGCGCGCGATCGCGAGCACGGTGGTGTAGGGCGGGTTTCTCCCTCCCCGCTCGATGAGGCTCACGTAGGCGACCGACAGGTCGAGCGCCTGGGCGAGGTTCTCCTGCGTGAGCCCCTTGGTGCGGCGGTAATCGCGGATCCGCTCGCCGAGCCTCCGCAGGTCTTCTCGCTTGGGGTCTCTCGGAGCCCTCGTTCTGGTGGCCATGGCGTCGTCCTCCAGGTCGGCGTGGGTGATCTAGGACTTCCCGGGATGGTTCGCAGACGAGGGGTTGATAAGCGGTGGGTGGAGGAGCCGCTCTTCCCAGGCGAACCCTCCCCTGGGAAGGCCTCCTTCATGACCATCGGATGGACGCCCTGCCAAGTGGGGGCTATCTTCCGCGGCCATGGGGACAGGCTCAACCCGGGGTCCGGTAGCCACTCAGGGCGTCATCGACCTCGCCGGGGTGAGGGTGCGAGACCTCCCGAACGGGCTGCGGGTCCGGGTGCTCTCGGAACCCACCGCCCCGACGGTCAGCTACTACACCTTCTTCCAGGTGGGGTCTCGCAACGAACGGCTGGGGTTGACCGGGATGAGCCACCTGTTCGAGCACATGATGTTCAACGGGGCGGGGCGTTACGGGCCGAAGGAGTTCGATCGGGTGCTGGAGGCCCGTGGAGGGCACTCCAATGCCTACACCTCCAATGACCTCACCGCCTATTACGAGGACTTCGCGGCCGAGGCGCTGGAGACGGTGCTCGACCTGGAATCCGACCGGATGCGGTCGCTCCGGCTCACCGCCGAGTCGCTCGAGGCGGAGCGCGAGGTGGTGAAGGAGGAGCGGCGCCTGCGGACCGACAACTCGGTGTTCGGGCTCATGGAAGAGCAGCTCGAGGCCCTGGTGTTCCTGGCACACCCCTACAGGTGGCCGGTGATCGGCTGGATGGACGACATCCAGCGAATCACCCGGGACGACTGCGAGGCCTTCTTCCGGACCTACTACGCGCCGAGCAACGCGGCCATCTACTGCGTGGGCGACATCGAGGCGGAGAGAGCCCTGGACCTCGTCGAAGAGGCTTATGGGGACATTCCCCGGGGCCCCGCACCCGGTCCGGTGGCCGAGGGAGAGCCTCCCCAGCGTGGTGAGCGGCGGGCCCGGATCCGCTACCCGGCGCAGGCGCCCGTGCTCCTCGCGGGTTGGCGTGGGCCGGCGGCCCGGAGTCCCGACGCGGCGGTGCTCGACGTGGCGCAGGTCTGCCTCGGGGTGGGCGAGGCCTCCCGCCTGAGAAAGCGGATGGTCCACGAGGAGGAGCTGGCGGCCTCGATCACCATCTCCTGGGGCTGGCGGATCGATCCGGGCATCTTCCTCGTCTTCGCGGAGCTTGCCCCCGGCCTCGCCCCGGGCCGGGCCGAGGAGGTGCTCTTCGAGGAGTTCGACCGGGTGGCGAAAAGCGGGGTCTCGTCGAAGGAGGTGACCCGCGCCCGTGCCCTCCTTCGCAGCTCGGTCCTGCACGAGTTGGGCACGCACCACGGGGTCGCTCACGCGCTCGGTCAGGCCGAAGCCCTGCTGGGAGACTGGCGGGAGGCGGGGAGGGCGCTCGAGCAATACGAGCAGGTGACCCCGGCGGACGTGCAGAGGGTTGCGAGGCAGTACCTCCGGCCCGGCGGGCGTTGCGTGGTCGAGCTCGTGCCCGACCGGGCACGGCGGGGAGGGCGCCGTTGAGCACGCCCATCCGGTTGCCGCCAATTCAGCGGGAGCGTTTTGGGAACGGCCTGGAAGTGGTGGTGGCGACCCGGAAGGGCGTCCCCCTCGCCGCGGCGCGCCTGGTCTTCCGGGGGGGATCGTCGCTGGAACCGGCCGACCGGGCCGGACTGGCGCATCTCGTTGCCCTCTCGGCTCGCCGCGGTACCAAGCGGCACTCCGGCGACGAGCTCGACCTCCTCGTCGAGTCGCTCGGGGCGGACCTCGGGGCCGGCGTCGACGAGGACGCGGCCACCTTCGGGCTCTCCGCGCCGGTCGAGGCGCTGCCGCGCTGCCTGGAGGTCCTGGGCGAGGTGGCGACGGCTCCGACCTTCCCGGCACGCGAGGTGGCGCGGCTCAGGCGGCGCGAGGTGGCCTCGATCGCGCACGATCTCGACGAGCCCGCGGTCCTGGCCGACCGGGCCCTTCTGGAAGCGGCTTTCGGCGATCATCCGTACGGCCACCCGCCGGAGGGCAGGGCGCGCGACCTCCTGCGGGTCCGTCGGGCCGAGGTCCTCGATCATCACGGGCGTCACTGTCGGCCCGCGGCGGCGATCCTCCTCGTGGTGGGGCCGGTCCCGGCCCCGGACGTCTTGGCCTTGGTCGTGCGGCGCTTCGCGGGGTGGGCCGGAGAGGGCGGCCCGGTGCCGGAGGTTCCGGCCCCCGCCCCGCCGCGGCCCCAGGTCGTGGTGGTTGACCGGCCTGATCTGAGCCAGGCCCAGGTGCGGATCGCCAGTGCCGGATTCGGGCGCCGCAGCCCCCAGTACCACGCTGGGATGGTAGCGAGCGCGGTCCTGGGCGGTGGGTTCACCTCGCGCCTCATGGAGGCCATCCGGGTGAACCGCGGGCTCTCCTACGGCGTCCGTAGCCGCTTTGCCACGAGCGCCTCCGGCGGGCTCTTCACCATCTCGAGCTTCACCAAGGTCGAGTCCACCTCCGATCTCGTAGAGGTGGCGCTCGAGGAGGCGGCACGCTTCGCGGACGCCGGTCCGACCGCCGAGGAGCTGGAACGGATGCAGGGCTACCTGTGCGGACTGTTCCCGCTCTCGCTCGAGACCCACGACCAGGTCGCGGATCGCCTCGCCGACCTGGCGCTGTACCGCCTCTCCGACGACGAGGTCACCGGATTCCGCGAAAGGGTCCGGGCGGTCACCCGCGACGACTGCCGGGCGGTGGCGCAGCGCTACTTCCCGGGGGCGAGGCCGCTCGTGGTCGTCGTCGGTCCCGCGGGCAAGATCGCCGGGGCGCTCCGTCGGTTCGGGGACGTCCGGGTCGTGCCGGTGCGGAAGGTCAAGTGACCGGGACAGGGCCCGTGCCCGTCCTTCTCGAGGACGAGCACCTGCTCGCGGTGGACAAGCCGGCGGGGCGGCTCGTGATCCCCGGAAGGAACAGGGACGAGCTGAGCCTGGTCGAGGAACTCCGGGCGATCTACGGCCGGCTCTGGGTCGTGCACCGGCTCGATCGCGGCACCACCGGGGTGCTCTTGTTCGCCCGCTCGGCCGAGGCTCACCGGGCCCTGAACCTGGCCTTCGACCGGGGCGAGCCCCGCAAGCGCTATCTCGCCCTGGTGGAGGGTACGCCGCCGCCGAGGTTCCGGGTGGAGCTCGCCCTGGCAAAGGCGCGCCGGGGTCTCATGCGAGCGGCGCGCACGGGCGATCCTCGCGGCAAGCCCTCGGCCACGAGCTTTGAGCGGGTGGAGACCTTCCCGCCGCGGCCGTGGGCGGGTCGGGAGATGGCGCTCCTCGAGGCCCTCCCGGAGACGGGTCGGACCCACCAGATCCGCATCCACCTCGCCCACGCCGGCCACCCTTTGGTGGTCGATCCCGATTACGGCCTCCCGGGGCCGCTCCTCGGGCCCGATGGCCGGAGGCTGCTCATCCGCACGCCGCTCCACGCGGAGCGCCTCGAGCTATTCCATCCCGAAAGCGGCGTGCGGCTTACGCTTTGGGCCCCGCTACCGGCCGACTTCGCCGGGGCGGTGGCCGCGCTCCGGGCCGAAAGCTGAGGGGGCGGCCCGCGGTCGGGTGGAAGTCCTACGGGCGGACGGGCGACCCATCGGTCTCCGCGGCCGGCCTTTGGGACGGCTCGGGTTCGGTGGCCTCACCCGGGGCGGGAGGCGGAGGCTCGCCGAGCTCCGCGGCTAGGGTATTGACGAGCGTCGCGCCCTCGAACTGCTGCCGGGCGAGGGCCAGGATCTGGAGAGCCTCGTCCTTCCGGTTGTTCCGGACGAGGTACCGGGCCTTCTCGATGAGCTTCGATACCGAGACCTCTTTCTCCGAGGTGTCGAGCCGGTCGGTCAGCACCCAGGCGTCCTGGGCCCCGGACACGTTGACCTCGCTGAAGGGAGGCCGCGCCCGGACCACGAGGACGAGCGTCCCGGGTTCGACCTTCCGCCGGGCGTTGGCCGCGAGGAGGTCGGGGCGATCGAAGATGTCTGCGGGGGCGAGGACGGTAGCCTCGGTCACCCCCTCCACCTCGAGGAGGGAGCTCCGCTTGATCCAGCCCTCGCTGTCGTCGGAGGAGCGGACCCGCGCCCAGTCCTGGCGCGTCTCCAGGACTCCCACCCTCTCTCCCCGCTGGAGGGTGGCGAGGTAGTTCGGGGCGTCCTTGGTCCCCGGCTTGCCGGGGATCCGGGCGGCCTCGGTGGGCTCGCGGCGCAGCACCGCCAGCGCGTTCACGTAGGCGGTGGGGCCCCGGGGCGTCGGGGCGGGGGCCTCGGCGCTCGGTCCCGCGGGAGCCGCGGGGGCGGAAGGAGGTGGCGGGGAGCGGCTGCATCCGCCGAGGGCGACCGCGAGGGCTGCCAGGGCTTGAAGCGAACGCATGCGATCCTCGTGGCCCCGAACGTACCGGAAGGAGGACCCACTGGGAAGCACCCGGGGTGCGTGCGACGGGGGGGCTGTCCCTCACCCTCTCCCATGGACGAGGACCTTCACGTCTCCCCGGAACGTGATCTCGACCTTGTCGCCGTCGCGCAGGCTCGACACGAAGCCGCGACCGAAGACGGTGTGGTCGACGACGTCGTCGAGCGCGAACCTCTTTTGCGGGGAGTAGGGCTGGACAGCGCCCACGTTCCTCCGGGCGAGGAGCTCGTCGAAGCCCGTCACGCCGGATCGCTCCCGGGCCGCCTTGCCCGGCCGAGCCGGATCGGCTTGAGGGCGGGCGCCCGACCGCCCCGGGGGCGGACGGTGTCGGTGGACGGAGTGGCAGGTGTTGCACTCCACCTTGACCGGCCGGCCCGCCAAGAGCGCGTGGATGGTGTGGGCGAGCACGAGCTCGCAACGGGTGCAGTACGAATCGACCTCGCCGCCGACCTTGAGCATGGGGGCGGGAGTATACCGATCCCGCGGCCGGGGTGCTGCCCGCCCGGGGCGGCGGAAACGGGCAGCGGCTCGGCCTCCGTGCGAGAATACCCCCATGAGGAAGATCCGGGCGGCCCTGGAAGACTTCGGCCAGATGATGTTCTTCGCCGCCGATGTGGTGGCCTGGGCATTTCGCCCCCCCTTTCGGCCCGACCAGCTCCTGGCCCAGATGGCCTTCATCGGCGCCGGCTCGGCGTTCATCGTGGGCGTGACCGGGACCTTCGCCGGCATGGTGTTCGGGCTGCAGATGAACTACGCCATGAAGCAGTTCGCGGCGGAGGGCTACGTGGGCGGCTCGACGGCCTTCGCGCTGACCCGGGAGCTGTCGCCCGTCTTCACCGCCCTCATGGTCACCGGCCGCTCGGGAAGCGCCATCGCTACCGAGCTCGGAACGATGCGCGTGACCGAGCAGCTCGACGCCATGGAGAGCATGGCGGTTTCGCCCATCCAGTACCTGGTCGTTCCCCGGGTGCTCGCCTCGCTGGTCATGTTCCCGGTCTTGACCATGCTCTTCAACGCGCTGGGCTACGGGGGCGCGTACCTCATGGGCGTGTACGTGGCCAAGATCCCCGAGGGGCCGTTCATCGAGCACACCCGACAGTTCGTCGGGCTCGACGACATCTTCCACGGCCTCGGCAAGGCGGTGGTGTTCGGCGCCCTGGTGGCCATCATCACCACCTGGCGGGGCTACTCGGCCCGGGGGGGCGCCCGGGGCGTGGGCGAGGGCACCACGCGGGCGGTGGTGGCGAGCTCGATCGCCATCCTGCTCGCCGACTATGCCGCGACCGTCATCTTCGTGGGGGCCTGACCGGTGATCGAGGTGAAGGATCTCTGGAAGTCCTTCGGCGACAACCAGGTGCTGAAGGGCGTGTCCCTTTCGATCGCGGAACGGGAGACGTTCGTCGTCTTGGGCAGCTCGGGCTCGGGCAAGACCGTGCTCATGAAGCACGTAATCGGCCTGCTCAAGCCCGACAGCGGGACGGTGCTCGTGGACGGGGTGGAGATGTCGGCCCTCTCCGGGAAGGAGCTCACCGAGGCGCGGCAGCGATTCGGGATGGTGTTTCAGGGGGCCGCGCTCTTCGACTCCATGACCGTCCTCGAGAACGTGGCCTTCCCGCTGCGCGAGCGGAGGGGACGGCGGATGCCGGCCGGGGAGATCCGGCGGCGGGTGGTGGAGAAGCTCTCGGTGGTGGACCTGGGGGAGGAGGTCCTGGAGCGCTGGCCGTCCGAGCTCTCGGGCGGCATGCGGAAGCGGGTGGCCCTGGCCCGGGCGCTGGTCTCCGAACCGCGCATCGTGCTCTACGACGAGCCAACCACCGGGCTCGATCCCATCACCACGGAGTACGTCGACGAGATGATCGTCCACGCCCGGGAACGGCTGGGGATCACCAGCATGGTGATCTCCCACGACATCGCCAGCGCTTTCCGGGTAGCCGATCGCGTCGGCGTACTCTACGATGGCCACCTCGCGGCGGTGGGGACGCCGGTCGAGGTCCGGGCTAGCTCCCATCCCTTCGTGCAACGGTTCCTGTCCACGTGGTTCGCCAAGCAGTGACGATCGGAGACGAATGGTGAAACCGGTCGTGAACAAGGCCCTGGCGGTGGGGCTCCTGGTGGCGGTGACCGGGACGGTCTTTCTGGTGGCCTTCACCTTCTTCAAGAAGGGGGGGTACGCCAAGTCCGAGAGCTACCGCGTGTTCGCGCGCTTCTCCGACGCCACCGGGCTCACCTGGAAGAGCCGGGTGCAGATCGCCGGCATCCAGATCGGCGAGGTGGAGGGCATCTCCCTGGAGGGGGCGAAGGCCCGCCTCAAGATCCGCATCAAGAACGAGGTGGAACTCCACGATGACGCTTGCCTCTACAAGACCTTCCCCTCCGCGCTCCTCCCCGACGCCTTGCTCGAGGTCGCGCCCGGCTCCGCCGACCATCCGGCGTTGAAGTCGCTCCCCGAGGACCGCCGGGAGATCACCTGCATCCGCGAGGCGACCAGCGTCCAGCAACTCCTCGACGTGCTCTCCCGGATCGCCTCCGACGTCCAGGTGGTGACGGGCGATCTGGCCCAGACCGTCCGGGGGAATCAGGGCAGTCTCCGCAACGTCATCGAGAACCTGGCCGCCACGACCGCCAACCTGCGGCGGCTCATGGAGGAAAACGACCAGAACGTGTCGCAGATCCTTCGCAACACCCGGGACTTCACCGGCGACCTGCGCGACATCTCCGGACGGGACAAGGAACGGATCCACGACATCCTCGTGAACGTGGAAGAGCTCACCGCCCAACTGCGGACCACCGCAGCGAGCCTCCAGGGGATCATGGTGGGGAAGCCCGGGGCCGCCGGGCAGCCCGGGGGCCTAGCCGCGCCGCCGCCGGGCGAGCCCGAGGCCGGCCCGGGAACGCCGGCTCCCCCCGAGGCGAAGGGCGTGCAGCAGGCGGTGGAGAAGCTGAACGACAGCCTGGCCAAGCTCGACGACATCCTGGGCAAGGTCCAAGAGGGAAAGAGCGCCGCCGGCCGGCTCCTCGTGGACGAGAGGATGGGGCGACAGCTCGGGGACACGGTGGCGGGCCTGGCCGAGAACTACGACCGCGTCAACCGGATGCAGATCCAGCTCCATCTCCGCTCCGAATGGCTCCTCAACCAGAGCGTCGCCGAGGGGCGACCCGGAGCCAAGGTCTACTTCGGCGTGAGGCTCGTGCCGCGCCCGGACAAGTACTACGAGCTCGAGCTGGTGAGTGACCCCCGAGGGGTCAACACCGTCGTCTCCCAGACGCAGACCACCAGCATCAACGGCGGCCCGCCCAGCACCGCCGTCACGAACACGGCGACGAACCAGCAGACCCTGGCCTTCTCGCTGGAGATGGCCAAGCGGTACGGGATCCTCACCGTGCGGGGAGGGATCATCGAGAGCTCGGGAGGGGTGGGCGCCGACCTGCACCTGCTCCACGAGACCCTGAGGCTCTCGCTCAACATCTTCCAGTTCAACCGTCCCGGGAACAAGGCCTTCCCCCGCGCCAAGCTGTGGGCGGACTACATCTTCCTGCAGCACCTCTACGCCACTTCCGGTGTGGACGATTTCTTGAACCGCTGGAGCGGCAGCAGCGCCCTGCACCCCTTCAGCCTCGGGACCGACGTCTTCTTCGGGGTAGGGATCGAGTTCACGGACGACGACCTCAAGACCCTGTTCGTCTCGGGAGCGGCGTCGGCGGCTTCGAGTGCGACCCGGTGAGGTGGTCGCAGGGGTGGACCCGGTTCTTCGCCGGGGAGGGGAGGGAGGTGCCTAGCGAACCCTCCCCGCCTCCTCTGGCTCCCACCCCCACGGGGTTCGTGGATATGATGGGTGACGGATGAGCCGCTGGATCCAGCTCGCGCTCCTCGCCGTGGCGGCGGTGGTGGTCGTGGAGCTCCTCGTGCAGGACCGGGAGCCCGCGCCCTCCATCCCCGTCTCGCAGGACGTCGCCGCTCTCACCGCGCCCCCCGCCCCGGAGCTTTCACTCAAGACCCTGGCCGGCTCTCCGGTGGACCTGAAGGGCCTACGGGGCAAGGTCGTGGTGGTGAACTTCTGGGCGACCTGGTGCGGCCCCTGTCGCGAGGAGTTGCCCGAGCTCGCCGAGGTGTGGCGCGCGCGTCACGATCGGTGCTTCGAGCTCCTCGGGGTGGCCGGTCTCTCCGGCCGCGAAGACGTCGAGCACATGTCGAGGAGCATCCCCTATCCGGTACTCTTCGACGAGCACGCAGACGCCGTCGACGCCTGGTCGGTCCACGCCTTCCCGAACACGTTTTTGCTCGATACCGAAGGGCGGGTGCGCCAGGTCTTTCGGGGCGCGGTCCGGAAGGAGGAGCTCGCGAGGGCGGTCGACCCGCTCCTCCCGCACGCCTGCCCCGGGGGAAGCGGTTGAACGGGCCCGGCCCGGTCTTGAAGGAAGGCCGTGCATCCCCCGGAGGGAATGCAGTAGATCCACCCCGGTGCCCCCGTTCTCCCTCTGTCCGATCTGCAACCGCCCGGCGCCACCGCGGCCGAGCAACCGATCCTACCCGTTCTGCTCCGAGCGCTGCCGGCTCATCGATCTCTCCAAGTGGCTGGGGGAGGAGTACCGGATCGCCGGGGAGCAAGCGGGCGAGGGCGAGGGCAGCTTCGGACCCCGGAAGGAGGAGGACGACGACGCATGAGACCCGTGCTCGTGCTCTCGCGCCCTCTCCCGGGGCTGGATCCGGCCGAGCTTTTGAGCGAGTTCGAGGTGCGCACCCTGCCGCCGGGAGCGGACCGCGAGGAGCTGCTCGCGGGGGTGGCCGAGGCCCAGGTGGTGATCCTCTCTTACTTGGACGCGGTGGACGAGGCCTTCCTCTCGGCGGCGCGGCGCCTTCGGCACGTGGCCTCCTACGGCGTGGGCGTGAACCACATCGATCTCGAGGCGTGTCGTCGACGCGGGGTGATCGTGACGAACACGCCGGGCGTTCTCACCGATGCCACCGCGGATCACGCGATGGCCCTCCTTTTGGCCGCCGGGCGGCGAGTGGCGGAGGGCGACCGGATCGTCCGCGCCGGAGGCTGGACCCAGGTGGATCCGGGCTTCCTGCTCGGCGCTCACGTGACCGGAAAGGTGCTCGGCATCGTGGGGTTCGGACGGATCGGCCAGGCCCTGGCCCGGCGGGCCGCCGGGTTTCAGATGCGCATCCTGTACTCCGCCCCCCGCGAGGTGGCGTTTTGGGGGGCGCAACGGGTCTCTCTTCCAGAGCTTCTCGCGGGCAGCGATTTCGTCTCCCTGAACGTCCCCCTCACCCCTGCGACCGAGAACCTGCTGTCCCGGGAGCGGATCGCCCTCATGCGGCCCGGGGCGATCCTCGTCAACACCGCCCGGGGAGAGGTGGTGGACGACGATGCCCTGGCCGATGCGCTCCGCGCCGGCCAAGTGGCGGCGGCGGGCCTGGACGTCTTCCGCGGGGAGCCGCGGGTGCCCGCGCGCTACCTGGAGCTTTCGAACGTGGTCTTGACGCCCCACATCGGATCGGGCTCGGCCGAGACCCGGGCGGCCATGTCGCGGCTCGTGGCGGACGACGTGCTCCGGGTAGTCCGGGGCGAGGCTCCGCGCCACCCGGTCTGACGCCCGGAGCGCGCCCTCGCGGCGCCCGCTTGTCCGTGGTAGAAGCCCTGGGGCCGCGATGGGACTCGTGGACCTTCACGACCACCTGCTCTGGGGCATCGATGACGGCTGCGAGACGCCCGAGCAGACGCTGGAAGCGGCGCGACTGCTCTCGTCGCTGGGCTTCGACGAGGTGGCCCCGAGCCCGCACGCGGTGCCGGAGTTGCCCAGCCGCGACACGGCCCTATGCGAGGTGCGCCGGGGAGAGGTGGCGACCCTCCTTTCTGGCGAGGGGATCGTCATGGCCGTCCACCCAAACGCCGAGAACAAGCTGGACGAGGACTTCCTCGCTCGGGCGAGCGACCCCAGGCTGCGACGGGGGATCGGTTCCGTCGCCCGATGGGTCCTGGTGGAGACGCCCTTCGAGGCCCATCTGCCCGCCTTGCCCGAGCTCGTCTTCCGGCTCCGCCGCAAGGGCGTCCATCCGCTCTTCGCCCACCCCGAGCGTTGCCTGGAGTTCGAGCGGCCGGGTCGGGCGGAGGAGGTGGTGCGCCTCGGCGGGGCGCACCAGCTCAACCTGGGAGCGCTGGTCGGCCTCTACGGCCGTCTGGCAAAGAAGCAGGCCGAGCGCTTCGTGGCCAAAGGGTTGTACGCTGTGGCGGCGACGGACCTCCACCAGCCCGAGCAAGCCCGCCGCTGGCTGGAGGGGGGGATGCGGGCGCTGGAGAAGCGCGTAGGTGCGGCCGGCGTGAGGCAGCTGTGCGCGGACAATCCGAGGCGGATCCTTCGGGGAGAAGAACTCTAGTGAAGGGGAGGCTCTTCCAGGCCGCGGTGGGGTTGGGGGTGTCGGGGGTGGCCCTGTGGCTCACCCTGCGCGGCAAGGACCTGGGCGAGGTCTGGCTCGCCATGCGGCAGGCCGACTACCGCTTCCTCCTGCTCTACCTGCCCTTCTGGGCGGCGATCCATCTCTCCCGCACCTGGCGGTGGGGGATCCTCTTGGAGCCGGTGGCGAAGGTCCCGTTCGGCAAGCTCAACGCCGCCTCGGCGGTGGGGTGGATGGCGCTCACCATTCTGCCCTTCCGACTCGGCGAGTTCGCCCGGCCGTACCTCATCGCCGACCGCACCAAGGTCCGGGTGGCCGCAGCGCTCTCGTCGGTGGTGGTGGAGCGCGTCGTCGACGGGCTCTTCACCGCGCTCTTGCTCATGGCCTGCCTCCTCGGCGTCCCGTCCGGATCGCCGGGGGTGGGGGTCGTCAGGGTGGCGGGGGTGGTGATGGGGTCGTTATTCCTGGCCGCCCTGGTGTTCCTCATCGGCGCTTATCGGAACCGCGGGGCGGCCATCAAGGTCCTCGAGCGGTGTCTCGGCCCAGTGTCTCCCCGGCTCGCCCAACGGGCCGCCGGGATGCTAGAGGCTTTCATCCACGGGCTCCGGATCGTGCCCTCGCGCACCAAGTTGGCGCTCTTCTTTGCGCTGACGGTGACGTACTGGGGATTCAACGGATGGGGGATGCAGGTGCTGGCCCAAGGGTTCGGGCTACGGATGAACTTCTTGCAGACGACGACGGTCCTCGGCGTCCTCGTCATCGGAGTGATGATCCCGGCGGGTCCGGGGATGGTGGGCACGTTTCAGGGGGCCATCCTCCTCGCGCTCGGATTGTTCTTCCCTGCTGCCGCGGTAGCCCGGGAAGGCACCGCCTATGCGAACGTGCTCTGGGCGGTGCAACTCGGCCTGCAGGTCGGTCTGGGCCTCGTCTACCTGTTCTCCCGCCACATCCGCCTGGGCCAGGTCCTGTCCGCGTCCGGGGAGGTGGCCGACGAGTTGGTGGTGGAGGCGGACGAGGAAGCGGCAGCGACGGGTGGCAAGGAACTCCCCGCGGAACACCGGTAAGCGCCCGGCGTCGTCACGCTCCGGTGGATGCAGGTGTTCTCGGTCTCAGCCGACTGAGCTCGAGCGTCTCGCCCGGTCCCCCCCCTTCGCGTTTCGGTCGCGCCGGGGGCTGCCCCGGCTCCCCGAGGTGAGGCGCTCAAGCGACCTCACATGTCCTCCTCGAGCCAGAGTTGGAGAGCCTCGCGGATTCGCTCGGCGGCGCCGGGCCTGGGCGACGGGGTGGGCCGTGCACCGCGTTCCGAGTCGGGAGCGTGGGTGTCTAGGGGGAGCGATCGCAACGGTGCATCAAGGGTCCTCGAACTAGTCGCCACCGCTGGTCGCGCCCGCCGCATGCGAAACCCTCCGATATCGGGATCTTCGTATCACTGGATCGGCCGCGTCAAGAAACGGCCACGGCTGCGCCTTTCGAAACCGATGTCGCGCTCGGTCTCCCGCCTTGACGGGTCCGCGCAAGGCGCCTATAACCCCGCGTTCTCGAAGGGGACGGCCCTTTGGCACCCCGGGCAAGACCTGGTGAGGTAGCTCAGTCGGCTAGAGCGAGGGTCTCATAATCCCTAGGTCGGCGGTTCGATTCCGCCCCTCACCACCACCGAAAATCACAGTAACGACAGACGCTTCCGCATCTCCGCCTTTCGTTGTCGGCTCGCCGCTGTGGCCTCTTGTTACCCCGCCATTACCCCGGGGCTTCGGAGGCGACCATGAGCGAGCGCGACGGCGGACGTTGGGAGCCGTGGGAGGGCGGTCGGAAGTGGATCGACGCGAGCGGGAAGGTGGCCGCGTACTACATCCGGGCCCGCATCGGCGGCCGGCGGTTTGAGGTTCGGACGCCGGCGACGACCGAGAGCGCCGCGCACGCACAGCTTAAGCGATTTCAGGCGGACCCGGAGGGCTATGACCCGGCCGGCGATGCGCCGCGCGAGGGCCTGTACCTCGACGACGAGCTCGTGAAGGAACACCTCGCGTACTCGGAGGCGGAGGGCAACTCCGCGCCGTGGCGCCGGAAGCAAAAGCACATCCTCGCGTGGTGGGCGGAGCGGCTCGACGGGATCGACTTGCGCCGGGCCTCGCTCACCGACCACATCCTCCCGGCACTGAAGCGGAAGGACGCCACGGCGAAGCATCACCGGATCGCGGTGCTCAAGGGCTTCTACACGTGGCTGCGAACCGAGGTGCACCGGATCTCGACCGCGGAGGACCCGGTCTTTGGTCAACTCCAGGTCCCGCAGGTGAAGGCGGCCCAACTCACGAAGTCCAAGGTGGTCCCCCGCGACCACGTCCTTCTGGTGGTCGAGCACCTCACCGCACCGTGGCGCGATGCACTCCTCCTTCAGGCCGGCACGGGCTGGCACGCAACGGAGATCCTCCGGTTCGCCGCCGAGGGGTCGCTTGAGCCCATCCCGAAGCACGCTCCGCAAGAGGGCGTGGCCGGTGTGGTGGTCTGCCCGAGGAGGAAGAGCGGCGAGCCCCAGCGGACCCGGGTCGGTCCCGAGGTGCTCGAGGCCGCCAAGCGGCTCCGGGCCCACGGGGCGATCAGCCGTGAGTGGTTCGAGCGCGCCGTGGTGGCCGCATGTGCCACCGTGAAGCGCCCGGACGGCGAGGTGGGGATCCCGAGGTTCACACCGGGCCGGTTCTCGGGACCTCGTATCGGAACACCTCGAGCCACCACCGGTCCCACGTCTCGACCTCACCCAGCTACGTGCGCCGAGACGCGAACGGGAAGATGCACCGGGACCCGGAGCAGCGGGCAGCCTTCCGGCGGGATCACCCGTGCCCGTCGACCGGGAAGACGCGCGGCGCCTGCCTCGGGTACCAGGTCGACCACGTGAAACCGCTCGCCTGCGGCGGAGCCGACGACCCAAGCAACATGCAGTGGCTCACGAAGGAAGCGAACCGGGGCGAAGGGGTCGGAGGGCTGTCGAATGCTGGGCCGCCTCGGGGAATGGTAGTCTGGCAGTCGGGAGGTGATGCCATGGCCAGGTGGTTTTGGATTCCCGTCGCGCTGCTCCGCCCCGTCGCCCGGAGCGGCCCCGTCCCACACCAGGCCCACCCACGCGCGAGTAGCTCATCCTGAGCGGGGAGAAGGTTTCCACTTTGTGGCTCCGCACCCCCGACGACCGTAGGGCCGGGCAACGCGGAAGCGGTCGGCTGCGAGCGGCCTTCGGAGGCGCCTTCAAGCGAGAGGTCGGTGTCGCTCCGGGCGAGTGGCGAGCCGGCGAGCGGAGGTGAGCCCGGGGATGGTCTCCGGGCGGGGCTCCCCGGGTGCAGGGGCGAGGGCCCTTCCGCCGTCGCGCCCTGCCCAGTAGCCCCAGTCGGCCCGCTTGCGGGCCGGGGTGAGGAGCCCGAGGTCGAGGAGCGCTCCCCGGGCCAGGCTGTGAACGGTCTTGCGGAACAGGCCAGCGTCGAGCCGGCGGTGGTCGAACTCGTACACCGCGAGCCCGGCCGCGTAGCGGACCTCGTAGCCGCTCCGCCTGAGTCGCCACACGAGGTCGCTGTCCTCGTTGCATGACAGGTCCGGGTCGAAGCCGCCGATCTCGAGGAGGGCCGAGCGGCGCACCAGCAGGTTCGAGCCCGAGGCGGCGGGAAGGCCGAGGCGGCAGAGAAGCCCGAGCCAGGCGGAGAAGGCCCGGTAGTAGCCCGCGTACCGGTCAAGGCTTAGCTTAGCGCCCACCACCGCGCCGAGCCGCTCCCCCGGCCACAGCAGGGCGAGCCGCTCCAGGTAGTCGCGAGAGAACTCCACGTCGGCGTCGCTGAAGAGGATCCAGTCGGTCGCCGAGAGATCCGCCCCGAGCTGCCGGGCCGCGGCCACGCGGCCACCGTCGCGTACGATCCGCAGGTTCTCGCGCCGCGCCCTGCGGGCCACCGCGCAGGTGTCGTCGACGCTCGCGTCCACGAGCAGCACCGAGACCGCGGCGGGGACGGCGCGAAGAAACCGGGAGATGTTTGAGGCTTCGTTCCGGCTCGGAACCACCACCGTGAGGTCCTCGGGGCGCACCCTCCCTTCGTGCCACAGGGCGCCGCCTCCCGGTGGCGAACTGTGGGGCCAGGCCGCTGGTGGCGGCGGGACGTTACTCGTCCGTCACCCAGGCGTTGCGCTCCTCCAGGGCTCCGACAAGTAAGGCCCGGCGTACACGAGGCGCCGAGGGAGGGGAGCACGCCCCGCGTATACCGGGCCCCTGGGCGGGCGGGCTCTACCTGTCGACTCCGGTGATCCCAGCCCGTCCAGTTACGCTCACCCGGAACATCCCCGCGTGCCTCTCGGCCACCTCGCGGGCCGCCTCGACCGCCGTCGTGCTGGCGAGGGATACGCTTACATGGTCGCCCGGCCCACGCCCCGTGACCCGGGCGTCGATCCCCGCAGCATGTAGGGCCATCCGCACCCGCGACGCGGCCCGCGCTCGTGGTGTTCTCATCGTTGGCTCCTCACGCACAGTCTTATGGCGCACCCGCCCCTCGGGCCCAACGACCGTGTCCGTATGCCCCTGGTCGTCCGGGGGAGCGTCGACCACGCTGAGCGCCGGGCGCCCGCACCACCCCCAGCGCCGTGCGTAGCGCACGACGTCCTCCCCCGCCGCGATCCGAGCGGCCTCGACCAGGTCGCCCGCGTCCGAGTCGGGCGCGTCGAGGTGGGCGAGGAGCACGATGAGCGCGTTTCGCTCTGCGCCCTGGTGGCGCTCGGGGTCCAATCCGAGGGCGTCGGCGACTGCGTGCTCTAGGGCGAATTGCTCGCCCAGGTCGACTAGCTCCCCGGTCTCGTCCCTCCGCCACGCCCGAAGCCCGCCGGATTCGAAGCGGGGCCGGAGATGGTTGGCGAGCGCCTCGACCTCGATGAAGTAGGCGGCACGGATCGCCGCGAGGGGCGAGGCACAGCAGGTCGCGAGGTTCACGGCGACTACCTCCGGGCTCGGACATACCGCCAACCGGTGGAGGCGAGAACCGACAAGACCGAAACGGAACCGAGGCGCCCTCGATCCAGTGCGTCGCCTTCGTGGCGACCGTCCCGGGTCCCCCCGTCGTCCACTTCACCAGGGGCTGATACGCCGGGCGCGAGGTGGCGGCCGCCAGGATACGCGAGGCATATGGCCGCGCGGCGTTCTTCCCCGGGGACGCGCGGTCGCTGCCCGTCCGGGAGGCCCGCGGAGTTGGGCGAGGCGTGGTAGAGGGCTCGAGCCCATGGTCCCGCTCCCCCGGCTCGCCCCGTCCGTAGAGCAACGCCTCGCGGCCGTTGCTGGACTGCAAGACCTCCAGCCCCTGCTCCCTCGCTGGCGCGAGGAGCCGGTAGAGCTGAGCGAGGACCAGGCCGAGAGGGTGCTTGCCGCGATCGAGGGCATCATCATCCCCTTAACCCGGCTACTCAAGAAGAGGGCTCCCGACCCGGAGACTGCGCTTCAGCTACGGGAGTTGTACGAGCTGGCCAGTGCGTTGGAGGCCCGGCTGGGGGCTGGGTAAGGTCGCTCGGCGTGGCTTGGACATGGGCATGGTACAAGGGTCGATGTGCCGCGACTCATTCGGCTCCCCCGGGATCTCGCAGATCACCTGGACTCGTTCCCGGGGCTGCAATTCCTCCGCCCCAAGCTCTCCATCTGGCGAGCGCGGGAGGTGGACCTCTGGAAGAATGAGGCTCGGGCGGTACGGGCAGTGCTCCGATGGAGGCTCATCCCCGAGGCGGAGTGCGCCAAGGAGCAGGCCTCCGAGGACGAAGCCCGAAGGACGGCAGCGGTCCTCCTTGGCGGCTGGAACGGGCTAATGGACGCGCTCAACAACACGTTGGGCGCGTGACTCACCGGCTCTGGAGTTGCTCCACGGGGGAGGTCACGCGGTGCTTCCGTCTGGGCCCATGCGGGTGGAAGGTACAACCTCCGAGGGTTGACGCGGGTTTGCCAGGATCTTGAACACCAGGGCACGGGGTGGTACGCGTTGCGCGGCTCGGGCGCGGAGTCGGCTGTAGCCGAGACCCCCCCAACTTGGCGCAGCTACTCGGGGCCTGGGTCCCCCTTGGCCCGCTCCGCTACTTCCACAGGACGCCGACCCGCCTTCCGCGGGTATCTGCCACGCCGCACTACCCGGCCCTCCCGGTCGAGGACCATCAACTTGCCCCTGGAGGTGATGCCGCCTGCGCGAAGTCCATCTGCGAACGCCAGTTCAGCTTCCGCCGCGGTCCACGCGCGGAGATGGAAGTGATACTCGCTCTGGTTCGACACGAACACGCACTCGAAGAAGAGTTCTCGCTTCACGGGTGAAACCGTATGGCAGGCGGGGGCCTCCCGGCTTGCCCTCTTCGCGGTCATGCGCCTGAGCCACGCCCTGACAGGCAGCGCTGTACGAACAAGGGGCGCCTGACCCATAGCCGCCGCGCCCGGCTCGGTGTGGAGTTGGCTGCTGCCCGAGAGCCCTCCCGTCCTTCCGTGGCGCGGCTGCTCCGCGCCTGGACTGCTCTGAAATCAGCAGGGGGCGCCATTACGAGCACGCCCCCAGCCGAGTCCTCTCTCCCCAGAGTGGACAACCGTTCTTAGCCGCCGTGCTAGAGAGAACAACCCCGCCCCCACGGGGCGTGAAGTGAGGGTTTACGCCCCAAGCGGCGCGGCACGCGCCGCACGACACCTGTAGGGTCAACGCACGGTACGCGCGCGGCCCGCCTGCTACCGGCACACGCCCCGAGGAGCGGTCATGACCGAGCGCAACGACATTCCCGTGAAGTTATCCCTTCCGATTGCGACGAAACGGCCTCTAGAAGATCCGACCGCCCTGGACTGTCTCAGGTGCCACCTGATTGGCCGCCGAAAACTGGCGTGCGCACGAGTGGATCAGTGCAAGGAGATCCCCCACGTGAGCGCCCTCGGCCCCGCCCTGCTTGCCGGCTGGCTCGCGATGCTCGTGGCCTTCATCATCGCTATCCTGTGACGCAGCCAACCGCCCCCGCCACGCCCGGAGCAGCTCGCGCCAGCCCGGCCGCTGCTTGAGGCTGAGGTCAGGCGGCCGCGCTACGCCCCTTGCTGTCTCCCCGCCTCCAGCCCTCCGACCGCCAGGCCCTGCACCAACAGCTCCACGCCGGGGACCAGCTCGACGCGGCCGAGGCGCGCCAGCTCCTGGACGAGGTGGACGCCCTGCGCGCGGAGCTGGCCAGCTCGCGAGTCACCTTCGCCCGGAAGGCGGCCGACGCGTTGGCGAAGAGGCTCCACAGCGTGGCGGCCTTCAACCACGGCGGGTGCCCGTCGTGTCGCGACGCGGAGGCTAAACGGAGGAGCGCTGAGGAGCGCGATTCCCGATCACGGGATCTCGCGGAAACCGCACTAGAGTGAGAAACCCGAGCCATCGCTGTTTCCGAAACCCGATCGGTCGTTTAGGACGGCCCAGGCGCTCGCCGGGCTGGTCGGTGTCCGAAAGGCCGTCCGCGCTTACTGCGAACGGAGGGGCCGCCCGATCGTCGGACGGCCCGCCTGGTGTTTTCAGCGGCGAGCTATCAGGGACGCCATGGGACCGGCAAGCAGGGCGGAGATCCCGACTAGGAAGATCCCGACCACGAGGAGGCGCTGGTTGGTCCGGCCCCCGGGGTTCGGTGCCCCGCAACCAGGGCAGATTGCTCTCCAGTCCGACGACACGCCAGTCCGGCCGTACTGTCTGCACGTCGTCAACGCCACGATGGGACCTCGGCGAGAAATGGTACCTCGCTTCAAGGCTTGCAGATAACAACGGGTCGCCCCGTTGCCCATAGCAGCCCCGGGTCTCAGGTCGGCCGTGATCTCCTTACGCCCTCAAGCCAGCCCGGTGGATGCCCGCGGAGAGAGCGCACCCTCGCACACACCCGACCCCGGTTAATCGCCGCCTTTGAAACGTTCCGGGCAAGGAACGAGTGGCCGTCCGGCGTAGGCACGGCCCGCAGCGGCGCGGGCGGGGGGCACGACGTCGCCCCAGAACACGCGCCAAACGTCCTGGCCCTTGTCCTTGGTCGTCCCGATTTGCTGAGAAACGAAGAGGGCCGCCCCGGAGAGCGACCCTCGGACTGCGAGCGGGCGGCGCCTAGATCAGATCACCTCGACCGCGAGCCCCTGGGACGTCCCTCGCAGGGCCCGCCGCAAGGCGGGGGCGCCGCCGACGAAATAGCAGGCTTCCCCGCCGACCACTGCCTCGGCGTGCTGGCCCCCCGCGCGTGTGAACGTGGCGACCCTTCCGCAGGTCAGGCTCATAGCGTCGCCTTCCCTGGTCCGATTACTTCGTCTGGCCGATGATGAAGGAACACCGGCCAGACCCCCGCCACCGGCTCGGCGATGGCGCGGGCGCGCTCAACGGCCTCGGGTGAGGTGGTGTCGGTCAAGGTGACGTCTACGCAGGGGCCGCGCCCCGTGACCCGCGCACGGATCCCTGCGCCTCGGAGCCATCCGCACGTTTCGGGCCGCTCTCGTTCGTGCCATCGTCACGGCGCGGCTCTCCGGTAGAAGACGTGAACCGTGGCGGCCTCCCCGTTCCAGTTCTCCTCCACCCCGACCAATCCGCACACCACTCCGTCGGCCGCGACGGCGATCGTCATGGTGTGTTTCCCTCCGTCGTCCGTCGGCCTTGTCCTATCCGTTTCCTCGTCTCCCTCCGGGTCGTGCGCACCTCGGTGCGCGTCTTCTTCCCGTACGCGACCTCCAGCTCCTCGCCCGCCGCGAGGACGTAAAGGAGCTGGTAGGCAAGGGCGCCTCTCGCCTTCGCCCGATCGGCTCGAGCTAGGAGGGCGTCCACTCGTCGCAGGGCCACCGCGTTGATCACGGCCGGACCCTCTCACGCGAAACGGCGGCACTGCTCGTCCGGCTCGGGTCCGCGGTCGCCCCGCGCCATCCGACTGCGTGTATGATTGGCGAAGGCCATAGCCCCTCCTGCCTGCGGTCCCTGGTCGGGCCCGGGAACGCCTTTCGCCGCGTCGTTCCGGCCCGTGTCGCTCGCCTGCCTACCACGGTCCTCGTAGCGCAGTCGGTAACGAGATCGTGCCCGGTTGATGGCCATCTTGATCGTGACCGGTCACATCGGTCCCGAGTCCGTGCAGCGCCGGGTCGGACCCAGGGCCGCGCGCCAGGGCCGGGCACGGGCGCCGGTATCGGCTTCGTGCGTCGGCGTCGCGGCCCTCCTCTTCCGCTATCTGGACGAAGTCGAGGAGCGGATCAGGAAGATCGATGAACTTCAGCCCCGGGGAGTCGTGACCTGGCCCCGCTGCGGAGTGGTTCTGGACGCGCTCGCAAGGGTGGAAACACATCCGAGCACATCCGCAGAGCGGCGGGGGCAACACGTCGTCACGCCTCCAAGTGACGCACAGACCACGGGTTGAAGGGTCGCGCCGAGCGTCTACCCTGCAAACACGAGGAGGCTCCATGGCTTTGGGCGAATGGCTGGAACAGTTCCGCACGCTGCACGAGGAGGCGAAGCGTGGGAAGCTCTCCGGCCAGCGGCTCTCAGACTACCTCGGTGCGCGGGATGAACTAGCGCAGGTACTCCTCGCCGCCCAGCACATCGCCATCGAGCCCGGGCAGAAGCCGCGCCGCGCCCTGCGCATCTCCCGGGCGCTCCAGGCAGAGATCACGACATTAGATGGGACCGTGCGAGTGGTCACGCGTAGCATCTGCTCGGGCGGCTTTGCGGCTCTCCTTTCGCGCCCGCCGAAGCTCGGCGAGGAGGTTAAGGTGGTGCTTCGCCTTCCAGGAGGCGAACCCATGCACGCCGAGGCGCGGGTGGTGGTGGATGTCAAGGCCCCCGGGAGCGCCAACGTCTCGTTCAGGTGGTGTGGCCTCTCCGATACGGAGATCGAGCGCATCGAGACGTTCGTGTTCGAGGTCGTCTTGGAGCAACTCCAGAGCCGCTGAATCACGCGCCCAACGCCCTGTTGAGCGTATTCATCAGGCCGTTCCACCCGCTAAGGAGGAGCACCGCCGTCCTTCGAGCCGGGTACTCCGAAGCCTGCTCCATGGCGCGCTCCGCCTCAGGGATGAGCTTCCATCTGAGCACCGCCCGCACCGCCCGAGCCTCATCCTCCGAGAGGTCTGCCTCCCGCGCTCGCCAGATGGCGAGCTTAGGGCGGAGGAAATGCAGCTCGGAGGCCGAGTCTAGGTGCTCCGCAAGACCCCAGGGGAGCTGGGCGAGTCGTGGCACGTCGACCCCTTACCATGGCCTCGTCCAACGGCCCGGCTCTTCGAGGGGGGTGCTCCCGGCGTAGGTGTGTGCCGCCGCAGGTTGCCCCCAGGGCCGCCAGGTCCCGGCGCGCCCAACACCCAGGCGGGGGCGACGGCGACCCTGGACCCACCCTGGCTCAGCAGCTCGTCCAGCGCCTCCTGGACGAGGCCGAGTTGCTCCTCAAGGAGCTGGTCCAGTGGCCGGCGGGTACCGTGGTTCCGGCAACCAAAGGGCGAAGAACCCCAGCGTCAGGAGAAGCAGCAACGTATAGATGACGCTCCCCTCGGGCCCGGCTGGACCGCCGGACAGCCACTCCGGGCCAGAAGGGCTCGATTCGAGGAGGTGACCTGGGTACCGTTCCCCGCTATTCGCTACGCCGAGGACGAACGTCTCACACCAATCGAACGCCAAGTGGAGGCCGATGGGCATCCAAAGATCGCCGGTCCTTCGAAGAAGCAGGCAGGCCAGGATCCCGAAGAGGCCGAGATTGACCAGCCCGAAAGCGTTCTCGCCCGAGTTGGCGCGGTGCAGGTAGACGAATAGCGCGGTAGACAAGCCGGCGGCCGGCCAGAACCCGATCCCCTGCGACAGCGCGAACAGCACGTAGCCCCGGGTCCCGAACTCCTCGAGCACGGCCACGAGCAGGAAGACCCCGGCGTAGGCCATGGCCCACATCGCGATCTGCGGTCCGCGGAGCGCTGGGGCTCCAAACCGGAATGCTCCTCCGAGCCGGAGGAGCGCGACGAGGCAAGCTATCGACGCGGAGCCGAGTAGGGCGCCCTGCCAGAACCGGGCGCGAAACATCTTGCGCCACGGCAGCCCGAACTCGGCCAGGGTCCGGCCCTCGATCCGGCCCAAGATCCAGCTGCACAGGATGAGGATCAGGACCTCGAGCACCCCTCCTACTAGATACGTGGCGGCCCGGTCGGCACCGCCTAGGAGGCGCCGGACGAGCAACAGCCGGGCTTCACTCAGCGCCGCGACGAGGCCGACGAAGAGCCCGAGCCGCCAGCCGAGCCGGAGCTCCGACCTGTTGTAGAGCGCTCGACGGACGAGGCTCCTCGCGCCCGGCGTGCCCTCGTCGTGTGCCTTTCCCTGTTGGCGGGGTGACGGTGTTCCCATCGCATCCCTCCTCGCGGGAACATACCAGGCGGTCGCCCCCCTGGGCCCTCGCCGGGGGGGCGATTACCCCGATCAAGGCCCTGCGCCCGGAGCGGAGGGCCGAGCACAGGGCGGGGGCGGGGAACGACTGGCGGCGCCCCCCGCCCCCTGCGCCATGATCCGGTGCGGCCGCGGCGCCCGGCCGGTCGAGGCGGTGCCGGCTCGAGGAGGGGAACCGGGCACCAGGGTGGCGAACCTCACCCCGAGATCATTTCAGCCCCCGCGTAATGAATTCCCGCAGACTCCCGAGCCGCACGGGCGCACCCGCTGCCAGGACCGAGGCCACGGCGAGCGCGTCGCGGATGTCGCCGGTCGCGTCGGCGAGTCCTTCGGCGACGGCTTCCGCCGCAGTCCACGTGCGCTCCCGGGCCGCCGGGCCTGATGCAGGCGAGCAATTCCTCATGCACCAGGGCGGACCGCGCGCCGAGGCGGGCCACGAGGAGGTCCTCAACCTGCCCGCACTCGCGCTCGAGGGGGTGGAGCATCACGGAACCGGTGGGATCCATGATCATCACGTCCCCGGCCTCGGCGATCGGCACCGCCGCGGACAGGGCGTGGCGGACCCAGCACACGGCGTATACGGCCGCGTTTCGCACCATGGAGCCCATCGCCAACCCGATCGCCGGGTTCCCGCCGGGGCTGTCGACCACCGCCACGAGCGACCGGGGCCGGGATGCTCGGATGCGTTCAAGGTCGTCGCGCCGCCGACGCCACGACGTAAAGTTGATCTGCCCCGTCACGCACACGAGCGCCACGCCGCCGGGCGAGGGGGAAGGGGAAGGGGCGGCGCGCGGCCGGGGCCGGGATCCAGCGGAACCCTTCCCGGAGGGGCGCTCCTGGGCCCCCGCCTCTGGGGGCCGGTCGCCGTCAGACCCGGGGGGTAACCTGCAAGCACCGCGGGAATGGCCCGCCCCGGTCCGCCGGCGCCACTGAAGGGTGCCGCCGATGAGCGAGGGCCGGCGCTGCTGCAGGATGCCTCGGCAAGATCGCTCGGAAGGAGGTTGCGATGAGAAGGGTGCTCAAACTCGCGGCGGAGCGTCGGCGCAGAGCCGTGCTGGAGTTCCAGCGCCACGTGGAGACCCTTGCACTCCGCGACGCCAGGTTCGGGGACATCGAGAAGGATTCGCGCGAGGCGACTGAGCAAATCCCCGCATCGCGGCAAGACGCCCGGCCATCCATCTCCGAGGAGTTGCCCTGAGCGAGGCAGCGCACCGACGACTCGAGGCCAGCGAGGGCAAGAAAGGACTCGCCTCACTGGGTGTGGATATTGCTTGGCATCGAGCCCTCTTCGTCGCCAAGCGGGTATGTACCAGAGGCAGTCGATCGAAGGCCGGCTAGCGGGATCCACAACTGGGGAGGCTCCTGCTGGGAACACAACCGAATCCTCCGGCGCGTTGTAGCCTTTCGGGCAGTTCGATGCGGCCTAAGGGGTAACGACATGAGGCGACGCAAGATACAAGGGTGCGCGGCGGCTGTGTTGCTCATCGCGGCTGGGGGCTGCGGGGGCTCTGGGACCATCTCGACCGCGACGAGACCCAGCTCCTCGGAGGTGGCCGTCAGCGTGGTCAGCGGCTCCCTCAACCTCTCCGGTGGGAGCACGGTGGGGTGGAGCCTCCCGGTGCGGCGGCGGTCGCTACTCGAGCGCGTCCGCGACGAGCTTGGTCCGGTGAGTAGGGCGGACGCTGCCACCTGGACATGCACCGGCGGGACACTGAGCCCCACTTTCGCCGGACCGTCCGGAGATCCCTACGCCTTCGCGCCCGTCAGCTGCGATGTCACCTGGACCAACGAGAAAACCGGCTCCTCCGATTGGTCGGGAACCTTCACTCTGAACTATGGCACGAGCTGCGACGACTCGCACGCCTGGGTCCTCAACCAGGCGGAGGGATGCTCCGTTACCCGGACCACACCACCTGGGGGCAACACCCGGATCATCACCGGCCCGAACGGGAACACCTATGCAGTCACTCACGACACCCACGGCGCCGGGACCGGCTGGGAAGCGAGCGTGAACCCCGCGCCGACCGATGGGGGCGTGGTCATCACCTGCGGGACGGGAGGCTGCGCGACCGGGAGCGGTACCCTGGCAATCAATGGCAGCCATCTGTTCGGGACGGTCACGCTGAGTGGCTTCGCCATCAAGATCTGGGACCACACCGTGTCGACGCCGGGGGGACCGCTGGTGGTCTCCGGCTCCGGGACGACCCGCCACTTGAGCGGCACAGTCGCGGTGCAGCACAACCTGCTGCGATACACGGCGGTCACCACGTTCAACGCGGTCGAGTACGGTGAGCCCAGCTGCTGCTTCCCCACCGGGGGCAGCGTGACCACCACGTACCAGAGCGGGCCGCTTCAGGGCCAAGGCGAGACGCTCGCGTTCGGCTCCGCCTGCGGCGAGGCCATGCTCACCGTCGGCGGCAAAACCACGTCACTAACGCTTCTGGACTGCCTCTAGTACTTTGCACAGAGGATTTGATCGGTTGAGGGAGCAGGCGGGGGAGCTCGCTCGGGTCGAGGATGACTTCGATGCTGCGCGGCTGCCGTGGTAGTCGGCGGATGAACCCGCGCTCCTCGAGCTCGACGATCATGCGATGGACGCTGGGCAGGGTGACGCCGAAGAAGCGCTCCATGTCCGCCTCTGCAGGGGGCCTACCGTTTACCAGGGCGTAGGCGTGGATGAAGGCCAGGTACTGCCCCTGTTTGTCGGTGAACTTGGGCTGAGGCGACAAAGTGGACATGGGCGCAGCGGTGTGATCGACAGCTCCTCAAAGAGGAGCCGTTGTGAATGTACGCTACCGAGTGACGCTTTCGCACGAGGAACGGGAACAGCTTCGGTTCGTCGAGGAGGGGCTGGAGGAGGCGCTCAGCGAGGAGCCGCGTCCCGGCGCGGAACGCAAGCTGTCGACGGGAGAGGAAGCCCTGCTCGTGGCCACCGCCTGCACCAAGCCCCCTGCCGGGCAAGCGCGGTGGACGCTCGAGCTCCTGGCGGGCGAGATAGTGCGGCTGACCCGCCATGAGTCGATCTCATCGGAGACGATTCGCCGACGGCTGGCAGAGAACGCGCGGCAGGTAGCTTCTGCCCTGGCGAAGCGCCTTGGGGGTGTGTCCGCGCTCAACAGCGGGGGATGCCCGGCCGGAAAATGGGCGCGACCCCTGGGCGTCCTGGGCAGTCCCCGGTGACGTAGCGTGAGGAGCGGCCGGTACGTTTGCGCAACTGAGCACGATCAAGGACATCCGCCCACCGAACGACCACGCTCCCGCGATGCTTCCGGTCCCCGGCATCCGCGACGGCGCCGGCGGCGCGCCGTCCCCGGCCGCGACCGCTCCACGGAAAGTCGAGCTGGATTGGCTTCGGCTCGGCACGATCCTGACAGTGTTTCTCTTCCACACCGGCCGGTTCTTCGACCCGATGGACTGGCACGTGAAGAACCCGGTGGCCCATTCCTGGCTGGGAGCGCCCGAGGTCTTCTTCGTCGTCTGGGGGATGCCGCTCCTCTTCGTCATCTCCGGCGGGGCCGTCGGCTATTCGCTGCGAAGCCGCTCGGTCGGGCAGTACCTGCGCGAGCGCGTGTTCCGCGTCTTGGTGCCGCTCGCAGTCGGGATCTTCACACACGTGATGTGGCAAGTGTACCTGGAGCGCCTCTCGCACGGGCAGTTCAGGGGCTCGTTCCTGGAGTTCGTCCCCAGGTACTTCGACGGGCTCTACGGCCAGGGCGGGAACTTTGCCTGGATGGGCCTGCACCTCTGGTACCTTGAACTCCTCTTCGTGTTCAGCCTGCTGCTGCTCCCGGCCTTCCTGTGGCTGCGCGCGGGGGGACAACCCGTCCTGCGGCATGCGGGCGCCTTCCTGGCGCGCCCGGGCGTTGTCTTCCTGCTCGCCGTCCCCATCGCCTTCGCATTGATCCTGCCCGACCCGAAGACGGTCTGGGGCGGGCTCTTCTTCGGGGGCTGGAACGTCTGCGCCCACGCCTGCTTCTTCGCTCTGGGATTCCTGCTTCTCTCCTGCGAGGAGACGTACGAGGCGGTCCGCCGGCAGCGGCACGCGGCGGCGCTGGTCGCGGTGGGGGTGGGGCTGCCCCTGGGCATCTGGTTCGGCGGCGCGCCGTCACCTGCCCACCTCAGCGCCCGCGCCATCGTGGCCCTCGGGGGCATGGGGATCGTCGGTTGGGCGGCCGTGCTCGCCATCCTGGGCGCCGGAATCGACGGGCTGCGAGGGGTGCACCGGACGTTCCTGGCCCGCGCTTCCGAGCTGGTGCTGCCGTTCTACGTCCTGCACCAGACGGTGATCCTGACCATCGGATACCCGGTCGTCCGTTGGCCCCTGCCCGACATGGCGAAGTGGGCACTCGTCGCCGTCTCGTCCTTCACCGTGACGGTCGTGCTCTGCGACATTGTCCGGCGCGAGGGTGCGTTACGGGTCCTCTTCGGGATGCCGTTCCGCGCAGGCAAGTCGGGAAGGTAACGCGAGCGGGAAGCTTCACCGCGACCCGGAGCAAAGGGCCGTCTTCCGTCAATCGCTGAGCCGCGCTCCCCGCATCAGGTGGACATGAAACCACTACCTCGCGGACGAGCAGGGCGCGAAGTGATTCACCCACGCTCACGACGCGAAGAGGCGGACGGCCGGTGAGACACACCGCGGGTCGTCCTCGTGAGGAGCATGCTCTCCTTCCCCTTTGGAGCTGTCGATGGGCCGGGATCCGTAGATGCCGTCTTGGCGCAACGAGCACCCTGGCCATTGCGTGGCAAGGTTGCCAAGGCCCTTCGACGGTGGGCTCCGCCCAGGGGGCTCAGGCCATTTACCACTCGCTGCTCCTCGACTTTCCCGCAGAGCTAACGAGAGTGCCCTTCGCAGGTTTGCCCCCTCTCGGTAATTGACGTTACCTCTTCTGGGTACGCCGAAGAGCTAGCTCACTTGCAATTTATGGCAGGCCTTTCGAGACCTGAACTCCGTTTGTCAATTGCTGGCGACCCGCTCTTGCGGACCCCGGTGGAGGGCATGCTCAGCGCTCCGCCGGATCGGCTGAGCGGGCAGGAACTGGCGGCGCACCTTGGCACCTGTCCGGTCCCTCGTTCACGTTCGTCGCCCTCCATCTCCATGGCCCCGTGGCACCGATCGGTGCCTAACACGTCTGTGGCTCGGGCCTTCTCGGGCAGTCGTCCTTCCTGCAGCTTGGACATACTTACGTCGAACGGCTGCGCAGATTCGCGGAATGCGCGGTTGGCACGCCTGCGTTACCGGAAGGAGGAAGCATGTTCCGTCACAGACTCCCGCTTCTCGCGGCTGCGCTGCTCGCTCCCCACATCGCGAGATCTGCCGGTGCCCTCGAGGGCTTCTACGGCATCGAACGCCCACCCTCGGCCGACTTCTCGTCTGCCGTGAGCGGCGTGAGCGCGCCGGACCTCTTCAAGACGTCGCTCCAGATGTACGGCGGCGACGTCCTCTTCAACCTGGGGGGGCTCGAACTCGGCGCCATCATCGACACCACGTTCGGCGACCATACCGCGTCCCAGACGGCGATCGGGGCGCTCGGAGGGCTGTCGTTCGGCACGGGTCTCACGCTCGACCTGCTGGCCGAGGCCGGCGGGCACCGCTATGGCGACTTCGTGAGCAACCCGCAGATCATCACTGCCAGCTCGACGAACGAGTGGCTCTTCTACGTGGGGTTGCGGCCGGGCGTCCGGTTCAAGGTTGCGGGACCCATGTTCGCCGGGCTGTGGGGGTTTGCCCGCTGGGACGTCAGCTCGCAGAAGGTCCCGGTGACGGTCGGGAGCGCCGCGAGCGCGGGGTCCTACAAGCTCGGCGGTACGACCATCGGAGCGACGCTGCGGCTCGGGCTCGAGCTCTAGACCGCCATCCTAGTAGGAGCCGGAGCTTCCCCATCCGGCCTCGTTCTGGAGGGACGGCTGGGACGCGCGACGTCCGATCGATGGCTGCGGGCCGAAGATCGCCGTGGCCCCCTGACCTGACCGCGTGAGCAGCCGTACACAGCTCGAATGCCTCTCCGGAGGCGTCCACCCCTACCAGGTTGGATTCCGAGACCTTGAAGCACGCCCGCGACGTTTTGATGGATCGTCTTCGAGCGGTCGAGACGTACGGAGCCGGCGGCTGCCCCAGCTGCCACGACGCGGAACTGCGAGGCGCCATTGCTAAGCTGCGGGAGCTCGCTGAAGCGACGAAGTCCTGAAGGGTCGGCCGGCGTGCATGCAGCCGTGGGCCGTCCCACCATTCAGGTCCTTGGTACGCACGCTCGTTACGTCACCTCTTCGTCCCCGCCGCCGGAGGCTCCTGCTGTCGGTGGGCCCGCCGATGCCATTCCTCAAACGCGGGCGGAACGCCGCCGCGGCCATCGTCCGATGCGGGCCCGTACCACCGCCGCCAGTACCACGGCCCCCGCCAGAAGAACGCGCGCATCACGAGCCAGAGCACGATGAGGAACGGGAAGAGCGGGAAGAATCCGAACCCCCACGGCCTCCACCAACCGAAAACGGGTCCATCTCCCGCGCCGAAACCGCCGCGCTCTCCGCGAGGCCGTGCGCCACGCCGAGGTCGTAGGTGTACACGCCTACCAGCGTTAGGAGCGCGATGGCGGATAGCACGCCCAGCCACCTGAGCCACCCAGATCGATTCATGTCCGATCTCCTTAGCCTCAAGCATGGAAGGGGGTTGTTAAGCGATCGCGAAGGAGCCGCGAACGCCTATGTTCGTCGTCGGCCAGCGATGATCGAGCGGGCTGGCGACCGGCGGCAGCATCGGTATCCGTCGCCGACGCGCTCATCTCAAAGGTGCCTTTGTCGGCGCTACCGAGCGTTCCCGAGTACCGCTAGGCGACTCCGACCAACAGCTTCCCCTTTCTTCTGGAGCCGGTATCGTCGCGAACCAGAAACCCGGTCAGCCCTGCGCGGTCGAAGGACGGCTGCTGAGCTCTGCGTTCGTTGCCAAGTGGCGGGTGAAGAGGTTATTCCCCCCATTACGAATGAGCGCGAATCTGGCCTCTTACCTGAAGGGCATCCCCGTCGTGGACGTGCACGAGCACCACATGCCCGGGACTCTTCTGAACAAGGACGTCGGACTCCTCCAGCTGCTACAGGAAAGCTACGCCGGGTGGACCCAGGTCCGACCCTACCCCCTGCCCAGCGACCCTCCTCTGACCCTGACCACCTCGAAGGGGCGCGGGGAATGGCGCGACATCGCGGCGTACCTAGAAGGGAGCGGAACGAATGCCTTCGTCCGTAACCTGGTGGGTGCCATCTCCGAGCTCTACGGCCTGGGCGGCGACGGCATCACCGAGGAGAACTGGACGGACCTTGACACGCGCTTACGAAACAAGCATGCCGACCCCAAGTGGCCCGGAGCCGTCCTGGACCTCGCGGGCGTCGAGACCGCGATCTCCGACCCGTACACCGACCCTCTCCTCGATGTCCGGCAGGCCCTGGGGGGACGGTACGTCTCGGTATTCCGCATCAACTGCCTTGCCCTGGGATGGAGCGCCGAGTCCAGGGACCACAACAGCAACAGCGCCCTTGAGATGCTCGCCCGGCTGGGGATGCAGCCCAGGACCTTCGACGACTACCTCGAGACTTTCCCAGGAGTTCTCGACAGGCTGCCCGACCTCCACAAGGTAGGGCTCAAGAACGCGCTGGCCTACGATAGGTCCGTGAACTTCGATACCCTGGACATCGAGCTCGCCCGAAGCGCGTGGGGAAAGCCGTCCCCCTCGCCAGCGGAAAAGAAGGCGTTCGGGGACGTCGTGGTGGACAGGCTCTGCCGGCTGGCGGGGGAAAGGGACATCCCTTTCCAGATGCACCTGGGGACCGGCTTGATCCGCGGGTCGCGGCCCCTCGAGGCAGCCGGGCTCATCGAGCGCAACCCGCGCACCCGGTTTCTCCTCATGCACCTTGCCTATCCCTGGAGCACCGAGCTCCTCGGCATGGCCTTCGTCTACCGCAACATCTGGATCGACCTGACCTGGTCGTGGCTCCTGAGTCCGGGCACGTTCCCAGGACGCCTCCAGGAGGCGATCGACATTCTCCCAGACGAGTCGAGGATGATGCTGGGGGGCGATACGTGGCACGCGGAGGAGGCCTATGGCGCCATCGGGCAGGCGCGCCACCTCATCGCGGAGACCCTGGAATCGTGCGTGCGGCAGAGACAGTTCCGCTACCAGGACGCCGAGAGGCTGTCGCGGAAGATCCTCGGCGACAACGCCCGCGCGTTCTTCCGGCTGCCGTGACGGCGGGGCCGACCGTCCCAGCCGGGCGGCGGCCAAGAAGGCGGCAGGTACTCCGCAAGGCTACTCCCCGGGCCGTCACCCGAGCGCGGCAGGCGCACCCTCCTCGCGATGGTGCGCGGCGGGGGCCTGCTAATACGCGAGGCGAGAACTCGAAACACCCGCTCGGGGCGGGGCGCCGTAGGCGCGTGCATCGCGAGAAGGAAACGGACCAGCTTTGAGCTACCGAGAGCGTCTTCTTTGGCCGCTCTTGAGACAATAAGTCCTTACGAGTGCGCCCGCATTTGACAGCGCACGGAAGGGAAGAAACGGATGGCCGAGGTTGAAAGGGCTGGCACTGCGGAAGTCTACAAGGCCTTCATCGACGCGGTGAACCACCAAGACCTTGAAAAGGCTGCAGAGTGCGTTGACGTCGTTCGTTACCGCGAGAATTGCGTGGGGTTCACGCACGGCTTTGTCGAATGGGAGCAGGCAAAGAGCTCCATCCGAAAGGTGTGGGAGGGCATGGGCATTCCTGACCTGCACGTTGAGTTGGCCAAAGTGGTGGCCGATGACGAAGTTGCCGTCGCATACGGCACCGTAAAGGGAAGAGCAACAGGTCGACTCTACGGCGCGCCGGCCACAGGCCGCGGGTTCGAGGTCAGTTTCTTCGACTACGTTCGCCTCGCAAACGGTCGGATCGTCGAGCGGGTTCAACAAGCCGACGTGCTCAGCCAGATGAGGCAACTCTACAGCAAGGCCGTGGGACTGGTCGGGCTGGGCGCCATGTTTTTGAGGCAGTGAGCCCCGGCCGCAACGGCGTGTTCACGGATCTGAGACGACCCGGCAAGGAGAGCCGTGGGGGTGGGAGACCCGGGCCGCGCCTCACCGAGTCGGCCTTTCTCGCTAGAACGGTGTCGAGTCCTGCTGCGGGAAGCGTGGAGTCTCCGGACGGGCGTCGGACGGCAAGTTCTGAATGTCTCCGAGGGCCGTACAGACGCACACGTCGCAGCTACGGGCCTCGTCGTAAGAGCAGTTCCGCACCGTTTGACAGTACTCGGCCGAGCCCGGACAGATAGGGCCTGTGGGAGAAGCCCACTTACTCGTGGCACAGGCGGAAGCGGAGATAAGCCCTATCGCGAGAAGGCAACGCATGTCCAATGAGAGCACAGCGCGGGCCAAGAGGGCTAGGAGCGTGGGGTCATCGCAGCCCCGTTCGGCTCGGGGCAGTGAGGAGGCAGGCGTTCCCTCTCGGGTTGGGCTCGGTGGCCTCAATCGGTGCTGCAGTCCACCCCGTTCTGCTCGCAATCGCCGATCCGACACTTGCAGATCACGATCTTTCCGCCGACGTTGGAGGTCCAGCCCTCTCGAACGCAGTTCCCGAAGGTACAGCGCGTCTGAACGACGGCGCCGTCCTTGAGTTTCAGGCTCCAGCCGCTCTTCCAGCAGCTGCGCATGTTGCAGAGCGCCTCCACCGAGGTTCCGTCGCTCACCTGGGTGTTCCAGCCCTCCCGGAAGCAACTCTTGAGCCGGCACTGCGTTTCGCCCTTCGTGCCGTCCGGCCACTCTGTGGTCCAGCCCGTCCCGCCGCAATCACCCGACGTGCACTCGGCTACCACATCGCCTTCCAAGCTTTGGGCGACCCAGCCGTTTCTCAGGCAGGAGCCGGAGCGGCATTGGCCGGCCATGGGCGTCGTGGCCCAGTAGGCGCGCCACAGGCTCCCGGGAGGCTCGTCACCGAGGTGCACCGCCTTCACGCCCTGGTTCTTTGCGGGCGGAGTAGCCGTGCGCGGATGACAGCCGACGAGGAGAGTGGCGGAGGCGAGGGTGAGGGCGAGCGCGCCTCGCATGTCACGATTGTACCCTCGACGTGGATGAAACCTCTAGCCGGCCTCGGGTACGAGCCTCTCCCCGGAGAAGCCTAAGGCCTGTCCGTGAGGTCAGCGAGTCGGTCAGGTAGAGGTTCATTCAGGCCGCGGCCTGCTTCACGCCCCGCCCCGGACCCGATCCAGTGGCCCAAGCGGACCCGCCTGCACCGACGTTAGTATGTCCGTCATGGTGATCCCTGACCATGCGGTCGTCATCGAACTGGATCACATCGTCGTCGCCGCGAGACGACTGGGTGAGGGCGTGGACTGGATCGAGGACCGCCTCGGGGTCAGGCCGGATCCAGGCGGCACCCACGACGGTTTCGGGACGCACAACGCCCTATTGCGACTCGGTGACGACGTGTATCTCGAGGTGCTCGCGCCCGACCCGGCGCAGCCCCGACCGACGCGGCCGCGCCTTTTCGGTTTGGAGGACGAGATATGTCGAAGTCTCCTTGTGCACGGTCCGAGCCTATTGCACTGGGTGGTGAGGACGCGCGATCTTCCAGGGGCTATCGCTGCGCTCGTAGGCTGCGCTGGGAACCCGGAGGCGGTTCTCGGCATCGCATCGCACATGCGACGCGGCGATCTGAGCTGGACGCTCACGATCCGCCCCGATGGTGCTCGGCCCCCCGATGGGCTTCCGAGTGTGATCGATTGGGGCGAAGCCCCGCACCCGTGCGCTCGGCTACCGGACCGCGGCGTCGTGCTCGAGCAACTCAACGTCGAGGCGCCGAATGCGACAGTTTCCGCGCTCGCGCTTCTGCGTGACCCGCGGGTCGTCATCACCCGGCGGGAGCGTTCGACGCTCGTTGCGCGGTTGCGCTCTCCTTCTGGCGCCGCGGTAGTCCTGCGTTGACCCGACCCGAGAGGCCCGCGTCGCAGATCTTCCGGAGCGCCTGCTGGAGACGGGTGGGGACGCGCGTTGCGCGTCTCCGCCAAGGACCCAACAATTTCTGGGTGGGGCCGGAACGCCTTGAGGTTCCAACTACGGGCTAGCGCACGGCCGATGGGGCGATTCGAAATCGGATCCCCCCCTCCGGGGCGGACCCCCGGCACGGCTGAATCCGCAGGAGTTCGAAATCGTCTCGCAGCCTGGATCTCGGGTCTCGCCTCGGTTGGGGTGAAAGCACTCTTGAACGAACGGGCTCGGTGAACCCTGGGGAAGCTCGGCTGGCTAGTTTAGCGCCGCAAGCTTCGCGCTTTGGTCGCGACCGTAGTCGTTGTCGGACTGCTGCGTGCCTTTGCGAGAATAAGCGTTTTCGACGCCTCGTTGGGCGAGGATGCTCGCTCCTCCATTCCCTTCGTATAGGTGTTAGGCCCAAACAGGCCCCGGCGATAGGCGGGCCGGCTCTCTCGAGCGCTCAAGGAAGTGGCTCCCGACGGGTGTTCGTCACAGGAACTCAAATGAGAGCGGAGCCGCTCCAGGCCCTCACTCCCTGAACGGCCCTCGCCCACCGAGACCCTCGGTGGAAAGGGGTAGGGCCCTCGCCCCGCAGGCACGACCGGGCAGGGAGACCGGGATCTCGCCCTTGGTTGCCGGGCACACCCGCGAGCGGGGAGGCGCGGGGAAGTCTTCAGGGCGGCGGGGTCGGCGGAAAGGCGAGGGGAGCGGGCGCTGGCAGGATCAATGGAGCAGCCGAGAGGCCCGAATCCTCTGGGCGGCCTGCTTCTCCGGCGGCGAGGGCGAGCATCGCACCGCCCGCCACCGCGGCGGCCCCCGATTGGGAACCGGCGGCCACTTCCGGTCGGCAGACGCAACCGGCGGAGTTCTGGATGAGGACGACGGCATCCAACCCCATGCCCAACTCCCCACACCGCTTCTTGCATTCGAGTCCCGTTTCAGGGGTGAGCTTCACGCCCGGAGTTACGGCGGGCGTCACGTTCGCGCAGCCAAGCAATGCGGCGATCGAGATGAGAAGGACGCGTCGCATATGGGCCTCCAGGGGCCGACCGTCCAGGCGGGCCCAGGGAAGGGTGCACACCAGGTACCGTTCAATGCAGAACCGGCATCTTTCTTGAAGGTTAGTATGCCGCGGGGATGGATGGGACGTAATTGGCGTGCCGGACGGTGCGGCGACCGCGATCCCCGAGGACCGCGCTGGAGCCTTGCTCGGCGGGGCCGGCGGAGCAGTGCGCCGAGCGGCCCGAGGCCCACGCGTCCGAAATCGCGCACCTTCTGAGCGGGATTCGCGGCGTGAGGGCGCAACGAGATGAGACCCGAGCCGCGGCGCAATGCGATCGGGCGCTTGCGGCGGTTTGAGCGTGTGCACTCGCTCCACTACCGGCGGGCGATCCTCGCGCTCCGGTTCAAGTCGCCACCCGGCTCGGGCCGCTTTCTCGCCGGGACGGATCTGGGCCATCTTCACCGCCCTCTCGGCGCACAGGAGAGGAGGCCGGAGAGCCCGGGGGAGAAGCGCCCACCTTTCCCGTCCACATGGGGCGGCCGCGGCCTCCTGCCGCGCGGTTCCTGCGACCGCGGGTCGCGTCCCGCGTGACATTCGTGTGCACGATGGGTGTATTTGTCGCATCACGCCCCCGGCCGAGGCGAGACGGACGCATAGATAACTGTTCGTTATCGATCCTCCCTATTCGATGTATTGGACTGGTGGCCGGTTCGGCTGCAGATTCCTCCCGTCGGGCCAGTACCGGTGCAGGGCCCGGGAGAGGAAGGGTAGGGATCATGTTCGAGGCGTTCACGCTGCTCTTCGGACTGAGCAGCCTCCTCGCGAAGGAGACACCTGTCGTGCCGGAGCCGGAGTTCAGGCCGTTCAAGTTTCCCGAGCGCTCCGCCGGACCGACGCCGGTGCCCGTCGCGCCCCGCAGCCTGGAAGAGTTGGGGGTACCGGGGTCCATCGCCAAGGAGATGGAAGCCGTGCTTCATCTCTTCGGCCACACGAGGGGCGACCGGATCGTGGGCTACATCTTCCGCACCCCGGACGGCACGGCCCACGCCCTGAAGCTCAGCAAGGAGCGGGTCGAGCAGGAAGCCGAGCGCGCTGCCTAGGGTTCCAGAGGCTGCCGACGCACCCGCCTTCGCCATCGCTCGTCCGTCGCGGCGGGCGACCTGAGGCGAGGTCGGTTTGGAGGTGGGCCGGCAACCGCTCGCCCTCGAAGAGAAGCACGAGTTCGCTGAAGGGGCCGCTCCGGAAACGGGGCGGCCCACGTCTTTTCCGGGTCATCGGCGACGGTGCGGTACGCGGACGCAGCCTTGCCAGGGCGTGGGAGGGCTCGCCGGACCTCGTGCGGGACCGATCGCGTGCTCCCACCTGCTCCGACAGTAGCATCCGCCCTCGTGGGAGCACGACTTGAGTCGCGGACCGTTCGCTTCCATCATCCGCACATGAAGACGACGACCATCATCGGGATCATTCTTGCCGCACTCCTCCTCGGAGTGCCGACCCCCGAACGAGCGCAGGTCCAGGTCAGCATCGGAATCTCCTTCGCCGAGCCTCCGCCGCTCGTCGTGGTGCAGCCGGGCGTCCGGCTAGTCCCGGAGATGGACGAGGAGGTGTTCTTCGTGAGCGGTTACTACTGGGTCCGCCGTGAGGAGGTCTGGTACCGCACGGCCGACTGGCACGGTGGATGGCGGTCGGTACGGCGCGGCTGGGTTCCACCCGCTCTGGTCCGCATCCCACCCGGGCGGTACCGCTACTACTATCGCGACGACGACGGCCGCTTCCGGGCCCACGAGATGGCCGAGTATCACGCCTGGCGGCAACGCCACTCCAAGGAAGAACGCCGGGCCTATTGGAGGGAGCACGGGCACGACAGGGAGGGAGCGCAGCACGGTGGGGAGCATCGGGGAGGGGACGGCGGAGACCGCGGGCGGGAACACGAGCACGGGGAGCACTGATCGCTGGCGCGGGCCCGGAAGGTGACCCTTCGGACCCGTGCCAGGTCATCGCCAGGACGCTACAACCCGCTGGCTTTAGCCCGTCGTCAGGACCGGCGCTCGACGGGGAGGCGAACGCCAGCGGTGGGCCGACGGATCTCTAATCCCTGTCTTGGTCCGAGTCCTCGAAGAAGGGTGGGGTGAGGCCGGTGAAGTCCCCGATGACCTTGGCATCGTAGGGACCGTTGAGCCCTTGGGAGACGTTCATCGTGCCGAACCCCGGGGCGTTCAGGTTCCCGTAGCTCGCCACGATCGAGCCGGCGGTGTTCACCCGGATCACCCGGTGATTGAACTGATCGCTGATGAGGGTGTCGCCCCCTTCGAGCCGGACTGCGCGGGTGGGGAGGGGCGACGGATTACTGCCCGGCTGGAGGTTGGTCACGTATTGCCAGACGATCTTGTCCGTGGCATCGACCTCGACGATACGGCTGTTGTTCGAATCGGTGATGAGGGTATGGCCGTCGGGAAGCCGGCTCGCAAAGGCGACGCCGCTCACCGACCCACCGGCGGTGAAGGTGGCGACGATCTGCTTGTCGTGGGTCACCTCGATGGCGCGGTTGTTGTTCTCGTCGGCGATGAGCACGTGGCCGTTCCGGAGCAGCTCGGCGCTGTTGGGGCTATCGAGCTGGTCGGGGCCGCTTCCCGAGACGCCCGTCGTCCCGTATTGCCACACGATCTCTTTGAAGAGCGTCACCTCGATGACGCGCTGATTTCCCTGGTCGGTGATGAGCACGTGCGCGTCGGGAAGCCAGGTGTTCTGCACGGGGGTGTTGAGCTCATCGGGGCCCGATCCGGTGACCGCGAACTGCCCGTACTGCCAGACCACCCGGCCCTTGTGGTCCACGAGGAGCACTCGGTTGTCCGGGCAGCCGTTCACCGCGTCCGGGCAAGCCGGCTCCGTCCCCGGCGGGGCTCCCGTGCCCGCCATGAGCGTGAACGGGCCGATGCGCTCGGCGTCGTTCACGCCGATGATGGATTGCGGGGAGAGGTCGCTTGGCCCCTTGCCGAAAGACCAGACGATGTCTCCCCGCGGATCGATCTCGATGACGCGGTTATTGAACTGATCGGCGATGAGGATGTTCTTCTCACCGGCGTCCGCGTCCGAGGACCCCGATCGCAGGTCGCTCAAGGCGGACAGGGTGGTGTCGCTGCTCGGTGTGCCCGAGCAGCCCGCGAGGGCGAGTAACGCGACGGCCGCAGATGACCAGACGTTCCGAGATTCCATGGTTCCTCCGGCGCACGCAGATGCGCGACCGGGGAGCCAGTTACGCTCACCGCAGGGTAGGCCCCACCGAGGACGAAACGCGTTCGGGTACGAGGGAGCCTCGAGCTACGCGGCGGCATCGCCTATCTTCGAGCGGACGGTCGCCCTGAGGTTCCGGCCACGGTGGGTCCTGCAAGTGGAGAGCAGGCCTTCGATGGGCCGGTCCTCGGCCGATCTTCTGTATTCCCCGCCAGGGACGGCCAAGGGGGAGGGCCGCGGGGTAAAGGCGATCCGCCGAACGGCGTCGCCACTCTCGGCGCTGACCCGAGCGGAGGGGCGCGGGGAGGAATCCGGAGCTGCTCGGCAGAGTTCTACTCTGCGATGAAGGGGATCTGCTCGAGGGGCCGAGGCGGTCGGTCTCTTTCGGAGCGGTGCGGCCCGGGTAGCCGCGCCTTGGCTTCGAGTCGTGCGGGCGCCAGCCGGGTACCTTCGCGATGGCATCCGCGCCGATGGGCTCGAACAGGCGGCGCCAGTCCGTGGCACCCTCGATCCCGGTGACGGGCTAGCGGCGCGACTGGGTGTCGAACCTCTGCCGACCCCGGCGTGGATCTCGAGGCATGCGTCGAACTTGGGTTGGACCCATCCCGATGGTTGCAGAAGGTTTGGAGTCAAACCAACGTGCGATCGTTCGAAATGGTGCGGATGGAGACTCTTGGGGGAGGCCCGCACCCTCCAGGTAGGAGGTTCCATGAAGATGACGCGATACGTGGCTCTTCTTGCGGTGAACTTGGGCGCCTTTGGGCTCCTCGCAGCTTCTTGCTCTCACGCGAAGCCCGCCATCGCCCAAGCGGAGCCGACTTCCCCCGCCCCGGCCGCGATGCCGGCCACGCCCGTTCCACCCCCAGCTCCGGCCCCGGCGCCCGCAGCCGAGACGATTCAGCCCCAGGCGTGTTCCAGTGACAACCAATGCAGCGCTTCCCAGCTCTGCCTCCAATCCACCTGCACCGACATCACCCCCGCCCTCGCCGAGTGCGGCATCTCCCGTGTTCACTTCGACTTCGCCAAGGCGGATCTGCACCCGAGCGACCTCCTCGTCCTGGATCGGGCCATCCGTTGCCTGAACGTGAGCCATACCCACCTCCTCGTCACCGGCAATTGCGACGAGCGCGGCTCGGTCAAGTACAATCTCGGGCTGGGGAAACGCCGGGCCCGGGCAGTGGAGTCCTATCTAAAGAATGGTGGCGTCCCCGCGACCCAGATGGAAATCGTTACCTACGGGAAGGAGCTGCCTGTCTGTACGGCCCACCACGAGACGTGTTGGTCCCGGAACCGTCGGGCCTCTCTCGAGCCGAACGGGATCGCCAAGGACATCCGGCATCTCATCCGGAGAGACGAGCTGGCCGGAGCTTGGATGGGGAAGACAATGGCTGGTGCACAGGCGAGCGCGGCCAAGAAGCACCCGAACATTCAGGGCAGGCACCACAGCCCATAGGAGGCCCCGACCCTTCCGTTCGCCTAGGCACCTCCTCGACGGTGCAGCCTGGTGGAAGCCGAGAACCGGCTCCGCCAGGCCGCCCTTCGGGGACGCCGCCTACACCCCGGCGACTCCAAGCGGCTCGACGCGACCACGATGGCGGACGGACATTCTCGGAGGCCCCTCGACCGCTGGCTCGGACCGCGCCGGGGCCGATCTCGACTCTCGTAAAGGGGGGGGGGCCGAACCTTCGGGCCAATGGGGGCGGAGCGGCCCTCCGCACCGGGGGCAAGAAGGCGGAACAGGGTGTTCGCCGGCGTTTCGAGGCCTGGCGGTTGGCCCCCGCTACGAACTAGGCCCATGCTCCGGACCCGCCGCTGGCGGTCGGGCCTCGCTCCGGGTGAGCCTCGCCGCTCTCGCCTCGATCCGGCGTCCCAAGGCCAGCGCCACCCAGGCGCAGGCGAGTCCCCAGGCGATGCCCGCCAGGACATCGGTGGGCCAGTGCACACCGAGGTAGACCCGGCTTATCGCCACGAGGCCGGCGATCACCGCCGCGGCGACTCCCGCCCGGCGGTTCGCGACCCAGGCCACGCTCGCCATGGCGAAGGCGTTGGAGGAATGGAGGCTGGGGAGCGAGCCGACGTCGCTGGCGGCCCCGATCCAGCGCACTCCTCCGGGCGGAAGGGCAAAGCAGGGACGCATCCGATCGAAGAGCGGGCGCAGGACTTGGGCTCCGACCGAGTCGCTCAGGGCCACCGCCAGCGCGAAGGCGAGGAGGAGGGCGAGGCGGCGGCGCCCGCCTCGCAGCGCGATGAGGACCACCACCGCGGCGCCGGCCGCCATCCCGAACCAGCGGGCCGAGAGGGTCAAGAATGCGAGGTCGAGAGCGCGCCCGCCGTCGGTGTTCACCGCCCGGAACACGAACTCGTCGAGCGCGCCGTGGTAGTCGACGGTCAAGGGGCCGCGGGTCCTCCCCGTCACGCTACGAGCCGACCCCGAGCCGGTCAACCCCTGAACACCCGCGGGGGTCGGCCCACCCAAGCGGTTTCGCCCCGGTCCAACCGGTTACACTGGTGAGAGCCCGGAGCGTCTCCATGCGCGTGCCCCAACCCTCCGATCCCACGAGCCCTGCAGATCCTCCCCGCGAGGCGCCGCGGGACGTCGCCGGTGCGGCGGTGCCTGGCGGCACGCCGCTCTATGACCGCGAGGAGATCGTGAAGATCCTCGCCGAGCGAGAGTCCTGGATGAGCGGAGAGCTCTCCGAGGCCCTGGGAAGGCTCCCCCGCCGCCGGGAGCAGTTCGAAACGGACTCCGGGATCCCCATTCCCGATATCGTCGATGCGGCCACGGTGGCGGCCCTCGACCCTCGGCGAGACCTGGGATTGCCCGGCCGGTACCCATTCACGCGGGGCCCGCAGCCCAGCATGTATCGCGGGCGCCTTTGGACCATGAGGCAGTTTGCCGGTTTCGGCACCCCCGAGGACACCAATCGCCGCTTTCGCCTGCTCCTCGCCCAGGGAGTTCACGGACTGTCGGTGGCTTTCGACATGCCCTCGCTCATGGGCTACGACGCCGACCACCCCATGAGCCTGGGCGAGGTGGGGAAGGAAGGGGTGGCGGTGTCGACCCTCCAGGACTTCGAGGCCCTCTTCGACGGGATCCCCCTCGGGGAGGTGACCACCTCGATGACCATCAACGCCACCGCCCCCATCGCGCTCGCGATGTACGTGGCGACGGGGGAGCGAACCGGCGTCGACCGGTCGCGTCTCGGGGGTACCCTCCAGAACGACATGCTGAAGGAGTACGCCGCCCAGAAGGAGTGGATCGTCCCGCCCGCGCCCGCGGTACGGATGACCTGCGACGTGATCGAGTTCTGTGCCCGCGAGATGCCGCGATTCAACCCGGTCTCGATTTCCGGGTACCACATCCGCGAGGCAGGAGCGACCGCGGTCCAGGAGTTGGCCTTTACCCTGGCGGACGGGGTGGCGTATGTCGAGCACTGCGTGGCGAGGGGTCTTTCGGTGGACGAGTTCGCCCCCCGCCTCTCGTTCTTCTGGGACGTGGGGAACGATCTCTTCGAGGAGGTGGCGAAGCTCCGCGCTGCCCGGCGGATGTGGGCGCGCCTCATGAGGGAGCGTTTCCGTGCCCGACGCCCCGAGTCGCTCCTCTTGCGCACCCACGCCCAGACCTCGGGCGTCACGCTCACCGCGCAGCAGCCGCAGAACAACGTGGTGCGCACCACCCTCCAGGCGCTGGCCGCGGTGCTGGGCGGGACCCAATCCCTCCACACCAACTCGCTCGACGAGACTTACGCCCTCCCCACCGAGGAGGCGGTCACGCTTGCGCTCCGCACTCAGCAGATCATCGCTCACGAGTCGGGGGTGGACCGGGTAGTGGACCCGCTCGCGGGCAGCTACTACCTGGAGTACCTGACCTCAGAGATGGAGCGCCGGGCCTTCGAGCAGCTGGCCCGCATCGACGAGCTCGGCGGGATGCTGCGCGCGGTGGAGCAGGGCTACCCGCAGCGGGAGATCGCGGAGAGCGCTTACCGGCACCAGCGAGAGGTGGAATCGGGAGAACGGCTCGTGGTCGGGGTTAACGCGTTCAGGACGGAGGCGGAGGGGGAGATCCCCACCCTTCGGATCGACGAGGCGGTGGCCCGCGCCCAGGTGGAGCGGCTATGGGCCGTGCGCCGGGCCCGCGACGCTAGAGCCACGGACGCGGCGCTCACCGGCGTGGAACGGGCCGCTCGCGAGGGCCGAAACGTGATGCCCGCGCTCCTCGACGCCGTGAGAGCGTACGCCTCGCTCGGGGAGATCTCCGACGTGTTTCGAAAGGTGCACGGGGCATACCGGGAGGACGGGAAGTTCTGACCGGGCCCCTGGGCCGACGCCCTCCTCGGCGAACTCGACCACGATGCGCCCCCAATCCGGTCCTGGTCCACCCCACCGGGAGTGCATACCCATCGCCGTCCCCGAAACCGGAGCCCGCGGCGGGCATCCAGTAACCAGGTCGGCCTATGCCCGTTCAACGTCCCCCCTGCGACCACGTACTCATCGTTGAGGACGACCTCGACTTGCTGAATACGCTCGCCGACCTCCTCAAGCTCGAGGGCGTGAGCCACACGCAGCGGGCGACCTCGCTCGCGGAGGCAGAGGAGGCGCTCAGGAGCGGGTTTCGACCCGCGGCCGTCATCCTCGACCTGCACCTCAACGGGGAGCGGGGCGAGATGTTGCTCGAACGGTTACGGGCAGACTCCACTTACGCCGGCGTGCCCATCCTGGCCCTCTCGGGCGACTGGCTCGCTCTCGCCCACCTAAGAGGGGCCGTTGACCGAACGCTCCTGAAGCCCACCTCGCCCGCGGGGGTGGTGCGCGCACTCTACTCTGTGTGCGGCACGATGCCCAACGTCCGGCATCCGGTGCACTTTCTCCGCGTCATGAACAATCAGCCGGCCTGCCTTGCACCCTCGGACGCGGAGCCTGTCGCGGTCATCCTCCCGGAGCGCGTGACGTGTCCGGAGTGCCTCCGCTACCTCGAGGCCCACGGAGCGGCTCCGCTCCCCCCCGCAACGGGCGGATCGCTCGGCGATCGGGCGCGGGGAGGGTCCTTGAGTCAGGACCCGAATCCGCCCTCGGACTAGAATTCCGGCTCGATGGCTTCGAAGGGGACCGCAGAACCCGCCGGATCTCCTCCCTCGCTGACCGAGGGCTCGTATTGGGACCTCTACCTCGAGTCGGTTCAGGATCTCCTCGACTCCAGGCTCTCCCGAATCGAGGCGGCGGCCATCGAGGATCTCCTCGGCCTCTCGGTGGGCCAGCGGGTGCTGGATCTCGCCTGCGGCCACGGTCGGCACGCGAGGCCTCTCGCCTGGCGAGTGCGGCTCCTCGTCGGGATCGACCGGACCGCCGACTACCTCAGGCGTGCGGCTGCCGCCCGTGGCGGAGGCCCCCATCCGCGGCTTGCTCGGGCCGACGTGCGCGCGCTCCCTTTCCCGGACGGCACCTTCGACGCCGTCTACAGCTGGTACGCCTCGCTCTTCATGTACGACGAGCCGGGAAACGTCGCGGCCCTCGTCGAACTCGCCCGCGTGCTCCGTCGCGGCGGCCGTGCGCTCGTAGAGCACGCGAACCCGCTGCGACTCGCCCAGGACCCCGTCGCGACCGCGCGCCGCACGCTCGCGGACGGTTCCGTGGTGGAGGAGGTGGCGACCTTCGACCCCTCCTCGGGGGTGGAGCGCGCTCGCCGAAGGCTGGTTCGGCCGGGCGGGGAGGCGCTGGCGGGAACGGCAGTGCTCCGGTATTACCGGCCCGACGAATGGGGTCCCCTGGCCCAGAGCGCGGGGCTGCGGGTCCTTGCGGTGACGAGCACGACCGGGGTGGAGGGGCCGAAGGCTCCGGACCTCATTGCCGTGCTGGAGCGACCATGAGCCCCATCGAGAGAAACCGCCTGCGCATCCTCCTGGCGAAGCCCGGTCTCGACGGTCACGACCGCGGCGCGAAGGTCGTGGCGCGCGCGCTCCGCGACGCCGGATTCGAGGTCGTCTACACCGGCCTGCACCAGACTCCGGAGATGATCGTCGCCGCCGCCGTTCAGGAGGATGTCGATGCGGTCGGGCTCTCGATCCTCTCGGGGGCTCACATGACCATCTTTCCGGCCGTGCTGGATGGACTGCGTGCCCGCGGCGCTTCGGACGTCGTGGTATTCGGTGGCGGGATCATTCCCCGCGAGGACGTATCGAGGCTGAAGGAGCTGGGAGTGGCCGAAGTGTTCCTCCCGGGGACGTCGACCCAAGCGGCCGTCGACTGGGTGCGCGCGAACGTGCGGCCCCGAGCGGAGGCGGCCTAGCCGAAGGTCAGATCGCCGGGAGCTCGCGGGCCCGCGCCATCTCCGCCAGCTCCTCGCCGGAGATGGAGAGAAAGGCCGCCGCGCAGGCGGGGTCGAACTGCGTCCCGACGTTGCGTTCGATCTCGGCCCGAGCGATCTCGGGCGACACGGCGCTCCGGTAGGGGCGGTTCGTGGTCATCGAGTCGTAGGTATCGGCCAGGGCGAAGATCCTGGCCGAGAGCGGGATCTCGCCTCCGGCCAGGCCGCGCGGGTAGCCGGTCCCGTCGAACCGCTCCTGGTGGGAGAGCACCATCTCCGCGGGGCCCGCCAGAAAATCGACGCTCCGGAGGATGTTGAACCCGATCTGGGGGTGGCGCCGCATCACCGTCCAGTCATCCTGGGAGAGCGGACCGAGCTTGAGGAGGATGGCGTCGGGAACGCCGATCTTGCCGATGTCGTGCAGGAGCGCCCCGCGTTCGAGGTCGGGGAACTCGGACTCCGCCACCCCGAGGCGGCGCGCGATGGAGAGGGTGTAACGCGCCACTCTCTGGGAGTGATCGCCGGTCTCGTGCTCGCGCGCGTCCAGCGCGGCGACCAGGGTCCAAAGCGTCTGCGAGTAGGTGGACTGGAGATGCTCGAGCGCGCGGGAGAGCTCGGCCGTCTTCTCCTGGACCCGGTTCTCGAGGCTGCGGCGATAGCGCTGGCGAGCGAGGTCGAGCCGCCGGCGCCCGAGCGCCCGCTCGACCGCCCGCATGATCTCGTTCGCCTTCGGCGGCTTGATGAGGTAGTCCGCGGCCCCATTTCGGAGGCATTGCACCGCGGCTTCGGTGTCGCCGAATCCGGTGAGCATGATCACGGCCGCATCGGACTTGTGCTCGCGCATCTGCTCTAGCAGCCAGAACCCGTCGTGAACGGGCATGCGCACGTCGCAGACGACCAGGGGGTACGCGGTGAGACGCATCGCGTCGAGAGCGGCCTCAGCCCCGTCGACGGCGCAGCAGGCATACCCCTCTTCGAGGAAGAGAGCCTGCATGACGCTTCGCACCGAGAGATCGTCGTCGACGACCAAAATTCGCGTTGCCTCAAGGGACGACGTGTCGGGCATGGCTCGGAGGTGGGGCAGGAGACGCCCCACCGGGCAGCGACGCCGGGACTATACCATGCGGCTAATCGCCACCATGATCAGGGAGGAGGAGAATCTGTTTTGGCGCTCGGCGCCTTGACCGGGCCGGGGCGTCCCGCTACATGGCCCGGGGTAGCCGTGTCCGACACCTCGAGAACGAGATTGCCGGTCCTTTCCGCGGAGGAGCCCACTTCGCCGCGAGAGGTCGCGGCGTCGATGAAGGAGCACGGGATCCCGATCCGTGCCAAGAAGCCCGGGTGGCTCCGGGTGGACCTCCCGGGGGGTCCGCGCTACCAGCACGTGCGGGAGACGCTGGAGGGGCTAAGGCTGCACACCGTCTGCGCCGAGGCGCACTGCCCGAACGTGGGGGAGTGCTGGGGTGGCGGTACCGCCACCGTCATGCTCATGGGCGACGTCTGCACCCGAGGGTGCAGGTTCTGCAACGTGAAGACCGCCAGCCGTCCGCCGCCGCTCGACCCCGACGAGCCGCGCCACCTCGCGGAGGCGATCGCAAAGCTCGAACTCGATTACATCGTCGTGACGAGCGTCGACCGCGACGATCTCCCCGATGGCGGGGCCGGCCACTTCGCCGAGGCCATCCGGCTGCTCAAGGAGATCCCCGGGCTCCTCGTCGAGGTCCTCACCCCGGACTTCAGGGGCGACCCCGAGGCCGTGCGGACCGTGGGGAGGGCCTCCCCGGACGTCTTCGCGAACAACATCGAGACGGTACGCCGCCTCACCCCGGTGGTCCGCGACGCGCGCGCCGGCTACGACCAGACGCTCGAGGTCCTCGCCCGCATGCATCGCGAGTTCCCCGGCGTGGTCACGAAGTCCTCGATCATGATGGGGCTCGGCGAGTCCGAGACCGAGGTACTCGAGACGATGGGGGATCTGCGCGCTCTTTCCGTGGAGATCCTGACGCTGGGCCAGTACTTGCGGCCGAGCGCCTGGCACCTGCCCGTGCAGGAGTGGATCTCTCCGGAGCGCTTCGCGGCCTATCGGGAGCAGGGGCTCGCCCTCGGCTTCCGCTACGTGGCGGCCGGTCCCTTGGTCCGGTCGTCGTACCGGGCTGGCGAGCTGTTCCTTCGTGGCGAGATCGAGTCGAGGCGCCCCTGATGCACGGGCGGGAGAGCAGGGTGCGCGGCGAGGACCTCCCCCGCAGTGAGCCGGCGGAGGGGCCAGGACCCTCGCGGGACGGAGGCGGGATGAGGCGCGAGCCAGATCCGGGGCTATTGCTTCGGGAGGTCGAGGAGGAGCCGGAACCCGGGCGAACCCGCTTCCTCCGCGAGTTTCCGCTCGGGTGCGTCGTGGACGAGGAGGGGTCGGCAGACCCCGCCCAGGTGCACCTCACCGACGAGGCGGTTCGGGTGCTCTACCGCTGGATGGTGCTCAGCCGAGCTCTCGACGAGCGCATGGTCACGCTCCAGCGCCAGGGAAGGATCGGGTTCTACGTCGGCGCCGTCGGCGAGGAGGCGACGGTGGTGGGCAGCGCCGCCGGGATGGAGGAAGGAGACTGGATCTTCCCCAGCTACCGGGAGCACGCGGCGGCGCTCATGCGGGGACTGCCGCTCACCTCGTTCCTCTGCGGGCTGTTCGGAAACGCGGACGACATCCTCAAGGGCCGGCAGATGCCCTGCCACGAGGCCTGGAGGCCGGGGCGGTTCTTGTCGATCAGCTCCCCCATCGCCACCCAGCTGCCTCAAGCGGTGGGGGCCGCCTGGGCCGCTCGGCTCAGAGGGGACGACATGGTCTCGCTCGTCTACTTCGGGGAGGGGGCCACGAGCGCGCACGACTTCCACACCGGCCTCAATTTCGCAGCCGTCCACCGGGTGCCGGTGGTCTTTCTGTGCCGGAACAACGGCTGGGCCATCAGCGTACCGCGCGAGCGGCAGATGGCGACGGAGACCGTCGCGCAGAAGGCGCACGCGTACGGGACGCGGGCGGAGCGGGTGGACGGAAACGATCTCGTCGCCGTCCATGGGGCCACGAGGCGGGCTCGGGCTCGGGCCGCGGCGGGGGAAGGGCCGACCCTCCTCGAGTGCGTCACCTACCGCATGGAGGGCCACTCCACCTCCGACGACCCTCGCGCCTACCGACCGGAGAGCCTGCTCGAGCCCTGGAGGCGCCGCGATCCTTTGCAGCGCATCCGCAAGTACCTCCTGCGCCGCGGGGCGCTCGACGAGGCCGCCGACGCCCGCCTGCGCGACGAGATCCGGGAAGAACTCCTCTCCGCCCTGCGCGACGCGGAGTCCCGCCCCCCTCGGCCGAGCCTGGCCTCGCTCTTCGACGATGTCTACGCGGAGCCGCTGCTCCAGCAGCGCGAGCAGCTCGAAGAGCTGGAAGCGGCGGTGGCCTCCGATCCGCGGGTCTCCGATCCGCGGCATGCCGACGCCTGAGGAACGCCATGGCGGTGATGAACGTGATCCAGGCGGTGAACGACGCCCTGCGGCTGGAGATGCGCCGCAACCCGGACGTGGTGGTGTTGGGTGAGGACGTGGGCCGGTTCGGGGGCGTCTTCCGCGCGACCCAGGGGCTCCACGAGGAGTTCGGCGGGGATCGCGTCATCGACACGCCCCTGGCCGAGGGCGGGATCATCGGCACCGCCATCGGGATGGCCCTCTACGGCTTGCGCCCCGTTCCCGAGATCCAGTTCGCGGATTTCATCTTCCCGGCCATGGACCAGCTGGTGAGCGAGGCGGCCAAGTACCGCTACCGGACCGGCGGACAGTACGCCTGCCCCGTGGTGGTGCGTTCCCCGTACGGCGGCGGCATCAAGGGCGGCCATTACCACTCCCAGTCCCCCGAGGCGCACTTCATCCACACCGCCGGCCTCAAGGTGGTGGTCCCCGCCACCCCTCACGATGCCAAGGGGCTGCTTCTCGCGTCCCTTCGGGATCCGGATCCAGTGCTGTTTCTCGAACCCAAGCGCGTGTACCGCGCGGCGCGCGGCGAGGTGCCCGAGGGGGACTACCTCGAGCCCTTGGGGAAGGCGCGAGTCACGCGCCCCGGGACCCAGGTGACGCTCCTCGCCTGGGGGGCGATGTGGCACGAGGCCGACCAAGCGGCGCGAGAGGCCGAAGCGGAGGGGATCGACTGCGAGGTGCTCGACCTGCGTTCCCTGCAGCCCCTGGATGTGGACGCGGTGGTGGCCTCCGTCTCCAAGACCGGGCGAGCGGTGATCGTTCACGAGGCGCCCCGGACCTGCGGTTTGGGGGCGGAGCTGAGCGCGCTCATCCAGGAGCGGTGCTTCCTCCACCTCGAGGCTCCGGTGGCCCGGGTCACCGGCTTCGACACCCCGTTTCCCTATGCGCTCGAGAACGAGTACCTGCCCCGCGCCCCCCGCATCCTGCGCGCCGTGCGCGAGGTGATCGCCTACTAGGATGCCGGAGCCCAAATGCTCTTCAGGCTGACTTTGCCGGACATCGGTGAGGGGGTGGTCGAGGCCGAGGTCCAGCGCTGGTTCATCGCGCCCGGGGACGGCGTGGTCGAGGACCAGCCGCTTGTCGAGGTCATGACGGACAAGGCGACGGTGACCATCCCCTCGCCGCGCCGGGGGCGGGTCCTGCGCCTGTGCCGAGCGGTCGGCGAGGTGGCCCAGGTACACGCGCCCCTGGTCGAGCTCGAGGTGGACGAGCACGCGGGCGCGGGCGCGTCCGACCTGGAGGCGCCGGCGACCGTCCCGAGCCGCCCGCAAGCGGTCGCTGTGTCGCCCAATAGCAAGGCGCTCGCCACCCCCGCGGTGCGCGCCATGGCGCGTACCCTGGGGGTCGATCTCCTGGGGGTGCGCGGCTCGGGGCGGGGAGGCCGGGTCACGAAGGAGGACCTGGCTGCCGCCGAAGGGAGCGCCGGGGGCGGGAGAAAGGGGGAGAACGGTCAGGCCAGCGCTCTTTCGCTCCCGGCCCCGAGCGACGCCCGGATCGCGCCTGAGGGCGGGCGGCCGGGCGAGGAGGAGCGAATCCCTTTGCGCGGGCTCCGCAAGCGGATCGCCGAGAACATGGCCCGGGCCAAGCGCACCGCCGCGCACTTCACCTTCGTGGAGCAAGCGGACGTGAGCGAGCTCGTCCGGGTGAAGCACCGCATGGCCGACGCCGCCCGCGCCGAGGGGGTGCGGGTCACCTATCTCGCCTTCATCGTCAAGGCCGCGGTGGCGGCCCTGAAGCGGTTCCCCGAGCTCAACGCTAGCCTGGACGAGGAGCGGAACGAACTCGTGGTGAAGCACCGGTACGACATCGGGATCGCCTCGGCCACCTCCGAGGGGCTCATGGTCCCGGTGGTGCGCCGCGCCGACCGCCTATCGCTCCTCGACGTCGCCCGGGAGATCGGCCGGGTGGCCCGCGACGCCAAGGCCGGCCGCTCCCGGCCCGAGGACCTGGGCAACTCGACCTTCACCATCACCAGCCTGGGGGGGCTGGGCGGGCTCTTCGGGACGCCCGTTCTCAACTACCCCGAGGTCGGGATCATGGGGGTGCACCGGATCCGGCCCACGCCGGTCGTCCGGGAGGGGCAGATCGTGGTCCGGGACGTGATGCACATCTCCATGACCGGTGATCACCGCGTGGTGGACGGGCAGATGATCGCCTCCTTCACCTACCAGGTGGTGAAGTACCTCGAGGATCCGGGCCTCCTGTTCATGCAGATGGTGTAGATCCCGGGCGAAACCCCCGGATGATCGACACCCACTGCCACCTCGACAAGGCCGAGTTCGATCCGGATCGGGACGCCGTTCTCCTCCGGGCCCGGGCCGCGGGCGTCTCCGACCTCGTCGTCCCGGCTGTCGGTCCCAACGGCTGGGGCGGCCTCGCCGCCTGGGCAGGGAGCACACCCGGGGCGCACTTCGGGCTCGGCATCCACCCCCAGCTCCTCCCCGCGCTCGACCCGGGAGGCGACGAGAGGCGGCTGGCCGCCCTGGACCAGGCGCTCTCTCGCGGCGGTGCGGTGGGGGTGGGGGAGTGCGGCCTCGACGCCCCCACGGAGAGAACCGGGCCCGGGCCCTATTCGGCTCCCATGGATCGCCAGGTGGCCGTGCTCCGCGGGCACCTCGCCCTTGCCCGCAAGCACCGGCTGCCGGCTCTCCTGCACTGCCTCGGGGCGCACGCTCGGCTGCTCAAGGTCCTCTCCCAGGCGCCGCCCGAGTTCGGGGGAGTCCTCCACAGCTACTCTGGGAGCGTGGAAGAGGTCCGGGCCTATGCAGATCTCGGGCTCTTCTTCTCCTTCGCCGGCCCTCTCACCTACGAGCGCGCCCGTCGGCCCAAGGCCGCCGCCCGAGCGGTCCCCAGGGACCGGATCGTGCTCGAGACCGACGCGCCCGACCAGACGCCCAGGCCGCACCGCGGCCGGAACGAGCCGGCCTTCCTGCCCGACATCGCCGCCGGGCTTTCTGCCGCCCTGGGGATTCCGGCAAGCGAGGTCGACTCGCTCACCACCGCGAACGCTCGAGCCCTGTTCCGGCTTCGGTGAACCATGGTCCTGCCCCAGCTCGATCGCACCGCCCGGCTCCTCGGGGAAGCGGCCATGGAGCGGCTTTCCCGGGCCCACGTCGTGGTGCTCGGCCTGGGTGGGGTGGGCACGTTCGCGGCCGAGGCATTGGCGCGGAGCGGGGTGGGGAGGCTCACCCTCGTGGACGGCGAGCGGGTCGAGGCGAGCAATGCCAACCGCCAGCTGCACGCCCTTCGTGGGGCCGAGGGGGCCAACAAGGCCGAGGCGATGGCCGAGCGCCTGCGGCTCGTGAACCCGCTCATCCGCGTCGACGCGATCCCCGAGTTCTTCGGAGAAGGGAACGAGGAGCACCTCTTCACCCAGGGGGTCTCGGCGGTGGTGGACGCCATGGACACGGTGGTCGCGAAGCTACGGGCCATCTCGTGCTGCCGGGAGCGGGGCCTGTTCCTCGTGACGGCGCTCGGCGCCGCCCGGCGCCTCGACCCGACGGCCATCCAGGTCACGGACCTGTGCGAGACGCACACCGATCAGCTGGCCAAGGACGTCCGGAAGTACCTTCGGCGGCGGCACGGCATCGCCGCCACCTCTCCCACGGGGGTGAAGGCGGTCTGGTCGGTCGAGGAGCCGCGGGAGAGCGTAGGCCTGCCCGGCGACGAGCTCGGCATCCCCGGGGTCGTCCGCCGGGGAGGCGCGCGCCACCGATCGCCCAAGGTGTTCGGGAGCGCCGCGTTCGTGACCGGGGCGTTCGGCCTGGCGGCGGCCGCCGCGGTGGTCGAACGGCTGACGGGGATCGCCCCCCGCACTCCCCGGATCCTCAAGGAGGCGGAGAGAGCCCGCCGGCGAAAGCCGAGCAGGCGTTCCTGAGGACCGGGGGACTCACTCCGCCATTGTCCGTTCCCGGCCCGGCGGCTAGAGTCCGCGGCGCGAGGCGGCGCAGGGTGCCTCGCCCGGTTATACCTCGCCCACCCGAGAGGGAGCGGAAGAGCCATGGCCACCAAGACCTTCGACGCCGTCGTGATCGGGGCCGGCCCGGGCGGTTACGTCGCCGCCATCCGGCTGGCGCAGCTCGGGAAGAAGACGGCCCTGGTGGACCGGGAAGAGCTGGGCGGCGTCTGTGTGAACTGGGGGTGCATCCCATCGAAGGCGCTCATCGCCGCGGCCAACCTGGTCGACGACATCCGCAAGGCGGGCGCGCGCGGGATCCTGGTCGAGCCGGCGCGGGTCGACGTGAACAAACTCCGCGAGTTCAAGGATGCCGTGGTGCAGAAGATGGTGGGTGGGGTGGGGTTCCTCGAGAAGGGGAACGGGGTGGAGGTCATCCGGGGCACCGCTCGGTTCGTCTCCGCCCAAGCCCTCGAGGTGGAGGGGGCGGGGGAGAAGACCCGGCTCGAGGCCCCCGCATTCATCGTCGCCACCGGGGCCCGCCCCATCGAGATCCCCGGCTTCCCCATGGACGGGAAGCAGGTCTGGAGCGCCCGCGAGGCGGTCGACCTCCCGGAGATCCCGAAGAGGCTCGTCTGCATCGGGGGCGGGATCATCGGGATGGAGCTCGGCACGGTTTACGCCAAGCTGGGCAGCGACGTGACCTTCCTCGAGGCCCTGCCCCAGGTGCTGACCGGGATCGACCCCGAGGCGGTTCGCCTCGTCCTCCGGAGCCTGAAGGAGCGAGGGACCAAAGTCCACGTGAACGCCAAGGCGCTGGGCTACGAGGCGCGGGGCGAGGAGCTCTTGGTCAAGGCCGAGGTGGAGGGCAAGCCCCTCGAGATCCCCTGCGACCGGATCCTCGTGGCGGTCGGGTTCCGCCCCTCGGTGGAGGGGCTGGGGCTCGAGCCGCTCGGCGTGAAGCTCACCCCCCGGGGCTTCATCGAGGTGAACCCCTCGTACCGGACGAGCGCCCCGTCCATCTACGCCATCGGGGACATCGCCGGGCCGCCCCTGCTCGCCCACAAGGCCTCCAAGGAGGGAGAGATCGCCGCCGAGGCCATCGCGGGCAAGAAGTCGGTCCGCGACTGGGTGGCGCTTCCCTCCGGGATCTTCACCGACCCCGAAATCGCGGTGGTGGGCCTCTCGGAGGAGGAGGCCCGCAAGGCGGGGCACGATCCCATAGTGGGCAAGTTCAGCTTCGGGGCGCTGGGACGGGCGGTGGCCATCGCCCACGGGGAAGGGTTCGTGAAGGTGGTAGGCGACCGGTCCACGAAGCTGCTCTTGGGGGCCACCCTCTGTGGCCCCGAGGCCTCCGACCTCGTGGCGGAGGCGGCCCTGGCCCTGGAGATGGGCGCCTACCTCGAGGACGTGGCCCTCACCATTCACGCCCATCCCACCCTGCCCGAGGCATTCATGGAAGCCTGCAAGGCGGCGCTGGGGGAGGCGATCCACGCGCTCAACCGCGCGGAGCGGCCCCGCCGCGCGGGCGCGGGCGCGCCCGCGAGCGCCTAGCCCGGTTCGGCGCCCGTGCGCACGCTCCGGACCTACCGGCTCGGCCGGGTCGAGTACGAGGACGGTCTGTCGCTCATGCGGCTCGCCGCCGGGGCGGTCCGCGCCGGCGCGCCTCCCGCGACCGACTTCCTCTTCCTGCTCGAGCACCCTCCGCTCTTGACCCTGGGCCGAAGCGCGGACCGACGGAACGTCCTCGCGTCTCAGGCCTGGCTCGAGAGCCGGGGCCTCGAGGTGCACGAGACGGATCGGGGGGGCGACGTCACCTACCATGGTCCCGGGCAGGTGGTCGGCTACCCGGTGGTCGACCTCGCCGACCGGCCCGACGTGCGCCGGTACGTGGGCGCGCTGGAGGAGGCGATGATCCGCACCTGCGCGGACCACGGTCTCGCCGCCGGCCGGCACCGGGAGCACCGCGGCTGCTGGATCTCTGGGCGGAAGATCGGCGCCGTCGGGGTTCACCTCTCGCGCTGGGTGAGCTCCCACGGTCTTGCCTTCAACGTGCGGCCGGAGATGGGCCACTTCAAGGCCATCGTCCCCTGCGGGATCGCCGAGCCCGACCTGGGGGTCACCTCCCTGGAGGCGGAGCTTCTGGCGCTGGGGCGTGCCGTGCCGCCCACCGGGGAGGTGGAGGCCCAGCTCGCGAGGCACCTCGGCGAAGTCCTGGGGCGGGAACCCTCGCGGGGAACGCTCGACCTCAGGACGGTCTCCGTGGTGCCGGTGGCGCCGGACGGCCGCGTCCTGCTCCTGAAGCGCGTCCCGGACCGCGGGGGATTCTGGCAGCCGGTCACGGGCCGGATCGAGGCGGGCGAGTCCCCGCTCTCCTGTGCCGAGCGCGAGCTCCGGGAGGAGACAGGGTTTGCGGTGCCGGTCCGGTCGCTCGAGTATCAGCACAGCTTCGCTCTATCACCAGGCGTGAATAGGGTTCGGGAGGGAGCGCTGGTCGTGGCGGAGGAATTCGCCTTCGGGGCGGTGCTGGCCCAGGCGGCCCCGCCCCGTCTCTCCCATGAGCACTGCGAGCACGGGTGGTTCGCCCCCGAGGAGGCGGCGGGGCTCGTGCCCTTCGTCGGGCTGCGCAAGGCGGTCCGCCTCGCTGTTGCGTTGACAGCCCACCCGGTGCCTCCCTAGGATCGGCCGCTCTCGCTCGAAGCCCCCCGGAGGCCCGGCCCGTGGCCCTCATCGTGCAGAAGTACGGCGGCACCAGCGTCGGCGACGTGGAGCGAATCAAGAACGTCGCCCGGCGCGCCCTCGCCACCCAACGCGCGGGGAATGACGTGGTGGTGGTGGTCTCGGCCATGTCGGGGGAGACGAACCGCCTCCTCAAGCTCACCCAGGCGGTCACCGAGCGCCCGGACGAGCGGGAACAGGACGTGGTGGCCGCCACCGGAGAACAGGTGACCATCGGCCTCACGGCGCTGGCGATCCAGGGGCATGGGGGGAAGGCGCGGAGCTTCACCGGCCCCCAGGTCCGGATCCTGACCGATAGCGCCTTCTCCAAGGCACGGATCCGATCCATCGACTCGGGGAAGCTGCGCCAGGCCCTGGAGCGGGGGGAGATCGCGGTGGTGGCGGGCTTCCAGGGCGAGGACGAAGAAGGGAACATCACCACCCTGGGCCGGGGCGGATCGGATACGACCGCGGTGGCGGTGGCGGCCGCCATCGAGGCGGACGCCTGCGAGATCTACACCGACGTGGACGGGGTCTACACCACCGACCCGAACGTCGTCCCCCAGGCCCGCAAGCTGGAGCGAATCAGCTACGAGGAGATGCTCGAGCTCGCCGGCGCCGGCGCCAAGGTGCTGCAGATCCGGTCCGTCGAGTTCGCGATGAAGTACAACGTTCCTCTCTGGGTGAAGTCCTCCTTCACCCAGGATCCCGGCACGCTGGTGTGCCCGGAGGACCCGAGCATGGAGCACGTGGTCGTCAGCGGCATCGCATATGACAGAAACGAGGCCAAGGTTTCCGTGCGAGGGGTGACGGACAAGCCCGGGGTGGCCGCCCGCCTCTTCAAGCCGCTCGCCGACGCCAACATCGTGGTTGACCTCATCATCCAGAACGTCGGCCAGGGGGGGTACGCCGACATGAGCTTCACCGTCGGCAAGACCGACCTCCCCCGGGCGCTCGAGATCATCCGGGGCGTTTCGACGGAACTGGGAGCGCGGACCGTCGAAACGGACGACCAGATCGCGAAGGTCTCGATCGTGGGAGTCGGGATGCGAAACCATGCCGGGGTCGCCGCCAAGGCGTTCGACGTGCTCGCCGGGGCGGGGATCAACATCGAGATGATCTCCACCTCCGAGATCAAGGTCTCCATCGTCATCGCGGCCAAGTTCGTGGAACTCGCCGTCCGCGAGCTGCACTCCGCCTTCGGACTCGACAAGGGCTGATCCCGGGCCCTGGGGTCCCGTCCCCAAAACGAGAGGCTGAGGGCGCTTCGCCCCGCGCGTTCGCGCTCCCCGCGCACCCGAGAGCTCGGATCCGGGCGCCTCGTACCCGGGGCCACGTTCCCTTTTCCCCCCGAGCGTTGGGGCGCTGAAGGGGGGAGAGCGGGCCAAAGCCCGTGCCCTCGTCGCCCGAGGCCGGCTCACCCCGCCCCGGGGGCGGCGAGGGCTTGCTCGGGCCCGGTGGAGCGGAGGAGTCGCCGGGGCGCGGCGGGACGGTCCATCCGCTCGAGGTGAACGGATCGGGCCGGTGAGGCTCTCCCAGGGGAGGGGGACTGTTCGGGAAGGGCGCGCGATAGCGGCGCGCCTCGCCCTGCGGTACGCTTCGGAAGGCGGGGACGGAGGGCTGGGCGTTGATCGTCCGTTGCGAACGGTGCTCCACGCTCTACGAGCTGGACGAGAGCCTGCTCGCGCCCGAGGGGTCCCCCGTCCAGTGTACCCGCTGCCAGCACGTGTTCACGGTGGTGCGGCCGCGCCCGGGAGAAGCCTCGAAGGCCTCGCCGGTGGGCGAGCCCGCTTCTCCGGGCTCGTCGACCCGCTCGGCCGAGCGGGAGGAAGAACCGGGAAACGGTCCGCTCCCGCCGTCCGTCCCGGGGGTTTCGCCCCCCTCGGTGCGCTCGCCCAGCCGGACCGCCCCCGCCCGGCCCCAGGGGCCGCCCGTCTACCGGCCACCGATCTCAAAGCCCTCGGTCTCGCGGCCGCCCCTCATTCGCCGGGATACCATCGGCGCATTCGAGAACCGGCTCCGCTGGAGCTACCGGTGGCGCTGGCTGGCGCCGACCCTCTTCGGCCTCTTGGTGGCGGCGGGCGCCGCCGCCTTCCTCCTCCGGGGGAGCAAGATCGACCCCCGGACCCGGGAAGCGCACGCCAGCGCGATCGAGCTCGCTCTTCGCGACGACCTGTCGAGCCTGGAGCAGGCGCGGGCGCGGCTCGACGGAGTCCTCCGGACGGTCCCGCGCCTCCACGCGGCGCGGGCCGACCTCGCGCTGGTGGAGCTCCTTCTCGCCGGCGCGCTCTACGAGCAGGCCGAGGACGTCGGCGGAGCGCGCGGGGCTGAGCTGCACGAGCGGGGAAAGGCCCATGCCGAGCGCGGCACGGCCGCGCTCGAGGAGCTCGAGCGGGGCGACCTCGCCCCCGCCGAGGTGGCGCGCGCCCGGACGGTCGCCGCGGCCTTGGGGCAGGACCGCGTCCAGGTGAAGAGGGTCGCCACCGCCGCTCGCGGGCAGCTGCCGAACGACCCGCTCGTCGAGGCGGCCGAGTGCTCCGCCGAGATCCGTTCGGGCGACCGAACGTCCCGCGAGCGGGCCATCGGCTCGTTGGCTCTCCTCGTGGCCCGGCGCCCGGACGTGATCCGAGCTCGGTACCTTCTGGCGCGGGGACAGTTCCTCTCCGGTCGGCGCGCCGAAGCGCTTGCCACGGCCGAGGCGCTCCTCAAGTCGAACCCGAACCACGAGGGGGGGCTCGCGCTTCGAGAGACCCTCACCCGGCCACCCCCACCGGCTCCCGCTCCGCCGGCGGCGGCGGCGCCCACCGCGACCCCTCCGCCCGCCGCCAAGGCGGAGAAGCCCGCGGCCGGGCCCCGCAAGCCTGCTTCCCCGGCCGGGGAAGCGGCGGCGGAAGGAGGCGGCAACGCGGCGGGAAGTACGCGGCGTACGACGCCCCCGCCCCCTCCGGCTCCCAAGCCGGCCGAGGAGGAGGCTGCACCGGTTGCTCCCGCCGAAGGATCACCCGCCGCTGCGGATCGCGCCCCGCCCGCCGACAGCGAGCCGGCGCCGCGGCTTCGTCCGGCCGCGGTGCCAGAGCCGGAGCCTGTCCAGGGCGGCGGGTAGGGGGCGCGGCTGCGCCGCCGCCTCTCGTCCCAGGGCGCGATGGATCGGCACCGTCCCCGGGACCGCTGTCCCTCGGGGTCTTTGGCCAGGCGGCTCCGCGCCGCCGGGGAGGGCCTGCCGTGGTGGGGCCCGCGCTGCGAAGGAACGAGGAAAGGGGCAGCCGGTCGAGGCTTCCCCAGTGCCCCGTCGGTTCGAGGCGGGTCCAGGTTAAACGTTCCTCGGTCTTAGAGCCCGAAGCGGTCTTCCGCGTGGCACGCGCCGCAGGCGTTCGGCATGACGCCGTCCCAGCTCGTAGCCGCGGCGACCGTCGCCTGGCTCAAGTCCGGGGTGGCGACGACGAAGGTGTGGGCAGAGACATCGCCGATGACGTTGGCCATCTTACCGCTGCTGTCGAGACCGGAGAAGTACGAGCCGGTGAAGGTCGTCTTGGCCATGTGGCAGGACGAGCACCGCCCCGCCGGCGGGCCGTTCGTGCCGGTCGGATCGAACGGGGCCGTGCAGCCCGACTTGGCCACCATGTGAGCGGTGACGCTCGAGGCCACGTTGGCAACCGCGGTCGCCTGGTCGCCGGAGGAGATGGTCCAGGCGGCGCCGTTCTTCTCCACGGTCCCTCCCATGGAGAGGTGGTAGGCCGCGGTGTCCGATAGCGCGACCGACGCGAACGAACCGAACCCTGCGTGGCAGGTAAGGCATCCGACGTCGTCGCGGAGAACCGCGTCATTGTTCAAAAAGTCGTAGCGATCCCCCGTCTGCGCGTCCGTAGTAGCGATGTCGGTGGGTCCGCCTGCGCCCGCGTGGCCCGTGTGGCAGTCGCCGCAGGTCAGCCTGTCATAGGTATTGGTCGCGTGCAGGCTCGAGCCCAGGTCGATCGCCGTGAGGTGGTCCGAGCTCGGGAAGGCAGTCCCGGCCGGCCAAGTGCTCTCCGTCCAGTAGAAGTTCGGGTCGCCGAAGCTCGGGGCGCTCATGAAGTCGGAGAGCTGGTGGACTCCGGGGATGAAGTTTCCCCCCCCCACGGTGGCCGCGTCGTTCCAGGCGAAGCCGAACACGCCCGCCGGGCTCGCCGAGGAGACGCCCTGCGAGTGGCACTGGGCGCAGACCTCGCGGGCCGCCTGGGCGGTGAGGTAGGCGGGGTTCACGATGAGCTTGGGATCGAGCGAGGTGACGTGAGCGGACGCCGGGCCGTGGCATTTCTCGCAACCGATTTGGGCGGAGACGGAGGCATACTGGGTCACGAGCCCGTTCGCGTCGACGGCGAGGGTGAGGCCCACCTCGTGGCATCCGGCGCAGGCCATCGACCAGGTTCCGGTCTGGGAGGTGTTGTAGTCGGGAGCCGCCACCCACTGGGGGGGGTGGCCTCGCTGGTTCCAGGCGAGGGGCATCACGAGGACGTCGGTGGGCGTCCCGGAGGTATCCCAGGTGACCCAGCTCGGCTTGGCCGAGCCGCCGATCGCGGTCAGGTACTCCTGCTGCCACCAGCCCATCGCGGCGGTCGGGTGCGAGCCCCCCAGGTTCGAGGCGCACGGATTCTGGGCGGGCAGGATGCCGCCGTTGCCGCACTGGCCGGCGTCGGTCGCCACCCCTCCGATGCTCCCGGTCACCGGGATGACCGTGTCCCCCGCGTCGATGATCCCATTCCCGTTCGTGTCGAACGCCATCGCGAACTCGGGCTGCCCGCAGCCCGCCCTCCAGCGCACGAGGTAGACGTAGCGACTCGGATCCACGCCTGGGGCTGGGGCGACCATCGGATCGGCCTGTTGGATCGAGCTATTCACCGCCGCCGGACCGGTGCAATCGGAGGGAGCGGCTGGCCACCCGGTCACGTCGACGCTCTGGGTCGTCTGATCGAGCGCCTTGGAGTGGGCGGACGACTTCCAGGCGAGGACCTCGTTCTCGTGGCAGTAGAAGCAACGGCCCGAGCCCACGTAGTGGGCGGAGTCGGGCGGGCGTCCGGAGAGGAGAAGGGCGACGCCCGTGACCGCCGCTCCCGAGGCGAGCGTGACGGACTCGCGCGTCTCTCCCGGCAGAAATCCGCTGGCGCTCGCCGAAAGGAAGACCTGCCCCGGTGTCAGCCCTCCGAGCGCAAAGCTCCCGTCGCTCGTGGAGGTGGCGCAGGTCGTCGTTCCCTCGGCGCACACCTGTGCACCGGCGACCGGCTGCATCGTGCTCCCGGCGGCGAAGCTGACGGTTCCGGAGATCGAGGGAGGAGTCGCAGTAGGCGGCGAAGCCATGCCCGAAGTCGAGCTCTTGCAGCCTTCGGCGAAGGTGAGAGCCAGGACGGCTGCGGCCAAAGGCCAGACTCCGCGAGCGCTCCGGGTCATGAGAGCCTTTCTCGCCAGCTCCCGCGGACGATCGGGGAGTTCGTCTCGCTGGCGGCGACGATTGGTCTCGTCCAGGGCACTATAGCATCGGGCATGCCCCGGTGAGGCTCGGGGAGCCTTGGGCCAAAGCGACGCCAAGGGCGTGAGGACGAGGGGTATCTCACCTTCACGGGCGCAAGCCTTGCGGAACCTGATCCGGATCAGTTCCGGGTGCGGGCGAGCCTCTCCTCCTCCAAACTGTGAAAAGGAGGAGCCAGCCGGCAAAGGGGAGGCCCGTTAAGTGCAGCCGATGGCCCAGAACCTGATCGTCGCCGGCACGATCCACACGCTCGACCCGCTCCGGCCGCGCGCCGAAGCCGTCCTCATGAAGGACGGGCGAATCGCGCGGGTGGGTTCGCGCTCCGAGTGTGCGCGGGAGGGTGGGGGAGGGGCGCGCATCCTCGAGCTCGGGCGCGGCAGCGCTCTCCCCGGGCTCTCGGACGCCCATGGTCACGTCTTCGGCCTCTCCCGGGCGCGGACGGAGGTTCGCTGCACCGGGGCTCTCAGCGCCGAGGCCTGTGCGGTCCTCGCCGCCGAGGCGGCGAGGAGCCTGCCTCCCGGGAGGTGGGTCAGGGGTCGGGGTTGGGATCAGAACCTGTGGGGCGGCGCGTTCCCGGTGGCGGAGGTTCTCGACCGGGCCGTCCCCGACCACCCCGTCTTCCTGGCGCGTGCGGACGGCCACGCCGCCTGGGTGAACAGGCGCGCGCTCGCCCTTTCGGGCCTCGCCGATTGGATGTCGGACCCCGCCGGCGGGAGGCTCCTGCGAGACGGCAGGGGCCGGCTCACCGGCGTTCTCATCGACGCGGCGATGGACCCCGTTCTGAAGGCCCTGCCGCGCCCCGGCCCGAAGGAGCTGGAAGAGGGGCTCCTCGCGGCGCTTCGCGAGCTGGCCTCGCTCGGGCTCACGACCGTGCATGACGCGGGGGTGGAGCCGGAGGTGCTCGAGGCCTACGCCCGGCTGGCGGAGGAGGGCCGCCTGCCGATCCGGGTTTACGCCATGCTCGACGGCCAGGCCACCCCCGAGGTGCTTTCCGCCGAGCTCGCCCGCTGGAGCGGGCGGCCCCGGATCGGCAAGCTCGAGGTTCGGGCGGTGAAGATGTTCGCGGATGGTGCCCTGGGAAGCCGTGGAGCGGCGCTCCTCGACGAGTACGCGGATGATCCGGGCAACCGCGGTCTCCTCCTCCTCGACAGGGACTCGCTCAGGGAGCGGGTCGCAAGGGTCTTTGCCGCGGGGTTCCAGCCCGCCGTGCACGCCATCGGCGACCGAGCCTGCCGGCTCGTGCTCGACGCGTTCGAGGGGGCGGGGCCCGGGCTTCGCGCCCTTCGGCCGCGCATCGAGCACCTGCAGGTCCTCCAGCCCTCGGACTTGCCCAGGCTGGGACGGGCGGGGGTCATCGCCTCGATGCAGCCGGTTCACGCCACCGCCGATTGGCCGTGGGTTCCCGCCCGGCTCGGGGAGGGCACGCCTCGGCTGCGAGGTGCCTACGCCTGGCGGAGCGTCGCCGCCGCCGGGGCGGTCCTCTCCTTCGGCTCGGACTTTCCCGTCGAGGAGCCGGATCCGCGCGCCGGGCTCTACGCGGCCGAAGTCCGGCGCGGGGCGGACGGGAGGCCCTTCACGCCGCAGGAGCGGCTCGGCCGGATCGAGGCCCTCCGGGCCTTCACTTTCGGAGTGGCGCAGGCCGGGTTCGCCGAGTCCCGCCGCGGCAGGCTCTGCGAGGGCTTCGAGGCGGACCTGACCCTGTTTGCCGAGGACGTGCTGGGCGTGCACGCCGAGGAGCTGCCGCGCTTGCCCCTCACCCACACCATCGTGGGCGGGGAGGTGGTGCACGAGCGAAGAGGATGAGAGTTGGGGCGGAGGAGGGGGCTCGCGGATCCGGGGAAAGCGCAGCCTCGCGGGGAGACTCGGGCCGGCACCCGGGTCACCGGGTGCCGGCCCGATCCCGGGCGGGCGGGGGCAGGGGGGGTCGGAGCCAGCGCCTCGGTCCCAAAGGCGCCGCGTCGACATCGGGGCGAGATGCTAGCCGCGGTCCGGGGCGCGTCCACTTTTCGGCGGCGCGGGACGGGCGGGAGCCGAGGCCTCGGAGGTCCACACCGCCCAGATGGCGAGGGTAGTGAGCAGTAGGCTCATGACGAACCAAGCCAGCCTCCACTCGAGCGCCCGGCGGAGAAAGCGCGGCGCCTTCCTCTCCGAGAACACCGGCAGGTTGCTCCCCGAGGGCAAGAATACGTCCCGCTCGTGCCGGAAGACGACCGAGGACGGGCCCACGAAGGCACCCTCCAGCGTCCCCCGGGCCCTTCGCTCGCACACGTGGGTTCCGCTCCCGACCAGCTCGACCACGAACGGGCGGGTACCGCTCCGATCGTTGGCGAGCACGAGGGTCTCGAGCTGCCGAACTTGCCGGCTGGAACAATCGAGGACCGCGTCCTCGAGCTTCACCCAGCGTCGCTCGGGGGCGCCGGCGACCGCGGTGGTCACGGGCTCGTCCGGCGTGGAGAGAAGGTCCCGTGCGGCGGAGGTCGCCTTCCAGGCGGAGAGGATGCAGACCGAGATGCCGAGAGCGACCAAGAGCCGAAGTCCCGCACTGCCCATATTGGGGTTTCGTAGCATGGGTGGTGCCTCCCTCCGCATGGGGACGAGAGGTGCGAGGCCCCGGAGGCCCGGAGCCGCCAGTTTGACCGAGTCGATATCGCCTGGTACCGTTCCGGGACTGAACGCATGTCCCCCCGCCGCTACCAGATCGAGCAGGCCTCCCCGTCCGCCCGGGCCCTGAACTACGAGGGGTCATTGAACGACCAGCAGTCCGCCGTGGTCGAGGCGGGCCCCGGGCCCATCCTGGTCATCGCCGGAGCGGGATCGGGGAAGACCCGCACGTTGACCTGGCGGGTGGCGAGGCTCGTGGCCGACGGCGTCGCGCCGGAATCGATCCTCCTTCTCACCTTCACGAACAAGGCAGCCCGGGAAATGCTCCGGCGCGTCGAGGAGGTGTGCCGGATCGACGCGCGCCGGATGGTGGGGGGGACCTTCCACCACGTGGCGCATCTTCTCCTGCGCGAGCACGCGGTCGATCTGGGCTACGCTCGAGGGTACTCGATCCTCGACCGAGAGGACGCGCGCGACGTGATGGCGGCGGCGATCGCGGACTGCGGCCTTTCGGTGGGGGCCCGGCGCTTCCCCAAGGCCGATGTGCTCGTCGATCTCGTCTCCATGGCGGTGAACACGCAGACGCCGCTCGGGGACGTTCTCGCCGATCGCCGCCCGCAGTTCCTCCCGCTCACCGAGGACGTCCTGCGGGTGGCTCGCCGGTACACCGAGCGGAAGCACGAGCTCAATGCCATGGATTTCGACGACCTCCTGCTCAACTGGAAGTTGCTCCTGGCCGGGCGTGAGCCGGTGCGCCGGGCGCTCGCCGAGCGCTTCCAGCACGTGCTCGTCGACGAGTACCAGGACACGAATCGGCTCCAAGGGGACGTCGTCGACCTGCTGGTGGCCGACCGGCGCAACCTCTGCGTGGTCGGCGATGACGCCCAGAGTATCTACTCCTTTCGGGGGGCGCACTTCGAGAACATCCTCGAGTTCGAGAGGCGGTACCCGGACTCCCGGCGCTTCGAGCTCACCGTCAACTACCGGTCGACCCCGCAGATCCTCTCCCTCGCCAACGCCTCCATCGCCGCCAACGTTCGCCAGTTCGAGAAGGAGCTCACGAGCGTGCGGCGCGACGGGAGCCTCCCGGCGGTGGTGCCCTGTCGCGACGTGGTGCAGCAGGCCGCCTTCGTGGCCCAGCGGGTGCTCGAGCTCCGGGACGAGGGCATCCCCCTCCCCGAGGTCGCGGTCCTCTACCGGGCCCACCACCACTCGATGGAGATCCAGTTCGAGCTGGCCCGGCGAGGGATCCCCTTCGTGGTGCGGAGCGGCGTGCGTTTCTTCGAGGCCGCTCACGTGAAGGACGTGCTGGCGCACCTGCGCTTCGTGCGCAACCCGGGGGACGAGCTGGCGCTGAAGCGCTGTCTCAAGATCACCCCTGGGGTGGGGACCGCTACCGCGGCGGCGGTGTGGAACGCCTTCGCCGAACGGCGCCGGCGCGGGCAGGGCGCCGTCGACGAGCTCCTCGCCCCCGAGGTGGCCTCCCAGGTTCCGGGAAAGGGGCGTCCGGGGTACGCCCGCCTGGCGCACCTCTTCCGCGCCCTCTCCCGCCCCCCGACCTGCGACCTCCCGGGCGAGTCGATCGAGAGGGTCCTGGAGGAGGGGTACGAGGAATACCTCCGGGCCGAGTTCTTGAACGCCGACGCCCGCATCGAGGACGTGCAGCAGCTCGCCCAGTACGCCCGGGGCTACGAGGACATCGAGGCCTTCCTCGCCGAGATCGCGCTCCTCACGGAGCTCTCCGCCGAGACCGTGGCGGAAGGGGCGGAGCCGGATGAGAAGATGGTCCTCTCCTCGGTGCACCAGGCCAAGGGGCTGGAATGGCGGTCCGTCTTCTTGGTGTGGCTTGCCGATGGACGCTTCCCCTCGGCCCAGGCCCTGGGCGACGCCGCCGGGGAGGAAGAGGAGCGCCGGCTCTTCTACGTCGCCTGCACCCGGGCCAAGGACGAGCTCTACCTCACTTACCCGCTGGTGGCCGCCCCGCGCGACCGGGAGCGAATCGTCCTCAAGGCATCGCGTTTTCTGGAGGAGCTGCCGGCGGAGCCGGAGCTGTACGAGCGCTGGGAACTCGACGAGCCGAAGGCGGCGAGCGTCTTGCCCGCCTCCCCGCCACCGCCGGCGTCGCTTCGCGACCCGCGGGAGGTGCCGGCCCTGTTCGGCGGGCCCTCGGGCGAGGAGGGGGGGGGCGGCGAGGAGGGTGGGGAGGTGGTCGTGTAGCCGCGCCGCGGTGCTTACACGGCCGAGGACGGGTCGACCGGGGATCGGAGCCGCGCTCTCGGGCCCCGCAAGGATCCATGCTAAGGATGGCGTGTCATGGCCGCGAACCGTGAAAAGCCCATCGTCGGCATCGACCTCGGTACCACGAACGCGTGCGTCGCCCATGTCCGCAGCCGCATTCCCCGGGTCGTGCCCACCGACAAGGGGAGCCTCATCCTGCCCACCGTGGTGGCCCTGGGGGAGAAGGGCGAGATCCTGGTCGGGGCGGTCGCCAAGGACCAATTGGTGGTCAATCCCAAGAACACGATCTACGGGGCGAAGCGGCTCATCGGTCGCAAGTGGAACTCCAAGGTCGTACAGGAACTCCGGAACTACTACTCGTACGAGATCGTGGAGGGGCCAAGCGGCGAGGCGGCGGTACTCCTCGGAGGTGAGGTCCGTACCCTGCCCCAGATCAGCGGGATCGTCCTCGGGCACGTGAAAAAGATCGCGGAGGCCTTCTTGAGCCGGGGAATCTCCCAGGCGGTGATCTCCGTCCCGGCGTACTACTCCGACGCCCAGCGGCAGGCGGTGCGGGAAGCGGGACGGCTCGCGGGCTTCGACGTGAAGCGAATCGTCAACGAGCCCACCGCCGCGGCGCTGGCGTACGGGTTCTCCCGGGGCCTCGACCAGAAGGTGCTGGTCTACGACCTCGGCGGCGGGACCTTCGACGTCTCCGTGCTCCAGCTTTCGGGAAACGTGTTCGAGGTCCTGGCCACCGGCGGCGACACCTTCCTGGGCGGGGTCGACTTCGACAATCGGATCATCGACTTCGTGCTCGAGGACTTCTGGCGGCAGTACAAGATCGATCTGGCGCAGTCGCCCATCGCCATGCAGCGGGTGAAGAAGGGGGCCGAAGCCGCCAAGATCGATCTCTCCCTCATGCCCAACGTGGTGATCGACCTGCCCTACATCGAGGAGAAGAAAGGCAAGCCTCTCGACGTGCGGCTCCCGCTCTCGCGCACCCAGCTCAACGAGCTCACCCTCGACCTGGTGGAGCGAACCTTCCAGCTCTGCGACGAGGTCCTGGTCTCGAAGGAGATCCGACCGGCCGACATCGATGAGATCATCCTCGTGGGTGGGCAGAGCCGCATGCCCCTCGTGCAGCAGAAGATCCAGGAGCATTTCGGGAAGCCGCCGCGCAAGGGGGTCCATCCGGACGAGTGCGTGGCGCTGGGCGCGGCCCTGCTCGGCGATTCGCTCGACCAGATCGACTCGGTCACCCTGGTGGACGTGCTCTCGATGCCCATCGGGATCGCCACGCCCCAGAACCGGTTCCGCAAGATCCTCGACAAGAACACCACCATCCCCTCCACCCGGAGCTTCCGCCTCCCTCCCCCGCGCGAGCCCGGTCAGCCAATCGAGATCGACATCTATCAGGGCGAGTCGGACCAGATCGTCGACGACGAGTTCCTGGGCTCGATTCGGCTCCCGGCGGTGGCCACCGGGCGGCGTATCGACTTCCGGCTGGACGAGGAGTGCCTCCTCAAGGTCAGCTTCGACGATCCGGAGAAGGGCATGACCGAGGTCGAGCTCGCGACTCGGGATACGCCGGAAGGGCTCAAGAAGGCCCTGGCGGAGGACGCGGGGCGCCGGCAGCGACCGGGCGAGGCCACCGCCGAAGAGCGGCGGGGCGGCATCTTCGGCTGGCTGAAACGGGGCTGAGGTGCGCTTCGGGTCCCGGGAGTGGTTGTCGGCTCTCATGGCGGCCCTGGATGCCCACCCCGGTCTGCGCGAGGCCCTGAACGGGCTAGGGAGCGACGCCGCCTTCGTGGTCGAAGCCGATCCCCCCGCCTGGCCGCACACGGTGGCCGCGTGGGTCGAGCAACGCCACGGCCGCATCGCGCGCTTTCGGCTGTTGGAGGACGAGGACGAGATCCTCGAGCTCGAGCCGGCCTACGTCATCCGAGCGGCCTACCGGGCCGTCAAGGCGCTGCTAAAGGGGGCCGACCCGGTGCAGGCCGCGCTCACGGGGCGGGTGCGGGTGGAGGGCGATCTTGAGGCGCTCATCCGCCGCGCGCGCTACCGTCATGTGCTAGACGAGGCGCTTGGCCAGATCGAGACCGAGCTTCCCTGACCCGTGCTCTTGGAGGGGAGAATGTTCAGTCGTGGGAAGTTGTCGGAGGTGCTCCTGGAGCGCGGGGCTCGGGTCGTATCCCGGGTGGCGCGGGCGGCAGCTCGCGATCCACGCGGCCAGGAAGCGCTGGCGCTCGCCGTGGGGCTCGCTCAGCGCAGCCGCAAGCGGCTCGAGGCCTTGCAGCAGCGGGTGATGGCCGCTGCGGGCATTCCCGGTCGCAGCGACTACGACGACCTCCTGAGGCAACTCGCTCGCATCAAACGGAAAGCGCGCGAGCTCTCGGTGCGGCTGGACGCGAGCGGGCGCTCGCCGTCGCCTCGGGACGACCGGCAAGGGCGTTGATCTCGTTGACACCGCTCCTTCGGGAACGGCATACTCCGCGGCCTCTTTGTCTGGGCGCTTAGCTCAGCGGTAGAGCACCGTCTTCACACGGCGGGGGTCACTGGTTCGAAACCAGTAGCGCCCACAGGGGGTTACGAGGGATCGTGACCCCCTTCTTCTTCTCTTGGGGTGGCAGGTGGGGTGGCAACGGATCGGGCCCGGCGGGGCAGGGGAGGAGCGGCCTGTGGGGATGGTCCACACGCGCGCTCCGCGCTCGCCAGCGGGGCACTGGGTTCGCCGGGTGTGACGCCTGAAGGCCCCCTCGGACGTCGCTCGACGCGGTAGGCTCGCGGGGTGCGCGCCGCCTTCCTCGCCGCCGCGCTTGCCCTGGCCCTCGCCGCCCCGGCGATCCCCTCCGCCCGGCCGCGGTCCTCCTCGAGCTCCTGGTCGACGCACGGGACGAGCTCGAGCTACCACCGCCACCGATCCCACGTCTCGACCTCGCCCAGCTACGTCCGCCGGGACGCGAACGGGAAGATCCACCGAGACCCGGAGCAACGGGCCGCCTTCCGCCGGGATCATCCCTGCCCCTCGACCGGGAAGACCCGCGGCGCGTGCCCGGGCTACGAGGTGGATCACGTCAAGCCGCTCGCGTGCGGCGGCGCGGACGACCCGGGCAACATGCAGTGGCTGACCAAGGAAGAGAACCGCGCGAAGGGCAGCGAGGGGTGCAGGCGCTGAACGGCCGCCGTCTCGCGCGTTTACCTGACGGGACGAGTCCGCCACACCTCCAGCGTCTGAGCTGCATCGTACTCGCAGTTAAGGACCCTATACAGATCTTCGGTCCGAATTCCAAAGGCCCGACCCATAATCCGCATGTGGTCGAGACGAACGTCAGCGCCGCTGCGCGAGAGCTTAACGAAGAACCGGGTCTTCGCGTCGCGCTCGTACAGTAGGAACATTTCGTGATCGCGGCTGCCCTGTGCCTCTTTGAAGCCCTTGGCGAGCAGGGCTCTGCGGGCAACACGGGCAGGCACCGGCCGCGTCATGCGGGCAGGATGGCGACAAGGCGCTCGAGTGCGGCACGGGCCGACTCGTCGAGCGCCGCCGTGCCCTGCCTCAGGTTGCTCCAGAGAAGCCAAATGGACTCACACAGGTCCCCGGCTGCCTCTTCGAAGGTGTTCCCAACGCCACCCATCCCGAGGGTCGGCGAGTAGATGCAGAAGGCGAACTCCTCCCCGTTGCTGATCTCCACGCGCAGCGGCCTCCTGAAGCGGATGTGGCGGCCCTCGGTGGAGAAGTCGATCACGTATCCGATACTCGCGAGCGGGTCCCGCAGCCTGTCCCTGGTGGTCCCGTTAGCATCGACGAGGCCGAGGCGGGGAGGGACCCACGCCTGCTGATCAGCCGCGTGCTCGTCGCGGAGCACAGCCGAACCGTATGGCATCACGCCTCCCCCTTCAGGTACCTATAGTACTCGTCCGTGATGAGCCCGAAGAACATGCGCTCGATCAAGTCGTGGGCCCGATCAAGGAAGTCCGTGAACCCTGCCTGCTCCAGATCGGCGGTCTTCCACACATCGATGTCAAGAAGAACACCGTGTGGGTTCGCGTGGAGTTGAAGCTGGTTGACACCCACGACCGCGGTGGGTGGCAAGAGCGACAGCCGAGCCTGAAGGTCCCCTTGTCCGGTGACGAGGACGAGGACTGGAGGCTCAGGAAATTCCCCGCCGACCGAGGGCACGCCGGAGACGATCGCACGCAAGCACGGGTGGACCTGTCCCTCCCTTAATTCACCTGGGAAGGTGGGCGGCAATAGGTTGGCGTATCGAAGGCCGAAGCGGCTCGGAGTCACCGGCGGCGAGTGCCGAGAAAACGTCTGCACGATTCGCGAGACACTTGCGAGAAAGACATCGAATCCCGGGTAGACGCGACAGGTATACCCAACCGTGTTGATGGCGAGCATTACACCGTGAGTATCATCCAGCGAGGACAGCCTCACCGGCTGAAGCATCGGCGGGCCCCCGGGTTCCCCCGTGGGAACAAGCAGTCGGGGAAACTCCTTCCGGAGTTCTGCCTGAACTTTGCCCCACGAGGTGTAAAGGGCCAGGTCCCCATGGAAGCGAAGCTCGGCTGTCACCTCCAAGAGGGGGCTGTTCGGTAGTCGTGGGTGGGCCATGGGGCTTCCCGATGGTAACTGCGGTTGTAGAGTCGGTCCAGTGGAAGCAGCACGGGTGGGCCCAAGACGCCCTGACCCGTGCTTCCTCCGGACGCCCCCACGGCGGACACGCCGCGTGACAGGACGCACGACGTTGTCCCAGGACGCGCCCGCCGGCCCCGGTCCGTGCCGGGGTCGTCCGCGTTTACTGCACTCCAGCAACGTGAAGGGCCGTGCCACGGGGCCGTCAGGCGGCCGAGATACCCTCCCGGCATGCCTACCGACCAAGACGAGCAACTGATGGCTGCCGGAAAGGGTGCCATCCAGGCACGGACCGCTGCCCACGCCAGCTACTCACAGGCAGCCGATGTCGTACGAGAGCGACTTATGGCGGTGCAGTCGTTGATCGACCGCAACGTGCCGGCCTCGAGCGGCCAGCGGATCAATGCTGAGGCGGCACTCGAGGTCGCCGAGAGGATGAAGACCCTCACGGAGCACGAGCTGGAACATGCCGAACGAAACTGGGCCGAGTGGCTAGAGGAAACTCGGTCGCGTGAGCAGAATAAGCGCCTCGAGCGTCAGGAAAAGACCACGAGGACCGCCACCGTGGCAGCGTGGGGCTCCGCGGTTGCGGCCTTAGTGGGCGATTCCATAAATACGATGACGTATAAGTAGTGGTGGAGGACCGGACTCCGTGGCATCATCACCTCCGCTGGGTTTGGATGGCGCGGAGGCGGAAACTATTGCCAAGAAAGAGTCCATTCGTCATCGTTCTT
>DASRZU010000022.1:0-70885 GCA_035686075.1 Anaeromyxobacter sp.
GGCCATGCAGTGCGGCTGTTGCGTCGTGAACGGCTGCAGCAACTACCGCAGCGCCCACCAGGCCTTCGGCGGTTGGAAGATGTCGGGCCAGGGCCGGGAGGGCATCGGGTACACGCTGGAGGAGATGTCGCAGGTCAAGACTATCGCCCTGCGGGGCATCTTCGCCTAGGAGCTCGTCTCCGTAAGCCCTGGCCGACCCACCTCGGCGCGCCACGGCACACCGTGACGGGGGTGTCAACCAATCAGGGCGACCTGGGTGGCGGAAGTGAGCGTTGACGGCCCGGACCTGCAACCGCTGCACCAGGGCCCGCAGGCGGTGCGCGGGGCGTGTGGTTCGTCGTTTGCGCCAGCCACGACGCAAGCGGGTCGAGCGCCGCGGCGCGAGGCGGGCCCTGCCCCCGCCGGGCGGGCGTTGACGCCCTCCGCCGTCGCGATCTAGAGTTCGTGCCGTCCAGACATCATGACGTCACCCTCTCGTCAGCTCGTGCGGCGAACCTTCGCCCCTTCCGGCCTGGCTCGGCGCATGCCGCAGTACCTGCGGGTGTACGAGCTGATCCGGCGCCGCATCGAGGATCACGAGTACCCCGTAGGCTCCTTCCTGCCCCCCGAGCCCGAGCTGGGCAGGCTCCTGGCGGTGAGCCGCACCACCGTGCGCAAGGCGGTGGAGATGCTCATCGACGACGGGTTCCTGGTGGTGCGCCGCGGCCGCGGCACCGAGATCCTCGACTTCCGGGCCATCCAGCGGCTGCACTTCGTCACCTCCTTCTCCGAAACGCTCCGCGAGCAGGGCTTTCACGTCGCCTACCGCGACGTCCGCGTCAGCGCCAGGCGCGCCTCGAGCTCCCTGGCCAAGGACCTCCAGGTGGCGGCGGGCGGGCCGCTGGTCCAGGTCCACCGGCTGGCGCTGGCGAACGGGAAGCCCATTGCGCTCATGGACAACTACCTCCCTCCCGAGATCGTCCCGGGGATCGAGGAGAGGGCCGCCCGGATCGGGTCCCTCTACGTGTTCCTGGAGTCGGAGTACGCCCTCGTCATCGAGGCGGCCACGGACTACATCACGGCGCGCGGCGCGACCCGCGACGAGGCCCGGCAGCTCGGGATCTCCGCCAACACGCCCTTGCTGGTCGTCCGCCGCATCTCGCACCTGCGCGAACGCCCGGTCGAGGTGGCGGAGCTCCGCATCGTGGCCAGCCGGTACGAGTACAGCGTCCACACCGTCCAGCGGCCCGGCCGCGCCGGGTGACCCTCTAGGCCGAACTTCCCCTTCACCTAGCGGAAAGGGCCTGAATACTGGGGATTTTGACGGGGTTACATGCGTACATCCGTACCAAGATCTTGTGCATCACCCCGGATCGTGATCGAACTACAGACGGTCCATGATCGCCGAAAGTGGCTCGTAGGCAGTGAATCGCAGCTCGCCGGCCGAAACACTTGAGGTGACGCTCACTTGCGCTCCGCGTCAAATGGAAGTTCGGTCTAGGAGACCCTTATGTTGCTCACCCCGGAGAAGCTGGCCCGCCTCATCGACATCAGCGCCGTTCGCGCGCAGCACGGCGAGCGGGAGATCCTGGAGATGGTGGCGCGCGCCAAGGAGTACCGCTTCGTGGCAGTGCACGTGCTTCCCTCGTGGGTGAGCTTCCTCAAGACCCAGCTCGGGGGAGAGCGGGACATCCTAGTCGGCGCGCCGGTGGGGTTTCCCTCTGGCGGCCACACCACCGCCACCAAGGTGGCCGAGGCGAAGGCCCTCATCGCCGAGGGGGTGCAGGAGCTCGACATGATGCTCAACGTCGGCCGGCTCCGCTCCGGCCACGACGAGTACGTCGCCCGGGACATCCGGGCGGTGGTCGAGGCCGCCGGTGATCTGCCTGTGAAGGTGATCCTGGAGGTGCATTACCTCACCCCGGACGAGATCAAGCGCGCCTGCGAGCTGGCCATCGGGGCCAGAGCCGCCTTCGTCAAGACCTCGACCGGCTGGGCCCCGAGCGGCGCGACCCTGGAGACGGTCCGGCTCATCACCTCGTTCGTCGGGTCCGCCATCAAGGTCAAGGCGGCGGGCAGCATCCGCGACCTCGGCACGGTGGTGGAGATGCTGGGGATGGGGGTAGCTCGCTTCGGCATCAACCTCGACGCCTCGATCGCCATCCTGGGCGAGTGCAAGGCCCGGGCCGGGGGCGTCGAGGTGCCCGACCCCGAAGGCCAAGTCGGCGGCACGCGCGCTCGCCGGCCCAAGACGGTTGCCTAACGCGGAGCCCGGACAATGCCACGAGCTCACATCCTCGCCTACGACCTGGGGACCGGCGGCGCCAAGGCCTCGCTTCACGCCGAGGACGGGACCTGCCTGCGCAGTACCTTCCTCTCCTACGATACCCGCTACCCGACGGGCGGCTGGCACGAGCAGCGGCCCGACGACTGGTGGCGCGCGGTGGTGGAGGCCACCCGGCAGCTTTTCTCCGAGGGCGAGGCGTCCTCGCTGGCCGGGCTGGCCATCTCCGGCCAGAGCCTGGGCGTGGTCCCGGTGGACGACGACGGGGCGCTGCTCAGCGAGTTCACGCCCATCTGGTCCGATACCCGCTCCGGCGAGCAGACCCGCGAGTTCTTCTCGCGGGTCGACCCGAAGCGCTGGTACATGACCACCGGCAACGGGTTCCCGGCCGAGTGCTACGCGGTCTTCAAGGCCATGTGGTACCGCGACCAACAGCCGGAGATGTTCCGCCGCATCCGCTGGCTGCTGGGCTCGAAGGACTACATCAACCTGCGGCTGACGGGCCGGCCGGCCACCGACTTCTCCTACGCCTCGGGCTCGGGCGTCTACGATCTGCTGCGCTGGGGCTACCAGGAGGAGTTCATCGCCGCGAGCGGGCTCCCGCGCCGGATCTTCCCCGAGATCCTGGCCTCCAGCGCCATCGTGGGCGGCCTCACCCCCGAGGCGGCCCGCGCCCTTGGCCTGCCCTCCGGGCTGCCGGTGGCCTGCGGCGGCGTGGACAACTCTTGCATGGCCCTGGGGGCCAGGAACCTGGCCGACGGCCGCGTCTACACCTCGCTCGGCTCCTCCTGCTGGATCGCCGTGTCTTCGCGCGAGCCGGTGCTCGATCCCGTCCGCAAGCCGTTCGTCTTCACCCACGTGGTCCCGGGGCTCTTCACCTCTGCGGTGAGCATCTTTGCGGGCGGCAGCGCCTTTCGCTGGGCGCGCGACGTGCTGCTGGGGCTCCGGCCCGCCGATCTGGGCGGGCGCGACGCCTACGAGGTCATGACCGGGATGGCGGCTCGCTCGCCCATCGGTGCCAACCGGCTCCTCTTCAACCCCAGCCTGGCCGGCGGCAGCTCACAGGAGGCGAGCCCGAACATCCGCGGCGGCTTCTTCGGCCTCGACCTGCGGCACACCCGCGACGATCTGGTGCGCTCGGTGATGGAGGGCGTGGCTTTGAACCTGGGCGCGGTACTGGCGGTGTTGCGCGGCTACGTGCGGCTGGACGACGAGATGATGCTGGTGGGCGGCGGCTCGCGCAGCGCCCTGTGGCGGCAGATCTTCGCCGACGTCTACGGGATGCGGGTAGTGAAGACCAACGTGGACCAGGACGCCGCCTCGCTGGCGGCCGCGTCCCTGGCCGCGGTGGGCGTGGGGCTGTGGAAGGACTTCGCGCCCATGGAGGCGGTCCACGCCGTCCAAGCGCGGGAGGAGCCGCGGCCGGAGGCGGTGGCCGCCTACGCCCGCCTCATGCCGGTGTTCGAGCGGATCCGCCAGGACGAGGCGGCCATCTGTCAGCTGCTCCTCGACTCGGGGCTGTAGGAGCCGGGGTGAAAAAGGAGAAGGAGGAAGACCCATGAAGATCGGATTGTTCTCGGCGACGTACCTCGACCAGAAGCTCGAGGACGTCTGCAAGATGGCAGCGTCCCTCGGATACGAGGCGGTCGAGCTCCCCGCCTTCACCGACAACCCGCACCTCGACGTGGAGGCGGTCCTGAGGGGTGGGAACGCCGCCAAGCTCCAGAAGTTGGTGAAGGACAACGGGCTCATCATCTCGGCGCTCTCCAACCACACCGAGAGCCAGCTCGTGCTGGGGCCGTACGGGAAGGACACCGACGCGTTCTGCAAGGGGACCAAGGAGGAGAAGATCCGGTTCGGCTCGGAGCGGATGGTGAAGACGGCCCAGGCGGCCAACGCCCTGGGGGTACCGGTGGTGTGCGGGTTCGTGGGGTGCGAGAACTTCGGCCGCTTCTTCCCCTTCCCCTACGCCAAGGGCTGGGCCGACATGGAGCAGGAGTTCGTCGAGCGCTGGGGAAGGATCCTGGACAAGTTCGGCGAGTACGGCGTGAAGTTCGCCCACGAGCCGCACCCGAACCAGCTCATCTACGACATCGGCACCGCCGTCCGGGCGGTCGAGCTCATGGGGAACCGCAAGGAGTTCGGCTTCAACTTCGATCCCGCCAACCTCATCTACCTGGGCATCGACGTGGAGAACTTCATCGATACCTTGCGGGGCAAGATCTTCCACGTGCACGCCAAGGACGGCGAGCTGGTCAGCCACAACCTCAAGCGCTCGGGGATGATCCCGCAGGGCGACTGGCAGAAGCTGGACCGGGGATTCCGCTTCCGGATCCCGGGCTGGGGGTCGGTGCCCTGGAAGAAGGTGATCACCGAGCTGTCCTTGATCGGCTACGACTACGTGATGAGCTACGAGCACGAGGACGTGACCATGAGCCGTCAGGACGGCATCACCAAGACGATCAAATTCCTGAAGCCGCTCATGATCGAGAAACCGTACGAGGGACGCAAGGACGTCCTGTTCAACTGATCCGGAGGAGAGCCATGGCCAGGACGATGAAGGCGGCAGTTGTCGAGAAGCCCAACGTCATCACCGTGAAGACGGTGCCGGTCCCGCAGATCGGCGACGACGAGGTGCTCATTCGGGTGAAGCTCACCGGGATTTGCGGGACCGACTGGGCGATCTACACCGGCAAGTACTCTTCCGACCGGTTGCCCCTGGTCGCCGGTCACGAGTTCTGCGGCGAGATCGCCGAGGTGGGCCGCAACGCCAAGGGGCTCAAGGTCGGCGACCGGGTCACCGCCGACATCAACATGAGCTGCGGCCACTGCTTCTTCTGCAAGCAGGGGCAGAAGCTCCTCTGCCCGGAGTTCCTCCAGCTCGGCATCCACATCGACGGCACCTACGCCGAGTACGTGAAGGCCCCCTGGGCCCAGGTCCACAAGATCCCCGCCAAGCTGAGCTTCATGGAGGCCGCCTTCATCGAGCCGCTCTCCTGCTGCGTCCACTCGGCCAAGGCCATGAACGCCGCCCTGGGCAGCTCGGTGGCCATCATCGGCTGCGGGCTGGGGATCCTCCACGGCGCGCTCGCCCGGCTGCGCGCCTGCGCCCCGGTGATCGTGATCGGCGACAACAAGAAGCGGCTCGAGATCGCCCGGAAGATGGGGGCCGACCACGTCCTCTACACCAAGGAGGTCGCCGATCCCGTCGCCGAGGTGAAGCGGCTCACCGGCGGCCGCGGCGCCGACTACGTCCTCGAGGCGGTGGGCACGGTGCCCACCTATGAGCAAGCGTTCCGCATGGTCCGCCACGGCGGGCAGGTCTCGGCCTTCGGCCTCACCGGCGACAGGGAGACCATGGCACTCGCCCCCTTCGACCTCGTGCTGCACGAGAAGCGGGTCACCTCCTCCTGTGCGGGCGTGGGCAACGACTGGAGCGACGCCATTACCCTCATCGAGCACGGGCGCATCGACCCCCGGCCCATGTTCTCGATGGTGGTCCCCCTGGAGGAGCTGGAGAAGGCGCTCAAGGAGCTCCGGACCAACCCCGACCTCATCAAGGTCTTCGTCAGCCCCGAGGCCACCAAGCGGGAGATCCTGTAGCTCGACCCCGGGGCGGCCGGTCCCGCCGAGCCGCCCCGGAAAGAGGAGCCGACCATGCAGATCCTCGGCATCGAGCACGTCTCGATCAACGTGGCGGACATGGAGGCTTCGGTGGCGTTCTACGAGGGCACGCTCGGGTTCGAGCGGCTCGAGACCGTTCCGGAGAAGGGCTTCGCCATCACCTACTTCGCCCTGCCCGGCGGGCGGCGCCTCGAGCTCTTCGACTACCGGGGGGAAAACCCCCGGCCGGCTCGCGGGGAGACCGACGTCGGCCTGCGACACCTCGCCTTCGAAGTCGACCGGGTGGCCGCGGCGGAACGGGAGCTGCGGTCGCACGGGGTTCCCATCGTGCTCCCCACAACCGAGTTGCCCGAGCTCGGGGTGCGGGTGCTCTTGTTCCAGGACCCCAACGGCGTGGTCCTGGAGTTCTGTGAACGGCTCGCGCCCCCGGACCGGGCGTGATCCACAACCCGGCGCGAGAAGAATGCGCCAAGACGGCCGGTGAAGGAGCGAAGCATGACCACTGACCCCATTCTCTTTTCCCCCCTGAAGATCGGCACCAAGACGGCCGCGAACCGGATCGCCATCAACGCCATGGAGGGCTGCGACGCCGACACCGCCGGCAACCCCACGGCCACGACCTACCGACGCTACGAGCGGCTGTTCGAGGGGAACGCGGGCGTCATCGTGGTCGAGGCGCTGAGCGTCGTCGACGAGAACAAGGGCCGGCTCCACCAGCTCACCGCCCTGCCGCAGAACCAGGACGGGCTCGGCAGGCTGGTCAAGACCATGAAGCGGATCAACCCGAAGCCGGTCATGCTCTGGCAGCTGACCCACTCCGGGGAGCTCAGTAACCCCGAGTTCTCGAAGCGAGTGTGCGCGAAGCCGTTCCCCGGCTACGAGGGAGAGCTCCTCACCGAGGAGGAGGTCGACGTCATCTTGGACCAGTTCGTCCTCGCCACCAAGATGGCGCACGACTGCGGCGCCGACGGCGTCGACTTCAAGCTCTGCCACGGCTACTTCGGATCGCAGCTGCTCCGCCCCTTCAACGACCGGAAGTGGAAGTACGGAGGCTCCTGGGCCAACCGGACCCGCTTCGCCTACGAGTACTACGAGCGGGTGGCCAGGGAGATCAACGACCCGAACTTCATCGTCGGCTCCAAGATCTCCGTCTGGGAGGGGCTGCCGGGGGGGATGGGGACCGCCGCGCCGGACTCGCCCATCATCGACCTCACCGAGATCTCTGACCTGGTCCGGGGCCTCGAGGCGCGCGGCGCCAAGTACATCATCCAGTCCGCGGGGAACCCCTCCTTGACCCTGGCCCTCACCCAACCGGACAAGAAGATCCCCGACTACGCCTACCTCCACTTCTGGTTCCAGAAGGAGCTCCGGCGGGTCCTGAAGCCCGAGACCGTCGTCATCGGCTCGGCCTACTCCATGTTCCGCGACGGGAAGAACCCGTTCCGCGGGGTGAAGCGGGAGGAGTCGTCCTTCACCTACTGGGCGGCGAAGAACCTGCGGGCCGGGGTCTGCGACATGGTCGCCCTTGGACGGCAATCGCTCGCCGATCCCTACGTGCCCGCGAAGCTCGAGAGCGGCCGGGAGAAAGAGATCGATTGGTGCACCTGCTGTGACAACTGCATCGAGTTCCTCATCCGCCAGAAGCCGGTCGGGTGCGCCACGCACGAGAAGGAGTACACCCTGGAGCTGCAGCAGATCCGCCGCGAAAAGGGCAAGCTCGCCGAGGCAGAGAAGCACACCTAGGTAGAGCCGCCAACGGCATTCGGCGGTAAAACGGCGTTTTCGAGCGTATCTCGAAAACAGGTGGACAGAGTCCGAGCGATTATGGCAACAATCGACACGTGGCATCCGGTCGCGCTCCACCGCCCGAGGGGACCCGGGAGGCGGCCCTGCAGCGCGCACCAAGGTCGGTGGAGCCCATGACGCCTTCCGCCACAGCGCCCCAGAGGCTCAAGGAGGCAGGTCCCGATCCGACCCTGCGCATGCGGGGGATCTCCAAGAGCTTCTACGGCGTCGAGGTGCTGCACCGGGTGGACTTCGCCGTCGACCGAGGCGAGGTCATGGGGATGTGCGGGGAGAACGGGGCGGGCAAGTCCACCCTCATGAAGATCCTCTCCGGGATCCACCCCCAGGATGCGGGGGAGGTGGTGCTGAAGGGGCAGGTCGTCCCCCAGGGCGCCACCCCGCGCCAGATGCAACGCCTCGGCGTCTCGATGATCCACCAGGAGTTGAACCTCCTGAACGAGCTCACCGTCGCGCAGAACATCTTCCTGTGTCGCGAGCCGGTTTCGGCCTCGGGCCTCATCGACTTCAGGAAGATGAACGAGGACGCCGCCCGACTGCTCGGGAAGCTCGGCGAGAAGATCGATCCCCGGCGAAAAGTGCGCGATCTCAAGATCGCCCAGAAGCAGATGGTCGAGATCGCGAAGGCCACCTCTTTCAACGTCGAGATCCTGGTCATGGACGAGCCGACCTCGGTCTTGACCGAGCGGGAGACCCGCATCCTCTTCGACCTCATTGCGAACCTCTCCGCCCAGGGCATCGCGGTGGTCTATATCTCCCACCGGCTGAAGGAAATCGGCGACGTGTGCCACCGCGTGACCGTCCTGCGAGACGGGTACCTGGTGGCCACCAAGGAGGTCGCCGAGGTGACCCCGAAGGACCTCGCCACCCTCATGGTGGGCCGGGAGGTGAAGGACACCCGGGCGGCGGACTTCGCGGGCGATCCCGACCAGGTGGTCCTCGACGTCCGGGACGTGGCCGACGACCTCTTGCGAGGGGTGGGCTTCAAGCTTCGCAAGGGCGAGATCCTCGGGTTCGCGGGCCTGGTGGGCGCGGGCCGGACCGAGCTCATGGAGGTCATCTTCGGCATCAGGAAGCCGCGGACGGGCAGCGTGCTCATCGACGGCAAGCCGGTCGTCATCCGCAACGCCATGGATGCCATCAGGGCCGACCTCGGCTTCGTCACCGAGGACCGCAAGGAGACGGGGCTCGTCCTCTGCCGGGACATCACCGAGAACGCGAACTACGTGACCTGGCAGAAGACGCCCGGGCTCTTCAAGGGCAGGAGGACCACCGCTGCGAACACCCGGCGGATGATCGAGCGACTGGGCATTCGGTGCACCGGTGCCGGGCAGAACGTGAGCAACCTCTCCGGCGGGAACCAGCAGAAGGTGGCCTTGTCGAAGTGGCTCCTCTCCGGAGCCAAGATCCTCGTCCTGGACGAGCCGACCCGCGGGGTCGACGTGGGCGCTCGGCAGGAGCTCTACCGGATCATCCGGGAGCTGGCCGCGGAAGGGGTGGCGATCGTGGTGGTCTCCTCGGACCTGCCCGAGATCCTGAGCATCTGCGAACGGGTCATCGTGATGCACGAGGGGCGGGTGACGGGGGAGCTCACCGCCTCCCAGATGACCGAGACGAAGATCATGTACTGCGCGACCGACGTGGGAGCGGGAGGCGAGCATGGAGGCTCTTGAGGCCGAGCAGGTAAGTAATCCCATCGTCGACTTGGCGAAGACCGTCTGGCGCGACTACAGCATCCTGGTCGTCTTCTGCGCCATCGTCCTCGTGTGCGGGCTCGCGGCGCCCCGGTTCCTGAACCCCGGAAATCTCCTCATCATCCTGCTCAACGCGTCGATCGTCGGGACCATCGCCTTGGGAATGACGATCGTGATCATCGCCGGAGGGATCGACCTGTCCTGCGGGCCGGTCCTCGCCACCTCGGGCGCGGTTCTCATCCTTCTCCAGCGAATGGTGAATGCGGACGGGGCCTCGACCGTTCCGCTGCCGGTCGCCATCGTGGCCTGCTTGGTGGTGGGGGCGGCCTTCGGGTACCTGAACGGCCTCATCATCACCCGGGCCAGGCTCCCCCCCTTCATCGTCACCCTGGCCGTCGGCTACATCGCGCGCGGCCTCACCATGTATTCCTGCCGGGGGGCGACGATCATGGGGAACAACTTCCCCGGGATCCTGGGAAATGGCCGGCTGTTCGAGATCCCCATCCCCTTCGTCATCATGCTGGCGCTGGCCATCGCCTTCCACATCCTGCTCACGCGGACCAAGTTCGGGTCCTACGTCTTCGCGGTGGGCGGGAACGAGAACGCGGCACGCTACTCGGGCATCAAGGTCGACCGGATCCGAATCCTCACCTACATGCTCGTGGGGCTGTGCACGGCCATCTCGGCCGTGATCGAGGTCTCGCGCATGGCGGCCGTCGCCGCAGCCAGCTCGGGCAGCCTCTACGAGTTCGAGGCCATCACCGCGGTGGTCGTGGGCGGGACCTCGCTCGCCGGCGGCAGGGGGCGAGTGATCGGTACCGTGGTCGGGGCGATCATCCTCGGCATCGTCCTCAACATGATGATCATGCTCAACATCTCGCCCTACTTGGTCCTGACCGTAAAGGGGGGCGTCATCCTCCTCGCGGTGCTTCTCCAGAGCCGAGAGCGTTCGTGAGGAGGGTTCTCTTCGAGGAGGGAGGTTGGATGGAGGCACCGGGCCGCTCATACCTTTCGGCGGAGCGGGCACGGCGATGAATTCCACGGGCGTCCCTCACGTCGATGGGAGGACGGCGCACGTGGGTAGACGCGTCGGGAAGGAGCGCCGGCGAAGGCGCGCGATGCTCTTCCCGGTGGCGATTGCAAAGGCCAAAGCGAAGTCGAGGCATACACGTTCGAGGAGGTAGTCCCGATGAAGAAGATCGTTCTTGCGCTGCTCGCAGCCCTCGTCATGGTCCCCCAGGCGCAGGCCGCCGGGAAGAAGTTCCGGATCGCGGTCTCCCTGCCTCCGGCCAACAACGCCTGGCAGGCGAAGATGCTCGACTCCGTCAAGGAGGAGGTCGCGAAGGACACGACCAACTTCGAGATCGACGTGAAGAACGCGGTGGATGACGCCGACCAGCTCAACATCATGCAGACCTTCAAGGCGGGCGGCTACGACCTCATCGCCATCCTTCCCGGCAACGGGACCCTCATGACCCCCATCTGCCAGGACGTCTTCAAGTCCGGCACGAAGCTCATGATCATCGACCGGCCCATCGAAGGCGACCAGTACACGGTCTTCTACGGCGGTGACAACGCACAGTGCGGCCGGAACGCCGCCAAGTACATCGGCGATCGCCTGAAGGGCAAGGGCGAGATCGCCATCCTCCGGAGCTACGTGGGCATCCCCATCGACCTCCAGCGGTACAACGGGTTCATGGAGGTCCTGAAGAAGGACTACCCGGGCATCAAGGTGCTGGTCGAGGCCGACGGCGAGTTCAACCAGAATGCGGGCCTCAAGGCCATGTCCAACATCCTCCCCGCCTACCCGCACATCGACGCGATCTTCTCGCAGGACGACGAGTCGGCGGTCGGCGCCCTCACCGCCATCAAGAACGCGAACCGTAAGGACATCCAGTTCATCACCGGCATGGGCGGCTCGAAGTCGGCCTTCGCCCGGATGACCGCCAAGGATCCTCTCTACGGCGCCTCCATGTCCTACCTGCCCACCATGGGTGGCCACGCCGTCGCGCTCGCCAAGAAGATCCTGCAGGGAGCGAAGTTCCAGAAGGACAACATCGAGCCGACCATCGTGGTGACCTCCGAGAACGTCTCGAAGTACGTGGCCGACGCGTACTAGTTCGCAGCTCCGACGAGGCAGGCGGGAAGGGGGCCCAAAGGGCCCCCTTCCTTTTCTTGGGGGTGCTCACCGTCACCTCTCGGGGGGGAGCCGCCCGGCCCCGTGAGTCACCTGCGCCCCGGGACGAGCACCCGGGAACCCGATCCCTGCCCTCACCCGACGCGGTTCCCCGCGGAAAGACAGGGCCCCCTCCGGGAACGGTACGGTACAGGCGATGCACCGCGCGGGAGCGAACGAGGGCGCGCCCGCGCCCTTGCTACCGCGGAAGGGACGGCTCGCCAAGGCCGTGGCGGACCGCGTCGGGCCGGGGAGACGGCATGCTGGGCTCTTTGAAAGTGGGGGCGAGGGTCCTCGTCGCGCTCGCCGCGGCGCTCTCGCTCATGCTGGCGATCGGGGGCGTGGGCCTCCTCACCGCCTCGAACCTCACTCGACACCTGAACGAGCTCGCCGACGCGAGGCTCCCCGGCGTGAACGCGCTCTGGGCAGTGAACCAGGCGATCACCGATGCGGAACGCCACCTGAATGCGCTCCTGCTCCCCGGCACCGACGACGCCCTTCGGAAGGTCGCGAAGGCAGGCTTCGGCGACGCCCTGCAGCGCATCGACGACGGCTCCTACGCCTACGACTCGGTGCCCCACGACCCGGAGATCCAGGCGCTCTGGAAGGACGCGACCGACCGGGTCGCCTCCTGGCGCGCTCTCTCGATGAAGGTGACGGCGATCGCCCTGAACGATTCGGGGGCCGGCTTCGCCGAGCCGGGCTCGAAGAAGGCGGCCCTCCTCGCGGACACTCGCGCAGAGGGGCAGGCGGTCGAGTCCGCCCTGAACAAGCTCATCACCAGGATGGGAGAGGAGGCCCGCGCCCGCGCGAACGCAGGTCACGCCGCGGCGCGGAGGGGAGGGGTGACGATGCTCCTCACCATCGCGGTCGGCGCGCTCCTCATGACCGCCTTCAGCGTGCTCATCACCCGGGCCATCGGGCGAGCGGTGGCCACCTTGATCGCCGAGGCGGCCCGGCTCCGCGACGCCGTGGCGGCGGGCCAGCTCGGGGTGCGCGGCGACGCGGGCGCCCTGGATCGCGAGTTCAAGCCCATCGTACAGGGCATGAACGAGACCATGGATGCCTTCCAGAGGCCCATTCACCTGACCGTCGAGTACGTGAGCCGGATGGGCAGGGGCGACATCCCTGACAAGATCGCCGATGACTACCAGGGAGACTTCGGGCTTATCCGGGCGAGCCTCAACGACTGTATCGACGCGGTGCGGGCGCTGGTCGAGGACGCGGGAACGCTCACGCGCGCCGGCGTCGAGGGAAGGCTCTCCACCCGCGCCGACGCCTCCCGTCACCAGGGCGACTTCCGCAAGGTGGTCCAGGGCGTGAACGACACGCTCGATGCGGTCATCGGCCCCTTGAAGGTGGCGGCCCGCCACGTGGACGAGATTTCCCGAGGCCGGATCCCGGAGCGGATCACCGACGCCTACGCGGGCGACTTCGAGACCCTGAAGGAGAGCCTCAACCGGTGCGGCGATGCGGTGAACAGGGTGGTGGAGGACGCACGGGCGCTCGCCAGCGCAGCGGTCGAGGGCCACCTCGACGTCCGGGCCGACCCCTCGCGGCACAGCGGCGAGTTCCGGGCCATCGTCCAGGGCGTGAACGACACGCTCGATACCATCGTGACCCCCTTCCGCGTGATGGCCGGCTACTGCGAGCGGATCTCCCACGGGGAGATCCCCCCCCACCGGACCGACCAGGTCCGCGGCGAGATCGCCGGGATGCAGGCCGCCCTGAACCGGTGCGTGGACGCGCTCTCCGGGCTGGTGGCGGACGTGAACGAGCTCTCCCGAGCGGCCCTTTCGGGCACGCTCTCGGCCCGAGCGGACACCGCCCGTCACGAGGGCGCGTTCGGCGCCGCCCTCGACGGGGTGAACCGGACCCTGGACGCGGTCCTCGCCCCCGTGCAGGAGGCCTCCCGCGTCCTGGAGCGGCTCGCCCGGCGCGACCTGCGCGCCCGGGTCGAGGGCGGCTACCGGGGCGACCACGCCCGACTCACGGACTCGCTCAACGCGACCGCCGGAGCGCTCGAGGAGGCGCTCTCCCAGGTGGCGGTGGCGGCGGGACAGGTCTCTTCCGCCGCCGCCCAGATCGCCTCCTCGAGCCAGGCGGTCGCGAGAGGGGCCTCCGAGCAGGCGTCCTCCCTAACCGAGACCACCCACGCCCTGGAGTCGGTGCTCTCCATGACGCGCCAGTCGTCCGAGAGCGCCCGGAAGGCGGACGTCCTCATCCAGGCCGCGCGCGGTGCTGCCACCGAGGGGGCGGCCGCGGTCGAGCAGATGCAAGGGGCGATGGGGAAGATCAGGGCCTCGGCCGAGAGCACCTCCCAGATCATCCGGGACATCAACGACATCGCCTTCCAGACGAACCTGCTCGCCCTGAACGCCGCGGTGGAGGCGGCCCGGGCGGGTGAGGCGGGACGGGGGTTCGCGGTGGTCGCCGAGGAGGTCCGTTCCCTGGCCCTGCGCGCCAAGGAGGCGGCCGCCCGGACGGAGGGGCTCATCCTCCAGTCCGTCAAGGAGGCCGAGCAGGGAGAGGTGACCTCGCGCCAGGTGACCGCCAAGCTCGGCGAGATCGGAACGGGCGTCGGCCAGGTCTCGTCCATCGTCTCGGAGATCGCCGCCGCTGCCGGCGAGCAGACCACCGGTATCGACCAGGTGAGCCGAGCGACCGGCGAGATGGACCGGGTCACCCAGCAGAACGCCGCCAGCGCCGAGGAATCCTCGTCGGCGGCGAGCGAGCTTTCTCGTCATGCCGAGGAGCTGGCCGCGATGGTGGGGACCTTCCAGCTCGGGAACGAGCCGGTCCAAAGGCGCCCCCCGAAGACGCGGCCGGGGCTCAGGGCTACAGCCGCAAGAGGGTGAGCCCCCCGTCCACCCCCAACACCTGCCCGGTGGAATACGGCAGGTCGCCCCGCGCCAGCATCGCCACGGCCCGGCCCACATCCTCCGGCGTGCCCCATCTCCTCTGGAGCGCGAGGCCCCCGTCGATGAGCCGCTCGTACTTCTGCACCACGCCGGCGGTCATGTCGGTCCTGATGACGCCGGGCCGGACCTCGAACACGGAGATGCCGTCCCCGGCGAGGCGCGTCGCCCATAGCAGGCTCGCCATGGAGAGACCGGCCTTCGAAATGCAGTACTCACCCCGGTCGACCGAGGCCACGGCAGCCGAGATGGAGGTCACGAAGACGATGCACTTGCCTGTCTGGGCGCCCTGCGGGTCCCACTCCCGCATGAAGCGCGCCGCCGCTTGGGTGAGGAAGTAGGGTCCCCGCAGGTTGACCCGCAAGACGCGGTCGAAGCTTTCCGGCGAGGCCTCGAGGAGGTCTTTGCGCTCCTGCGGGGCCACCCCGGCGTTGTTCACGAGCGCGTCGAGGCGGGCGAACCTCGAGCGCACCGCCCCGACGAGCCGTTCCGGCGCGTCGTCGTCGCCGACGTCTGCCCGGACGTAGAGCACTTCCCCCCCGGCTTCGCGCAGCGCCTCGAGCGCCGGCCTCGCCTCCGCCTCGGGCCGCAGCCCGCACACGGCCAGGTCCCACCCCTCGCGCGCCAGGGCCCGTGCGCATCCCAGGCCGATGCCCCGGGTCCCTCCGGTGATGATCGCCACCCGCCGGTCCACTAGCCCTCCAGGTCGGGAAGCTCCACCCAGCACCGCCGGCGCGAGGACTCGAGGCCCAGCTCCGCGAGCTGGACCCCCCTCGCGCCCTCGAGCAGGTCCCAGGGGAAGGGCTCGTCGAGAACGACGTGCCGGAGGAACAGCTCCCACTGAGCCCGGAACGCGTTCTTCGGGGCGCGCTGCTCGGGCAGCTTCTGCCAGGAGGCGGAATGGTCGATGGGGCTCTCCTCGTCCGGATTCCAGACGGGCCGAGGGGTGGCCCCGTACGGCTGGATCCAGCAGTCGCGCAGCCCCGCCACCGCCGACCCCAGCGTCCCGTCCACCTGCACGGTCAACAGGTCATCGCGCCGCACGCGTACCGCCCAGGAGGAATTGAAGTGGGCCACCACTCCTCCCTCCAGCTCGAACGTGGCGTAGGCGGCGTCGTCCGCCGTGCACCGGTACCGCTCGCCCCGCTCGTCCCAGCGCGTGCCGACGTGGGTGACGGCCAGGCAGGAAACCGCCCTCACCCGGCCGAAGAGGTTGTCGAGGACGTAGCGCCAGTGGCAGAGCATGTCCAGGGCGATCCCCCCGCCGTCCTCGCGGCGGTAGTTCCAGGAAGGCCGCTGGGCAGGGACGAGGTCCCCCTCGAAGACCCAGTACCCGAACTCGCCGCGCACCGAGAGAATGCGCCCGAAGAAGCCGCGCGCCCGGAGATCGGAAAGCTTCGAGAGCCCGGGGAGCCAGAGCTTATCCTGGACGACGCCGTGCTTCACCCCCCGTGCTCGCGCCAGCCGGACGAGCTCCAGCGCCTGTGCGGTGTCCACGGCGGTGGGCTTCTCACAGTACACGTGCTTCCCTGCCTCGATCGCCCTCTTCACCCCGAGGGCCCGCTGGGCGGTGGGCTGGGCGTCGAAGTAGACGGAGAGCGCCGGGTCGGAGAGGGCTGCGTCGAGGTCGGTGGTGAAGCGTGCCACCCCCGCGGTCCGGGCCAGCGCTTCGAGCTTCGCCGCGTTCCGCCCGACCAGGACCGGCTCGGGGAGGATCGCGTCGTCGCCCACCCGTACCCCCCCCTCTCGCACGATGGGGACGATGGAGCGCAGGAGGTGCTGGTTCGCGCCCATGCGCCCGGTGGCGCCGTTCATGATCACGCCCACGGTGCGCGTGCTCATCGAGCCGCCCCTTCGCCCGGGCCGGGCGCCGGCCGGGTGCGCTGGGGCCGGGCGCCGACGGGAAGAGGCGGGGCCTCGAGGCCGGCCCGCGGCAGGGTTCCGTCGAGCTCCTGGCGCCAGTGCGCCACCTCGCCGGCCGGAGCGTAGCAGTACAGCATCACCATCGGGTCGGGCCCCAAGTTCGTGAGCTGGTGGAACGTCCGCGGTGGGACGTAGAGCACTTGTCCCGAGGTGACGACCGCCCGCTCGGTCCCCAGGCACGCTTCGGCCGTACCGCGGATGATGAAGTAGACCTCCTCCTGCTCGTGATCGTGCCAGGGCACCTGCCCGCCGTTCCCCTCCAGGGTCACGTAGCCCATGCAAAAGCCGCTGGCCTCAATGGGAGATGCGCCGCCGACCAGGTTCTGGGTGCGGCGCCCCGCGGGGTAGGTGCGGCCCTCGATGGCGGAGAGGTCGGCGACGATCATCCCGGGTCCTTTCGAGTGAAGAAGGCGAGAGGCGCGGCGCCGGCCAAGAGCCGCTGTGCGTAGAGGGCAGCCTCGCGGATGTGGTAATCGCCCCACATGCTGGACTCTCCGCAGGGAACGGAGCGCCCCGGCGGAACGTAGTCCCACCCGTTCGGCCGGTGATACACGGAGTGCAAGAGCAGACCCTGGTGAGACTCCACCGCACAGAGGTACGGCTCGTCGAGGAGCCGCGCCAAGAGCGAAAGGCCAGAGTCCAGGTAACGCTGGCCCTTCTCCTCGCCTGCCGCCAAAAGCCACCCCCCGAAGCGCGCTAGCCCCTGGCAGGCGATGGCTGCGGCCGAGCTGTCGACCGGCTCGTGGGCGTTGAAAGGATCGGCCGCGCGCTCGCGCCAGGCGCCGAGCCGCTCGAGCCCTGGCGCGCCCGTGTCCCAGTAGGGGATTCCGTCCGAGGGCGTGTTCGAGAGATAGAACTCGCTCGTCGCCTCGAGGGCACGCCGCAGCGTGGAGAGAACCTCTCCCTTGCCCCCGAAGGGCAAGAAGTCCGCATCCGGGAGCCCGTCGAGGAACTCGACTTCCTCCGCGAACCCGAGGATCGCCCAGGCCAGCCCGCGGGTCCAGGTGGTGAACGGGGAGTATCCCTGCTGCGTGGCGGGGCAGCGGTAGCTCCCGTCCGTCACGTCGAAGATGGACTCCTGGGCCACCCTCCCCGCGACGTCGTACGCATCCCGGCCCGCTCCGTAGTACACGGAGTAGCGGGCGGTGGCGATCGCGTGCTGGACGAGCCGCTCGAGGAGCGAGACGCGGCGGTCGTTCTCCTCGAGGAGGACGTGCCCGAGGGCGTGGGCCAGGGCGAGCGCCCTCAGGGAGCGGATCGTGTCCACGAACAGCGAGTGCGGGCCGTTGAAGGAGTGAATGAACCCGCCCCCGTCGGCGGTGCGCGTGAAGCGGCGGGCCTGTACCGCGCCGCTCACCTTGAGGGCCAGCTCGCAGAAGGCGCGTTCTCCGCGCTCCTCGGGGATGCGCCCCTCGTTCATGAGCCTGAGGATCGCGCCGTAGGTGCTGACGTTGTTGAACCCGTGGTCGTGAACGCCCATGTGCGTGAGATGGACGGCCATGCGCTCGCGCGTCATGCGGCGGGCCCAGGCGAGAGGCTCGGGATCCCCGGTGGCGTCGAACTCGAGGAGGGCGGAGCCGTACTCGAAGCCCTGGGTCCACTCGGTCCAGCCGCGCGAGGTAAAGACGCCCTCGACCGTGAATACGGGAGCACCCCGGGACTCGTCGTACCCGTCCTTCAAGGCGCGAAGCTTCCGGGCGGAGATCTCCCACATCCGGGCGATCCGCCCGGCGAGGGCGGCGGGCGAAGGAGGGCTCTCTCCCCGATCCATGAGCGCGCTAGTCTAATCGCTCGGTCCGGGACTTGAAACCCGACGTGCTAAGGTTCGCCCCATGTCCCTCCATGACGAGCTCGCCTCCCGCAAGGCCGCCCGGATCCGGGAGGTCCACCGCCTGGATCCCTCTCGGACCGCGCTCTTGGTCATCGACATGCAGCGGAGCTTCCTCGACCCCGCCTCCTCGCTGTACGTGCCCACCGGCCCAGGAATCGTCGGTCCGATCAAGGGGCTCGTCCTGGCCTGCCGGGCGGCGGGCATCCCGGTCGTCTTCACGGAATTCATCTCGTCGCCGGAGATCCCCAACCTCAGAAAGGATCCCTTCGGGCCCGAGCACCTCCTCCCTGAGCCGGGGCAACCCGCCGGCTGGGGGCTGCCCTCGGGCAACTCGGTGGTGGGCCGGCAGGGCCCGGAGTCGCCCGACACCATCGACGAGCTGAGGCCCTCGCCCGGCGAGGTCGTGATCCGCGCTCCCGGCCTCGACAAGTTCTACGGGACGCCGCTCGACCTCGTGCTGCGTGCCCGGGACATCCGGTACCTCCTCGTGACTGGGCTCATGGCGGACCTGTGCGTGGCGGCCACCGTTTACGCGGCGACGACGCGCGAGTATCGGGTCACGGTGATCACGGACGGCATCACCACCATCTGGCCGGAGATCCAGAGAGCCGTGCTCGACATCTTCTCCCGTAAGCTGGCCCGCCTCCTCTCCGCCGCCGAGGCCGCGGCGGAGCTAGCCGGCTCGCGGCCTTGACGACAGGCGGGGTTCACCCCCTCCGGCCGCGCTCGAGCTCCTCCAGGGAAGGAAACGTCCACGCCGGCAGGCTCGTCGCGGGGGGCACCGTCTCGCCGCGGAGGCCACGGGCCACAAGCTCGATCGCCGGGCCCGTCGAGGTGGGCTGGACGACGGTGGCCGAAAGGATCTTCTCCCGGACCATCCGTTGTCCCCCCTCGGGAAGGCCGTCGCACCCGGTGATGGGCAGGTCGAGCCACTCGGGCTTCCATGCCGCGATCGCCTTGCGGGCGCCCGCGGCCATGGCGTCGTTCTGGGCGGCGATGAGGCTCGGGCGCGCGGCACGCCCGAGGCGGAGCCACAGGGTGGCGGCCTTCTCCCCGCTCGCCTCGGTCCAGTCCCCGCCAAGCGTCTTCACGATCTCCACGCCCGAGCCGCGGAGCCCGTCCCGGAGCCCCTCGCGCCGGTTGATCACCGGCGGGCTGAGGACGGGGCCCTCGATGGCCACCACGCTTCCGCCCCGGGGGAGCAGCGCCCGGACGATCCGGGCCTGCAGCCGTCCCATCTCCTGGGCGTCGGCGGTCACCACCGCGACCAGCTTGCCGGGGTGGGTGCGCTGCAGGGCGTCGAGGTAGAAGGCCGGCTCCAGGCTCACCCAGCCGATGCCCGCGTCGAGCGCCGCTCGGGCCGCTCCTTCGAGCGCGGCCGCGGCCAGCGGCTGGACCACCACGACCGTGGGCCGGCCGGCCTCCGGTCCCTTCAGCGCCTCCTCGATCTGCCTGGCCTGGGTGGCGGGGTCGCCCTTGCCGTACACGATCGAGACCTCGAACCCGAGCCGCTCCCCGGTCGCCAGGGCGTCGCTCCCCTGAAGCCTCTGGTATTCCTGGCCCTCGTCGATGAGCGAGACGAGCACACGCGGCGTCCCTGGCATGCCGACCTCCCGGTTTCCGCCGCGGCGTCCCCCAGCGCCCGGTCGGGTGGAGAAGCGTCTCCTTGCGCTCATCGTAAACCACCCGGGCCCGGAAGGAAGCCGGCGGTCCCGGCACCGAGTTCCCCCGGGGGAACTCTGGGCCCTGCCGAAGAACCGCAGCATGGCGACGGTGTAGGGGCGGGGACGCAGTGGGTCGGAGGGCACCCGCGCGCTCCTCTCTCAATGTGGCTGGCTAGTGGCGTGCTGAAGCGCCTGGAGGATGCCTCCCGCGTCCTGGGCCCCGCCGCGACTCCAATCGCGACCTGGCGACCACCGGCCAGGCCTATCCGAGGGTCACCGATGTCTTCCCGGGGCGGTCCCTACGCTCATTCGCGACCACGTCGAGCGAGCACCACCAACGCGACCTATTCCGGGAGCCCGACGGTGTGAGACAGCTCCTCGAGGCGTGAGGCAGCGTTCTTGGCTCAGCCGCTCACCAGCCCGGTTCGCTCCACGACGACGACGCCGGCGAGGACGAGCAAGCCCCCCAGCGCGATGGTCGCGGTCCAGGGTTCGTGCAACGCCAGAACCCCCATGAGCACCGAGACGAGCGGAATGCAGTTCAGCAGGTTGTTGGCCACGCTGACGCCGAGCACGGGAAGAGCCAGGTTCCAGAGGAGGTAGCCCGCCGCGGAGCAAAGCAGCCCGAGGTAGGCGAGCGAGGCCCAGGCGCCCGGCGAGGGTGCGGGCAGGGGCCGGAAGAACGACTCGATGATCGCCAGCGGAAGGAGCGTCGCGGCGCCCGCGGCCATGGTGGCGGCGGTGACGAGGAGCGCCGGGTAGCGGGCCATGAGGTCCCGGGCGAGGAAGGTGTAAGCCACCCACGAAGCCATCGCCCCGAGCACGAGCGCGTCCCCGAGCACCCCCCGGCGACCCGCGCCGCCGTCCGGGCGCACGATGGTGACGACTCCCGCCGCGGCGATGGCCATCCCCGCGAGGGACAAGGGCCGGGGCAACTGTCGCCGGCGTACCGCCTCCACCACCGCGCTCCCCAAGGGCACGGTCGCGACGATGAGGGACGCGTGCGAGGCGGTGGTGAACACGAGACCGTAGTTCTCGAGGGCGAAGTAGAACGTCACCCCGAAGAGCCCGAGCAGGAAGACCGCCGGCACGTCGGCCCGCGAGAGCGAGAGCGCGCGTCGCCGGGCCGCTGGCCAGAGGAGGGCGGTGGCGAGCGCGAACCGGCCCGTCGCCAGGGCGAGCGGCGGGATCTCCCGGACCGCCACTCGGCTCACCGGGAACGAGACGCCCCACAGGACGACCACCACCGAGGCGAGGAGGAAGGCCCGCCCCCGGCTCGGGCTAGCGCCGCGCTGGGGGGAGGGGGGAGGGGGGGCTTCGGATAGGTCGAGCGCCGTCGGCATGAGGCGCCAACATCGCCGGACGGGACCCCGCGTGCAAGAGCGCGCAGACGATGGCGTCCGGGCTGCAAATCGGCTAGGCCTGGCTCATGGAATACAGACTACTGGGCAGGTCCGGCCTCAGGGTCCCGGTCCTCTCCCTCGGGACGGGCACCTTCGGCGGGGGCAACGAGTTCTTCCAGGGCTTCGGCGCGACGGACGTCGCGGAGGCGAAGCGCCTGGTGAGCATCTGCCTCGATGCTGGCCTGACCATGTTCGACTCCGCCGATAACTACTCGGACGGCCTGGCGGAGGAGATCCTGGGGAAGGCCATCGAGGGGCACCGCGACGAGGTGCTCATCTCCACCAAGACCTCCTTCCGGGTGGGGGCCGGGCCGAACGACGTGGGCTCCTCCCGCTACCATCTGCTGCGCTCCTGCGAGGCCGCCCTGCGGCGGCTCAGGACCGACCACATCGACCTCTATCAGATGCATGCCTTCGACGCGCTGACGCCAGTGGAGGAGGTCCTGGGCACCCTCGACGACCTCGTGCGCAGCGGAAAGGTCCGGTACATCGGCTGCTCGAACTTCTCCGGTTGGCACCTCATGAAGTCCCTCGCCACCTCCGATCGCCTGGGGCTCGAGCGCTACGTGGCTCACCAGGCGTACTACTCGCTCGTCGGCCGGGAGTACGAGTGGGAGCTCATGCCGCTCGCCCTCGATCAGGGCGTCGGGACCGTGGTGTGGAGCCCGCTCGGCTGGGGTCGCCTCACCGGGAAGGTCCGGCGGGGCCAGCCTCCGCCGGCGCAGAGCCGCCTGCGCCACGAGGTCACGGTGGCGGGCGGTCCCCCGGTGGAGGAACAGTCCCTCTACCGCGTGGTGGACGCGCTCGACGGGGTAGCTCGCGAGACCGGGAGGAGCGTCCCGCAGGTCGCCCTCGCCTGGGTGCTCTCCCGTCCCACGGTCTCCTCCGTCGTCATCGGGGCGCGGAGCGAGGCCCAGCTCCGGGACAACCTGGGAACGGTGGGGTGGAGCCTCACGCCCGCGCAGGTCGGAGCCCTGGACGCCGCCAGCGCACGGCCGCTCGTCTATCCTTACTGGCACCAGCAGCCCTTCGAGGAACGGAACCCCCCGCCGGTGAGGTGAGGCGTCCCCCGGCCCGGGCCGCCGGGCCGGGACGAGCGATCGGCGAGGGCGAATCCTCGCCAGGGTCAGGGCTCGTACTTGAACGACAGCTTCACCTTCACGCGATAGGCGGCGATGCGCCCGTTCTCCAGGTGGATGTCGAGCTTCTCGACCTCCGCCACCCGGAGATCGCGCAGGGTCTGTCCCGCGGTCTCGACCGCCACCTGGGCCGCCTTCTCCCACGAATCCGGGCTCGACCCGACCACCTCGACGATCTTGTAAACGCTGTTCGGCATGTGCGGCTCCTCGGCCGCCGGCTCGAGGGAGGGTTGCCGCGGCGGCAACCGGAGGTCACCGGATTCGAGGAGGGCCGGCAAGTGCCCGGCGCGGGGCCCCCGGGCGAGGGGCGCCACTCGAGGCGTTCCCCGGCGTTGGGCTCGACCCTAGCAGACCCGCCGCACGGGCATGCGCAAGAGCGCCCCGAGCTTCTCCAACCGGCCGGCCAAGTGACCCACGCCGATGGCGCAGTGGTGGGCGGGACCCGCCCGGCACCAGGCATCCAAGAAACCCCGGGCGCCCAGCGCGAAACGGTACCGGCTGTTGGTGTTCCCGATGAGCAGCACCGGCCCGTCCACCGACTCGCCCTCGGCGGCGAGGAGCTCCAGGGTCCCCTCCCGGCGCTGCACCACCGAGAGCAGGGTCACCGGGCCGTGCCGGACGGTCATCTGGATGGAGAGTCCCTTGCCCGGCTTGCCGTGGTAAACGGGGAGGGGCACGAGCCCCACCCGGCCCTCGGCGATGGCGAAGTGCGCCGGACCGTCGTGGCCGAAGTAGATGACGTCGTCCTCGAAGTCGGTGAGGTAGAGCTCGGAGAAGGACCCACCGACGCCGAAGAGGTCGAGGATCTTCATGGCCTGAGCGTTCTTCACCTCGCACTCCCCCGCAACCGGGACGTGACGGCCGGTGAGGAGGGTGTTGCCGGCGATCACCGAGGTGACGATGTCCTGGTATTCGTTCCCCGGCTGTCCCTCGTAGTAGTACGCCAGGGACCCGAGGCGGTGGGCCGCCGCCAAAGTGTCCAGGGCCACCGAGGTCCGGGCCGCTCGCTCCAGCTCGCGGGGCTCGCACTCCGGCGATACGTCGAAGGCCTCGCGGAACTCGCTCACCTTGCGTTCGACGTCGCCCGGCCGGACCGCGTCTCGCAAGGCACGCAGCTCGCACATCTCCAGGATCTCCACGTGGGTCCCGAACGCGGCCGAATGCTGGGTGAGGTCGCTGTAGACGTCGAGCATCCCGCAGTAGTAGTGGCCCAGGATGCCGAGCCGGTTCTCGCGCATTCCGGCGCGCACCCGGGCGGCCTCCACCCACTCCCGGACCTCCCGCCAGACCTGCGGGTCCTTGAGGTACCCGGTGACGAGGTGATAGTCGATGCCCGCCCGGTTGAAGACGCTCGCGATCTCGGGAGCGCTGCAAGCCTGGCAGTGCTCGAGCCAGACCCCGGTCATGCGGCCTCGATCGCCCAGCGCGTTGAACCGCCCGTAGTCGAGGCGCGCCACCGGCTGGACGTTCAGAACCACCACCGGGACGCCGGCCTCCTGCACGACTGGGAGCACGGTCGAGGAGAGCGCGTAGGTGGAGATGAAGAGAAAGACCAGCTCCGCTCCCTCGGTCCGCAGCTGCCTCCCGGCGGCCCGGGCCTTGGCTGGATCGTCGACCAGGCCGCAGTCGACCACGCTCGTGCCGAAGGACTCGATCTGCTGGCGGATCTCGGCGTGGTAGCCCAGCAGGCGATCCTTCAGTCCTTCGAACTGCGGCCAGTACGTGTCGAGGCCGATGCTGAACAAACCCGACTTCATGGGCGTGGATTGTAGACGCTGCACCGCGGGCCTACAATCGGCCGCGGCCCGAAGGGAGCGGCTCTTTCGCAGCGGGACGGGGCGGGGTCTTGGATTCCCCGCCAGGGCCCGTCACGGCCTGGCAGGATTTCGAAGGACGGCCGGGGCGAGGGCGGGTTCTCATCCCGGGCTCGGTAGGACGGCAAGAAGGCGAGGCGCTCGCACGATGGAGGACACATGAAGATCACGGCTGGGTTGACTGTCCTGTTCTGCTTGCTCGGCGCCCCGGCGATGGTGCCGGCGGCCGACGCCAAAGGAAAAACCGTCGGATTCTCGGTGTTCGATATGCAGTACGGGTTCTTCCAGCAGATGGAGAAGGGAACCCGGACCGGGGTGGAGGCGGCCGGGTACAAGTACGTGCTGCACGATCAGAAGGGCGATGAGGCTCAGATGATCGCGGGCTGCCAGGACCTCATCAACCAGGGCGTGGCCGCCCTCATCGTCTCCCCCATCAAGCCCGAGGTGATGGGACCGATCGTCGAGGCCGCCCACAAGAAGAAGATTCCGGTGGTCATCGACGACATCGGCGGCGGCGGGTCCAACTACGACGCCCTGGTGGTCTCGAACAACTACGAGGGCGGCGCCCTGGCCGGCAAGTTCGCGGTCGATGCCCTCAAGGCGGCGAAGTCGAAGGAGGTGGCCATCATCAAGGTCGACCCCTCCCACGTCTTCGCCATCCGCCGCGGCGAGGGCTTCAAGGCCACCGTCGAGAAGGCCGGCTACAAGGTGGTGAAGGAGCTGTGCGGGCACGACAAGGCGGAGGAGGGCTACACGGTGATGAAGGACATCATCACCTCCAACCCCAACGTGGTGGCCGTGTTCGCCGAGAACGATCCCATGGCCGCAGCCGCGGCTCAGGCGGTGGCCGACGCCAAGCGGAAGGACATCATGGTGATCGGCTTCAACGCCGACCAGGTCGCCCTGGAGGCCATCCAGGCGGGGACCATGGTGGCGACGGTGCAGCAGGTGCCCTACGAGATGGGCAAGCTCACCGCCAAGCTGGCGGACCAGCTCGTCAAGGGGGAGAAGGTCAAGTTCGACGACACCGGGAAGCGGGAGATCTACGTCCCCGTGAAGCTCATCACCAAGACCAACGTGGCCGAGGCGCTCGAGGGGCTCAAGTAGTCGATGAAGGCGCGGGCGCCGCGGATCTCCCGCGGCGCCCCCCCGCCCCGCCTCCCTCGCCATGGCCGACGCGATCGAGATCCGGCGCATCACCAAGACCTTCCCGGGCGTGGCCGCCCTCTCCGACGTGAGCTTCACGGTGCGGAAGGGTGAGGTCCACGCCGTGGTGGGCGAGAACGGAGCGGGCAAGAGCACGCTCATGAAGATCCTGGGCGGCCTCTACCGCCCCGACCGGGGGGAGATCCTCCTCGAGGGCCGACCGGCCGCCCTCCGCTCGGTGCACGATGCCGTGGCCCGCGGGATCAGCGTCATCTACCAGGAATTCAACCTGATGCCGGAGCTGACCGTGGCGGAGAACCTCTTCGTCGCGGACCTGCCCACGCTTCCCGGTCTCCCCGTCCTGCGCCGCCGCACCCTGCAGTCGAGGGCCGAGGCCTTGCTCGGGCGGCTGGCGCTGGACCTCGACCCCAAGGCTTTCGTGAAGGACCTGTCGGTCTCCCGCCGGCAGATGGTGGAGATCGCCAAGGCCCTCCACCACGAGGCCAGTATCCTCATCATGGACGAGCCCACCGCGGCCCTCGCCGACGCCGAGGTGGACAAGCTCTACGAGATCATCCGGACCTTGAGGGCCCAGGGGAAGACGGTCCTCTACATCTCCCACCGCCTGAAGGAGATCTTCGACGTCGCCGACCGGGTGACGGTACTGCGCGACGGGCGGTACGTGGGCACCGAGCCCGTCGCCGCGCTCACCCCGGACGCCGTGGTCCGGATGATGGTGGGGCGCGACGTGAAGCAGTTCTACGCGCACGGTTCCGGGGAGGGCGGGGAGGAGATCCTTTCGGTGGAGGGCCTTACCCGGGCCGGGGCCTTCCAGGACGTCCGGTTCGGCGTCAAGAAGGGCGAGATCCTGGGCGTCGCCGGTCTCATGGGGAGCGGGCGAGAGGAGCTGGTCAAGGCGCTCTACGGCCTGGTCCGACCGGACGGGGGGACGATCCACGTCGACGGCCTTCCGGTCCGGATCGAGAGCCCCGATGACGCCATCCGCCTGGGGATCGGCTTCGTCACCGAGGACCGCAAGGAGGCGGGGATCTTCCCCCTCATGTCGGTGCGGGAGAACGTCACCCTGAACGTCCTACGGCGCATCGCCCGCTTTGGCGGTCTCCACGTGGAGGAGCGGCGGGAGCGGGGTCTCCTCGGCGAGTACGCCCGCTTCCTCAACATCCGCTACGCCAGCGAGGCGCAGCCGGTGATGTTCTTGTCGGGCGGCAACCAGCAGAAGATCGTCCTCGCCCGGGCACTGGCCACCCGCTGTCGCATCCTGCTCCTGCTCGAGCCCACCCGCGGCATCGACGTGGGCGCCAAGGCCGAGATCTACCAGCTCATGGGCGAGCTCTCCCGCCAGGGTATGGCCCTCGTGGTCGTCTCCTCCGACCTGCCCGAGCTCATCGCCGTATGTAGCCGGGTCTTGGTGGTGTGGCAGGGCCGCATCACCGGCGACCTCTCCGGCCGGCAGATCGACGAAGCCACGATCATGCGCTGCGCCACCGGCACGGCGAGCGCTCTCCGCGGGGAGGGGTGAGGGCCATGCTCGGCCGGCTCTTCGAGAGCTACTTCATCTACCTCGTGGCGGCCGCCACCTTCGCGGTCTTCGCGATCCTGACGCCCACCATCCTCACCGGCGCCAACATCGTGAACCTGCTCACCAATGCCGCCATGGTGGCGATCGCCGCGGCGGGGATGACCTTCGCCATCACCGGCGGGGGCTTCGACCTCTCCATCGGCTCTATCCTCGCCCTCACCACCTGCGTCCTGGGGAAGCTGGTCCCGCATCTGGGCGCCTGGGGGGCGGTGGCGGTGGCCCTCCTGGTGGGCGGAGTGCTCGGGGCAGTGAACGGCCTCATCGTCACGAAGCTCCGGATCCAGACCTTCGTGGCCACCCTCTCCACCATGATCGTCTACCGCGGCTTCGCCCTCATCTACACCGGCGGCCGCGACGCCACCCTCTACGCCAACCTGGACGTGAAGTACTTCACCGGAGGCGAGCTGCTCGGGATCCCCTTCCCCATCGCCCTCACCGCCCTGGTGTTCCTCGTTGCCTACGGCGCCTACCGCTTCACGCCGTTCGGCGTCCGGGTGCGGGGCATCGGGTCGAACCTGGCCGCGGCTCAGGTTTCGGGGATCCCGGTGGACTCGACCCTCATCGCCATCTTTGTCCTCACCGCCACGACCACCGTGCTCTCGGGGACGCTCCTCACCTCGCAGCTGCTCACCGGCAACGGGAGGGTGGGGCTGGGGTTCGAGCTGGAGGTCATCACCGCCACCATCCTGGGCGGCACGAGCCTCTCCGGCGGCCGGGGCAACGTGTGGGGCACCCTGGTCGCTGCCCTCCTCCTCACCATCATCGCCAACGGGCTCAACCTGCTCGGCCTCCCCGACCAGTACCAGCGGCTCGCCAAGGGGCTCATCTTCATCGTCGCCCTGGCGCTCGACTCGCTCTTGCGGCGGTTCCGGGAGAGGAGGTCCTAGTTGGCCACGTCGCGGTTCAGCCTGCGGGAGCGCGGCATCCTCATCGCCCTGGCCCTCTTCTGGGCCGTCTGCGCCGGGACGAACACCATGTTCCGGGACGTCTCCACCTACCTCAGCATCCTCCGCGAGTCGTCCTTCGTCGGCGTCTGTGCCGTGGGGATGACCTTCTGCATCATCAGCGGGGACTTCGACCTCTCGGTGGGCTCGATGCTCTCGCTTCTGGGGATCGCCTGCGTCGCCATAGTGGGCCATACCGGGCTTTTCTTGGCGCTCGTGTTCGTGACCCTCCTGGGCGCGGGCTGCGGCCTCATCAACGGCGCCCTCGTGGCCCTGCTCCGCATCCCCGCCTTTATCGCCACCCTGGCGATGTACTTCATCTACCGGGCGCTGGCCTACATCGTGACGAACGGCCAGCCGGTCCAGTTCCAGGAGCCCTGGTTCACGGAGGTGGGCAACGGTAGCCTCGCGGGCGTCCCCACACCTTTCCTCTTCCTGGTCGCGCTGGCGGCCGGCGCCACCTACGTCCTGCGGCGAACGCCGTTCGGGCGTTACGTCCTCGCCATCGGCAACTCCCGCCGGGCGAGCGAGATCTCCGGCATCCGGATCGCGCGGGTGCGGCTCGCCATCTTCACTCTGGTGGGGGCCTTCACCGGGGTGGCCGCCCTGCTCATCTCCTCGCGGATGTGGTCGGCCAACTCGGGGATGAAGATCGGCTACGAGTTCGACGTCATCGCCGCGGTGGTGCTGGGTGGGACGAGCCTCTCGGGCGGGAAGGGGAGTGTCGCGAACACCGTCGTGGCGGCGGTCTTCTTTGCCTCCCTGAACACCGCCATGAACATGTTCCACGTCGACTCGTACATGCAGCGGGTGGTGATCGGGATCGTGCTGCTGTTCGCCTTCTCGCTCACCGGCATCCGGAGTTTCGTCGCCGAGAGGCTGCGCCTGCGCCAGGAGTCACGGGAGGCCCCCAAGGTCGCGCCCGGGGGCGAGTCCGCGGCGGCGCCCTGACCCCTTGGCCCCAGGCGGACCAAGCCCAGGTCCGCGAGATGTCTGACCTTTGAAGGGGGGAACCCGCCCCCGAGGGGGGGCGAGCCGGTTGCGGTATAGTGCCCAGTCCATCGCCGGGAGCCACCATGCCCTACGCCGGCACCATGAAGCTCTCCGCCCGCGACTGGTTCCGCCGCGAGTCGCAGGCCGTGACGGTGGAGCCCCGCACGCCCCAGGAGCGCTTCCCCCTCCACGAGCACGAGTTCGGAGAGATCGTCATCGTGATGTCGGGCAACGGCTGGCACCTTCTCAACGACGAACCCCAGCTCATCACCTGCGGCGAGGTCTTCTACATCCGCCCCGAGGATCACCACTCGTTCGAGCAGGTGAACGACCTGTACCTCACGAACGTCATCTACCGGCCCAGCGACCGGCTGCTGCGGCCGGAGCGGATCAAGGAGCTGCTCGAGCCGGGCGAGTCCGGAGGCCGGCGGCGTTGGCAGGTCACCGAGGACGCCCTCCGCGAGCTGCGGGCCCTCCTCGACGCCCTGGCGCGCGAGACACGATCCGACGACCCGCTCGCCGACGTCATGGCCGAGTCGCTCTTCATGCAGTTGGCGGTGGCCCTGTGTCGGCACCGCTTCGCCATCGACGGCGACCAGATCCCGCCCGCGGCGCAGCTCGGCCACCTCCTCGCCTTCCTGCGCCACCGCTGCGGCGAGGACGTGGACCTGGACGAGGTGGCCCACCGCTACGGCTATTCCCCCCGCACCTTCTGCCGGGTCTTCCGCGACGCGACCGGCACCACCCCGCACAGCTACCTGGTCTCGCTCCGGCTCGGCCGCGCCATGCATGCTTTGCGGGCCACCGGGGACAGCATCACCGACATCGCCTTCGCCAGCGGCTTCCACGACAGCAACTACTTCTCCTCCTGTTTCAGCAAGATGACCGGGGTCTCGCCCACCGAGTACCGGCGCCAGGCGCGCGGCCCGGGGATCCCGGGGCCCGGGGGCGGCACCCCCTGACCGCGGGCGGCGGGCCGCTCCCCTCACCCGTGCAGGAGAACGGTGCAGGACCGCGGCCCGTGGGCCCCGATGACCAGCGCCTGCTCGATGTCGGCGGTCTTGGAGGGCCCGGCCAAAAACACCCCGAACCCGGGCCCGTCGAACCGGACCCGCCGGTAGGCCTCGTGCATGTCGTTCACGATCGCCTCGGCCGGAACCACCAGTGCCAAGTGCTCGGCGATGACGAACACGCCTCGGTGGGTCAGGCCACCGGTGGGCAGCCACACCGCCCCGTTCTCGGCCACGGCGAACGCCCCGGGCAAGACCGCCAGGTCCACGCCGTCGAGCGCGTGCGGGTCGGCGATCTCGGCGAGGCGCACGTTGCCTTCACCCGCCCCGGGTACCTCGCAGACCACCCGGCGCGCCTGCAGGCGATCGATGAGGCCGGCCACCTCGCGCGCCAGATCGGCGGCAACGGCGGTCCGCAAGAGCGTGCCGCCCACGGCGCGGATCGCCTCGCCCAGCCGGGAGACGGGATCCGGGTAGCGAAGCGCCGCCACGGGCGGATCGGCGGGCAACGGCTCCGCGGGCGCGCGCGCCGCCCGAAGCGCCGACAGGATCTCCGCGCGGCTACCCACGGCCCCGCTCCCTGTCCCGCCAGGCCTGGCGGAAGCTCTTTTCCGGTGCGGCCGGCAACTCGCGCTGACGCCCCCACCGGTTCCACCGGGAGTAGAGGAGCCGCCGCGGGGCGTGGCGCAGGAGGAGGCGCACCCCCCGCCCGGCCGCCTCGTACAGCGCCCGCGATCCGAGCACAAAGCGGGCCAGCCGCATCGCCAAGCGTTTCGCCCCCCTCCCCCCGGGGCCGGCCAAGAGCTGGCGGCGCCGCTCGAGGAGCTCCTCGTGGAGGGGGATCTTGACCGGGCAGACGTCGTCGCACGAACCGCACAGGCTCGAGGCGAAGGGCAGCGAGAGGTGAGCCCGCGGATCGCGCCCCGGGGCCAGCACCGCGCCGATGGGGCCAGGAATGGCAAAGCCGTAGCTGTGGCCCCCGGTGCGGCGGAAGACCGGGCAGGTGTTCATGCAGGCGCCGCAGCGGATGCAGGCCAGGGCGTCCCGGAAGGCCGGTTCGGCGAGGAGGCGCGAACGGCCGTTGTCCACGATGACGACGTGCAGCTCCCCCCCCGGTCTGGGCCCGTGGAAGTGGCTCGTGTAGGTGGTGATGGGCTGCCCCGTGGCGGAGCGCGCCAGGAGGCGGACGAAGACGGAGAGGTCCTCGAGGCGAGGCACGACCTTCTCCACCCCCATGCTGGCCAGGTGCACCGCGGGGAGGGAGGTGCCCATGTCGGCGTTCCCCTCGTTGGTGCACACCACGAGCCCCCCGGTCTCGGCCACCGCGAAGTTCACACCGGTGAGGCCGGCCCGGGCGGCCAGGAACTTCTCGCGCAGATGGCGCCGGGCCACACCGGTGAGATACCCGGGATCCGAGGCCCCGGCCTCCGTACCCAGGGTCCGGTGGAACAGCTCGCCGATCTCCTCCCGCCTCTTGTGGATCGCAGGGAGGACGATGTGCGAGGGGGGCTCGCCCGCCAGCTGCACGATGCGTTCACCCAGGTCCGTGTCCACCACTTCCACGCCGCGGGCCTCGAGCCAGGCGTTCAGGTGGCACTCCTCGGTGAGCATCGACTTCGACTTCACGAGAAGGGAGATGCCGCGCTCGGCGAGGATGCCGTGGACGATCCGGTTGTGCTCCTCGGCGTCCCGAGCCCAATGGACCCGGGCGCCCCGGGCGGTGGCCTCGCCCTCGAACTGCTCCAGGTACTCGGCCAACCGCGCCCGGGTGTGGGCCTTGATGCGGGCGGCCCGCTCCCGCAGCGCCTCCCACTCCGGCAGCTCGGCGGCCATCAGATCGCGCTTGCGGCGGACAACCCAGAGCGCACCGTCGTGCCAGTGGGCGCGGTCCTCGTCGGCCACGAACGCCGCCGCGCGCTCGGCGTGACCGGTCGTCCCGCCCGCCGATCCTCTCCCCCGGCTCATCCCATCGCCTCCGCCAGGATCTCGGCCACGTGCCGGAAGACGAGGCGCGTGCCGGCGCGGCGCGCCAGGCCCTCGAGGTGCATGAGGCACGAGACGTCGGTGCCGGTCACCTCCTCCGCGCCGGCGCGCAGGTGATCGGCGATCCGATCCCGGCCCATGAGGCACGAGACCGCCTCCTCGGCAACCGCGAAGGTGCCGCCGAACCCGCAGCACTCGTCCGGGCGCGAGAGGGAGACGAGCTCGAGCCCGTCGAGCGATCTGAGCAGGAGCGCCACCTTGTCGAAGGCAGCCACCGGACGCTCGGTGCCGCTGCCGAGCCGGAGCTCGCGCAGGCCGTGGCAGCTCTGGTGCAGGCCCACCCTGCGCGGATAGCGGCCCCGGACCCGGCCGACCCGGAGCACGTCCACCAAGAACTCGCAGAGCTCGTAGGTGGCGGCGCGGAGGGCCGGATAGCGCGGGTCGTCGCCGACGAGCCCGCGGTAATGGTTCCGCACCATCGAGGTGCAGCTGCCCGAGGGGCAGACCACCGCCTCGTGGCCGTGGAACACCTTGAGGAAGCGGCGCGCCAGCGGGGCGGCATCCTCGGCGAACCCGGCGTTGGCCATCGGTTGCCCGCAGCAGGTCTGATCCTCCGGGAACACGACCTCGCAACCCATCCGCTCGAGGACCCGGGCAGTGGCCAGGCCCACCGCGGGGTGGAGCTGGTCCACGTAGCAGGGAATGAAGAGCGCGACCTTCATGGGTGGGGCCGGCGGCGCGGGAGATGCACCGAGGATTCTAGCCTTGCCCCCGGAAGGTCGGAAAGGGAACGCACCGACCTTCGTTTCCCCGACAGGTCGGCCGGAGGAGGGGTCGCAAAGTCGAAGGCGGCCGTGGCAGGAACGGCGCAAGCTACCTTCCACTCGACCTCCGGAACCTCCACGCAGATCGGAGAGGATGGAGGCGGCTGCCGACAACCCCGCAGACTGGCTGCACGTTTCCCCGAGGGAGGACGACATGAAGAAGCCGTGCTTCGCCCTGGCGCCCCTGTTGCTCCTAGCCACGCTCGTGCCGGGCAGCGCCCAGGCCGCAAAGACGTACCGGGTGGGGGTCATCCCGAAGTTCATCGCCGAGGATTACTTCATCGCCTGCGAGCGCGGCTTCCGCCAGGCGGAGAAGGAGATCGGCAACATCAAGGTGGACTGGATCGGCGACCCCATGTCGCAGACCTCCGCCGCCAACCAGAAGAACTACATCCAGGGGTTCATCGACAAGAAGTACGACGCCATCCTGGTCTCGGCGCTCGATCCCGAGAGCTACGCCGACACGCTCAAGGCAGCCCGGGCCAAGGGCATCAAGGTGATCACCTGGGACGCCGACGTGAATCCGGCGGCTCGCGACTTCTTCGTGAACCAGGCCGAGGGCGATCAGATCGCCATCCAGCTCCTGCGCGGCCTGGCCGGTGACCTCTCCAGCTACAGCGCCTCGAACAAGGCCACCATCGCCCTCGTCTCGACCACCAACGACTCCCCCAACCAGAACGCCTGGCTCAAGGCCATCATCAACGAGTACAAGTCCAAGGCCACCGCCGATTACAAGCACATCGACCTGCTCATCGGCGCCGACCAGATCGTCTACGCCGGTAACGACCAGGGCGCGGCGGAGGAGAAGGTCAAGTCGCTCCTCAGCGCCAACAAGGCGCTGAAGGGCATCATCGGTCTGTCTTCCTTGACCGTCCCGGCCGTGTCGGCCGCCCGCGAGCAGCTCGGCATCAGCGACCAGATCAAGATCGTCGGCGTCAGCGTCCCCGAGTCCTCCCGCAAGGACATGGAGGCGAACAAGATGTCGGCGGTGGTGCTGTGGCAGCCGTTCGACCTCGGCTACCTGACGCTATACGTCACGAAGGCGGTCCTCGAGGGCAAGCCCCCGACCGGCTCCACCTTTAAGTCCCCGCTCAGCGGCACGAACATGACCGTGAGCTTCCTCGACGGGAAGACCGTCATCAAGTACCCGGCCGACGGCCACAAGATCCTGAAAGGCACCGAGATCATCCTGGGCGAGCCCATCGTATGGAACCTGAAGAACATCATCCGGTTCCGCGGCTATCCGGAGGCGAACAGCGGGATGGAGTGGTTCAAGAAGTAACCAGGAGACGGCCCGCGGCGCGCCGGGCCAACAGGCCCGCGCGCCGCTGCCGATCCCCTGGAGCGGGGCGTAGGCCATGACGGACGGCGCGAACGCGGCTGCGGGCGGCGAGGTGGTACTCCGGATGGAGGGGATCAACAAGGCCTTCCCCGGGGTCCAAGCGCTCTCGAACATGACCCTGGACCTGCGGCACGGGGAGGTGCACGCGGTCTGCGGCGAGAACGGCGCCGGCAAGTCGACGCTCATGAAGCTCATCACCGGGGTCTACCAGCCCGACTCCGGGACCATGACCCTGAACGGCGAGCGGCTCGTCGTCCGCAACCCCAACGACGCCTACGCCAAGGGCATCGCCATCATCTTCCAGGAGACGAGCCTGTTCCCCGAGCTCACCATCCTGGAGAACATCTTCATGGGCCACGAGCTGACGCGCCCGCTCCCCGGGCTGGGCCGGTTCGCCCGCCGCCTCGACTACGGCTCCATGCGCACCAAGGCCGGGGAGATCTTCGGGCGGCTGGGGATGGCGCTCGATCTCGAGGCGCGGGTCACCGACCTGAGCGTCGCGGTCAAGCAGATGGTGGAGATCGCCAAGGCGCTCTCCTTCGACTCGCGGATCCTCATCCTCGACGAGCCCACCGCGGCGCTGACCAGCAAGGAGGTGGACACGCTCTTCGACACCATCCGCCGCCTGAAGGCCCACGGCGTCTCGATGCTGTACATCAGCCACCGGCTGGACGAGATCTTCCAGATCGCCGACCGGGTCACGGTCATCCGCGACGGCGAGTTCGTGAGCACCGAGCAGGTCGGCAGGGTCACCCGGGACCGTTTGGTCTCCTGGATGGTGGGGCGCACCCTCCATAACCTGTACCCCAAGGAGGACGTGCCCATCGGCGAGGTGGTCCTGGAGGCGCGGGGCATCCGCCAGAAAGGGGTCCTCGACGGCGTCGACCTCACCCTGCGCCGGGGCGAGATCCTGGGCCTCTCCGGCCTAGCCGGGGCCGGCCGCACGGAGCTGGCCCTGGTCTTGTGCGGCCTGTCCCGCCCGGACGCGGGCGAGATCCGGGTCGACGGTCAACGGCACGCCATCCACAGCTACCGGGAGGCGATGGAGCGCGGCATCGTCTACGTCTCGGAGGACCGGCAGAAGTACGGCCTGGTGGTCCCCATGACCGTGGCCGAGAACGTGACCCTGCCTCTCTTGCGCCGGATCTCGAGTGCGTTCGGCCTTGTCGACGTCGGGCGGGAACAGGAGATCACCCGCTCCTACGTGGAGAGCCTGTCCATCAAGACGCCGGGCGGGGACTTCGTGGTGAGCAACCTCTCCGGGGGCAACCAGCAGAAGGTCTCGGTGGCCAAGGCGCTCGCGACCGAGCCCCGCATCCTCATCCTGGACGAGCCCACCCGCGGCGTGGACGTGGGAGCGAAGAGCGAGATCCACCGCATCATCAGCGACCTGGCTCGGCAGGGGAAGGCCATCATCATGATCTCCAGCGACCTCCCCGAGGTGCTGGGGATGAGCGACCGGGTGCTGGTCATGAAGAACGGGCGGAAGCAGGGCGAGCTGGAGCGCGGCGCGCTCACCCAGGAGAGCATCCTGCACATGGCGCTCTGAGCGATCCCGGCCGGGTCGCAAGAGGCTCGAGGAGTGCGACGTGGGAAGGAAGCGGATCGTCACCCGGGAGTCCATGCTCGGCACCATCGTCGCCGCCTTCATGCTCTTCCTCGCCCTCTCCACCAACTTCGGCACGGTGAGCGGGCTCTACAGCATGATGCTCGACGTCAGCCCGACCATCGTCGGGGCCATCGCACTGTCGCTGCTCATCTTCACGGGGAACATCGACATCTCGGCCGGGACCATCCTCGGGTTCGTCGGGTTCACCGCCGCCGCGCTGGCCAAGGCCGGGTACCCGGCGGTGGTCTTCATGTCGGCCGGCCTGCTGGTCGGGGTGCTCCTCGCAGGGCTGAACGGCTGGATCATCGTCGCCTTCCGCGTGCCCTCGATCGTGGTGACGCTGGCGACGAACATGGTTCACATCGGGTTCTACGTCACCTTCCTCCCCAACGCCGGCTGGGTGCTGAACCTGAGCCGGTCCTTCACCTGGCTGGGGCAGGGTCGGTTCTTCGGCGTGGTTCCCTACATCTTCGTGATCGCCCTCCTGGTCGCGGCCGTCACCATCTGGATCGCGCGCTACACGCAGTTCGGGAAGACCCTGTACGCCGTGGGCGGCAACCGGCAGGCGGCCATCTATGCCGGGATCGACCCCGATCGGACCGTCCTCAAGGTCTACCTGCTGGAAGGGCTCCTGCTCGGTGTGGCGGGGATCCTCAAGGCCACCACTGCCAACCGGCTCATGCCCTCGGTGTTCCAGGGGCGCGAGATGATCTTCATCGCCGCCGCGGTGGTGGGCGGAGTGAACATCATGGGGGGCAGCGGGAAGCTTCTGGGCGCGGTCTTCGGGGCGCTGCTCGTCTACATGCTCAGCATCACCATGATCTACATGGGTTTCCAGGACTACTTCCAGTTCGCGCTCCAGGGTGTGCTCATCCTGGTCGCGGTCTTCATCACGGTCACCGACTTCACCGCGCTCCGCCGGCGGTTCGCGGGCGCCCTGGCCCGCGGCGGACCGTGAGGGAGCGAGCATGAGCACCGAACGCGTTCGCTCCGCCCCCCGGTTCCGGATCACCTACCAGACGGCCCTGCTCACGCTCATGGTGGTGCTGGTGCTGGTGTTCGGGCTCATCGAGCCCGTCTTCTTCCAGCCCGACGTCCTCTTCGACGTCACCTCGATCGTCGGCGAGATCGGGATCATGGCGCTCGCCATGACCTTCATCATCACCACCGGGGGGATCGATCTCTCCGTGGGCTACATCCTCCAGTTCGCCGCCATCGTCTTCGGGGTTACGTTCACCGCCACCGGCAGCCTGCCCCTGGCCATCCTCCTGGCGGTTCTGTGCGGGGCCGCTTGCGGCCTCGTGAACGGCGCCATCATCGCCGGGACCCGGATCCCCCCACTCGTCACCACGCTCGCCACCATGAACCTCTTCCGCGGGCTCTCCTTCATCATCGCCGGGACCGAGTCGTACGCCGGCTTCCCCGAGGGCTTCAAGAAGCTCTCCACCACCCTCGTGTTCGGGGTGGTGCCCATCCAGTTCTTCTACTTCCTGGCACTGTTCCTCATCTTCCACCTCTTCTTCGTCCGCGGCTCGCTGGGCCGGATCCTGCGGGGAATCGGCTACAACGAGCCGGCCCTGATCTTCTCGGGCCTCCGGACCAAGCGCACCCTTTTGCTCATCTACACGCTCTCGGGGGTGATGTGCGGGCTGGCCGCGCTCGTGTATCTGGGCCGCCTTTCCTCCGCCAAGACGAGCATGGGAAACGATCTCAACCTGCAGGTGATCACGGCGGTGGTCCTGGGCGGCACCTCCATCATGGGCGGGGTGGGGAGCGTCGCCGGGACGTTCATCGGCGTGCTCATCATCGGTATCCTTCGCAAGGGGTTCACGCTGCTCAACCTCAGCGGCAACATCTTCAATTTCACCCTGGGGCTCACCCTGATCGTGGCCCTGGTCGTGTTCGCGGCGCTGGAGGAGCGGAAGAAGGTCTCTGGCGCCCGGATGAGGGCGCAGGTCCGAAGCGCCCCGGTCGGTCCCCCAGACCGGGCCGCGCCCCGGGGCGAGGCCGGGAGGGCGCCGGGCGAGATCTCGAAGGTCCAGTGAGGAGGCCGCATGCAACGGTTCGCCTTCAAGATGAAGCTCAAGCCCGGCGCGGTCGAGGAATACGCGCGCCGCCACGCCTCCCTCTGGCCGGAACTCGCGGAGCTGCTCCGGAATAGCGGGATCGGCGACTACTCGATCTATTTCGACCCCGACACCGACACGCTCTTCGCGGTGCAGCGGCAGGCTGGGGCTGCCTCCTCCCAGGACCTAGGGGCGAACGCCGTCGTCCGGCGCTGGTGGGATCACATGGCCGACCTGATGGTCACGAACCCCGACCGCTCGCCGGTGAGCGTCCCACTGCGCGAGGTGTTCCACCTCGACTAGCGAAGGAGATCGGGATGACACCGAGAGAACGAGTCCTCCGCGCCTTCGGCCGGGCCCCGGGTCGCCCGGACCGGATGCCCCTGCAGTTCGACCTGTGCCGGAACCTGACCGAGGCATTCGGCAAGAAGCTCGGGATCTTGCCCAGCTACGCGAAGTCCTACTACGAGGACCTCACCTACCGGATCTCCGCCAACGCCCTCCGCACCGCCATGGGCAGCGACTGTGTGGTGGTGGGCGGCACCGTTCCCCAGGGGTTCGTGCCCGAGCCGGTCGAGGGCGACGTGACCCGGAACGAGTTCGGGATGCACATGAAGCCGACCTCGCTCTACGTCGAGGTGGCGCGCTGCCCGCTCCTCACCGCGAGCTCGCGCGCCGACATCGAGGCCTACCCTTTCCCCGATCCCCTCGCCCCGGGACGTTTCGATGCTGCCCGGCGCGACATCGATCGGTTCGCCGGCGAGTACTTCATCATCGGCGACGTCGAGCTCTCCCTCTTCGAACTCGCCTGGCACCTCACCGGGATGGAGAAGTACCTCATGGCCATGGCCATGGGCGAGGACTGGGTGGACGCGCTCGACGACCGGGTGGAACGATGGACCACCGGTCTGGCCCTGGAGCTCGTGCACGCCGGGGTCGACGCCCTCTGGTTCGGCGAGGACCTGGGCAGCCAGGTCTCCACCCTCATCTCTCCGGAGCAGTGGCGGGAGCGCTACAAGCCGCGCCACCGGCGCATGATCCAGGCGGTCAAGGCCGCCCACCCGGAGGTGGTGGTGATCATGCACTCGGACGGTGCGGTGGCGCCGCTCCTCGACGACTTCATCGAGCTGGGCGTCGACGTGTACAACCCCGTCCAGCCCAACGTCCCCGGCTCCGACCCCGAGGAGCTGTCGGCACGCTACGGCGGGCGGATCCACTTCTTTGGGGGAATCGACCAGCAGGTGCTTCTTCCCGAAGGCGACCGGGAGGCGATCACCGCGGAGCTCACCCGGCGCGCCCGGATCCTGGGGGCGCGAAGCGGATACCTCATGGCGCCGGCGCACATCCTCCAGGCCGACGTGTCGGTCGAGACGGTGGAGCACATGATCCGGGTGGTGAAGGGGATCCGGGCGTGAGGGCGCCCCCTTTTTGTCACCGCGCCCGGGCGCGCGGCCTTGGGCGCCGCCGGTGTGATTCTCGGCTCCCGGAGGCGGACGGGGAGGCGGTTCGCGGGGGGTTTTGGGCGGGTGACGCGACCAGGCTGTCTTCCACGTTCTAGGAGGGGACGAGAAAGCCATGGAAACCCAGAGCTGCGCAGCCATCGACCTCGGAGCCAGCAACGGTCGCGTGGTCGTGGCCGAGACCGACGGCGACAAGATCCGCCTGCGCGAGGCGGCCCGGTTCGAGACCCCGCTCGTCAACGACGCAAGCGGGTACCAGTGCTGGGACGTCGACATCCTCGAGGCCCACGTCCGTGAGGGGCTCATCGCGGCCCGGGCCCTTTCGCCCATCGCCAGCGTGGGGGTGGACACCTGGGGCGTGGACTTCGTGCTCCTAGACGCGGCCGGGGCGCGGACCGCACCGGCCGTGTCGTACCGCGACGCCCGGACCCAGGCGGCGGTGCCAAAGATCATGGCGAGCATGCCGCTCGGGGAGATCTACCGGCGCACCGGCATCCAGCTCCAGCCCTTCAACACGATCTACCAGCTCGCCTCGACGCGGGCTCGCGAGCCGGCCTGGCTCGAGCGGGCGAGGCGGCTCCTCTTCCTGCCCGACTACTTCCACTACCGGCTGTGCGGGGTCGCGTCGAACGAGTACACGGAGGGGACCACCTCGCAGCTGTGGAACATCCACACCGACCGCTGGGACGAGGAGCTCCTCGCCCTGGCCGGCGTCTCGCCGACCCTCTTCTCCCGCCCGATCGAGCCCGGGACGCCGCTCGGATCGTTTACGCTGCCTGGGGACGGACCGTCCCTCCGGGTGATCGCGCCCGCCACCCACGACACCGCCTCCTCGGTGGCGGCCATCCCGCTCGACGGGCCGGACACCGCTTACGTCAGCTCCGGGACCTGGTCGCTCATGGGGATCGAGAGCTGGGCGCCGCTCGCGGGGGAGAACGCGCTCCGGCTCAACTTCACCAACGAGGGCGGCTACGAGCGCCGATACCGGGTGCTGAAGAACATCGTCGGCCTCTGGCTGGTGCAGCGGATTCGACAGGACCTCGGGGGAGAGGACCACGCGGCCCTGGTCGAGGCGGCGCGCGTCGCCACCCCGTGGCGCTCGCTCATCGATCCGGAGGACCCGCGGTTCTTCAACCCGCCCTCCATGGTGGACGCCATCCGGGGCTTCTGCTCCGAGACGGGGCAGCCCGAACCCACCGACGCCGGGGCCCTGGCGCGCTGCGCCTTCGACAGCCTGGCGCTCGCCTACCGGCGAACGGCCGAGGCGCTCGCCATGCTGCGCGGGAGGCCGCTCGCCCGGGTCCACATCGTCGGTGGGGGATCCCGAAACCGACTCTTGAACCAGCTCTGCGCCGACGCCTGCGGGCTGCCGGTCCGAGCCGGGCCCGTCGAGACCGCCGCACTCGGCAATGCCTGCGTGCAGCTGATCGCGCTCGGGGCGCTGCCCTCCCTGGAGGCGGCGCGGGCGCTCATCCAGCGCTCGTTCGAGGTCGAGGAGTACCAGCCGGGGGATCCCCCGCCTGACGCCGCCCTGCGACGCTTCGACTCCTTCGCTGCGAGCGCCCAGGTGCGCTAGGAGAAGACAATACCATGAGCTCCGCGTATTCGATCGAGTCGGCCTACGCGCAGGCGCGCGAGGCCTACCGGGCCGTCGGCGTCGACACCGAGCAGGCGTTGGCCCGGCTGGACCGCATCCCCATCTCCATGCATTGCTGGCAAGGGGACGACGTGCGGGGGTTCGAGAACCCCCAGGGACCTCTCACGGGGGGCATCTCCACCACGGGCAACTACCCCGGGCGGGCGCGGAACGCCGACGAGCTGCGCTCCGATGTCGAGGTGGCCCTGGCTCAGATCCCCGGGCCCAAGCGGTTCAACCTCCACGCCATCTACCTCGAGGCCGATCATCCGGTGGAGCGCACCGATCTCCTGCCCGAGCACTTCCAGCGCTGGGTGGACTGGGCGCGATCTCGCGGGCTCGGCCTGGACTTCAATCCGACGCTGTTCTCGCACCCGAAGAGCGACGAGGGCGCCACCCTCTCGCACCCCGACCCGGCCGTCCGGCGGTTCTGGATCGACCACTGCAAGGCCTGCCGGCTGGTGAGCGCCCACTTCGGCAAGTCGCTCGGGACCGCCTCGGTGATGGACATCTGGATCCCCGACGGTAGCAAGGACCTCCCCTACGACCGCTTCGGCCCGCGGCGCCGCTTGGTGGAGGCGCTGGACGAGGTCCTCTCCACGAGGCTCCCCCGCGAGCACCACCGCGACGCGGTCGAGGGCAAGCTCTTCGGGCTGGGGGCGGAGGCCTACACCGTGGGGTCCCACGAGCTGTACCTGGCGTACGCGGCTACCCGCAAGGTCATGCTCTGCCTCGACACCGGTCATTACCACCCCACCGAGTCGGTGGCCGACAAGGTCTCCTCGGTGGCCGACTTCGTGGACGGCGTACTTCTCCACGTGAGCCGCCCGGTCCGCTGGGACAGCGATCACGTGGTGCTGCTCGACGACGAGACCCAGGCCCTCGCCCTGGAACTGGTCCGCGGCGGCATCCTCGACCGCGTCTCCATCGCCCTCGACTTCTTCGACGCCAGCATCAACCGGGTGGCGGCCTGGGTGATCGGAACGCGCAACGTGCGCCGCGCTCTCCTCCGGGCCCTGCTCGAGCCCAGCGAGCGGATCGCCGCGGCCGAGCGAGAGCGGGATTACACCGCCCGGCTGGCCCTCCTCGAGGAAGAGAAGTCCCTGCCCTGGCCGTCGGTCTGGGACGAGTACTGCGAACGAAAGGGCGTCCCCGTGGGCCCGGGCTGGCTGGAGGCGGTCCGCGCCTACGAGCGGAAGGTCCTCGGGCAGCGCCGGGGCGCCTAGTCCTGGGAAGCGAGCGTAAACGCCCCCGTCTCCGGAGCCCCGACCGTCGCGATCGAGGTCTTCCTCGAGGCGCCGCGGCGCGAGAGGATGGAAGGACCATGAAGCCCATCGACGATCTCAACCACCCCGCGCGGACTCGGCGGCTCATGGCCGCGGAGGAGGTCGGGGCGCTCATCGGGAGCGGGCAGCTCAGGGTCCCGCAGAGCGACGAGGTGAACAACCACGTCCACACCACCTACTCGTTCAGCCCCTACTACCCGGCCATGGCTGCCTTCCGGGCGTACCAGGCCGGGCTTCGCGCGGTGGGCATCATGGACCACGACAGCGTCTCGGGGGCGGAGGAGATGCTGGACGCGGCCCGCTCGATCGGGATCGCCTCGACCGCTGGGTTCGAGCTGCGGGTGAGTTTCACCGGGACCGCCATGGAGGGGCGCAAGGTCAATAACCCCGACTCGTACAACATCGTCTACGTCGCGGTGCACGGCATCCCGCGAGGACGCCTTCCCGAGGTCCGCCGATTCCTCGAGCCGCTCAACGCCGCCCGGAACCGGCGCAACCGGGCCATGGTCGACGCCCTGAACCGGCTCCTCCCCGGCTACGGCCTCTCCCCGCTCGACTTCGAGCGCGACGTGGTGGGCATCTCCCTGGCCCGGGAAGGGGGGTCGATCACCGAGCGCCACCTCATGAGCGCTCTGGCCAGCGCGCTCATCGCTCACGCGGGAAAGGGAGAGGGGCTCGTGCGCTTCCTGGAGGGGACGGTCGAGGTCGAGGTCCCCCCCAAGATCGTCGCCCTCCTCGCCGACCGGTCCAACGAGCACTACCTGTACGACGTCATCGGCGTGCTCAAGGCCTCGTTCCTGGAGCGGGTATTCATCCAGCCCGGCGACGACGAGTGCGTGCCCGTCCGCACCCTGGTCGAGCTGGGCAACCGCATCAACGCCATCCCGGTCTACGCCTACCTGGGGGACGTGGACGAGTCTCCCACCGGCGACAAGAAGGCCGAACGCTTCGAGGACGCTTTCCTCGACGAGCTCATGCCGGAGCTCAAGCGGCTCGGGTTCAAGGGCGTCACCTACATGCCGCCGCGGAACACGCGAGAGCAGCTCGCCCGGGTCCGATCGCTCTGCCAGCGACACGGCTTCATGGAGGTGAGCGGCGTCGACATCAACAGCTCGCGGCAGGCGTTCACTTGCCCCATCCTCCTCGAGCCCGAGTTCCGGCATCTCGTCGACGCGACCTGGGCCCTCATCGCCCACGAGAAGCTGGCCACGAGAGACGAACGGTACGCCCTCTTCAACCCCGAGAACCCCTACGCCCGTCTTCCCCTGTCCGATCGCATCGCGCTCTACGCCCGGGTGGGACAGGCGCTCGACTCCCGGGCGCCCGAGCGGGCCCTGGAGGCGCTCCGGACGGTGGAGGACGGGCGGTAGGCCCAGGGAGACCGCATGGCACTCAAGGATCTGGTCGACATCTCCCGGACGTACGGGAAGGACCCCGAGTACATTCTCGCGGGCGGCGGCAACACCTCGTTCAAGGACAAAAGGACGCTCTGGGTGAAGTCGAGCGGCGTGCCGCTCGCCACCATCGACGAGAAGGGCTTCGTGGCTCTCTCGCGCGAGCGTCTGGCACAGGTCGCGAGACGCTCCTACAGCGACGACCCCTTGAGGCGCGAGGAGGAGGTCAAGAACGATCTCTTGGCCGCTCGGGTCGACCCCGGCTCGACGCTCCGCCCATCGGTCGAGTCCTCACTCCACGACCTCATCGACCATCCCTACGTGGTGCACACCCATCCGAACCTGGTGAATGCGGCGATGTGCGGGCGAAGGGCAGCGGCGGTGGTGAAGCGCCTGTTCGCCGAGGACGCTGTCTACGTTCCCTACACCGACCCCGGCTACACCCTCTACATGCGGGTGGCGGCCGAGCTCGGGAAGCGTGGCTCGCGGGGCGCTCCGCCGCTCATCTTCCTCCAGAACCACGGGGTGTTCGTGGGCGGGAAGTCGACGGAGGAGATCCGGGGCACCTACCGGAGCATGATGCGGAAGCTTCGCGCCCAGGTGAGGCGGATGCCCGACGCCGCCCGCACCACGCCCCCGGCCCGAGCTGCGGAGGTGCTCCCCGCCTTGCGCGCGCTCCTCTCCGGCGATTTGCTCAAGGTCGGCGCCTTCCTCTCGAGCGGCCTGGCCACCCACTTCACCCGGAGCAGGGAGGCCTTCGCCAGGATCGCCTCGGCGTTCACGCCCGACCAGATCGTCTACTGCAAGGCTCACGCCCTGTACGTGGACGAGGAGGGCCCACCCGGGAAAGTGGTGGAGGCATTCCGGGACGAACTGGCCCGCTTCACCGAGCATAACGGCTACCCACCCAAGATCGTGGCGCTGCGGTCCCTCGGGGTGGCCGCCTTCGAGGACACGGCCGCCTCGGCCGAGATCGCCCTCGCGGTGTTCGAGGACGCCATGAAGATCTCCGCCCAGGCCGTGTCCTTCGGGGGCCCGCGCTTCCTCACGCGGGAGGCGATCGCCTTCATCGATTCCTGGGAGGTGGAGAACTACCGGCGCGGCGTCTCGAAGGGCGAGCGGAGCGGTTCCCCCCTCGCCCAGAAGATCGTCATTGTCACGGGCGGGGCACAGGGGTTCGGCGCCGGGATCGTCGAGCACCTCCACGCCGATGGCGCCAACGTCGTCGTGGCCGACCTGAACGAGGAGAAGGGAGGTGCCCTGGCGGAGCGGCTCGCCCGCCGCGGCGAGAAGAACCGCATTCGCTTCGTAAGGACCGACGTCTCCGATCCCGCCTCGGTGGAGGCGCTGGTCCGGGACACCGTGCTTTCCTTCGGCGGATTGGACGTGTACATCAGCAACGCCGGCATCTTGCGGGCTGGTTCCCTGGAGGAGGTGGACGCCGGTACCTTCGACCTCATGACCCGGGTGAACTACGGGGGCTACTTCCACGGCACGAAGTACGCCTCGCGGGTGATGAGGCTCCAGCACGCCCATCGGCCCAGGACCTTCTCGGACATCATCCAGGTGAACTCGAAGTCCGGACTGGAGGGCTCCAACAAGAACTTCGCCTACGCGGGCGGGAAGTTTGGCGGGATCGGCCTCACCCAGTCCTTCGCCCTCGAGCTCATCGAGCACGGGATCAAGGTCAACGCCATCTGCCCCGGGAACTTCTTCGACGGGCCGCTCTGGAGCGATCCGGAGAACGGCCTGTTCGTGCAGTACCTCGCGGCCCAAAAGGTCCCCGGCGCCAAGACGGCTGCCGACGTGAGGCGGTATTACGAGGACCGGGTCCCGGCCCGCCGAGGCTGCACGGTCCTCGACGTGGTGCGGGCCATCCGTTATGTCATCGAGCAGGAGTACGAGACCGGCCAGGCCGTCCCGGTGACCGGCGGCCAGGTCATGCTGAGATAGGGGTTCGCGCGAGATGAAGACCAAGGCGGTGCGGCTGTACGGGCAGAAGGACCTGAGGCTCGAGGAGTTTGAGCTCCCAGCTCTCGGGGACGACGAGATCCTGGCGCATATCGTCTCCGACAGCATCTGCATGTCGAGCTACAAGGCAGCCTCGCAGGGCGTGCAGCACAAGCGGATCCCGAAGGATGCGGGTCGTAACCCGGTCATCATCGGCCACGAGTTCTGCGGCGAGCTGGTCGAGGTGGGCCCGAGGTGGCGGAACCAATTCAGGCCCGGCCAGAAGTTCTCCATCCAGCCGGCCCTCAACTACCCCCAGGGGCCGGTGGGCGTGCTCGGAGCCCCCGGCTACTCGTACCGCTACATCGGGGGCGACGCGACCTACGTCGTCATCCCCCGGGAGGTGATGGAGCAGGGGTGCCTCTTGCCTTACCGGGGCGACGCCTACTTCAAGGGCTCGTTAGCCGAGCCCATGTCCTGCATCGTCGGCGCGTTCCACGCGAGCTACCACACGGCGCCGGGGAGCTACGAGCACCGCATGGGCGTCGTGTCCGGCGGGTCGATGGCGCTCCTCGCCGGTGTGGGGCCCATGGGGCTCGGCGCCATCGACTACGCTCTCCACTGCGATCGCCGGCCCTCGAGGCTCGTCGTCACCGACATCGACGAGGCCCGACTCTCGCGCGCCGCCTCCATCTACCGGGTCGAGGCGGCGCGCGCGCAGGGAGTGGCGCTCACCTACGTGAACACCAAGGGGATGGCCGCTCCCGAGGCGGAGCTGCTTGCCCTGAACGGTGGCCGCGGGTTCGACGACGTGTTCGTCTTCGCCCCGGTGGCGCCCGTGGTCGAGCTGGGCGATCGGCTGCTCGGCCCGGACGGCTGCCTGAACTTCTTCGCCGGCCCGACCGATCCGCAATTCTCGGCCCGGTTCAACTTCTACAACGTCCACTACGGCGCCACCCACGTCGTCGGCACGAGCGGCGGTAACACCGCCGACATGGTCGAATCGCTCGAGATGATGGGCAAGGGGCTCGTCGACCCGGCCACGATGGTGACCCATGTCGGCGGGCTCGACGCGGTGGTGGAGACGACGCTCCACCTGCCCGAGATCCCCGGGGGCAAGAAACTCATGTACACGAACGTGTCGCTCCCCCTCACCGCGCTCTCCGACTTCGAGGCGAAGGGGAGGACCCAGCCCTTCTTCGCGGAGCTGGCCCGGATCACCGCCCGAAACAATGGGCTCTGGTCGAGGGAGGCGGAGGAATACCTGCTCGCGAATGCCCCCAGGGTGTAGCCGGCTGGCGAGCGGCTACAGCATCTCGAGCGGGACCGGGCCGTCCGGGGGCGGGAAGGCCCGGTCGATCTCCCTGAGGTCCTCTGGCCCGAGCGTAAGCTCGAGAGCCGCCCGGTTCTCCTCCACGTGGGCCAAGGTGGCCGCCTTGGGGATGGCGATGACGCCCTCCTGGCGCAGCACCCACGAAAGGGACACCTGTGCCGCCGTTGCGCGGTGACGCCGGGCGACCGACCGGAGGGCCTGGTTGCGGGCCAGCCTCCCCTCCTCGATGGGCGAGTAGGCCATGACCGCGATCCCCCGCGCGCGGCAGAGGGGGAGGAGGTCTCGCTCGATTCCCCGGCGCGCCGGGTTGTAGAGCACCTGGTTCGCCTGGACCGCGCCTCCTCCGGGAACCCCGGACAACTCGGCCATGTCCGAGGGATCGAGATTGGACACGCCCCAACCCAGGATCTTCCCGGCCCGGGTCAGATCCCCGAACGCCTCCACCGTCTCCACCAGCGCGGTCGGTCCCCGCCAGTGCAGGAGATAGAGGTCGATCCGGTCGGTCCGAAGCCGCCGAAGGCTCCTCTCGCAAGCGGCGACGGTTCCCGCGCGCGTCGCGTTCGTGGGGAGCACCTTGCTCACCACGAAGACCCGCTCGCGTCGGCCGGCGATGGCCTCCCCCACCACCTCCTCTGCTCGACCGTCGGCGTACATCTCGGCGGTGTCGACGAGCGAGAGGCCGAGATCGAAACCGAGCCGCAGGGCGGCCACCTCCGCCCGCCGGCGGGCGCGGTCCTCTCCCATGTGCCAGGTCCCGAGGCCGAGCGCCGGAACGCGACGGCCCGAGGGGAGGGGCAGGCTGCGGACGGGCGGGGAGGCCATGAGCGTGAGCACCGAGATCATCGGTCCACAGACAAGTGAGCGCAACCTTGGCGAGGCTCTGCCGCCGTCCGATAGCCCCGAAGGAGCCAAAAAGCCGCAGGCGCCCACTCTGTGAGAAGAGACTCGGGCCCACGCGGGACGAGGCCACCATCCGGAGCGCATCCCCCGCTCGTGAAACGGACGCCCCGAGGAATCGCCCGAGGTGAGGAAGAGCCACGCAGAGCGCGGGTAGGTGCGGCGGGCCTTATTACCGAACCGACACCCGCAGCTACAGCTCGGTAGGGCGTTCCCGAGCGCCTCACGCACCTCCGCGGCGATGTGCCCGAGCCAGGCATCGGCCGGAGTCAGGGAGACGCCCTGGGGAGGACGGAGCGGTGGTGAAGGGCATCCCCCGGTGATAGGTCTTCGCCCGTGAACGACGAGAGGTCGACAACTCCGGAGGAGACCGCTGCGACTCCGACGCAGAGGCCGGCGCTGCGGCGGGCGCGTCCCTTGCTCCTCGAGATCTTTCGGACCTCGCTTTTGCTGGGCGCCGTGGGATTCGGAGGTGGAATCTCCGTCCTCGCCTTCATGCACGACCTCCTGGTCCTCCGCCGCCGCTGGCTCACCGAGCGGGAGTTCGTCACCACCGCAACGGTGGCGCAGATGCTCCCGGGGGGAGCGGCAGCCAACGCGCTCGCCTACACCGGTCTTCGGTTCTTCGGTCCCGGTGGCGCCGTCGTCGCCTATGGCGGCTTCATCGCCCCGGGGCCGCCCTCGTGACCGCACTCGCTGCACTGTACGTTCGCCCACAGCTCGACACGGTGTTCGCCGGCTTCAACGCCGCCGTGGTGGGGATCGTTGCCTCCCTCACCCTTCAGATGGCCCGGACGGCGATCGGCCGACCCTGGCAGATGATCGTGGCCGCGGTGGCGCTCCTCCTCGCGCCGGGCGGGGGTGCCGCGGCTGGGGAGGTGGCGGCGCTCGGCATCGGGGATGGGGCTGGTCGTGGACCTGGGCATCAAGCGGTTTCGGCTGGCGCGCTTTCGCCGGCGCGGCCAGGCCCGCCCGCCACCGGTGGCCCTCCCGGACGAGGGGGCCCCCTTGCGCCGCTCCTCGGAGGGCGAACCCTCGCCGCAGAATCGTCCGGGCGGCGGCGCCGCCGCGCTCTTCTCGCTGGGTGGCCCCGCTTCGATGGGTGCGCTCGCCGCCACGGCGCTCGTGTTCGTCCGGACAGGGCTGGGCGCCTACGGAGGCGGCTTCGCCATCATCCCCACCCTCCAGGCGGCGGTGCTCGGGAAGGGCTGGATCACGGCGCGGCAGTTCGCGGACGCCGTCGCCATCGGGAAGCTCACCCCCGGGCCGGTGCTGCTCATGGCGACCTTCATCGGCTACCTCCTCCACGGCCCCCTGGGTGCCCTGGTGGCGACACTCGCGATCTTCGCCGGGCCGCTCGCCCTCGTGGTGACGGTGGGTGGCTGGCTGGCGCGCGTGCGCTCCCGCCGACCGATCCGCGCCGCCCTGCGCGGACTTCCTCCCGCAGTGGTAGGCCTCATGTCGGCGGCCGCGCTCACCCTCGGCCAATCGCTGCAGGGGCCAGTCGAGCGCGCCATCGCCGCCGCCACCCTCCTGACGCTGGCGAGGTTCAAGGTGAACCCCGTGTGGATCATGCTGGCGGGAGGTGCGGCCCGGTTCGGGCTCCGCCTGGCCGGCATCTAGAGGTCGCCCGGCTCACACTCCCCGGAGGATGCCGATGGCGCTCCGCAAGCGTGTCGACCCACCGGTGGGTGTGACGAAGCCTGGGACCGTGTGTCGGACTACCTCGACGGTGAGCTCGAGCCTGCGATCACCCAAACCATCGCGCGCCACCTCGAGCGCTCCGCAGGATGCATCCGCCGGCCCTCTTGTTGCCGCGCTCCACCCTCCACTATCAGCGGAAAACCTAAGAGGTAGTGGCGCTCATGCGTCCAGCCGACGAGATGTACCCGAAGTGCCCGTTCTACGGCAAAAGATCAGCGAGGCCCTGGCGCCAAAGAGAAGTTCGAGCCGGAGAAGACAAGGGCACGTTTCTCGATGTTCGCTAGCCGGCAGGACTTCGGTCCGGTGTGCGCGTCAGCGGCATGCGTTCCACGACGCTGGCAGGCGGTCGGGTTGTCAGGGAGAATGAATCATCTCGCCGCCGCGAACCGGTTTCCGCGGGTCAGGCTCTTTCGTGGATGGGCGAGGGAGGTTCGACGTCATGAGCATGAAGGAGCAGAGCAGGATCGTGGTGGTGGGAGGCGTCGCCGCGGGAGCGACGGCAGCCACCCGGGCGCGTCGCCTCGACGAGGCAGCAGACATCGTCCTCGTGGAGAAGGGGCCCTACGTGGCTTATGCCAACTGCGGGTTGCCCTACTTCATCGGCGGCGACATCGCGGACAGGGCGGCGCTCTTCCTTCAGGCGCCAGCGTGGTTCTGGGCGAGGTACCGGGTGAAGGTGCTCCTTCGAACCGAGGTGGTGGAGATCGACCGGAAAGCCAAGAAGGTCCGGATACGGGGGCCGGAGGGCGAGAGCTACCTCGCCTACGACAAGCTAATCCTGGCGCAGGGAGCGAGCCCGCTCCTGCCGAATCTGCCCGGTTCCGACGGGCCCGGCGTCTTCCGGCTCTGGACCGTGCCGGACATGGACCGGCTGCACGAGCACCTCCGGCAGCAGAGACCGAAGAGCGCCGTCATCGTGGGCGGGGGCTTCGTCGGACTGGAGATGGCGGAGGCCTTGCGCAAGCGAGGACTCGACACGACCGTGGTCGAGCTCTTGCCGACCGTGCTCCCCAACATGGACCCTGAGTTCGGAAGGAGCGTCGGTCGCGAGCTCGAGTCGAATGGCGTCCAGGTGGTCGCTGGCGCGCAGGTGAGCGCGTTCCTTCCTTCCGAGCGAGCGGTGGTGCTTTCGGATAGCCGACGTCTCCCCGCGGACATCGTGCTCTTCTCGGTCGGCGCCCGGCCCGAGCTCGCCCTGGCGAGGAGCGCCGGGCTCGAGGTGGGCCCTTCGGGCGGTCTCCTCGTCGACGAGCACCTTCGCACCTCGGACCCCGACATCTACGCCGCGGGCGACATGGTGGAGATCGTACATAGGGTCTCCGGTCGAAAGGTCCGCATCCCGCTCGCCGGACCTGCCAACCGGCAGGGGCGCATCGCCGCCTCGAACGCGGTCGGGGTGGCGATGCGATATCCAGGTGCGCTTGGCTCGAGCGTCGTGAAGATCTTCGAGGCCACGGTGGCCCTGACCGGCCTCACCGAGAGGGCGGCGCGCGAGGCCGGCCTCGATGTCGGGGTAGCCGTGGTGCACAAGGACGACCGGGCCAGCTACTACCCGGGGGCGAAAGAGCTCTCCCTGAAGCTCGTCTACCGGCGAGGGGACGGACGGCTTCTCGGTGCCCAGGCCTTCGGCCGGGCCGGTGTGGAGAAGCGGATCGACGTCTTGGCGACGGCGCTGGCCGGGCGCATGAGCCTCGCCGACCTGGCCGAGCTCGACCTCGCCTATGCCCCGCCGTACTCGTCGGCGAACGACCCCATCAACATGGCTGCCTTCGTCGGCCTGAACGACATCTCGGGTGCGAGCCCCATAGCGACCGCGAGCGAGCTCAAGGCCGCCCTCGGTTCGGGCGACGCGCTCCTCGTCATCGACCTGCGCGCCTCCGACGCCTACGGCGAATCGCACCTGCGGGGGGCGGTGAACATTCCGGTGGACCGGCTGCGATCGAGGTGCGAGGCGCTCCCCAGAGACAGGCCGATATACGTTCACTGTCGGGTGGGCTGGAACGGCCACATCGCGACGCGCATGCTCCGGCAGCGCGGCTTCCCGAAGGTCGTGAACGTGACCGGTGGGTACCTCAGCATCCTGGCCGAGGAAGGGTTCGACCTCGTCTCGTCGTGACGGTGTCCTGAGCGCTCGAGGTGGTGACCGAACTCGAAGTGACAAACCCTACTGCGGCACCGGAGCGGTTCATCAGCGCTTGCGGTCCTTGTCGGGCGCAGAAGCGATCAGGGCGTCGTCGACGTCCTCGTCAGCGGTCTCGACGATGGTCCCCTCCGCGACGGCCCTCAGGTATGACTCGCTCGAGAACAGGTCGAACCTAGCGGTGAGTCGGGCTGCCTCCTCGGCTGTGATTTCGGTGACCTTGGGGTCGTCACCGGTGGCCTGTTCCGAGGTCACGCGAACAACCACAGGGCTCTGAGTCCACTTGCCGTTCCACAAGACGTAGCCGATGCCCTCCTCGACCTTCAGCACAAAGCGAGGCGGCTCGACAGTGCGAAAGAACCGAACTGGCATAACAAGGACTCGTGTCAAAACTTCGAAGCCGTTTGCGCCAGGGAAGTGAACCCTCGACCCCTGTGCCAGCCAACCAAGACCTGGACTGCCACGCCGAACTGCGAGACCGGCGCGGGGGACCGTTCGGGGTCAAGAAGCTTCTCCATGAGCGTTCCGCGTGCATGCCTACCACTGCGCCTGGCATGTTTCGTCCGCACCCTAGGCTGGCGGGAGTCGTCGCCCATGGGGTGGAATTCTAGCAAGACGGTCACCCGGGGTGTCACCTTAGAGGGCGAACACCGACAGGGCTACCTCCTTGTGCCCGCGGGGTACACGCCAATTGCTTGCCAGATCGTCGCTCCTTGAGGCTCTGGTTCAGGTAGCGCGGTGCGCGGCAAGGGATCCAAGAACAGCTGGCCCCTGTCGCACCGATCGGGGCGTCCCTGAACTGCAAGCCGCTCGCGAGCGGCGTTCATCCGTTCCTTGATAACGAGACGCTCCCTCTTCGCCGCCAGTTCCAGAACGCCGACGGCGTGTCGGCGGCGCCGCGGGCGGGAGCCCTTAGGACTCCCGGTCGAGGAACCGGCGAAGGGCTTTCCGAACGGAGGTCTCGATCTTCGCCGGGACCGGCCTCGCGCCCGCGCTTCTGCAGAGCGAGAGGGTGGCCTTGAGGCTATCGCACCGGCTGCGACAGGCCGGGCAGCCTTCCAGGTGAGACTCGAGCTGGGCGCACAGGCCCGGGTCGATCTCACCCTCGAGGTGGCGGGAGAAGGCCTCCACCACGTCCCGGCATGACCTGCCCGGTTCCCCGGCAGGCTCGGCCATGAGCGCGGGAGCGACCCGCTCCCGCACCGCCACCCGGGCCCGGTGGAGGCGGCTCTTCACGGCCTCGACCGAGAGGCCGGCCACCTCGGCCACCTCGGCTGCGCTCAGCCCCTCCACGTCGCGCAGGACGAGCACCTCCCGGTACTTGGGCTCGAGCCTTCCGATCGCCTCCTCCAGGACGGCCTCCAGGCGCCGGCCGTGGAGCGCCTCGTCGGGGCCGCGGGTCAGATCGGGCAACTGGACCGCCAGCCTGGCCGGCTCACCCGTGTCGAGCGACTGGAGAGTCTCGGGGGCGAACTTGGACCGCCGTCGCTGCTTGATGCAGAAGCTCCGGGCGATGGTGTAGAGCCAGGTCGAGACCGACGAGGCGCCCCGGAATTCGGGGAGCGTTCGGGCCGCTGCGATGAGGGTCTCCTGCAGGACATCCTTGGCGTCCTCCTCGGCGCGGCACATGCGCATGCCGAACCGGTACACCTTGGCCTGGTGGCGCTCCAGGAACCGTTCCAGGGCCTCGCGATCCCCACCCCGCGCCGCGGCGACGAGCTCCTCGTCCGAGTCCATGTCCCCTTCTTACACGCACCCTTTCCCGTGCACCAGGCTCGCTTTCGCGGAAGAATCGCCGAGGTGCGAGGCTTTTCATGAGCGAGTTCGACGCGAAGGCCAGGACCTGGGACGCGGACCCGGCCAAGGCGGATCGGGCGAGGACGGTCGCCGATCTCATCGCCGCCCGCGTACCCGCGCTGGCCGGGGCGAGAGTCTTGGAGGTGGGCGCGGGCACGGGCCTGCTCGGGTTCGCGCTAAGCGACAGGGTCCACCACCTGACCCTGGCCGACAGCTCCGCGGAGATGCTGGCCGTCGCGCGCGAGAAGCTCCGCGCCCAGGGCGCTCGCAACGTGGACGTCCTGCAGCTCGACCTCGCCGAGGGGCAGCTCCCCGAAGGCCGCTTCGACGTGGTGTGCGCCCTCCTCGTGCTCCACCACGTTCCGGACACGGGCGCGCTCCTGCTCAAGCTCCACAACGTGCTTCTGCCCGGAGGGTATCTGTGCGTCTCGGACCTCGAGGCCGAGGACGGATCCTTCCATGGGCCCGGGTTCACGGGCCACAAGGGCTTTGACCGAGCCCGGTTCGGCGAGAGCCTCGAGCAAGCCGGCTTCCGGGACGTCCGGTTCGAGGCCGCTTTCGAGATCCAAAAGCCGGACCGGGATGGAGTCCAGCGCAGCTACCCGGCCTTCCTCGCCATCGGCCAGCGTCCCTGACCCGTCCGGTCAGGAGGCCGCCCTCCGTCCAACGCGGCATCGGCGAGGGCGAAAGGAGATCTCTACTTCCTCATCGCGCTCGAGGCGCGCGTCATGTCTACCTGGCGCTCTCGCACGCGCTCGGTCTCGGATCCTGCGGGCTTAGATCGGCTCGACTCCTTCCTCGAGCGGGACCGGCCGCGGGACCAGGTGCTGGTAGGCGGTGGTTCGGGGGCCGTTTTCGACGACATGGTGGAGGTCGCGCACAAGATTCCCGGTCGGCGGGGATGGAACTCCTGGCCGCTGGCCAACGGCACCAGGTTCCGCGTTGACCTGGCCCTCCGCCTCTTCAAGGCGTCTGGGTTCCGGGCCGTGGTCATAGCCTTGGGGGTCCTCAGCATCCGGGCCAAAGGCTTCAAATGGGTCACATGAGCCTCCTCTGGCTACTCGTGCTTTTCGCCCTGGTGGGCCTTATGGTCCTGCGGTGGCTTGCAGGAGGAGGGCGCGTGAGCTCGAACGGAGTCCTGGAGAAGATCAAGGCGGGTGCTACCGTGGTGGACGTCCGGTCGCCGGGCGAGTACCAGACCGATGCCTACCCCGGCGCGGTAAACATCCCCGTCCAGGAGTTGGACCGCCGGCTGGGCGAGCTCCGCAGGGACCAGCCCATCGTGGTGTACTGCGGGTCCGGGATGCGCAGCGCATCCGCGGAGCGGCTCCTCCGATCGCGCGGCTTCGCCGGCGTCCTGAATGCCGGCAGGCTGGGACAGATGCCGAAGTAGGCCGTCCGCGTCCCACGGGCGCGATGCGGTGCCGTCCACCGTCACTCCCGTAAGTCCCCACGCCGCTGCTTGCCCTGCACCGCGGCGCACGCCTCTCGCGCCGGTAGTACCGCATCCGGTGTGTCCCGACGCGATGAGGGCGCCGAGCGCCACCTTTCGAGCGACGGTCCCTTGGTCCAATGGGCGCGCTCACCCGGCCGGCGGGAGCGATCGGTCCCCCTTCCCGATGGGACCGTCCACCAACCGCTTCACGGTGAACACGTCGGCGACGGCCATGTCGTCATCCGCTGCGGAGAGCCGGATCCAGGTGAACGCGGTGTCGCCCGCTCGCTCGAAGGAGCGAACCGTTCCGCGAAGCGCATCGCCGATCTCCAAGTTCCGGTAGTAAAAGACGTCGCGCGCCACTGTGGAGGAGGCGAGAGCCCAGTCGAGCCCAGTGGGGGCGAGGCCCTCGCGGCGCACTACGGCACGCTCGATCGTGTCGGTGAGCGTGGGGTAGGCGGCGAAGTACAGGAGGTTCGCACCGTTGTAGTCAAAGTATGGATTCGGCTCCAGTGTCACCGGGGCCATCGCCGCGCCCGCGTCGAACCCAAAGACGTGCCCGGCGACCTCGTGCCGGGCCAGGTCGCCCCGGCGCATGGTCTTGGAGAGGCCGAGGAGCGGTGGCGCCTCCCGCAAGGCCTCAGAGGTATACCGGAACTCCTTCGCGGGCACGCTCTTGCGAAGGGCGTTTCTGTCGGGCGACTCGCGCGAGGCGAAAGCGGTGAGCATCTCCATGCCATAGGTTGCCCGGGCGCCGGCGAAAGCCACCTCGCTGTGGAAGAAGGATTGTCCGAAGTGTGAGAGCCGGACAGTGGTGTCGAAGACGTCGTTCTCTTCGACGTCCCAGAGCGGGCGCTCGTACCGGGCGAGGATGGCGACGAATGTCGGGTAGAGTCGCTGCCCGGCTGCGTCCCGGAGCGCGGAGGAAGGGGCGCCCACGCTGCTGCAGAGCTCTTGCCAGTGGCAGTCGCCACAGTGGCGGAACAGCCAGTTCTCCGACAAGCCGTTGGCCGCCATCTGGGGCATGTTGACCACAATCCTCACGAGAGCGCCTCCAGGAGCGCTGCGGGCGTGGGCGCGTTCGTCCACACGAGGTCGTCGATGGGTTCTCCCATGTGCACCTCGAGAGCGGAGCGCAACTCGAGCAGGTCGAGCGAGTCGAGCGGGGTCCGTGGGAACGGGAGCCCCAACATGGAGGGCTCGAACTCTCTCCGGACCGAACGGAGGATCGACAGGAACGTGTCGGGATCGAGCGGCGTCCTTGCCATGAAGTCCTCGTCGCGGCAGCGGTAGCCGTGGAGCAGCCGCGGGTTCACTACGGCTGGGCCGAGAATTGTGAACACTGTGACTGCCTCGTACCAGCGCGCTACGACATGCCTGTAGCTCGTGCTCGTCGCGCGGCGAGCAAAGCTCGTATTTTACACCCAATACAGCCAGACCGGTCTTCTAGCACCACGTAGACGCAGCGGCAGCCAGTAACGGTCGTATCCGAACCGCGCCAAGCAGCGCCAAGAGGAAGATCGGCTGGGAGACGCGGTGCCCGAAAGGCAGAGCGAGTACCGGCGCACCCAGATCGACGAGTCGCACGGCAGCCTCGACGGGCATCGCGGCGTGCTTCACATCGCACTCGTTGCCAGGGATGGGATGAAAGCGGACCTGCGACCAACCAAGCGGATGTCGTTCGCGGGCGGAGAGGTCGGACCTTAAGCAAGAATGAGGTCATGCCCTCTCGCGTGAGGCGGGCAGTCAGCCCCAGCGGCGCCGGCGGGAGCGTGGTGCTCGAGTCCGCGGAGGTCTCATCCCCGGAAGTAGCCGAGGCTGTTCCGTTCACCACTCGTCAGGGGCGGCTCCTCCGTCGGTCGACCGGCCATGGGGGATTTCGCTTCACCAAGAAGCGGCTCATGAGCCCGCGGCGAAGTCGCCAGGGCGTGAGCCGAAATCCGAGCAAGAAGAGGAAGCGGAAGAGGGAGCGAGCGGGGCCCTCCTTGCGGTACGGGGAGGCACCCGTGCTGGGATAGGCCCGCAGCATGGCCCGCTGCGCGGATTGCATGAGTAAGCCCTCGGTCAGTAACCGGACCCTCTGTGGCAAGGTGGAAGGTCGAGAGGTGCGCGCGACGATGGGCATGACGAGGATCCTGGTCCAGGCCTCCGGCCCGTGTCCTTACGGTGAGTTCGTCTCGCGCAAGGCCGCTTGCGCGGCCAGCGCGATGGGCTCGTTCAGGGCACCAATGGGAGGGGAGTAGACGTTCTCCATGGTCGCGAGCTCTTCCAGCGTCGTCCCCTTGCGGATGGCAAAGGCCATGAAGTCAGCTCGTTCCTTGACTCCGTCGCCACCCGAGAACTGAGCGCCCAGCACGCGGTGGCTGCGCGGTTCGGCGAGGAGCTTCACGTGCATCTTCTCGTGGGTGGGATAGTAGCGCGCCGCGGTGATCCCGGTCGCTCGGCCCACGATGTAAGGCATGCCCATGGCTTTGGCGATGGTTTCCGAGACGAGCGCTCCACCCACTTGCACCTTGCCTCCGACGATGGCCCAGGGCACGTACACGGGCTGGTAGGCCTTGTCTCCCCCCGCGGCATTGACCCCTGCCAACTTGCCCATCGGATAGGCGAAGGACCCCGGCAAGAGCTGGACGGGAATGCTGAGAAGACCGTGCATGACCTCGACACAGGCACCGGCCGCGTACACGTCCGGGACACTGGTGCGCATGTGGTCGTCCACGACGATCGCCCCGGTCGTACCCGTCTTCACGCCGATGGAGCGGGCCAGCTCGGTGGCGGGGCGCATCGTGGTACAGAGGAAGGCCATGTCGCAGGGGATTTCACCGTCGCTGGTCTTCACGGCCGCGAGGCGCCCTTCTCTCGCCGTGAAACCAAGCAACGTCGCGCCTTGGTGCATCCGCACCCCCATCGCTTCGAGGGAGTCCTGCACTGGCTTCATCATGTCGGGGTCAGCAAAGTCGGAGAGGAGCCATGGAGCCTCGTCTACGAGGTGGGTCTCGATGCCGCGATGAGGCAAGGCTGTGATGAGTTCGAGGCCGAGCGGCTTGGACTTGTAGACGACCGCACGCCGGACCTCCGACAACTGTTTGTCGATCTCCATCGCCCGCCGGATGTTCTTGATGAAGACGACACCCTCGATGCCCACTCCAGGCACCTGTGGAGGCTCGTACTCCCACCCGGTGCATAGGATCAGGGCGTCGAAAGGAAAGCTCTCCTCGCCGGCGAACACGAGGTGCCGCGACATGTCGATCCGTGTCACGACCGTCGAGGTGTGCAGGTCGAGACCCATCTCGCGGTAGTAGGACAGGGGCTGCAGGAACAACCCGTCGAACTTGTCGATTTCACGGGCGAAGACGTAAGGGATTCCGCACGGACTGTAGGCGATGTCCTCGAATTCCGTGATCAAGGTCACGCGGGCAGAGCGGTCATGCTGGAGCGCCATCGTGGCCGCTCCGGTCCCGGCAGCTCCGCCGCCGATGACAACGATCCTGGTCATGGCTCTCCTCGGGCGTGGACGATCATGAAGACCCTTGCGTGCTCTTAGCTACCTGGCCCGCCCTTCGCTGCCGTGTCGCGGTGGGCTGCGTCGAGACTCTCGCGGGATGATCCCTTGGCGCACCACTGAGCCCCCGGCAGGGAAGAGACCTGGTCGCGTCCGGCATCGCGTGCCAGGTTTACCGTCGCGTCTGCCCCCTTTCAGGGATAACTTCGCGTTCCACTCGGACGGTGGTCCTGGCGTCCGCTGGTCCTGACACAGGATCTCATGCCTCTCGACCGCAAGTGTCCGAAGGTACACGCCCGCATCGAGCTGCCGGTCCCGAGGCGACGTCAGGCGCCGGGGGAGAGTCCCCGTCCGGGTTGGAGGCCAATGCGGGTGGTGCTATGGTGAGTCCATCCATCCGCTCGCTCTGCTCGTTCCTCATCGACCACGCAGCGTCGCGCTCACCAGCAACAGTTGGACGGTGTGACCCGCCGGGGAGGTATTCAATGGAACGCTGGAAGAAGGGCTTCAAGGTCTCGCGGAAGGTGTTCGATGTGCACAACCACATCGGCTTCATGGAAGGCTTCAAGTACTACGGTCTCAAGGATCCAGTGAATCCGACGATCTTCACGGACAACGACCGGGGGTCCAAGATCGCGATGATGGACAGGCTCGGGATCGATCGGTCGATCGTGCTGTCGAACTACGGCGTGCCGATCCCGACACAGCCTTTCGGGCTCAACCCCGTCGTTCTGGAGGCCTGTTCGAAGCCGGACAAGCGCATCCTGGGCGGAGTCTGGTTCTCGCCCATGCTGAAGATGAAGGACGAGAACGAGAAGGCCATGAAGCTCGCCGACCAGCCCGGCATCAAAGTGCTGAAGGCCACCTGTCTCCTCGGCGGAACCTACAATCTCGACGAGTGGGACCCTGAGACGAAGCAGATGTGGGAGAGCATCATCGCCGTGGCCGAGAAATACGGCCACGTCTTCCACCTGCATACCAGCCCGGGCGGCGGCTCGGATGTCGTCAACTGCATCAAGTTCATCCGGGCTTTCGGCAAGCGAGTGAAGGTGCACGTGGTCCACTGCGGCGGCGGAGTCTCAGGTCACATCAAGTTCATCCCGGAGTTTCTCAACCTCGTCCGCGAGGGATACCAGGTCTACACCGATACCACCTGGTCGGTCGGCTTCTGCGGACGCTACCTCCTCTCCGAGATCGAGAAGCAGGGCATCGGCCATGATCGCGTCCTCTTTGCCTCCGACGAGCCTTGGAGCGACTTCTGGGGCGAGTACTACAAGATCGAGGGGGCCGAGTGCTCAGAGGAGCTGAAGAACAGGATCTTCTGGGAGAACGCCGAGAAGCTGTACGGGGCGTGACAGCCGGAAGGCGGCGGACCGGAGCGCTCGCCGGCCTGCCCCAATGCCAGTCGACCCAGGTGTGCGGTCCCAACACGTTGTTCAGTGAGAGGAGATGTTCATCCGGCCGCTCCTGTGGCTGAGTGCAGTTGTCGAAGGCGTGCACCGACCACGTAGGAAACGACCGGGTGAACATCCACTCTTGTGCCCGAACGACACTTCGAGGTCGAGAGCTTCTGGCCCGCAGGGTGACCCACGAAGGCTGGACCGTCAGGGATGCAGCGAAGGCGGCCGGCTGAGCGTTCGAACCATCCACAAGTGCTGGCGCATTCGAGGACGAAGGCGCGGCTGGGCTCGCCGCGATCTCCGTGGACGCTCTTCGCGCGGGGCTGACGCAGAGTTGGTCCGGGCGCAGCGGGCGTACGGTAGAGCAACCTTAGCCGCGAACGGGGCGGTTCGCGGGCCGGTCGACCCCTTTCGTTGAGGACGGAGCCCTCGGGTCGAACGCTTTCGAGCGAGATGCTGAAATCGCAGTCGCCACACAGTACCCATGAGGGGCCGCGTTGACTTGACTCATATCAAGCGAATTTTCGGCGTAAAGCGCAATCTTTCGCTGCTGAACAACGATGCCGGTGGTTCCACCTACCGCGCTGCGTTGAGGAACGCACCGCGCAGCGCTCTTTTCCATCGGAGGAGGGTAGCCCTTGCTCCCCGCGCGGGGCAATGCACGTAGGACCGGTGCTGGCTAAACGAGCACAAGCCCAGCACTGCGCCCCAGACGCCCAATGGCACGGGTCGTGCCTGCTGGGGCGCTGCAACACCACCGCAACACCACCTCGCACGCAGAAGAGGAGAGTCCGCTCATGGCCAATGCTCCGGTTCAGATTCCCCCGATCAAGGCCGGCGATGCAGTCGTCGACATGACGAAGGGTAAGATCTACGAGGACTTCAAGGCTAAGCCCGGCGAGAAGGCGCTGATCATGATGCACACCATCCCCTTCGAGGGCTCGGTGGGCCTCATCAACATGCTTACCGCGACGCGCCTCATCCGGAAGGGCTACGAGGTGACGCTGCTGCTGTACGGCCCGGGCGTCCTCATGGCCTCGCAAACCCGTGGGTTCCCGGTCGCCGGCGAGGAGGGGTTCGCGGGCAACCTCAACTTCAACAAGCAACTCAACGTCATCCTGAAGGAGGGCGGGAAGATCCAGGCCTGCCGGTTCGCCATGTCCGCACTCTACGGCATGCGCGAGGCCGACCTCATCCCCGGCGTGCAGGCAATTCACCCGCTCGACATCCTTGACTGCCTGATCCACCACCAGCGCGCTGGGGCGCTCATCATCAACACCTGGACGGTCTAGCCGGCGGCCCGCGGCACAGCCGAGAGGAGCTCGCCGTGAACAGGTTCGTGAAGGGAGTCAAGGTCAAGCGGAAGGTATTCGACGTCCACAACCACATCGGGTTCATGGAGGGCTTCAAGTACTACGGCCTGCCCGAGCCGGTGAACCCGACGGTCTACAACGACAACGACCGGCTGTCGAAGATCGCCTACATGGACCAGCTCGGCGTCGACCGGGCAGTGGTCATGTCCAACTACGGGGTCCCGATCCCCGCCCAGCCGTTCGGGCTGAACCCGGTGGTGCTGGATGCCTGTGCCAAGCCGGACAAGCGCATCCTGGGCGGCATCTGGTTCTCGCCCATGGCCAAGATGAAGGCCGAGAACGAGAAGTCGCTGGCCCTGGCCGGTGAGCCCGGGGTGAAGGTGTTGAAGGCGACCTGCTTGCTGGGCGGGACCTGGAACCCGGAGGAGTGGGACGCGGAGACCAAGGCGATGTGGGAAGGCATCATCGCCGTGGGCGAGAAGCACGGCCACGTCCTCCATCTCCACACCAGTCCCGGTGGCGGCTCGGACATCGCCAACTGCATCAAGTTCATCCGCTCCTACGGAAAGCGAGTGAAGGTGCATGCCGTGCACGCCGGCGGCGGGGTCTCGGGCCACATCAAATTCGTCCCCGAGTTCTTCAAGCTGGTGAAGGAGGGCTACCAGGTCTACACGGACCTGTCCTGGTCGGTCGGGTTCTGCGCCCGCTTCCTGCTCGACGAGATCGAGAAGCACGGCTACGGCGACGATCGGCTACTCTTCAGCTCCGACGAGCCGTGGAGCGACTTCTGGAGCGAGTACTGGAAGATCGAGGGCGCCGGCGTCTCCGAGGAACTGAAGGAGAAGATCTTCTGGAAGAACGCCGAGAAGCTCTACGGCGCCTGATCTGAAACGTCCGCGGCGGCGGAGCCGCTCCGCCGCCGCCGGGCGTCGCCAGACCGGAGGCTTGCCCCTAGCGAAGGTGGACCGCATGTTGAACGACCTGCTCGAGGACTTCATCACGCTGCAGCTGGTTGGGGCGCGTGACGAGCGCGGATCGGATGGCGCCCGCCGGGGCGGTGCGGGGCCTTCCGACGACAAGGCCTTCCAGATCGCCGGCCATCCGCTCATGATCCCCACCCAGAACCGACCGGCCCGTACCTCGCCGTTTCACATCGTCGGCGAGGCCGACCGGGTCGCGCTCCACAAGGGCGACCGGAAGGTGGGCGTGCTCGAGCCCGTTCCACGGCCGCGGTTCTACGACCTCGCCACCGCGGACGGCATCTCCTACGAGAAGATCGCTCGCCTCCACGGGACCGACGTCCTCGCCTCGACCGTGGTGCAGGCGTGTTATCGCTACGACGACCCCAGGACCCGCTGTCGGTTCTGCGCCATCGGAGTATCGCTGGCCCGGGGTGCCACCATCCACACGAAGACTCCCGCCCAGCTGGCCGAGGTGGCCGAGGCGGCGAAGCGGCTCGACGGGGTGACGCACGTCACGCTTACCTCGGGGACTCCCGACGAGCCCGACCACGGGGCCGACTACCTCGGCGCCTGCGCCGAGGCCATCAAACAGGCCACCGGATTGCCGGTACAGGTCCAGCTCGAGCCACCACGCGACCTCGGCGCCTTTGGGCGCATGCGGGCACGAGGTGTCGATGATGTGGGCCTGCACGTCGAGAGCTTCGACGAGGAGGTTCGTCGCCGGGTGACGCCGGGGAAGGCGGAGATTTCGGTGGAGGACTACTTCCGCGCCTTCGAGGTCGCCGTGGAGGTCTTTGGCCGGGGCAAGGTGAGCACGTACGTCATCGTCGGCCTGGGCGAGGACCCGGAGCTCACTCTGGCCCAGTGCCACCGCGCCGTGGCCCTGGGGGTCTACCCGTTCGTGGTCCCGCTGCGGCCGCTCGAGGGGACTTTCCTGGCGAAGGCCCAGCCGCCCGATGCCGCCTACGTGGCCCGCATGTACGAGGCGGTCGCCGATCAGCTCGCCGCTGCCGGGCTGAGTTCGAAGGACAGCAGCGCCGGCTGCGTGCGTTGCCGGGCCTGCTCGCTCTTGCAGTTCAAGGAACGGCCGTGAGCGATTCCTCCGCCGGCAGCGCCGCGACCGCCGAGCGCTCCCAGCGCTCCGCCTCCACTTCCTCGGCCACCCCGGAGCTGCGCCTGGCGCGCGGCCCAGAGGAACTCGCCGCCTACTTCGGGATCCGGCGAACCGTGTTCGTCGAGGAGCAAGGGCTCTTCGCCGGGTCCGACTTCGATGGGCACGACCGCGACGCGCTGCCGATCGTGGCGCTCCTCGAGGGCCGGGTGGTGGGCGTGGTCCGCTGCTACCCCGCGGGCGGGGGCATCTGGTACGGCGGTCGGCTGGCGGTGCATCCCGACCACCGGACCGGCCAGGTGGGTGCGCTCTTGGTGAAGAAGGCGGTCGAGCTGATGCGCTCTCGCGGGGACGTCCGGCGCTTTTTGGCCACGATCCAGATGCAGAACGTCGGCTTCTTCCGGCGCCTCGGGTGGGTTCGGGTGGGGAGGGTGGTCAGTCTCCACGGCAAGCCACACCAGGTGATGGAACGGCCGCTGGGACCGGAGGGGCCGCGGTGATCACCGCTCGCCACCTGGACCGGTACCGCTTCGAGCTCCGGGTCGGGGCCCACACCGCGGTCTCCGATCAGCGGTCCGAGTACGGGGGCGAGGACGCGGGCCCAATGCCCAGCGAGCTGTTTCTCTGGTCGGTGGCGTCGTGCTTCGGCCAAGCGCTGGTGCATGTGGCGGGGAGGTTGCGGGCCCCGCTTCCCGAATTGGCCCTCGACGTGACCGGCGAGAAGGACCCGAGCGCATTTCGGTTTAGCCGTATCGCGCTTGACGTCCGGGCCGCCGCTCCCCAGCGGCAGCTGGAGCGGGCGATCGAGCTGGCGCGCGAGATCTGCTTCGTCACGAATTCTCTCGAGGAGAAGGTCGCCCTTGAGTTCCGGGCGATCGGTCGGCCATGAGCGAACTGTCTCGCCCGGTCGCGGTGGTGAACCTCGGCCTGCAGGGCTTCTGCGATGAGCTGCGGGCGCAGGGCGTTCCCGCGATCCAGGTCGACTGGCGACCGCCGGCCGGTGGGGATGCGGAGCTCATCCACCGGCTCACGCTCCTGCAGGATGCGCGCGTCGAGGCGGCCAACGCCGCCACCGTGAAGCGCATGCTGGAGAGCCGCGCGGTGTGGGTCGACGTGGCCCGGGCGCTGGAGGCGATCCCCGGCCTCGAGCCGCACACCATCCTGCATGCCGGTCCGCCGCTCGCCTACGACGAGATGTGCGAGCCGCAGCGCCGGGCCATCGAGGGGGCGGCGCTCTTCGAGGGGCTGATCGCCGCTCCCGAGGAGCTCCGGCCCCGCCTGCGGCGGCGGGAGATCCTCCTTCGCCCGAACTACGAGCTGGGGAGCGTGGGAGCGATGACCGGCGTCATCTCCCCGTCCATGCCGGTGCTGGTGACCGAGAACGTCACCTTCGGGAACCGGACCTGGGCGACCTTCAACGAGGGGAAGGGCAACGTCATCTGGATGGGGGCCTACGACGAGGCGACGCTGGAACGGCTCCGCTGGATCCGGGACGTCCTCGGGCCCACGGTCCGCGAGGCGGTCCGCCAAAGCCCCCAGGGCCTGGACGTGTTCCAGGTGATCTCCGAAGGGGTGCAGATGGGAGACGAGGTGCACGCCCGCAGCGCCGCCTGCACCCTGCTCCTCCAACGCTGGCTCGTGCCGCTCCTCCTCAGGACCGGTGCCCCGACGGACAAGCTCCGATCCGTGGTGGAGTTCATCGGCGGGAACAACCACAGCTTCCTGAGCCTCACCATCAGCGCCTGCAAGGTGACCGCCGATGCGGGGCACGGGATCCCGCACGCCACGGTGGTCACCGGCATGAGCCGGAACGGCGTCGACTTCGCCCTGCGGGTCGGGGGCGCACAGGGATGGTTCGTGGCCCCGACCGCGCCCATGGATGAGGCAATCTACTACTCCGGCTATTCCGCGGCCGACGCCGCGGGCGACATCGGCGACAGCGCCATCATCGAGACGGCCGGCCTGGGCGGCATGGTGATCGGCGCCGCCCCGAGCATTTCCTCGTTCGTGGGCGGTGGGATGCGCCGCTCGCGCGAGGCGATGGAGACCATGCGCGCCCTGTCCGCGGGGAGCAACCCGCGCTTCGCCCCGGCGGCGGTCGACCACCTGCAGCCGGCGGTGGGCATCGATCTCCGCCAGGTGGTCCGCCTCGGTACCACGCCCATCATCGACACCGGCGTGCTTCACAAGGCGTCCGGGGTCGGACAGATCGGCACCGGGATCGCCCGCGCACCCCTGGAGGTGTTCCGCCGGGCCCTGCGCGGCTTCCCCCTGCCCACGGAGGTCGCGCCATGAGCAGGCCCATCGCGGTGGTGGCGTTCGGCGGCAATGCGATCCTCAGCGAGGGGGACGACGGCTCCTTCGGGAGGCAGATGGAGAAGGCCAAGTCGGCCTGCCGGCGACTCCTGGCCATCCTGCACAAGGGGTACGAGCTCGTGCTCGTCCACGGCAACGGCCCGCAGGTCGGCAACCTCCTCATCCAGTTCGAGAAGGCGCGCGACGTCATCCCCGTCCCGCCGCTCGACGTGGCCGTGGCCACCTCCCAGGGCTTGCTCGGGCACATGCTCGAGGCGGCCATGCGCACCGTGCTCGAGGAGGACATGATGCAGCGGGACGTGGCCACCCTGCTCACGCAGGTGCTGGTCGACCCCGACGACCCGGCCTACCAGAAGCCCACCAAGCCCATCGGTCCCTTCTACACGCGCGAGCAGGCGCAGCACTTCGCCGCCACCGAGGGCTGGTCGGTGGTCGAGGACGCAGGCCGCGGCTGGCGGCGCGTGGTCTGCTCGCCGAAGCCCCGTAAGGTCCTCCCCTTGAACACCATCCGCGACCTGGTGCGCGGAGGGACGATCGTCATCGCCTGCGGGGGAGGGGGCATCCCCGTCAGCATGCACAGCCACAAAGTGGTGGGCACCGAGGGGGTGATCGACAAGGACGCGACCGCAGCGCTGCTCGCCTACAACCTGGGGGCAGAGCTGTTCATCATCCTCACCGGCGTGGCCAGGGTCTGCGTCGACTACGGGAAGCCCACCGAGCGCGCCATCGACGTCATGACCTCACAGCAGGCCCGGCAATGGCTCGAGGAGGGGCAGTTCCCACCCGGAAGCATGGGCCCGAAGATCCAGGGAGCCCTGGACTACGTCGAGAAGGGTGGCCGCGAGGCCATCATCACCCACGAGCGGTACGTGGTCGCCGCGATGCGCTCCGGCGAGTGCACCCGCATCGTCCCCTAGCGAGGAACGCGTGATCCAGCGCGTCACCGTCCGTCAGAACCAGTATCAGGACTCCGTCCGCCTGATGACCATCTCGCGCGAAGCGAGTGCGGTGGCCGGCGTGGACAAGGTCCTGGCGCTGCTCGGCACCGACTCCAACAAGAGGCTGGTGCAAGGGCTCGGGCTCCTCGACCCGGCCGCCGCCGCGGCCACGCCGAACGACCTCTTGATCTGCGTGTCGGGGGAGGGGGAGGCGGCCTGCGAGGCGGCCCTCGCCCGGGTGGACGCGCTCCTGGAGCGACAGACCCCCTCCGCCGGCGGGGGCGCGGCGGAGAAAGCACCGCGCACCCTCGACGAGGCCGCGGCCCGGCTTCCCGGGGCGTCCATCGCCCTCATCTCGGTCCCGGGCCCGTTCGCCAAGCTGGACGTCGCTCGAGCGCTCTTCCTGGGCCTCGACGTGATGCTGTTCTCGGACAATGTCAGCCTCGAGGACGAGGTCCACCTGAAGGAGTTGGCCGTCGCCCGGGACCGGCTGATGATGGGCCCGGACTGCGGCACGGCCATCGTCAATGGCGTTCCGCTGGCCTTCGCCAACGCAGTCCGGCGGGGCGACATCGGGGTGGTGGGCGCGTCCGGGACCGGGATCCAGGAGCTGACCTGCCTCGTCGACCGGTTCGGCGGCGGCATCTCCCATGCCCTGGGCGTGGGGGGGCGCGACCTCAAAAAGCAGGTCGGCGGCCGCATGATGCGGCTGGCCCTGCGCAAGCTCTTGGCCGATCCCTCCACCCGGCGGCTGGTGATCATCGCCAAGCCGGGCGATCCCGCCGTCACCCGGGCCGTTCTCGAGGAGGCAGGGCGGAGCGGGCTCCCGGTCGTGGCCTGCATGCTGGGCGGCGCCGCTGCCTTGGCCGGGATCGAAGGCGTGACCGCCGTGGACACGCTCGAGGAAGCGGCGCGGAAGGTGACCGGCCAGAAGAGCGCCGACCCTCCGGACTTGTCGTCGCTCCGCCTCCTGGCCGAGGGCCTCCCTGCCTCCCGGCGGTGGCTGCGCGCGCTCTACTCGGGAGGCACGCTGGCATACGAGGCGCTGCTCCTCGCCGAAGGGCAGATCGAGATCGACTCCAACATCGCCTGGCGCCCGGAGCGCAAGCTCGCCTATCCGGCCAGAAGCCGGGGCCACTGCTGCGTCGACCTGGGGGAGGACGAGTTCACGCAGGGTCGGCCCCACCCGATGATCGACTGCACCCTGCGCTCGGAGCGGATCGCGGAAGCGGTGCGGGATCCCACCGTGCGGGTGGTGCTCGTCGACGTCGTGCTCGGGTACGGCGCCCATCCCGATCCCGCGGGCGAGGTGGTACGAGCCCTGGCCAGCTCGCGCCAGGGCCTCCCCGACGTCGGACCGGTGGTGATCGCGCACGTGTGCGGCACGGAGAACGACCCGCAGCGGCTCTCGGCTCAGGAGGCGGTGCTGGTGGAGGCGGGCGTCCGCGTGTTCCCGACCAACGCCCAGGCGGCGCGGGCGGCCGTCGCCCTCGCCGGAGGAGGTGTTGCATGAGAGCGCCCTGGCCAATCCTCGAGGCGGCGCTGGGCAAGGCCGTGACCGGCGATCCGCAGCTGCTCCGCGCCTACGACCATGACCTCGGGGAGATGCCCCGGGCGCTCCTCTCGCGGCTGCGCACCCGCCCCGACGCGGTCGTGGTCGCCCGCAGCCCGGCCGACGTGGTGTCCACGCTGCAGGTGGCCGCTCGGCTGGGCGTGCCAGTGACCCCGCGCGGCCAGGGCTCGTCGGGCTACGGCGGCTCAATGCCCACGCGCGCCGGGATCCTGCTGGACCTGTCCGCCTTGACGAAGGTGCTGGCCGTAGACGAGGCGGCCGCCACGGTAGACGTCGAGCCCGGGGTGGTCTGGAACGAGCTCTCCCGAACCCTCCGCAAGCGCGGGCTGGACGTTCGCACGCTGCCCACCAGCGCGCCCTCCTCGACGGTCGGCGGTTGGTTCGCTAGCGGAGGCGTGGGGATCGGGAGCCTGCGCTACGGCTCCATTCGCGACGCCGTGCTGGAGATCGACGTGGCCGGGCTCGACGGACGGGTCGCCACGGTCGTGGGCCAAGACCTCGACCTCCACCACCAGACGGCCGGCATCCTGGGCGTGATCACGCGCCTGCGACTCGCCTGCCGGCCGGCCGAGGAGCCGCGCTCGTTCGCCGTTCGGCTGCCCGAGGCAGAGGCGGTCCCTGCCCTCCAGGCCGCCGCCGAGCGCGATTTGGGCGCCTACTCGCTGTCGATCCAGTCGGCCGGCTACCTGGCGATGCGCGCCCGGCTGGACCGAGGCGCGGGTCCCCCGATCGCCGCGGGGTTCCTGGGGCTCCTCACCGTCTCCTCACCCGGAGATCCAGCCGCGGTGGAACGGGCGGTGGCGGCGTGCGGGGGTGCTCTCCTCGACGATTCGGTGGCCGCCCACGAATGGGAGGATCGCTTCTACCCGATGCGTGTGAAGCGGCTGGGGCCCTCGCTGCTGGTCAGCGAGTTCTTGCTGCCCACCGAGCGGTTCCCCGAGACGTGGCGAGCCATCTCCCGTGCGCTGCGGCGCGAGGAGCTTGGGCTCGAGGCCTTCGCCGCTCGAGGGGGTCGGATGGCGGTGCTGGTGTACGCGCTGGAGGACGCCGGCCACTGGCTCTACCCCGTCCGCATGGCCCGGGCCCTGGCTCCGGTGCGGATCGCCCTGCGGCGCGGAGGGAGCGTGTACACACCGGGGCTCTGGTTCGCGTGGGGCGCCCGCTCGGTTCTGGGAGAGGCGCGGTACGAAGCCGTGGTCGCGGAGAAGCGGCGGGTGGATCCGGCCGGGCTCCTAAACCCGGACAAGGTCCTCGGGCCAAGGCTGCGGGGGCTGCCATTGGTCGACGCCTCCAGGCTGCTCGCGCTCTCGGCGGCGTTCGCCTCGCCCCTGTCCCGCTGGCTCGCACCGCGCCCCGTGCGCTAGGACCGACCATGGCCGACGCCGCCGCTCTCATCGACGCCACTCTCCCCGACCTCTCGTACGCGCTGGACACCTGCGCTCGGTGTGGGTTCTGCAAGGTCGTGTGCCCGACGCACCCGTTCGGCGGCGGATTCGAAGCGTACTCTCCCCGCGCCAAGGTGCATTACTTGAAGGAGCTGCGCGAGGGGCGCGAAGAGCTCACGCCGGAGTGGGTGGACCGGATCTATCAGTGCACGAGCTGTGAGCGCTGCGCCGAGGTGTGCCAGACGGACATTCCGCTGGTGCACGTGTGGGAGGCGGCGCGATCCGCCGCGGTGAAGCTCGGCCTCGGCCCGATGCCCGCGCACAAAAAGCTCCGCGTCCTCACCGAGCAGTTCCACAACCCGTACGGTGAGCCCATCGAGGCCCGGGAGCGCTGGATGCAGCCGCACCACCGCCCCTCCGCGCGCGCGGAGCTGCTCGTCTTCGCCGGCTGCACCGCGGCGTACCGCATGCCCCCCATGCTGCAGACCGGCGTCACCATCCTGCAGCGCCAAGACATCCCCTACGCCTATGCGGGGGGGCGCGAGGTGTGCTGCGCCAGCCCCTTCCTCCGCACCGGGCAAGTGGAGATGGCCACGGCGCTGGTCACATCCAACATCGATCTGTTCCACGAGCTGGGCGTGAAACGCATCGTCACCGCCTGCGGCGGCTGCTCGAAGACGTTGCGCTTCGACTACCCCGAGCTCGCCCGGACCACCGGGCGCAGCTGGGATTTCGAGGTGCTGCACTTCTCTCAGGTCTACGGTCAGCTGCTCCGCGAGGGCGCCATCCGGCCGGGCCGCCGGGTGGACAAGGTCGTCACCTACCACGACCCCTGCCACCTCGGCCGATCGCAGGGAATCTACGACGAACCCCGCTCCATCCTCCGGAGCATCCCAGGCCTGAGGCTCTTGGAGATGGAGCACCACCGGGAGGAATCTCGCTGTTGCGGCGCCGGCGGAGGGGTGAAGGCCAACTACCCGGAGATGGCCGCGGCTATCGCCCGGGACCGGGTGCAGGAGGCCGTCGCCACCGGGGCGGAGGTGCTGGTCACCATGTGCCCATTCTGCCAGGCCAGCTTCGCCCAGGCGCTCAAGGAGCTGGGCAGCTCGATGCGGCTGGCGGGCGTCGAGGAGCTCTTGCTGGAGTCGCTGGAGTGACGGGTCCATGGGGGCGGGCATACAGCGCGGGGTGATCGGGTGCGCGATCGGTCCGTTTCGCGGACGGGTGCAGGCCGCATTTGCCCGCGCCGTGCACGTCCGCGCCGGTGACGAGGTGATCACCCTGGGCGACCTCGGGGTGCCGCCGCATCCCTACACCATCGCCTGGCCTCGCTTTGGCGAAGTGGCCGCCGTGCCTGGCGACGCCGTCGAGCTGTCGGGCGAGGCGCTGACGGTGGGCGGGGTCCGGGCCCTCCTCGGCCCGATGCGGACGTACGCTCCGCGGCAGGTAGCGCCGCGGTGGGCGGGGCCCGCGGCTCTGGCACGCGCCGTGGCCCAAGCCCGAGCGACCGCTGCCGGGCTTCGGTGGCGGGGTGGGTTGCACGCGTGGCTTTCACCGGACGGCGCCGCTGACGGCTGGTCGCGC
>DASRZU010000023.1:0-59863 GCA_035686075.1 Anaeromyxobacter sp.
CGGGGCGGAGGGCGCGGCCGGCGCGGGGGCGGCCTCGGGGGCGGGCGCGGGCGGGGGAGAAGGAGGGGGCTCCGCCGCCGGGGGTGGGGGGGGGGCGGGAGCGGGCTCGGGAGGCGGCGCCACGTCCTTCTGCGGCAAGAACTGCTCGGGCTTCTTCTCGCCCAGCCGGACGAGCCGCGCCTTTAGGGGAACCTGGTCCAGCTCCACCCGGGGGAGGCTGCTCGCCTTCACCGCCACGGCGATGGCCGCGACGTGCACCGCGACCGAGGCCGCCACCGCCGGCCAGAACCGGTCGCGGCGACCGAGCTCGGTCGTGACCGGGATCCGCTTCACTTCGCCGCTTCCTCCGACGTCTTCCGCCCGGGCGACGGGTTCGTGATCATCCCCAGGTTCAGGATGCCGGCCCGCTGGAGGGTGGCCATGACGTCGACCACGTAGCCGTAGGGCAAGGTCTTGTCCGCCATGAGGTAGACTTCGTGGTCCTTCTGCAGGCGGGCGTTCGCCCGGAGCTTGTCCTCGAGCGTCTCGAAGGGGATGCGGGCCGCGTCCTCGCTCGTGCCGAGCCAGATGCTCCGGTCGGCCTTGATGGAGAGGACGAGCTTCTCCTCTTCGGCCTTGACCGGCTTGGCCCGGGCATCGGGGAGGTTCACCTCCACGCCCTGCTGGATGAGCGGAGCGGTGACCATGAAGATGATGAGGAGCACGAGCATCACGTCGACGAGCGGCGTGACGTTGATCTCGGTGAGGGTCTGGCGGCCGATGCCGCCGGAGGTGAACGCCACGGGGGTGTTCTCCTAGCTGAAGAAATGGCGCTTCACGATGTTCAAGAAATCGTTGGAGAAGTTGGTCATCTCGCTGTCCAGGACCCGGATCTTGGAGACGAAGAAGTTGTAGGCCACCACCGCGGGGATGGCAGCGAAGAGGCCCACCGCGGTGGCGATGAGCGCTTCGCTGATGGGGCGGGCGACGGTCGCCAGGTTGGCGTTCCCCATCCGGTAGATGTCGTGGAAGGCGTTCATGATGCCCCAGACCGTCCCGAACAGACCCACGAACGGTGCGGCGCTGGCGGTCGTGCCCAGGAAGGGCACCTGGCGCTCGAGGGCCGTCACCTCCGAGGCGGCCGCCCGCTTGAGGGCGCGCTCCACGTTCTCGATCCCGCCCAGCTCGTCCGACATGCCCCGGGACTCCACGGCCTCCTTCTTCTGCGCGGTGACCTTCGACAGCTCCACGTACCCGGCCCGGAAGACGTGGGAGAGGGGCGAGCCTGCGAGGGCCTCGGCCGCCTGGTAGATCGCGTCGAGCCTCCTCGACTGCCAGAAGGTCTCGAGGAACCTCACGGATTGATCCTGGGCCCGGCGGATCTGGAGCCACTTGCGGACGATGATGGCCCAGCAGACCGCGGACGCCAAAAGGAGGATGCCGAGCACGGAGATGCCGACCGTTCCGGAGTTCCTCGCGATCTCGAGGTAGTTCAGGCCCTCGCCTATTGCGGCCATCGGGACGGCCTGTGAGACGATCTGGGTCATGGTCTCTCCGAGGGATCCTCTCGCATCCTCGCCCGCCGTGGTGGCAGCAGGAAAAACGCGCGGGGGGCGGAATTCTCTCCCCCATACCAGGCTAGCCGGTGGGCCGAAGCGCCGCACCGCCAGGGTGTGAAGCTCGCGCCACGGACCGTGCGCCCCTGGCACCCGCGCCCGCGGTGCGGAACGATAATCCGTTCGTTAATTCTGTCCAGGCCAAGGTGGCACGGCCATTGCTGGCCCGAGGGTAAGACCGGCCCCGAATGGCCACTCGAGCACACACCGAGGACCCCCCAATGAACCGCCTCCTCGCCCTCTTCGCCGCATCGACCGTGGTCACTGGTTGCTATGTGTCGTCCCCCACCTGCAATACGCACAACGTCGCCATCGGCTGGCCGTCCTTCGTCATGGCGACCAGCACCGGCTACATCACCACGAACCAGTGCACGATCGCCATCGCGGGCATGAACGTCTACGTGGACGGCGGCGGCGCGCTCTCCGCCGCCTGCACGGACAACGCGTTGATCGTCACGCTCCCGACCGGCTCTCACTCGGCCATCGTGGAGGCGGTGGACTCGGGCAACTACCCCATCCTTCGCGACCAGGTCCAGTTCAACGTCAACACGAGCTGCGCCGACCAGTTCGTGGCTACGCAGCCAGGGGAGGGGGTCTTCACCCTCGACTACCACTTCTCGCCCGACGTCTGTAACACCTCCGGTGTAGGGGGCGTGTCCTTCATCTGGTACTCCATCCTCGACCAGACGATCCCTCCGCCCTACGTCATCACGGCAGTGGACGAGAACAGCACCAACAAGGAAGTTTACCAGTGCGGCGGGCCGGTGCAGTTCACGCTCCCGGCCGGCAGCTACGGGCTCATCGGCGCCGAGGAGGTCGTAAGGACCCTCACACCGGGCACCTACGCGGTGACCGGCGCGTACTGCCCGAGCCCACCCCAGGGCTTCCAGGTGCAATCGGGCGTCGACGCGGTCCTGACCGTCACGCTCCCGGACACGAACAGCGGCTGCCTGTAGCCCCCTTCCCTTCGCCGCCTCCCCGGCCAGCCCCTACCGGTGCCCCGGGCGGGCGTTTGCGTGTAGATTCCGGGCGTGCCTCGCATCGGCATCTTCGATTCCGGGTTCGGTGGGCTGACGGTCCAGCGGGCCATCGTTTCCCTCCTCCCCTCGGTGGACACGGTCTACCTGGGCGACACCGCCCGGTTGCCCTACGGGACCAAGTCGGCCGCCACCGTCACCCAGTACGCCCTCAAGAACGCGCGTCTCTTGGCCGGCCACGAAATCGACCTGCTCGTCGTGGCCTGCAACACCGCCTCGGCGGTGGCCCTCCCAGCGCTGCGGGCGGAGCTCGAGGTGCCGGTCCTCGGGGTGGTGGAGCCGGGCGCCCTGGTCGCGGCGCGGGCCACCCGCACCGGACGCATCGGCGTCATCGGCACCGAGGGCACGGTGGCGAGCGGCGCGTACCAAGAGGCCATCCTGCGGGCGCGCCCCGGCGCCGAGGTCGTGGCGCGGGCCTGCCCGCTGTTCGTCCCGCTCGTCGAGGAGGGGTGGACGGGCGAGGGGGACGAGGTGGTGCAATCGGTGGTACGTCGCTACCTGTCGCCATTCCGCGGAGAGGGGGTGGACACCCTCGTCTTGGGCTGCACCCACTACCCCCTCCTGAAGCGAGCCATCGCCCGCGAGCTCGCCGGGGTAAAGCTCGTCGACAGCGCAGAGGCGATCGCGCTCGAGGTCCTCTCCCGCTTCCCCCAAGCCCCATCACCCGAGGGGGAGCACCGCTTCCTCGTGACCGATTCTCCAGAGAAGTTCCGGGCGGTGGCCGGGCTCTTTCTGGGCCGGCAGGTGGAGCGGGCGGAGCACGTCGACGTGTGAGGCTCTTACGGCGCCGGTCTTGGAGGGCCCGCCCGCCCGCCTGCCGGACCCACTCTACCCTACGATAGAGAGAAGGTTTTTTCCGGTCCTCGCGCTTGCTGGCGCCGGGAGGCGGCGGTACAGTCGCGAGGGGATGGGCGCCGAAGCGAAGAAGATGGTTGTGGGGTTCAACCACAACATCAAGCACCGCGGGAAGCTGTACCACATCCAGACCGAGGACTCGGGGCTCGAGAACCCGCACATCATCACCCACCTCTTCGTCGGGGGGAACATCCTCGCCTCGAAGAAGACCTCCTACGCCGACATCGTGGGGGCGGACAACCTCGCCCAGGTGGTGCGGGAGCTGATGGAGGAGCAGCACAAGGAGATGTTGCGGAGCCTCATCAACGGCGTCTACGACGACATCGACGTCGCCTTCGCGGCCCGGTCGTTCCAGCCCGGCCAGCTGGGCGGGGACCAGGCCGGGGTGGAGGTGCGGACCGGTCTTCGGGTCGGGCCCCGGGAGTCGCACCGGCAGCTCCCCCCCGAGGTGCTGGCCGCAAGGGCCCAGCCCGCCCCGGTCCTGCACAACGACGGGGCCGAGACCCTGTTCGGCGAGGACCTCATCAGCGAGAAGAGCCTCGACGAGGTGATCCTCTCCTATCTCGCCGAGGATCTCGGGGACCGCAAGTGAGACCGACCTTGAGGGGGGAAAAGGGCGCGGCCGCGGGAGGGCCTCGCCCCCCTTCTCGACCGTGATCCAGCTGTTCCACGTCACCAAGGAGTACCCGGGCGACGCGCCCGCCCTCTCGGACGTGACGGTCTCGGTGGAGAAGGGCGAGTTCGTCTTCCTCACCGGGGCCTCGGGGGCCGGCAAGTCGACCCTCCTGAAGCTCATCTTCTGCGACGAGCCGGCCACGAGCGGGCAGCTCCTCGTCCTGGGCCGGAACGTGGCCAAGATCTCCCCTCGCTCCATCCCCTATCTGCGCCGGGCCATCGGGGTGGTATTCCAGGACTTCAAGCTCCTCCCCCGCCGCACGGTGGCGGAGAACGTGGCCCTGCCCCTCGAGGTCCTTTCCCTCTCCCCAAAGGACATCCGGAGGAAGGTGAAGACCCTGCTCCGCTCGGTGGGCCTCGAGCACCGGGCCCAGAAGTTTCCGCCCTCCCTCTCCGGCGGCGAGCAGCAGCGGGTGGCGGTGGCGCGGGCCCTGGCCGCCGATCCGCCCATCCTCCTCGCGGACGAGCCCACTGGCAACCTCGACCCGGAGCGCACCCTCGAGGTGATGGAGCTCCTCTCGGCCGCCAACGCCCGGGGGACGACGGTGGTGGTCGCCACCCACGACCGCTCGCTCCTCGATCGCTACAAGCGCCGGGTGGTGACCTTGGAGCGCGGGCGGCTCGTCTCGGACGGCGACTCGGTCCGGCGCATCTCGGGGGAGGGGCGGTGAGGATCCGGCCCGTCTACTTCACCCGCCGTGCGCTGGAGGGCATGGCCCGCGGGCCCTACGTGGCGCTGGTGGGTACGGCGACGATCTTCGTCGCCCTCTTCGCCACCGGGCTCCTCGCCGGGGTCCTCTCCGGGGCGGAGCACCTCCTCGCCGCCTGGGTGGGGGAGGTGCGGATCTCGGTCTACCTCTCGCCCGGCACGGACCTCGGGGCGGCACACGCGGCGGTTTCGGCCCTCACCCCGGGCCGGGAGGTCCGGGCGGTCCCCGCCGCGGCGGCGCTCAGGCAACTCTCCCAGGAGCTCGGGGACTCTTCCCACGTGCTCGACGGGGTCGGCCCCGGGGCCCTGCCCGACTCGGTGGACGTGCTCGCCCCGGGGATCGGGCTCGAGGAGGCCCGCGCCCTCGCCCTCCGCCTGAAAGCCCTTCCCGGCGTCTTCGACGTGGACTACGGCAACGCCTGGCTGGAGAAGCTCGAGCTCTTCGTCTCGAGGGCCAAGTTCGCCTCGGTGGTGGTGTTCGCCGCCCTGGCGCTCGCCACCGCCGTCCTGGTGGGGAACTCCCTGCGGCTCGCGGTGTTCGCGCGGCGCGAGGAGATCGAGATCCTGAAGCTCGTGGGGGCCACCGATTCGTTCGTCTCCGCGCCGTTCCTCATCGAGGGGCTCCTCGAGGGGGTGGCCGGTGCCGCTCTCGCCGCCCTGGCGCTTCTCCTCGTGCAGGCCGGCCTCTTGCCGCGTCTCCGCTCGGCCATCCCGCTCGTTTCGACGCTCAGGTTCGAGGACACCCTCCCCTCGGCCCTCCTCTTGGGCCTCTTCGTCGGGGGGGCGGCGGTGGGGCTCCTCGGCAGCGCGCTGGCGGTGGTCCGGACGCTGAGGAAGGCGTAGCGGGCCGTGACCGCCTGGCTCGTCCTCGGCGCGCTCGTCCCCTTGAGCCTCCTCGCTCCGGATGCCCGGGGGCGGCTTGACGCCCTGGAGGAGCGGCGGCGAGCCGAGGAGACCGCGGCCCGGCTCCTCGCCGAGCAGGAAAGGTCGGTGCTCGACATCCTGGCCGACTCGGAGCGGGCCCTCCTCGAGGCGGTGGGGGAGGCGCGGAGGGCGGAGGCGGCCCGGGCCCTGAGCGAGGCGGCCCTCTCCCGGGCCCGGGAGGAGGAGACCTCGGCCATCGAGGCGGAGCGAGAGCGCCTCGCCTTGCTCCGGCCGAGGCTCTTCGCGCGCGCGCGGCTCGGCCGGACCGGGGAGCTCGAGCTCTTCCTCTCGAGCGGGTCCCTCAAGGACCTCGTGAAGCGCCGCTACCTCCTCGAACACATCCTCCGGAACGACCTCCGACTCCTCTCGGAGGCGCAGGCGGCGCGGGCGGCGCGGGAAGAGGCCCGGGCGACGCGGCAGGAGGAGGCGGAGCGGCTCGCCTCCCTGGCGGCGGAGGCGGCCCTGCGGCGCGACGAGGCAAAGGCCCGGCGGGAGGAGCGGGAGGCGCTCCTTCTCGCCCTGCAGAGCGCCAAGAGCCTGCACGAGCGGGCCGCGGCCGAGGCGGGCGAACAGGCGAGGAAGCTCGCCGACTTCGTGGCTACGCTCCCCCCGCCGCGCACCTCGAACCCCGGCCGAGCCGGCTTCGCGGCGCTCAAGGGGGGGCTCCCCCCGCCCGCGCCCGGCCCCATCACCGCGGGCTTCGGCCGCCTCGTGAACCCACGGTTCAACACGGTCACCATGCAGAACGGCCTCGACATCGGGGCGCCGGCGGGCACCTCGGTCAGGGCGGTGGCGCCCGGCCGGGTGGTGCACGCGGGCTGGTTCAAGGGGTACGGGAACCTCATCATCGTCGACCACGGGGAGGGCTACCACAGCCTCGTGGCCCACCTCGGCAGCATGCAGACCGCCACGGGGGAGGAGGTGGAGGCGGGCTCGGTCCTGGGAACGGTGGGGGATTCCGGCTCGCTCAAGGGGCCCTACCTCTACTTCGAGATCCGCGAGCACGGGAGGCCGGTCGATCCTCAACCGTGGCTCAGGGAAGGGGGCGAGCGCTAGAATGGCCCCATGAGGCGCATCGCTCTGCTCCTTTCGATCGGGGCCGCATTCTTCGCGGGGCTCACCCTTAACCACGTGGCCGCCGCGGCGGCCCGCCGCCCCTCCCCGCCCTACCGGGCCCTGGACGTGTTCTCGCGGGTGCTCGCCGACATCGAGAACAGCTACGTCGAGGAGGTGGGAGAGCAGGACCTCATCTACGGCGCCATCGAGGGGATGGTGGCCCGGCTCGACCCGCACTCCGCGTTCTACCGACCCGAGGCCTACCGGCAGGTGCGCGAGGAGACCTCGGGCATCTTCGACGGGGTGGGCCTCGAGGTCACGATCGAGGACGGGGCCCTGACGGTGATCGCCCCCATGGCCGACTCGCCCGCCGACCACGCCGGGATCCGCCCCGGAGATCGGATCGTCACCATCGACGGGGTGCCCACCCGGGATCTCACGCTCCCCGAGGCCACCCGCCGGCTGCGCGGGCCGGCCGGCACCCCCGTGGTCCTCGAGGTGCTCCGCGACGGGTTCACCTCGCCGCAGAAGATCTCCCTCACCCGGGACCGGGTCAGGGCCCAGAGCGTCGAGTGGCGCCCTCTCGACCCCGATCGCCGCTACCTCTACGCGCGGGTGAAGTCGTTCCAGGAGCGGACCGACCAGTCCCTGGGGAAGGCTCTCGACGATGGACGGGCGGCGCTCGGGGGCGAGATCCGCGGCCTGGTCCTCGACCTGCGCAATAACCCCGGAGGTCTCGTCGACGCCGCGGTCCGGACGGCGGACCTCTTCCTCTCGAGCGGCACCATCGTCATCACCGAGGGCCGCAACCACCGCAACATCGAGGTCCTGCGGGCCCACGAGAAGGGGACCGAGCCGGGCTACCCCTTGATCGTCCTCGTGAACCGCGGCACGGCGAGCGCCAGCGAGATCGTGGCCGGCGCACTGCAGGACAACTCGCGCGCGGTGGTCATGGGCACCCAGACCTTCGGCAAGGGCTCGGTGCAGACGGTCATCGAGCTCGAGGACGGGTCGGGGCTGAAGCTCACCACGGCACGCTACTACACGCCCCATCACCGCTCGATCCAGGAACTGGGCGTCACCCCCGACGTCACGGTGGCGGAGCTCGCCCCGTCGGTGCGCCTCGACAACCAGCCCGTGGAGAGGGACCTCAAGAACCACCTCAAGAACGAGACCGCGGCCGCCAAGGCCGCCGCCCCGGTGGCGGAAGGCGACTACCCGCTCCGGACGGCCCTCGACTACTTGAAGGCGGTGGACATCTTCAACGCGTCCATGGAGTCCGCGAGGGGCAAGGGGAACACCTCGCGCAGGGAGTAGGGCGGGCGAGGGGAGCGCGCCCGAGGGGAGCTTCAGGCGCGAAGCGGGGAGCGGTCCTGGGACGCGATTCCACGGCCTCGGGGAGAGGTGCGTGGCGATCTGGGGCGCTCCCCGCCTCGCGCCCTGCGAGGGGGGAGAAGACCCTTCTCGCGGGCGGTTCGACGCTCCCTTTCTCGCGAAGAACTGCGCGCCCTTCGCCGTTCGGCACCGCGGGTTCCCGGGACCCTGGTCAGCCGTGAACAACTCCCGGGCGGTGGTGGAGGCGCTGATGGGCCCAAAGAGCGCCTTCGTCCGCACCCCCAAGCTCGGGTCGTGCGCCGGGGCGAGAGGGTGGTGGGAGAGAGGTACCGGGCCGGGGCCACGCTCCAGCCGCTTGTGGAGCTCGCCCTCCTTGGCTTCATGGCCCACGCATCGTCCACCTGTGGCGGAAGAGGATCTACTCGTCGCTCCCCTTCTTGTTCCTGTTCCAGGTCGGGTTCGGCTCGGTGGCCCTCCTCAGCATCTGGGAAGGCATTCGGGGGCGGGCGTCGAAGGTGGCGGAGCCGGCGGCCGCGGTCCTTGGGTGAGGGGGGATGGGCCTTCGCCCATCGGGGAAGAGCCGGAGCTCGTACACGGTGACGCCTCGGTCGAGGCGGCCCACCGGCTCCGCTCCCGTCCCTTCCCAGAAGGCGCGCGCGCCGGGGTTCTCGTCGCCCACGGAGAGCCGTAAGGCGGCGAAGCCCGCCCGGGCGAGGGCCCGGGCGAGCCCCTCCACCACCTCGCGCCCGAGGCCCTGGCCCTGGACGGCCTCGCGCAGGAGGAGGAGCCCGACGTGGGCCACGAGCGGCTCGGGCTGGTGCAGCTCCAGGTCCAGGACGCCGAGGGGCGGCCCGGCCCGGCGCGGCCAGAGGAGGAACACCCGCCGGGAAGGGTCGGCCGCGGCGTCGTCGAGGAGCCGGGCCGCCGCGCCCGGGTCCGCTCTCGTCCCCTGGGTGAGCCGGTGGTATCGGGGCGTTTCGTCCAGGCAGAACTGCAGCTCCTTCACCTCTTCCGGGCCGGCGGGAACCGCCCGCACCCGAGGGCAGACGATGTTTCCGAGGTGGGTCACGGGGAGGGGGCCTCGCTGAAAAGGATCCCGAGCGCGGACGGCGCCGAGAGGCTCTCCACCACGTGGTCCGCGCCGCCCGAACGGAGCTCCAGAACCGAGTACCTCCCGGTGGCCACCCCCAGGGCGGCGCAACCGGCGCCGTGGGCGGCGGCGACGTCGAAGGGAGTGTCTCCCACGACGAGGACCTCCTCCGGGGCGATCGTCCCGTGCCGTGCGCTCGCCCTCTCGAGCGCCGCCAGGACGAGCCGGGTCCGGTCCTCCCCGTCGTCGGCGAAGCCCCCCACCGCCTCTTTGCCCCACTCGAAGTAGCCGTCCAGGGCGCCGCGCCGAAGCTTGAGGCGCGCTCCCTCCATCACGTTTCCGGTGCAGAGGCCGTAGGCGATCTTGCGAGCCCTGAGCGTGGTGAGGGTCATCACCACGCCGGGGAGGACCTTGAAACCCGGGTCGGCGAGCTCCTCGGCCAGATACTTCGGGTAGCGGGAGAGGGCGAGGTCGCAGGCCTCGTCGGTGAACGCCTTTCCGAGGAGGGCCATCGCCTCCCGCACGATGAGCCGGTCGGTGGAGCCGTCGAGTCGCAGGGCGGAGAGGTCGCCATCGGGGTGGCCGAAGGCCTCGTGCAGCGCGCGCTCCAGGGATCTGCGGCCGGCGCCGGCGCAGTGGACCAGGGTCCCGTCGACGTCGAGCAAGACGAGGCGGTAGAATTTCACTGGAAGAGGGCCTCGACGAACTCGCCGGGGGAGAAAGGTCGTAGGTCGGCCACCGTCTCGCCCACCCCGACGTAGCGCACCGGGATCTTGAGCTCGTCGCAGATTCCGATGATGACGCCCCCCTTGGCGGTGCCATCGAGCTTGGTGAGGGCGATGCCGGTCACCCCCAGGGCCTCGTGGAACTGGCGCGCCTGGGCGATGGCGTTCTGGCCGTTGGTGGCGTCGAGGACGAGGAGGACCTCGTGGGGGGCGCCCGCGGCCGCCTTGCCCATGACCCGCTTCACCTTCTTGAGCTCCTCCATGAGCGGCGTCTTAGTGTGGAGCCGGCCGGCGGTGTCGCAGAGGACGACGTCCATCCCCTGGCGCGCCCCCTCCTGGATGGCCTCGAAGCAGACCGCGGCCGGGTCGGCCCCCTCCTTCCCCCGCACGAGCGGGGCGCCCACCCGTTCCGCCCAGACCTCGAGCTGTTCCCCGGCGGCGGCGCGGAAGGTGTCCCCCGCGGCGAGGAGCACCCCGTGCCCCGCCCCCTTGAGCTTCGCCGCGAGCTTGGCCACGGTGGTGGTCTTCCCCGACCCGTTCACGCCCACCACCATGACGACGAAGGGCCGAGCGGGGCCGACGTTGACGGGGGCGGCCCCGTCGCCGTCGGCGCCGTGGAGGGTGAGGATGCGGGCGATCTCCTCTCGGAGCGCGCCCTTCAGCCGCCCGGGATCGGAGAGCTCCTTCTTCCGCACCCGCTCCCGCGCCGAATCGAGGAGGCGGGTGGCGGTCCTGACGCCGATGTCGGCGGTGAAGAGGACCTCCTCCAGGTCGGCCAGCACGGCATCGTCGACCTGCTTTTCGCCGGTGAAGAGGGCGTTCAGCCGGGCCATGAAGCCGCCCCGGGTCCGGGCGAGCCCGTCGGCCAGGGTCCGGCCCGCCTCCGCCTCGGCCTTGCGCCGCTCCTGTTCCTCGGCCGCCCTCTTTGCCTCTTCCTCGGCGCGGGCCTGGGCGAGGGCCAGTTCGCGCTCCTTGGCCAGGGCCTCCTCTCGCTCCTTGGCCCGCCTCTCGCGCTCCAGCCGCTCGCCCTCCTTCTTCAAGCGGTAGGCCTCGCGCTTCTTCGCCTCGAGGGCCTCGCTCTCGAGGGCGGTCTTTGGCGGAGGGGCCGTTGGGGGCTTCGGGCGAGGGGGGGCGACCTCCCTTTGCGGACCGGGCCTCTCCCCCTCGCCTTTCCCGGGCGGGGCGGGGGAGGGCGGGGCGAGAGCGGCCGCCCGGCGCCGGTGCAAGTAGAGCGAGGCGGCGAGGGCGAGGAGGACGGCGGCGGCGATGGCCGCGAGCCCGAGCGACTCGGTCGTGGTGAGGGCGAGAAGCGATGCGAAGGGGTGCAAGGGTGCTCCGGAGGGCGCCACGATATAGGGACCCGGAGCGGACCCTGTCAATAGCGGAGCGGCGAAGGGGCCGAAGGCTCCATGCGGGAAAGTTGGGCAGGGGCATTTCGCCCTCTTCGGGCGAGAACGCGGCCTTTGAGGAAGGGCTCCCGCTCGCTGTCCGGTTTCTCTTCTATTTCTTCCCCGGCGGCGACGGGCCTTCCTTCTAAGAGGGAGGGCTAGGCGGCCGCCGATTCCCTGGTCCGCTCGGAGAGCCGCACCGAGACGAGCTTCGAGACCCCGGGCTCCTCCATGGTCACGCCGTAGAGCGTGTCCACCATCTCCATGGTTCGCTTGTTGTGGGTGATGAGGATGAACTGTGAGCCCTTGGCCATCTCTCGTACCACCTCGTTGTAGCGTCCGACGTTGGCGTCGTCCAAGGGGGCGTCGACCTCGTCGAGGAGGCAGAAGGGGGTGGGCCGGACGAGGAAGATGGCGAAGAGGAGGGAGACGGCGGTGAGGGCCTTCTCCCCGCCGGAGAGGAGGTTCACGCTCTGCAGCTTCTTGCCCGGCGGCTGGGCGAAGATCTCCACCCCCTCCTCGGCGTCGCCCGGGGCGCTCGTGAGCACGAGTCCGGCCCGGCCCCCGCTGAAGAGGCGGGGGAACACGGCCTGGAACTTCTCGTTCACCCGGTCGAAGGTCTCCTGGAAGCGCTCCCGCGAGGCCCGGTTGATCTTCACGATGGCGGACTTGAGGTCCAGGAGGGACCGTTCCAGGTCCGCCTTCTGCTCGCCCATGAAGCGGTGGCGGCGGGCGAGCTCGTCGTACTCCTCGATGGCGGTGAGGTTGATGGGACCCATCCGCTCCGCTTGCGCCCGGAGCTCCTCGAGGCGGGTGCGCTCCTCCTCGCTGGGCGGGGGCATGAGGTGGAAGCGGGCCACCTCGAAGCGGAGCTCCACCTGGCACCTCTCCCGGGTCTGCTCCTCCAGGTGGGCGAGCTCGAGGGCCTGTTCCCGGCTGGTGAGGGAGGCCTCCCCGATGGCCTCGCGGAGCGACTCCGCCCGGCCGCGGAGGGTGCGCGACTCGGCGTCGCGGGCGCGGGCGGCCGAAGCGAGGGCCTCGTGGGCCGCGCGGGCGTCGGAGAGCTCGGCCCGCACCCGGCCGAGCTCCACGGTGACCCGGGTGATGTCGACGCGGGTGCCGTCCAGCCGGCCGCGCAGCTCGGCGGCCCGGGCGTTATTCTCGGAGAGGGAGGCGAAGAGCCGGGCCCGGCGTTCCTCCACCTCGCGGCGCGCGTCCTCGGTCCGGCCGATGGCGGCGCTGATGCCCTCGCGCCGCTCGGCGTCGGCCGCCGCCTTCACCTTGATGTTCGTGAGCTCGGCGGTGAGGACGTCGCCCCGCGCCTTCCAGGCCTCGAGCCACTCCAGGCTCTCCTTGGCCCGCTCCTCGGCCCGCGATTGCTCCGCCTCGGCGGCGGCGGCCGCGAGCCTGTGCTCCTCTTCCTCCCGGGCGAGGGCGAGGAGCGCCTCTTCCAGCTCCGAGAGGTCGCCCTCGAGCTCGCCGATCCGGGAGCGGACCCCCAAGAGCTCCTCCCCCACCCGGGTAAGGTCCTTCTCCTCCTCGAGGAGGGAGAGCTCCTTCTCGCGGCCGTCCCGGTCGAGGCTCTTCAGGGCGGTCTCCAGCTGGACGAGCCGGCCTTGCAGCGTCCGGTGCCGCTCGCTGGCCAGCTGGAACTCGGCCTCGAACACCCGGACGGTTTCCTCGAGCTCCTGTACCTCCCGCCGGCGCTGCAGGGCGCCGTGGCCCTCGCCCGTGAGGGGACCGCCCGTGACCACCCCGTGGCGATCGAGGACCTCCCCGTCGAGGGTCACGAGCGTGTGGGCGGCCTCGGGGAGGGGGGCGCCGTCCGGGCCGGCCGTGAGGGCCGCCTGCTGCCAGATCTCGAGGGCCGAGGGCAGGTCTCTCACGAGGAGGGCGTCGGCGAGGAGGAAGCGGACCACCTTCTCGTACGCGGGGTCGTAGCGGACCACCGCCAGGCAGGGGCAGAGGACGCCCGGGTGATCGGGCGGGGGCGGCGCCGAGCCCGAGGGGCCCTTCGAGTCCCCGCGGAGGTCCCGGAGCCTCGACATGGGGATGAGCGAGGCGCGCCCCTCCGCCGCCGACTTGAGGTAATCGATGGCCTCGACGCCCCGGGCGTGGCTCTCCACGATGACGTACTGGAGCCGCTCGCCGAGCAGCGCCTCGACCGCGGTCTCGTACTCGGCCGGGGCCGAGACCACGTCCGCCACGAGCCCGAAGATGCCCCGGTCCCGCACCTCTCCCGGATCGCCCCGGGTCATGAGGCTCTTCACCCCGCGCCCGTAGCCCTCGTAGTTGCGGACGATCTCCACGAGGCTCTGGAAGCGGGAGCGCTTCTCGGCGAGCTCCTCCCGCAGGGTGATGAGCTTGGCCTCGTTCTCGATGAACTCGGCTCGGGTCCTCTCGAGGAGCTCCTCCTGGGCGCCGCGCTGCTCGTCCAGCGAGAGCATGAGCTGGCGCGTCCGGCCCAGCCGCTCGAGGTGAGCGGCCCGGGCCTTGTCGAGCTGGGCCGCCCGCCGCCTCTGGTCGTCCGCCTCCCCGCGGCCCTTGTCCCTTCGGGCGGTGAGGTCGGTCCGTTGCCGGTCGATCTGCAGAAGCTGGTTCTTGTGGGCGGCCGCCTCGGCGCGGGCCGCTGCCCCGGCCGCCCGGAGGCGGTCCGCCTCCGCGGCGAGCGCCCCCTGCTCGCGCCCCGCCTCCTTGAGCGAGGACTCGGCCTCGCAGAGCCGCCCCTCGTCCGAGGCCACGAGGGAGGACAGCTCCTCCCGCTGCGAAAAGAACGCCTCCCTCTCGGCGGAGAGGGCCTCGGCCCTCTCCTTCAGGGCCTCGGCCTCGGCGGCCTGGGCCATGGTCCGCTCGGCGATCTGGGAGAGCTCGCGCCCGGCCGCCTCGAGGGACACCTCCGAGACCCGGACGGTGCTCCCCAGCTCGTGCTCCTTTGAGAGGAGCCCTTCGACCCGGGCCTCGCTCTCCTTCGTGGCGGCCTGGTCCGCCTCCAGGGCGCCCTCGAGCTCGGTGAGTCGCGCGAGCAGAGGGGCCTCCTCGGTGCGGAACGCGACCTGCCGTTCCTCGGCCGCCCGCCTCGTGGCGGTGAGCTCGAGGTAGCGGGCGGCGGCGGCCCTGAGCTCGAGCTCCCGGATCTGGGCCCGCAAGGCCTTGAAGCGCTCGGCCTTGCGGGCCTGGCGGTTCAAGGAGTCGAGCTGCCGCGAGAGCTCCTCTACGATGTCCGCCACCCGGAGGAGGTTCTGCTGGGTGGCCTCCATCCTCCGCTCGGCCGCCTCGCGGCGCCGCTTGTACTTCGAGATGCCGGCGGCCTCCTCGATGATGGCGCGCCGGTCCTCGGGCCGGGAGGAGACGATCTGCCCGATCCGGCCCTGCTCGACGATGGAGTAGGCGGTCCGGCCCACCCCCGAGCCGAAGAAGATGTCGTTCACGTCGAGGAGCCGGGCCGGGACCCCGTTCACGAGGTACTCCGACTCGCCGGTCCGGTGGAGCCGGCGTCCGACGGTGATCTCGCCGAAGCCCTGGTAGGCGGCGGGGAGCTCGCCCGGGCGGTCGTTCTCGAAGGTGAGCGAGACCTCCGCCAGGGAGAGCGGGGCCTTCGACTCCGAGCCGTTGAAGATCACGTCCTCCATGGACCGCCCCCGCAGCTGCCGGGCCGACTGCTCCCCGAGCACCCAGCGGATGGCGTCCGCCACGTTCGACTTGCCGCAGCCGTTCGGCCCGACCACGCCGGTGACGCCGTCGTCGAAGACGAGGACGGTCCTGTCCATGAAGGACTTGAAGCCCACGATGTCGAGCCGCCTGATGCGCATGCAAGGGAGGCGATATCACGACCCTGGGCACGCTTCAAGGAAACCCCTTGATCAATGGGGACTTTTCTTACGAAGGGCCCGGCGCGCGCGAGGGCTTCGTAGAGATCTTCCCCATGGGGTTTTCCCGATCAATTCACGGGCTTAACTGACACGGCATGTAGGGTCATCCGAGCGTCCCTCGCCCTAGCCAAGGGCGCGATAGACTTTTCCGCCATGCGTCCGCTCGCCTCGATCTTCCGTCGGGTCGTCCTCGCCGAAGCCGCCGTGGCCCTGGTCGGAGTGGTGACCGCCCGCGGGGTCGCGACGTTCGAGCGGCGCGAGTTAGGGCTCGTCATCGCCGGCTCGGCGGCGTCCCTTGTCTTGGAAACCCTCGCCTTCCTCCTCGTCTTGAGGGCCCGGTCCCGCCGGATCGCCGCCGCCCTCGGCTCTCCGGCGCCGGGCGACGCGGTGCTCTCGAGGCAGGCGGCGGCCGACGTCCTCGGGCTCCCGGCGGCCGGGTCCTTGGCCCTCCTCCTCGCCGGTCTGTTCGGCATGTTCCTCGCCGCGCTGTTCGCCTTCGTGGGGAGGTGGCTCTCGCCCGACCTCGCTCTCGCCTCGCTCGGCCTGGGCGCGGGCTTCGCCCTCCTCGGGGCGATGGTGGGCTACGCGCTCTGCGCCGAGGGGTTGCCGGAGATCCTGTCGCGGCTCAGGGGGTCCTCGGAGTCGAGCCCCCGGGGGACCTTGCGGGGCAAGATCCTCTTCTTGTGCGCCGGGCTGAACGTGGTCGCGGTCTTGCTCGTCGCCTCGGCCGCCTACCTCCGCCACCGGGAGGAAGTGGTGGCCGAGCTCTCCCGGGCCGCCCTTCTCGTCGAGGACGCGCTCGGGGAAAGGATGGCGGGCCGCCCGGCGGCCGAGGTGGCCTCGGAGCTCGAGAAGGGCACAGGCCACAGGGCGGCGGTGCTCTCCTCGTCGGGGCGGGTGCTCTTCGCGACGGGGGAGTTCCCGGCCTGGGAGCCGGGAGCGGACCCGGCGAAGGGGAGGGTCGACGCCGCGGGAGCCCTCGTGGTGCACGCCGCGGGAGGCTTCGTGGTCCAAAGCGCCCTCTTGCCCTCCGGGGGCTTGGCGGTGTTCGTGCCCGACGGGGCGGTGCTTCTGCGGGTGCGCCCCTTCGCCCTGTCCCTCCTCCTCGCGGCCCTCGTCACCTTCGCCGGCACCGCGGTGCTGGTGTGGATCTCCGCGAACGTCATCGCCGGGCCGGTGAGCGCCCTGGGCCAGGCGGCGGATCGGATCGCCTCCGGCGACCTCACCGTGAGCCCGCCCTCGGTCTCGGCGGACGAGATGGGGCTGCTCGCGGCGCAGTTTCGCCGGATGGCGCTCGGGCTCACCCGGCTCGTGCTCGAGGTGAAGATGGCGAGCGAGAAGGTCTCGACCGGCGCGGCCGAGGCCGGCTCCATCGGCGATCGGGTCCGGCGCGGTGCGCTCGACCAGCTCCAGGGAGTCCGCCAGGTGCAGGGGGCCCTGGAGGAGATGGAGGGCTCCATGTCCTCGGTCTCGCGCGGGCTCATCGGGGTCTCGGACTACGTGGCCGCCACCAGCCGGAGCGTCATCGAGATGTCGGAGGCCTTCGAGGAGGTGAAGACGAAGGGGGTCGAGCTGGAGAGGGCCATGGGCACCGCCCTGGGCGACATGGAGAGCCTCTCCGCCGCCGGCCGCGACGCCGAGGGCCGGCTCACCGCCCTCGAGAGCCTGGCGGTGCGCTCGGGGGGGACTTTGGCCGAGGTGAAGGCGTCGGTGGCGGGGCTGGAGCGGGCCGCGGGGGAGAGCGAGACGAACGCCCTCGCCGTGGCGGAGGCGTCCGAGCGGGCGGGCCTCGTGATGGAGGAGACGGTCCGGGGGATCGAGACGCTCCGGGGGGCGGTGGCGGACGCCCACGCGCGGATCGAGGCCCTGGGGCGAAGGTCCGACGACATCGACCAGGTGGTGGACTTCATCTCGGAGGTGGCGGGGCGGACGAACCTCCTCTCCCTGAACGCCTCGATCATCGCCGCCCAGGCGGGCGAGCACGGGAAGGCCTTCGCGGTGGTGGCCGACCAGATCCGCGACCTGGCCGCCCAGATCGCCCGCTCCACCAAGTCCATCGGCGACAGCATCCGGGCGGTGCGCGAGGACGTCGTCGGCAGCGCCGCCCTCATCGACCGGGGGGACGCCCTGGCGGTCGAGGGCGTTCAGCTGGCCCGCAACTCGCTCGATTCCCTGGCCGAGATCCGGCGCTCCACCGCCCGCGGCCGGGAGACCGCCGCCGGCATCCGGGCCGCGGTCCAGACCCACGCCCAGTCGTCGCGCGAGGTGGCGAACCTGGTGGAGCTCGTGGCCGAGGGATCGCGGGCGGTGGCGGCGGCGGTCCAGCTCGTCGGCCGGAGCGTGGGCGGCTCGCACTCGGTGTCGCGCGGGGTGACCGGCATGGCCGACCGGGTGGCCCGGATGCTGGAGGAGCAGGCCGGCCTCGCCAAGCGCCAGCTCGAGAACCTCGCCCGGCTGGAGGTCATGATCAAGGACATCGCCAAGGCGGTGGAGGCCCACGCCCAGGCCACCCAGGCGGTGAAGAGGTCGCTCGAGGACCTCTCCCGGACCGCCGGCCAGCACGAGACCGCGGTCCACGGCCTCTCGGGCGTGTCCGACCAGATCGGCTCCCGGGCCCGGGCCCTCTCCGAGACGGTGAGCCGCTTCAAGGTGTAGCCGGCCCGCGCCTTTTCTAGTCCTGTTCCCCGGCGGGGGGCGGGGGCGGCGGGGGCGCCCCGGGGGCGCCCGCGGCGAGGGGCCGAAGCTGCGGGTGCCCGAGGCTCCCCGCCAGCTGGAACCGGTAGCTGCCGTCTTGGGCTTTGGGCAGAGCGACCTCGAGGACCGGCCGGAGCGCGGCAGCGGCGGGCTTCTGCCACAGGGACGGCTCCAGGCGGACGCGCGCCTGGCCGGCGAGCGGGGCGTACTCGAGCCGCGGCTGGAGCACCACCGCCATCCCCTCGCCCGTGAGCTCGACCTCGCCGCCCCGGGTCTCGAGCTTCTCCACCGTGACGCGCCCGCCCTCGACCTTGGCCGAGGCCGTGGCGGTACCGAGGGCGATGGGGGGGAGGGTGAGGGTCCCGGGCAAGGGGGGGATGGGGACCTGGCCGCCCCCGAGCGCCGCCCGCAGGACCTTGAGCTCGACCGTCCCCGAGGCCTTCTCCAGAGAGCCGCCCGGCAGGGTGAGGTCGAAGCTCCCCGAGGCCGCGCCGGAGAGGTCCATGGAGAGGGCCCGGCGGATGGGCAGGGCGCGGGACAGGTTCACGCCCTCGGCCGAGAAGGCCCACCGGCGCGCCGCCCCGGTGAGCGCGGCGCTGCCCTCGATGGTGCCGTCGTAGACGAGAGCCTTCACCTTGACCACCCGCCGGCCAAGGAGGAGCGGCAAGACCAGAAGCTTCGCCTCGACGTGCTCCACCGGGACCTTGAGCCCGGAGGCGTCGGTGAGCGCCACCCCGTCCATCGCCACGCCGAGGAGGGAGTAGGGGTGGACACTTTGGACCTCGACCTCCAGGCCGCGGGCCCCGGCTTCAAAGATGAGCCGCTCCCGGACTGCCTCGGAAGGAAAGGTGAGGCGCAGGGAGAGCGCCAGGGCGGCCGCGGCGAAGGCGCCGTAGAGGAGGCGGGGGCGAAGGGCGCTCAAGGCGGGGGGCAAGAACTCTCCTCTTCGTTTCGGGGCCCTTTCCCGGGGGGAAGGGCCCCCTTAGCGCACCGCTAGGACTTCAGCTGGTAAGCCGAGACGGTGAAGGTGGCGTCCACGAGGTTCGGGTCGTCGGCCCGGGCGGTGAGCCGTAGCCGCCGCACCTGGATGACCCCCTGTCCGTGCTCCAGAGCGAGGAGGAAGCGCGAGAGCTTCGAGAGCTCGACCCGGGCCAGGTTCACCTCCACCGCATCCTCCTTGAGCCCCTCGAGGTCGCCCGGCGCGTTCACCGGCCGGAGGTCTCCCACCTCGATCTGGAAGGTCTTGCCCTGCTGGGAGATGTAGGAAAGCAGGGGCACGGGAGGCCCCTTGAGCTGGGAGAGGAGGGTCTGCCGCTCGGTCTGCCGCTGCCTGTATCCCTCGGCGAGCTTCGCGACCTGGGACAAGAGCCGGGTCTTGTCCTCGATGCGCTGCTCGCGGGAGGCGATCCCGCTCGAGATCGAGACCGAGAGGAGCGAGGCGAAGAAGGCGAACACCGCCGCCGCCGCCAAGGAGACGAGCATTCGCTCCCGCGGCGAGAGCTTGCCCAGAAAGGCGAAGAGGTCGGCCCTGAGCCTCGAAAGCCGTTCCATGACTAGCCCTTTCCGCCCGCCGCCTCGCGGGGGCCCGTGTCGAGGCAGAGGAGCCCCGAGTCGATGGAGAACTCGAACTTGCCGTCCGACCGGCGCCGGGCTCCCCCGGAGCGGGCGTCCGCGAAGCAGCGGGAGCCCTTGAGCCCGCCCACCAGGCGGTCGACCGCCTCGGCGCCGTCGGTCGAGCCTTCGAGGTGGAGCTTGTCCCGGGTGAGGTCCACCTTTTCGAAGCGCACCTTCACGTCGGCGGGCACGTGTTCCTCGAGCGCCCAGAGGAGGTCCACGGCGGTAGCCTTGGGCACGGTGCTTTGGCCTGCCCCCCGGCCGCGGAGCACTGCCTGTGCCTCCTCGAAGTTGGGGAAGCACTTCCCGATGAGCTGCTGCTCGGCGTCGCACAGGGCGCGGTCGAGGAGCACCTCCTGGCGGGAGAGGGCGAACACCTTGGCGCCGGCCGAGGCGAGGGCGAGGAGGACGAGGAGGGCGGCGGCGAGGGCGAGGCGGGCCACCCGGCCCTTCAGGTGATCGAAGTCCCGGGTGTAGGCGAGGTCGCCGCGGCGGAGGTTGAGGCGGGGGGCCCGCGAGCCCTGGTGGCCGCGGAGCGCGAGGGCGAGGGCCAGCGCGAAGGCGGGGGCTTCCTCGGGGGGAATGGGCCGGCCGAGCTCCGCGGCCGGGCCCCGCAAGGCGATGGGCTCCACCTTCGCCAGGACCTCGGGCTCGAGGATCTCGGGGAGGCCCTTTTGGCGGCCCAGCTCGCCCGCGAGGAAGACGCGTCCCACCCGGCGCGGACCCACCCGGGCGCGCCAGGCGCGCAGGGTGGATCGCAGCTCGCGGGTGAGAGGGGCGAGGGTGCGCCGCAGGGCCTCCGCCGCTCGCGGGTCGGCGGAGAGCTTCTCCGTTGCGGGCTCCTCCGGCGCGGTCAGGACCCCCGAGAAGAGGAGGGCGTGGGCCTCCTCCTCCGGGCAGCCGAGCTCGCGGGACAGGGCCCGGGCCAGGATCGCCGCTCCGAAGGGGAAGGTGCGGGCCTGCTCGCAGGAGCCCTGGAGAGCGATGCAGATGCTCGTCCGTTCCTGCCCGAGGTCGACGACGACGTCGGCGGCCGGGTCCTCTTCCGGCTCGGGGTCGGGGAGGGGCCCGGTCGCGCCGGAGGAGAGGAGGGCGGCGTAGGCCGGGGCGGGGGGGAGGACGAGCCGGGGATCGACGCCCAGCCCCCCGAGCGCGGCGAGGAGGGCTCGGAGCTCCTCGCGGCGCGCCACCCCCACGTAGAGGTCGGTCCGGCCGGCTCGCGACTGGAGCGGTTGCCAGTCCCAGGCCGCGAGGGAGAGCTCGAAGGGGATCTGCTCCTCCACCTCGAAGGGGACGGTCTGCTCGATGCGCCGGAGGTCGGTGAAGGGGAGGGTGACGACCGAGGACGACATGCCCGGGCCGGGGAGGGCGGCGATGGCCTCGGCGAACCGCAAGCCCCGGGCGGCGATGAGGGCCTTCAGGGCCTCCGTTTGCCGGGAGAGGAGGGACACGCCCGGGGCCGCGGGCTCGAGGACCGCCGCCCCGTGCTCCAAGACCGCGTACCCGCGGTAGGTCGACTCGAGGAGCACGGTCTTCACCGAGTGTGCGCCGAGATCGATGCCGAGGATCCTCTGCGCCATGCCTACTCCTCGCGAAAGTGGATGAGCCGGCCCAGGTCGATCCGGTTCTGGGCGGCGGCGGCCGCGATGGCGGTGGTGCCCGAGGCGGTGGGGGCCGCCTGGGTGGCGGTGCGGGAGGTGGCGCTGGAAAGGGCGGTCCCTTGGGAGGAGAGCCTGGGATCGTAGCTCACCACCGCCTCCACTTCCGCTGTGACGTCGCCGGCCTTGCCCAGGGCCCGGATGCGGAAGACCACCGACCGATCGGTGTACGCCTTCGCGAGGGTGCTCGAGAGATCGCTCCTTAACGGGACCTTGAGCTCCTGGAGGACCCCCGCGAACTGGGAGGGAGTGATGGTGAGGAAACCGCCCATGCGGATCTGGGAGAGCGCCTTGTGGAAGGCCTCCTGGAAGTGGGGATCGGAGAACTCTGCCAGGGCCGCGGGATCGGCCATCGCCTGGGCCAGGCGGAGCTGCTGGGTGAGGTCGTCCGTGTTCACGTTCATAGCCGCCTCGATGGGCAGGTACACCGTGAGCTCCGGGCCGAAGGCGGCGAGGAAGGGGTCAGTCACCCCGGCCACGAGGGACAGCTCCCGGACGGAGTCGAGGCGGGCGCCCTTCGCGAAGTAGCGATCGGAGCCGCGCTGGTAGGGGAAGTTCTTGTCCGAGAAACCGGTGTCGAAGGGCTTCGAGGGGACGATGAAGGAGCAATTCCCGGCGGGGAAGGTCACGGTGAGCACCGAGCCGCCCGGATCGGAGAGGACCCAGTCCCGGAGGTGGACGAGGAGGTCGGAGCGCGAGTACCGCTGGCCGTCGGCGTCGGTCCGGTCGAAGAGGGGGTCCCACTTATTGTCGCAGGTGAGGCGCAGGAGGGCCTCCACCTGGGCGGAGAGGACGCCGCTCGTGAAGCGGGCGTCGAGCTGAGCGTTGATCTTCTGCCCCTCGTCCTCGATCGTCGCCAAGAACCCGCCCTCGAAGTCGCCCAGCGAGCCGGTCGGGACCGACGTTTCGCTCTTCTTCGGGGCGCTCGCCCCCTCGTCGGAGAAGAGGGTCTGGGCGAGCGCGGAGCTCACCGGGACGAGGTTATAGAGCTGCAGGTGCGGCAGCTGCACCTGAGGGACCACTTGACCCGTCGCGGCGGTCGCCGCCTGGACCATGGCGGGAAGGCTCGTGGCCTGGTCGAGCTGGGCCTGGAAGGCGAGGACGAGGCGCGAGAGGTTGACCGCGCTCTGGGCGAGGGCCTCGGCCCTGAGCTGGTCCCGGGCGTTACCGGCGATGCGGAGCCTCACCTGGGTGTCGTAGGCGAGGTCCATCGCCAGGGCGGTGAGGACGGCCACCGCCACCACCGCGAGGAGCAACGCGGCCCCGCGCTCTGAAAACCGAGAGGGTTGGAGGGGCGTTTCCATCAGAAGTCCAGGGACCGGGTGAGGGCGATCCTCGTCTCCGTCGAGAGCTTCTCCTTCCTTCCGTCCGCGAGGACGATCTCGAGCTCGAACCGCACCCGGGTGGGGAGATCGGAGGGGTGGTCCACCGAGCGAGTGGACCACTCGCGCACGAAGTCGTTCTTCTTCCGATCCCAGTATTCGATCCTGAGCGAGGACAGGTGGTCGGCGACGAGGTCCTTCTTGCCCCCCCGGTCCGGCTCCTCGTCGAAGCGCACCTTCTCGCGGCGGAAGAGGGCGCTCTGCCCGGAGTGTTGGGGATCGGGCTCGAGGGTATACTCGACCACCGACTGGTCCGACTCCCGCACGTCGCGGGCGAGCCTTTGGTGGGCGAAGGTACAGAAGAGCAGGTCGTCTTCCTTGCCCAGAAACAGGGTGGGCCGCTCCCGGGTGAAGCGGTTGTGGTCGTAATGCTCGGAGATGAACGCCATCGAGACCTCGCGCGAGAGGCGAGAGAGGGCGAGCCGGGCCCCCGCGTACCGGTCGCCCTGGTCCTGGGAGAGCTCTTGGGCCCGGTCGACCTGCCGGAAGGCGCCCAGGGTCATGACCCCCATGCTGGCGGTGATGGCGAGGGCGATGACCACCTCCATGAGGGTGAAGCCGGCGGGGCGGCGGGGCGGAGGGGTCATGGGCTGGTCCCCGTTTTGAAGGCCAAGAGGTGGGTCACCACCGCGAAGGACTCGGTGTGCGCCCCCTCCGGCCAGCTGACGGTGAGCCGCACCTCGCGGAGCCCCTTCTTGAGCTCCTCGCCAATGGTGGCGAGCTGGGCCCGCAGGACGCTGGCGAGCACCGGGGCGGGGGGGAACAGGGTCTGGGCCGTGGATCCGCTCCCGCCGCTCTCCCCTACCTTCTGGCTGAGGAGGCTCGCGAGGTCGACCGTTCCCGAGCCCTCCTCGCCCGTCGCGCCGGTGAGCACCGAGAGGAGCTGGTCGGGGCCGAGCTCGAGCTTGGGCTTCACGACCTCGAGCTTGAAGTGCACCTCGGGGTGGCCCTCTCTCTCGAAGGTGCCCTCGTCGGTCTCGTCGAAGTCTTTGAACCCGTCCCGGTCGAACCCGTCCTGGAGGGAGGCGAGCTTCCCCCGGGCGAGGAGGGTCGCCACCTCGAGGTGGGCGGCGCGGGTGTGGTTCCGCAGGGCGGCGCTCACGATCTGTGAGATGGCCAGCATCGCCCCGGAGAGGATGGCGAGGGCCACCATCACCTCGAGGAGGGTGAAGCCGCTCGGGCGCCGCCTCACTCCGCCGCCTCCTGCTTGCCCGAAAGGACCCTCGTCCTCCCGGTGAAGGGCTCGGTCACCACCGTGAAGACGTTGTTCCCCTCCTCCACCGGGACGGAGGCCTTCTCTGCCTGGCCCCCGGGGAAGAAGTAGACGTAGGCGGTACCGGTCTCCTGGGCCTCGCGCCGCCCCTCGAGGTGCACCGGTCCGAAGGAGGCCTGGCCGGGGAGCTCCCGGCGCGGCACGAGCCGGTCGGTGAACACCCCGAAGGTCGAGGCCGCCAGGATCCGGCGGATCTCCGGGTCCGACTCGTCGGGGAACCTTTGGGAGAGCTCCTCGTCGTCGGCGCGGTCGGAGGCGGGGGGAACGCCGGCGGGGCCCGGGGCGCACTCGGCCCAGTAGGCCCGCCCGGAGACATCGATGGCCAGCCGGCAGGTGGCGTGGCGCAGGGCGGCGATGTCGAACAGGGCCCGCATCGACCCGGAGAGCTCGCCGGCGGCCTTCTTGGCGTTGGCGCCGGAGATGGAGGCGACGGCGGGCAGGACCAGGGAAGCGGCCCCGGCGATGATCGCCAGGACCACGAGCAGCTCGATGAGGGTGAGGCCCTTGGCGCGCACGGGGAGGGAGGGGTCCCTTTTCTCTAGTAGCTCACGATGTCGTCGGGGGTGCCCGGCTGTCCGTCGGGACCGTTGCTCTTCACGTCGTAGGCGTCGGGGTGGGCCTGGCCGGGGTAGAGGTACACGTACTCGTGGCCCCAGGGGTCCTTGATCGTCCCCTCGGCGTTGTTGGCCTTCAAGAACCCCTCATGGACGAGGATGTGGATGCCCTCCTCGGTGGTGGGGAAGCGTCCCTTCAGGACCCGGAACGCGTCCACCCCCTGGCTGGCGATGTTCTGGACGTCGGTGCGCGCCTGCTTGAGCTCGGCGTCCTGCTGGCGTTTCACCACGTTCACCGCGACCGCGGCGGCGATCATCCCGAGGATGACGAGCACCACCATGATCTCGATGAGGGTCATGCCGCGTGCGGCGGTGCGGGAAGGGGGCCTAGTCACGGTGAACCTCCGGCGAGGTTGTTGATCTGGAGGATGGGCATGAGGACGGAGAAGACGATGAACGCCACCACCACCCCCATGGTGACGATCATGAGCGGCTCGAGGAGGGAGGTGAGGGCGTTCACCGAGGCCTCGACCTGGCTCTCGTAGGTGTCGGCCACGGTCCCGAGCATCTCCTCGAGGGCGCCGGAGCGTTCGCCCACCGCCACCATGTGGTGGACGAGCGGGGGGAACTCGCCGGAGCGCTTCAGGGGGGCGGCGATGGACTCCCCCTCGCGGATCGCATCCCGGGCCTCGTCGATGACGTGGGCGAGGCGGGTGTTGCCCATGACGTTCTTCACGATGTCGAGGGCGGTGAGGAGGGGGACGCCGCTCCGAAGGAGGGTGGAGAGGGTGCGGGCGAAGCGGCCCACGGCGATCTGCCGGGAGACCGGGCCGAAGATGGGGGCCCTTAGCCGGATGAGGTCCCACCTCTCCCGCCCCCCGGGGGTGACCTTCCAGCGAGAGAACCAGAAGACGAGAAGGAAGAGGGTGGCGAGGATGGCCCACCAGAAGTGGGCCGCGAAGGAGGAGAGGCCGATCGTGACCTGCGTGTACCAGGGCAAAACGGCGTTGGTGTCGGCGAAGATCCGGGTGATCTTGGGGATGACCACGGTGAAGAGGATGCCCATCACCACTGCCCCGATGCACACCATGGCGATGGGGTAGACCAGGGTGGCGAGGATCTTGGAGCGGAGCCGGGCCTGGCTCTCGGTGAACTCGGCGAGCCGCTTCAAGACCACCTCCAGGGCCCCCGAGTGCTCGCCCGCCCGGATCATGTTCACGTACAGGTTCGAGAAGATCCGCGGGTGGACCGCCAGGGCGTCGGCCAGCGAGGCGCCCTCGTTGACCCGTTGCTTCACGTCGGAGAGGACCCGCTTCAGGCGCTCGTGGTCGACCTGGTCGACGAGGGCGGTCATGGCCTCCACGAGGGGGATGCCGGCGTGGACCAGGACCGCCAGCTGCCGGGTGGCCACCGCCAGGTCCTGGGCGCTCACCCGGCCCGAGAGCCAGCGGCGGAGGTTGAGCTCCTGCGAGGCTCTCTTCTTCTGGGCCTTCTCCCCCAGGACCTCGGTGAGGTAGACGCCCTCCCGGCGCAGGACGCTCCGCAGGGTGCGGGGCGAGTCGGCCTCCTTGAGCCCGGTGACCGGCTTCCCGGCGGCGGAGAGCGCCCGGTATTCGAAGACCGGCATCTTAGTGGATGTCCTCCGCGGTGACCGAGAGCACCTCGGCGGCGGTGGTGATCCCGCGCGCCACCTTGTAGGCCCCGTGCTCGAGGAGCGTCACCATCCCCCGCTCCACCGCGGCCCGCTTGATGGTGGTGGCGTCGACCGACTTCAGGATGAGCGGCCGCACGTCGTCGTCGACGAGCATGAGCTCGTAGATGCCGGTGCGGCCCTGGTAGCCGGTGCCCTGGCAGGTGGGGCAGCCGGCCGCCCGGTAGACGTGGCGGGGGCGGCCGGCCCTCTCGAGGATCTGGTCGGAGAGGCCGGCCTGCTGCCTCTCCTCCGCGGTCGGGACGTAGGCTTGCCGGCACTCGGGGCAGAGCACCCGCACGAGCCGCTGGGCCAATACCCCCACCAGGGAAGAGGCCACGAGGAAGGGCTGCACCCCCATGTCCACGAGGCGGGTGATGGCCCCGGCCGCGTCGTTGGTGTGGACGGTGGAGAGAACGAGGTGCCCGGTGAGGGAGGCCTGGATGGCGATCTCGGCCGTCTCCAGGTCGCGGATCTCGCCCACCATGATGACGTCCGGGTCCTGGCGGAGGAAGGAGCGCAGGCCGTTCGCGAAGGTGAGCTCGATCTTGGGGTTCACCTGGACCTGGCCGATCCCCCGAAGCGGAATCTCCACCGGGTCCTCGATGGTCAGGATGTTCAGGTCGGGGGAGTTGATCTTGGCAAGGCCGGCGTAGAGGGTGGTGGTCTTGCCCGAGCCGGTGGGCCCGGTGACGAGCACGATGCCGTGGGACCTCGTGATGAGCCCGTCCATCACCTTGAGCTGCCAGTCCTCGAACCCGAGGGACTCGAGGTCCAGGACCACGCTCGACTTGTCGAGCAGGCGCATCACGATCCGCTCCCCGTGCGCGGTGGGGACGGTGGAGAGGCGGACGTCGACGTCCTTGCCGGCGAGCTTGATGCGGATGCGCCCGTCCTGGGGGAGCCGCTTCTCGGCGATGTTCAGGCCCCCCATGATCTTGATGCGGCTGGCGATCGAGGCCTGGAAGCGCTTGGGGGGGCGGATCACCTCGCGCAGGACCCCGTCGATCCGATAGCGGACCGAGATGTCCCTCTCCTCCGGGTTGATGTGGATGTCGCTGGCCCGCTCCTTCACCGCCCGGAAGAGGAGGGAGTTCACGAGGCGGATGATGGGGGCCTCGTCGTCGGCGTCGAGGAGGTCGGTCGGCTCCTCCAGCTCGTGGGCTACCGACTCGAGGTCCTCGGTCTCGAGGTCCTCCATGAGCCGGTCGTGCTCGTTGGCGGCCCGGTCGTAGACGGCGTTGATGGCGTCGAGGACGGTCTGAGGGGTGGCCACCTCGGGCGAGACCGCCGCCTCGAGGAGCATGGCGACCGAGTCCTGGGCCCCGGTGTCGAGCGGGTCGGCCACCGCCACCCGCACCGCGTCGCCCGAGCGAGAGAGGGGGAGCACCCGGGCGGTCTTGGCGAAGTGGATGGGGACCCGGGCGGCGAGCTCGCCGGACACCGCCTCGGGGTCGATGCGGGGGAGGTAGGGGAGGTCGAGCTGGAGGGCGAGGGCCCGGAGCACCTCCTCCTCCGTGACCGCCTTGAGCCGCACGAGGATCTCGCCCAGGCGCGCGCCCGCCTGCTCGCCCTTTTGGAGAGCGAGGGCCTCCTCGAGCCGCTCGGGGGAGAGCTTGGCGGTGTGGAGGAGGATCTCCCCCAGGGGCCGGCCCAAGAGAAGGGCCGGCCCGGGGGAGGCGGGCGAGGGGGCCTTTTGCGAGGGGCCTCCGGGGAGGGGGGGGGCCTCCCTTGAGGCGTCGGCTTGGGCGGGGATGGCCGGGTGGTTCGGCGTCATCGGCGTTTCAGGGCGCTCCTTCCATGGGATCCGGGGTGTTTCCCGGTGGCTCTCCGGGCTGTGCGGGCGGGGAGAGCTCGGGCTCGTGCTCGGGCTGCGGCGAGGGTTGGGCGGCGGGGCGGACGGAGGGGGTGGGCGAGGCCTTCTCCGGTCCGCCGGGCGGGGAGGTCATGCCTTCCCCCGGTAACCCCGCCCCGCCGTTCTCGAGGCGAAGGGACTCCTCGACGACGCCGTGGTGGATGAGGGCGAGGGGGCCCGGCTTCTTGCTGTAGTCGACCTGCACGTTGAAGGCGGACCTCTCGCCGTAGTACTGGACCATGAAGTCGTCGAACTCCTTCTTCTTCTTCTCGTAGATGTGCCGGTAGTCGTCCGCGTCGCGGATGATGTAGGGGGTGAGGAAGATGAGCAGGTTCGTCTTCTGCTTGGTGTTCGCCGTCTCGCGGAACAGCCCCCCGAGGAGCGGGAGGCTCCCGAGCAGAGGGACCTTCTTCACCGAGTGGAGGACGCGATCCTGGATGAGGCCGCCGATCACGATGGTGCTCTGGTCCTTGGTGATGACCTGGGTCTTCACCGTGCGCTTGGCGGTGGTGGGCCCGAGGACGGGGTCGGTGCTCGAGATCTCCTCGTTCTGCACCTCGACGGTGAGGCGCACGTTCCCCCCCTCGTTGATCTGCGGCTTCATCTTGAGCTTGAGCTCGACGTCCTGCCGCTCGATGCCGGCGGCGAGGCCCGCCACGCCGGTCGTGCCGATGGTGGTGCCCAGGGCGGTGGCGGTCCCGCTGGTGGTGGAGGTGTTGAGGGCGCTCGTGAGGCCGGGGGGGAAGTAACCGGTCTGGAAGGGAACGTTCTGGCCGACCGTGATCTCCGAGTCCTCGTTGTCGGTGGCGAGGACGTGGGGGGTGGAGATGACGTTCACGTCGGAGCTCGACTCCAGGGCGCGGATGAGGAGGCCGAGGGAGGGGAGGTTCACGCCCGCCAGGCTCTGGAGCACGCCCGAGGTGGGGCCGGAGAAGCCGGTCAAGAATCCCCCCAGGGAGACGATGCTCGCCGGGCTCAGCGAGGAGACCTGGCCGGGCTGGGAGACGATGGGGAGGACCCCCTGCTTGCCGTTCACGGTCACGTCGATGAAGGCGTGGGCCCCCACCCCGATGTCGAGCCCGTTGTCGATGTCCACCTCCAGGATCGCTCCCTCGACGAAGACCTGGCGCCGGGGCCGGTCGAGCTTCTCGATGAGGCGGGAGATGGCGATGTAGTCGGACCCGCTCGCCTGGATGAGCAGCGCGTTCTGGGCCTTGTCGGCGGTGACCTTCACCTCTCCGCTGAAGAGCTCGGCGGTGGCCCCCTCGGTCCCGGGCGGGGCGGGGGCGGCGTTGGGCGGGCGGACGACCATCCCTCCGGTGCGGATGACCGGAGCTTGGGCGGGGGGAGTGGCCCCGGCCTTCTTGGCCTGTCCCTGGGCGAGGTTCGAGAGGGTGGTGGCGAGGTCCTCGGCGGTGGCGTTCTTCAAGAAGACCACGTGGACCCCTCCGTCGCCTCCGGTGGGCACGTCGAGCTGCTCGATGAGCTCCTCGACCCGCTGGAAGCTCTTCTCGTCGGCGATGATGATGAGCTTGTTGGTGCGGTCGTCCGGGATGACCTTCGAGACCGAGACGTCGGTGGCGGAGCCTGGGGGGGGGGCGGTGCCCGGCTGGGCCCCGGGCCCCGCCGCAGGGGTCGTCACCGGGGAGGGGACCGGGCGGGCGAGGGTGTAGACCCGGCGCGATCGGTTCGCGCCCTGGGTCTGGAAGATCTGGTTCAGCTTGTCGGCCACGTCCTTGGCGGTGGCGTACCGCAGCTGGACCACCCGGATGACGTCGCCGCCGCCCGGGCGGTCGATGGTCTCGAGCATCTTCTCGATCCGGCGGATGTTGAGACCGGTGTCGGTGACGATCAAGGTGTCGGGGGGGATGGACTGGATGTCCGCGCCCTGGGGGGAGATGAAGTTCCCGAGCACGCCGCGCAGGAGATCGGCGTCGGTGGACTGCAGCCGGATCACCTTGGTCATGATCTGCTCGGTGGCCGGCGCTTCGCTGTCGGCACCGGTCATGGTGGGGATGGGGAGCTTCTTCGAGTCCGGCATTCGCCCGAGCTTGTAGTACTTGCCGGTCGCGTAGATGGTGATGTTGTTGGCGGCGAGGGCGGCGAGGAAGGCGGCGTAGGCCTCGTCGGCGGTGACCGACGTCTTGGAGAGCAGGGTGATCTTCCCGCGGGCGACATCATCGGTGTAGATGAAGTTCCGGCAGGTCCAGCGGCTCGCCTGCTCGAGCACGTCGATGATGTCGGCCTTGTTGAAGGAGAGCATGAAGCGGCCCTGGAGGGGGACGCACCGGCCGTCGCTGGGGCGGATGGTGGCCTCGCCCGGGGCGGCGCCCGGGCCGGCCGGGGGGGCGGGGGCGATCGGGCCGGCACCTTGAGCCTGGGGGCCGGCCACAGGGGCGGAGGCGGCCGGGGCGGGGGCCGGGGGACCCCTTCCGACGGGCGAGGTGGGCCTGGGCGGGGGAGGACGCGATCCCTCGTCGGCGGTCTTCTCGATGGCGGGCCGGGTCCTCCTCGGGGGCGGGCCGGGCTGAGGGCCGTCGGTGGGCCGCTCGAGCGGCGCCTGGGCGAGGGAGAGGGCGGGGAAGACGAGGAGCGCGGCGAGGAGCGTTCGCATGGCGGCCTTAAAGGTCGTGAGATCCCCTAGGGACCGGTGATGGTGTATTCCTTGCGGAGCGGCTGCCCGTTCCGTTCCAGATCGATTGCCACGTGGCTCGAGTCCCGGAGCTTCTGGTAGAGCTCGAGCGCCTTCTCCGGGGAGTTGATGTCGTACCCGTTCACGCGCTCGATGACGTCTCCGTTCTCCACCCCGATGGAGGAGTAGAGCGATCCCGGCTGGATGGAGAAGAGCTTGAACCCGTTCGCCACGCCGTTCTTGAAGGAGGGGACGATGCGGGCCTGGGTGGCGATCTGGTTCAGGTCGGTGAGGGTCGCGTCGATGACCTTGCGGTCCACCTCGTAGCGGTTCGGGCCCACGGTCCGGACGCCCTCCATCCCGGGGGAGGGGGGTCCCGGCCGCGGCACGGGGGCCACGACGCCGATGTTGGGCGCCGCCTCGCCGTAGGGCACGGTCGGGTCCGACTCGACGAACTCCTTCGTCCCCCCGTTGCAGATGACGGCCACGAGCTTGAAGGCGTTGCCGGTGATGTCTCCATCGGGGTGGATGCGCTCGAGGCCCAAGAGCTGGGCATTGCCGATCTTTTCGCCCACGCCGAGGACCCGGCTCTCTCGCGTCGTCCCGTCGGCGATGGTGGCGAGCGAGAAGCGGGGGCGGTCGGAGAGGACGCCCGCGACGAGCGAGAAGCGCAGGTCGGACTTCACCGGCTGGGAGGAGGGGTCGGCGCAGTTTCTCGGCCGCGCCGAGGGTTGGAGGTCCTCCTTCGTCTCGGTCACCGCCGGCGGATCGACCCCGAGGAGGTGGTAGAGCTTCTTCTCGTCGAAGGCAAAGGCGGCGGCCGGGTGGACCGAGGCGGGGACGGCCTTGAGGTCGGCCTGCGGGCGCGGCCGGATGAGCGCTCCGACGACGGTGTTCAAGATCTTCGCCGAGAACCAGGCGGCGGCGAAGAGGATGAGGAGATTCGCCGTCCAGGCATACTTCTGGAAGAAGAGGTCGAGCATGGAAGGGCCCGAGGCTTCGCGGCAGCAACCGACGTGCCACTCGAAGGCCATTTACAAAAGCCGGCTCAACCTCCCGATGCCGAGTGAAGAATCCCGAGGGGGCCGATGCGGCGAGGCGACCCTGGGCGCGCGGGATGCCATTCTGTCAATCCCTTTACCCGGGCGCGGCGGGGGCCGCCAAAATGGCAAGCGGTCCCTCGCGGGCCTGCCGGTCGGCAGGGCTACTCGTTCTCGTCGCCGGGCGGACCGGCCGGCCTTCCTTCGACGAGCCGCCCCTCCTCGTCCCGGTCGAGCTTCCGGTAGATGGTGCGGGCGGCGATGCCCAGGATCTGGGCGGCGAGGTTCTTGTCTCCGCGGGTGCGGCGCAGGGTCTCCTTGATCACCTGCCGCTCGACCTCCTCCATGGTAGTGCCGAGCGGGACGAGGAGGGCTTTGGCCCCACCCGATGGGGGGAGTTCGGCGAGGGCGGTGGGGCTCCCGCGGACGGCCTCGGGCAGGTCGGCCACGTCGAGGGTGTCGCCCCGGCACAGGATGACGGCGCGTTCGACCGCGTGCATGAGCTCGCGGACGTTGCCGGGCCAGCTGTAGCCCTCGAGGGAGGCGAGCGCCGCCGGGGTGAAGGCGGCGACGCGCTTGTTGTTCTTCTCGGCGATTCGCCGAAGGAAGGCCATGGCGAGGAGGGGCACGTCCTCCCGGCGCTCTCGCAGGGGGGGGAGCCGGAGCGAGACCACGTCGAGGCGGTAGTAGAGGTCCTCCCGGAACCGGCCCGTCCGGACCGCCTCTGCGAGGTCCTTGTTCGTGGCCGCCACGACCCGCACGTCCACCCGAAGGCTCTCCGTCCCCCCCACGCGCTCGAGGGCCCCGTCCTGCAGGAACCGTAGGAGCTTCACCTGGAGGGAGAGGGGGATCTCCCCCACCTCGTCGAGGAAGAGGGTGCCTCCCCTCGCCCGCTCGAAGCGGCCCTCCTTTCTCGCCACCGCGCCGGTGAACGCCCCGCGCTCGTGGCCGAAGAGCTCCGACTCGAGCAGCCCCTCGGGGATGGCGGCGCAGTTGATGGGGACGAAGGGCCCCTTGGCGCGGGGGGAGAGGTCGTGGAGGAGTCGGGCGGCGAGCTCCTTCCCCGTCCCGCTCTCGCCGTGAAGGAGGACGGTGGCGGAGGTGGGCGCGGCCTGGCGCAAGGTCTCGATCACCTGGCGGAAGGCGGGGGCGTCCCCGAGGAGCCCGCCGCTCTCTAAGGGGGCGAGCTCGGTGAGGCGGGCCCTGAGGGCGCGGTTCTCGGCGACGAGCGAGACCTTCTCCAGGGCCCGGCGGACGATCTTCACGACCGCGTGGCGCTTCACGGGCTTGGTGATGAAGTCGTAGGCCCCTTCCTTCATGGCGTTGACCGCGGACTCGACCGTCCCGTAGGCGGTCATGAGCACGACCTCGGTGCCCGGGGAGAGGGCGCGGACGGCCCGCAGGACGTCGTCGCCCGTCATGCCGGGCATCATGAGGTCGGTGACGACCACCGAGACCATCTCGCGGCGCAGGACCTCGAGGGCCACCGGCCCGGAGGGGGCGAGGGCCACCCGCCAGCCCTCGCGCTCGAAGATCTTGCCCAGGGACTCGAGGTTCGGGGCCTCGTCATCCACGACGAGAACCAAGGGAGGGCTCTCGGCCACCCCCCGAGGATACGCCAACCTCGGCCGGCGCGCCGGGGGGTGTTCCCCTAGCGCCGCTCCTCGAGGGGTGGGCGCGGGGCGGGGGCGGGGGAGCGGAGCCCGAGGGCGCCGCGGATCTCGTCGCCGAAGAGGATGAGCGCGCCGGCGAGCGCCAGGGCGAGGAAGAGGGTGACGAGGGCGTACTCGAAGAGCCCGCCGGTCGATCGGCCGCGAGGCGCCCTTCTTGCCATGGGGAGACGGCCCGAGGGGCCCCCGGTCACTCGACCTTGGCCTCGCCCGATGGGGCCTCGGCCTTGCCCGCCTTGGTCTTGCCGGTCCGGGCCCGCTTGGCGGCGCGATTCTCCTTCCCCTGCTCCGCCTTGGCCGGGGCGGCCTTCGCCGGCTCGGGTTTCTTCGGCGGGGGAGAAGCGGGCTGGGCGGCGTAGCGGGTCCTGAACTTCTCGATGCGGCCGGCGGTGTCGAGGATCTTCTGCTTGCCGGTGAAGAACGGGTGGCACTGGGAGCAGATCTCGATGTGGAAGTCGCCGCGCACCGAGCGGGTCTCGATGACGTTCCCGCAGGCGCAGACGACCTTGGCCGGCTTGTACTCGGGGTGGATACCGGACTTCATGGGCGCACCTTTCGAGCCGCTTGCATCGCCGTCGGGGCGGTGGTCCGGGCTCGGCTTTTGGAAGGGAGGGATCTAGTCGGTTCGCGCTCTTGCGTCAAGGCCCGGCCGGCTACTTCCCCCCGCCCACCATCATCTTGAAGAACTCCTCGTGGTTCTTCACCTGGCGGAACTTGTCGAGGATGAACTTCATCGCCTCCACGTTGTCGAGCCCGTTCAGGATGGTCTGCCTGAGGATGTAGATCTTGGAGAGCCAGTCGGTGGGGAGGAGCAGCTCCTCCTTGCGCGTGCCGCTCTTGCCGATGTCCATGCAGGGGAAGATCCGCTTCTCCATGAGCTTGCGGTCGAGGACGATCTCGGAGTTCCCGGTGCCCTTGAACTCCTCGAAGATCACCTCGTCCATTCGGCTGCCGGTGTCGACCAGGGCGGTGCCGATGATGGTGAGCGAGCCGCCCTCCTCGATGTTCCGGGCGGCGCCGAAGAAGCGCTTGGGCTTGTGGAGGGCGTTCGAGTCCACCCCTCCGGAGAGGATCTTGCCCGAGGGGGGGACCACCGAGTTGTAGGCGCGGGCCAGGCGGGTGATCGAGTCGAGCAGGATCACCACGTCGCGCTTGTGCTCCACCAGTCGGCGGGCCTTCTCGATCACCATCTCCGCCACCTGCACGTGCCGGGTGGCGGGCTCGTCGAAGGTGGAGGCCACCACCTCGCCCTTCACGGTCCGTTCCATGTCGGTGACCTCCTCGGGCCGCTCGTCGATGAGCAGCACGATGAGGGTGGTGTCGAGATGGTTGGCGGTGATGGCGTGGGCGATGTTCTGCAGGAGGACGGTCTTGCCGGCCCGCGGGGGCGAGACGATGAGGCACCGTTGCCCCTTGCCGATGGGCGAGAACAGGTCCACCACCCGGGTGGTCATCTCGCTGGGCTCGTGCTCGAGGTGGAGCCGCTCGGTGGGGTAGAGGGGCGTCAGGTTATCGAAGAGGACCTTGGACTGGTTCTCCTCCGGCGGCTCGCCGTTGATGGAGTCCACCTTGAGGAGGGCGAAGTACCGCTCGCCGTCCTTGGGCTGCCGCACCGTCCCTCGCACCGTGTCGCCGGTGCGCAGGTTGAAGCGCCGGATCTGCGAGGGGGAGACGTAGATGTCGTCCGGTCCGGGAAGGTAGGAGAAGTCGGGGCTGCGCAAAAACCCGAAGCCGTCGGGCAAGACCTCGAGCGTGCCCTCCCCGCCGACCTCCATCTCCTCCTTGGCCTCCTCGGCCGCCTTGGACTGGGCCTGAAGGATGGCGAAGATGAGGTCCTGCTTCTTCATCGCTCCGGCGGCCTCGATGCTGAGGTCGCGGGCCAGCTTCGCGAGCTCGGCCACCTTCAAGTGCTTGAGCTCGGCGATGTCGGACGGGGCGTGCGCGGCTGTCGGTGCGGCGGCGGGCATGTCAGGTCTCGGGCGGGAAGCGATCGCCCCTTGGGGGCGGGGAAAGCGGTGGTCTCTGGGAGAGGCCGGCGGAGGAGTGGAAAACGTATGCAACTCGCGGTGCGGTGTCAACGACGAGGGGAGACGAGTGGGGGCGTGTCGTCCTCCGCTGTCGGGGGAACGAGGGGCAGCTGGCGTCGCTAGGAGCACCTGGCCCGTCGGGGTAACATGGGGCAGGCGAAGGAGGATCGGTCGACCGACCCCATGGCCCAGCTTCCGATCGACGCGGTCCTCGCGGGCACGAAAAACTTCGCGGTGGCGCTCCTCGCGCCCCTGACCGTGCGCCTCGGGACTCGCCCCCGCGTGGCGGCCGACCCGGGCCAGGTCCTGGGCCTCTGCAGCGGCCCCTCCGCGCTCGCCATCGTCGAGTTCACCGGGGAGGGATCCCTGTCCGCCATCCAGGCGATGGTGCGCGACGGGCGCGGCATCCGGGTGGTGGCGGGCCTGCCCTCCACCCAGGCCGGGGCGGAGGGCACGCTCCGCGCGCTGGGGGTGGAGGTGGCCCGCTGGGACGGGAAGGTGGACGGGGTGGTGGGTGCGGTGGAGCGAGTCCTTTCCGGCTCTCCTGCGGTCGGGGGGGCGGAGGCGCCGCTCGCCGCGGCGCGTCCTCTGCCTTCCCCCGCTCCCGCCGCGCCAGGTTCTCCGCCGGTCGCCCCGCGGGTAACCCCTTCGCCGGTGCCGGCTTCCCGCGCCGCGGTGGCGCCCCCGGGGCCCGTAGGCAAGGCCGCACGGCCGCAAGCCGGCCCGGGGGCTCCCCCAGGGCCCTTAGGCCCGGCCGCGCGGCCTCTAGCTGCGCCGGGCGCCCCCGGGGCGGCGGGGGTAAGGCCCGCCGGCCCCCCGGTCGCCCCCCGCCCGTCCGCTCCGGTGGCCGCCACACCAAGTGCCGGTCGTGCCGTCCCCGGGCCGCCCGTCCTCAGGCCGGCCGCCGTCCCGGTTGCGGCCCCGGTTCTCGCGAGGCCCAAGACGCCGCCCCCCGCTCCGGCCGCGGAGGTGGCCGCGCCCGTCGCCTCGCCCGGGGCGGCCCCCGTCGCGGCTCCGCCGGCGAGGCCCACTCCCGGCTTCTTCGCCGATCTCGAGGGCGTCTCCGTCGACACTGCGGACCTCGAGGCGACCGCACCTCCCTCCCACCCCGCTCCGGGCGGGGCCCCGGAGCGGCTCGCGAGCGTGTACATGCCGCCGCCGCTCGTGCCCCGGATCGACTGGCCCGCTACGATCTCTTCCGCCGCCGAGGCCGAGGACGCGCTCCTCGCCGCGCTCAAGGGGACCGCGCTCCCCTCCCGGCCGCTCCACGTGCTCGCCCTGCGCACGCTCGAGACGCTCTCAGACCTGGAGCGGGCCGTGCTCTCGGGCGAGCCGCAGCCGGTCGACGCGGCCCCCGTTCGCAAGGCGGCGATGATGCGGCTTCGGGTGGCCGACGCGCTCGGAAGCGTCCCTCCGGCCGGTAGCCCGGTGGACACCGCCGCCCTGAGCACGACCCTGGGGGAGATCGACGCGCTCCTCTCCGAGGTGGCGCCCATCCTCTCCGCGGCTCCCGAGGAGCTAAAGCCCGCGCTCGAGGCCATCCGCAATACGCTGGTCAGCGAGGCGATCGACTTCTCGGAGGCGGCGCAACGGGTGGCCGGCAGCGGCGCGGCCGCCCCGGCGAAGGTGGCCCCGCGCCCGGCGCAGGCTCGGCTCTTGTCGGTGGACGTTCTCGAGAGGGACGAGCCCGGGCGCGGCCGGCAGGTCTGGATGGCGGTCCTGCTCGCGGCCTCGGTCCTGCTCGCGGCCGTCTACCACGGCCTCCACTGGTACCACCGTTACCAGGCGCGCCGTCCGGTGCCGGGGCTCCCGGCCGGGATGGTCGAGCACGGGGCCCCGGGCGGCCCACGGATGGTCATGCCCCAGAGCACCGATCGCGTGGTCGACCCGGCCGAGGTGGCGAAGTTCAAGGCGGCGGAAGAGGCGAAGGGAAACATCGTCATCGACACGGGGGGCGGACCGCTCTTCATCACCCCGGCGCCGCCGCACGGCCCGCCCAAGCCCCAAGGCGGGCAATAGAGGAGGAGAGAGATGTCACAGACTACGCGGCGGAGCGGGCAGGCGGGCTTCACCCTCATCGAGGTGATGGTGGTCGTGTCCATCGTCGGCATCCTCGCCTCGGTGGCCATCCCGAACTACCAGAGGCTCCTCTATCGCACCAAGACGGCCGAGCGGGTCACCATGATGCAGCGGATCATGCAGCAGGTGCAGGACATGTACGTCCGGACCGGCACGAGCATCGACCCGGTCGCGCACCCCGGCGTCACCATGCTCGTCTCCGAGTGGAACCCTTCCTTCCCCCCGGGGACGCAGAAGCGAATGATGAACCCATTGGCGGCGACGGTGCCGATCTGGGCCGAGTACTTCCGCGCCAACGCCACCACCGCCAGCATCAGCGACGAGCTCGAAGGGGCGATGTACTACTCGTACATGTTCGTCGTGACCGAGGCGCCGGGTTTCTCCTCCATCCTGGTCACGGCGACGGGGGATCTCGACGGAGACGGGATCGTGAGCCCGAAGACCATCCTCTGGACGCGGGTGAACGGGGTCTACCAGGACACCTTCGAGAACCCGCCGGCGGGGATGGAGGACGACAACAACCCCGCCGTCCTCTCCTTCTGAGAGGGACGAGGCGAGGCCGGCCGGATTTCCCGTTGCGCCCCTCTCGTCCGGGCGTCATGTTGGCGCCTCATGAGCGCGGCCGATCCCCGCCTGGCCGAGAGCCTTCGGGCAAAGATCCGGGCCGCCGACCACGCCTACTACGTCCTCGACCGGCCCGTCCTCTCCGACGCCGAGTACGACCGGCTCATGCGGGAGCTCGAGGCGCTCGAGGAGGAGCACCCCGAGCTCAAGACCCAAGACTCCCCCACCCGGCGGGTGTCGGGAACGCCCTCCGACGCCTTCGTGCGGGTGGCCCATCGCGAGCCCATGCTCTCGCTCGGGAACGTGACCACCGACGAGGAGCTCTTCGAGCTCGATGCCCGGGTGCGGCGCCTGCTCGGGCTTTCGCCCGAGGCCAAGGTGGGGTACGTGGCCGAGCCGAAGCTCGACGGCCTGGCGGTGGAGCTCGTCTACGAGGAGGGGGCCCTGGTCGTGGGGTCGACCCGCGGCGACGGGGTCTACGGGGAGGACGTGACAAGGAACCTCCGGGTGGTGGGGGCGGTGGGCGCGAACCCCGGGGTCCCGGGCCGGCTCTCGGGGACGCCGCCCCGGAGGGTCGAGGTCCGGGGGGAGGTGCTCCTCTTCAAGGAGCACTTCGAGGTGATGAACCGGCAGCTCTTGCGGGCCGGGGAGGAGCCCTTCGCCAACCCCCGAAACGCCGCCGCCGGGTCGCTCCGCCAGCTCGACTGGAGGATCACCGCCCGGCGACCCCTCTCCTTCATCGCCTACGAGGCGCTCGTCCCTCCCCTCTCGAAGGAGGGGCCGCCCTGGGCGACGCACTGGGAGAAGCTCCTGGACCTCAAGAATTGGGGGTTCGAGGTGAACCCCGAGAACGCCCGCTGCGCGGGGATGGCGGAGGTGCAGGGCTACCGCGACCGGATGGCCGAGCGCCGGTTCTCCCTGCCGTACGACACCGACGGGATCGTGGTGAAGGTGGACGACCTCGACTACCGCCGCCGCCTCGGGGCGGCGAGCAAGTTCCCCCGCTGGGCGGCGGCCTTCAAGTACCCCCCGCAGGAGGAGGCCACCCGCATCCGTCGCATCACCGCCTCGGTGGGGCGGACCGGGATCCTGACGCCGGTGGTGGAGTTCGACCCGGTGGTCCTCTCCGGCGCCACCGTCTCGAACGCCACCCTGCACAACGAGGACGAGATGCGCCGCAAGGACATCCGCCAGGGCGACTACGTCCTCGTAAGGCGCGCCGGAGAGGTGATCCCCGAGGTGGTGAAGCCCCTCCCCGAGCGTCGCACCGGAGAGGAGACCTTCTTCAAGTTCCCCGAAACCTGCCCGGTGTGCGGGGCCCGGGTGGTCCGGGAGGAGGGGGAGAAGGTCTACCGCTGCACCGGGGCCGCCTGCCCGGCCCAGCTCGTGGGGCGGCTCCGCCAGTTCGCTTCCCGTCGCGCCCTCGACATCGAGGGGCTCGGGGAGAAGCTCTCGAGCGGGCTCGTGGAGAGGGGGGTCAAGGACTTCGCCGACCTCTACGCCGTGCCCTTCGAGACCTGGCAGGAGCTGTTCAGCCGCCCCCGCAAGGAGGAGGGAGAAGACGGTCCGCGCGAGCTCCCCGAGAAGAGCGCCCAGAACATCGTGGCCGCGCTCGAGCGGTCGAAGAGCACTACCCTGCGGCGCCTCCTCTACGGCCTCGGCATCCCGCAGGTGGGCGAGGCCACCGCCGCCACCCTCGCTCGCCACTTCGGGTCCCTCGAGCGGTTCATGGACGCGAGCGAGGAGGACCTGGAGGAGATCCGCGACGTGGGGCCCGGCACCGCCAAGGAGATCCGGGCCTGGACGGCCGAGCCGCAGAACCGGCGGGTGGTGGACCGTCTCTCCGCCGCGGGGGTAAGGGCCGCCCCCGAGGAGGTCTCGGCCCGCGGGCCCTTCGCCGGCAAGTCCGTGGTGCTCACCGGCGGGCTCGCTCGGCTCTCCCGGGACGAGGCCAAGGCCGAGATCGAGCGGCGCGGCGGAAGGGTATCCGGGTCGGTCTCGCGGAAGACCGATCTGGTGGTGGCGGGGGAGGAGGCGGGGTCGAAGCTCAAGAAGGCGCGTGAGCTCGGGGTGAAGGTGCTCTCCGAGGAGGAGTTCTTGAGGCTGCTCGAGGCCTAGGGAGAAAAGAATGCCCGCCTCCGACCTCGTCCGCGTCCATGCCGTGGTCATGGGCCGCGTGCAGGGCGTCGGGTTCCGCTTCACCACCGTGGATGCGGCCCGAAGGCTCGGGGTCAAGGGCTGGGTGCGCAACTGCGCCGACGGCTCGGTCGAGGCCCTTCTGGAGGGGGAGCGGGCCGCGGTTGAGGCCCTCGTCCGCTTCCTGCACCGCGGGCCGCCCGGGGCCTTCGTGCAGGATGTCTCGCTTCAGTACGAGGCCCCGAAGGGCGAAGAGGAGCCGTTTCACGCCCGGCACTAGACTTGGGGGGCCCGAACCGCCCTCGAGGCAAGGGGCTCGTGGGTCCCATTGTGCCCGGCCGCCCCCCGTGCTATTCACGCCTCCCTCGGGCCCTCCCTCGGTGGACCCGGACACCCACACGGCGGGCGACACGCGGTTTTAACCCGCGGCCCGGCGAAAGATGGCGAACTTCCCTGCGCTCCCCTCCCCCGCGCTCGACGAGCTCGTGCTCGCCGCGCAGAAGCCCTCTCGCTACATCGGCACCGAGTTCGGCGCGATCGTGAAGGACCTCGAGGGGGTGAGGGTCCGGTTCGCCCTGGCCTTTCCGGACACCTACGAGGTGGGGATGAGCAACCTCGGGTTCCGGCTCCTCTACCACCTCCTGAACGACCGGGACGATGTGGCCTGCGAGCGGGTCTTCCTGCCCTGGCCGGACATGGAGGCCATGCTCCGGAAGGCGGGTTTGCCGCTCTTCACCCTCGAGTCCCGCGCTCCGGTGAAGGCCTTCGACGTGCTCGGGGTGACGCTCCAGTTCGAGCTCGCCTACACGAGCGCTCTGGCCCTGCTCGACCTGTCCGGGATCCCTCTTCTCGCGGCCGAGCGTGGTGAAGCGGACCCGCTCGTCGTGGGGGGTGGTCCCTGCGCCTTCAATCCGGAGCCGGTGGCGGACTATTTCGATTGCTTCGCGGTGGGGGACGGCGAGGAGGTGGCGGTGGAGATCGCCCTCGCGGTCGCGGAAAGCGGGTTTCGCAGGGGCGGCGCCACCCGGCGGGAGCTCCTCCGCCGCCTCGCCGGGATCCCGGGGGTGTACGTCCCCGCCTATTTCGCACCGCGCTACGACCGTTCGACCGGGACGCTCGCCGAGCTCACGCCCCTCCTCCCAGGGTACGAGAAGGTGCTGCGTCGGGTGATGCCGGACCTGAACGCGCTCGGGACGGGCGCCTACACCCGTCCCATCGTCCCCTTCATGCAGACGGTGCACGACCGGCTGCCCATCGAGATCCAGCGCGGGTGCACCCGCGGGTGTCGCTTCTGCCAGGTGGGGATGATCACCCGCCCCACGAGGCAGCGCGACCCCCGGCAGGTCCTCGAGCTCGCAGAGGTGGGCCTTCGGGCCTCGGGCTACGAGGAGGTGGGGCTCCTCTCGCTCTCCTCCGGCGACTACGCCCCGCTGAACGGCCTGCTCGACGACTTTCTGGCCCGCTGGGAGGGCGAGAAGATCGCCATGAGCCTTCCCTCGCTCAGGACCGAGACGATGAGCGACGAGCTCGCCGCGAAGATCGCAAGGATCCGTAAGACCGGATTCACCCTCGCCCCGGAGGCGGCCACAGAGCGGATGCGTGCCGTTATCAACAAGGGGAACCGGGAGGAGGACCTCCTCCGCGCGGTCGAGTCCATCTTCGGGAACGGCTGGTCGCTCCTAAAGCTCTACTTCATGATCGGGCTTCCCGAGGAGAAGGACGAGGACGTCGTGGCCATCGCCGAGCTCACCCGGCGCTGTCTCGCGGTGGCCCGCCGGGCGCAGAGGAAGGGGCAGGGCTCGGCGGTGATCCACCTCGCGGCCTCCACCTTCGTGCCGAAGCCCTTCACCCCCTTCCAGTGGGAGCCGATGATCTCCCCTTCCGAGACCCGCCGTCGCCAGGCCCTCATCACCGCGGCGCTCGGCGGCCGGGGCGGTGCCATCCAGTTCAAGCCACATGACTCGCGCCAGTCGTCGATCGAGGGGGCGCTCGCGCTCGGCGACCGCCGGGTGGCTACCGCGGTCCTCGCCGCCTACCGGAGCGGGCAGCGGCTCGACGGCTGGACCGAGTGGTTCGACGAGGGGCGGTGGCTCAAAGCGTTCGAGGAATGCGAGCGGAGGCACGGGGTGGGGCTCGACCATTTCGCCCACCGCCGCCGGCGGCTCGACGAGGTCCTCCCCTGGGACCGGATCGACTGCGGGGTCACGAAGCCCTATCTCATGAAGCAGCTCGCGGCGGCCCGGAACGTGGCCGAGGTGGCCGACTGTGTGCTCTATCCCTGCAGCGTCTGCGGCGCCTGCGACTACGAGGTCCTGAAGAACCGGACCTACACCAGGGAGGACTACCGGCCCGAGATGAAGCCCCCGCCCCGTCCCCCGGAGCCGGTCCTTCGCACCCACGTCCGGATCCGCTACGCCAAGCGGGGGCGGCTCGTGGCCCTCTCCCACCTCGAGCTCATGCACACCCTGCTTAGGGCGGTGAGGCGGGCTTCTCTGCCGGTGGCCTTCTCCCAGGGGTTTCATCCGAAGCCGAAGGTCTCGTTCGGGCCGGCGCTGCCCGTCGGGGTCGAGAGCCTGTGCGAATACCTGGACCTGGAGCTCTTGGGGCCCACAGACCCCCGGGAGGTAGGAGAGCGGCTCGCGCGGCAGCTGCCGGAAGGGCTCACGGTGCTCTCGGCCGAGCCCTTGAGCGCTAGGGCTCAATCGATCTCCGAGGCGCAGCGGGCCGCGCACTTCCGCGCGAAATTCCCGGCGGATCTCTGGGACGAGGGGGAGCTCCGGGACCGGGTGGACGACTTTATCGGGGCTAGCGAGGCGGTGGTGACGAGAGCCGCCCCCCAGAAGAACCGGGGCCGGGGACGCCATCAGAAGGTCGCGGCCCGGAAGGAAAGGGAGATAGACTTGAAGCGTCTTGTGACGCACCTCGCGGTCGAAGGCCCCGGGGTGGTCACGTTCAGCTTGCGGACGGATCCGTCGGGGAGCGCCAAACCAGCCGAGGTGCTGGCGGCCATCTTCGGCGACGGAGCCGTGCCGACGGGAGTGAAGGTTTTGAAGGAGGGCGTCAGCTTCGAGCGGAGCGGGTCTGACCCGACCAGCGAGGGTCAGCCCCGCGCGCCTCGGTACCTGGACGCCTGAACGGACGACGCGCCCCGCTCGTGCCGCGCCTCCAGCGCGGCCGCCGGGTGCGAGGGAGATGGAGCTCTTGAGCGCAAGCTCGACAGCCGATCGGGGACGCCCGGCGCCGCCGGGCCGACCGCGACCGCGGCCCGCCTCATGGGGCCTCTCTCTCCCCGCGCCTGGAAGGGGCGAGAGAGGGCAGCCATGGCGGGCAACAGCATCCTCGTGATCAACGCGGCCGGCGCGGAGACGCGCGTGTCGCTCGTCGAGAACGGCAACATCCACGAGTACTATCTCGAGCGGAAGCGCGAGAAGGGGATCGTCGGGAACATCTACAAGGGGCGGGTGGTCCGGGTCCTCCCCGGGATGCAGGCCGCCTTCGTGGACATCGGCCTCGAGAAGGCCGCCTTCCTGTACGTGGGGGACGTCTACGGCGACCCCGACTTCTCCGAGGAGTTCGAGCTCACCGAGGGCGAGCACCGCGCCGAGGTGAACGAGGTCCCCACCGAGCAGGAGGCGGAGGAGGCGGAGGCGCGGGCGCAGCTCGCCGTCCCGGAGCCTTCGCCCCCGGGGGGCGAATCGGTCGGCGGGGAGGGCTCGCCCGAGGCGCCCGTCCCCTCGAGTCTCGGGGAAGGCGCGCCGCCCTCCCCGGAGGCGGGGCCGCGCGAGGCCTCCCCAGGTGCCGCCCCGCCGCAGGAAGGGGCCCCGGCCCTTCCCCTTGCGGAGCCGACCGTGGCCGTCGCCCCCTTGCCCGCGGCCCCGGACCTGCCCCCTTCCCCGGACGTCCGGGAGGCCCCGATCGAGGCCCCGGCCGTGGAGCCGGCGCTCACGACGCCCCCGCCCATCTCCCCGGACCTCCTCTTGGCGGACGAGGCGGCTTTGCCCTCCCAGGACAGCCGGGAGGCGCGGCCCGCCGAGGCGGCCCGGGAGGTGCGGGGCGAGGCCCTTCCCGGGCGCCGGGACGACCGGGACCGGGGCCGGCGGGACGACCGGGGCCGGCGCGACGGGCGCGAGCGGGACCGGGACCGCAACGGCGGCCGGAACGGTCACCGGGAGGAGAAGCGGAAGGACCCGAAGAACATCCAGGACCTCCTGAAGGAGGGGCAGGAGGTCATCGTCCAGGTGGCCAAGGACCCCATCGGCACGAAGGGGGCGCGCATCACGAGCCACATCTCCTTGCCCGGGCGCCACCTCGTCTTCATGCCCACGGTCGATCACATCGGGATCTCGCGGCGCATCGAGAAGGACAGCGAGCGGCGTCGGCTCCGCGACTTCGTCGACCGGATGCGGCCGGAGGGGACCGGCTTCATCGTCCGCACCGTGGCCGAGAACGTGGAGCAGCAGAAGCTCGAGGCCGACATCCGGTTCCTCATCCAGGTGTGGAACGAGATCATCCGGACGAAGGACAAGGTCTCGGCCCCGGCCCTCTTGCACGGCGATCTGGACCTCATCCTCCGCGCCACCCGCGACCTCTTCACCGCCGAGGTCGCCAAGCTCGTGATCGACGAACGCGACGAGTACGATCGCATCCAGAGGTTCGTGCGGGAGCAGGCCCCGCACCTCGAGACGCAGATCGAGTACTACTCGGGCCAGGAGCCCATCTTCGACGCCTACGGGATCGAGCAGGAGCTGAAGCGCGCCGCCCAGCGCAAGGTCTGGCTCAAGTCCGGCGGCTACATCATCATCGACCAGGCGGAGGCGCTCACCGCCATCGACGTCAACTCGGGCCGCTACGTCGGCAAGAAGAACCTCGAGGAGACGATCACCAAGATCAACGTGGAGGCGGCCAAGGAGATCGTCTACCAGCTCAGGCTTCGCAACATCGGGGGGATCATCATCATCGACTTCATCGACATGGACAAGCCGCAGAACCGGGAGAAGGTCTTCAAGGCCCTCCAGGACGCCCTGGGGCGGGACAAGGCCAAGACCAACGTGCTCAAGATCTCGGAGCTGGGGCTCGTGGAGATGACCCGCAAGCGGGTGCGGGAGTCGGTCACCCGGCTCATGAACGAGCCTTGCTCCTACTGCGACGGGCGGGGGCACATCCGCTCGCGCCTCACCGTCGCCTACGAGATCCTCCGCGAGATCCGGCGCGACGCCCCCCATCACCACGAGCCCGTGCTGGTGGTGAACTGCCACCCCGAGGTGGCCCGGATCCTCCAGGGGGCGGAGCGCGACGAGGTCCGCTACCTCATGGACCGGTTCAACAAGACCATCCAGATCCGGCCCCAGACCGGCTACCACCAGGAGCAGTTCGACATCTACGGGCGGCAGGAGCGCATCGACCAGAACCGGCCCGGGCGAACCCGGGACCGCGACCGGGGGGACCGGGGCGAGAGGCGGGAGAAACGCGAGGAGGTGGCCTCGGCCGATCCGGTCGAGGTGCAGGGTTCGGCCGGCGACCCGGGCGCCGAGGAGAAGGGTTGACCGGGGGGGAGGCCGAAAAGGGCGCACCGGAGAGCGCCCCCCCCCGGGCCAGGCGTTTTGCGAGGCTCAGGTCCGCCCTCCTCCTGCTCTTCCGGGTCCTCGGGGGGCTGGATCGGGTCCGGGTGCGGGCCATGGCCCTCACCTTCATCTCGGTGTTCGCGCTCGTCCCCGCCCTGGTGGTGGCCTTCTCGGTGGTCCAGGCCTTCACCGGCATGGAGAGGATCGCATCCGAGGTCCACGAGTTCCTCCTGCAAAACCTGGCGGTGGGGGCCCGGGCCTCGATCGAGCCCTACCTCGACCGCTTCGTGCACAACGCCCACGTGGCCCGGGCCGGGGTGGTGGGGGCGGCGCTCCTGCTCTTCTCGGCCTACTCGCTCTACTCGAACCTCGAGGGGGCGGTGAACGAACTCTGGGAGGTCCGGCACCGCCGCTCCCTGCGCATGGAGGCGCTCATCTACTGGCTGGTGCTCACCCTGGGCCCGGTCATCCTGGCCGGCTCGGCCAGCCTCGGGGGGCTGACGAGCTCCTTCTTCGAGTCGCGGGGGGTGAAGGTCCTGGCCCACGCCGCGGGGTACCTCCTCACCTCCTTCTTCCTCACAGTGATCTACCTCGTCCTCCCGAGCGCCAGGGTGAGGGTTCGGGCGGCGATCGTGGGCGGGGTGACGGCGGGAGCGGCCTGGGTGCTCGCCAAGTGGCTCTTCACCCAGCTCGTCACGAAGTTCGTCCACTACTCCGCCATCTACGGCTCGCTGGCGTCGATCCCCATCTTCCTCACCTGGCTCTACCTCTCCTGGTTCATCCTCCTCTTCGGGGCTCGCCTCGCCTTCGTGGTGCAGTACGGCCGAGGGGTGGTTCTCGCCGACGGCTCGTCCACGTCCGCCGGCCGCGAGCTCCTCGGGGGGCGGGCGCTCTTGCTCGTCGTCCGGGCCTTCCAGGCGGGAGCCCCGGCCCCGACGCCGGAGGCTCTGGTCCGGACCTTGCGGGCGGGCCCCGGCGCGCTCGACGTCCTCGAGGTCCTGAAGGGCGCCGGGCTTCTCACCACGCTCGTCGGGGGGGGCCTCGTCCCGGGTCGGGCGCCCGAGACCATCACGCTCATGGACGTGCGCCGCGCGCTCGCCGGGCCCGAGGCGGAGGGCGTCTCCGATTCCCTGAGCGCAGCCGTGAGCGAGGCGGGCGAGCGGGCCGGGGAGCGCCTCAGGCTCACGACGCTGCGGGACCTGTGCGATGACGAAGGCCGGGCCCCGGCAGGTGGCAAGGTCCTGGCCCATATGGGTTAGGCCCGGCCTCGTAAAGGCTCGGTGTCACCGGCAGAATATCATCCCTAAGGGTGTGGTCTGGGCGGTCCGTCGGCGCATGCCTCCGGATCCCTTGCTGATTTCGGTGGGTTCAGCTAGGCTCCACGGAACCCGAAGCGGTCTTCCGAGGGTAGGCTTCACTTCGAAATCCCGGAGCGCCGATGCTGAAGTCGGATCTCATCAACATCCTCGTGGTGAAGCGTGCGGTGACGCAGAAGCAAGCCGAGGCCACCATCGAGACGATCTTCGACTCGATGAAGAACGCGCTGTGCAAGGGAGAGAACATCGAGATCCGCGGGCTTGGCGCGTTTCACGTCAAGCACTACGAGGGCTACCAGGGAAGAAATCCCAAGACCGGCGAGGTCATCCCGGTAAAGCCCAAGCGCGGGATCCTGTTCCGGACGGGCAAAGAGCTGAGAGATAGGGTGAACCGCCCGGAACTCTTGGACAAGCCGGAGGAGCCAGGCTCTCCTGGCAGCGACGGCACGGGGACGCCACCGGTCGCCGCGGGCGCCTGACCCTCCCATAGTTCTACCCTTACCTAAAGGCGGCGCGCGTACCCAGATCGGTGATCCTGCCGAGTCGCCGCGGCTCGAGGGCCGTGCCGGTCTTCCCCGAGGGAATTACGGGCAGCGGCCCTCGCAACTCTTCTAGGAGGGCGAGGGAGGTGCGACGGCCTTGCCCCGCCGCACCTCGGGGCCTTCACCCCTCGCCCGGCCTTCGCGCCGCACCCGGCGAAAAGCCCTTGGGCCCTTGGGAGGAGCCCTCGCCGCCTCCTGCCCGGACGGCCTCGCCCGAAGGATCGCCGCGACCCTTCTAAAGCGCATCCGTCCGCGCGTCGGGTCACGCGAAGAGCCTCCCATCCGCCCCTGCCGCCTGTCCGGCGAGCTAGACCGTCACGGTCGGTGAAATACGGCGCGACCTCGAGCGCGAGGGGGCGCCGCCCGAGAGGGCGAGGACTCTCCCCGGCCGGTCGAGCCGGTCAAAGGTGGCCTTGAACAGGTGCCCGAAGCGCGGGCGGGCCCCAGGGCTCTCCCCTCGGGAGTGGCCCGGGGGACACCGAGTGGGCTTCGAAGGAGGACCTTCGCTCTCGGCGGAGGACCGCCTGGCTCACGAGCTCCGGAGTCTAGGGGCGAGTCTCGACCTCCCTCGTGACGCGCCCCTTCGAACGAGCGACCCTCACCCAGGAAGATCATCCCCGGCGGCGCCGGGAGTCCGGGGCCTTTGCGGCGAACGCTTTGGACCGATCGAGGGGAGAGGCGAGTCCGGGGGAGGGGAGATGGATCGCTTCGACGAGAGCTCTAGGGCCGCGTGAACGCCTTGATCGAGCGCAAGGGCGAGTCCCGGGGGTCGAGGGGCAGGGCCCCGGCGTTCTGGACGGTCGTCCCCGGGTTCTCGAGCGAGCGATGGCGGCATCCGGTCCATGGATCGGGTCGCCTCGGTGGTGCTCGAGGTGTTCCTCGCGTCGGCCGTGCTCGCCTTGGCCAAGAGCTCCTCCGCCAGCGCAGGAGCCCTCCCGCTGCCGGGTGACCGCGCCCAAAGGCTGAGTGGGCGTCCCCGCTTGACGCTCGGTCGCCACGCCTAATCGTCCTAGGTCACCGTGGCGGCGGGCGGTTCCTCGTCACCCCTCTTCTGGCCCGGTGCGCGGGCGGGGGGGCCGGCTACCCGTTGCCCCCGCCCTTCGTCGGCTGGGACACCGCCGACGTCGGCGCCGAGGGCGCCTGGAAGGTGGGCGCCCAGATCAACCTGCGGAGCGGCACCACCTTGAACGGCATCTTCGAGGACTTCCACCGCTACATCCCCCGACTACCTCCAGTTCCAGAACGAGCGGCAGCGCACCGGGTACTGGCTCTCGGCCCGCCAAAAGGTCGGACCGGACGTTCTCCTCGCCCTGGGATGGGCCCACGCCAACAAGACCCCGGGCGACCCGGAGCAGCACAGCACCTCCATCAATGACGTGGGGGCCGGGCTCATGGCGGGTGGGCTCGGTGCCGACAACTCGGCCAACATGATCGCGGCCGCGGTGAAGTACAGCCTGGGCGCGGGCGTCACGGTCTACGCCGACCTCCCCGAGACCATCAACGCGAAGTACGCTCACTACGACCTGGGCGCGGGCGGCCGGGCGGTGACCACCGACTGCCACGAGGGCGGGCTCCCGGCCTCGGGCGACACGGCCTCGAACCCGCACTGCTGGGCGGGGGGAAGGCTCGTGGGGTTCTCGGTGGGCGCGAACAAGAAGTTCTAGCCGGCGGGGAGCGGGCGCGGCGCGGCCGGAGAGGACCTCGCGCCGCGCCGCGTGTGAAGGAAGGGAACGCCCGCGCCGGCACGGGCGGGCCCGGTCCTTGGTGTCGGCTCGATTTGCGCGCCTCCCGCCCCGGGGTGAAGGTCGGTCGGGGACCCGCCCCCCGCCGTCACAAGGAGTGGAGGTGGTTCACGGGCCCCCGCCCTCGGCCCACGGTGTAGGACTGGCGCAGCCCCTCGGTGAGCCAGGCCTTGGCCCCCTTCACCGCCTCGAGGATCTCCTCGCCCCGCCCCAGGCGCGCGCAGATCGCGGCGGAGAGGGTGCACCCCGCGCCGTGCACGTTCTCGGTGTCGATCCAGGGCGCGTGCAGCTCCACCACCCCGCGCTTGTCGCAGAAGACGTCGATCGCCTCGCTCAAGGGGAGCCCCCCGCCCTTCACGAGCACCGCGCCCGCCCCCAGGGTCCGAAGCTCGTGCGCCGCGGCGCGCATCTCCTCGAGGTCGCGCACCGGGCGGGCGAGCAAGGCCGCCGCCTCCTTCAGGTTCGGGGTGAGGAGGGCGGCGGCGGGGACGAGGTGGGAGAGGTAGGCGCGCTCGGCGGCGGGGTCGAGCAGGTGATCCCCGCTCTTCGCCACCATCACCGGGTCGACCACGAGCGGCCCGAGGGAGAGGCGCCGGGCCGCCCCGGCCACCGCCTCGATGATGGCCGCGTTCGCGAGCATGCCGGTCTTAGTGGCCGCGATGGGCATGTCGGAGGCCACCGCCTCGATCTGCGCGACGACGAGCGCGGGGTCGAGCGCCGCCCAGGCCGTGACCGCCACCGAGTTCTGGGCGGTGACGGCGGTCAGGGCCGACGCTCCGTGCATTCGGTGCGCCGCGAAGGTGCGCAGGTCGGCCTGGATGCCGGCCCCTCCCCCCGAGTCCGAGCCGGCGATGGTGAGTGCCACGAGCATGGAGGAACTCCTCGGAGGGGGTGGAGTAGGCGGACGGGAGGCGCTCCTTCGAGGCCCCTTCCGGCGAGCCGTCCGGCCCTGGCCCGCCGCCCGCGCGAGGGCCTTAGCTCCGCTCCCGCCCGGCCCGGCCCACCCTCGGATGCTCGAGCGGCGCGACCGCGAGGGTGACGAGGGCCGCCACCACGAAGGAGGTGAGCGAGGCGGAGAGCCAGGGGGGCGGGGGGGAGAGGTGGAGGAGGGCCTGTCCCCGCGTCCACAGGGTCGACCAGCCGGGGACGGTGCCCGGGTTGAGGAGCTGGTAGACGACGAAGCCCAGGAGCCAGGGGAGGGCCATGACCGGACGCGGGGGAGCGAGCGGGCCGACGTCGAAGACCCGGCCCCGCAGGAGGAAGTAGTCGACGAGCAGGACCGCGAAGAGCGGGACGAACACCGAGCCGATGAGCAGGAGGAAGTTCTCGTACTGGGTCATGTCGGTGAGAAGGGCGAGAGCGGTCGCCACAAGGCCCACGAGGAGCGCCACCACCCGCCGGTCGAGGGTGGGTTTCAGGTTCTGGGCGGAGAGGGCGGTCGAGTAGAGGTTGGCGAAGGCCTCGTCGATCTCGTCGAGGACGAGGATGGCCACCGCCAGCGCGCCGGCGGGGACGGCGAGGAGGGCGCCGATCGGGTCGGAGCTCGACTGGGGCATGGCCACGATCGCAAACAGGCCCAGGAGGAAGTAGGCGATGGCGGCCAGGCCAAATCCGCCCAGGGCCCCGCCGAAGGCATCGCGGGCGCGCCGCGAGTGACGGGAGTAGTCGGCGGCCAGCGGGGCCCAGGAGATGGGGAGGGCCACGACCACGTCCACCGAGAGCCAGAACGGGCGCCAGGAGCCCCCCTCTGGCGGAGTGAGGCCGTGGCGCAGCACCTCGACGAAGAGGTAGATGCTCGAGGCGATCACGAGCCAGACCGCGTACCGCCGAAGGGTGCGGACGAACCCGAGGGGCCACAGGGCCAGGGCGGTCGCGAGCGCACCCGCCCCGACCGCCCAGACGCTGTGGGGCACGGAGGGGACGAGCTTGGCCGAGCCGTCGGCGATGACGAGGACCTCCACCGCCGCCCACCCCACGCACTGCGCGATGTTGAGCACGGTGGGAAGGAAAGAGCCGCGCCTCCCGAGGAGCCCCCGAAGGAGCACCATGGCGGGAGCACCGGTGTCGGTTCCGGGCACGGCCGAGAGGGCCAGGACCACCGTCCCGAGCACGGTCCCGACCAAGACCGCCGTCACCGCCGCCCCGAGCGTGAGCGGGGGGAGACCCTCCGAAGGTCGCAGCACGAAGGCCGCCGCCACGGGGATGGTGAGGGTGATGCCCAGGTTCCCCCAGAGGGCGGCCTGGTCGTAGAGCCCCAGGGGCCTCGGGGGCGCCTCCTCCAGCGTGAACGGGGCCTCGTCCGCGTGCGCCACTCGACCTGTTGTGGAACTCATCCATCCTCCCTTCGCCGGCATTACCCGACAGGTTCGTGCGGTCGGCGGCCCACAGCCGTCCTCTCAGCCCGGTGTTCCCCGAGCCCCCGCGTTGGGTGACTCCTCTCCATACGCCGCTCTTGGCCCCGGTGGAAGGCTCATCTGGTGACCGGCCCCATTGCCTAGCGCTCCTGGCCGATTGAGCGGCCGCGCCGGCCTGAGGGCTCGCGGCCGAAGCCCCCCTGGTTCGTCCTCGGGTTCTTGGCCGCGTCGGCGATCGTCACCTTCCTTCCCGCACTCCGCGCCTCGGGAGGTGGTGGTGGCGGAGGTGGCCCGGCGCGGCCTCGTGCTCACGCTCTTCCTCGTGGGCCTCGGCATCCGGAGGGGAGCCCTCAAGGAGGTCGGGATTCGCCCCCTCATCCAGGGCGTTCTCCTCGGGCTCTTCGTGGGGGCGGGGAGCCTGGCCGCGATCGCCACCGGCCTCGCCACGCCCTAATCTAGCGGGCGCAGGGACCACGAACCGGTAGAGGGTCCGGCTCGGTCGCTTGGGGGCCGGCTGAGAAATCGGACCCGGGCGGACCGTGGTAGGTTTCGGCGGGTGCCGCACGAGTACCTCCGCCGCCTCTCCGACGAAATCCTCCATGCCCAGCGGCCGATCCGGGTCTTCCGGGCCATCAACTGGGGTCCCAAGGTGCACGCCCAGTTCTTCCGCCGGGGGGCTCGCGAGCTGCCGCGCCCCGCCTACCCGCCCCTCGGGTTCGACCCCGCCGACAAGGTGAAGGAGCTCAGGACCATCCGGCGCCAGATCCGGGGGAAGAACCCGGTCGAGACCCTTCTCCGCAAGAAGTGCGAGGAGTTCGTCCTCGTCGTGGAGATGCTGGCGGCGCGGGGCACGAGGCGCTTCTACGAGCTCTCGAGGCGCATCTACGGCGACCCGCGCGACCGTTTCCCCGACCACAACGTCGACAACCTCGCCATCGCCCGCCTGTGGGCTTCGCGTCCGAGAGCCCGGGACGAGGAGCTCGTCTTTTCCGCCGAGGAGGCGGCCTCGAAGGTGGCGGAGATCTGTAACCCGCTCTTGGGCGGGCACGTCCGGGTCCTGGTCCGCACCCGCCTCACGGCCAACGCTGCCGCCGGGGCCACCCACATCACGCTCCGGAAGGGAGCCCGGTTCTCCGAGCGCCGGGTCCGGGCCCTCGCCCACCACGAGGGGCTCTGGCACGTGCTCACGAGCCTGAACGGCTATCGCCAGCCGGTCCTGAAGGTCCTGGCGGTGGGGCTCCCCCGCCACACCGAATCGCAGGAGGGGACCGGCATCGTCTCCGAGTTCTTGTGCGGCCACATCACCGACGAGCGCTACATCGAGCTCGGGGAGCGGACCATCGCGGTGGACATGGCCGCCCGGGGGGCCGACTTCTTGGAGGTCTACCGCTATCTCCTCGCCCGGTTCCCCCCGGAGAAGGCCGCCCTCATGAGCGAGCGGGTCTTCCGCGGCGGGATCCTGGAGGGGGGCGCCCCTTTCACCAAGGACGCCGCCTACCAGCGGGGCTACTGCCGCGCCTTCAACTTCTTGCGCGCGGCGCTGGAGCAGCGAGACGTGGAGCTCGTGCGGGCCTACCTCTCCGGGAAGATGAGCGTGGACGACGCACAGCTCGTGAGAGACCTCATCGAGGACGGGTTGTGCGTGGGCCCGGTGTACCTGCCCGAGTGGTTCATCGACATCGACCGGCTGAACGCGATCTCCACCCACAGCGTCACGATGAACCGCTTCAGCCTTCCCTCGGTCGCGCGGTACTACGCGCGCCGCCGGGTCGGGCGGGGGGGCCAGGAGCTCCCCGCGGCGGCGCGGGACCTCCTCGAGGGAGAGGAGGAGAAAGGCCCGCTTCCGGGAGAGGACGAGGACGTCGGGGAGTGACCGTGGCCGCTCTTGCGGGGAAGAGGGGGAGAGCCGCGCCGGCCCGGCCCCCTTAGCCGATGGCGGCCCCGAACAGCCGGCCCACGAGGTAGGTCACGCCCCCGGCCAGGGCGGCGAGTCCCAGCATTCGGCCTGCCGACTTGACGACGCTCGTGCCCGAGAGGAAGCCGACCAGGCCGCCCACCGAGGCCAGCACCAGCCCGGCGAGCCCGGCGGCGGCCGCCGCCGCGATCTGGCCCTTCACTGCCAAGAAGGGCAGCACCGGGACGATCGCTCCCACGGCGAACATCACGAACGAGGAGGAGGCTGCGCCGAAGGGCGACCCCAGGTCCTCGGGGTCGAGCCCGAGCTCCTCTCGGACCAAGGTGTCGAGGGCGCTCTCCGGCCGCTTCAGGATCTCCGCCGCGGTCCGGCTCGCCTGCTCGGTCGAGAGCCCCTTCTGCTTGAAGATGAGGGCGAGCTCGGCGGCCTCTTCCTCCGGCGCCTCCTCGATCTCGCGCCTCTCCAGGGCCACCTGTCGGGCCAAGAGGTCGCGCTGGCTCGCGACCGAGGTGTACTCGCCCGCCGCCATGGAGAATGCGCCGGCGAGGAGCCCGGCGAACCCGGTGACCACGACCGAGCGGGTTTCCACACCCGCCCCCGCCACCCCCAGCATGAGGGACAGGTTCGAGAGGAGCCCGTCGTTCATGCCGAAGATGGCCGCCCGGATGGATCCGGCGCGGCCCCCGCCCCGATGCCACCGCTCACGCGTGGAGATGATGGCGCGGGCCGTCCCCGACCCGGCGGGGGTCATGCCCGAGAGCACCTCGCGGTGCTCGCGCTCCTCCTTGGCGATGGCCACCGCCTCGTCGCCCTGCGCCTCGTACTTCTTTGCGTCGCGCTCCTCCGCCTCCACCACCATGGGGACGACCGCCGAAGACCCCAGGCGCCGCGCGAGCCAGACGAGCGCGCGCACGCGCGAGCTGGGGAGGTTCGGCGGGACGGGAGCGCCCTCGTTCTCAAGCTTGCGCTGCCAGATCTCGGCGTGACGGCGCTCCGCGTCGGCCATTTCGCGGAAGCTCTTGGCTCGAGCCTGGTCCCGCTCGTAGCGCGCGAGGCCGTCGTAGAGTGCGGCACCGTCCCGTTCGTCGAGGAGGTTCTGCAGCCAGAGGTCGGTGCGCGGGTTCATGGGTCGAGTCTAGCCGCTCGTAGCGCCCCCGTCGGTCACGGATCGAAGGCCGGGAGGCCCCGGTGGGGTGGGTCGACCTTCGGGCCTCAGGCGAGGTCGGTCCAGAACCCTGCCACGAGCTGGGATCTGTTGGCCCGGTGCGTCTTCGCGAGGAGGGCGGAGACGTGCAGCTCGACCGTCTTCTCGGAGCAGCCGAGCCGCAGGGCCACGCTGCGGTTGGAATCGCCCTGAGCGACGAGGGCGAGGACGGCGGATTGCCTCGGGGTAAGGCCCCAGCGCTGCGTCACGGCGGCGAGCCGGGTGCGCGCATCCCCTTCGGGGTCCTGGATCACCACCACCGCGTGATCCGGGGCCGAGCCGATGGGGAAGTGGACCGGGCCTTTGAGCGGGGACGCCGGGCCGCGCAATAGCGCGATGACGCGGTCCTTCTCGTTCGCGAACAGGGTGCGCCCGCGGACGTTGCCGTGGAGGATGGTGGCGGGAAACCGCACCACGAAGGCGGGCGACGGGATGGCCTCGAGGGCCGACGCGAGAGCGGGCTCTGCGATGCGGGCGAGGTCGGCGGCGTGGCCCTCCTCCCCGAGCGGGAGAGAGGTCGCCGCGGCGTCTGACGGTTCGCTCTCTGGGCCCTCGCCGCCTGCGAAAGAGCCCCTCCTTCTTGTGAGACGACGCACCATTCCCGTGGAGATCCCCCGCTTCTGTGGTCAGAGCCTACTCGTTCGCCGGACGCTGGGTATCAGGGAAAACCCCCGTCAGAGGCTAATCGCGTCTCGACATTGTGCGCCACCTTCGTAGGGACTGGGTGAGCACATCACGGGTCGGTTCTTTCTCCCGTGAAAGGAGCGTTGCGTTCCTAAACGAAGGCCCTAGCCCTCGGTTTACGAAGGTTTGGGGGCCTCGTCCCCCGCTTCCGGCGGCGATCCTTGGCCGGCCTCCCTCGCTTTTCCGGTCCGTCCCTCGCGGCTGCGAGGCGTCTTTGGGGCTAGAGCGATCTTCGAGGGACCGCGGGCGGGGCCCGTGGGCAAGTCTCGCCAGAAAGGGGCGTTTCCTCTATAAGGACCGCTCCCTTCGCGGTCGGGACGTCCGAATGGTGGAGGGCTCCCGCCCCTTGGCGCGAGGGTGGGTCGAGATCACGGGTCGAGCCTTCGATGAGGCGTCTACAGAGCGAATCCCCGAAGTTCCGCCGTCTCTGGCGCGCGGTATGCGCGCGGGGCTCCGCGGACGACGAGGCGAAGGTGAGGAGGGTCTCCGCCTCGATCGTCGCCGACGTCCGGGCCCGGGGCGACCGGGCGCTCCTCGAGCACACGCGGCGGCTCGACGGCTGGACCCCCCGGCGGGCGAGGGATCTGACCCTCGGGCCGGACTCGTTCGCCCGGGCGTACCGGGCGCTCCCCGCCTCGGGGCGAAGGGCCGTCGGCCTCGCCGCCCGGCGGATCGCGGCGTTCCACGTGCGGGAGGAGGACGCCCGGGTTCCCGCGTTCAAGGACCGTTCGGGCGCAACCCTGGCCCAGGTCACAAGACCCATCGCCCGGGTCGGGCTGTACGTTCCCGGCGGCACCGCCCGGTACCCGTCCTCGGTGCTCATGTCGGCGATCCCGGCGCTCGTGGCGGGCGTGGGCGAGGTGGTGGTCGCCTCTCCGGGCGTCCGGGGCTCGGGGGAGATGGACCCCTGGACCCTGGCCGCCTGTCACGCGGCGGAGGTGAGGCTCTTACACCGGGTGGGGGGGGCCCAGGCGGTGGCGGCCCTGGCCTACGGGACCGAGTCGATCCGGGCGGTGGACAAGATCTGTGGCCCGGGGAACGCCTACGTGACCGCCGCCAAGAGGCTCGTCTACGGAAAGGTCGACATCGACATGGTCGCCGGTCCGAGCGAGGTCCTGGTCGTGGCGGACGGGTCGGCGGACGCGGCGGAGGTGGCGAGCGACCTCATCGCCCAGGCCGAGCACGACGAGCGGGCGGTGGCGGTCCTCGTCTCGACCTCGGCCCTTCTCGCCGACCGGGTCGAGGTCGAGGTGGCGCGCCAGCTCGAGGAGCTCCCCCGCCGAGAGATCGCCCGGCGCTCGCTCGAAGCGCGGGGGGCGATCGTCGTCGCGGCTGGGCTCGCCGAGGCTTTGCGCCTCGCGGAGGAGTTCGCGCCCGAGCATCTCGCGCTCCACGCCCGGGCGGCGGGCCGGCTCGTCCCGCGCATCGCCCGCGCCGGCGCGGTGTTCGTGGGGCGCTACACCCCCGAGGCGGTGGGCGACTACGTGGCCGGCCCCAGCCACGTCTTGCCGACCTCGGGAACGGCCCGGTTCGCCTCGCCGCTTTCGGTGGCGACCTTCAGGCGGCGGATGAGCGTCGTCGAGCTCGCTCGGAAGGCCCTTCTGGCGGTGGCCCCGGCGGTTCGTTCCCTGGCCCGGGCCGAGGGGCTCCTCGGGCACTGGCGCGCGGTCGAGGTGCGGATGGTGAAGGCGAAGGCGGCTGGGCCGGGCCGGGGGGGCCTCGGGAGGAGGAGATGAGAGGACGGGGAAAGAGGGGGGGAGGCCCCTCCTTGAAGGGGAGGGGAAGGGGAGGGCCCCGGGCGAAGCGGGGGCGGTCTCTTCGGCGGACCCGCGAGACCGAGGTCCTGGTAGACCTCCGCATCGGGGAGGGGGAAGCGGAGATCGCGACCGGCGTCCCCTTCTTCGACCACATGCTCGAGCAGCTGGCCCGCCACGGCGGGCTTTCGCTCCGGGTGAAGGCGAAGGGCGACCTGGAGGTGGACCCCCACCACACCGTGGAGGACGTGGGGATCGGCCTGGGCGAGGCCTTGCGGGAGGCGATGGGGGACAAGGTCGGGCTCTCCCGCTACGGGCTCGCGGTCGTGCCCCTGGACGAGGCGCTGGTGGAGGCGGCGGTGGACCTCTCCGGCCGGCCCCACCTCACCCTTAACGCCGGCCTCCCCTCCGGGAAGCGGTTCATCGGAACCTACGACGTGGATCTCACGGAGGACTTCCTGAAGGCGTTCACTAACCACGCCCGGATCTGCCTCCACCTGAACGTCCGCTACGGCCGGAACCTGCATCACGTGGTGGAGGCGTTGTTCAAGGCTACCGCCCGGGCGCTCCGCGCGGCGCTCGTGCGGACGGGGTCGAGTCTCCCCTCCACCAAGGGGACCCTGTAGTGCGCCCGGGCCCGATTCGCGGTACGAAGGGGGCAGGATGAGCTCCCCGGGCACCGTCGCCCTGGTCGACTACGGCGCGGGCAACCTGCGCTCGGTGGAAAACGCCCTGCGCGAGGTGGGCGCGCGGGTCCTCGTGACCCGCGATCCCGCCGCCGTTGCCCGGGCCGACCGGGTGGTGGTGCCGGGCCAGGGGTCGATGCCCGAGTGCGCCCTTGCCATGCAGAAGAGCGGGGTGGCCGAGGCGCTCGTCCTGGCCATCTCCCGGGGCCGCCCGGTGCTGGGCATCTGCGTGGGGCTCCAGCTCCTCTTCGAGGACGGCGAGGAGGCGGGCGGGGCGCGGGGGCTCGGGATCCTGCCGGGCCGGATCGAGAAGCTCCCCTCCTCCGTGAAGCTCCCTCACATCGGCTGGTCGCCGGTGCGGCTCGTGGGGGAGCGCCCCGCCCTCTTCGCCCCCCTGGACGGGCAGTACCTCTACTTCGCGCACTCCTACGCCGCCCCGGCCGACGCGGCCGGAGCGGCCCTGCTCGCCACCCACGGGCGCCCCTACTGCGCCGCCCTGGCCCGGGAAAACCTGTTCGCCACTCAGTTTCACCCCGAGAAGAGCCAGCGCGTCGGGCTTGCGCTCCTCGAGCGGTTCGTCCACGTGTGAGAGTTGAGGCGGTGAGGGAGTCCCGAAGACATGCTCGTCATCCCCGCCGTCGACCTCATGGGAGGCGAGATCGTAAGGCTCGAGAGGGGGGATTTCGCCTCGAGGAAGGCCTATCCGGGGCGCCCCGCCGACCGGGTGGCGGAGTTCGTCTCCTGTGGGGCGAGCCTCGTGCACGTCGTGGACCTCGACGGCGCCAGGGCGGGGCGGCCTGTGAACCTCGATGCGATCCGGGCGCTCTGCGAGGTTCCCGGGGTCGAGCTGGAGCTGGGCGGGGGGCTGCGCACCCTCTCCGACATCGAGCGGGTGCTCGGCCTCGGGGTGAGATACGTGGTCTTGGGCACGGCGGTGGTGGAGAAGCTCGGCGTGGTCGCGGAGGCCTGCAAGGCGTTCCCCGGCCGCATCCGGGCCGGGATCGATGCCCGAGGGGGTGAGGTCAAGGTGGCGGGCTGGGAACGGGGGACGGGCCTTTCCGCGGCCGAGGTAGGCCGCCGGGTGAAGGCTCTGGGCGTCGATCTCGTGGAGTACACCGACGTCTCCCGGGACGGCGTCTTCGCGGGGGTGGACGCGGCCGGGGCGGCCCGCCTGTCGGCCGAGGCCGGGGTCCTCGTGGTCGCCTCGGGGGGGGTGGCGAGCCTCTCGGACGTCACCCTCTGCCGCGAGGCCGGGCTCGCCGGGGTCATCGTGGGGAAGGCGCTCTATGAGGGGCGCCTCTCCCTCGAGGACGCCGTGCGGGCGGCGGCGAACGGGTAAGGAGAAAGGGAGAAGTGCCAGCCAAGCGAATCATCCCCTGCCTCGACGTGAAGGGCGGCCGCGTGGTGAAGGGGGTCCACTTCCTGAACCTCCGCGACGCGGGCGACCCGGTGGAGGCGGCCGCGCGCTACGACGCCCAGGGTGCGGACGAGGTCACCTACCTCGACATCTCCGCCACCCAGGAGAATCGGGGCACGCTCCTCGACCTCGTGACGCGCACCGCGGCCCGGGTGTTCGCGCCGCTCACCGTGGGCGGAGGGGTGAGGAACGAGGAGGACTTCGTGGCGCTCCTCCACGCCGGGGCGGACAAGGTGTCGGTCAACTCCGCAGCCGTGGCCTCGCCCGGCCTCGTGGATCGGCTCTCGCGCCTGGCGGGCGCGCAGGCGCTCGTCGTGGCCATCGACGTGAAGCGCCGGCCGCGGGAGGCGGGCCGACCAGAGGAATGGGAGGTATACGTCGCGGGAGGGACCCGCCCGACCGGGGTGGACGGGATCGCGTGGGCGCAGGAGGTGGCGGCGCGGGGCGCCGGCGAGATCCTGCTCACCTCCATGGACCGCGACGGCACGCTAGCGGGCTATGACCTGGAGCTCCTGGAGCGGGTCTGCGAGGCGGTGAGCGTGCCGGTGATCGCCTCGGGCGG
>DASRZU010000024.1:0-93302 GCA_035686075.1 Anaeromyxobacter sp.
GCCGCGCTCGTCCTCGGGGCGAGCGCGGCCTTGACTCTGCCCGGGGCTGGACGGGGGATTGCCGCGCGGGGTTCTCAGCCTGCAGGGATTGATCGGAGTCAATCGAGACCCAACGCAGGGAACCGCTGCGGCACAGCAAAAACGGAGGCCCGCCTGCTCACTGTTAGAGCCGGCTGCTAGATCCCTTGCCGATGGCCGAGCGTGAGGGAGGACCGAATAGCGGCCGACGTGGACCGCGAATGAGCGAGGCAGGCGCTGGTACGCGCGGCTCTCGCCGGAGAGGAAGAGGGCGCGGATGGCGAAGCATGTGCAGCAGGATGACACCCTCAGTCGCGCCGTCGCGGCGTACGGTCGGGACTACGCCTCGGCAGCCACCGAGAACCACGGCGGCCGCGCGTACGCCGTCCTGCGCGGCGACCGCGGCAGAGTGCTAGCCGTGTACCGCCCCCACGCGGACAACGGCTGGCCGCAGCGCCTTTTCTACTGGCCCCCCGGCGTGAGGCGACCGGCGATCACGGCCAAGCCCAAGAAGCCGGAGCGGCCCTGGTCGCCGCTCAACGAGGAGGGCGAGGGGGCTCGGACGGAGCATGAATGGGTACACCAGTACGCGCCCTCCAGGGACCCAGGCCCCGAGGAGCTGCTCATCCTTGCGCAGTCGCGTCGCCGCGTGGAGGCGCCCTCTGCCGACCCGGACCCCGAGGTCCAGACCGTCCTGCGAGCCGTGATGGAGCGCGACGACGACAGGCGCTGCAGCATCCGCGGCCTGGCGCGCCAGCTCGGCATGAGCCGCTACACGGTGGGCAAGGTCTTGCGCCAGCTCTACGGCGAGGTGGCCCGCGAGTCCTGGGGGGGCAAGAGGCCGACCTGGACCGCGAATGAGCGGGGCAGGCGCTGGTATGCGCGACTCTCGCGGGAGCGGAAGCGGGCGCGCTACCTGCAGCAGAGGGCGCGGCTCTTGGCGAAGCGGGCCCCTGCCGCGACCATGGGGGCCGCTGCCGCATGACCGCCGCCCTTCACATCGTGGACGACGGGGCGTGCCACTCGCGGGCGCCTCGGGCCCCCGCCAACGACGAGGCCTGCTGGACGCGGGTCATGGGGCCGCCACGCCTCCTCTCGCTACGCGCAGCGGCCGGGCTCCTTGGCATCTCGCCCGGCAGGACCCTGGCGCCGCTGGTGCGCGCGGGCAGGGTGAAGACCGTCATGGTGGGCCGGCGCGCCCGCATCCCGATGTCGGAGGTGGAGCGCATCGAGCGTGAGGGCACTGGCGCGCCCGCTGCGACCCCCGGGGCCCCAACGCCGTGCGGGCCAGCGCCCAGCGCCGGGGCGCTCTCGGCCGGCATCCTTGACGTGGTGGCTGCCATCTAACCGCTGGCCCGCCTACCCTTGGGCTTCCCGGCCCGCAGCTCCTCCAGTTCCTCGCGCAGGCGCCTCACCTCCTCCACCAGCGCAGCAACGTCTGGCTGGGGAGGCGCTGGCGGTAGGGGCGCATCCAAGATCGTGGGCACCTTGGGCGGCGTCCGCAGCACGCCGTAGACGTTGTGAACCATCTCACCGTCCGCGTGGCCGAGGAACTTGCCGGCGTCGATGTCCGACACGCCCTTCTGCTCGACCGCGAAGGTCGCGTTGGTGTGCCGCATCCAGGCCGGGGAGAACGGTGGCACCTTCAGCTCCCTGCATGCGGCCTTCACGGTCTCGACGTACCACTTGACCGAGAACCCCCGCTTGCCGTCGAGGAGCGCCTTGGCCGCGAGCAGGGCGTCCCTGCCGACCTTCGTGTAGTGCTGCTTGCCCGACTTGTGAGGCGTGGAGAGGATGCCCTCGACCCCGGGCTCCTGGAGCGCGAGCGGCACCGGCTGGATGATCTCGCCCCGCTGCACGAACCGCTCAACCTCGGTGATGTGCCAGCCGGTGGCAGCGGAGATCGCGAGGGCGTGGCCGTAGCGTGAGTCCTCCTTCGTGAGCAGGTGATCGATGACCTTCAGGACGTGCTCGCGCGGGACCCTCTTGTCCTTGCCGCCCTGTGTCTGGGCCACCCTACCCTGCCCCACCGGCAGGCGCGCCACGGGGTCCTCGGAGGCGCGGATGTGGCCGGTCGCGGCGAGCCAGGCGTACAGGGCCTTCAGCGCCTCGCGCCGATGCCGCTTCGCCTTGACCGGCTCCAGGGCCGGGAGGACGTGCCTGGCCAGCTGCACCTTGCGAAGGTCGAGCGGCCTCCCACTGACGTCCACCAGGACCGAGGCCCACCAGGCCAGGAGCTTGCCCTTCCAGCGCATCCACTTCCGGGTGTTCTCGCGGCCGTTCTCGCTGCGCGGCGCTGCGGCGTGCGCGAGGTACGTCTTCACCAGCTTCGCGTCGAGGAGCAGCGGCTCGTCGGGCGCCGGGAGCGCCACGCCCTCGCAGTAGGCTTTCGGGTCCTTCAGGAACGCGGCCAACTCGACCAGCGCCTGCTCCTCGTTGGCGACCTGGAGCGCCTTCTTCCAGCGCACACCACCGACCCGTCTATGGATGTACCAGACCGGCCGACCGTCACCCGTGGTGCGGATGTAGCCGCCTGGCCAGCTACGCGTGTTCCTCCGTGCCATGGGGTCCTCCTCCTCGGAGGATGGTCCCACGCTGGTCCCACAGAGGCAAGCGCTCGATGTTCCGTGGGACCAGCGGCGGCATAACCACTTGATTTTATTGCGACCCCGGCGTGACTCGAACACGCGACCTGCGGTTTAGGAAACCGCCGCTCTATCCGGCTGAGCTACGGGGCCAGATTCTCCTTGGGACTGCCGTTATCGCCTCCCGGATCCGGGGCCTTGAGTCGTGCGAGCAAGTGGGGACTCTGCCCTGCGCGGGCCCTCCCCTCCCTTACGCCCCCGGACTCCCTAGCGCCATTCGCCCGGGGCGCTCGAGCGGAGTGCCGCCGCCGAGAGCCGAGGCAAAAGGGGCACGGGCTGCGGTATACCACACCCGCCCGGCGCGCCCACCAGCCCGACCTGGACGAGGACCGGGTCCACTCGAAGGTCCGGGCCCGGTGGAACCGAGCCCCCGCGAGCTCGCCTCCGGGCGCCCACCTCGTCGCGATTCCCGGGCGAACGCCCTCACCCGATCCGAGCCAGCACCTCGTCGGTCATGGCCCGCGTGGTGAGGCCCCCGCCCAGATCCGCGGTCCGGGCCCCTGCCTCGATGGCCTCGTCCACGGCCCGTTCTACCGAGCGAGCCTCCTCCTCGAGCCCAAGGGAGTGGCGCACCAGCATGGCCGCCGAGAGGATGGTCCCCACCGGGTTGGCGATCCCCCGGCCGGCGATGTCCGGTGCGGAGCCGTGGATGGGCTCGTAGAGCCCGGGGCCCGAGCCTCCGATGGAGGCCGAGGGCAACATGCCCATGGAACCGGCCAGAACCGAGGCCTCGTCGGTGAGGATGTCGCCGAACATGTTCTCGGTGACGATGACGTCGAAGCTCTTCGGGCTGCTCACGAGGCGCATGGAGGCGGTGTCCACGAGCATGTGCTCGAGCGAGACCTCCGGGTGGGCCCGCCCCACCTCGCTGGCGATCTGCCGCCACAGCCGGGAGGACTCGAGGACGTTGGCCTTGTCGACGCTCGTCACCTTGCGCCGCCGCCCGGCCGAAAGGGCAAAGGCCAGCTCCACTACCCGCCGGATCTCGAAGTCGCTGTACTCGAGCGTGTCGACCGCGCGCTCGCGACCGTCCTTCCGCTCGCGCCCCTTGGGTTGACCGAAGTAGAGCCCGCCGGTGAGCTCGCGGATGACGAGGATGTCGACGCCCGCGATCCGCTCGGGTTTCACCGGCGAGGCGTCGACGAGCCGCGGGTGGACCCGGACCGGCCGAAGGTTGGCGAAAACTCCCAGGCCCTTGCGCAGCCCGAGCAGCCCCTGCTCCGGGCGTACCTTCGAAGAGGGATCGTCCCAACGCGGGCCGCCCACCGCGCCGAGGAGCACGGCCTGGGACGCCTTGCAGGCCGATAGGACCTCGTCGGTGAGGGCGGTGCCGTGGCGATCGATGGAGCACCCGCCCAAGAGGTGCTCCTGAAACCTTAGCTCGTGCCCTCCCGGGCGGGCCACCGCCTCGAGCACCCGCACCGCCTCGGCGGTGACCTCGGGGCCGATGCCATCGCCCCCCAGCACCACGATGTTCGCCTTCACGTGCGTGCTCTCCGTTAGGCGGGTCGGTCCGGCTCCACGGTGAGCCCGTACTCGATGGCATCGACGAGCGCCCGCCAGCTCGCCTCGATGATGTTGGTGCTCGCCCCCACCGTGCTCCAGCGGCTCCCACCGCGCTGCGTGTCCACGAGAACGCGGGTGACGGCGGCGGTCCCGTCCGGGCCGTCCAGGATGCGGACCTTGTAGTCCACGAGCTGCAGCTCGGAGAGCGCCGGGTAGCGCGGCAAAAGCGCTTTCCGCAGGGCGGCGTCGAGAGCGTTCACCGGCCCATCGCCTTCGGCGGCGGTGTGCAGCACCTCCCCGTCGACGCGCACCTTCACCATGGCCTCGGAGAACACGCCGCGGCCGGTGCGGTGCTCGACGTTGACGAGGAAGTCGATGAGCTCGAAAACGGGCCGGTATCCCGGTTCGCGCCGCTTCATGAGCATGGCCACGGAGGCGTCGGCGGCCTCGAAGGAGAAGCCCTTCGCTTCCAGCTCCTTGATCTCCTCGAGCACCTTGGCGGCATCGGCGCTGGCGGCGTCGAGCCCGAACTCCTCCGCCTTGCTGAGCAGGTTGCCGCGCCCGGAGAGCTCGCTCACCACCACCCGCATGGCGTTGCCCACCGCGGCGGGATCGATGTGCTGGTAGGAGGTCTCGTTGCGGCGCATGGCTGCCACGTGGATGCCCCCCTTGTGCGCGAAGGCGGACTTTCCCACGTAGGGAAGGTGCTCGTCGGGCGAGAGGTTCGCCACCTCCGCCACGAAGTGGGCGATCTCGGTCAAGGATCGGAGCTTGCCCTCGGGCAGGCAACGCTGTCCGAGCTTGAGCTCCAGGCCGGCGGCGATGGTGCACAGGTTGGCGTTCCCGCAGCGTTCGCCGTAGCCGTTCACGGTCCCCTGTACCTGGACCACCCCCTCTCGCACCGCGGCGAGCGAGTTGGCCACCGCGCAGCCTCCGTCGTCGTGCGCGTGCATGCCGAGCGGGAGGGAGACCTCGCCCCGGACGGCGCGGACGATCTCGGTCACCTGCCAGGGAAGCGAACCGCCGTTCGTGTCGCAGAGCACCAGGGTCTCGGCGCCACCTCGCTCCGCCGCCCGGAGCGTCTCCAGGGCGTACCGAGGATCGGCCAGGAAGCCGTCGAAGAAGTGCTCGGCGTCGTAGACGACTCGCCGCCCCTTTCTTCTCAGGGTGGCGATGCTCTCCTCGATGAGGCGGAGGTTCTCGTCGAGGGTGGTGCGCAGAACCTCGGTCACGTGTAGGGTGGAGGTCTTGCCCACCAAGGTGCAGACCGGCGTTCCGGCCTCGAGGAGCGCTCGGATGTTGGGGTCGCTCTCCGGCGCTCCCCCCGCGCGGCAAGTGGCTCCGAACGCCGCCAGGCTGGAGCACTTCCAGGGGAGGGCGCGGGCGCGGGTGAAGAACTCGACGTCCTTCGGATTGGAGCCGGGCCACCCTCCCTCGATGAACGCCATCCCCAGCTCGTCCAGTCGCCGGGCGATGCGGAGCTTGTCGTCGACCGAAAGCGAGATCCCCTCCCGTTGGGTCCCGTCGCGAAGGGTGGTGTCGTAAAGCTGGATCTCCGACATCCGATTCTCTCCGGCGCGTGGCCCCCGGGGGATCCCCGGGTCCCGGCCGACTTGGGGTGAGCGGGGTAGTCTAGGGGACCGGCGACCGCGGGGCGAGGGCTTCGCTAGCGAAGGACCCGGGGCCTCGCGACTCCGGGTCAGAGCGCACCGCAGAGATCTCGCCAGCGAAAGGCGCATGGAAGGGGGCCTTTGCTTGGCTCGCCCCGTGCAGGACCCCCGAAGGGGGGCCGGGGCACTCCTGCGACTGGAGACGCGATGAGATCGGTCACCCTCGGAACCAAGGTCTTCGTCCTGCTCGCGCTCGCGCTCGTACTCTGCGGCGTCACGGCCGCGGCCGGGCTGTCCGCGGCCTCTTCCCTGAACCGCATCGTGGACGACTACCAGCGACGCAAGCTCCCCGCACTCGACGCCCTCGCGGGGATCGCGACGCACGTCGCCGAGGCGACCGGGGCCGCGGCCGCGGTCGACAACCAGGACGCCGATGAAGCCGCCCACGCGGTCGCCCTGAAGGCGCTCCACGTCGCGGTGTTGCAGGCGCGGGATGGCGCGAAGGCGTTCGCCGGCCTGGAGAAGTCGGAGGAGGAAGACCGGAGCTGGGCCCTCACCTCAAAGCTCCTCGACGAGTGGGAGGGCAGCGTCGACACGATCGCCAAGGCCGCAAAGGAGCGCGCCGCCCAGGCCGACGACTTCGCCAAGGCCGCCGCTGCCCAGCATGAGGTGAGCGCCGGGTTCAACTCCTTCTGCCGGGCCGAGCAGACCCTGGTTGCCGGGCTCGCCCACACCGCTCGGCTCACCCACGAATCGGCCGCGCTGCTCTCCGACCAGGCGAGCCGGACGCAGCGGGCGGCCCGAAACTGGCTCATCGTGGTCTTCGCCCTGGCCGGGGCGGTGCTACTGGCCGGCGGCTGGTCCCTCGGTGCCGGCACCCGCAGGACCCTTTCCGCGCTCAAGGCCGAGGCGGCCCGGCTGAGAGACGCGGTCGCCGCCGGGCGCATCGAGGTCCGCGCCGAGACCGCCGGCGTGGCCGACGAGTTTCGACCCATCGTCGCCGGCATGAACGAGACCATGGAGGCTTTCGAGCGGCCCCTGCGGATGACCGCCGACCACGTCGCCCGCATCGGTCGGGGCGACATCCCCGAGCCCATCACCGACCGTTACGAGGGCGACTTCGACCTCATCAAGGAATCCCTCAACGGTTGCATCGCCGCGGTGGGAGCGCTCGTGACCGACGCCCAGCTGCTGGCCCGAGCCGGGGTGGAGGGGCGGCTCGAGACCCGTGCCGACGCGTCCCGGCACCAGGGCGACTTCCGCAAGGTGGTCCAAGGGGTGAACGACGCCCTCGACGCGGTGGTCGGGCCGATCCGCGTCGCCGCCGAGACGGTGGGCTCGCTCGCCCATGGCAAGATGCCCCCGCGGATCGATGCCGACTACCGAGGGGAGTTCGCGGTCATCCGCGACAACTTGAACCTTTGCATCGACTCCGTGAACCGTCTGGTGGCGGACGCCAACGCTCTCGCCGAGGCCGGGGCGGCGGGCCGCCTCTCCACCCGCGCCGACCCCTCGAACCATCACGGCGATTTCCGCCGCATCGTGGAGGGGGTGAACCGCACCCTGGACGCGGTCGTCGGGCCGCTCGACGTCGCCGCCTCCACCGTGGCGGAGCTGGCGGCGGGCCGGGTCCCGCCCCCGATCGCCCAGACATTCCAGGGCGATTTCGCCCGGGTGAAGGACAACCTCAACACCTGCTTCTCCGCCGTGAACCGCCTGGTGGAGGACGCCGCCGGACTGGTCAAGGCCGTCACCGCCGGGCAGCTCTCGAAGCGGGCCGACGCCGGCGCCCACCAGGGCGACTTCGCCCGGATCGTCGGGGGCGTGAACGAGACGCTCGACGCCGTGACCGCGCCGGTGAAGGAGGCGACCGCCATCCTGGAGCGGCTCGCCTCGAAGGATCTCGTCGCCCGGGTGAGCGGCGATTACGAGGGCGATCACGCCCGCATCAAGAAGGCGCTCAACGCCACCGCCGGGTCGCTCCAGGAGGCCCTCACCCAGGTGGCCCGGGCCGTCGAGCAAGTCTCCGGCGCCGCTTCGCAGATCGCCTCCTCCTCGCAGGCCGTCGCCTCCGGCGCCTCCGAGCAGGCCCGCTCGCTGGCCGAGATCACCGCGGCGATCGAGAGCGTCTCGGGCACGGCCGCGCACTCGGCCGACAGCGCCCAGCAGGCCAACACGCTGGCCGCCGAGGCCCGATCCGCGGCCGGGGCAGGCGCGTCGGCGGTGGAGGCGCTCCAGCAGGCGATGATCCAGATCCGCCAGTCGGCCGATCGCACCGGACAGATCATCAAGGACGTCTCGGACATCGCCTTCCAGACGAACCTCCTCGCCCTCAACGCCGCGGTGGAGGCCGCCCGCGCCGGCGAGGCGGGGCGCGGCTTCGCGGTGGTGGCCGAGGAGGTTCGCTCCCTCGCCCTGCGAGCCAAGGAGGCAGCCCAGAAGACGGAGGAGCTCATCCGCGAGTCGGTGAAGCAGGCGAGCGAGGGGGAGGCGGCCGGGGCGCAGGTCTCCGGCCGGCTCAAGGAGATCTTCCAGGGCGTCTCCAAGGTCTCCGACATCGTGGCGGAGATCTCCGCCTCCGCCCGGGAGCAGACCACCGGCATTGCCCGGATCAACTCGGCCCTGGGCGAGATGGACCGGGTCACGGAGCAGAACGCCGCCAGCGCCGAGGAGTCGTCCAGCGCCGCCAGCGAGCTCAACGCCCAGGCCGAGGAGCTCGCCTCCATGGTCTCGACCTTCACGCTCGACGAGGAGCGCCGGACCCAGCGCCTCACCCCACCCCGCAGGAACCTGCCCGTCCAGGCGGTCCCCCGAACCGCGAGGGAGCCATCGTGAACACCCTCACCGCCCTCGCCGCCGTCGCCCTGCTCGCCCTGTCCGCCCGGGGCGAGGACCGCGCCACCACCAAGGACGCGGAGATGCTGGTCCACAAGGCCGTCGCCTTCCTGAAGTAGGAGGGGAAGGACAAGGCCTTCCCGGCGTTCAGCGACCCCACCGGCCCATTCACCTATCGTGACCTGTAGATCTTCGTCATCGACTTCAAGGGGGTGGTCCGGACCCACGGGACGAAGAAGGAGCTCATCGGAAAGAACGACTTCAACCGGAAGGACCCGACCGGGAAGTTCTTCACCCAGGAGATGATCAAGATCGCCCAGGAAAAGGGGAGCGGCTGGGAGGAATACCAGTTCGAGAACCCGGTCAGTGGAAAGCTCGAGACCAAGGTCACCTACCTGGAGCGACTGGACGACTTCTTCGTGGGCTGCGGCGCGTTCAAGCCCTAGCGAAGGCCCCCCTTTCCTCCCTTCCCAGAGCCCCTCCCCCGCAGAGCCATCGCCCTCGGCCGTGCGCCCGGCCGACGCCCCTGGGCCCCGGGCGCGAGGCCAAGGGCTCCTTCCTGGAGCCGCGGACGAGGCCAAAGGGCTCTCCGGCCATTCCCGGGCGCCTTCCCCTTCATTTCCTCCTCGGCGTCGCGCGGTCGTCGGCGCGGCAGAGGGCGCGGCGGGCCGATGGGTGGGGGGGATGCGGCGCCTCGACGATTCGACGGAACGCCTCGTCCGAGGCGCTGACGGATGGCCTGGGCCTGTGCCACGATCCCTGCATGACGACGCCCTCGTTCAAGCAGGAACTGGTGGCCGTCTTCGGGCAGCCGGTGGCCGAGAATCCGACCCAGGCCATGGTGGAGGCCGCCTTCCGCCATCACCGCCTGGATTGGCGATACCTGACCATCGAGGTGTCGCCCGCGAGCCTCGGCGCCGCGGTGACCGGGGCGCGGGCGATGGGCTTTCGCGGGTTCAACTGCACCATCCCGCACAAGGTGGCGGTGATCCCCTTCCTGGACGAACTCGGCGAGTCCGCCGCCCTCATGGGAGCGGTGAACTGCGTGGTCCGGCGGGGGGAGCGGCTCGTGGGGGAGAACACCGACGGCAAGGGCTTCCTCGAGTCTCTGAGGCCTCTGCGCGATCCTTCGGGCGCCCGGGTCCTCGTCCTCGGCGCCGGCGGTGCGGCGCGTGCGATCGCGGTCGAGCTTGCGCTCGCCGGGGCGGCGGCCCTCACGATCGTGAACCGCACCCCGGCGCGGGGTCAGGCGCTGCTCGAGCTGCTCCGGGGGAAGGTGCGGGAGCGGCTGGGGCGTGATCTCGAGGCGACCTTCTTGCCCTGGCGGGGGGAGGCGCGCGTTCCCGAGGGGACCGACGTGGTGGTGAACACCACCTCGATCGGCCTGTTCCCCGATCTCGAGGCCCGGGTTCCGCTCGACCTCGAGACGCTCCGCCCCGGCACCCTGGTCGCGGACGTGATCCCGAATCCGCCGCGCACCCGGCTGTTGGGCGAGGCCTTGGCCCGGGGCTGCCCGGTCATCGACGGGCTGGGCATGCTCGTGGGCCAGGGCCGGCTCGGGATCCGGTACTGGACCGGGGTCTTGCCCGACGCCTCGGTCATGCGGGCCGCGCTCGAGAAGGTATTCGGCCCTCCCGCCTGATCTGCCCCACCTCGCAGGGCCAGGTCAGGGCTTTCGGCGCCCCCGGAGGAAGCGCCCGAGCCGCTCCATCGCCTCCCGCAACTTCTCCATCGAGGTGGTGTAGGAGAACCGGAGGTAGCGCTCGGGGTGATTACGGCCGAAGTCGAGCCCCGCGGTGACCGCCACCCCCGCCTCCTCCAGGATCTCGAGCGCAAAGCGGCCGCTGTCCGGGGCGAGCCGACCGCACCCGGCGTACACGTAGAACGCGCCCTCGGGGGTGACCGGAACCTCGAAGCCCATCTCGCGCAGCGCCGGGACGACGAGGTCCCGGCGCGCGCGCAGCTCCCGCCGCCGGGCCTCCAAGACCTCCAGGGTCTCGGGGAGGAAGGCGGCCAGGGCCGCGCGCTGAGCCAGGGTCGAGGGGCAGATGAAGAGGTTCTGGGCCAGCTTCTCCAGCTCCCGCACGTACTCGCTCGGCGAGACCAGCCAGCCGAGCCGCCAGCCAGTCATGTCGAAGTACTTGGAGAAGCTGTTCACGACGAACACGCCCTCGGAGATCTCCAGCGCCGTCCGGGGATCGGGCCCGTAGGTCAGCCCATGGTAGATCTCGTCCACCACGAGGCGGCCGCCTCCGCGCCGCGCCACCTCCTCGATCCCGCGGAGGGCGGACGGCTCGATGAGAGTCCCCGTCGGGTTCGCGGGCGAGGCCACGAGGACCGCCGCGGTGTGCTCGTTCCAGTGCTCCTCGACGAGCCTCGGGGTGAGCTGAAAGCTCGTCTCCGGCCCCACCGGGATGCCCACCGGCACACCGTCCACGGTGCGGGCGATCTGGCGGTTGCACGGGTACCCGGGGTCGGCCATGAGCAGCTCCGCCCCGGGGTCGAGGAGCGCGGCCATGACGAGCAAGAGCGCGCCCGACGAGCCAGCGGTCACCGCCACACGCTCCGGCGAGAGGTCGAAGCCGTAACGCGTCCGGTAGTAGCGCGCGATCGCCTCGCGGAGCTCGGGGAGCCCGAGCGATACGGTGTAGGGCAACGCCCCCCCGGCGAGCGCCTGCGCCGCGGCCCGCCGGACGGGCTCGGGGGTGGGAAAGTCGGGCTCGCCCACCTCCATGTGGATCACGGAGCGCCCGGCCCGCTCGAGCGAAGCGGCCCGGGACATGACGTCCATCACGCGGAACGGCTCGATCTCGGCCATGCGCCGCGCGAGGGGCAGAAGGGGTGGGCGGCCGGGGGTGGGGCACACCCGGGCATCCTACCTTAAGAACCCGGCCCCCGCCGCGCGCCTCGAGCGCGCGAGGGTCCGGCCCGCCTTGCCTTGACAGCCATCCCCCGGGCGCCTGCCCAAGGAGCAGGTGCAGGAGAGAGCGGCGCCGGGCTTGTCGCCGCCTCAGCGGGACAGGGCGACGGGATCGGCTCCGGTCGGCGTCGCCTGGGACGGCTGCGAAGCGGAGGGACGCGGCTCGACCCGGTCGCCGCTCGCGAGCAGGCGCAAGGAGAGGGCCAAGAGGGCCGAGATGAGCTCGCCGGAGCCCGGAACGTCGAGCTTACGGTAGATCCGCTTGCGGCGAGCGCGGATGGTCTCGGGCGAGACGTTTGCGGCCGCAGCCGAGTCCTTGCAGGCGAAGCCCTGGGCCAGGCGCAGGACTTCGGAGCGCTCGGCGGGTGTGAGGTTAGTGCCCTCGAGGAACCGGGCGGTGAACGGCGTGAGGACCTCGACGTCGATGTGCGGCATTCTTCTTCTTCTCCCGCGGGCGCTCGCCCGCATGGTCGGCTGGCCGTCCCCCGTCCGCCTTACCCCTCCCCCCGGCCCTCCGCTCGGTGGTGAGCGTCACGTTAGGCACGGCCCGCCCGGAGGCAACCCCCCGGGCGGTGAAATCGGCGAAACGGGGCCCGCTCGCGCAGGCCCGGGGTGGGTGACCCCGATAACCTCACGCGAAGACGAGAGAACCGGTCTTTACCCTCGTGCGGCCGGGTCCTCTTGCGGGGGGACCGCCGCGAGGCCCGGCTGACCCCGCTGCCGCGCGCGCTTGCGTAGCCTGCCGCCGTCGACCAGCATCCTCCCCGCCCACCGGTAGACGTTGAACTCGGCCACGAGCGCTCGCATCGCCCGCATCCGGGCCCGCTGCTCCTCTCTCCCCATGGCGAGCGCCGTGGCGAGAGCGGTGCTCGCCTCCTCGAGATCGTACGGGTTCACGAGGAGGGCGTCCGAGAGTTCGCGCGAGGCGCCGGTGAACCGCGACAGGATGAGAACCCCGCCCTCGTCCTCGCGTGCGGCCACGAACTCCTTCGCGACGAGGTTCATCCCGTCGTGAAGGGAGGAGACGTAGCAGAGGTCGGCGGCGCGATAGGCCCGGAACACGGCCGGCGGCTCGTGGTGCGCCCGCAGGAGCACGATGGGCCGGTAGCCGCCGGCGCCGAACCGTCCGTTGATCCGGACGGCCAGTTCCTCCACGCTCCGGTCGAGCTCCTGGTAGCGGGGGATGCGGGAGCGGCTTGGGGCGGCGAGCTGCAGGAAGGTGAACTGGCCCCGAAACTGCGGGAAGCGGTCGAGCAACCTCTCGACCGCGAGGAGGCGCTCCTCGATCCCCTTGGTGTAGTCGAGCCGGTCGACGCCCACCCCCAAGAGCGCGTCGGGCGGCAGCCCCAGCTCCCGGAGGAGCTCCGCCCGGCACTCGGGGACGGGGGGCGTGCTCTCCGCCCAGCGCGAGGGCCAGTCCACCGAGATGGGGTAGGCGCGCACCAGGGTCTCCTCCCCCCCCAGGACGACGCTCTGGCGCTCCCGGTCGATCCGGGCCTCGAGCGCCCGGTCCACGCACTCGAGCAGGTTGTTGCAGTGCGCCTGGACCTGGAAGCCGAGGATGCTCGATCCGAGGAGCCCCTCCAGGAGCTCCGGGCCGAACGGGCACACCTCGAACCGCTCGCCGCCTGGCCAGGGGATGTGCCAGAAGGTCACGACGATGGCGCGCGGAAGCCGCTTGCGGATCATCCGGGGCAAGAGTGCGAAGTGATAGTCCTGCACGAGGACCACGGGGTCCGGCCCGCGGGCCTCCTCGACCACGGCGTCGGCGAACCGGGCGTTCACCTCCTCGTAGCTGGCGAAGTCCTCGCTCCGGAACACCGGTCGGGTGTGCGCCTGGTGGCAGAGCGCCCAGAGGCCCTCGTTCGAGAACCCGTAGTAGTAGCCCCGCTCCTCCTCGGGGGAGAGCCACACGCGCCGCAAGGTGTAGGTGGGATTCCCGGGAGGGACCCTGAGTCGCCCCTGTCCGTCCACGAACTCGCGGTCGGCCGCCCCGCCTCCGTGGGCGATCCAGGTCCCGGAGCAGGCTTCCATCACCGGCTCGAGCGCGGTGACGAGGCCGCTCGCCGGGTGGACCAGGGACACGGTTCCGTCCGGCCCCCGCTCGTGCTGGAACGGCTCGCGGTTGGCGACGACGATCACCTCGCTCCCGGGCAGGTGCTTGGCGAGGGCGTCCCGGAGCCGCTCCGGTCCCCACAGTCCGGCGCGCCCCTCCACCTGTTCCGCCACGAGGTCGGCGACCAGAGCGCGGACGTCGGAGACGAGCGGCTGGAACTGGCGGCGGGCGAAAGGCGGGCGAGGGGTCCCGGCGCCGGAGAGGGGGAGGGCCGCCCAGAGCGCCCGCCGGACCTCGCGCGTCCAGGACCGCCAGGAGAACTGCACTGCCACGGTGGCGACCGCGGCGGCGGCGAGCGCGACCACCCCGAACGCCATCCACAAGAAGAGCCGGACCTGCCGCTCTCGCCGGGCCGCCCAGGCGGTGTCCTCGAGCACCACCGCGAACCCGGTGGGCCCCTCGGCGTCCGCGACCGGCACGGCGCTCACGTGGACCGGGCCGTCCACGCCCAGGGCCTCGAACGACCACGCCGATCCCAGGGGGCCTTCGCCAGGCCCCCGGGCACGCACGCTCTTGCAACCCAGGGTCTCGGGCCGCGTCGGCGTGCTCGCCAAGAGGCCACCTCCCGCGTCGCACAGGGCGGCCGCGCTCACCCGCTCGTCGCGGGTGAGGTCGGCGAGCACCCTTCGTGCGCGGGTCCTGTCCTCGTGCCGAAGCGCTCCGGCCGCCGCCTCCCGGACCCCCCCGACGAGAAGCTCCGCCCGGGTCTGCATCTCGTGCTCGAACCAGCGTTGGCTGGTGCGCTGTACCGCCTCGCTCGCCCCCCAGGCGAGAAGCCCCAGGACGACGAGGAGAGGCAAGAGCAGGGCGAGGAAGGCGCGCATGGCCCATGCTAGGGATCACCCGACCGGCGTGAAAGCGTCACCTGGGTCGGGCCGCGCACCCCGCGGGGCGCTCCCCTCACTCAGGATGCACCCACTGCCTGCCCTCCCGGGAGAGGAGCTCGGTCGCAGCCTGGGGACCCCAGCTCCCCGCGGGGTAGTTGGGAAAGTCGCGGGCCGGCAGGGTCGACCAGACGTCCAGGATGGGCGCCACGGTCCGCCAGCTCGCCTCGACCATGTCGGCGCGGTGGAAGAGGGTCATGTCGCCCGCGATGGCGTCATGCAGGAGCCGCTCGTAGCCGGTCGAGGCGGGGACGGGACCAAAGTCCCGGTAGCTGAAGGCGAGCTTCACCGGCTCGAGCTCGATGTCCCCCCCCGGCTTCTTGGCGCGCACGGAGATGGAGATGGCCTCGTCCGGCTGGACCAAGATGTCGAGGCGGTTCGGGTCCACCCGCTCGAGCCCCGCTTCCTGGAAGAGGAGCAAGGGGGGGCGCTTGAAGAGGATCGAGATCTGGGAGTCGCGCCTCGCGAGCCGTTTGCCGGACCGGAGGTAAAAGGGAACGCTGGCCCAGCGCCAGTTCTCCACCTGGAGCCTCAGGGCGGCATAGGTCTCGGTCTGGGAGCCGGGCGAGACCTTGGGCTCGGACCGGTAGGCCGCGACCCGGTTTCCGTCGATCTCGCCCTCGCCGTACTGCCCGCGCACCGTGCGCTGGATCACCTCCTCGGGCGTCATCTGCCGGATAGCCTCGAGCACCTTCACCTTCTCGTTGCGGACCGCCTCGGCGGACAGGGAGGAGGGGGGCTCCATCGCCACGAGGGTGAGGAGCTGGAAGATGTGGCTCTGCACCATGTCCCGAAGGGCCCCGGCCCGGTCGTAGTAGTCCCCCCGCCCCTCCACCCCCAGCTCCTCGGCGACCGTGATCTGGACGCTGTCCACGTAGCGGCGGTTCCAGATCGGCTCGAAGATGCCGTTGGCGAAGCGGAAGACGAGGAGGTTCTGGACCGTCTCCTTACCGAGGTAGTGGTCGATCCGGTAGATCTGATCCTCCCGCAGGATGGCGGTGAGCTCCCGGTTCAGGGCCAGGGCCGACTCCAGGTCGTGGCCGAAGGGCTTCTCGATCACCAGCCGGCGAAAGCCCTTCTCCTCGCGGGTCAGCCCCGCAGCCCCCAGCCCGCGAACGATGATCCCGAACTCGTCGGGAGGGGTGGCGAGGTAGAAGACGGCGTTGTTCGAGGTCCCGTGGACCTGGGTGGCATGGGCGAGCGCGTCGGCCACACCCCGATAGGTGGCCGGGTCCTCGAAGTCCCCCTTCACGTAGTGGATGCGCTCCAGGTAGTCCGCCCAGACCTTGTCCTCGACCGGGCGGGTGGCGAACTCTCGGAGGACCTGGTTCGCGTACTCGCGGTAGCCGTTGTTGTCGAGGGGCCGCCGGGCCACGCCCACGATGGCCACGTTCTTCGGAAGCAGCCCGTTCGCCCGCAGGTTGTAGAGGGAGGGGAGGAGCTTTCGCTTGGTGAGATCGCCCATCGCCCCGAAGACCACGAACGCGCAGGAATCGACCGGGTGAAGCTCCTTCATGGCCCACTCCTCGCTCATGTGCCCCGTTCTCGCCGCGCCAGCCGCGCCTCGAGGGCCCGGACCTTCTCCACCCGCCGCAGGTGGCGCGGGATCCCGTCGAAGGCAGCGGCGGAGAAGGCCTCCACGATCTCCGCGGCGAGCGCCTCCCCCACGACCCGGGCCCCGAGCGCGAGCACGTTCATCTGGTCGTGCTCCACCCCCTGATGTGCCGAGTAGGTATCGTGGCACAGGCCGGCCAGGATCCCCGGCATCTTGTTGGCGGCGGCCACCGCCCCCACCCCGGACCCGCACACGAGGATCCCACGTTCCGCCTCGCCCCGGGCCAGGGTGTTGCCGATCGCCTCGGCGAAGTCCGGGTAGTCGCTCGGGGACTCGTCGTGAGCGCCGAGGTCGAGCACCTCGTGGCCCCCCGCCCGAAGGTGCGCGGCGAGCGCGTCCTTCAGGCGAAACCCCGCATGGTCGGCGGCCAGCGCCAGTCTCATCTCGCCCTCCCCTGTCCGTTCTTCCGTAAGGGCGGGGGCGGGCTCGCGCCGCAGTACCGGGGATTGCGGCGTTCCGTCCCCCCCGCCCCGACCAGGGTGCCTGGCCCCGACGCGGGAGGGTCCCCTCTCCCCCCTTGCGCCCGTCGGGCAGAGCGGGCGGGAGCGGGGCCTTTGCGCGGGGTCGCCGTTAGATCGACACGCCGGCCACAACCGTGGTTTCTTGGCCCTTGCTCATGCTTGAGCTCGCACAGGAATCCTCGCTCACCCATCTTTGCTCCCGCTGGGCGTCCGGGGAGAACGCCGCAGCGCTTTTCGACGTGACCCGCGAGGCGCTCGGGGAGATCCGCCCGGACGACCAGGTCGAGGTGGGGGAGCTCGTCGGTGCGGTCCTGGGCCGACTCTCGGGAGGGGGGGCCGACCCGGCCCGAAGGATCATCCTCGCCCTCCTCGACACGGTCCGGCGCCGGTTCTTCACCCGGCAGCTTCGCCCCGAGCAGGTGAACGGCTGGCTGTCGATCCTTCTCCCGGCCCTCTCGCGCGCCGAGGTGACCGTGGCCGACGTCCTGCGTTCGCGCGAGGAGACCGAGCCGAAGACCGTGGCCATGCGGCTCCTCGGGGCGGAGGCCTCCGAGCTCACCATCGCCGACGTGGCCCGTCGCACGCGGGCCCTGGCCCGAGGGATCCTGGCTCTGGGCGGGAGCGAGGTCTCGGTGGCCATCCTCTCCGAGAACTGCCTGGAGGCGGCCCTCTGCGACCTCGCCTGCCTCTCCTCGGGTATCGTCGACTTTCCCCTCCCCGCGAACGCGGTGGCGGAGCAGATCGTCTACATGCTGAGGCACTCCCGGGCCAAGGTGCTCCTGTCCTCGGACGAGGAGCAGCTCGCCAAGGTGCTGCCCTCGCTGCCGCTCCTCCCCGACCTCGAGGAGATCGTGGTCTTCTCCCGTGCGGCCGCCGAACGCCACGGCCTCCTCTCCCTGGACCAGATGGTCGATCAGGGAGCGAGCGTGGACGAGTCGACGCGGGCCGCCCGGGTGGCCGCGGTGAGGGCAGACCACCTCGCCACCGTGATGTACACCTCGGGCACGACCGGTCGGCCCAAGGGCATCATGTTCACCCACCGGAACATCGTCTCCAAGCGCCTGTGCCGCGGGTTCGCCCTGGGGGAGATCGGCGAGGGCGATGTCTTCCTCTGCTACCTGCCCCTCTACCACACCTTCGGCCGGTGGCTGGAGCTCCTCGGGACCCTGTGGTGGGGGGCCACCTACGTGTTCGCTCGCTCCACCTCCCAGGCGTCCCTCCTCGAGGACTTCCGCCAGGTGCGCCCCACGATCTTCATCTCGGTCCCGAAGAAGTGGATGGAGCTGCACGAGGCGGCGATCTGGGAAGCGGCCTCGGACGACCCCGATGAGCTCTCCTCCCACCTCCGCGAGATCACCGGCGGCCGGCTCCGCTACGGCCTCTCGGCGGCCGGCTACCTGGACCCGGCGGTGTTCCACGCCTTTCACTCCGCCGGGACCGAGCTCTGCTCCGGGTACGGAATGACCGAGGCGACCGGGGGCGTGACCATGACCCCTCCGGGCCGCTACCTCGATGACTCCGTGGGAAAGCCGCTGCCCGGGGTCGAGTGCCGCCGCGCCGAGGATGGCGAGCTCCTCATCCGGGGTCCCTACGTCTCCCCCGGATACTTCCGGCCGGCGGACGGCGAGCAGGGCATCGACCGGGAGGGATGGTTCCACACCGAGGACCTCTTCGTGGAGAGTCCGGACGGCCACTGGACCATCACCGGGCGCAAGAAAGAGATCTACAAGAACCGGCAGGGACAGACGATCGCGCCCCAGCGCGTCGAGAACCTGTTCCGCGACTTCGACGCCGTGGCGCAGTCCTTCCTGGTCGGCGATCACCGGGAGTACAACACGCTCCTCGTGTGGCCCAGCCCCCGGGCGGCGCAGGGGCGGGTCCCGGGAGAGCTGACGGAGCTGCTCTCGTCCCTGGTCGCGAGCGCGAACCGTTTTCTCGCCCCCTTCGAGCGGGTGGTGGCCTTCCAGGTCCTCCCGCGCGCCCTCGACGAGGAGCACGGGGAGCTCACGCACAAGGGGAGCTTCCGGCGAGAGGTGGTGGAAGCGAACTGGAAGGAGCTCATCGACCGGATGTACGAGCAGCGCCATCTGGCCCTGGCCGTGGACGGCCGGTTCCTCCGGATCCCGAACTGGGTGCTCCGCGAGCTCTCGGTGCTCCAGCACGAGGTCTCGTTCCAGGGCTCCCTGCTCCGGGCCGGGGGGCGCACCCTCAGGGTGGAAGCCGACCCAGCCGCTCCTGGCGCGCTGCGGGTGGGCGACCTCGCTTACCTGAGCGAGGGCAGCGTGGTCGACCTGGGCGCGTTGCTCTCCCGACCGGCGCTGTGGGTGGGGAACGAGCCCTTGCGTCGCTTTCTGGGGGACGAGGCGTTCCTGTCGCTCGTGGCCCGCAAGCGCAAGGCGACGAGGGGGGACCTGCAGATCGATCCCCGGCTGTGGTCGCCGCCCGACCCCGAGCGCATCCCGGCGCTCCTCGAGGCGATCGACGGGGAGGTGAGCTTCGCCTCGATCCACGCGGCGGGCGAGCTCCTCCGGGCGGAGAGGCCCGAGGCTCGGCGGGCCATCAGCCACCTCCACATCGGGCTGGCCGCCGCGCAGAGCGACCAGGGGGTCTTGTGCCGCGCCCTCCTCCGGCGTGCCGCGGACGCTCCCGACGAGGACGTCCGCCGCCGCGCCTTCCGGGTCCTTCTCGCCAACGAGGAGCCCCCCGAGACCCTCGCCACGCTGCGGCTCTTCTTGGACCGGCTCGGCGCCATCGCCCTGCGCGACGAGGACCTCGCGGATCTGGGGGAGCGGGGCCTCGCCGATCCGCAGGTCCAGGTTCTCTTGACGCGCCTCTCCTCGGCGAGGGGCGACGTCGCCCCGGCCGACCCGTCGGACCGCCGGCTCCTCATCGGGACCATGCGGCTCCTCACCGCCTGCGCCATCGCCCACCCGGTCTACTTCGCCCGGGTGCGCGTCCCGCTCGCGCGTCTCGCCCTCCACGATGACCCGGAGCTGGCCGCTCGGGCGGGCGAGGAGATGGATCGCCTCCGGCGCGGCTTCGCGGCCTGGGTGGGCCCGAACCTGCGCCTCGCCATCGATCCGCAGACCGGTTCGGAATACGGCTGGAAGGACGTCCTCGTGTTCGACGAGGCGATCCCGGCCGAGGCCCGAACCCACCTGCTCCAGGCGCTTGAAGACAACACCATCGTGCGCGCCTCGGTGTTCCTCCTGGGCCGGGGCGTGCTCCTCTCCCTGGGTGACATCCCTCCCGGGGGCGCCTCGGTCTCCCTGCTGGGGCGCGAGCATGGCAAGGCCGTCTACCGGCTCTCGGTACGGACCCGTGCCCGCGAGGTGTTCGACCTCGCCATCAACGTCGCCGAGCAGATGAACTACGCCGCGCTCCGCCAAGAGGTCGCCTGGCTACTGGCCGCCGGAGCTCCCCCGCCCCTGGTGGAGCAGTTCGGCGGGTACTTCGCCGAGTGGGGGATCTTCACCGAGGAGTTCATCCCGGGCGAGGACGTGGAGCGCCAGGTCGCGAAGCTCTTGCGCCAGGGGGAGTCGGCTCGGCTCCGCTCCCTCTGGCCGTTCTTGGTCTGGAGCGCGGCCGAGCTCCACGTGCGCTTCTGGGACCGGAGCCAGAGGCGGCTCGCCCTGCGGGAGCCGGCTCCGGCCGCCTTCATCGTCCCCTCCCACGACTATCAGACCGGGGCCCGGCTGGTCTCCGTCTCGGACCGGTCCCCCTGCGCGTCGATCGACGAGGTCCTGGACCGCTTCCAGCGGGCGTTCATCGACCGGGTCCATTCGGTCCGCCCCGAGCTCGCCGAGGAGGCGGACGATCGAACGCTGCTTGCCGCCACGGTGGAGGCGGTCGGCCTGGACCGCGGCCTTTCGCTCCTCGAGCAGGCCGCCCCCACCTCCCCACGCGCCTTGCCCATCCAGGCGTTCCTCGAGCAGCTGCGAACAACCGGCTTCACGCCCCACCGGGTCCATTTCGCGGCGCGGAGGTACCGCCGCTGGCTGGAGGTGAACCCACAACCCACCGTCGAGGCGCAGGGAAAGATGCTGGGCGAGCTGTGGGGGACCTATCGGCTTTCCGAGGTGGAGGCGGCGTGGCCCGACACGCGGGTCCGCTTCTTCCGGCACACCGTGTTCGCGAGCGCCCGACCCGAGCTCGGGGCCGCCCTCGACCGGTTGGTGCACCAGGCCCGGGGGCGAGCGGCGGGCGACCTCGACCTCGAGGCCCAGGTCGCCGCGGTGCGGGGCGCGGCCCACCCCACCGGCGAGGAGGACTATTTCTTGGCCCGGATGACCTACCGCTACCTGGCCCCGACCGACGAGGTGGCCCTGATCTCGATGCCCTCCGGGGGGCACTTCGTGACCGAGGTGGTGGTGGCCCTGACCGACGAGAGCGGCGAGCGATACACCGTCCGGGGCCCCGTCTCGCCCCGCGAGGTGGCGAGGCTCCTCCACCTCTTCCACGAGTCGAACCTCCAGGTCACCTTCTCGGCCGAGCACGAGTTCCTCCTGTGTCTCGACCCGCGGGACACGGTGATCGGCGGCTTGTTCTACCGGCAGGTGGCGCCGGACCGGGTCAACATGGAGAAGGTGACGGTCGCCCGGAAGCACCGGGGCAAGGGGGTGTCCGACGGGCTCATGCGGGTCTTCATCCGGCGGCTCCGGGCCCGCGGGATGAAGCGCCTCGAGACGGGCTTCTTCCAGCCCGACTACCTGCGTCGGTTCGGGTTCAGGACGGATCCCACCTCCGGCGGTCTGGTCCGGGACCTCCAGCTCGACCTCTTCCCCTTCTAGCCATGCTCTCATCCGCCTGGAAACTCATCGACACGACCCTGCGCGAGGGCGAGCAGTTCTCGAAGGCCTCGTTCCGGACGGAGGACAAGCTGGAGATCGCCCGGGCGCTCGACACCTTCGGGGTCGAGTACATCGAGGTCACGAGCCCGGCGGCCTCGCCCCAGTCGCAGCGGGACGCCATCCAGCTCATGAAGCTGGGCCTCGCCTCCCGCGTCATCACCCATTCCCGCTGCGTGCTGGACGACGTCCGGGTGGCGGTCGACACCGGGGTTCGCGGGATCGGCCTGCTCTTCGCGACGAGCCGCATCCTCCGGGAATCGTCCCACGGCCGATCGATCCAGCAGATCATCGACCTCATGGGACCCCCCATCGAGTGGGCGCTCCGGAGCGGGCTCGAGGTCCGCTTCTCCGCCGAAGACGCCTTCCGGAGCGACGTCTCGGATCTGATGGCGGTGTACCGGGCGGCCGATCGCCTGGGGGTCCACCGGGTCCACGTGACCGACACGGTGGGGATCGCGACCCCGCGCCAGGTCTTCGCCCTTGTCCACGAGGTCCGGCGGGAGGTGCGCTGCGACGTGGGCTTCCATGGCCACAACGACACCGGTTGCGCCATCGCCAACGCCTACGAGGCGGTGAGCGCCGGGGCGAGCCATGTGGACGTGTCGGTCCTGGGCATCGGCGAGCGGGTGGGGATCACGCCGCTCGGCGGGTTCATCGCCCGCATGTTCTCCCTCGAGCCCCAGGCGGTCTCCGAGCGGTATCGGGTGGGCCAGCTCCGGGAGTTGGAGCGGCTCGTGGCCCGGGTCGTGGGGGTGGAGGTCCCGTTCAACAACATCGTCACCGGAGAGACCGCCTTCGCCCACAAGGCCGGCATGCACCTCAAGGCGATGATGACCAACCCCGGGGCCTACGAGATCATCCCCCCCGAGGCGTTCGGGCTCTCCCGCAAGCTCATCCTCGGCAGCCGCCTCACCGGTCGACACGCCATCGCCTACCGGGCTCGGGAGATGGGGATCACCTTCGGCGAGTCGGAGCTGCGCGCCATCACCCGGCGGATCAAGGAGCTGGCCGACGCGGGCGAGCTCTCCGAGGAGCAGATCGACCGGGTGCTCCGCGAGTGGGTCACCGCCTAGAGAGCCGATCACGCGCCTTTAGCCTGCTCTCTAGCCTCATCATCCGGCGGTGAACGGCGGGCCCCTTCCGCCGGGCCCGGTCCGGAGGCGGAGGATCGGAAGGGCCGGCCCATGGGACCTGCGAAGATCCTCGGCCGCGGGGAATGCGGGTACACTGCGCGCCATGCTGAAGAGCCGCCTGCTCCTGCTCGCCGCCGCGGCGCTGTGGTCGACCGCCGGGGCGGCCATGAAGGTCTGCGGCCTGTCCGGCCTGCAGATCGCGGGGGGCCGATCGCTCGTGGCGGGGCTCTTCCTCTTCGCCGCCATGCCAGCGGCGCGGCGGCGCCCGAAGCCTCGCGTGGCGCTGGCCGTGGGCGGGTATGCCGCCACCGTGATCCTCTTCGCCATCGCCAACAAGCTCACCACCGCGGCGAACGCCATCTTCATCCAGGACAGCGCCCCGCTGTGGGTGCTCCTCCTCTCCCCCGCGCTCCTCTCCGAGCGCGCCTCGAGGGGGCAGCTGCTCGCCATCCCGGTGTACGCCGCTGGGCTGGCGCTCTTCTTCTTCGACGAACTCTCCCCCGGGCAGTTCGCCGGAAACCTGGTCGCCCTGGCCTCCGGCCTCGCGTTCGCGCTCTGCATCATCGGGCTCCGGCTCGCACGGGACGACGGCCCGGCGGCCCTGGTCCTGGGGAATCTCTTCGCCGCCGCCCTGGTCTTGCCCCTCTGGCGCTCGGGCCCGCCCGCCCGGCTCCTCGATCTGGCGCTGCTCGCCTACCTGGGCATCTTCCAGCTCGGCCTCGCGTACCTCTGCTTCGCGCACGGGATCGCCGCCGTTCCGGCGCTCGAGGCGTCGCTCCTCGTCCTGCTCGAGCCGGTGCTGAACCCGATCTGGACCTTCCTCATCGTGGGGGAGCGCCCCGGGCCCTGGGCGATCGCGGGCGGCGCGGTGGTGCTCGCCGCCACGGCCTGGCGTACCGCCTCCCCGGCGCTCATCCCGCGCCGCACGGGAGGAGGCGCGGGATGACCGCCTTGGATACCCGAGGCCTGGGCTAGCTCGCCACCACGTCCCGGGCCTCCACCACCGGCGCTCCGCAAGCGAACGCTTCCACTTCCCCCCGGCGCTCCATGGTGTCGGAGTAGCCGAGGTCCATGGCCCTCCGGATGTAGACCGACTCGAACGCCAGGTAGCTCAGCAGGTCCTCTCCCGCGTTTCCGGTCGCGCCGATTCCCCGGAGCAGGTAGCGGAGCATGGCCGGGAAGCGAGCGTATTCGTCCGCCGCAAGCCGTCCCAGGTCCTGCGACGGTCGCAGGACGAGGGCCGGGATGTTCCGCACGTCCGCCTCCCCCCGGCTGAGCCGCTCTCGGGGAACGAGCGCCAGGGTCCGGTTGATGCGCTGCAGCCGTTCGTGATCGGAGTCGAGCGAGTCGAGGAAGACCGAGTTGAGCAGCACGCCGGCGATCTCGCCCACCGGAATCCGGTCGGGGTGGTCGGCGCTCTGGGCGACCATGGTCTCGTCGGGCTGATGCAGGTAGCGAACGCTGATGGCCAGGATGCGATCGGCGCCCAGGTGGATGGCCGGGCTCATGGGGTAGCTCATCCGCACGCAGCCGTCCCCGTAGAAGGTCCCGCCGAGCAGAACCGGAGGGAAGAAGACCGGGATCGCCGCCGAGGCCATGACGTGGTCGAGGGTGAGGCGGGCCCGGGTGCCAAGGCGGGTAACGCGGGTCCAGGGCCTTATTTCCGGCGACCCCTCGAAGAACGTCACCCCTGCGGCCGTATGGTAGTTCGTGGCCGAGACCGCGACGCCGCGGAGCCGCCCCGCCCGGAGGTTCCGACGCACGCGGCGCATGGGGATCTCCCGTTCCAGGAGCTCGCGCAGCGGCTTGGGGTCGAGGAGGTAGTTGATCCCGCTCCGGCCGAGAAGCCCTCCTGCGGAAAGATCGAGGATCCACCGGGTCCCGATGCGCGCCAGCCCGAGCGCGCCCGTCCGGTAGACGCGGTCGGGCGAGAGGGAGAGCCAGATCTTCGCGAGGGCCTCGGTCGTGGCCCGGAAGTCCTCCGCGCCGCTCGCCAGCGCCACGCAGTTGATCGCCCCGGCGCTGATGCCGGTGATGACGTCGAAGGGCATCGGCCCGGGCGGGAGGATCTGCGCGATCGCCCGGACCGCGCCCACCTGATAGGCCGATCGGGCTCCACCTCCGGTCATGACCAACCCGAGGTGCATCACGACGAAAATTCTAGCAACGTCGCCGCGGTGCGGCATACCGAGAACGGGCGGCACCGGCGGGCGGCAGGCGCAACCCCAGAGGAGAGGGTGTTCCTTCCGCACCGCCCCGCTCGCCCACCCTCCCCCGGGCAGGGCCGGGTTTCGGGGTACGCCGTCCCTTTCGGCGGCCCTTTTTCCTCGGGCTTGGGCCCCGTCCATCACAAAGCCCTTTCCGCTCTCGCACGAGCCAGGGGCGGTTTGCGCGACCGGGCTTTGGGCTTTCGCCCCTCAAGGCCTCGTGTCTTCCGGGAGCGCTCGGCCATCGGACCGAGAAAAGGACGCGATATCCGGAAGGTCCCAAAAGGTGGGGTGTGTTCCCGCCGCGCACCTCGACCCCTGCGGCGGCGAATTCCAGGGTGAGCTCGTCCCTGGTAATAGTCGGCCATGGAACGGTCCCCGGGGCGGCGGCTTTCCTGGCGTTTTCACCTCACTTCGCTCGTCGCCTGCACCACGAGCGCGACCGTCCTCCTCGTCGAGGCCCTGGCCAGGGGGGGCCCCGGGCCCTTGGCGGTGTTCGCCGGGGTCTTGGCCGTCCTCGTCTCCTCCCTCATCGCCTTCGGCGTCGCCGGTCTCGTCGTCGGGCCGGTCGTCGAGCTCCGGGACTTTGCGCGATCGGTCGCGGCCGGGGACCTCTCCCGGCTCTCCGAGGCCCGGGTGAAGGCCCGGGGGGAGCTCGCCGACCTGGCCGAGAGCTTCTTTCAGGCTTGCCGGAACCTGAAGCAGTTCATCGAGGAGCTGTCGCAGACCTCGATCACCACCGAGCGCGGTGCCGGCGAGATCAAGTCCAGCGTGGCGCGCCTCGCGGCGATGAGCGCACAGCAAGCCGCCGCCCTGAACGAGACCACCACCACCGCCTCGCAGATCGCGCAGACCTCGAGGCAGGCCAACGAGCAGGCCAACTCGGTGATCGAGATCACGCAGCGCTCCGACGACCTTTCCCGGGCAGGCCTCTCCACGGTGGAGGAGGCGGTGAAGTCCAGCGCCGCGCTCGGCGAGCAGGTGACCCGCATCGCGGCGACCGTGACTCACCTCTCCGAGCGCACCCAGCAGGTGGGGGAGATCATCGCCTCGGTGAAGGACCTCGCCGAGCAGTCCAACCTGCTCGCGCTGAACGCCTCCATCGAGGCCTCCAAGGCGGGCGACCACGGCCGGGGCTTCTCGGTGGTCGCCCTGGAGATGAGGAACCTCGCCGAGCAATCGAAGCAGGCGGCGGTTCAGGTCCGATCCATCCTCCAGGAGATCCAGCGCGGCGCCCGCGACGCCTCCTCCGCCACCGAGGAGGGCGCCAAGCGCGCCCGGGCGGCCATGCAGCTCTCCAAGAGCGCGGGCGAAGCGATCGAGGGGTTGGCCCTCGTGATCAAGGACTCGGCCCTCGCCGCCCGGCAGATCGCGGCCAACTCGCGGCAGCAGACCATCGGGGTCGAGCAGATCGTGACCGCGGTGTCGGAGCTGTCCGCGGTGATGAACGAGAGTGCGGAGGGGACAAGGGTCATCGAGCAGGGGTCGGCCTCCCTCTCGACCATGTCGAAGCGGCTTTCCGAGGCGGTGAGTCGGTACAAGGTGTGAAGTCCGGGCGGATCGCGCCCGGCACGCTCGGGCCCCAGGGGCGATGGCCTTTACCGGGGCGGACTTCCGACGTACACCTCCGCCCGTGTCGTTCCAGCTCCACCCCTCGAGGCCCCAGCCAGGGAGCGCCGCCCGCCGCGGTACCCTCCTCACGAGGCACGGCGCGGTGGAGACCCCCTGCTTCATGCCGGTGGGCACCCGGGCCACCGTGACCGGGCTCACCGCCGCCGACCTGCGGGCCCTGGGGGCCCAGATCATCCTCGGCAACACCTATCACCTCCTGCTCCGGCCAGGGCCGGAGGCCCGGGCGCTGGGGGGCATCCATCGGTTCATGGCCTGGGACGGTCCCGTCCTCACCGACTCGGGCGGCTTCCAGATCTTCTCCCTGGCCGGCGACCGTTCCCTCTGCGAGGAGGGCGCCTCCTTCGAGAGCTACCTCGATCGGCGTCGGCACCTCCTCTCGCCCGAGAGCTCGATCGCGATGCAGCATGCCCTTGGATCGGACGTCGAGCGGGAGCTCGGCGCGGTCGAGTTGGCCGTCTCCGACGAAGGGGCGGCGGCGCTTCGCTTCTCCTCCGCCGAGGTGGCCGCCCTTCGCGCCCTCGCCGCGAGGGGGGTTCACGAGGAGGAGCGGATCCGCTGGTCGCTCGTGCGAGGCGACCTCCCCGAGACGCTCGCCCTGGCCCCCGCCGAGGCCGACCTCGTGTTCTGGGACCCGTTCAGCCCGCGGGCGGACCCGGCCCTCTGGAGCTGCTCGACCTTCGCCTCCCTCAGGCAGCGCTGCGGGCCCGCCGCGGCCCTGTACACCTACAGCACCGCCACCTCGGTCCGGGCGGCGTTGCTCTTGGCCGGGTTCTTCGTGGGGGCGGGGGCAGGGAGTGGGCAAAAGCGGGAGACCACCGCCGCCGCCACCCGTCCATCGCTGCTCTCTAGCCCCCTGGGCGCCCGCTGGCTCCTGCGGGTGTCGCGATCGGCGGCGCCGCTTCCCCCCGATGCACCCCCGGATGCCCTGGCGCGCCTACGCGCCCATCCGCAGTTCTCCTGACGGTGATGGACTACCGGCCCGCACGCTGGCTCAAGGGACCGAACGCCATGACGGTCTTCGGCGCCGTCCTGAGGCCCTGGCCGCGACCCCGCCTCGACCGGGAGCGCTGGGAGCTCCCCGACGGGGACTTCCTCGACGTCGACCGGCTGGCGGGCCCTTCGCCCCGCGCTCCCCTCCTGCTCGTCTGCCACGGGCTCGAGGGCTCGTCGCGCGCCGCCTACGTCCGGGGGCTCGTGGCGAGGGCGAGGGCGCGAGGCATGGGCGTCCTGGCGCTGAACTTCCGGGGCTGCTCGGGCTCGCAGAACCGCCTCCCTCGCCTCTACCACTCGGGCGAGACCGGCGACCTCGCGCTCGTGGTCGACCGGGTCGCCGCCGAGCGGCCCGGGCGCCCTTTGCTCTTGTGCGGGTTCTCCCTGGGCGGGAACGTCGTCGTGAAGTACCTGGGGGAACGCAAGGACCGACTGCCTGGCGAGGTGGCCGGTGCGGCAGTGATCTCGGTCCCCTTCGACCTCGCCCGCTGCGCCGCAGCGCTCGATGGACCGGGCTTCTGGAACCGGGTGTACCGGGAGCGGTTCCTCCGCGGGCTGCGGAGGAAGGCGCTCCTCCTCCTCCGCCGCTTCCCGGGGCTCCTCGACGAGGGTGCGGTTCGCGGGTCGGGGACGTTCCGGGCCTTCGACGGGACGGTCACCGCCCCGCTCCACGGCTTCGGGTCGGCCGAGGACTACTATGCGCGCAGCTCCTCGCGCGGCTTCGTGGCCGGGGTCAGGCGGCCTCTCCTCGCGATCTCTGCGCTCGACGACCCTCTCGTCCCCTCCGACAGCCTCCCCTTCGAGGAGGCCGGGGCGAACCCGTTCGTCACCCTCCTCGCTACGCCGGCCGGCGGCCACGTGGGATTCGTCTCGGGGGGGCCGCTCCGGCCCTTCTACTGGGCGGAGGCCCGGGCCATCGAGTTCCTCGCCTCGGTCGCCGACCGCGCCGCCGACGCCCTTCTCGCCTCAGGGTCCTAGAGCCCCCGCGCCTTTCGCCCCGCGAGCCGGACGAGCGCCCCGAGCGCCCGGGCGGCGAGGTAGCTCGCGAGGAGGACCGCGAGCGCGACCCCGAGGGCCGCCCCCGCTCCGAGCAGGGGCCCGACCCGCCACCACAACCCGGGAGAAGAGGACCACCGGTAGACGATCGGCAAGTGGTACACGCCGAGTGAGCTTCGCCGGAGCGGCGCCGCGCGCGCCGAAGGGGCGGACGGAACGAGCTCGAGCCCGGCGAGGATGGTGAGCACCGAGCCGGTGCGGAAAAAGAAGAGGACCCGAACGACCGGAGGGCGACCGCCGACCCCGTGCCAGTGCCAGCTGACCGCGACCAGGGTGGCGCCCGCGGCACCGAGGCGGAGGGCCCCACGGCGGTCCGCCGGGACGAGCAGGCCGGCGAGGGTCCCCGAGAAGAAGTAGTCGGCCCAGGGCACGACCGGGAACGGCGAGGTTCCGCCGAACAACTGGGCAAGGGCGATCCCGGGAACGCCGGCCTCAGGCCGGCGGACCCGCCCCCTCGGCCGCGGCCCGACCGCCCAGGACGGCGGAGAGCGAAAGCGCTACCAGGAGGACCACCTTGATCGGGCGCTTCGGAAGGGCCTAGACGAGCGAGGCGACGAGCAATGCCGCGGCGATGCACTGGAGCGCGTCGAAGGCGAGAAAGTGAGCCCGGACCTCGCGATCGCCCGCGACGAGCGGCCCGAACCCCCAACCCGGCCAGCGAAGCAGGTACCCGAGCACGAAGAGGAGCGCCACCCGGCCGAGCCGTCCGCGAGGGATGGCCGAGCCTTGGGCGCCGCCCGTGCATCGGTTACTCGCCGGGGTCCGTGCATCGGATACGCGGGCGATGGCGAGGGGGTGACCGCCCATCCGGACACCAGCATGAACAGCGGGGCGGTGAGCCCGCGAGCGTGCCAGTACTGGACCATGCCCGGGGAGATGCGAGCCGCGGGGGCGAGGACGGCGTCCAAGGTGTGCCCGACCACCATGGCGACGACGCCCATGGCCCGCGCCCCGTCGAGAGCGGCGGGGCGCGGGCGCGGGGGGGAGGCCGGGACGGGGTCCGAGGCGGTCTCGGGGAGACTGAGCAACGGGGCTGCGCGATCCGGCGCGGGGGACGGCCGGTCGCCTCCGGGGCCGGCCCCTGGTGCCCTCCCGCCTATTTCAGGCCGCCGGCCACGTACGCGGCGAGCGCCTGGATCTCGGCGTCGGTGAGCTTGCCCTTGAAGGGGGTCATCTTCCCCTTGCCGTCCTGGATGACCTTGGCGGCGTCGGCGGTGGAGATCTTGGAGGCGGTGAGGTCTTTCACGCCCATCTTCAGGCCGGCCGGGGCCCCCTTGCCGTCGGGTCCGTGGCAGATCTTGCACTTGGCCTGGAACAGCGCGGCTGCGTCGTCGGCGCGAGCGGCGGCGGCGGCGATGGCGAGTAGGGCGGCGATGGCGAGGCGCTTCATGTCGATTGGTCTCCTCCGTGGGGTGGCTTACGGCGTGGGAGCCCCGGCGGCGTGCGAGGGTTCGGACCCTTGGGCGCGTTCCGGAGCCCTGAAGGTACCGACGAGGATGGGGACCGCGATCTTCACGAGAACGGTGAAGACCAGGAACCCCACCCCGAACACGCCGGCGGCGATGCCCCATTCCACCGCGGTGGGCGCGTACGGGTAGATCTGCCCCAGGGTGGAGGGCGTGAACCCGGGGATGATGAGGCCCATGCCCTTTTCGATGTACACGCCCGCCCAGATGAGCAGGCACCCAAGGTTGAGGGTGACAAACCGCCGGCGCGTCCGGGGGACGAGGAAGAGGACGAAGGCGACCACGCTAGAGGCGAGCGACAGCCAGGCGTAAGGGACGAGGGTCCGGTGCCCCCCGATCCCCTGCCAGTAGTACTTGGTGTAGAGCAGGTGCTCGGTGGCCGAGTAGTACTCCTTGAAGAGCTCAGCACCGAGGAGGAAGAGGTTCAGGAACATGGCATAGGCCATGAGCTCGGCGATCTTCCAGATGGCCTCGTCCTTGATGTCGAACCGGAAGGCCCTTCGCAGCACCTGGAAGAGGATGATCATGACTGACGGCCCCGAGCAGAAGGCCGAGGCGATGAAGCGCGGGGCGAGGATGGAGGCGTTCCAGTACGGCCGCGCCGCCATGCCGTTGTAGAGGAAGGCGGTGACGGTGTGGGTGGAGATGGCCATCGGGATGGAGAGCAGGACGAGGGGCAAGAACACCCGCACGTTGTAGGGCTGTCCCCGGTAGGTCTTGAAGAGCAGGTAGAGGACGAGCACGAGGTTGAGCAGCAGATAGGCGTTCAAGACCAGCGCGTCCCAGGTCAGCATCGAGCTCGGCCAATTGGGCGAGCCGATGATGGGCACGATGTGCAGGAACCGGTCCGGGTGTCCCATGTCCACGAGGATGAAGAGCAGGCACATGATGAGGGCGCTCACCGCCAATAGCTCCCCCAGGACCGCCACCTCCTTGATGGGCTTCCACTGATAGACGTAGGCGGGAACGACGAGGAGCACCGCGGCCGCCGCCACCCCCACGAGGAAGGTGAAGTTCCCCACGTAGAAGGCCCAGGAGACGTCGTCGCGCATGTTGGTGGCGATGAGCCCCGCCCCGGCCTGGACGGAGTAGGCGGCGATCCCCACCGCGATGGCCGCGAGCAGGAACCCGATCCACGCCCAGTAGCTCCTATTGCCGGTGGTGACCTCGCGCAGGCAGCCCCTCAAGAACTCGGTGACGCCGGACATGGTCGCCTCAGGTCGCGTAGAAATAGTAGAACTGCGGCTGGGTGGCGAGCTCCTCCTTGAAGACGAAGACGCGCTTCGTCTCCATCACCCTGCGGATCTCGCTCTCCGGGTCGAGCAGGTTTCCGAACTTCCGGGCGCCCACCGGACAGACCTCGACGCAGGCAGGGTAGCGGCCTCGCCGCGTGCGCTGGATGCAGAAGGTGCACTTCTCGACCACTCCCTTGGGGCGCGGGCGGTTCCCGAGGTAGTGTTCGTCGGGGTTGAGCTCCTCGGCGGCAAGGGTGGGGTTGGCCCAGTTGAAGTGCCGCGCGCCGTAGGGGCAGGCCGACATGCAGCAGCGGCAACCGATGCACCAGTTGTAGTCGATGACCACGATGCCGTCCGGCTCCTTCCAGGTGGCTCCCGTCGGGCAGGTCCTCACGCAGGGCGGGTTCCGGCACTGTTGGCACTGCACCGGGAAGTAGAACTTGCCCGGCCGCGGCACCGCGTCCGCCTCGTAGTAGAGGTCGGCGTGGGAGAGGTCCACCCCGTGCTCCTTCTCCATCTCCAGCACCTGGATCCAGTGGATCTGGGGGTGGCGGCGAGACTGGTTGTTCTCCCGCACGCAGGCGTAGACGCACCGCCGGCACCCCACGCAGCGGGAGATGTCGAGCCCGTACCCGAAGAAGACCCCCGCTCTGGGGCCTTCCGCCCCGACCTTCGTGTCCCGGCCGAAGCGCTCCCGGTTGCGGCGCTCGATCCGGGCGAGCACCCGGGCCAGCTCGTCGGGCTTCAGCTCCTTGAAGTGCTTCTGAAAGAACTCCTCCACGCCCGTGCCGCAGCTCGAGAGTGCCGCCATGGCGGCGCCGGCGGCGGCGGTGCGCAAAAAGGCGCGCCGACCGGGGCTCAGGGCCTCGCCGGCCACGGCCTCCTCCGGGTGCCGGGGCGACGGCTCCCCGGAGCGGAGCAGGGGAAGTCTCGGGGAGGTCATTGCCGCTGCTCCTCCGGCCGTCTGGGCCGGGGCTCGGGCTTCAGAAACTCCTGGGTGGGGGCCACGGTCGGCTTCCCGTCCACCACCACCTCGGCCACTCCCTTGAAGCGGGGGGCGTGCGGGTTGTGGCAGTTCACGCACAGGAAGTAGGTCTTCGCCCCGTCCCAGCGGCCCACCCGCTTCCCGTGAATCCCCAAGCGCCAGTCGCGTAGCTTGTCCCCGTGGCACTGCCCGCAGAGGAGGTAGGACTCCGAGAACTTCACCTTGGCGCCGCTCGTCAGGTGCAGGACGTCTCGGTTCTCGAGGTCGTGGCAGTCGAGACACCACCGGTGCTCGGCGTCGTGCGAGAAGATCGACTGCTGCTCGTCGTGGAAGGCGAGCTCTCGCCGCTCCCCGTTCTTGGGAAGATCCCCGTGGCAGGAGCTGCAGGGGAAGATCCCCTCGCTGAAGGGGGGCGCCTCGGCCTCCACGAGTGTCTCGCTCGCAGTCGCCGCGGCTCCGCCTGCCGCGACGGCCGGGCCCACCGCGATGAATGACCCCGCGCCCGCGGCGAGGAGAAGGAACCACCCGATTCGTGGGCCCATGTCGCCCTCCGGTGAGGCGGAACCCTATACCGCCCTTGACGCGCGTCAGTTGATCCAGATCAAGGCTTTGCCGTCGCCGAGGCCCGGGCCAGGGCCGCCTCGCCGAGGCGCGTCTGGGCGCGCCACTGTCCGTGGGCAGCCCCCGCCGCCTCCAGGCGGGCGAGCAGCGCGCGAGTGCGTGGGTCGACGGAGCCGGGAGCCTCCCCCGCCCAGGGGGTCCCGGGCAACGGCATGAAGGCGTGCACATGCACACGCCCGCCCAGCGCAAAGATTCGTTCCATGAGGGCCCGGGTGGCGGCGCGATCCTCCTCCTCTTCCCCCGGCAGGCCCAGGATGATGTCCACGCTCGCCTTGAGCCCGAGCTCCCGGCAGAGCGCGAGCGCCCGCAGAATCTCCTCCACCCCGTGGCCCCGGCCCATCTGCGAGAGCATCCGTTCCGACCCGGACTGGGCGCCGAGGATGACCGTGCGGTTGTCGCAGTAGCGCCGGATGAGGAGCAATGCCCGGGCGGAGACGTGCTCGGGCCTGAGCTCCGAGGGGAAGCTTCCGAAGAAGAGCCGGCGATCGGGGCCGGCTTCTTCCCGTGCGCCGGCGAGGAGCTCCTCGACCGAGTCGAGCTCGCAGCCCTCCCCCGAGGACCCGAAGGAGAGCGCCGAGGGCGACAAGAACCGGAGGTCCCGGGTCGCGATCTCGCGGTGGTAGCGAACCCAGCGGCGGACCTCGGGAAGCGAGCGGTGACGGAAGCGCGCCCGGAACAGGAACGGGGTCTGGCAGAACCGGCAGGCGAAGGGACACCCCCGGGTGATCTCGATGGGCCCGATGCGCCGGGCCCGGGGGGCGCAGGGGGGGAAGGCATCGAGCTCCACGGGCCGGGCGCGGACCGTCCGCCTGAGGCGCCCCCCCTCGAGCCAGGCCAGCCCCGGGAGGTCCGAGATCGCGCGGCCCCCGTCGAGGCGGGCGAGCAACGCCGGGAAGGTCTCCTCCCCCTCGCCGACCACGACGAGGTCGAACCCGGCTCTCAAGGTCTCCTCCGGCGCCGCGCTGGCGTGCGGCCCGCCCGCCACGTGGACCGCCCCCGGAAAGGAACGCTCCCTTGCGCTGCGCAGCTCTTCGCGGGCCTCCGCGAAACCGGCCGAGTAGAAGGACCAGGCCACCACCGGGAGGCGGCCCGCCGCGACAGCGGCGGCGAGGGCCCGGGCCAGGGCGCTTGGCCCCTCCGCGAGGGTGCAGGGGAGCGCCGAGCTGTCCTCGGAGACCTCGACCGCGCCCACGAGGACGTTCAGCGCGTGCCGGGCGATCCGCCGGTAGTAGACCACGAGCTCGACCATTTGCTCTTTACTCACCGCGGCGCAACGGTCCCGCCCGCAGGACCTCTCCACCCCGGCGAGCGAAAAAGCCATCCCCCCTGGGCTCAAACGGCAGCGCGGGAGGATGCGCCTTCCGGCCCCGGCGAGGAGCGACGAGGGGCCACGGCCTCGGGGGCTCGGTCCAAGGAACTCGCCCTAGCCCCCTCGCAGCGAGCGCCCGAGCGCGGCCCCGGTCCGCTCGCGCAGGGCGACGTCCTGGCGCAGCCGCTCCAGGGTCTGGGCAGTGGCCTGACGGGCCTCGTCGAGCGGGTGGGCGGCGAGGAACGCCTCCGCCTCCTCGAGGTGGTGCCGGGTGACGAGCAGGCTCAGTGACTCGACCACCCGGCGGGTGAGCATGGGCGCTCCCTTGATCCGGCCTTGGATGGTCTCCCAGGCGGCTCGCAGCCGCTCCCAGGCGGGATCGCGCGCCGCCCGGTTGCCGAGGAGAGCGCCCAGGTAGAAGGCGGTGTCCTGGAGCGGAACCGCCTCCTCGGCGTAGAGGAACTCGATCCCCTCGGCGGAGAGCGCCGGATCCTCGAAGGCGGCCAGGGCGAGGAGGTACCGTCGCCGGAAGGCCGGATCGGCCTCGGTGCGAAAGAGCTTGCGGAAGGAGTCGAATCGCTCCCGGCCGCCGGCGCGGGCGATCATCGTCACGGCCGCGTCGTGGAGGTTGGGCTCGAGGGCGGCCCGGTCGCCCGAGAGCCACCGATCGAGGCGGGCGGTCGCCTGGGCGAGCACCCCCGGGTCTCGCGCCAGAAGGCCAAGGGCCCGCACGGCCGCAGCCCGGCGGAGGCGTACCGCGTCCGCCTCCGCGGGGCCTGCATCCCAGCCGGTGGCCTCGAGCTGGGGCCCGAACAGGCCGCCCACCACCCGCTGCAGGGCGGGCCGGTCCTCCTCCGCGACGAGCCGATGATCGATGATGGAGAGCCGGCTCACGACCTCGTCCAGCACGGCGTGGTCGCTCTCCCCCGTAAACCCGCGGCAGAGCTCGAGGAATGCACCGATGTCGCGGTGGCCGGCGCGGAGGAGGGCCCACTCATCGGACAAGAGCTGGATCCTCTCCGCGGGGGAGAGCTCCGCGAGGTGCCCGCGGAGCGCCCGCTCCAGGGCGGCATCCAGGGCCACCCGGTAGAAGCCGGTGGCGCCGGCGTTGGCGCACACGAAGTCGGGCTCCTCCTCGAGCTCCACCCAGGCGGTCTTGGCCCGCAAGAGGAACCGCTTCTCCCGGACGGTTCCTCCCGAGCCGACCTTCAGCACCATCGGCACCGGCCAGGTGTCCTCGCTCCCGCCGGGCGCGTCGGCGGGATCGGAGAAGAAGCGCCGCTGCTCCAGTCGCACGGTACGGCCCGTTCGCGCGACGGTGACGAGGGGGAAGCCGGGCTTGCGAATCCAGGCGTTGGCGAGCTCGACCACCGGCTCGCGGGACGCCTCCGCCAGCGCGCCCCAGAGGTCGTCGGCCACGGCATTGGCCAGGGCATGGCGCTGCATGTACAGCCGGATTCCTTCCCGGAACCGCTCCTCGCCCAGGTACCCCTCGATCATGCGGAGCACCGCTCCGCCCTTCTCGTAGGTGATGAGGTCGAAGGCCTCTCCCGCCTCGGCGACGCTTCTCACTTCGGCGCGGATGGGGTGGGTGGAGCGGAGGGCGTCGAGTTGCATCGCCCCCGCCTTGCCCTGGTCGAACTCCAGCCAGACCCGCCAGGCGGGATTCCAGGCGTCTACGATCTTGAAGGCCATCCAGGTGGCGAACGCCTCGTTGAGCCAGAGGTCGTCCCACCAGGCCATCGTCACAAGGTTCCCGAACCACTGGTGAGCGAGCTCATGGGTCACGACTTCGGCGACGCGCTTCTTCTGGGCGAGGGAGGCGGTGGCCGGGTCGAGCAAGAGGGCGACCTCGCGAAAGGTGATGAGGCCGGCGTTCTCCATGGCGCCGGCCTCGAACTCCGGCAGGCCCACCTGGTCCAGCTTTCCGAAAGCGTAGGGGACGGCGAAGTAGTTCTCGAGGCGGGGCAACACCTCCACCGCCACGTCCTGGGCGAAGCCGGTGAGCGCGATCTTCTCGGGGGTGGCCCAGGTCCTCACGGGGATCCCGCGGGAGGAAACGGCCGGGAGGGCCTCCACCCCCCCCACCACCAGGGCGACGAGGTAGGTGGGCAAGGGCGGGGTCGGGGCGAAACGAATGCGGCGGGTGGTGGCCCGGTCCTCTTCCGAAACCGGCGGGGCGTTCGAGAGCACCGTGGCAGCGCGCGGCGCCTCGATGGTCAGGGTCCAGGGCGCCTTGAAGCCCGGCTCGTCGAAGCAGGGGAAGACCCGCCGCGCGTCCGCCGCCTCGAACTGCGTCGCGGCCAGCCCGGGGCCGGCCAGGTACATGCCCCGGAGCCCGGACGACACCGTCCCCCGCCAAGAGAGGGCCAGAACCGCCTCGCCCGCGGGGACCGGCTCCGCGAACCGGAGCACGAGCGTCTCGCTCGCCTCCACGAGCCGCCCTTCGACGGGGGAGCGATCGCGGCCCGCGGCGCAGAGCACGGCGCGTTCCAGGGTGAGCTCGGCAGCGTGGAGGACGATCTCCTCGGCGGCCGCGGCGAGGCGGATCGCGATGCGGACCGTGCCCGCGAACTTCCGCTCGCCGGGCTCGACTCTGATCTCGGCGTCATAGGCCACGGGCCGAACGTGAGGGGAAAGGCGGTAGCCCTTGTCTTCGGTCTCATGCGCCATGCAGGCGGGCCTCCTGGGAGCGGGAGCATGCACGCGTACCGACAGGACGGGCAATCCGAATGGATCCGTGGACCTCGAAGGGGAGACGCCCCAGGAGAAATCCCCTGAATTTTCGTTCACCTCCCGCTTGGGCCCTACCTGCGAATCGTAGCCCCTCCCCGTGCAGAGAAGCCGCAGCGCGTTATCCTTGATTGCAGAATCGGTCGAATTGTCGCGCCCGGAGCAAATTGGGGTCGTCACCGCGAGGGGAGCCAATGAGCGAGAGCAAGAAGGAGACGGGCGAGGAGGTCCGCCGTTCACGCGAGGTCGCGGAGGCGTCGCGGGAGACCGAGTGGCAGGGGGCCGGTTTTCTCCGGGACCTCTTCCTCGGGAGGTTCCGCCTGGAGCTCATCCGGCGCTACCCGCTCACCGAGTCTGAGAGGCCCGAGTTCAGGGCCTGGTACGCGCGGTTCGAGGCATTCCTCAAAGAGAAGGTCGACCCCGCGGCCATCGACGAGACGGGCGAGTACCCGATGGAGGTCTTGGAGGGCCTGCGAGCGCTCGGGGCCTTCGGCATGAAGATCCCCGCGGCCTACGGCGGCCTCGGCTTCTCGCAGATCGAGTACGGGAAGGTGATGTCGCTGCTCGGCAGCGTCGACGCCAACCTGACCGCCCTGCTCTCGGCGCACCAGTCGATCGGCGTCCCCCAGCCCCTGAAGCTGTTCGGATCCGAGGAGCTCAAGAAGAAGTACCTCCCTCGCATTGCGCGGGGAGCCATCAGCGCCTTCGCCCTCACGGAGGTCAACGTCGGCTCCGACCCCGCTCGCCTCTCCACCACCGCCGAGCCCTCGGCCGACGGGACGCATTACCTCTTGAACGGCGAGAAGCTCTGGTGCACCAACGGGACCCTGGCGGAGTTCCTCGTCGTCATGGCGCGCAACCCGCGCACCGACGCCATCAGCGCCTTCGTGGTGGAGAGGTCCTGGCCGGGGGTGGAGGTGACCCACCGCTGCCGCTTCATGGGGCTGCGCGCCCTCGCCAACGCCGCCATCCGCTTCACCAACGTGGCGGTCCCGGCCGAGAACCTGATCGGGAAGGAGGGGCGCGGTCTCAAGATCGCACTCACCACCCTCAACACCGGCCGACTCTCGCTCCCCGCCGCCGTGGCCGGCGGGGCCAAGGTGGCGCTTGAGCTCTCGCGCAAGTGGGCGGCCGCCCGCGCCCAGTGGGGGCAGGAGATCGGCAAGCACGAGGCGATCGCCCACAAGCTCGCGGCGATGGCGGCGACCACGTACGCGATGGAGGCGGTTTCCGACCTGGCCCAGTCGCTCGCCGACAAGCCGGGGTACGACATCCGCCTCGAGGCCGCGGCGGCCAAGGAGTGGAACACGGTCGAGGCCTGGCGGTTGCTCGACGAGGTGATGCAGATCCGCGGCGGTCGCGGGTACGAGAAGGAGCGCTCCCTCGAGGCCCGGGGAGAGGCGCCGGTGGGGGTGGAGCGCTGGATACGGGACTGCCGCATCAACACCATCTTCGAGGGCTCCTCGGAGATCATGCACCTCTTCATGGCCCGGGAGGCGGTGGACAAGCACCTGGAGGTCGCGGGAGCACTCATCGACCCGAAGGTCCCGGCCTTGAGAAAGCTCGGCCGGCTTCCCCGGGTGGGCGCGTTCTACGCCTCCTGGTACCTCGGGCTCTGGTTCCGCGGTCTGTTCGCCCCTCGCTACCGCGGCTTCGAGCGGCTGGCGCGCCACCTCCGGTTCGTCGAGCGTTCCTCGCGCAAGCTGGCCCGGGAGGTGTTCCACGGGATGATCCGCTTCGGAGCGGCGGCGGAGCGGCGGCAGGCGTACCTGTTCCGCCTGGTCGACATCGCCAACGAGCTCTTCGCCATGTCCGCGGCGACGGTGCGCGCAAAGGCGCTTCGAGAGGCCGGGCGGACGGAGGCCCCCCAGGCGGCGCGGCTCGCCGACGCCTTCTGCCGCAGGTCCCGGCGCAAGGTGGCCGGCCTGTTCGCGGCCCTGTGGAGGAACGACGACGCCTTTGCCTACTCGGTCGGCCGCGAGGTCCTTTCCGCCCAGCATGCCTGGCTCGAGGGGGGCGGCTTGGGTCTCGGGTTGACGGTCGAGGACCTGACGCCCCGCGGGGCCTCCTCGGTGCTCCCCGCCCCCGCCCGCTCCGAGCGCACCCCTGAGCCCGCGGGCGTGGCCTAGGGTCCGGACCGGAGCGCCTCGAACCAAAGGGCCCGGGAGGCGACGCAGGGCGCTTCCGGTGAAGGCCGTCCCCGGCCCCGCCCCTGGGAAGGGGACCTCCGCCCCCAGGGGGAGAGGCCCGAGCCCGAGCGCGACGCGGCTTCGGCGCCGCCTCCACTATCAACTGACCGTGTAGAGCCTGAGCGTGAACCAGGCGCGGCGGTCTGACCAGACCCGCTCCCGGCGCCACCCCGAGCGCACCGCCAGGGCGTCGAAGGCCTGCCCCTCCCACTTGTAGGCGCTCTCGGTGTGGATGGTCTCCCCGGCCCGGAAGGCGACCGGGACCCCGCCCACCTGCACGATCTGGTTCAGGGCGCTCTCGAGGTGCATCTCCACCCGGGAGAGCCGCCCGTTCCAGACGGCCCGGTGGCGGAAGGAGGAGAGGCGGAAATCCGCGCCCAGCTCGCGGTTCATGCGGACGAGCAGGTTGAGATCGAAGGCGGCCGTGATCCCCTCGCGGTCGTCGTAGGCTCGCTCCAGGATGGCGGGCGCCTTGGGAGCGTCCACGCCGATGAGCAGCGCTCCCCCCGCGCCCGCCTCGCGGGCCATGCGCCGGAGCAGCGCCACCGCCTCGGGGGGATCGAAGTTCCCGATGGTCGAGCCCGGGAAGAAGGAGAGGCGCCGGGCGAAGGGGACCGTCACCTCGGGCAACCGCACTCCGTCGGTGAAGTCGCCGAGCACCGGCCGCACCTCCAGTCCGGGGAATCTACGCCTGAGGGCTGCGACCGCCGGGAGGAGCGCGTCCTCCGAGATGTCCACCGGGAGATAGGCGACCGGGTCCTCGAGCGCGGAGAGGAGGCATTCGGTCTTCTTCCCGCTCCCGGCCCCGTACTCGAACACCAGGGCCCGCGGCCCCACCGCCCGAGCGATGTCCTGGCCTTGGGCGAGGAGGATGTCGAGCTCGGTCCGGGCCGGGTAGTAGTCGGGGGCACCGCAGATGAGCTCGTAGAGGGCCGACCCGCGCGCATCGTAGAGCCACTTGGGCGAGAGCGCCTTGCGGGGAGCCAAGAGGCCGGCGAGGGCCTCCTCGAGAAAGCGCCGGCTCTCCGCCGTGGGCGCCGCCCCCCTCCCGATCTCGAGATGCATCACTCGTCCCTCGCCAACCGCACGCCGCTGAACTGCCACCGGGCGTCCGGGTAGAAGAAGTTCCTGTATCCGGGCCGCAGGTGCCGCCGCGGGGAGGCGCACGACCCACCCCGGAGCACCAGCTGGCTCACCATGAACTTGCCGTTGTACTCGCCGAGGGCGCCGGAGACCGGACGGAAGCCGGGGTAAGGCCCGTAGGCGCTCGCGGTCCACTCCCAGACGTCGCCCAACAGCTGCCGGGCACCGGGCCTCGCCGCCGCGGGGTGGTGTCGGCCGTCCTCGGCGAAGGTCCCGTCCGCCTCCGCGGAGCTCGCCGAGAGCTCCCATTCCGCCTCGGTGGGTAGCCGGGCCGACGCCCAGCGCGCGTAGGCGTCGGCTTCGAACCAGGACACGTGCGCCACCGGCTCGGCCGGATCGACGGGCCGCATCCCCCCGAGGGTGAACTGCCACCAGGCACCGTTCCGGCGCTCCCAGTAGAGGGGAGCAGCCCATCCCTGGCGCCTCACCGCCGCCCAGCCGTCCGACATCCAGAGCGTGGGGCGGTCGTACCCGCCGTCGTCCTGGAACTCGATCCACTCGCCGCAGGTCACCGGCCGGCTGGCGAGCGCGTGCGCCCCGAGGAGAACCGGGTGGCGTGGCCGTTCGTTGTCGAAGGCGAACCCGCCCTCCTTGGTCCCGACCTCGACGCGGCCGGCCGGCCTCGAGATGAAGGACAGCGGGGGAGCGGGCCGAGCGGCGGGCTCCGGGGGGGCCCGGTGGTAGGCGGGCCGAAGGGGGTTGGACCAGAAGGCGTGCTTCACGTCCGTGAGCAGGAGCTCCTGGTGTTGCTCCTCGTGGGCGATGCCCAGCTCCACGACGTCGAGGAGCGGCTCGGGGATCCCGCGCTCGAGCGCGGCGTCGAGGCGGTCGTTCACCTCGGCCCGGTAGCGGAGGACTTCCTCGAGCGCGGGCCGGGTGAGCAGGCCGCGCTCGGGGCGAGGCTGTCGCGGTCCCGCCGCCTCGTAGTAGGAGTTGAACAAGTACCCGAACGCCGGGTGAAACGGGGGGCGCTCCGGCTCCAGCCGGGCGAGAACGAACGATTCGAAGAACCAGGTGGTGTGGGCGAGGTGCCACTTGGCCGGGCTCGCGTCCGGCATCGACTGCACCTGCGCGTCCTCGGGCGACAGCGGCTCGGAGAGCGACAGCGTCGCACCCCTCGTGAGGCGCAGCCGCTCCAAGAGGAGCGCGGCCCTCCCGCCCGCCGGCGTCGGTCCTTCTCGGGGGATCCGGCGATCCTCCTCGGGCACCTCCTTCAACTCACCGCACCGACGACTCCCCGCAACGCAAACGAGGGGCCTGCCAAATCCGGCCGCCCGACCGGGTGTCAACGTTTTTTTGGCCCGGCTCGCCCAGTTCAGAGTGGAGACAGCCCCGGCTCGACCGTCAGGATCTCCGCCCCCGCCTCGGTGACGAGGATCGTGTGCTCGAACTGCGCCGACCTCTTCCCGTCATCGGTCACCGCGGTCCAGCCGTCGTCCCACAACCTGTCCTGCCATGTCCCCTCGGTGATCATGGGCTCGATGGTGAAGGTCATGCCGGGAGCCATCTGCCGGCGCGACGAGGCATCGAAGTGATGGGGGATCTGGAGGGAGGTGTGGAAGGTCTCGCCGATGCCGTGCCCGCAGTAGGAGCGGACCACTCCGTACCCGTTGCGGGTCGCGAGCGCCTCGATCGCCCGGCCGATCTCGGAGATGGGGTGGCCGGGGCGCACCGCCGCGATCCCCTCGTGCAGGCATTCCCGCGCCACCTGCACGAGCCTTCGTCCCTCGGCGTCCACCGCGCCCACGAGAAACGTGGCGGAGCAGTCGCCGTGCATGCCGTCCAGGTACACGGTCACGTCGAGGTTGACGATGTCGCCGTCCTCGAGAGGCCGGCTGTCCGGGATTCCGTGGCAGATGACCTCGTTCACGGAGGTGCAAATGGATTTCGGGAAGCCGCGGTAGTTGAGGGGGCTCGGGTACCCGCCCAGTCGGGCGATCTCGAGGTGTGCGATCTCGTCGAGGCGGTCGGTGGTGACGCCCACCCGCACCGCCTCCCCGGCGATGCGCAAGACCCGGGACGCCGCCGCGCAGGCGCGCCGCATGCGCGCGAGCTGGTCGGGCGTGCGCAGGTCCGAGCCCTGAGCGCGGGGCCGGCCGGTGGCGGCGTACTCGGGGCGGGGAATGTTCGGGGGGACGGTCCGGCGCGGCGAGACGAGCCCCGGACGCAGGGGGCGACGGACCGCGCCGACCTTCCCGGTCCCGCGGTCGTCCTCTTCCAGGTGGCAGCGCTTGTATTTCTGGCCGCTCCCACACCAGCAGGGGTCGTTCCGACCGGGGCGCGCCCGCGTGACCACCACCGGACCGCTCACCGGTGCCCTTCCCGCTCCGGCCAGAAGGCGCAGTTCATGCATGGCTTTGTAAGGCGAACCCGCGACGCGGGCAACTCTCCGCCCTGGGGAACGCCGGATGGAGTTCAGCGCCAACCGGCCGCTCCCGGCGACGCCCGTCGCCGAGATGGAAGGGTTCCTCGGTGTGCTCCCGTCTCTACCTGGGAGGGAGAGCCTGACTCCCGAAGGACGCGGCGCCTGAACACGTCCCGTCCCCGTTCACGGCGCGTCCCGGCCGAGCGGAAGGCGGAAGATCTCGGCGATGAGGGCGCCGGCCGTGCTGGCACCGCCCACCCCCGAACCCTGCACCATGAGCGGCCGATCGGAATGGCGCGCGGTGGTGAACGCGACGAAGGCCTCGACGCCCACGAGCCGCGCCGCCGGGAGCTCGGCGTCCACCGCCTCTGGCCCCACCCGCACGGCGAGGGCGTGGCCGTTCCCCGGCCCGATCCGGGCCAGGTAGCGGAGCACCTGGCCCCGCCGCCGCAGGGCCTCTACCCGGGCCGCCATCGCCTCGTCGTGGACCCTGAGCGCCTGGATGAGCTCGTCGGGCCCGCCGCTCTTCGGGAGGGGCGTCGGCAAGAAGGGCTCCACCACCACCTCGCCCGGCTCGACCGCCCCGCCCATCTCGCGCGAGAGGATGAGCGCCTTGCGGGCGGAGTCGGCACCGGTGAGATCGTCTCGAGGATCGGCTTCGGTGTAGCCGAGCCCCATCGCCCAGCGCAGTGCCAGGGAGAGCGGCGTCCCGCGCTGCAACTCTCCGGCGATGAACCCGAGCGTGCCGGAGAGGGAGCCCTCCACCCGGACGATGCGGTCGCCGCTGCGGATGAGGCGCCTCAGGGTGGCGAGCACCGGGAGGCTGGCCCCGACCGAGGCGTCGTAGTGCCAATGGCACCCCAGGTGCCGACGCGCCTCGCGGAGGGCGTCCAGGCGGCGCCCCGCCGCGGCGAGAGGCCTCTTGTTCGAGCTCACCACGTCGAGGCCGCGCCGGAACGCCTGCTCGTAGACTTCCCCCATCCCGTCGTCGGCCGTCACGTCGACCAAGACGGGCCGGGGCAGGCGGGCGAGCCGGTCAAGCAGCGCCGGGGCGGTCCTGAGGTCCAGGGGCCCGCTGGCCGGCCCAGCAGCGAGCTGCTCGCGCCAGGCATCGAGGTCGATCCCGTCCTCCCGGAGCACCGCCCCGCGGCGATCGGCCAGCCCGACCACCCGCAGCACCACGTCGTAGTCCTGCTCGAGCTCGGTGCGCTGGACGCGGATCTGCTCGAGCAGTTCCGAGCCCACCCTCCCCTTGCCCACGACGAAGAGCGAGAGGCCGCGTTCCCGGTACCCTCGAGCCAGGGGCTCGCCGGCCACGGGCCGCACCGGGGCTTCCCCCCGAAACTCCGCCACCACCTCGGACAGCCGATCCACGTCGATGAGGAAGGAGTCGTGCCCGTGAGGGGAGTCGAGGATGGAGAAGCGGGCGGCGGGGATGAGCCGGGCCAGCTCCCGCTGCTCGGAGGGCCAGTAGAGAACGTCGGAGTCGATGGACACGACCAGGGTCGGCTGCCGGATGCCGCGCAGGATCGCATCGAGGTCCCCGCGGCCCCGGGTGACGTCGTGAGTGTCCATGGCCCGGGTTAGCGCCACGTAGGTGGCCGCATCGAAGCGGTCCACTAGCTGCTGCCCCTGGTAGCGGAGATAGCTCTCCACCGCGAACAGGTCCTCCGCCTGCGGCCGGCGCCCGAACCGGTCCTCGAAGGAGGGCGCGCTCCGGTAGCTCAGCATCGCCTGCATGCGGGCGGCGGCCAGGCCGGCGCTGGGAGGATCGTCGGGGGAGTACTGGCCGTCTCGCCAGCGAGGGTCGGCGAGGATGGCCTGGCGCTGGGCCTCGGACAGGCCGATCGCCCAGGCGGAATGGCGCGCGGTCGAGGCGATCACCGCCAGCGCATCGACCATGTCGGGGTGGAGGAGCCCCCATTCCAAGACCTGCATCCCTCCCAGGGAACCGCCGATGACCAGCCGGATCCGGCGAATCCCCAGGGAGACCACGAGGGCGTGCTGGACCTCGACCATGTCGCGGATGGTGATGGGCGGGAAGCGGCCGAGATAGGGTTTCCCCGTCCCCGGGTCGATCGAGGCAGGTCCGGTCGTCCCGTAGCAGCTGCCCAGGATGTTGGCGCAGATGAGGTAGTCCCGGTCCGGGTCGAAGGCCCGGCCCGGCCCGAACATGCGTGTCCACCAGCGGTCCGCGTCGGCGGAGCCGGTGAGGGCGTGGCAGATGACGACCGCGTTCCCGGCGGTCGGGTCGAGGGTCCCCCAGGTGCGATAGGCCACCCGCAGCTCGGGGAGCACGCCGCCGCGCTCGAGCGCGAACGGGCCGGGGTACAGGTACGTCCTGGTTTCGGGGGACACGAACGCCGCGCGGGAGGAGCCCGCCGGGAGATCGCCGGGCCCCATCCGGCCGGGGCGGGGCAGGCCCGGCCCCTCCTCCACGGCGCTCGCCTCCTGCGGGGGCATGGGGCGCGGAGCGTAACGGCGCGTAATCTCGGGTGTCAAGGCGATGGCGATCCCCCGCCCCACCTCGGCACACCTCCCGGTACCGAATTCACGGGACGTCAACTCGCGGAGGCGGACGACCAGGAGGGGTACGCGGGACGCGAGGGTTCCCCCCGACCCCGGACCGTGAGGCGCGGGTTCGCGCCGAAGATCTCGGATTCCGGCCCCTCGTCACCTCCCGTCGAGTTGGCCCTCGCCTTGCTCCTGACGCCAGTGCGGCGACACAGTCAGGCGGACGACAAGGAGCACTCGAGATGATCACCAGGCCACTCACCTCCCCGCCCTCCGGGACCCGGTCGGCCCCGATCGTCTGCGGTCCGGACAGTCCCCTCGTCCCCCTGGTTCGCACCTGCGAGCGGATCGCCCAGAGCGACGCGACCGTCCTCCTCACCGGCGAGACCGGCACGGGCAAGGAGGTCTTCGCTCGCGCCATTCACGAGCGGAGCCCCCGCGCCGCGCGACCCCTCGTCCCCGTGAACTGCGGCGCCATCCCCGAGACCCTGCTCGAGTCGGAGCTGTTCGGCCACGTGCGCGGCGCGTTCACCGGGGCCAGCCAGTCGCGCCGAGGTCGCATCGCCGCGGCCGAGGGAGGGACCTTGTTCCTCGACGAGGTCGCCGAGCTGCCGCTCTCCCTCCAGGTGAAGCTTCTCCGGGTGCTCCAGGAGCGGACCTACGAGCCCGTGGGCTCGGCCGAGTCCGTGCCCGCCGACTTCCGCCTCGTGGCCGCGACCAACCGCGACCTCTCCGCCGAGGTGGCCGCCGGCCGCTTCCGCCGCGACCTCTACTACCGCCTCCTCGTCTGCCCCATCGAGATCCCCCCCCTCAGGTCGCGCGGCGACGACATCCTCCGCCTCTTCCACCACTTCTGGGCGGAGCGCGGCGAACGGCGCCCCATCGACCCCTCGGTGACCGAGGTCCTCAAAGCCTACGAGTGGCCTGGGAACGTACGCGAGCTCGAGAACCTGGCCGAGCGGCTCAGCGTCTGCGCCGAGGGCCCGACCATCCGGGTCGTCGACCTCCCCATCGCCCTGCGGGCCCGGCGGGTGAACGGCGCCACCCTCTCGGTGGTCTCCGACCCGGAACCCACCCTTCCCGAGCCTGCCCCGGCGATGGTCGACGCCCCAGAGCCGGAGGTCCCAGCGCTGCCCGGCTCGAACGAGGGCATCGACCCGGCCCTGCTCCGGGCGCTCACCGCCGACGAGGCCCCTCCCCCGGTCGACCCGGGCCTGTCCGCGGGCCGGCCCGTGGACCTGCCTCGCATGCTCCGGCGGCTGGAGGAGGCGTACATCGCCGCCGCCCTCTCCCGGACCGGCGGCAACAAGAAGGCCGCCGCCGACCTCCTCGGCCTGCAGCGAACCACCCTCGTGGAGAAGCTCCGCCGCCGCAACAAGGACGCGACGGTGAGTTGACGCACGACGAGCGGGGCAACGGGGCGCCGCCGGACGCGGACCGGGAAAGAAGGCCGGTCCCGCAGCCGGGCGGCGTTTCCGGCGTTTAGGGGCGCTCCCCTGGCCCGTCAGGTCCCCGGCGCCAGGGCCGTGCACGCGAGTTGCACAGACCGCCCCGTGTGACGGCCGCCGCCGCAACCCTGGCGCTCGCTCTCGCCCTGCATCCTCCCCTCTCCCTGGTGCGGGAAGCGGAGCGGCTCGATCTGCCTCCTGCCGCTTCCGGTGTGCGCCTCGAGCCCCGCCCCTTCACCCGGGAGTGGATCCTGTGGGTCCCCCCGGCGGCCGTTCCCTCCCTCGCCTTTCAGCTCCGGGACGGGTCCCGCCTCTGCCCCGAGGTCGCGGCCGCCACAGACCACGTGACGCTCCGCTGCGTGACCTCGCGCCTGCGGGCCACGGTCGTCCGCGACGGGGCGGGGGTGGGCCTCGTCCTCCAGCGGCTCTCGGTGGCGCCCTGGCGCCCCGAGGAGGAGGGCCCACCGCTCGTCGCCCTCGACCTCGTCGGGCTGCAGCTCGGGGGCTGTCCGGGCAAGACCCTCGAGGTGAGCGCCGAGTGCGCCCTGGCCGGGGGGGACCTCCCGCGTGCGCGAGAGCTGTTCGAGGAGGCGGTGCGGGCGGGGCCCGCCCCCCTCGCCGAGCTGCGGCTCGGGGACCTGGCGCTCCACGACGACGATCCCGACGAGGCGGTGGTTCACTGGCGGAGGGCCCGGGCCGAGGCCCCCTGGGGCCGCCTGGCCAGCGCCCGGCTGTGTGAGATGGAGCCGCACTGCCTCGGGTCGGAGGCCTTCGAGTCGGTGTACGACAGCTCCGCGGTGGAGCACGCGCTCCGGGCCGACCTCGTCCTGCGCCGTGCTCGCCTGGCCGCCTTCGACGGCCAGCTCCTGGAGGCGGCTCGCTGGCTCGCCGGTGAGTCCGGGCCTGGGGGCGCCTGCCAATCCGCCCTCCCCTGGTGCCGCCACGTCATCCTCCTCGCCCTCGAGCTCCCCGGACCGGTGGGGGTGGAGTCGCTCACCGCCTACATCGATCTCTACGGACGGCGCGACGGGCCCCTCGCGCTCGAGCTGGTCCGCGCCGCGGCGGTCCAGGCCGAGCGGGCCGGGGCACCGGTCTTCGCCGCCAACCTGCTCGCCGCCGCCACCGGCTCCGTCGCTTCGCCCGAACTCGACCTGCACCTGCGGCGCATCGCCTCGCTCTACCTCGCCGGCGGCGACCGGGCCCGGGCGGACGAGATCGTCCGGTACGCCCGCTCCCGGCTTGGGGACGGGGCGATGCGGGTGGCGGAGTGGGCGGCCCTGCGGAGCGGCCTCCGCCGCCCGGCGGCGGCCCTCGGGTCCACCCCCGCTCCCGACGCGCCGGATACCGACCTCGCGGCTGCCCGGGGGGTGCTCGCCGCGTCCCGCGCCATCTCCACCCCCACCGCCCGGAAGGGAGCGACCCCGTGACCCCCTCCCCCTTCGCCGAGAGCCCTGCCCCCGGCGTGCTCTTCGCACCCCCGGTGGCGGAGAGCCCGGCCATGCGCGAGCTCTTGTCCACCCTGGAGGAAGTCGCCCCGACGCCGACCACGGTCCTCCTCCTCGGCCTCCCCGGCAGCGGGCGTTCCCGCCTCGCGCGGTACCTCCACCGGAGGTCGGGCCGGTCGGGCCGCTGTCTCGAGATCCGCTGCAACGGAGACGGCGAGGCCCTCCTCGCCGGGATCGGGAGTGCGGTGGCCTCCGCCGAGGACGGTACGGTGATCCTTCGCGAGGTGGCGAGGCTGCCCGGGCCGGTCCAGGGGCTCCTCGTGCGGGCGCTCGAGGCCCGCCCCACCGACCCGGCTCGCGCCGCTCGGGTCGTGGCGACGGCGGAGCCCGCACTCGCCGCCCGGGCCGCGGCCGGGGCCTTTCGGTCCGACCTCTTCTACCGCCTGAACGTATTCCCCCTCTCCGTCCCTTCGCTGAAGGACCGGCCCGAGGACCTCCCCGGCCTGGCCGCCTCGATCCTCAAGGAGGCCCGGGTCGGCGCGCCGGGCCGCTCGCTGGCCGACGATGCGCTCGTGGCGCTCCGGACGCAGCTGCCGGCGAGCGTCGCGGACCTCGCCCTTCTGCTCGGCGGGGTGCGGGAGGGCACACCCGGCGTGATCCGGGCCGCCGACTTTTCCCGCTCTGGCCTCGACCCCGTCCCCCCCCGCTTCCCCGCGGGTCTGCCGCTCGACCTGTCCCAGCTCGAGCGGCTCGCGATCGAGGAGGCCCTCCGCCGCGCCAGGGGGAACCGCACCCACGCCGCCCGGATGCTCCACATCGGGCTCAGGACCCTCCGCAACAAGCTGCGCGATTGGCGGGCTGCCGGCGAGGAGGTGCCCCCGCCGCCTCGCGCCCGGCAGGAGCCGCCGGCTTCGCGGGAACCCGGGGCCGATCCGACCGCCGGGATCCTGGCGCGCGCCTGGGCACGGCGCTCGCAGGGAAGGCCGGCATGAGGCTCTTCGACGTCACCTTGTCCACGCTGGAGCGGTCGCTGGACGTGCGGCTGTCGCGCCAGTCGGTGCTGGCGGCCGACCTGGCCAACGCCAACACCCCGGGCTATGTGCCGCGCGAGCTCGACTTCGCCGCGGCGATGGCCGCCGCCACCACCCCGGCCGCGCCGGAGCCGGTGGCCGCGGCCCGCCCCGGCGATCTCCCCCTCCCGGCGGCGGGCGCCCAGCCCGGCTCCCCGGAGGAATTCATCGCCGAGGAGGCCCCCCTCTCCCCCGGCCTCGACGGGAACGGCGTGGACATCGACCGGGTCAGCGCCGCGGTGGCCGAGAACGCGCTCCAGTACGGGGCCTCCGCCAAGGCGGTGGCGAAGAAGCTCGCCATCCTTCGCTACGCCGCCTCGGACGGGCAGGGCTAGGCCGACAGCGAGGACCTCCGTGGACTTCCTTTCCGCTCTCAAGATCAGCGCCTCGGCCCTCTCGGTCGAGCGCACCCGGGTGAACCTGGCCGCCTCCAACCTGGCCAACGCCGAGACGACGCGGGGGCCCGACGGCAGGCCCTACCGGCGCCTCGATCCGGTGCTCGAGGCGGTCCCCTTCGAGGAGGACCTCGCCGCCGCCGGGGCCCCGCAGGCGGGCGTCTCGGGCGTGCGGGTGGCGGAGATCGCCGAGGACGACGGGCCCGGGCGCAGGGTCTACAACCCCTCGCACCCCGACGCCGACCCCGACGGCTACGTGACGCTCCCCAACGTGAACCCGGTGCACGAGGTCGTGAACCTCATCACCGCGCAGCGTGGCTACGACGCCAACGCCACCGCCATCGACACCCTCAAGACCATGGCCTCCCGGGCCCTGGACATCACGAGGTGACGACCCCATGGACGGCATCCGCGGCCTGAGCGGCCTCTCGGTCCCCATCGAGCCCCCCGAGCGCTCGGGCCGCTCGCCCGGCGCCTCGTTCGCGGATCTGTTGGGAGGCGCCATCGGGGCGGTGGACGGGCTGCAGGCCCGGGCCGATGCCGAGTCGGAGAAGGTCGCCCTCGGCGCCGGCAACCTCCACGAGATGGCGGTGGCCCTGGAGAAGGCGGACGTGGGGTTCCGGGTTCTCACCAAGATCCGCAACAAGGTCATCGAGGCCTACCAGGAAGTGATGCGGATGACGGTGTAGACCGCGCCTCGAGGAGCACGAGATGGAGACCCTGCTGAAGCAGCTTCGCGAGCTCCCGCGCCTCGTCGCCGCCCTGCCGGCGGGCTTGAGGCTCGTCCTCCTCCTCGGGGCGGTCGCCGCCATCGGCCTGGGGGTGTGGAGCGCCGTGTCGCAGGCGGAGCAGTACCAGTACGCCTTCACGAACCTCACCCCGGAGGACTCGGCCGAGGCGGCGGCGGCCCTCAAGACCGCGGGCGTCCCCTTCCGTCTCGAGGCGGGCGGATCGGCGCTGGCCGTCCCCGCTTCCCGCGTCTACGACGCCCGACTCCTCTTGGCCGGGGCCGGCCTGCCGCGCGGCGGCGGGGTCGGCTTCGAGATCTTCGACCGCGGGGACCTCGGGGTGTCCGAGTTCACCCAGAAGGTGAACCTGCGCCGGGCCACCGAGGGCGAGCTGGCCCGCACCATCTCCCGGCTGGCGGAGGTCCGGAGCGCCCGGGTCCACCTCACCCTCCCCGAGAAGGGGCTCTACCGGGATCAGGACCACCCCGCGGCCGCCTCGGTGGTGGTGAACCTGCAACCCGGCCGCACCCTGGGTGAACGAGAGCTGGCCGGCATCCGACACCTGGTCGCCTCGGCCGTCCCCGGGCTCGCCCCCTCGGCGGTGTCGGTGATGGACGGGCGAGGACAGGTGCTCACCTCGGAAGGAGCCCTGGGCGAGGCGATCGGCTACCAGCGCCGCCTGGAGAAGGACCTGGAGCAGCGGGTGGTCGGTCTGCTCGAGCAGGCGGTGGGGGTGGGGGCGGTGGTGGCCCGCATCACCGCCGCCCTGGACGCGAACGAGGTGCAGACCAGCTCGCAGGTGGTGGACCCGGACTCCGCCACGGTCCGCAGCGAGCGAAAGCTCTCGCAGCAGACCGTCTCGGACGCTTCGGGCAGCGGGGGGCTGGCCGGGGCGGCCGGCAACCAGCCGCTCGCTCCCCCGGGGCCGAGCGCCGGCGGCCGAGGCCGCACCCAGGCCACCACCGACGATCAGACCCGGAACTACGACGTCACCACCACCACCACCACCACCGTGGCCCGGGTCCCGCGCCTCGAGCGCATCTCGGTGGCGGTCCTGGTGGACGGAAAGGACGGAAAGCCGCGTCCGGAGGCCGAACTGAGCCGCCTGGGCGAGCTGGCGAAGCGGGCGGTGGGATTCGACGCGGAGCGGGGCGACACCTTCGAGATCTCCTCCTCCCCGTTCGTCCGGGCCGAGGAGGGTCCGGCCGAGGCGGTTCCCGTTCCCTCGATCCTGGAGCGTCCCGCTTTCCGGATGGTGCTCTTCGGCCTGGGTGGGCTCCTCGCCCTCGCCATCGTCGCCTTCGCGCTGCGGGGGCGGCCCCGAGCGGCGAGCGCCCTCCCCATCCTCCCCGGGGCCCGGGTGGCGGAGATCGAGGCCGCCCTGGCCCGCGAGGCCGGGGCCTTGCCCCAGGGAGGCCGCGCCGCCCTGCCCGACCCCGCCCACGGCCTCAGGGAGCGGGCCAAGGAACTCGCCACCAAGGACCCCGCCCGCGCCGCCTCCATCCTGAAGGCCTGGATGGCGGCCGAGCAGAACTCGCCCGCCAACAGGACCCCGTCCAATGCCTGACGCCGCCCCTCCCCCCTCCGCCCTCATCGACTCCTCCGCCATCGGGTGCCAGCGGGCCGCGGCCGTCCTCCTCGGCATCGGCCCCGACGTGGCCACGACCGTGTTCAAGGCGCTCGGGGAGCCCGAGCTCCGGCGGATCGCCCTCGGCGCCAAGGAATTGCGGACCCGGGGGCCCCAGGTCATGAGCGAGGCACTCGAGCACTTCGTCACCACCATGGAGTCGGTCGCGGGCGACGCGGCCGCCGGGGACGATCTGCTCCGCCAGGTGGCGGAGCGCGCCCTGGGCGCGGACGCCGCCCGCCGGGCCTTCGACGGGGTGGTCCCGCCCCCCCCGCCCGACGAGGTGCTCGGCCCGGTCTCGCAGGCCGACCCCGAGGCGCTCTCCATGGTGCTCCAGCGCGAGCAGGCGCAGACCATCGCCCTGGTCCTGTCCTCCCTCGAGTCCTCCCGCGCCGCCAGCGTCCTCGACCGGCTTCCGGAGAAGCTCCGCCCCGACGTGTTGCGCCGCATGGCGACCATCGAGTCGGTGGCGCCCGAGGTCCTCCGCGAGGTGGGCCAGGCCCTCTCCTCGGAGCTGAAGGCGCTCGTGGCCGGTGGGATGCGCCGGGTGGACGGGAAGTCCACCGCCCTCGAGATCCTGCGCCGCACCCACCCCCAGGCCCAGGGGGTGGTCCTGGCGGAGATCGAGAGGGACGACGCCCAGCTCGCCTCCGAGCTCCGCGGCCGGCTGTTCACCTTCGGCGACCTCGTCCACCTCGCCGACCGGGACCTGCAGCAGCTCCTGCGGGAGATCGACGCCCAGCGGCTCACGGTAGCCCTGAAGGGCGCCACCGCCGACGTCCGCCAGAAGTTCCTGCACAACCTCTCCACCCGCGCCGCCGAGATGCTGTCCGACGACCTCGCCGCCATGGGGCCCGTCAAGCTCTCGAGCGTCGAGGCGGCGCAGCAGGAGATCGCCAAGACCGCCCAGGAGCTGGCCAGCCAGGGTCGCATCACCATCGTGGGCCCCTCCGAGAAGATGCTCTAGCGCCCTGCCCCCATGACCGGAACGCCCCGACCTCCCTCCTTCCTCGCCAGCCTCTCCCCTGGGGACGCCGCGCTCCGCCCCGCACCCTTCGCCGCCTCCGCGCCGGGCGCGGCTCGACCCCGGCCGCTCCCCGCCATCTCCCGCGACCCCCCGCCGCCTCAGAGGCCCACCCCGGAGGAGCTGGCCGCCGTCCGGACCGAGGCCATGCAGAAGGTGGCGCACGCGGTCGAGGTGCTGCGCCTCCAGGCGGAGCGGCTCGCGGAGCAGGCCCGGGCCGACGCGCTGGAGATCGGGTTTCGGGTGGCGAGACGGGTGCTGGAGGCCGAGCTCTCCACCTCCCCGGACGCGTTCTTCGCGCTCGTGCGGTCGGCCCTGAAGCGAACGGGCGAGTCCCGCACCATCTCGGTGCGGGTGAGCCCGCAGGACGCCCGCACGCTCGCCCCGGCCCTCGGCAACGGGGCCCTCGGGGTGGCGAGCGCGTCCGTGGCGGTGGTCCCGGACGCTTCCCTGGCCCCGGGAGACTGCCTCGTGGAGACCGACTTCGGCAAGGTCGACGGCCGGCTGAACACGCGCCTCAGCGAGCTGCACCGGGCCGCGGAGTCCGCCGCCGAGGAGGGCATCGCGTGACGCTCGTGGACCTGGAACGGATCTCCCGGGCGCTCGACGAGGCGGATCCCACGCCGCTCATCGGGACCGTGGTCCGGGCCACCGGGCTCCTCGTCGAGGCGCTCCTCCCGAGGGTTCCGGTGGGGACCTCCTGCGAGATCCGGGCGAACGACGGCGGCCTCGTTCACGCCGAGGTGGTGGGGTTCCAGGGGGGGACGGCGCGCCTCATGCCCCTCTCCGAGATCCACGGCGTGGCGGAGGGCTGCGACGTGGTCCCGCGCGCGGCGGCCGATCGGATCGCGGTCGGCGACGAGCTGCTCGGCCGCGTGGTCGACGGGGCGCTCCGGCCGGTCGACGGGGGGCCGCCCCTGGCCCTGCGCCGCCGGACCGCCCTCCACGCCTCGCCCCCGCCGGCCCTGCAGCGGCGGCGGGTGAAGGAGCCGCTTCCCCTGGGCATCCGTTCCATCGACGCCTGCCTGACCGTGGGCGAGGGCCAGCGGGTGGCGATCATGGCCGGCCCGGGGGTGGGCAAGAGCGTGCTCCTCGGCATGCTGGCCCGCTCCGCTCAGGCCGACGCGGTGGTGGTGGGGCTCGTGGGCGAGCGCGGCCGCGAGGTGCGCGAGTTCATCGAGCGCGACCTCGGCGAGGGCCGGGCGCGGTCGGTGGTGGTGGTGGCCACGAGCGACGAGTCACCGCTCAAGAGGCTGCGCGCAGCGATGAGCGCGACCTCCGTGGCCGAGCACTTCCGTGCCCAGGGCCGCAAGGTGCTCCTCCTCATGGACTCGCTCTCCCGGGTCGCCATGGCCCAGCGGGAGATCGGCCTCGCGGCCGGCGAGCCGCCTACCACCAAGGGGTACCCGCCCTCCTCCTTCGCCCTCCTGCCGCGGCTCGTGGAACGGGCCGGCAACGACGCCGGCCCCGGGAGCATCACCGCCTTCTACACGGTGCTGGTGGAGGGGGACGACCACTCCTCCGACCCCATCGCCGATGCCGCCCGGGCCACCCTCGATGGCCACATCGTCCTGGGCCGCCGGCTGGCGGAGTCCGGCCACTTCCCCGCCGTCGACGTGCTCGCCTCGGTCTCCCGGATCATGACCGACATCGTATCGCCCTCGCATCGGGACCTCGCCCGGGAGGCGCGCGAGGTGCTCGCCGCCTACCGCGACGCCGCCGACCTCATCGAGGTCGGCGCCTACGCCTCCGGCTCGAACCCTCGCGTCGACCGGGCCATCGGCTGCATCGACGCCCTCCGGCGGTTCCTCCGCCAGGAGCCGGACGAGCGCTCGCCGCTCTCCGAGACCCTCGCGCGCCTGGCCACAATCCTGGGGGGCGAGAAGGAGAAGGCCCGTGCCTAGCGCCCTCTTCCTCCTCGCCCTCCTCGGCGCCGGGGTTCCTTCGCCCGCGATACCGACCGTGGTCGAGCCGGCGGCACCACAGCCCCCGCCCTCGGCCGAGAAGCAGGGTTCGGACAGGCCACCGCCCGCCGGTGATGGCTCGGCGGCGCGACCCTTGGTCGACAAGGGGAAGGGGACAGGTGCCCGCGCCGAGCCGCTCCCCCCGAAGGGCGAGAGGCCCGCCCCGGAGCCCGCGACCCCACCACACCCCTTGGCCGCCACCCCTCCCTCCCTCACCTCCCGTGCCCTGCTCGACGAGCTCCGCCGGTCCGCCAAGGACCGGCAGGCGGAGCAGGCAACCATCGCCGACCAGCGCCAGAAGCTCGAGGAACTCCAGCAGGAGATCGAGAAATCGCGCACGGCGCTGCGCGAGGAGACGAAGCGGCTCCAGGCCCTTCTGGCCGCGAACGCCACGAGGCAGGAGTCGAGGGCCAGCTCGAAGGCCCCGAGCAAGGAGGAGCCTCTCAAGGCCCTCGCCAAGACCACCCGGGGGATGAAGGCGGAGCAGGCCGCCGCGGTGCTCGGCAAGCTCGACCGCGGCCTCGCCGCCGCCATCCTCGCCCGGATGAGGCCCACCGACGCGGCGGCGGTGCTCGAGAAGATGGAACCCGCCACCAGCGCGTCGCTCATGGCCGCGCTCGCCGGGAGGGACCGGTCGTGAAGTCGGTCGCCCGCCTGATCCTCGCCCAACGGGCCCAGGCCGGGGAGCCGGGTCCGACCCCTCGCCTCGGCCCCGGGTTGCCGAGCCCCTTCGAGGAGGCGCTCTCCGGGGCCCGCGCTTTCGGGACGGCCGCGGCGACGGGCGGCGCTGCGAAGACCGCGACTTCTCCCCCCTCCCGCTCGCCCGCGCCGCTCGCCGGTCGAGCCGGGGTGGCCGCCCCTTTCCACGAACCGCCCATCCCGGCGGGCGAGGAGTCGACCGGAAGTGCCGGGGACGCCCTGCCCATCGCGGCGGTTGAGAAGACCGACTCGGCGGAGGCCGGTCGCGGGGCGAGCGTCGAAGGCGAGACGGAGCTCAACTCGTCGAGGCCGCTCGAGCGGGGGCCGGCGGAGTCCGCCCCGCCCGCCGCCCCTCGGGTTCGGGGGATCGCAGGTCCGGGCACCGGCCTCGCGGCCCCGCGAGATGTGCACCCTGGCCTGGCCCCGCCGTCGCTCTCTCCCCTGCCCCCTGCCCTCGTCCTCTCGCCCGCGCCGGTGGCGCCTCAGGGCCGGGCGACGACGAGGAGCGACGACCGCCGCCCAGAAGGCCCGGAGCCGAGCGACCTCGCCGCGACCGCGACGGGCGCGGCCCTCTCGGCGGCCGTCCTTGCCTCGAGGCCCCGGGGGAACGGGGAGGAGGCCCGGCCCTCCCTCGACGGGCACTTTCCCGGGCACGCCCCCCTTCCGCCACCCTCCTTGGCCGGCGCCTCCCCCACGGCATGGTCCGCCGGCCCCTCCGCCCCTGTCCCCCGCCCCGAAAAGGACGTCGCCGCGGCGCGGCCCTCCTCGGCCCTGAAGGAAGGGACCGCCGAGAGGCAGCCGGCCGGCGAGAGCGAGGGCGAGTCTCGCTCGCCGAGGATCTCGCCCCTTCCATCCGCCGCTCCCGCTCCGCCCGGCCTCTTGGAAGCGACCGCCCGCGCTCCTGAACCGGCCCGCCCGAGACCCCCGGCGACCCTTCCCGCGCTCCCCGCCGAGCCGGGGGAGACGTTGGTCTCCGGCTCCGTCCTGCCGGCCGTCGCCCACCTCCGGGTCTCCTCCCAGACCCTGGGCGACCTGGCGGTGCACCTCCGCATGCAGGAGGGCGCCGCCCACGTTCGGGTGGAGGGTGCGGCGAAGAGCGAGGTCGAGTCCCGCGCGCCGGAGCTGGCCCGGGCGCTCGCTGCCGAGGGCATCGGCCTGGCCCGGATCGAGGGCGAGCCCGCCCCCCACGCCGCCTCGTCGACGGGCCAAAACGGCCCGCCCGACGACGGGGGCGGCGCGAGCCAGGCCCCAGCGCACGACCAGGAGCCGGCGGACCGAGGGGCCCCGGATCGCTCCGGGGAGCGCGCCCCCACCTCCCCACCCACGCTCGCCACCCGGCCGACCCGCCGGGGCGGCGCGCTCGACGTCACCGCCTAGGAGGGCCCATGGACACGACAGCGGTCACGAGCCCGTTGAGCAGCCTCCCCGCCGTGGGGAGCACGGCCACCCAGACCCCGTCCAGCCAGCTCGGCGAGGACCAGTTCATGATGCTGCTCACCGAGCAGCTCAAGGATCAGGACCCGACCCAGCCGGTGGACAACAGCCAGATGATCGCTCAGCTCGCCCAGTTCTCCGAGCTGGACGCGGTCCAAAGTCTCTCGAGCAAGATGGACACCATGGTGGCGGCGACCAACTCCTCGAGCCAGCTCGCCATGACCCAGCTCGTGGGAAAGTCCGCGGTGTTCAACGGCAACAAGCTGGGGCTCACGGCCGGTACCCCCTCGACCTTCTCGGTCACCCTGGCCGGCTCGACCGCCGATACCGTGGCGGTGATCGCCGACGCGAGCGGGAACGTCGTCCGGACGCTCCACCTCGGGGCGTTGCCGGCGGGCACGACCAACGCGAGCTGGGACGGGCTGAACGATGCGGGGGCGGCGTTGCCCTCCGGCCAGTACCTCCTGGGCGTCTCGGGGACGGCCCAGAACGGCAGCTCGGTCCAGGCCAGGGCCAACGTGACCGCGCTCATCACCGGCGTGTCCTACGCCAACGGGACCGCGCAGTTCCTCGCCGGCGGCCGGACCCTCTCCCTCACCGACATCGCCTCCATCTCCAACCCACCGGCCGGCCCCTGACCGGCAGCCAAAGAAAGAAAGGAACCGTCATGTCCTTGCTCACCGCCCTCTCCTCTGGAACCACCGGCCTGGAGGCCTCGTCGCTCGAGCTCTCCGTGGTCGGCGACAACATCGCCAACGCCAACACGGTCGGCTTCAAGCTGAGCCGGGCCTCCTTCGAGGACACCCTCACCCAGTCCGTCGTCGGCGGCACCGGGGAGATCGGCCTCGGGTCCGAGGTCCAGTCGGTCCAGAAGATCCTCACCCAGGGGGCCCTGAACTCCACCGGGATCGCCACCGACCTGGCCCTCCAGGGCAACGGCTACTTCGTGGTCAACGGCGACTACAACGGCCAGACCGCGGACTTCTACACCCGCGACGGGGAGTTCACGGTCGACAAGGATGGGTACCTCGTGAACCTCGAAGGCCTGCGGGTCCAGGGCTTCCCGGCGAACGCCGCCGGCAACGTCTCGGGCCTTCCCGGCGATCTCCTCGTGGGGACCGCCTCCGCCCAGCCCAAGGCGACGAGCACCATCACCGTGAAGGCCAACCTCGAGTCCGACGACAGCGTGGTGGCCGCCAACTTCGACCCCACGAACCCGAGCGCGACCTCGAACTTCTCCACCAGCATGACCATCTACGACACCCTCGGGGCGGCGCATCAGACCCAGGTGTTCTTCCACATGTCCGCCGCCGGCACCTGGGACTGGCACGCGATGACCGACGGCGGGGGCCTGCAGGGCGGAACCGCCGGGCAGCTCGCCGAGATCGCCTCCGGCGCCCTCACCTTCGACGGCCAGGGCCGCCTGCAGACCTCGACCCAGAACGCCGCCCCGGTCTTCAACCCCCTCGGGGCGGTGGCCCCCCAAGCCTTGACCTTCAACTTCGGGGACCCGACCAACGGGGCCCCGACCGCCAACGCCACCGGCCTCGCCGGCGTGACCCAGTTCGCCGCCACCTCGGCTTCGACCTTCATCGGACAGGACGGCTTCGGGTCGGGCCAGCTCTCCTCCATCAAGATCGACACCCAGGGGTTCATCTCCGGGATCTTCACGAACGGCCAGACCCGGGTCCTCGGAGAGGTGGCGGTGGCCGGCTTCTCCGCCCCCGACCGGCTGGAGAGCCTGGGCGGGAACCTGTACTCGCAGAGCCAGGCATCGGGCCAACCGGTGGTGGGCGCTCCCGGCGCCGGGGGGCGCGCCTCGGTCATCTCGGGATCGCTGGAGCAATCCAACGTCGACCTGGCCGACCAGTTCGTGCAGCTCATCGCCGCCCAGCGGGCCTTCGAGGCCAATTCCAAGTCGATCACCACCGCCGACCAGCTCTTGTCGGAGCTCATCCAGATGAAGCGGTAGGGGCGGGGCGCGCCCTTATCGCCTGGGGCGCGCCGTGACGAAACCCCGGCTGCGGGCGCTCGCCATGATCCTGCTCACGCGTCTCGACGGGAAGGAGCTCTGGGTCAACGCCGACCAGATCCTCACCGTGGAATCCACCCCCGACACGGTGCTCCTCCTCCAGGGGGGCCTGCACCTCATGGTGCGGGAGCCGCCCGGGGAGGTGGTGGAGCGCACGGTGGCCTACAGGCGCCGCATCGCCGCCGGGCCCGAGCGCCGCGGTACGCTGGTGCCGCTCAGGACCCCCCCCGCGGAGGACTGACCCATGGACATCACCAGCATCGGCGGCGTCGTCACCGCCATCGGCCTCATCCTCCTCGGCCAGGCGCTGGAGGGCGGCAGCGTCCACTCCATCATCCAGGCCACCGCGGCGCTCATCATCTTCGGCGGCACCGCCGGCGCGGTCATGATCGCGTTTCCGAAGAAGCAGTTCTTCATGGGCCTGAAGATGATCCGCTCCGCCTTCGTCGACCAGCGGTCCGATCTGGGGGGCCTGGCCAAGCAGATCGTCGAGTTCGCGAGCGTCGCCCGGCGGGACGGGGTGCTCGCCCTGGAAGGGAAGCTGGGCGAGGTGGAGGATCCGTTCCTCCGGCGCGCCCTCCAGTTCGTGGTCGACGGCGTGGATGCCGAGGTGACCCGGGCCACCCTCGACGCGGCCATCGAGGCCGACTTCGAGGAACACCTCGTGGGCGCCAAGGTCTGGGAATCGGCCGGGGGCTATGCCCCCACCATCGGGATCCTGGGTGCCGTGCTCGGCCTCATCCACGTGATGGAGAACCTGAACGACCCCACCAAGCTGGGCGGCGGCATCGCCACCGCCTTCGTAGCCACGGTGTACGGCGTGGGCTCGGCCAACATCCTGTTCCTCCCCTTCGCCAACAAGATCAAGCTCAAGCTGGGGGCGGAGAAGGAGCGGAAGACGCTCATCGCCGAGGGCGTGCTCTCCATCCAGGAGGGGCTCAACCCGCGGGTGCTCGAGGAGAAGCTTCGGGCCTACACCGGGCTGGAGAAGGGCGCGAGCGACGAGCCCGAGAAGAAGGCGGCCTAGCGGCCGGGGAACTCGTCCGTGGCGCGCAAGCCGAGACCCGAGGAGCACGAGAACCACGAGCGCTGGCTGGTCTCGTACGCCGACTTCATGACGCTCCTCTTCGCCTTCTTCGTGGTCATGTACGCCGTCTCCCGGGTCGACAACAAGCGGCTCATCCAGGCCGCCGAGTCCATCCGCTGGGCGATGCACTTCTCCGGGACCGGGGGCACCGGCGCGCTTCCCATCTTCGACGGCCCTCCCACCGAGGGGGGCGGACCGGCCCTGCGGACCGGCAAGGCCAAGGTCGAGCAGGAGAAGGAAGCGATCGAGATGCTGCGCAAGAAGCTCGAGAAGCGGGTCCGGCCCTTCGTGATCGACCGCCTCGACCGACCCATCATCTCGGTGGTGGTCGAGGGGCGCAAGCTCACGGTCCGGCTCGCCGCCACGGAGTTCTTCGACCCCGGCCAGGCCGTGCTCCGTCCCCAGGTGCTGCCCGTCCTCGACGCGATCGCCGACGAGCTGGTCCCGCTGCAGCGGTTGTTGCGGGCGGAAGGCCACACGGACGAGACGCCCCTCGGGAACGAGCGCTGGCGCAACAACTGGGAGCTGTCGGCGGCCCGGGCCGCCACCGTGGTCACCTACCTGGAGCAGGCCCACGCCGCCCGCCCCGAGCTCTTGGCCGCGGTGGGCCTGGGCTCCTCCCACCCCCTGGTCCGGGGCGACACGCCCGAGGCGCGCGACCGGAACCGCCGCGTCGAGCTCGTGCTGGAGCTCGACCCGAAGGACGAGATCCTCGGCACCGGGCTCGAGTGACCTTTTGGGAGCGGCGGGGAGAGGCCGACGCCCTGGGGCGGGACGAAGACCCGGGTCCGGGCGGACCTCTCCCCGAGGCGCCTCCGCCGGGCGGCCAGGGGCCCGGTAACGGCCGGGGATCGCTGCGCTTCCCCGGCCCCGATCCCGGGGGCCCCGGGTCTTTCGGCGCGGGGCGAAGTGGCACGCCCGCTGCTCCAGCATCGCCGTACCGGGCCCTCGCAAGGCCGGGCCCCTGGGCCGTGGAGGACACCGTGGACGCCGAGAGCACCGCAACGCAGGGGACGAGCGGTTCGACCGTGGAGCTCGGGAAAAGGCTCGCCGGCAAGTTCATGACCTTCCAGCTCTCGAAGGAGGAGTACGGCCTCGAGATCTTGAAGGTCCGCGAGATCATCGGGCTGCTCGAGATCACCCGCGTCCCCCGCACCCGCGAGTTCGTGCGCGGCGTCATCAACCTGCGCGGCAAGGTCATCCCGGTCCTCGACCTGCGGCTCAAGTTCGGGATGGAGAGGTGCGAGACCACCGACCAGACGGTCATCATCGTGGTCCAGTGCGCGGTCGAGGGGCGGGCCCTCACCATGGGGCTCCTCGTGGACCAGGTCCTCGAGGTCCTGACCATCGACGCCGATCACATCGAGCCGACGCCCTCCCTCGGCCACGCCGCCCTGGACGACGGGTTCATCCTCGGGGTGGGGAAGCACGATCGGCGGATCGTCTTCTTGCTCGACATCGCCCGCATCCTCTCGAACGACGAGGTGCACGAGCTGGCGCGGACGGCGCAGGCCGCGGCCGAGCCAAGGCCTGCCTGAGAGGGCTGCACCAGGCCGAGGAGAGTACCCGGGGGGATCATGCCTTTGCCGGACCGCACAAGGCGGGTGAAGGTCCTCGTGGTGGACGACTCGGCGGTGGTGCGGAACGTCTTCGAGCAGGAGCTGAAACGGGACCCCGCCATCGAGGTGGTGGGGACCGCCCCCGACCCCTACGTCGCCCGGGACCTCATCCTGGAGAGGGAGCCGGACGTCATCACCCTGGACGTCGAGATGCCGCGCATGGACGGCATCACCTTCCTCCACAAGATCATGCGGTACCGGCCCACCCCGGTCATCGTGGTCTCCTCTCTCACCCCTGCGGGCGGGGCCCTGGCCCTCGAGGCGCTGGCCGCCGGTGCCTTTGAGGTCATGTGCAAGCCCGGGGCGGCCTACTCGGTGGGGGACATGACCGCCGACCTGGTCGAGAAGGTGAAGGAGGTGGCCGCGGCCGGCATCCGGCCCCTCCCGGTGACGGCAAGTGCCCCGCCCTCCCCGGCGCGCCCCCTCTCCCGCACCACCAATCAGGTGGTGGCTATCGGGGCGTCCACCGGCGGCACGGTGGCGGTGGAGCGAATCCTGAGGGCGCTCCCCCACAATGCCCCCGGCATCCTCATCACCCAGCACATGCCGGAGCTCTTCACCCGGTACTTCGCGAGCCGGCTCAAGGAGGCGTCCACCCTGGACGTGCGGGAGGCCCAGGGAGGCGAGTCGGTGGTCCCGGGGGTGGCGCTCGTCGCCCCGGGCAACAAGCACATGCTCCTGCGCCGCTCCGGGGCCCGCTACCTCACCGAGGTGAAGGACGGCCCCCGCGTCAACCGCCACCGGCCCTCGGTGGACGTCATGTTCCGCTCGGTGGCCCACACCGCCGGCCCCAACGCCATCGGCGTCCTCCTCACGGGCATGGGGAACGACGGGGCGCAGGGGCTCTTGACCCTGCGGGAGGCGGGGGCCCACACCGTCGCCCAGGACGAGGCGAGCTCGGTCGTCTTCGGGATGCCCAAGGTGGCCATCGACATCGGGGCGGCCGGCCGGGTGCTCGCGGTCGACCGGATCGCCGCGGAGATCATGCAGAGGGCGGAGCAGGCCGCCCGGTCCTGAAGAAGCGCAAGTCGCGAAGGCCGCCCCGGAGGCGGCGAACCGCATCGGGAACTCGAGACGGAGCGCGACGGGGGGAGAGCTCGATCGATCCGCGGATCGAGGGGTTTTCGGGTCCACCGGGCCGCGCCCGCCGCTCTTCACCGCTCCTCGAGGTCGAGCTCCAGCACCAGCGGGGCCCCGCTCTCCAGCCTCACCGCGGCGGCGCAGCTGAGGGGCGCCCCGGGCCAGTCGGAGAGGACCTCCGAGGTGGGAAGGCCGAGCTGGCTCGGGACGGCGGCCCCGAAGTAGCGGATCAGAAACGAGCCTCCGAGGACGTTGAGCAGCTCCGAGACGGCCGCCCGCCCGCTCGACCGGGCCTCCTCGCCGGGTTCGATCCCCAGCATGTTGGCGGCGATCTCGGTCGCCGCCTCGGGGGTGGTGAGCAGCCGCAGGGTGCCTCCCCGCATGGATTCGAAGGCGATGCGGGCGAGGAGCACCGAGCCCTCGAAGCGGGGCCGCTCCTCGACCGGCTCGGCGAGGAGGAAGGCGGAGTCCTCCAGGACGCTCCCCAGAAGCTCCGTCAAGAACTCGGGGGTGGGCTCAGCCATGTGAACCTCCAGTGCACCCCAGGATCTGGACCACCACCTCGCGGAGCGCCTCGGGCCGGAAGGGCTTGGCGAGATAGGCGCGGGCCCCCTTGTCGAGCAGGTGATCCACCCGGTCCCTGCTCATGGGGGTGGCCACGATCACCACCGGCACCGAGCACAGGTCCGGATCCCGAGCCATTCGCTCCACCATCTCGATCCCGTTCATGACGGGCATGTTGATGTCGGCGAGGACGAGGTCGATGTGGTGTTGACCGAGCTTGTCGAGCGCCTCCGCCCCGTCGGAGGCTTCGTGCACCACCGACAGGTCGAGGCCGCACAGGCCCAGCGCGCGCCGCACCATCTTGCGCGTCACCGGCGAGTCGTCCACCACCAGGATGTCGAGTCCCACGGCGAACCTCCCGGGCGCTCGCGCCCGTGGCCTCCCTAGAGGGGCCTCACCTCCGAGCCGGACTGGATGGTCACCTGGCCGGTGTCCACGAAGAGCCGCGCCGTCCGCCACACGCTTCCCCCCACGTCTTCGGCGGCCACGAGCAGCTGCGCCTTCCAGAGGATCTTCCGCATCATGGTGTGGTTGCGCTTCCCGATCTCGAAGGTGCCGGCATCCTTGTGGAGGTTGCCGCCCCCGGCGGCCTTGACCCAGATGTCCCCCTTGCGGCTCCCGAGCGCGTACATCCTCTCGAAGAGGAGGGGGATCCCCGTGTCCGCGAAGGTCCCCGGCGATTCGGCCGCCCGCGACGGCGACAGCGTCGACGAGGGGAGCTGGAAGTGGAGCATCCCCCCCACCCGGCGCTTCGGGTCGTACAGGATCAGGGCGATGCATGACCCGAGCCCGTGGGTGACGAGCACGGTCCTCGGGTCGGCGGTGGCCTCCAGCCCGCCGATGCCGATGGTCAGGAGGTTCACCGGATCTCCCCCTGACCTCGGTAGACGGAGGGGCGCTCCGGGCGCAGGCGGGTCTCGATCCCGCTCAGGGTCTCGGAGTGGCCGATGAAGAGGTGGGTCCCGGGGCGCAGGAGCCGCTCCACCTCCTCCACCAGGGCGGCGCGCATGGGCCGGTCGAAGTAGATCATCACATTGCGGCAGAAGATCCCGTCGAGGGGGCCGCTCATGGGGTAGGGGCGGGTGGCCAGGTTCAGGCGATGGAAGGCGACCCGCTCCCGCAGCTTCCTCGAGACGGCGAAGCGCGCCCTGCCCCCCCCGGCACTCAAGGGCTCGAGGTAGGCCCGGCGGAGGGCCGGGGGCAAGGGCTCGAGCTCCTCCTCGGAGTAGACCCCTTCGGCGGCGCGGGCCAGCGCCCGGGTGGAGAGGTCGGTGGCCAGGATCCGCCAGTCCCGCCCCTTGAGCAATGGGTCGAGGACCATCGCGGCCGAGTAGGGCTCCTCGCCCGAGGAGCACCCGGCGCACCAGAAGCGAAAGCGATCCTGTCCGCCGGCGCGCAGGGCCTCGGCGTCCTCGGCCAGGATGTCGAAGTGATCGGGCTCGCGGAAGAACTGGGTGAAGTTGGTGCTGATGGCATCGAGGAAGAGGACCAGCTCGTCCCCGTCGTCGGACCTGAGCCGGTCGAGGTACTCCCGCTCGCTCCTCAGCCTCAGCTCCCGGAGGCGCCGCGCCAGCCGGGCCCTCAGTAGGGCGGTCTTCCCCGAGCGCAGGTAGATCCCCGCCTTCTGGTAGGCGATCTCCTGGAAGGCCTGGAACGTCTCCTGCTCCACGCGCTAGGCTCCCGCCGCCAGCGGCTCGCGGGCGCGCGACCCCCGGGTGGCGAGGAGCGCGAGCCGGTCGACGTTCAGGATGAGGCCCACCCGGCCGTCCGAGAGAATGGCGGCGCCGGCGAGGAAGTCGGTATCGCCGAGCCCGGTCCCCAGGGGCTTGATCACCACCTGCTGCTGGGTGAGCACGTCGTCCAGGACCAGGCCGACCTTGCGGCCCAAGCCCTCCACCACCACTACGTGACTCTCGGTCAAGGGACGCTGGGGCCCCTGCATCTCCAGGAGCCGGTGGAGACGGAGCAAGGGCAGGATCTCCCCCCGGACGTTGATGACCTCGCCCCGACCCGCGACCCGGGAGATCGTCTCCTCGGTCGGCCGCAGCGACTCCACGATGGAGAGGCTGGGGATGATGTACTTCTCCGCCCCGCACATCACCAGCATCCCGTCGATGATGGCCAGGGTGAGGGGGAGGACCATCCGGAAGGTGGTTCCCTGCCCGGCGTTCGAGCTGACGCTCACCCGACCCCGCATGCTCTCGACGTTCCGCTTCACCACGTCCATGCCCACCCCGCGCCCGGAGATCTCCGTGACCTCGGCGGCGGTGGAGAACCCGGGGAGGAAGATGAGGCCGTGCACCTCCAGGTCGTTCAGTTCCTGGCCGTCGGCCACGAGCCCCTTCTCGCGCGCCTTGGCCAGGATCCGCTCCCGGTTGAGCCCGCGCCCGTCGTCTTCGAGCTCGACCACGATCGAGCCCCCCTCGTGGCGGGCCGAGAGCCGCACCGCGGACCGGCTCGGCTTCCCGGCCCGGAGGCGCTCGGCGGTGGTCTCGATCCCGTGGTCCATCGCATTGCGGACGAGGTGCACCAACGGGTCCTCGATCCGCTCCACCATGCTCCGGTCCATCTCGGTGTCCTCTCCGGAGAGCTCCAGCACCACGTCCTTGCCGGTCTTCCGGGAGAGGTCCCTCACGAGGCGAGCCATCTTCTGGAAGACCCCGCGGACCGGGACCATCCGCATCCGCATGGCCACGTTCTGGAGGTCGCGGCTGATCTTGGTCAGCTGGTTCAGGTAGTTCCGAAGCTTCAGGGAACCGATCCGCGAAAGCTCGGGGGCGTGCACCACCATCGCCTCGACGATGATGAGCTCGCCGATCATCTCCACCATCGAGTCGACCCGCTCCAGGTCCACCTTGACGGTGTCCCGCAGCTGCGACCCGGTCCGCTCGCCTCCGCCCGCCGGGGGGGGCCGGGCCAAAGCGGCCCGGACGACGTAGGTGGGCGCGGGCGCCGGAGACCTTTGGGCGGCCGTCGCCTCGGCTGGGGCCGGCCCGCCCCCTGCCTCCCCCTCCCCGCTTCGAAGTCTCTCCTCCCCCGGCGCCGGGGGAGCGGGGAGCTCTGCGGGGGCGGGTGGGGGCGCGACCTCGGCCGCCCCGTCGGAGGTGGCCAGGGCGGAGATCCGGGCCACCAGGGCGGCGACGCCCGGGTCCTCGGAAAGCTCGATCCCCTGATCGACCGCGGCGCGGAGCAGCTGCAAGAGCCGCCGGAGCAGGGCCGTCGCCTCGAAGACGGCCTCGAAGACCTCTCCCTTGAGCTCCCTCCCCCCCTCGCGCACCTGGTTGAGCAGGTTCTCGGTGGTGTGCGACAGGGAGACGACCTGGGCGAGCTCCAGGAACCCGGCCACCCCCTTGATCGTGTGGAACACGCGAAACAGGGCATGAACCTTGTCGGCGTCGGGTCCGTCTCGCTCCACCGCGAGCAGCATCTCGTCCGCGCGGGTGAGGCCTTCCCCGCTCTCCTCCAGAAAGTCCCCGATGAGCTCCACGGTCTCGGGGTCGCGCTGTGCGGCGGCCGGGGAGGGAGCCGCCTGCCGGGCCCGTTCCTCGTCGGCGAGCAGGGCGGCGAGGCGGGAGAGCGCCTGGGCCGCACGTTCCCGGCCCAAGAGCGACTCGGTCAGCGCCTCCGCCTCCGAGAGGAGCCGGCCGGAGAGAGTCCCCCCCTTTTGCGCGCGCCGGAGCGCCTGGGCCACCTCCTCGGCTGCCCCGGGGTCGTTCCCGTCGGCCTCGACCACCGCCGCCGCCAGGGCGGCGAGCAGGTCCGGCGCCGTGGGTCCCGCAGCCATGGGCGACCTCCTTCTAGAGCATTCACAGGGTGTCGAAGGCGACCCGGCCGTCCAGGTAACCGGGAACGTGGACCGCCACCACGCGGGCCTCGTCCGCCCCCGCGGCGGCCTCGGCCAGCGCCGGGTCCGGGGCCTCCGGCGGGCACCAGTGCCCGACGAGTCCGAAGCGCCGCCCGCTCATGGACACGAAGCGGGCCAGCACGTTCATGACCTCGGCGAGATTCTCCCGGAGCGACTCCTCGAGCAGGCCCCGGGACACGTCCTCGCGAACGGCGGCCACCGGCACGAGGGTCAGGGAGGCGGCGAGGGACCCCGCCAGAGGCAGCTCGAAGAGGGCGGCCAGCTCCTGGACCGGTGCGTCGGTGCGGTAGAGCGCGACGGCGAAGGGCGAGGCCAAGGTCCCGTCCGCGGGGGTGACCTTCACCTCCCGCTGCAGAAGCCCCCGCAGGAGCCTTTCCAGCTCGGCGTTGGGAGGGAGGGGGACGACGCGCATGGCCTAGCCCTCTTTGCCCGCCCTCGGGTGCATGAGCAGGAGCGCCACCCGCACCGCGCCGGCGCGCAGGACGGCCACCCGCACGGCGGTGTGGTCGGTGGGTTGGGCCGGGCCGTGGAAGAAGACGGGCAGGCCCATGGCGAGCGAGCCGGTGGTCTCGCGCACCCGGCTCTTGAAGCCGCCCGCCACGATGTTGGCGATCTCGCAGAGGGCATCGGCCAGCTCGGCGGCGCACAGGGGGGGCTCCGCCTCGGGCAGGCTCAAGAGGCCCCGGGAAAGGGCCTGGCAGCCGGCCTCGTCGGAGGCGACGCCTACCTGGATGGCGCCCCGGGCGGCCAGGAGTCCGAGGTAGGCGCCCTGGTAGGGCGCGGGGGGCTCTTCGAGCCGTCGCTCGACCTCGACCGAGTCGAGCCCGAGCGCTCTCGCCGCCACCTCGGCGAAGGCGGCCTCCAGGTGGGGAAGGAGGGCCCCGAAGTCGACCGCACCGCTCACGCGAGCACCGGTCCCAGGACCGCCTTGATGGCGTCGGGAGTGAACGGTTTCGTGAGCATGAAAAGCGCCCCGGCCTGGAAGGCCCGATCGCGCATCGCGGGGTCGCTCTCCGAGGTGACGAAGCCCATCCGGACCGGGTTCCCCTCCGCGCGGAGCGCCTGGAGAAGCTCGATGCCGGTCATCTCGGGCATGTTCCAATCGGCCATGACCAGGGCGGGAGGGGAGCTCCGGATGGCCTTCAAGGCCTCCGCTCCGTTAGTGGCCTCGACGAAGGTGGCTTCGAACCCTGCCTGGCGGACCGCCCTCATGACGATGCTGCGCATGGCCTTCGAGTCGTCCACGACCAGGATCTGCATGTGGGTCGCCCCTTTCCTCAGGGGGCTTGCCTTGCAGTCGCCATGCCCGGGCCGCTCCCCCTCGCGCCCCTGGGTTTCCCCCGTCCCCGCGCCGCTGGTCCGCCTCTGCCCGGACCGTGCAGGTCCGGCGCACACCGGGGCAGGCGGCAACCTGGGTCGGGCGGGACACCCGGACCTCACCCCTTGGCCGCCTCCGCCGCGCGCCCGACTCCTTCTCCGGATGGCCGTGAGGACGCGGGATCCGCGCTGGGGCAAGGGGGGGGGGAGCCGGGTGGCGCCGGACCGGCCCGGAGGGCAAGGGGCTTGCACGGTCCCTCCCGGAATGACGGCTCCCCTGCCCCCTCCGGAGACGATGGCGGCGGTGGTCTCCGGGGTCACCGAGACCATGCTCGGGCTAACCTTCAGGCCGGCCCACGGGGATGCGCCTTGGTCTCACCTCGTCTGGCGGGCCGCGGTGCTCCCCATCCCCGGCGCGCGCCCCCTCACCGTCGGGCTCTCCTCCGACCGGTCCGGCTGCGAGGTGCTCGGAGCGAAGATGTTTCAGGTCCCGGTGACCGAGGTCTCGGACGAGATGCTCTCCGACTCCTTGTGCGAGCTCGTGAACATGACCGCCGGCCTCCTCAAGTCGCAGCTGAGGCTGGAGCAGGCGCTGGGCCTGCCCCGGGTCATCCAAAAGAACCAGCCGCCCATCCATCCCCCTCTTCCGGACGAGAACCGGATCGTGCTCCGGGCCGAGCCCCTGGGGCTCGTGCTGTGGGTCTTCGAGGGCCTCGTCTGATGAAACGCGGAGGAAGAGGATGCCCGCCATCCTGACCGTGGACGACAGCCGCGCCGTCCGCACCATCGTGGGTAAGCAGGTCAAGGAGCTCGGCTTCGAGGTGCTCGAGGCCGAGGACGGCGTCCAGGGACTGGAGCAGCTCGCACAGGCCCAGGTGGACCTCGTCCTCCTCGACGTCACCATGCCCAACATGGACGGGCCCACCATGCTCCAGAAGATGCGGGAGGGGGGGAACGGGACTCCGGTCATCATGCTCACCTCGGAGTCGAAGCGATCGATCGTCGCGGGTGCGATGAAGGTGGGCATCTCCGACTACATCCTGAAACCGTTCAAGCCCGAGGAGCTCCGGCAGAAGGTGCTCTCGGTGCTCCAGGGCGAGTCGGGAGCGGTGATCGAGGCGCCCCTCCCCGGCGGCGGGGTCCCGCTTGCCGCCGAACCGGGCGAGGCGGCCAGCCCGGCGGGCGGACGCTTCGTGGACATCGCGGTGGTGGACGACATGGAGAACGTCCACAAGAAGCTGCGCTCGATGCTCCCCGGGCACCTCTCCATGAACGCTTTCACGAGCGCGCAGGCCGCCCTGGCTGCCTGCCGGGAGAGGGTCTACCGGGTGGTCCTCATCGACACCGAGATCCCGGACGTGAACAGCGCGGTCCTGGCCCAGCAGGTCCGCGTCCTCCAGCCGCCCGCCGCCCTCGTGGCCCTCACCCTGCGCAGCTCCAACGACGTCTCCCGGGAGGTCCGGGAGCAGGGCTTCGACGACGTGCTCCTCAAACCGTTCAGGCCCGAGGTGGTCGACGACTTCCTCCTGCGCTACTTCGACAACCAGGAATTCCTCCAGGTCGAGGACAACGTCCTCAAGGTGGCCCCCTTCGTGGGAAAGGCGGACCGGATCGACCGCTTCTACGGCCGGTTGAACGGGCAGTTCACCGGGGCGCTCGAGAAGGTGGCGGCGGCCTGCTACGACGAGGTGGTCCTGGACCTCGGTGCGCCGCCCCTGGAGGGCGATCGCCTGCCCAAGTTCGTGGTGGCGGTCTTCGAGAAGTCGAAGGAGTTCGGGATGTCGCTTTCGCTCGTGGGGCCGGCCGAGGTCCACAAGATCCTGGGAGGCTACACCGAGACGAAGGACCTCAAGGTCTTCGCCACCGTGAAGGAGGCGCGCGTCGGGGCCGCGGCGTAGCGATCGATGAGCGTCGAGAAGCTGTCGGCGGAGCTGGAGTCCATCCTGGTCAAGCGGATCCAGGCCGACCAGCTGTACTTGCCGAGCATGCCCGCGGTGGTCGTGAAGATCATGGAAGTGCTCCGCGACCCGGACGCCGGCATGAAGGAGGTGGCCCACCTGCTCGAGAGGGACCCGGTGCTCGCCGCCCGGGCCCTGCGCATGGCCACGAGCGCGGCCTTCGCGGGGGGAACGAAGAGGATCACCCTGCAGGAGGCGCTTGCCCGGCTCGGCACCAAGGCCCTGAAGAGCCTTTTGGTCGAGGCGTCGGCCCAGAAGCTGTTCATCTCCCGCAATCCCCAGATCAACGACCAGCTCAAGGTGCTCTGGGAGCATTCGGTGGCGGTGGGCATCCTGGCGCGCGACGTGCTCGCCCTCACCGGCGAGGGGGACTCGGAGTCGGCCTACCTCGCCGGCCTGCTCCACGACGTCGGGAAGCCGGTGGTCGCCTCCGTGCTCCTCGAACTCGAACGCCAGCTCACCGAGGTCTACCAGAAGGGCTGGATCGACTCGGGCGAGTGGCTGGCCGTCGTCCGGACCGTGCACCGGAAGGTGGCCGTGGCGCTGGCCGAGAAGTGGCAGCTCCCCGGCCCCATCATCGTGTGCATCAAGGACTCGGCCGAGTACGACAAGGGAGACCGCCACTCGCTCGCCAACGCGGTCTGCTTCTCCAACGCCCTCGCGAAGAAGACCGGGATCTACGCGGGCGAGGTCCTCGCCGAGGACAACGACGCCATCATCATGATCGGCCGCTCGGTGATCGGGATCTCCGACGACATCCTCCGCACCCTGACCAAGGGGCTGCGGGAGCGGGTGTCGGGGCTCTACGACTGACCCCCGGGGCGCCGCGAGGGCGCCTGCCACCTCGTCACCCTCCTGACGTGCCTCACCCGCCAGCCGCCTGACGGGGCCGCAACCGCTCGGAACGAGACGCGACAGGCGAGGCACGCGGCTTGCTCACTGCCCGGCCGGGAGACGACATGGCCGACGGCGCAGAGAGCGAAGCGGTGCCCAAGTCCGGTGGCTCGAAGCTGGTCCCCGTCCTACTGGTCGCGAACCTCATCGTGGTCGGGGCCCTCCTCTGCGTCTTCGTGATGCGGGGCGGGGTGGCGTCGCCCAAGCCCGCCGAGGCCCCCTCCCGACCGGTGGAGGACGGCAAGGCCGAGGGAGCGAAGGGGCCCGGACCGACCCAGAAACTCGCCGACTTCGTGGTGCACCTCCGCGATCCCGAGACCGACCGGTACGCCCGGGTGTCGTTCGAGGTCGAGGTGGCGAACGAAGAGGAGAAGGAGCGGCTCATCCCCTACATGCCCCGCATCCGCGACGCCTTCATCTCCTACCTCTCGGACCGGACCCTGGAGGAGCTCCGGGGAAGCGAGTCCATTTCCCGCACCAAGTCGGCGCTGTCGGAGCGCATGGCCCAGCTGTCGCCCGGGGTGCGGATCAAGGGCCTGTACGTGACCGACCTCGTCATCCAGTGAGCGACCGATGCCCGCCACCCTGACCCCGGAGGAGATCAAGGCGCTCATGAGCGCCATCCAGGACGGGCGCGTCAACACCGAGGCACAGGCCGGGGCGGCCCGGGCGGCGGTGGTCCCCTACGACCTCACCAGCCAGGACCGGATCATCCGGGGCCAGATGCCCACCCTGGACGCGATCAACGAGCAGGTGGCCTCGATGCTCGGCATCGGCCTCGCCGGACGGACGCGGGTGCCGTTGCGGGTCACCTCCTCCCCCGCCACCCTTCTCAAGTTCGCGGACCTCATCCCCCTGCTCTCGCCGCCCGCGTCGGTCTGCGTCTTGGGCCTCGGGGCCTCCTACGGGTTCGCCCTGGCGGTGCTGGAGGCGGGCCTGGCCGAGGCGCTGTTGGCCGCCGCCCTGGGCGACCGGCGCCAGCGGCAGCAGGACCCCGGCTCGGAGAACCGCCGCGACCTCACCGGGGTGGAACAGCTCGTCCTGAGACGGCTCCTCCTCATCCTCACCGACTCCATGGCCCAGTCCTGGGCGCCGGTCATCCCCTTCCAGCCCGAGGTGCTCCGCTTCGAGCTCGACCCGCGAATGGCCACCATCGCCCCGCCCACCGACGTGGGGATCGTCTCCGGCTTCGAGATGAAGGGCGGGATCGAGGGGCGGTTGCAGCTCGTCATCCCCTACGCCGCGGTCGAGTCGGCGAAGCAGAAGCTCTCCTCCCCCCGCCGCCTCTCTCAGCGCGCCGACGAGCGCTTCGCCGACGCCTTGGCCCGGGAGGTGGAGCAGGTCATGGTCGAGATCCGCGGGATTTACGGGCGCACCCGGATCCCCTTCGCCCGGCTCCTCGAGCTCGACGCGGGCCACGTGCTCCTCCTCGACACCGAGGAGGGGAAGCCCCTTTCCGTGGTCGTCCAGGGTCGCGAGAAGCTGACCGGGACCCCCACCGTCGCCGGCGGGAGCCTGGCGCTCGTGGTGGAACAGCCCCTGCGCGCTCCCGCCCAGACCCCCACCGCCCTCGTCCACTAGGAGCCCTCCCCGATGGAAGCCCCCTCGCCGCAGAAGACCGATGGCTCCTCCCGCCGGCTCGACATGCTGCTCGACGTCCCGCTGGAGGTGAACGTCGAGCTGGGCCGCACCCGCATGACCATCCAGGACCTGCTGCAGCTCGGGCCCGGTTCGGTCATCGAGCTGGACAAGGTCGCGGGCGAGGCGCTCGACATCCTGGTGAACGGGCGGCTCGTCGCCCGCGGCGAGGCGGTGGTGGTGAACGACAAGTTCGGGATCCGGATCACCGACATCGTCTCGCCCCAGGAGCGCATCCAGCGCCTGCGCTAGGAGTCTGCCGTGACCCCCCTCATCGCGGCCGCGCTCCTCTCCCTCGTCCCGGCCGGCGTCCCGGACCCCCCGACCGCCCCGTCGGGCCAGGGCCCGAAGGTCCCGCCGCCTTCGTCCGAGCTGCGCCTCCCGCGCACCGGCCTCGAGTCGGGCTCGCTCGTCGCCCCGGCCCTGGCCCTCGCCGCTCTCGCCGCCGCCGCCCTGGTCCTGCGCCGCCGGCGCCGGGCCCCCGCCCGCCGGGTGGAGGTCCTCGAGACCACCTCCCTCGGCCCCAAGCGCTCCCTGGTGCTCGCCCGGTTGGGAGACGAGATCCTGCTCCTCGGGGCGAGCGAGGCGGGCATCCACCTCTTGCGCAAGCGGCCGGCGCCCCTCGGGGACGAGGCGCTCGAGGAGGCTCGACCGAGGGCGCCGGACCGGTCCTCCCTTCTCCCCGCCCCCCTGACCGGTCTCGTGGAGAGGCTCCGCCGCGCCCGGCCCGGGCCTCCGGGGATCCCCTTCGACGCGCTCCTCGCGGAGAGCGCCGAGGACCTGGAGCTAAGGTCCAAGCTGGCCCGCGGCCAGCGCGGGAGCGTCCGATGACCCCGCTCGCCGCCGCCGCGGACGCCGCGGTCTCCATCTCGGTGAACGGGAGCGGCTCGGCCCCGGTGAAGCTGTTCTTGCTCTTCACCGCCCTGAGCTTCGCCGGCGCCCTGCTCGTGTCGGTGACCTCCTTCACCCGGATCGTTATCGTGCTCGGCTTCTTGCGCCAGGCCCTGGGGACCCCCCAGGCGCCCCCGAACCAGGTGCTCGTCGGCCTCGCCCTCTGCCTCTCCTTCTTCGTCATGGGCCCCACGGCCGACAAGGTCTACGCCCAGGCCCTGCGGCCCTACCTGGAGGACCGGATCGGTCCGGAGGAGGCGCTGGCGCGCGCTTCAGGGCCGGCCCGGGAGTTCATGCTCCGCCAGACCCGCGATCAGGACCTGACCGTGTTCTACGAGATCTCGGGGCGGGAGCGGCCCCGCGAGGGCGACGAGATCCCCATGTCGATCGCGATCCCGGCCTTCCTCGTCTCCGAGCTCACCACCGCCTTCCGCATGGGGTTGTTCTTGTACATCCCCATGCTGCTCGTCGACCTCATGGTCTCCTCGCTCCTCATGTCCATGGGGATGATGATGGTCCCCCCCACCCTCATCGCCCTCCCCGTGAAGCTGGGTGTGTTCCTCCTGGCCGACGGATGGCGGCTCGTGGTCGCCTCCCTGGCGCGGAGCTTCGGATGACCCCCGAGCTCCCCGGTGCGCTCCTCCACGAGGCGCTCCTCCTGCTCGCCTCGGTGGGCGGGCCCATCTTCGCCGCGCTCTTCCTCGTCGGCCTTATCCTGGGCGTGATCCAGTCGGCCACCCAGATTCACGACAGCGCCGTGGGGTTCGTCCCCCGCGTCGCCGTCGGGGTGCTGGTCATCTGGTCCCTGGGGGGATGGATCATCGAGCGGCTCGCTTCCTTCCTGGCGCACTCCCTCCAGCTCATGGCGGGGAGGTAGGGATGCAGGCGCCCCTTTCCCTGGCTTACGGCTTCGCCCTCGTGCTCCTCCGCACCGCGGCCCTCTTCACCACCGCGCCCGTGCTCGGCGCCCGGGCGGTGCCGGCCCGCGTCCGGCTGTCGATCTCCCTGGCCGTGGCCTTCGCCGTCTACACCGGCGCCGGGGCTCCCGCCGTCCCCCCCCCCTCGGGGCTCGCCGAGCTGGCCGCGGTGGCCGGCACCGAGACCGCCATCGGGCTCTTGGCCGGGCTGGGCGCGCGGTTCTTCTTGGACGCGGCGCTCTCCGCCGGCCACGCCGCGGGGCTCGGCGCCGGGCTCGGGTTCTCGGCGGTGGTCGATCCCTTCACCGGCGCGGACGCCACCGCCGTCTCCCAGACCGTGTTCGTGGTGGCACAGGGGTGCGCGGTGGCCCTGGGCGTCCACCGCGAGGCTATCGCCTGGCTGGCCCGGGCCACCACCGCCTTCCCTCCCGGCCGGCCGGCCGACCTCGCGGGCCTCGCCGCCCGGGCGGTGGGGCTCGGGGTGGTGAGCATCGGGCTCTCCATCCGCCTCGCCTTTCCGGTGATGGCGGCCGTGGTGCTGGGCCACGCGCTCATGGGCCTCTTGGGTCGGATGTCGCCCCAGCTCTCGCTCGGCGCCGTCGGCTTCTCGGTGGCGATCCTGGCGGGGGGATTTGCCCTCTACCTCGTCGCCCCGGCCGCGGCCGAGCTCGCGGCGCGGGCGGCCCTCTCCGCCTTTCCCGGGTGAGCCATGTCCGAGGAGGCGGACAGGGAAGCGAGGACCGAGGCCCCCACCGGGCGAAAGCTGGAGAGGGCCCACTCCCAGGGGCAGTTCCCCATCGGGCGCGACGCGGTCCTGGTGGCGGGGACCGGTGCCGCCTCCCTGGCCCTCGTGTATCTCGGTTCCAGGCTGCGCACCGGGCTCACCTCGCTCGTGGCCCAGGCGGCCGCCTCCGTGGACCGGACCCCGTTCGCGAGCCTGCCCGGACGGGCGGCCGGCCCGGCGGCGGCGGCGGCGGGAGTGTGCCTCTGCGCGGCGGTGGGCGTGGTCCTCGCCACCCTGATCCAGACGAAGGGCCAGGTCGGGTCCGACCGATCCTTCTTCGACCTCTCCCGGGTCTTCAGGGGATTCGCCGGGCTGGGGCGGATGGTCAGGAAGGACTTCGTCTTCGATCTCCTCATCGCCTTCGGCAAGGCCGTCTTCATCGCCCTCTCCGCCTACCCCTCGGTGCGGCGCGATTGGGGAAGGCTTCCCGCCCTCCTCACCGCCGAGCCCGGAGTGCAGCTCTCGTCCGCGTTCCAGATGCTGGCCCGGGCGGCCCGACCGGCCTTTCTTGCCCTGGCCCTCCTCGCCGGGGCGGAGTGGGGGCTTTCGCGGTGGCGCTTCCACCGGGACCTGAGGATGACGAGGCAGGAGGTGAAGGAGGAGCTGAAGTCGGACGAGGGCGATCCGCTGGTGAAGGGGCGGTTGCGCAGGCGAGCCCGCGAGCTGGTCCGGCACCGGGCCAGGGTCGAGGTCCCCAGGGCGGATGCCCTGGTGGTGAACCCGACCCACGTGGCGGTGGCCCTCCGCTACCGGCGCGACGAGGGGCGGGCGCCCCGGGTGACCGCCAAGGGGAAGGGCCCGCTGGCGGAGCACATGCGGGACCTGGCCCGCCGGCACGGGGTGGCCATCGTAGAGGACGTACCCCTGGCCCGCTTCCTGTATCGCAAGGTGAAGGTGGGACGGGAGGTCCCGGCCCAGACGTACAAGGCAGTGGCCGCCATCCTGGCCTTCGTCTACCGGCTCACCGGCCGGCGGGACGGCGGGGTCCGGGCCTAGAGCGGGCCTTCGAGGAGGTGGGGCGTGAGCGAAGCGGCGACGCTGGGAGGGAAGAGGGGCGGACGCGGGGAGGTGGCGGTGGCCGCCTCGGTGCTGGCCGTCCTGCTCATCCTCATCGTCCCGGTCCCGGCTCCCTTGCTGGACGTGCTCCTGGCCCTCTCCATCGGCAGCGCGGTGCTCATGCTCCTCATCGCGCTCGGTCTCACCCGGGCGGTGGACTTCTCGGTCTTCCCCTCGCTCTTGCTCATCGTCACCCTGTTCCGCCTCTCCCTCAACATCGCCACCACCCGCCTCATCCTGCTCCACGGGGGCCAGGGACCGGGAGCCGCCGGGCACCTCATCGAGACGTTCGGGCGGTTCGCCATCGGTGGAAGCCTGGTGGTCGGGCTGGTGGTCTTCCTCATCCTCCTCGTGGTGAACTTCACCGTCATCACCAAGGGCTCGAACCGCGTATCGGAGGTGGCGGCCCGGTTCACCCTCGACGCCCTGCCCGGCAAGCAGATGGCCATCGACGCCGACCTCAACGCCGGCATCATCGACGAGCGCGCCGCCCGGGAGCGCCGCAAGGACCTCGAGCGGGAGGTGGAGTTCTTCGGCGCCATGGACGGCGCCTCGAAGTTCGTGCGCGGAGACGCGGTCGCCGGCCTTGCCATCACCTTCATCAACATCCTGGGCGGCCTGGCGGCCGGTCTGGCCCGGGATCACCTCTCCCTGGCGAGCGCCATCGAGACCTACACCCTCCTCACGGTGGGCGACGGGCTCGTCTCCCAGCTCCCGGCGCTCGTCATCTCCACCAGCACCGGAATCGTGGTCACGCGCGCCGCGGGGACCGACCTCGGGACCCAGATCGGCGCCCAGCTGTTCGGTCGGCCCGCCATCCTGAGGATGGCGGCGGCGGTGCTCCTGGCCCTGGGGCTCTTGCCCGGGATGCCGTTCTTCGCCTTCTCGCTCGTGGCCGGAGCGCTCCTCCTGGCGAGCCGGCCGGGACGGCCCCCATCGGCCGCCGAGCCGAAGGGTCCGCCGCGAGCGAGGCCCGAGGAGGCCAAGGGAGGAGACCGCCTCCAGGACCTGCTCGCCCTCGACGCCCTCGAGCTCGAGGTCGGGTACGGGCTCGTCTCGCTCATCGACCTGGACAAGGGCGGCGAGCTGCCGGGGCGGGTCACCTCCCTTAGGCGCCAGCTGGCGGGGGAGCTCGGCATCGTGCTCCCCTCGGTACACCTGCGGGACAACCTGCGGCTCGACGCCAACCAGTACCGGGTGCTGCTGCGGGGGATGGAGGTCGGCCGGGGGGTGGCGATGGCGGATCGGATCATGGCCCTCGACCCGGGGGGTCGGCCCCCGGCCATCGAGGGGATCCGCGGGGTGGACCCCACCTTCGGGCTCTCGGCCGTCTGGATCCTCCCCGTCGACCGGCCCCGGGCCGAGGGCCTCGGGCTCACCCTGGTCGACCCCGCCTCGGTCGTCACCACCCATCTCTCCGAGCTCTTGAAGCGCAATGCCCACGAGATCGTCGGCCGCCAGGAGGTGCAGGAGCTCTTGGGGGTCCTGGGTCGCGAGGCGCCCAAGCTGGTCGAGGACGTGGTCCCGGGGACCATCGCCCTCGGCGACCTGGTGAGGGTGGTGCGCGGGCTCTTGCGCGAGGGCGTCTCGGTGCGAGACCTGCGCACCGTGCTGGAGGCGGTGGCCGACGCGGCGCCGCGCTCCAAGGACCCGGGCTACCTGGTGGAGGCGGCACGCCGTCGCCTGGCGCGCCAGATCACCGCCCGCGTGGCCGGTGCGGACGGCGTGGTCCGGGCCCTGACCCTCGACCGCGCCACCGAGGAGACGCTCCGCTCCACCCTGGGCGCCACCGAGGGCGAGGTGGCGCTCGCGCCCGACATGGAGACGGCGCGCCGGCTAATGGGGGTGCTCGAGGAGGCGGCCACCCGCCTCACCGCGGACGGGCACCCGGTGGTGCTGCTCGCTCCCCCGGACCTGCGGCGCCCGCTCTTCGACTTCGCCAGCCGCTTCGTGCCCGAGGTGGCGGTGGTGGCCGCCCGGGAGCTCGTACCTGGAACCACCGTGGAGCCCGCCGGGACCCTCCAGGCCCCGGCCCAGCTGGCCGGGGCCGCCTAGAGGCGGCACCCCGGTTGCAGGATGGGTGACGAGGAGCCAACCCGATGACGCCGACGGTCCGAACGTTCCGTGCTCCCGACGCTGCGGCGGCCCTGGCGGCGGTGAAGGCGGCGCTGGGCGCGGAGGCGGTCATCCTCTCGACGCGGGCCGTCGACGGCGGGCTCTTCCGCCGCCCGGAGGTGGAGATCACCGCCGCCGTCGAGCCCTCTCTTCCCCCGCCTCGCTCCCGCCCCTCGCGCCCGCGCCCGCCCGTCGCCGCCGGCGCCCCCGACCTCAGACCGACCCCCCGCGCGTCCCGCCCCCAGGACGACGCCCTGCAGGACGAGATCCGGTTCCTGCGTCGCAGCGTCGAGGAGGCGCGGCGCGCCCTCGCCCTGGTGACCCAGGAAGCCCGCGCCGGACGGGATCTCCAGCTCCCCCCGGCGGGCGCGGACGTGTACGCGCGCCTGGCCTGCCGAGGCGTGGAGCCGGCCCTGGCCGAGGGGCTCGTGCGATCGGCCCTGGCCACCGTTCCCCCCGAGACCGGACGGGTCCTCTCGGCGGTGAAGGACCTCCTGGGCGAGCGGCTCGTCCCCTGCCGCGCCCCGTGGCTCCTCGACGGGCGGCACGTGATCGCCGCGGTGGGTCCGACCGGGGTGGGCAAGACCACCACCCTCGCCAAGATGGCGGCCCGGGCCCTGCTCGAGACCAAGAAGCGAGTCGCCTTCGTGACGGTCGACACCTACCGGATCGGCGCCACCGAGCAGCTGGCCCGCTACGCGGAGATCATGGGGGTTCCGGCCCTGGTGGCCCGCGACAAGAGCGAGCTGCTCAGGGCCATGGATCGGGTGGCGGACGCCGATCTCGTCCTCGTGGACACGGCCGGGCGATCCTCGCCCGAGGACGTGGCCCGCCAGGCGGCCCTGGTGCGCGCCGTCCAAAGGCTGCAGCTGCAGCTGTGCGTGGCGGCCTCCACGGGAGCGCTGGAGCTGGCCGCGGTGGCCGAGCGCTACCGGGCGCTGTCGCCCGACCGCCTGGTGCTCACCAAGGCCGACGAGGCCGCCGGGCCGGGCGGGGTCCTGTCGGCGTCGGTCCGGATTTGCCGGCCCATCAGCTGCGTGACCGACGGACAGCGCGTGCCGGAGGACATCCACGCCTACACCGGCCCGGAGCTGGTCGACCTGGTGGTGGGACGCGAGGCCTGACCGGCCTTCCCTAAAGTCGAGGACCGCCGGGTCGCCCGGCGGGAGCTAGAGGAGGAAGACCCAGTGGACCAGGCCCAGAGCCTTCGCGAGCACGCCGAGACCCGCCGGCCCACCCGGGCGATGCGGGTGTTGGCGGTGACCAGCGGGAAAGGGGGGGTGGGCAAGACCCACATCTCCGCCAACCTGGCGGTCCTGGCGGCGCGCGCCGGTCGACGGGTGCTGCTCATCGATGCCGACCTGGGGCTCGCCAACGCCGACATCGTGCTCGGCATCTGCCCCACCCGGCACCTCGGGCACCTGCTCGACGGGACCGCGAGCGCGGCCGAGGTGCTCACCGAGGGGCCGCGCGGGGTCCGCGTGCTGGGCGCCTCGAGCGGCATCCAGGCCCTCACCCAGCTCTCCGACGAGCAGAAGTTGGCCCTGATCTCGGCTTTCGAGCCGCTCGACGACCAATTCGACCTGGTCATCGTAGACTGCGGCGCGGGCATCGGGGACAACGTCCTCTTCTTCGCGGGGGCGGCCCAGGAGGCCCTCCTCGTGGTCTCCCCCGAGCCGACCTCGCTCTCCGACGCCTACGCCACGGTCAAGGTCCTCTCCCAGGACGCCGGGGTCACCCAGTTCTCGGTCATCGCCAACCTGGCCGCCGACTTCCAGGGGCGCGACGTCTTCCGGCGGCTCACCCAGGTGACCGATCGGTTCCTGGAGGCGAAGCTGCGCTACCTGGGCCACGTCCCCCGCGACGAGGACCTGCCGCGGGCGGTGCGCGTGCAGCAACCGTTGGTCGAGCTCTACCCCCGGGCCCCCGCCAGCCGCGCCCTGTCGACCCTATGCGACGCCCTGCTCGCCTCCGAGCCGCCCACCCTGCACTCGGGGGGGGTGAAGCTCTTCTGGCAGCAGATCCTGAAGAGCCAGGAGGGCCGTGCCTAGAGCCGGGGGGCAATATGCACCGAGCCTACGCCCAATACGATCGGTCCCGGACTCCCGATGCGCAGCTCATCGCGCGACACGGGGCGCTCATCGACCGGTGCGCGCGGCGGCTCTCGGCCCGCTCGGGCCACACGGTCGCGGCCGAGGACCTCTGGTCGGCGGGGGCGATGGGCCTGCTCGAGGCGGCCCGGCGCTTCGACGCGGACCGGGACGTGCGCTTCGAGAGCTTCGCCGAACACCGGATCCGGGGAGCCATGCTCGACGAGATGCGCCGCATGGACCATCTCCCCCGCCGGCTCCGCTCCGACGTGGAGCGGGTCGAGGCGGCCCGCACCCGGCTCGCCCAGCAGCTCGGGCGGGACCCCGAGACCGACGAGGTGGCAGCCGCGCTGCGGGTGGACCCCCAGGACGTCGGGGAGCTCTTGCAGCTCCTCTTTCCCCACCTGCCCATCGACGAGGAGACGGCCTCGTCGAGGGAGGCCAGGCTCGACGAGGCGCTCGAGAAGGAGCAGCTGAAGCGCCTCTTGGCCCGGGAGGTGGCGCGGCTCCCCGAGCGGCTGCAGGTCCTCCTCGCCCTGTACTACGACGAGGAGCTCACCTACCGGGAGATCGCGCGCGTCCTGGGCGTCTCGGAACCGCGCGTCTGCCAGCTCCACGGCGAGGCGATGAAGCGGCTCCGGGCCTCGGTCGGCCCCGACCCGACCGGGGGTTAGAGGGCCGCCCCCTCCCGCGCCCTGCTCCCCTCTCTAAGGGGCGGGACCGAGGGGGAGCCGAGAACGCCCGCCTGCCGCCGCAAGAGCAAGAGCTTCCGTGCGGCCCGATCCAGGGACTGTTGGGCGGTGACGAGGTTACGGATCGCCTCGTGCCGTCCAGGCGGGGAGAGGGGCTCGATCTGGCGCTTGGGCCTCACCACACCTCTCTCTACGGCACCGTTTCGCCTGCGGGTTAACGCCTACACGCCGGGAGAAACGGACCGTCGGTGAAAGGGATGCGGTCGCCGGGAGCGCTGCCTCCGCGCGCGTCGGCCTCCCCTCCTTGGGGGGACCTCCGGGCGGCGAGGATGCCTATCTTCCGGTGTTGAAGCGCTGGGTGGCGAGCTCGTCGAGGGCCTTCCGCTCCCGGCGCTCGCGGTCGGCGGTGATCTCGGTGCGCTTCTTGCCCTGGGCCCGTCGGGCGACCTCTGCGTTTCGGTGGGCGGCGGTGTAGCCGACCCTCGCCGACTGCTCCTTTCTCAGGGCGGAGGCGAGGTCGCCCTCGGCGCGCTGGATCTGCCTCAGCATGCGGAGGTGGGCGAACTCCTCGAGGACCCAGAGCTCCGCGGCCCCCGGGGACCGGCCGTCGGCCCGCGCCCGGACGCGCAGCCCGGCCAGCCGCCGTGCAGCCAGGTCCCGGGTGCTCTGGGCCCGGGCCAAATCCTCGAGCGCGCTCTCCTCCGAGCGCTCCCTGACGTTGACCAGCCGGTCGAGTCGGGTCTTGGGCGGCACGGTTCGGCTCCCATCGGGCGTCGCTAGCCCCTGGCGTTCACGCGCCGTGCCGGCCAGTCGACCGGGGAGGGCGCGCCCCCCCTCCCTGCACGCCGCGGACCGCGTCGGCCGCTTGACGGTGGCACGGAGCCTGCTCCAGGGGTGCCGAGGAGACGCATCCATGGCGGACGGCATCTACGTGAGCATGTGTGGAGCGCAGGCGCGCACCGAGGAGCTCGATGCCATCGCCGACAACCTGGCCAACGCCTCGACCCCGGGCTTCAGGGCCTCCCGTCCGGCGTTCGAGAGCTTCTTGCCGAAGGGCGCCGGGCCCGCGTCCGACAAGCATTATCCGGCGGCGGTGGGGGCGGGCTTCGACCTCCGCCCCGGCCCGACCCAGCGCACCGACAACCCCCTCGACGTCGTCCCCGCCGAAGGGCTGTACCTCATGGTGCAAACGCCCGGTGGCACGACCGCCTACACCCGCGACGGCCGCCTGACGGTGGACGGGGACCGCCGCCTGCTCGTTGACGGGCAGCAGGTTTTGTCGGCGGAGGGAGAGCCGCTCACCCTCCCCTCCACCGGGACCCCGCGGGTGAGCGCCGATGGCTCGGTGTGGGTCGACGACGAGCGGGCCGGGGATCTGGGTCTGGCGAGGCTCCAGGGTCCGGTCGACCGGGTCGGGCCCGCCCTGCTCGCCCCCGCGGCCGGGGGAAGCGCCGAACCGGTGACCGAGGGAGCGAGCGTGGAGTCCGGGCTCGTCGAGCTCGGCAACGTCCCGGCGGTGGAGAGCATGGTCGAGCTCATCAGCGCCCAGCGCAGCTACGACGCGTCGATGCAGGCCATCCAGACCTACAACCAGCTGAACCAGCGCGCCACCGAGGTGGCCCGCGCCAAGTGATCGCGAGGACGCGCCCATGCTCCGCTCCCTGTACACCGCCGCCACCGGGATGGAGGCCCAGCAGCTCAAGATGGACATCATCTCGAACAACCTCGCGAACACGAACACCACCGCCTTCAAGAAGGTCCGGGCCGAATTCGCGGACCTCCTCGCGGAGACGATCCGCGGAGGGGAGGCCCCCGATCCGCGCGGCGGGACGAACCCCACCCCCCTGCAGGTTGGCCTGGGGGTGGGGACCGGCTCCACCACCCGGGACTTCTCACAGGGCGACCTCTCGAACACCGGGAACCCGCTCGATCTGGCCATCCAAGGCAACGGGTTCTTCCGCATCCAGCGCACGAACGGCGACTACGCCTACACCCGGGCCGGGAACCTCCGCGCGGACGCCACCGGAAAGCTGGTCACCGTGGACGGCAATCCGGTCGATCCGGAGATCACCCTCCCCAACGACACCACCCAGGTGACCATCAGGGCCGACGGGACGGTGCTCGCCACGGTGGGCGGAAACAACACCCAGCAGGAGGTGGGGCAGCTGCAGCTCTACAACTTCCCGAACCCCGGCGGCCTGGAGGCCCTGGGGGGCAATCTCCTCGCTCAGACCCAGGCCAGCGGAGAGCCGGTGGCGGGCAAGCCGGGCGAGAACGGCGTGGGCACGCTCGCCCAAGGCTACCTCGAGGGCGCCAACGTCAAGGCCGTCGAGGAGATGATCAACATGATCTCCACCCAGCGGGCCTACGAGCTGAACAGCAACGTCATCAAGACCGCCGACCAGATGCTGCAGCGGATCACGAGCCTCAGGTAGCCCCATGGTCCCGCCCCTCGCCCTCGCGCTCGCCCTCGCGGTCCCCGATCCCGGGGCCTGTCCCCAGGACGCCGCCCTGGCGTGCGCCGCCGTCCGGGCGGCGCTGGTGGTGCCGGGGGCCCGCGCCCAGGTCGAGGCCGTCCACCTCGCCTCCGGCCGGGGATGCGCCCCGAGCGCCGCCGAGGCGCTCCGCCCCGTCTCCGCCTCGGGCGAGGCTCCGCTCAGGTTCACGGGGAAGGGAGACCGGGGCGAGAGGTGCCAGGCCTTCGCCTGGGCCCGGGTTCGGGTGCTGGCCCCCGGCCTCGTCCTCACCCGGGCGGTGCGCGCCGGCGAGCCGCTGGAAGCGGCGGTGCGTCCGGCGGAGGTCGAGCTCAAGGCCGGCCGCTCCGGTCCCCTTCCTTCCCTGCCCGAGGGAGCTCGGGCCGCGCGGGCCCTCTCCCCGGGCTCCCCGCTCCTTTCCGCCGACGTCCTCTCTGGCCCCCTCCCCGGAGAGCCGGTCACGGTGCTCGTCCGGGCGGGCGGCGGGCTCGAGCTCTCGCAGACGGGTCGGGCCATCCCTTGCGGGCGGGACAGGGCTTGCGCCCTCTTGCCCAGCGGCCGGCGCGTCGAGGGCCGTCTCGAGGGCGGCCTCCTCGTCTTGGAGGTGCCATGACCTCGCCTACACCCTCGGCTCTCTTCGCCCTCCTCCCCCTTCTCCTCGCCGGGTGTGCCACCGACGTGCAGCACGTGGGGAAGTACCAGCCCAAGCACCGCGAGTACAACGAGCGCGAGGGCAGCACCCAGACCGCCCAGGCGGCATCGCCCGGCTCCCTCTGGCAGGGCGGCCGGGCGGCGATGCTCTTCACCGACGCCCGGGCCTTCCGGGAGCAGGACCAGGTGGTGGTCAAGATCGAGGAGCTGGCCGACGCCAAGCGATCCTCGGACACCGACCTCTCTCGCCAGAACGACAACGCCGCCAGCCTCAGCGCCACCCTGAACGGCGCCGCCACCCCCCATTCCCTCGACGCCCATGCCAACACCGACACGAGGTTCGCGGTCACCGGATCGACCGCCCGGACCGAGCGGCTCATCGCCACCGTGCCCGCCGTGGTCCGCAAGGTGCTGCCCAACGGCGACCTCTTCATCGAGGGGCACCGGGTGGTGCTCGTGAACAACGAGGAGCACCACTTCTACATCTCCGGGGTGGTGCGCCCCATCGACATCGAGGGCGACAACAGCGTCAAGTCGAGCCTCGTCGCCGACGCCCAGATCGAGTTCACCGGCCGCGGGGTCCTGAGCGACAACCAGCAGAAGGGCTGGGCGCAGAAGTACCTGGGCTGGCTGTGGCCCTTCTAGAGGCGACCTCTCATGACAAAGCGCTCTCTCGCTCTCCGCCTCGCCGCCGCCCTGGCCCTGGCCGCGCCCGGTCTCTGGCCCGCGCCGGCTCGGGCCACGCGGGTGAAGGAGCTCGCCGACGTGGTGGGGATCCGCGAGAACGCGCTCTTCGGCTACGGACTGGTGGTGGGCCTGGCCGGGACCGGCGACACCGACCGCATCCCCTTCACCTCGCAGTCGATGTCCGGAATGCTGGGCCGCCTGGGGATCCGGGTGGACCCGAAGCAGATCCAGTCCCGCAATGTCGCGGCGGTGATGGTCACGGGGCGCCTGCCCCCCTTTGCCCGCCCCGGGATGCACATCGACGCCGCCGTCTCCTCCCTCGGCAACGCCCGCTCCCTGGCCGGGGGCATGCTCCTCGTGACTCCGCTCACCGGCGGCGACGGCCGGGTCTACGCCGTGGCCCAGGGGCCGGTCCAGGTGGCTGGGTTCGCGGTGATCGTGCCCGGGGCGGGCGCGGCCAAGAACACGCCCACCTCGGGGCGGATCGCCAGCGGGGCCACCGTGGAGCGAGCCATGGAATTTGCCCTGGGCTCGGGCCCCCTGACCCTGGCCCTGCGGATCCCCGACCTCACCACCGCGAGCCGGGTGGCCGCGGCGGTGAACGCCAAGCTGGGCGCCGGCGTGGCGCGGGCCATCGATCCCGCGGCGGTGGAGCTCACCCCGCCAACGGAGCGGAGGGCCGACTCGGTGGGGTTCTTGGCCGAGGTGGAGGCCCTGGACGTCCAGGCCGACCTGCCCGCCCGCGTCGTGGTGTCGGAGCGCACCGGAGTGCTCGTGGCGGGCGAGGGGGTGCGGCTGCGCCCGGTGGCGGTGGCCCAGGGCGGGCTGAGCGTGCGGGTGCAGCGCGATCCCTTCGTGTCGCAGCCATCCCCTGGGAGCTATACCGGGCGCACGGTCCGGTCGAGCACCGCCACGGTGGACACGGCCGAGGGGGCCGGGACGGCCGTGGCCCTGCGCTCGACCGCCACGGTCGAGGATCTGGCCAAGGCCCTGAACAGCCTGGGCGCGTCCCCCAGAGATCTCATCGCGGTGCTCGAGGCCATCAAGGCGGCCGGGGCGCTCGACGCCGAGCTGGAGGTCCTGGAGTGAGGCTTTCGCCCGCGAGCGACCCCGCTTCGGGGCAAGCGGCCGATGGGGCCCGGCTCCGCCAGGCGGCGCAGGCCATGGAGGCGGTGTTGCTCCGCCAGCTCCTGCGCTCGAGCGGCGTGTACGGGGGGGGAGAGGGACCGGGCGCGTCGGTCCGCTCCGACCTCTTCGTGAACGCGCTCTCGGAGGCGGTGGAGCAGGCCGGCGGCCTGGGTCTTTCGGACACCCTCACCCGCTCGCTGGGAGGCGACCCTCCGCCCCCGGGACCCCGATCCATCTCCCCCGCCCGACCGGCCCAGGACGCGCCGGCGGGCGCGGGCGGCGTCCCGCCCCTGGCCGGCCGCCTCACGAGCGCCTTCGGCGTTCGGCCCGATCCGTTCACCGGCGAGCTGCGCGAGCACGACGGGGTCGACCTGAGCGCGCCCGTCGGGACCCCCATCCGTGCCACCCGCGACGGCATCGTGCGCGCGGCCGGCCCGCGAGCCGGGTACGGTCTCGCCGTGGAGGTGGATCACGGGAGCGGGCTCACGACCCTGTACGGCCATGCCTCGGAGCTCCTGGTCTCGCCCGGGCAGCTCGTCCGGGCGGGACAGCCGATCGCGCGGGTGGGCAGCACGGGGAGATCCACCGGGCCGCACCTGCACTTCGAGGTGCGCATGGGTGGGAGGCCGGTCGACCCGGTGCGTGCCCTTAAGATCTACTCGGCGCGTGTCGAAACGGATCTCGGGAGCGGACCCTGACCAAGGAGGTCGCCATGCAGGTCAAGGACGCCAGTGAGATCCGGCGATTGGACGACGCCAGCCCGGCGGGGTCAAAGACCTCGGCGGCCCCCGGCGCCTCCGTCTCTCCGGACAAGGTGTCGACCGACTCCAGTTCGAAGGTCGAGGCCGCCAGCCTCGCGGCCCGATCGGCGCTCGGGAAAGACCAGTACGTGAGGCTCGAGGCCATCGCGGCAGCCGTACGGGACGGAACCTTCAAACCCGACCCGGACCGCATCGCGCAGAAGATCCTGGACGACGCCGAGCTCACGGCGATGCTCCAGACGATGCTCAACCGAGGGTGAAGGGACCAAAGGAGCGCCGATGCTCGAGGAAGCCCTCGCCATCACCGTGGAGTTGCGACGGGTCCTCGAGTCGGAAGTGGAGCGCTCCCGGACCGAGCGCGAGACGCTCCGCAGCCTCGACTCCGACCGGATCTTCGCCGGGGTGGCCGCCCGTGCCGCGTTCAACGCGGAGGTGGCCGAACTCGAGGGGCGGCTCTCCGGATCGCTGGCCCGGGCCGCCGGGCGCATCGGCGCCCCCGAGGCCACATTGGCCCGCCTCGCCGAGCGGGTGCCCGCCGAGACCTCCGCCCTCTCCCGCGTGCTCGCCGACGTAAAGGCGCTCGCCGGGGCGCTCGCGGAGCTGGACCGGCTGAACCTCATGCTCGCCGGCCGCGCCCTCGCCTGCGTCCAGAGCTACCTCACCGCGCTCCACCCCCCCCTCGCGGCCTACGACCGCCGAGGGGTCCGCGCCACCGTCGGCTCGCGCGGAACCACCTGGAGCAAGGTGTAGCGAAGGCGCAGGAGTGCCTCATGTCCGATCTGTTCCGCATCCTCGGCAGCGCCGCGTCCAGCCTGGACGCCCAGACAGCGGCCGCCGCCACCACCTCGCACAACCTCGAGAACTCCAACACCCCCGGGTACGCCCGGCAGCGGGTCTCCATCGAGACCACCCTTCCGGCCGAGGAGGTGGGCAACGTCTACATCGGCCAGGGCGCCCAGGTCGCCTCCGTCACCCAGGTGCGAGACGGGTTCCTCGAGGCCCAGCTCCCCTCCGCCTTCGGCCAGGCCTCCTCCTCCAGCGCCACCGCCTCCACGCTCCAGGCGGTCGACGCCCTCGATCCCCAGGCGTCCGGGGGCCTCGGGGACGCGGTCTCCGGCTTCTACGCCGCCCTGAGCCAGCTCGCCCAGAACGCCGCCGATCCGGGGCTCCGCCAGTCGGCGGTGAGCGCCGCCCAAACGCTCGCCACCTCCTTCAACCAGACGCGCGGGGCGCTCGAGGAGGCCCGCACCGGCGTCGACCAGAAGCTCTCGGGCGACGTCGCCCAGGTGAACGACCTGGCACAGACCGTGGCGAGCCTCAATGGTCAGATCCGCGCGGCCCGAGCCGGTGGGGCCGAGCCCAACGACCTGCTCGACGCGCGCCAGCAGGCGGTCGATCAGCTGGCGCAGCTATCCGGAGCCCTGCCCGTGGCCACGAGCGAGGGGGACGTGTCGCTCTTCCTCTCCGGCGGCGCTCCGCTCGTCACTTCCCTGAAGGCCGGGACGCTGTCGGCCGTCCCCGACCCCGCGAACGGAGGGCACCTCGGGCTAGAGCTCAAAGCCGGTGGGGTGCAGAGAAAGGTCTCCCCGGGGGGCGAGCTGGGGGGCCTCCTCTCCGCCCGGGACGGCGCCCTCGAGACCGCGGTGAACTCCCTCGACACCCTGGCCTTTGACTTCTCCGGGGCGGTGAACGCCGTCCACCAGGCGGGCGTCGACCTCTCCGGCAACGCCGGCCAGCCGCTCTTCAGCGTGACCGCTTTGAACGGGGCGGCCGCCCAGATCGCCGTGAACGCCGCGATCGCGGCCAACCCCGCCCTGCTCGCCACCGCCCACGCCGGGGGCGGCCCCGGCGACGCCTCCAACGTGAACGACCTCCTGAAGACCCAGTCCCAGTTGCTCTCCGGCGGGCTCGACGCCTCGGGAACCCTGTCCCAGGTGACGAGCGCCTTCGGCGCGACCGCGGCGAGCGCAAAGGCCCAGTCCGACGCCGACGGCGCCCTGCGGGATCACCTCACCACCCTGCGGGCGTCCGCCTCCGGGGTCTCCATCGACGAAGAGCTCATCGCCATGCAGAAGACGCAGCAGGCCTACCAGGCCATCTCCAAGGTCCTCCAGACGACGAACGACCTGTTCACCACCCTCATGTCGATCAAGCCCACCTAAGTGAGACCATGCGCGTCACCGATGCGATGCTGTACGAGCGCGCCGCCCAGGACTGCTCCTCGGCCCGCTCCCGGATGGACGAGGCCACTTCCGAGGTGTCGAGCGGGAAGAAGCTCTCCCAGCCCGGAGATGACCCGGCTGCGTCCGGGCTCGTGGTCCTGGAGCAGATGCGCAAGAACCAGTTCGACGCCATCGCCTCCGCCGCGGGGCGGGCGTCGGACGAGCTCTCCGCGGCCGACGGTGCGCTGAACACCGTGGACAACGCCCTCTCCCGCGCCCGGGAGCTCGCCGTCCAGCTCTCGAACGGGACGTACTCCGCCTCGGACCGGGCCGCGGGCGCCGCCGAGGTCACGGGGCTCATCTCCACGATCGTCTCCGCCCTGAACACCCAGGTCGGCAATCGATACGTCTTCGGCGGCACCCAGGACGGCACCGCCCCGTTCTCCGGGGTGGTCACCGACACCTCCGGGAACGTCGACCCGGCTCTCACCGGCGCTTACCACGGCGACGCCGGGGTCCGGCAAGTGGAGATCGCTCCGGGGGTGCTGCAGGACGTGAGCGTCCGGGCCGACGTGGCCCTGAAGGGCGTGGGGGGCGGATCCGACGTGCTCGCCACGCTCGCGAACCTCGCCAACGCCCTCACCGCCAACGATCCGGCCGCGGTGGGAGCGACCCTGGATGGCCTCACCCAGGGGACGACCCAGGTGGCGACCGCCCGCAGCGTCGCAGGGGCGGACGTGGACACGCTCACCGCGGCGGTGAACGCCAGCCAGGCCGCCAGCGCCGACGCGACCAAGCGCATCTCCGGGCTCGCCGATGCCGACCCCATCCAGTCGGCGAGCGACCTGGCGGCGGCGCAGACCGCACTTCAGGCCTCGCTCACCGCCGTGGGGGAGAGCTTCAAGTTCTCGCTCCTCAACTACCTCTGACCGCTCGTGTTCGCCTCGAACGACCTCGCCCAGAGCTCCCCCCGAGAGGTGGAATCCGCCTCGACCCGGCGCGCCCTGACCGCCGCCCTTCGCTGGCGGTTCCTGCGCGTCCTCCCCGCCTCCCTGCCGGCCCGCACCCTGGAGGCGGCCCGGCTCGTGCCCGTCCTTCTCCACGCGAGCTTCCAGACACCGGCCCTGCGCAAGGACGCCCCGGGCGTGTCCGGGCTCAGCTACCGACGGAGCTGGTCGAGCCTTTCGCGGCGGTTCGACCTTCCGCCGCCCTGGCGCGCCCAGCGCGATGCGCCGCAGGTGGACGCGGTCCTGGCCATCCCCGAGCCCCAGGTTCTCACGATCCTGGTGGTCACCGTCCCGGCCATCGCCCGGGCCGACCTCCGCTCGATCGAGGAGCGCTGCGGCGTCGTCGAGGCGCACCTTTCGGCCGCCGGGGCCGGCTGCGCCCTGCGGGTTCTCGAGCCCTCGGCGCTGGAGCGCGATCCCTTGCTCTCGCACCGCCTGGTCCTCTTCGGGGCCCTCTGCGGGGGCCGGATCTCGACCTTCACCTACAAGGCCCTGGAGTCCGCCTCCCGCAGGCCCCTCGACCCGCGGGATCTGGTGGACCTGGCCGAGGACGCCCCCGGTCCCCTTCCGGCCCTGGCCCTCGCGCTCCTCTGTGGGAGGAGCGCGCCCGCGCCGCTCGAGGTGGCGAGGCAGCTCCTTGTGTCCGGGACGCCGGCCCGCCGGCTGGCGGAGCCGGAGCGGCTCTGCGCTCGATGGGTGGCCGAGGCGAGCCCGGGCCACGCCGCCGCGGTGGAAGAGGCGGCCCGTCTGGCCTCGTCCCTTGGGGCGGCGGCCCCCCCGGACGACGCCGCCGCGGTCATCGCCCTCGGGAACCGGCTCGCCCTGCCCCTGGCGCGCGCCATCCACAGCTCGCGGCGAGCCGGCCTGGGACCGTGGGAGCGGGCGCTCTGGAGAGAGCGCGTCGGGCCGGACCTGCCCCGCGCCCTCCTCCCCGCTCTCGGGGCCCGGCTCAAGGCGGGCGGCAACCTCGAGACCCGGCTGACGCGCGTGGGCCGCCGGCACGAGGTCCTTTTGCAGAGCGGGGCGGTGCTGGGGCGGGGGGCGAGCCCCATCCAGGCTCGGGTGCGCGCGCTCTCCGTGCTCGCGTCGGCCGCGCTCGAGCCCTTGCTCGCTCACGCCGAGCCGCCCTGGCGCAACGTGGCGGCGCGGCTCGGGAAGGCGCGCGAGCACCCCACCTTGCTCCTCGTGGTCGAGCCGGCGGGTTCCTCCGGGCCTCCCTACGACCCCTTGAACCGCGGCGCCGAGCGCCGGATCGGCTTTCCGGGGGGGCTGGCGCTCAGGCTCGCGCCCGGCCGGCGCCCCTCGGCGCGCGCCCTGAGCGCGCCGGAGGTGGTGGAGCGACTGGTGGAGGAGGTCCGCGCCGGGACCCGGGTAGAGGTGCTCGCCGCCCGGAGCGAGGCGAACCCGGTGGCCGCCCGCCTGGCGCAGGTGGGGGCGCTTCTCGAGACGCGCGGCTCGAGCCCGGTGGCCATCGAGGCGGGCGGCGAGGTGCTCCTCTGTTCGGGCGCCGGGATCCGGCGCTTCCGGCTCGACCGGTTCGCAGCGCGGCCCCGCCCCTTCCTCGCCGATCCCGATGCGCCCGACCTCGCCCTCTCCCCGGGCGAGCGTCGACCTCCGGGCCTCGCGGGAGGAGGGGTCCTGGAATGCCGGGCCCAGCCGCTCGACGCCTTCCGGGCGGCGATCCTCTACTCCGACGGCGCGGCCAATCACCTTCGCGAGGTGGTGTTCCTCTCCGAGCTGGAGGACCACCTGCGCGAGGCCCGGGCCATTCTCCAGGCCGCCGACGCGCGTTCGGTCCTCGCGGTGCACCTCTCCGACGACCTGGAGGGCGCGGTGCGCCGGGCCGGTCCCCCCGGGCCCCCCATCCACCTCTCGGTGCGGGCCCGGCTGCCCTTCGACGTGCAGGTGGAGGTGGAGGGGACCTGGTACGGAGGCGCGACCGGCCGCTCCTGGCGCGAGGCGGCGAAGAGGTTGCTCGTGCGCTGGCCGCGGGAGATGGATGCGCGCATCGCCGTGACGAGCGTCAGCGTGGTGGCGCGGGGGAAGCGCCGCGGTGGGCTCCTGGCCCTCTACGCCCGGTCGCTCGTCCTCCGACGCATGCGCACCCACCTCGTGCGGACGCTGCGGGCTTATCAGGGGCCGAGGACGCGACGAAGCGGAGGTTGAGGGCGTCCACATCGGCCGCCCCGACCAACCAAGGAGAACGTTGCATGTCCATGTCAATCCGGACGAACGTTGCGTCGCTGGATGCGCAGCGGAACCTGTCCTCGACCCAGAACATGCTGAATACCGCGATGGCTCGCCTGTCCTCGGGCTACCGCATCACCTCCGCCGGCGACGACGCCGCCGGCCTGGGCGTCAGCACCCAGCTCGAAGCCCAGATCGCCAGCTACAACCAGGCCGTCCGCAACGCCAACGACGGCGTCTCGGTGGTCCAGACCACCGAGGCCGCCCTCGACAACACCGCCAACATCCTCACCCGCCTCCGCGAGCTCGCCATGGAGTCGGCCTCCGACGGCGTCGGCAACTCCGACCGCGCCTACATCAACACCGAGGCCACCCAGCTCCAGGCCGAGATCGACCGGGTCGCCCAGACCACCAACTTCAACGGCGCGAGCCTCCTCAACGGCTCCAACACCACCCTCGACTTCCACGTCGGGGTGGAGGCCACGAGCAACGACGTCATCTCCTTCACCACCCTGAACGCCACGGTGGCGGCGCTCTTCTCCGGCACCGGCCTGACCAGCATCGACCTCAGCTCCAAGGCCGGCGCGGTGAGCGCCCTCTCCGTCGTCGACTCGGCCCTGGCTCAGGTCTCCGACCAGCGCTCGATCCTGGGCGCCACCGGCAACCGCCTCCAGGACGCCATCAGCACCATCCAGGCCTTCACCGAGCAGCTCTCCGCCGCCGACAGCCGCATCAAGGACGTCGACGTGGCCGAGGAAACCTCCGCCCTCGCCC
>DASRZU010000025.1:0-81193 GCA_035686075.1 Anaeromyxobacter sp.
GATGATCCGCAGCAGGGTCGACTTGCCGCATCCCGACGGCCCCACGAAGACGACGAACTCCCCGTCCTCGATCTTGAGGTTCACACCCGTTAAGACCTTGGGCCCGTCGCCAAAGGTCTTGTCGATTCCGGTGAGCCTGACGCTTGCCACGAAGTCACCCCGTTTCTGCGATCGCTCTTCGAGTGCCCGGAAGGCCCCTGACTCCGTCCTCCGCGGCCATCCCCTGGGACGTAGCCGCCGGCACTTCCTTGTAACGCACCTGCGCCCGAGCCGGCGACAAAGTCTATTGAAGGGGCGTCGGCACGAGGGACACCCTCTGGCGAGGTCGGCGCCTCGCCCCCTTGGGGTATTCCCGAGAAGACGAGACCTGTCAATCGTCAAGGCACCGCCAGGCCAAAGGGAAGGCGAAGGGCTACCTCGGGCAGGGTCGATCCCGGACCCGGGCGAGGGGGACTACTCCTTCGTGCCGCCGGCCAGACCCTCGATGAAGTGCCGCTGGAAGAGGAGAAAGAAGACCATGGGTACGAGGGCGGTGATGAACCCGGCGCTGATGATGGCCTCGTAGGGTTTGTTGAAGTTCTGGCTATCCATCACCTGGATGCGGATGGGCAGGGTGTAGAGCCTGTCGCTCTTCAGGATGATCATCGGGAAGAGGAAGTCGTTCCAGATGGCCCGGAATTGCACGATGGCGAGGGCGGCGAGAGCAGGGCGCGAGAGCGGGAGGATGATGCTCCACCAGATCCGCAGATGCCCGGCCCCCTCGGTCTTGGCGGACTCCATGAGCGAGCGCGGGATCTTGATGTAGTACTGCCGGAGCAAGAAGACCCCGAAGGCGGAGACCGAGTAAGGGATGACGAGGCCAAGGAGGCTGTTCGAGATCCCGAGCGACCGGACCACCCGGTAGAAAGGGACGATCATGGTAGTCATGGGAAGCATCATCGTCCCCAGGATGACGGCGAACAGGACTCGCCGGAAGGGGAACTCGAGGTAGGCGAAGGCGTAGGCACAGAGCGAGCAGACGAGCAGGGTGAGCGCGATCCCGGAAAGCGTCACGACGACGGACACGCCGAAGGAAAGCCCCACGTTCCAGTGCCCGAAGGCGCTCCGAAACGAGCCGAGCGTGTAGCCCTTCATGGCCGCGCCGAAGTCCCGGAAGATGAGCGGCGGGAACTGAAAGATGTCCACCGCCGGACGGAACGACGAGTCGAGGAGCCAGAAGAGCGGGTAGAGGTAGATGAGCCCGAGGAGGCAGAGGAGCGCCACCCCCAAGATCTGCAGGGCGGTGGGCCGCTCGAGCCGCCCTCCCCCCCGCCTCGGGCGGCGCGTTCCGCTCGTGGGCGGGGGCGTCAGGCGCGACCCTCGGGGGCGCCCCCGCGGCCCGCTGTTCCGGGTTTGGACCATGGCCGCTCCTAGGCCTCCCCGTGCCGGCCCAGCCCCAGAAGGCGCAGCTGCACCATGCTCACCGCCGCGATGAGGAGGAAGGTGAGCCAGCCGATGGCTGAGGCCACCCCGGTGAGGAACTGCTCGGAGAAGCCCTGGTCGTAGATGAAGGCCACCAGGGTCTTGGCCACGCCCCCGGGCCCGTAGGTGGCGTTTGGGAAGAGCATGAAGACGAGGTCGAACATCTGCAGCCCGCCGATGGCGCTCGTGACGAGCACGAAGGTAAAGGCCGGGCGCAAGAGCGGCAAGGTGATGAGGAGGAGGCTGTGCCAACCGGTGCAGCCATCCATCCTGGCCGCCTCGTAGAGGGTCGGATCGATGGTCTGGAGCTGAGCCAAGAAGTAGACCATGTGGAACCCGGTCCACTGCCAGAACGAGACCAAGACGAGCAAGGGCAGGGCCCACTCCGAGTGCATGAGCCAGTCGGTGTTCGAAGGCAAGTGAAGGAGGCCGAGGAGGTGGTTGATGATGCCCTGGTCCTTGTTGAAGAACATGCGGAACAGGAGGGCGATCACCACGGTGTTGATGAGCACCGGCAAGAAGAAGGCGGCCCGCAGGGCGATCCGGATGCGGGGGAAGGGGATGGTGTTGAGGACGTAGGCGAGTACGAAGGCCACCGGGACCTGGGTGGCAAGGCAACCGAGGGTGTAGAGGAGGGTGGTCCGGATAGCCCGGTAGAAGTCGACCGTGAGTAGAGGGTCGGCCCAGAGGACATCCCGGTAGTTCTGCCCTCCGACGAACTCGCCCGGGTTGATGCCCTGAGCGTCGGTGAGGCTGATGCGCAGCCCCGAGGCGAACACGTAGACGTTGAACACGAGCAGGAGGACGAGGAACGGAGCGATGAGCGCGTAGGCGCTCAGGGCGTCGATGCGCCTCTGGGTGCCCCACCGACTTCGGGCCCCAGGGGCGGGCGTTTTCGCGGTGGACGAGACCATGACCGACCCCACGGGGGCGGGTGAGCGCCGATCGATGGGCCGGGACCGCCGAGCCCCTGACAGCGACCGAAGCTTATTTCTTCAACGCGGCGTAGCGAGCCTCCACCTTCTTCTGGGTGGTCCCGAGGCCCTCCTCGACCGAGATCTTCCCGCTCGCCATCTCGGTGTACTCCGCGCTGAAGTCGTTGATGGCGTCCCAGAATACGTCGCCCGAGTTGATCTTGGGGAGGGCCTTGGCCGTGGTCACCATGAGCTGCCCGAGCTTCTGCCCGCCGAAGCGCGGGTCGGGCTGAGCGAACATCGGATCGCCCCAGACCGCCTCGAAGGGCGGGAGCATGCTCGTCCCCTCCCACCGGGTCTTGAGCGCACTCTGGTCGTACTCGAGGTACTCGATCACCTTGTAGATGAAGTCCGGATCCTTCGTTCCCTTGGGGATGGCCATGAATGTCCCGCCCCAGGACGCCGCTGCGGGCCCGCCCTTTGCGTACACGGGGAGAGGACGCACCCGCCACTGGTACTTCACCTCGGCTCTGGCGTCGCCGTCCTTGCCGGTCGCGGCCAGGGTGACCTGGGGCACCCACCAGTCGGGAGAGATGTAGGAGGCGAGCGTGCCGTTCGCGAGCAGGGCCTTGAAGTTGCCCCAGTCCCAGGCGGTGAAGACGCCCGTCTGGTACCAGTCGAACCACTTCTTCACGTAGGCGGTGAACGCCGGCGAGGTGAAGGTGGGAGCGCCATTGACGTCCAGGATCTGCGCCCCCGTCTGCTGCCAGATCATGAACATGGTGTTGGCCAGGCCGTCGTTGCCGGAGGGGAGCGCGTAGTGGACCGGCTTGCCGTCCTTCTGCTCGGCGGTGAGCTTCTTCGCCGCCTGGAAGAACTCGTCCCAGGTCAGGATCTTGGCGAGGTCGACGCCCGCGGCCTTCCACAGGGTGTCGTTGTAGATCATCACCACCGGGTGGACGTCGTGGGGCAGGCCGTAGACGTGGCCCCCGTAGGTGGTCCACACCACGCGCCCGGGCACCACCTTCTTGAATGCCGCAGAGTTCTTCACGTACCCGTCGAGCGGAATCACGAAGCACTTCTTGGGATTGGCGTTCAAGATCCGGTTGTTCTCGATGAGCCACTCGATGGCGTCGGGGGCCCCCTTGCCGTCCATCATCACCGCCTGGAGCTTCTGGACGTAGGCGTCCTGCGGGACCACCTGAATGTCGAGCTCGATCCCGAACTTCTTCTCCACGTCGGCCTTGCGGGCCACATACTCGTCGACGTTGTTCTGGGCGAAGCTCCAGAGGACGACCCTTCGGGTTTCGGCCCGGGCGCTTCCCCAAAGCCCCGCAACGGCCACTACGACCAGCGCAAGCGACACTCTTCGCATGGTTCCTCCCAGCTCGCCCGATCAGACCGGCGGTCCGCCGGGCTCCCGTAGGTCAGGTGAGGCTCTAACGCCACAACTCTCCGTTCAGGGTTCTCCCGGGCCCGCAGTACCGCCCGGCATTTCTTGCCCCAGGGAGCCGCCCCAGGGCGGGTCTCTCCAGGCCTCCTCCGACGGGCCTTCCCGGTCCGTCAGGGAGCCGTACTCTGCCGAGGCCAGAGCGCGTGCGCAACGGCCGGAACACGAACAAACGCGGACCCCTCGAACAAACAAGGCCGTCACCCCGTGTAGGATCCACCACCTCTCTCGCCAACTCTCCCCGGCACCCCCCCTCCGGTCCGTTGCGATCAAAGCGGTGGGCGCTCGAACAAAGTGATCGCGCACGGCCGGGGAGGAGGAGGCCCATTTCGCTCCCCCGACCCTCCCGGGCGACGTTCCCGCTGAGCGACCCGACCCCCGTTACGAGCGCACATCCTGCCCCGGCCGCGGTCGCACCCTTGGTGACGACGATGCGGAGCGAGGTCGGGACCTTTGGGAGGGATCGCGGGGCCCGCGCCCCGAAAGGTGGATCGCAGCGTGATCATGCCTCACCGGCACGGTTCCGTTCCGCACGCGAGGGGAGGCGAGCGCGGAGGTGGGCACCCGGGGCCCGGTGGCTCACGAGGGAGCCTTGACCGTTCGTGAACTGGCGCTTGGAGCTGGCCGGTCGCGGTGGACAAGCTCGGCGATGGACCTATGGGGACGTGCCCTACCGCGTCACCAGCCCCAGCCCCTTCATCTCCTTGGGCTGCGGGAGGCCCATGATCGTCAGCGCCGTGGGGGCGACGTCGGCGAGGATTCCCTTCTCGCGCAGCCTTGCTCCCCGGAAGTCCGGATCGGCCAGGATGAAAGGCACCGGGTTCAAGGTGTGGGCGGTGTGCGGCTCGCCCGTCAGCGGGTCCACCATCATCTCGCAGTTCCCGTGGTCGGCGGTGACGAGCATGGCCATGCCCGCCTTCTGGCACGCCTGCCAGATCCGGCCGATGCACTCGTCCACCACCTTCACGGCCTTCACCGCAGCCTCGAGAACCCCGGTGTGGCCGACCATGTCGGGGTTGGCGAAGTTCGCGAGGACGAAGCCGTACTGGCCGGAGAGGAGCGCCTGGGAGAGCTTGTCCGCCACCTCGCGGGCGCTCATCTCCGGCTTCTGGTCGTAGGTCTTCACGTCGCGCGGGGACGGAACCAGGATCCGGTCCTCGTTCGAGAAGACCATTTCGCGTCCACCGTTGAAGAAGAAGGTCACGTGCGCGTACTTCTCGGTCTCGGCGGTTCGCAGCTGCCGCTGGCCGGTGCGGGCGACGATCTCGGGGAAGATCTCGGACAGGTCCTGGGGCTCGAAAGCGATGGGGTAGGTGAAGGTCTCGTCGTACCGCGTCATGCACACGTAGGCCGAGAGCTCAAGCCGCCTGCCCCGGTCGAAGTCCCTGAACGTCGGGTCGGCCAGCGCTCGGGTGAGCTCACGGGCCCGGTCGGAGCGGAAGTTGAAGAAGAGCACCGCGTCGCCGTCCCGGATGAGCCCCACCGGCTTCCCGTCCCCGTTCACCACCACCGAAGGCTTCACGAACTCGTCGGTCTCGCCCTGGCCATAGGCACGCTCCATGGCCCCTGCGTCGGAGGCCACCTTGTGCCCTTCCCCCCTTACCAGGGCCGCATAGGCCAAGGCCACCCGATCCCAGCGCTTGTCGCGATCCATCGCGTAGTAGCGGCCGCTCACCGTGGCGACCTTGCCGTAGCCGGTCTCCTTGAGCCGGTTCTCGACTTGGCGCAGGTACTCGATCCCCGACTTGGGCGGTGTGTCCCGGCCGTCCATGAAGGCGTGGACGAACGCCCGCGGGACGCCTTCGCGGCGGGCGAGCTCCAACAAGGCGTGCAGGTGATCTACGTGGCTATGAACGCCGCCATCGGAGACCAGGCCCAGAAGGTGGAGTGCGCCGCCCGACTCCCGGGCGCGGCGTGCGGCGAGGAGTAGCGCATCGTTCTTGTAGAACGATCCGTCCTCGATGGCCCGGTTGATGCGGACCAGGTCCTGGTAGACGATCCGGCCCGCCCCGAGGTTCGTGTGGCCGACCTCGGAGTTCCCCATCTGCCCCTCGGGGAGGCCGACGGAGAGCCCGCTCGTTTCCAGTGCGGTGTGCGGATAGTCGCGCGCCAGGGCGTCCATGTTCGGTGTCCCGGCGATGGCGATGGCGTTGGCCTCGCGCTGGGCGCGGAGGCCAAAGCCGTCCAAGACCACGAGGAGGACGGGCTTCAGCTTGGGCACATGGGCTCCCTTGGGGCTCGAGGGCGAGATGTTAGGGAGCCGCTCGCCGCGCCACAAGAACCTTCGCGCCGCAGAGAGGCCGGGCGGGGTGGGCCCGGACCAGGAGGAAGGCAGGGTCCCTTTTACTTGTGGTAGGGCTCCCCCCGGAGGATGGTCAGGGCCCGGTAGAGTTGCTCGACGAGCACCACCCTCGCCAGCCGGTGGGCGAGGGTGAACCGGGATAGCGAGAGCTTCTCGTCGGCTCGCTCGAGCACCTCGGGCGCGAGACCGTCGGGCCCGCCGATCAAGAGGGCGACGTCCCGTCCCCTCTTCTGCCAACGGTGGAGCCGATCGGCGAGGCCGGCGCTCGTCAGCTCCTCCCCGCGCTCGTCGAGCGCCACGACGTGTTCGCGGGCCGAGACCTTGGCGAGGAGGGAGGCGCCCTCTTCCTCGCGAGCCCGGGGCGTTCCCGCCAGCCTGCGCGCCTCGGGGACCTCGACGAGCTCGAACGGCAGGGCCCGCGAAAGGCGGGAAGCGTACTCCAGGACCGCGGGGGCGAAGAGTCCGGAGCGATCCCGGCCGACGGCGAGGACGCGGAGGCGCACCCGGTCAGCTCCCACACCGCGGTGGCGCGCCCGGCCCCGCCTCCGCCGACCGAAAAGGCTCCAGGGCCCAGGGCGGGATCCCGGCTTTGAGGGCGTCCGGTGGGGCGGCCCCGAGTCGCAGCTCGTGCACCCCGTCCTCGGCGCGGTACCTGACCGCTCCGAGGAGGCCGTCCTCGCCGTAGTACAGCTCGACCTGGAATGGCGCTCCGCTCTCGGAGCCCCGCCGCGTGTACTTCACCACCCGCCCCTTCTCGTCCTGCTCCACCACTCGGGACGTCTCGTGGAGGCAGCCGGGGAAGGAGGCGGTGGTGCGCAGGAGTCGGTCGGCGGCATTCAGCCGGTCGCGCCGGACGATGGGGTCCTCGGCGACGGCTGCGGCGACCGCTCGAGACTTCGCCGCGACTCCACCCTCTGCCCGGGTCTCGCCTCTCTCCGCCCGTGGGCCCGTGGCATCATTCGAAGTCTTCGAGCGGGCGGCGGAAGGGGGGGGTGGAGGGGCGGGCCGGCTTTCCGCGGCGGAAGCGGTCTCCGACCGCTCGGACGGGGGCGAGCTGGCGTTCCCGACGATCGCGAGGGAGTTCTCCGGTGCGACCCTGGCTTTTTCCTCGCCCTCCCTGGGCGGGTGGCCCCGCGCGGGCACTGCCGCGCTGGCCGCGGGTGCGCCCTTCCCGGTAGGAACCTCACCCGTGTGCGGCGCCCCTTCCCCCTCGCTGGCCGACCGGGGCGGCTCCGGGGCCGAAGCGCGGGCGAGGAGGTCGACTCGACCGGCCTGTTCGTCCGGGCTCCTCCGTGCAGGGGCGAACTGGATAGACACGGCCACGACGGCGGCGACGGTGACCGCTCCGACCGAGGCACCCCACACCCAGGACGGGAAGAACGGACGCCGCCCGAGCTCGCGGGCCGCTTCCCGGGCCGCAGCAAGGAGGACGGCCTCGCCCCGCGGCGAGGCAGACTCCGTGCCGAGGGATGAAAGGGCGCCCCGGGTCGCGATCATGCGGTCGAGCTCCGCGCGGCAGTCCGCGCAGCGTTCGAGGTGCGCCCTCAGGGCACGAGCCTTCCGTCGCCCGAGCTCGCCGTAGGCGAAGTCGAGGAGCTCTTCCCGAAACGATTCGTGAGCGGGGGGCATGATCAGGGAACGGCGGTCCTCCGGGTGGGCGAGGCTTCCTCGGGGGCAACGCCGGCGAGGGTGAGCTCGGTCCGGAGCGCCTCGAGCGCGTAGCGCATCCGGCTCTTGACCGTGTTCTCGGGCGTGCCCGTGACCTCCGCGATCTCGGCGAAGCGCAGGCCCGAGTATTCGCGGAGAAGGAGCACCTCCCGCTGCTCCGGCTTGAGCGCCTCGAGCGCGGCGAGGAGCTTGGGCCGCAGAAGCGAGCCGTCCGCGGCACGGTCGGGCGCCGGGTCCTCGGCGACCGGCGCGTCCGGGTCGAGCGGCTCAGCGCGACGGAAGCCGAGGCGCCGCGCCTCGTCCACCGCCAGGTTCCGCGCGATGGTGAAGAGCCAGGTCCTGAAGGAGGATCGCTTCTCCCAGCCCGGCGCGGCCCTCACCACCTTCAGGAACGCCTCCTGGCAAAGGTCCTCGGCCCGGCCTCGGTCGCCGGTCTGCCGGACGAGGAAGGTGAAGACCGGCGTCCGGTGACGGCGCATGAGCACCTCGAAGGCGCGGGCGTCGCCGGCCTTGAACCGGAGCATCAACCTCTCGTCCGTCTCGCCCAAGTACCGGGCCTCGCCGGCCTCCGGACAGTGAAACGCTCGGGACCAAATAACGATCTGGTCCGCGAGTGTAACCTGGTTCGGCCTGCCCTTCGATCGGGCCCGGGGGAGGGCACGCCCGGGCGGCGGGCGCCGGGTGGCCTCGAGGAGGAGCTTTGGTCGGGGGCGCCCTCGGCCCTCGCCCGCCTCCTCATCCGTTCGGCCCCGGGCACTCTGCTCGCGCGAGGTGCGATGCGCCCCGAAGCCCGGCTCTTCCGAGCCCCTCGAGATCATTGGCCAGGGGTCGGGAGGCGGTCGAGCGGGCGACCTACGGGAAAGTGGGAGACGCAGAGCCGGCGCCAGGAAGGCGTCTTCGGTAAGGCGAGCCCTTGCCGAGGTGGGCGAAACGGACCCGGCTGTACCCCTGCACCCCGGGCCGGCGGGGCCGGAGCCCTCCAAACACGGCCGATTCTGCCGGGCCGGACGGGTCTTCCCCTTGCATGGTGAATTCACGCGCAGAGGGAGAGGCGATGCCGACTTGCCCGTACGACCAACGCTGCAGCCTTCGCCAGGCCATCGGCATGAAGGCGGCGCTCGGGGTCTGGCAGAGCTTCTACTGCGAGGGCGGCTACGAGCGGTGCGAGCGGTTCAAGATGGCGAGCACCGGGCTCGAGGTCCCGGCCCGCCTCCTTCCCAACGGCAGGCTTCTCGAGGGCCAAGACGCGCTCCTCGCCGCCACGACCAAGCGATCCGGCTGACGCGCCGCGGCGGCCGGAAACGCCTTGGCTGACGCACCGCGACGACTCGGTGAACATCCTCGCCGTCCCCTTGCATCGGCGCTGCGTACGCGCTTCCATGAGCGCCATGGGGCTGATCCGTGCGGCGGGCGGTGTCGTGTGGCGGGAAGGTGACGAGGGCGGGCGAGTGGCGGTGATTCACCGGCCTCGCAGGGACGACTGGAGCCTTCCCAAGGGGAAGCTCATCGAGGGCGAGGGCTGGGAAGAGGGTGCCATCCGGGAGGTGCGCGAGGAGACTGGCTGCGTCTGCAGGGTGGCGGAGTTTGCCGCCTCGACCTGGTACGTCCCCAACCGCACTCCGAAGGTGGTGCTCTTCTGGAACATGGTCCTCCTGCGCGAAGGCGAGCTGGAGGGCGGCGATGAGGTGGACGAGGTCCGCTGGCTCAGGCCGCGCGCCGCGCTGGAGAGGCTCGACCACGAGAACGAGCACCGCGTTCTCGAGCGGGCGGTGGCTCGCCGGGAGGCGCGGCTGCGAACCGGCCATCCGGACGCGGTCCGGGCCGCCATCCTGGTGGCGCGGGCCCGCCTATTGCGTCACGGCCTGGCCGGCCGGCTCGACGGAGGTTCGCTGGGGACGGGGCTCGAGCGGCTCGACCGTGCCGAGGACGCGCTCCTCCAGGACCGGGGTGCGAAGGCGAGGGCTCACCTCGTGGTCGCGTCGCGGATCGCGGGCGGAGCGCGGGCCAGGGTCCGGGCCGCCTAGGTTCGGACGGGTCTGTCGAAGGCCAGGAGCCATTCCGCCATCCGGCGGAGTCCTTCGTCGAGCGCAGTGCGGGGCGAGAAGCCGGTCAACGCCTCCAGGCGCCGGGTGTCGGCCCAGGTAGCGACCAGATCGCCGGGCTGCATGGGGAGGAGGACGCGGTCGGCCTTCCCTCCCAGGTGGCTCTCCAGCGCGGTGACGAATTCGTCCAGCTCCACCGGGCGGGCGCTACCGACGTTCAGGATCCGGGCGGGCGCTTCCGCGCCCGTCCCCTCCGGGAGCCGGTCGAGCACCCGGACCACCGACTCGACCACGTCGTCGACGTAGGTGAAGTCGCGTTGCATCCTCCCGCCGTTGAAGAGGCGGATAGCCTCGCCCCGGAGGATGGCCCGCGCGAACAGGATGGGCGCCATGTCCGGCCGCCCAAAGGGACCATAGACCGTGAAGAAGCGGAGGCCGGTGGTGGGCAGCCGGTAGAGGTGGCTGAAGGCGTGGGCCTGGAGTTCGTTGGCCCGCTTGGTGGCTGCGTAGTAGCTCACCGGGTGGTCGACCGGGTCGTCCTCCGAGAAGGGCACCTTCCGGTTGGCCCCGTAGACCGAGCTGGAGGAGGCGTAGACGAGGTGGCGGATCCCGACCCGGGCGCAGGCCTCGAGGACATTCCCGAAGCCGACCAGGTTCGTCTCGCTGTAGGCCCGGGGGTTCACCATCGAGGCGCGGACGCCCACCCTCGCGGCGAGGTGGACGACGCTCCCGGGCCGGGCCTCCTCCAGAAGGCGCCGGAGGGCGTCCGAGTCCGTGACGGAAGCCTGCGCGAACGAGAACCCCGCCGTCCCCTCGAGCCGCAAGAGCCGGGCCCGCTGGAGGGGCGGCTCGGTGGGGTCGTCGAGGCTGTCGAGCCCGAAGACCTCGTGGCCGTCCCGCAGGAGCCGGGTTGCAAGGTGGAAGCCGATGAATCCCGCGCAGCCTGTGACCAGGGTCCTCGGGGGGGCCGGGGGCACTCAGGCGCCCGGCTTCCTCGCCGGCGCCCCATTCCCGGGCGTGGCGGGTGGCTTCAACGCCGCAGCGAGGCTCTCGTAAAGGGCATACTTCTCGCGGACGTCGCGCTGGGCCTGCTCCATGAGCTTCTTGAATCTGACGGGGTTCGCGGCCTCGACCTGCCGGAACCGGGTCTCGTGGCTCACGAAGGCTGAGAGGTCCAGCTTGGGCGCTGGGCTGTCGAGCTTCAAGGGGCTCTCACCCGCCGCGGCGCGGCGCGGGTCGTAGCGGAAAAGCGGCCAATAGCCGGACTCGACCGCCTTCTCCTGCTGCGAGATGCCGTCGACGAGGTCGAAGCCGTGGGCGATGCAGTGGGAGTAGGCGATGATGATCGACGTCCCCGGGTAGCTATCCGCCTCCTTGAAAGCATTCACCGTCTGCACGTCCTTGGCCCCGAGGGCCACCCGGGCCACGTAGGGGTGGCCGTAGCTCATGGCCAGCATGGCCAGGTCCTTCTTCGGCATGGCCTTTCCGGCCATGGCGAACTTGGCTGCGGCCCCGAGGGGCGTCGCCTTGGAGGCCTGGCCGCCGGTGTTGGAGTAGACCTCGGTGTCGAGGACGAGGATGTTCACGTCCCGTCCCTGGGCGAGGACGTGGTCCAGGCCGCCGTAGCCGATGTCGTAGGCCCATCCGTCGCCGCCCAGGATCCAGACCGACTTTCGGACCAACCCGTCGGCGATCTGGAGGAGCCAGCGCGCCTCGAGGCTCGTGTCTGGGGCGAGCTTCTCCTTCAGGATGGCCACCCGGGCGCGCTGCTTCTCGATGCCGGCCTCCTGGGACTGGTCGGCCTCGAGCAGTTCCTTCACCAGCTCGCCGCCCACCACCCCGCCGAGCTTCTCCAATAGCTCCCGGGCCTGCTCGCCCTGCTTGTCGAGGGCGAGACGCATCCCGAACCCGAACTCGGCGTTGTCCTCGAAGAGGGAGTTGATCCAGGCCGGCCCCCGCCCGCGCGGGTCCAGGGTGTAGGGAGTGGTGGGGAGGTTCCCGCCATAGATCGACGAGCAGCCGGTGGCGTTCGAGATGAGAGCCCGGTCGCCGAAGAGCTGGGTGAGGAGCTTGATGTACGGGGTCTCCCCGCAGCCGGTGCAGGCGCCCGAGAACTCGAAGAGCGGCGCCAGGAACTGCGTGCCCTTCACGTCCAGCTTCACCTTGGTGCGATCCGGGTCGGGAAGGGAGAGGAAAAAGGCGAAGTTCTTCCGTTCCTTCTCCTTGAGGGCCAGGGCGTCCTTCATGTTGATGGCCCGCTTGCCCTTCTCGGTCTTGGACTCGGCGGGGCACATCTCGACGCACAGCCCGCAGCCGGTGCAGTCGTCGGGCGCGACCTGGAGGGAGTACTTGGCGCCCTTCACCTCCACGCTCTTGTAGTCCATGGAGAGGAAGCCAGCGGGGGCCTTCTCGGCGAGCGTGGCCGGGTAATACTTGGGCCGGATGGCGGCGTGGGGGCAGATGATCGCGCACTTGTTGCACTGGATGCAGATGGGCGGCTCCCAGACCGGGATCTCGAGGGCGATGGAGCGTTTCTCCCACTTGCTCGTGCCGGTGGGCCAGGTGCCGTCGACGGGGAAGGCCGAGACCGGCAAGAGGTCGCCCTTCCCCGCCAGCATGAGAGCGGTCACGCGCTTCACGAAGTCGGGGGCGGCGTCGGAGACGGCGGGAGGGCGGGGGGCGCCGTTCGCCTGGCGGCCCTCGAGGCTCACCGGGTAGAGGTGCGAGAGGGTGTGATCCACGGCGGCGAAGTTCTTCTTCACCACCTCGGCTCCCTTGCGCCCGTAAGTCTTCTCGATGGTCTTCTTGATGTGAGCGATGGCCTCGTCGCGGGGCAGGACACCAGAGACCGCGAAGAAGCAGGTCTGCATGATGGTGTTGATGCGGACACCCATCCCCGTGTCGCGCGCCACCTTGTAGGCATCGATCACGAAGAACCGGAGCTTCTTGTCGAGGATCTGCTCCTGGACCTCGAGGGGAAGCTTGTCCCAGACCTCGTCCGGCCCGTAGGGCGAGTTGAGAAGGAATGTCCCTCCCGGCACCGCCTGCTCGACCATCTCGTACTTCTCCAAGAAGCCGAACTGGTGGCTGGCCACGAAGTTGGCCCGGGTGACGAGGTAGGCGGACCGGATGGGGCGCGGACCGAAGCGCAGGTGCGAGGTGGTGAGGGTGCCGGACTTCTTCGAGTCGTAGACGAAGTACCCCTGGGCGTAGTTCGGCGTGTCCTCGCCGATGATCTTGATCGAGTTCTTGTTGGCACCGACGGTCCCGTCCGCGCCCAGGCCAAAGAACAGGGCTCGCACCACGTCGTCGCGCTCGATGTCGAAGGTCGGATCGAATGGGAGCGAGGAGTGGGTGACGTCGTCATTGATGCCCACGGTGAAGTGGCGCTTGGGGCGCGGCCGGCCCAGCTCGTCCAGGACGGCCTTCACCATGGCGGGAGTGAACTCCTTGGAGGAGAGGCCGTAGCGACCGCCGATCACCGTGAGTTGGTGGTGGAAGCGGTCGATGTGGGCCTGCTCCGCCTCGCGCAGGGCGGTGACGACGTCCTGGTAGAGGGGCTCGCCCAGCGCGCCGGGCTCCTTGGTCCGATCCAGGACCGCCAGGTGGTGCACGGTGCGGGGGAGCGCGGTCATGAAGGCGCCGAGGTCGAACGGCCGGTAGAGTCGGACCTTGACGAGGCCGACCTTCTCTCCCCGGGCGTTCAGGTGCTCGACGGTCTCCCCGATGGTGTCGCAGGCCGAGCCCATGGCCACGACCACCCGCTCCGCCTCGGGATGGCCGAAGTACTCGAACAACTTGTAGCCGCGCCCGGTGAGCCGGGCGAACTCGTCCATGGCCTTCTGCATGTGCTCGGCCGCCACCGCGTAGAAGGGGTTCGAGGCCTCCCGCGCCTGAAAGAAGGCGTCGGGATTCTGGGCGGTGCCCCTCAGCTGAGGCCGGTCGGGCGTGAGGGCGCGGGCCCGGTGCTTTGCGACGAGGGACTCCGGGACCATCTTGCGGAGGTCGTCGTCGGAGAGCTCCTCGACCTTGGCCACCTCGTGCGAGGTGCGGAAACCGTCGAAGAAGTGGAGGATTGGGACGCGGGCCTCGAGGGTGGCGCGCTGGGCGATGAGCGCGAAGTCGTGCGCCTCCTGCACCGAGGCCGAGGCGAGGAGCATGAACCCGGTCTGCCGCACCGCCATCACGTCGGAGTGATCGCCGAAGATCGATAGCGCGTGGGTGGCGAGGGTGCGCGCCGACACGTGCATCGAGAAGGCGGTCAGCTCCCCCGCGATCTTGTACATGCTGGGGATCATGAGCAGCAGGCCCTGCGAGGCCGTGAACGTGGTCGTGAGCGAGCCCGCCTGGAGGGCCCCGTGCACCGCCCCGGCCGCTCCGCCCTCCGACTGCATCTCGGTGACGCTGGGGATCGTCCCCCAGACGTTCCGTCGGCCCTTGGCAGACCACTCATCGGCCCACTCGCCCATGTTGGACGAGGGGGTGATGGGGTAGATGGCGATGACCTCGTTGGTCCGGTGAGCGACGGAGGCCACCGCCTCGTTGCCGTCCATGGTCACCAAGCGCCTGCTCATGCCATTCTCCTCGTTCGCGCATCGGCTGCGCGCAGTCCTCAGGACCCCTGCCCGAGCGCAGAAGCTGCGGGTTTGATCGAGGTCAGAAGAAGGTCCCTGCAACCGCCGGTCCTTCGCCTTGGGGCCCGCCTGCGATCCGGCCCTGCGTCCGGCGCGCGCGCAGTCTAGCAGCTTCGTGGCCCGATGGAGGCCGGAACCCCGCCGGCGGGGGGCTCCGAGGCGTCCTCGGGCACTATGCCGCGCCTGCGCCTTGAGTCCCACCGCCTCGCCGTACGATGCTCGGCCGCGCAATGGTGCGGAAGGTCGGGACGGCCAGGATCGTCCGCGAAATCGGCCGCGGCGGCATGGGGGTGGTCTACGAGGCCCTCCAGGAGGGGCTCGACCGCCAGGTCGCCGTGAAGGCGCTGGACCAGCGGCTCGTCCGCTCGAAGGAGCAGCTGGAGCGTTTCCGTCGCGAGGGGCGGGTCTACGCGCGGCTCCGCCACGAGTCGATCGTGGCGGTCCACGATCTCATCGAGAAGGACGAGCAGCTCTTCCTCGTGACCGAGTTCGTGGACGGTGCCGATCTGGCGCGCGTCCTCTCGGAGGGCGGGGCGCTGCCGCCTGATTGCGTGGCGGTGATCGGCGCCCGCGTGGCCGACGCCCTGGACTACGTCCACTACAACTCCATGCTTCACCGCGACGTGAAGCCCGCGAACGTGATGCTCTCCCGGGACGGTGAGGTGAAGCTGATGGACTTCGGGATCGCAAAGGGAGAAGACGACCCCGCCCTCACCCGGGCGGGCATGCTCGTGGGGAGCCCATCGTACATGGCGCCCGAGGTCTTGGGAGGGGACGAGGCCGGGCCGCCTTCCGACGTATGGGCACTCGGGGTTACGCTCTACGAGCTCCTCACCGGGGAGAAACCATTTCGGGGTGCGAACTCCGACGAGCTGTTCGCCCTCATCCGGCGGGGCCGCTTCCGCCGGATAAGGGCGCTCGCCCCGAAGTGCCCATTTCGCCTGGCCCGGGCGGTGGAGCGTTGCCTGGCGCGCCGGCCGGCACGGCGTTTCAAGAGCGCCGGGGCCCTGGCCCGCGCCCTGGACGGCTGCGCGGCGCGAGCCCTGCACAAGATCCACCCCCGCGCCCGACTGGTCGCCTTCCTCGCTCACCGCGGCTTCGCCACCGAGGAGGTGGCCCTCGCCCATCTCGACGGGGCGACCCTGGCGGCGACCAGGCGGGCCGACGAGCGGGGAACGGCAACCCTGGTCGAGTTCCCGGTGCGGCGCGCACCGCGGAGGCTGGCGCTCGCGGCGGCGGTGGCGCTCGCGACGGCGATCTTGGTCCTGCTCTCCCCCCCCTGGTGAAGGGCAACCTGCGAGAACGACGGCGCGATCCCCAAACAGGATCGCGGAGGTCCTCCCTGTGCCGGAGGCGGGCGGGTCGGAGCAGGTGCCGGTCGGTTGACATTTGTCATGACGGGTGTTAGCCTCGCTCGCGTTTCGTCAATGCAGCAGCCGTGGCAGACGGAGCAGAGTGGGTCCCACCGGTTTTTCCTGACAGCTGAACAAGAGGAGGGATGAGATGAGCAAGGCAACGGTTCTCGCCGCCGCGCTGGCGCTGCTCGCCCCGCTGGCGTCGCCCAAGGCCGCCGACAAGGGCATGAAGATCGCCTTCTTCGTGTCCGACCTCGGCAACGTGTTCCACCAGGCGCAGTTCGCGGAGGCGAAGAAGTACGCCAAGGACAAGTACGGGGCGGAGGTGTTCGCCTTCGACGGCAAGTCGGACAGCGCCACCATGACCGCCAACGTCGACCAGATCGTGGCCCAGGGCATGAACGCGGCCACCCTGCACATCTGGGACGGCGAGGCCGCCAAGCCGGGAGTGCTCGCGGCCCTGAAGAAGAACGTCATCATGACCGCGTTCTTCAGCCCCATCGCCGACACCGGCATCCCCACCGCCCGTAGCGACGAGGCAAGCGTCTCGTTCGCGATGGGGGCCCAGATGGCCAAGCAGTGGAAGGCCGCCAACCCCGGCAAGCCCGTCGTCATGGTTCAGCTGGGCTGGCCCAACCACACCGAGGTGAACTCGGGCCGTACCGCTCCCTTCGTGAAGGGCGTGCTCTCGGTGGACCCGACGGCCAAGAACCTGGGCTGCCAGGACGCGAGCAAGGGGCCAGACGCGGCCAAGCAGATCGTGCTCGACCTCGTCACCCAACACCCCGAGGTCAACCTCATCTACTCCGAGGCCTCGAATCTCACGGTCGGGACCATGGCCGCGCTGACCCAAGCTGGGCGCGGGGTGTTCAAGGACGGCAAGCCCGTTACCGAGATCGTGGCCAGCGTCGACTTCGACGAGGTCGAGTACAAGGCCGTGTACGACGCCAGCAGCTCGCTCAAGCTGTCCATGGGGCTGCCGCCCAAGGAGACCGCCCGCGGCCGGATCGACCTCATCATGGACATCAAGGCCGGCAAGGTCGCCCGCACCTCCCAGCCGGCCAAGGAGTTCTTCTACAAGGCCTACACCATCTCCTACTGGACCATGTCCAAGGCGGACGCGGCCGGCTGGCTCAAGGACCAGTTCGGCGCCAACGTAATGTGATCGCAAGGCCCGTACCTCCGGTGCCGCGGCGAACGGAGGGCCGCGGCATCGGGGGACGGCAGGGGAGGGGCGGCCATGGACCGGATCGACAACGTCCTGGAGATCAGGGGCCTCGTGAAGGACTTCTCCAGCGTCCGCGCCGTGAACGACGTCAGCTTCGATATCCGGCGCAACACCGTCCACTGCCTGGTGGGCGAGAACGGGGCCGGCAAGTCCACCCTCATCAAGATCCTCACGGGCGCGCTGCAGCGCACCGCCGGTCGGGTCCTGCTCAACGGGAAGGATTACGCCCCCCGTGGCCCCCGCGAGGCCAAGCAGAAGGGGATCAGCACGCTCTTCCAGGAACTGAACGTCGTCGACCAGCTCACCGTGGCCGAGAACCTCACCCTGGGAATGGAGGACACGACCCTCGGGTTTCTGCGCCGGACCGACAAGATCAACCGCATGGTCAGCGTGATGAACAGCCTCGAGCCGTCCATCCGCCCCCACCAGCGGGTCTCGACCCTCTCGGTGGCCCAGAAGCAGATCGTGGAGATCGCCAAGGCGGTGGCCGCCGAGGCGGACGTGCTCATCATGGACGAGCCGACCGCCGCGATCTCGGAGGGGGAGATCGCACGTCTGTTCGCGATCGTGAAGGCCCTGCGCCACAAGAACGTGACCGTCATCTACATCTCCCACCGCCTCGACGAGATCTTCGAGCTGGGCGACGTGGTCACGGTGATGCGGGACGGGCGCCACATCGCCACCCGCCCGGTCGCCGAGGTCAAGGACCGCTCGGAGCTCATCCGGATGATGATCGGGAAGACCGTCTTCGAGGGCTACGAGGCCCGGGAGAGCGGGAAGAAGGACGTGGTCCTCGAGGTGAAGAACCTCGCCAATCACAAGCTCAAGGACGTCTCCTTCGAGGTGCGCCAGGGGGAGATCGTCGGGTTCTACGGGCTGGTGGGCGCCGGCAAGACCGAACTGGCCCGGGCCATCTACGGAGCCGACCCGTACCGGGGCGAGGTGACCTTCCGGGGGAAGAAACTCCCCCCCCGGCCGGACAAGGTCATTGCCGCCGGCATCGCCCTCGTGCCCGAGGAGCGTCGCTCGCAGGGACTTTTCACCATCCTCACCGTCCGGGGCAACGTCCCGGTGATGAACATGGCCAAGATCTCCCGCCGCGGCTTCATCGACGCCGCTGCCGAGCGCCGCGTGACGCTCGAGGCTGTTGAACGGCTGCGGATCGCCACGAGCAGCACCGAGAAGGAGACCGCCAAGCTCTCGGGCGGCAACCAGCAGAAGGTGGTCTTCGCGAAATGCCTCTTCGCCGATGCGGACCTGCTCATGCTGGACGAGCCCACCCGCGGGATCGACGTCGGGGCGAAGAGCGAGATCTACGGCATCATCCGCAAGCTTTCCCGGGAGGGGAAGTCGATCCTGGTCTTCTCCTCCGAGCTTCCGGAGATCGTGAACCTCTGCGACACGGTCCACCTCCTCTACGACGGGGAGCTCAAGGCCACCCTCGAGAACGGCCGCGGGGTGGACAGCCAGAGGATCATGCACGTGGTGACGGGGGGCCTATGACCGCGCAGACCACCACCATGTCCGCCGGGCCGGGGAGCGAGCGGGTGGGGACGCTGGCCCGCAAGTTGAGCAACGAGTCGTTCATCACTCTCTTCATGGTGGGCGTCCTGGCCGTCCTCTTCGCCGTCGCCTGCCTCTTCGTCCCGAACTTCTGGCTGCCCCGGAACGTCGTCAACCTCCTCACCAACTACTGGTACCTCATCATCTTGGGGATCGGGGTCACCTTCCTGCTCATCACCGGCAACTTCGACATGTCGGTGGGGGGGAACGTGGCCCTCACCGGGGTGGTGTGCGCCTGGTGCGCTCAGGCCGCGAGCGGCTCGCCCAACCCCCTGGCCAACGGCCCGGGGCTCCCCTACGGCCTTTCGGTGGCGGCGGCCCTCGCCTGCGCGGTGGGCGTGGGCGCAGTGAACGCGTTCTTCATCGTGCGGCTCAAGGTCCCGTCCATCATCGTCACCCTGGGCACCATGATGCTCTCCCGCGGCCTCGCCCAGGTGATCACCCGCGGCGCCCAGCGTAACACGAGCCTCCCCGACGTCTTCGGGGTGGTGGGCAACACCTTCTTGCCGGGCACGTCCCTCAAGGTCGCCGTGCTCATCATGGTCCTGCTCGTGGCCGTGGCGTTCGTGCTGGAGAAGGGCACGGTGGCGGGCCGGCGGACCTACCTCATCGGCGCCAACGCCGAGGCGGCGCGGCTCTCCGGAGTCAAGGTCGGCCGCCACATCGCCTCGCTCTACCTCCTCTCCGGGCTCTTGGCCGGGATCACCGGCATCCTCCTCGCCTCGGAGTTCAAGGCCGGGGTGTCGAGCCGCGCCACCGGATACGAGTTCGACGCCCTCGTGATCTGCCTCCTGGGTGGGGTCAGCATCTCCGGGGGGTTCGGCTCGGTCCTGGGGATGTTCGTGGGAGCCATCCTCCTCTCGGTCGTGACCTCGTCCGCCACTGGACTCCTCCTCTCCCCGGACTGGCAGTTCACCCTGAAGGGCCTCGTCACCTTCCTCGCCATCCTCGCGCAACGCTTCGCGCTGGACCGGAGGAGCACATGAGCATCGCAAGCGGCGAGACCATGGCCGCCCACCTGGAGCGGGCGGCCGCGCTCCGGGCTACCATCAAGCGGCTCTACATCTACGTCGTCCTGCTCCTCATCGTGCTCCTCTTCAGCGTGGCGAGGCTCGGGGAGGTCGAGCCGTTCGGGCCGGGCCACTTCCTCTCCCCCGACAGCGTCGTGAACATGCTCCGGATCGCCGCGCCCATCCTGACCTTGAGCGGGGCGTTCACGCTCCTCATGATCTCGGGGTACATCGACCTCTCGGTCGGAAGCGCCATGAGCTTCAGCGCGGTGGTCTTCGCGCTCATGATCCGGGGGGGGGTCCCCTTCGCGCTCGCCTTTCCCCTCACCGCCGCCATGGGCTGCGCCCTGGGGGCCGCGAACGGCCTGCTCGTCATGCGGCTCCGGATCACCCCCGTCATCGCCACCCTCGTCACCCTGAACGTCTTCAAGGGCAGCGCCCTCCTCATCGTTCCGAGCGGCCTCTCCGCCATCAAGTCGATCCCGGGAAGGGCGATGCCTGCCTGGATCAACGATTACGCGCGCGCCGAGGTTCTCTTCGGACTCCCCTGGGCGTTCTACGTGGCGGTGGGGGTGATCCTCGCGCTCGTGGTGGTGCAGCGCAGGACCCTCGTCGGGAAGTACGCCGCCGCCATCGGTGGCAATCGCACCGCCGCCGAGCTCTCCGGCATCGGCGCGGTTCGCTGGGTGTGGGGACTCTACGTCCTCGTGGGGCTCTGCGCAGCCCTGGCCGGAACGGCGCGGGCGAGTTACATGTCCATCGGCGATCCCCTTTCCGGCGACGGGATGGAGCTCGACTGCATCATCGCGGTGCTCCTCGGCGGCACGGCCTTCTCCGGCGGAGAGGGCTCGGTGGCCAAGACGGTGGTGGGCGCGCTCATCATTGTGTGCGTGACCACCGGGCTCATGACCGTGATCCCGGCCTTCTGGCAGACCTTCGCCAAGGGAGCGGTGCTGATCGGCGCCGTGGCCCTGAACTACCTCCTCGTGCGCGAACCGGCCCGGTGCTGACGCACCGTCTGCCGTAACCCTCTCCGGGCCCGCGGGCGGGTTCTCCCCGCAGGGACCCCCGCCCCGGGTCACTAGGGGAGCGGGGTGAGATCCACCCGATGCGCCAGCTCCGCCACCCGGGCTTCGCCGCCGAAGGCCGTCCCCGGCAGGCTCGCCGCGGCGGCCCCGGCCGCCACCGCCCATGCGAGCGCCTCGGGGAGCGAGAGGCCTCGCGAGAGGCCGAAGACCAGGCCGGCCACCATCGCGTCGCCGGCGCCTACCGGGTTCTGCTCCTCGACGAGGGGCGGGACGGCCACGAGGGCACGGGTGCGGTCGAGGAGCACGGCGCCCCGCCTTCCCAATGAGACGAGGACGTGGGCGGCCCCCATCCCTTGGATCGCGAGAGCTGCTTTCCTGACCTCCTCCGGCGTCTCCACCGGTAGCCCGGTCAGCTCGCTCGCCTCGGCCGCGTTGGGCTTCACGAGGAACGGGCCGGCCTCCAAGCCCGCGGCGAGCGCCGGACCGCTCGCGTCGAGCACCGCGCTGGCCCCGGCCCCCTGCACGATTCGGATGAGGTCGGCGTAGATGCCCGTCGAGACGCCCGGGGGCAGGCTGCCCGATAGCACCCACCAGTCGCTCGGTCCGGCAAGGTCGCGGACCCTGTCGACGAGGCGAAGCTCTTCCTCCCGGGTCACCTCCGGGCCGGCCTCGTTCACCTTGAGGTGGCGGTCGGGGGCGACCACGCTCACGTTGGTCCGGGTCTCCCCCCCGGCGATCCTGACGAAGTTCGTGGGGACGCCGAGCCGCGACAGGCCCTCGAGGATCAGGTCGCCCGCGTGGCCGCCTACGTACCCGAGCGCGACGCTTTCCACGTTCAGCGCCCGTAGGGCCCGCGACACGTTGAAGCCCTTCCCGCCCACATCGATCCGCAGCCCGGTGGCGCGGAGCACCTCGCCGAAGGAGATGGCAGGGACCCGCAGCTCCCGGTCCACGGCGGGGTTCAAGGTCAGGGTGTAGATCACGGGACGGCTCCGGTGAGAGGCGATCGGTGAGAGAAATACTGCGGGATCGTGGCGGGGCGAAAGGACATCACTACCGGGAGCGGCCCGGGCTCGCCCCGCCCCCTCCCCGCGGTTCCACCTTCGCCGATCGAAGCCGGAAACAGGGCCTCGGTGGATCTCACCCCGGAGGGGCCGCAAGGCGGCTCTGACTCGCGGTCAATCCGGAAGGCTCGAGGTTCGTCCATGGCCCGGCGTCGGTGCGTCGCCCGTGCGCCCCAGCCTTCCGGGTGGCCTCACGGGCGTCACAGGATGCGTCGGGGGCTTTCGGTCCCGAGCTCCCGGCGGCGATCCGCCGGAGAGGCACGTCATGAGCTCACGGTGAATCGAGGCGCGTCTGCCCAGAGCCCTTCGAGGTCGTAGAACCCCCTCGACTCGCGGTTCATGACGTGGGCCACCACGTCGCCGTAATCGACCAGGATCCACCGGCCGCTCTCGTACCCCTCCACGCCTACCTTGGAGACGCCCCGCCCCTTCATGGTCTGCTCGACGTGATCGGCGATCGCCCCTGCCTGCCGGTCGGAGTCGGCGGTTACCACCACGAAGTAGTCCGCATAGCTCGTGAGCCCCCGGACGTCGAGGACGATCACGTCTTCCCCCTTCTTGTCCAGGGCAGCGCGGGCGATGGCGAGCGCGGTGGGGCGCGCCTCGTCGCTCTCGGGCGGCGCGGCGGGAGCCTTTTCGGCCGGGGAAGAGGGCGCCGGCGGCTTGCCGAGCGCCGCCCGGGAGGGCGCCCGGCGCGGCGGGGCCCCCCCCCTCCTCTTGGGCTCCGCCCGCCTCTTGCGGGCAGGTACGGGGGAGCGCTTCGCAGAGGTGGCCGCCGCCGTCTTCTTGTTCGCCATGCCGGGTGGACCCTCCCCTAGCCCCGGACCTGCCCGTCGCCCAAGACCACGTACCGCTGGGTGGTCAACTCGGCGAGGCCCATGGGGCCGAACGCGTGCAGCTTGGTGGTGGAGATACCGATCTCGGCGCCGAGCCCCAGCTCGCCGCCGTCGTTGAACCGCGTGGAGGCGTTCACCATCACCGCGCTGGCGATCACCTCCCGTTCGAAGCGGCGGGCACTGGCGAGGTCGCGCGTGAGGATGGCCTCGGTGTGCATCGAGCCGTAGCGAGCGATGTGCTCCAGCGCTCCGTCCAGGTCGGCCACCACCCGGACGGCGAGGATCTTGTCCAAAAACTCCTTGCCGTAATCGCCCGGGCCGGCGGGCGAGGCCGGTACCCCCGCCCGCGAGAAGAGGGTGAGGGCCGTGGGGTCGCAGCGGAGTTCCACACCGGCCTCTGCGAGGGCCTTGCCAACCGGGGGGAGAAGCCTCTCCGCCGCTCCACGGTGGACGAGCAGGCACTCGATGGCGTTGCAGACCGAGGGGCGTTGCACTTTCCCGTTCAGGGCGATCGCCACCGCCTGCTCCTCGTCGGCGCTCTCGTCGAGGTAGAGGTGACAGACGCCCTCGTAATGCTTTACCACCGGGACCCGCGAGCGCTCCACCACGGAGCGGATCAGCGAGGGGCCCCCTCGGGGGATGCACAGGTCGACGAGCTCGTCGAGCCCGAGGAGCTCGTAGGTGGCCTCGCGGTCCGGGGTGGGAACGACCTGCACCGCGGCGGCCGGCAGCCTCGCGGCGGCGAGCCCCTCCGCGAAGGCGCCGGCCAGGGCGAGGCAGGACCGGAGCGCGTCTGAGCCGGGCCGGAGGATCACCGCGTTGCCGCTTTTCAGGCACAGCGCGGCGGCGTCGGTGGTCACGTTGGGCCGCGCCTCGTAGATCATGAGGATGGTTCCGAGCGGGATCCGGACCTTCTTCACCTCGAGGCCGTTCGGCCGCCGCCAGGTGGATGTCACCTCTCCCACCGGGTCGGGCAGCGCGGCGACCTCGAGGACGGCCCCGGCGATTCCCTCGAGGCGCTTGCGATCGAGCGCCAGCCGGTCCAGGAATGCGGCCTTCATCCCGGCGCGCCGGGCGGCCGAGACGTCCTCGCCGTTCGCCTCGAGGATCGACTCCGCCCGGGCCCGGATGGCCCCGGCGGCCGCCCTGAGAGCGGCGTCCTTGGCCCTCGTGTCGGCGCGTGCCAAGGCGCGGGAGGCCTCCTTCGCCGCCTGCGCCATGCGCCGCATCTCGGCGGCCAACCCCTGGTCCCGCGGGCTCTCCATCTGCTACTCCCGGACGCTCTCGAGGACCACCAGGTCATTCCGGTGGACGACCTCGTCGAGGTACTTATACCCGAGCGCCCGCTCGATCTCCTTGGTCTTGAGCCCGGCGATACGGCGCAACTCGTCGGCGGCGTAACCGGCAAGCCCGCGCGCGAAGGGGTGACCTTGGTCCACCGCGATGTCGACCGGGTCTCCCACCCCGAACTGTCCCTCCACCCCGCGTACCCCGCTGGGGAGAAGGCTCCTCCCCTGCTCGGAGAGGGCCCGGCGCGCGCCCGGGTCCACGAGGATCGTTCCCTTGCCCCGCGCCGCGACCGCCAGCCACCCCTTGCGCGAGGAGAGGCGCTCGTCGCCTCGGGCGAAGATCGTGCCGAGCCGAGCGCCCGCGAGCAGGTCCGGGATCGCCCGCGGGCGGCGGCCGGAGAGGAGCGCGGTGACGACTCCCTGTGCCGCGAGCCGGCGGGCGGCGCGCACCTTCGTGGCCATGCCCCCGATGCTCCGTTCCGTGCCCGCTCCACCAGCGATGCGCTCGATCTCCACCGTGACCCGGGGCACCTCGTGCAAGAGCACCGCCCCGGGCATCGTGGGATTGCGGTCGTAGAGTCCCTCCACGTCGGTCAGCATCACCACCGCGTCGGCCTCGATGCACCCCGCCACCAGCGCCGCCAAGGTGTCGTTGTCACCGACCTTGATCTCGTCGACCGCCACGGTGTCGTTCTCGTTCACCACCGGGACGACTCCCTGCTCGAGCAGCTTCGCGAAGGTTCGCCGGGCGTTGAGGAACCGCTGGCGCGAGGCTAGGTCGTCGGCGGTGAGCAGCACCTGTGCGGTAGAGAGGCCGTGGGCGCCCAGCGCTTCCCCCCAGGCAGCCATGAGGTGCGGCTGGCCCACCGCCGCCGCACCCTGCTTGGTAGGGATATCCCAGGGCTTCCCCCGGGATCGGACCAGACCGAGCTTCTCGGCGCCGAGCGCCACGGCGCCGGACGAGACCAGCACCAGGCGACGGCCCCGGGCGACCTCGGCCAGGTCCGCCCCAAGCCGGATGCAGTTGGCCCGGTCGAACCGGCCCTCCCCATCGGTGAGGCTGCCGGTGCCCACCTTCACGACGAGCCGCCTCACGCGGTGGAGGGCACTGCGCGGCATGGGTCCCTAAGGCAACCGGTAGGTCACCGAAGCGGAGATGGGCATGAGGTTCTGGCCCGCCCGGGCCGACATCTGCAGGAATACCATGTAGCCGAATCCCGAGTTGTCGACCCGGCGGGCCTCGATGGCGTCGGTCGAAACCATCCGGATCTCGCCCTTCGCGCCGCTCGTGGCGAGCTTCGCCATCATGGTGTCGTCGGATCGATACAGGTAGGCGCCGCCGTCCACCGCCTCGTCATTGTCCCAGAGGGTGTAGCTGAAGCCGGTCACCAGCGCACCATCGGGCAGGGAAATGGGGATGACGAGGAAGTCGTCCTCGCCGGAGGTCTGGAACCGGCCCACGCCGCCCGGCACGCTGGCCTGGGCGGTCCCCGTGGCTGAGCTCCGGGGCTGGCCGGCCAGGGCCGAGACCGAAACCACGCCCCGCGGGAGCCGCTGGCACACAACCGACCCGTCCTCCCCCACCACGCGGATCGCCGACCCCGGTGAACACGTCCCGGTGATCCGGGCCTGCTTGCCCTCGAGGATCTCGCGGGTGCGGATGATCTCGGTGGTGTGGGTCTCGAGCACGTCGGTGACCGCCACCGGCATGCGCTCGACCGCGATCCGGCCGCTCTGGATCCGCTCCGCGTCGATGGGCGGGCCCGCGGTCGGGCGTTCGGGGGGCAGCGCGACCACGGGGGCGGGGGGCGGGGGCTGCCGCCCGAGCACGTACCCCACGGCGACGCACAGCCCGGCGAGGAGGAGACCGCCGACCAACAGCGCCAGCTTGAGCTTCATCGAAAGCCTCCGGCGGGGATCGCTTCTACCTTGCGTTGGAAGGCCGTTCAACCGGGCCTTTGCCCCTCTCTCGCCCGCGCGCCGCTCCCCCGCGACCTTCCAGGAAAGACGCATCTGGCCGCCAACCCCGGCCGGGGCGCTCCACGGGGCCTCGCTCATCCAGAAAGGACTCGCACGAGCTGCCAGCCTCCAAAGACGAGCAGGGCGGTCCCCGAGGCGAGGCCCAACCCCCGGGCCGCCCGTGGGCCCGCGCGCGCCATGGAGCCGGCCGCGACCGCCAGCGCCGCGTTGCCGGCGCTGATGCAGCCGTAGAAGCTCGCGAGAAACGCGATCGCGCCACCGGGCGCTGCGCGCCAGGCAGAAGCGACCAGCGGGCCACCCACCGCGCTCCAGAAGATCCAGGCATTCGGGTTCGTCACATTTACGACCGCGGCGGCGAGAAAGCTCCCGAGCCGCCCCTCGCTTGGGCCGAGGGACTCGGGGCTCCTTCCGCGCTCGCTTTCCAAAGCCCTGGGGACGCTCCCACGGGATGCGGTGCGGAGCGTGGCGGCGCCGATCCCGAGCACCACGAGCGCCCCCGCGGCGGTGAGCGACCGGAGAAAGGTCGAGGGGAGCCGGTTCAGCACCGAAAGGACCACCGCGATCACCACCGGGTCCGAGGTGGCCGGGACGAGCGAAAGCGGCAGCGCCCGGGCCGGCCCCAGGCGGAGCGAGCGGGCCACGAGGACCGCCTGGAAGGGCCCCGGCGCCGCCGCCGACGAGAGCCCCAAGAGGACGCCCTGCAGCGCGAGCGCGATCACCGGAGCGGGAGCTCCAGACCCATGTCCACGAGCCGGAGCAACACCTCGGCGTTGCCGATGGCGTCGTGCACCGGGTGGTGGTCGTGCGCAGTCCGTCGCAGGTGCTTCCACTGAGCGTAGGCGTCCCTCACCACCCCGCAGTAGAGGTCCCCGATGCGACGGCCGCTGTAGCCGAAGGGGTTTCGTTCGAGGTAGGTGTGGAAGTACCAGTTCACGAACTGCCAGTCGAAAGCGAGGTTGTCCGAGAAAAGAACCGGTCGCCCGCGGCTCGTCTCCAGGACCCAGCGCTCGAATGCCTCCATGACCTGCCCAGGCTCGTCGAAGCGGAGGTGCTCCTCGCGCGTGACTCCCGAGACCGAGAGGGCCTCGGGCATATAGCGATCGGAGACTGGGCGGGTCCGGCCGTGGAAGGTCCGGGAGAGCGACGGCTCGACCACCACCGCGCCGAACGAGACCATCGAGTACTTGCCCGGGATCGGGCCGTCGGCCTCGACGTCGACCACGTAGAGCGACATGGGAGGGCGAGATAACCACGACCGCCCGCCGACGTCGAGGGATGCTCGGCAAGCCGCCACCCTCCCCGTCCCAGACCCCTCCGAGCGACGAGAGCGCCCCAGCGGCCGCGCTCCGGTATGTTCGGGCCGTGCCGACAAGAGAGGAGGCGGGAACGCGCTGGGTGGCCGGGGTCGACGGGTGTCGAAGCGGCTGGGTCGTGGTACTCCGAGAGTGCGTGACGGGAGAGTTGCGCGCCCGCGTGGCCCCGGCCTTCGACGCGGTGCTCGCCCAGGCCGAGGCGCCTTGGGTCGTCGGGGTCGACATGCCGATCGGCCTCCTCCCGGCGGGGGCCGCGGGCGGCCGCACCTGCGAGGTCCTCGCCCGGCGGCTCCTCGGACCGCGCTCCTCGAGTCTCTTCTCGGCGCCGACACGGAGCGCGCTCGAAGCGTTCCGGGCAGGGGGAGGCTACCGGGCCGTGTCGCTCGCGAACCGGGGAGCGCCCTCGGGGCCCGGGCTCTCTCGCCAGGCCTTTGGGCTGCTCTCCAAGATCAGCGAGGTCGACCGGGCGCTTCCCACGGCGCGGTGCCGGATCGTCGAGGTTCACCCGGAGCTGTCCTTCCGGGAGGCGAACGGGGGGAGAGTGGTCGAAACCCGAAAGCGTACCGCCGAGGGCCGCAGGGAGCGGCTCGAGGTGCTCGCTCGCCACGGGTACACATTTCCCCTCGCTCTTCTCGCCCGCCCAGGGCGAACCTTTCCCGCCGGCGCGAAGCCCGACGACCTTCTGGACGCCTGCGTCGCCTGCTGGACCGCGGAACGCGTCGCCCGGGGCACGGCGGTGGTCCTTCCCGGGGATTGCCCCCTCGATGCGCGCGGGCTGCGGATGGAGCTCTGGCGTTGAGCGAACGGCGCGCCCACGGGAAACCCTGCTCGCAGGAGCCCGCCGGAAGTGCCCCCTCGTCCGCTCGTGTCAGGCCGAATGCTCTTCGATCGGGCGGGAGTGCGCTCCACGAGAGGAGCCACCGTACCTGGCGCGACCGCTGGCGGTCCTGGCTCGCTGGACCTCTTCGTCGCCCGGGATGGAAGCGACCCTGACCATCCTGGCGATGGTCGAAGTGCCGAACGCGGCCAAGTCGGTTCTCCTCTCTTCCTCCTCCCCCCCCCCCGAGCTTTCCCCTCTCGAAGGAAGGACCGGCCCCTTCTCGTTCGCGGGGAGGGCTCGTCCGCTCTTGCCCGGCCCACGAGGCGTGCGTGTCCCTCGCCGCTCGCCATGCGAAACTAGGAGCATGCGCCTCCACCAATTCCCGTACAGCCCCTTCGCGGCCAAGGTCCGCAAGTACCTCGAGCTCAAGGGGCTGTCCTGCGAGATCGTGAACGTGCCCTACCTGGACCGCCGGGAGCTCGTGGCCCTCACCGGTGGAACGATGCAGATCCCGGTGCTCGAGGACGGTGGGCGGGTGCTCGAGGAGAGCGCCCGCATCACCGCCTACCTGGACGAGTCCTACCGGCCCTCGTTGCGGGAGGACCCGCTCTCCTCCGTCCTCGAGGGATGGGCCGACAACGTCCTCGAGGACGTCGCCTTCCGGCTGGCCACGCCCGGTGTTCATGACAGGTTCGCCGAGCTGGAGGGAGGGCGGAGGGACGCCCCGGCCTTTTTCCGGCTGGTGAAGGAGCGGAAGTATGGTCCGGGCTGCGTCGAGGGTTGGCGGTCGGCGGAGCGGGCCCTCGTCGAGCGGCTGGGGGCGCTGCTCGTCCCCATCGGGCGAGCGCTGGCCGCGCGGCCGTTCATCCTCGGCACACGCCCCTCCCTGGCCGACGCGGCGGTGTTCGGGCAGCTCTTCATGGTGGAGTTCGGACTGCCCGGGTTCGTGGAGCACGAGCTGCCCGCGCTCTCGGGCTGGTATCGCAGGGTGGGAACGGCCAAGAAGGTAGTCACGGAAGGTTGACCTCCGCCAGGGCGACAGACGCCATGGAGACCGGCGCGATCCGATGAAGCGGTCCGTCGCCTGGGTCGGTCGCGCCGAGGTCGGCCTGACCCTGGTGCGGGAGGGACAGACGCCCATCGGGGTCCTCTTCCCCGGCCGGTCTCGGAGGATCGACCGAGGATCCACGATGTTGACGCGCAAAGTCCGTTGCCCGAAGGACCTCTCCAGCCGGCACGGATCTTCCATCCCTCGACGCGGACACGAGGGTCCTCGCGAAACGCCTTTTTGTGCCCACGAGGGTAGGTCGAATGCAGACCAATGGCGCGACCGTGATCCGCATGGACGGTGTCTTTGACTTATCAGCCGCCGAGCAGCTCGCCCGTGCCCTCGACCAGACCGACGAGAACGAGCAGGTGCGGATCGATCTCACCCAAGTCCGCGAGTTTCACGACTATGGAGTGACCGTCCTCGCGCAGGCGCTGTCCTCGCGCGGGGCGCGGGTCATCGTGCGCGGCCTGACGCAGCACCACCTGCGCCTTCTTCGCTACTTCGGCGTCGAGACAGAGGAACAGAGCCCGGGCACGGAGCTCGAGCTGGTTTGAAAGAGGCGCACCGGTTACTGGAGTTTGGGCCCGAGGGACTCGGGCCGCGGTCAGGTTCCCTCGAGATCGCCTCCTCGGTCATGGGACAGAGATCTGCCGCGCGGCCCTTCCGGCGTTCCCCACCGCCGCCAGGCTTGCCGGTATGCCCCCCGCTGCCCGAGAGCCCCGCATCGGCGACGGGCCCTCTCGTCGGGAATCAGTCGTGGGCGATAGCCTTCGCGTGCCGACGCGAGCTCACCCTCCTCGGGTCCTGATTCGCCCGCGGCGCTGGTGCACCCCTCACGCGCGGCGGCGGGCACGCGCCCGCTCGCGGCGGGTGCGCCCTTTCGCTAAGGAGGCGAGCCCGTGGCTTGCGCCGCTCCCGTCCTCGGACTCGCAGCCGGAAGATCCGCCTCCCCTAATGCTCCCACCACCATCGAGAACCCGCGCTCCAACACCGGCGAAAGCGCCGGGCCGTAGTAGGTACGCTCGGGGTGACTCTCCCGTCCATCCGATCGGTCGGCGGTGTCGAGGTACCCGAGATACCCATCGGCCAGGGACACCACCACCGCATCCGGTCCTCCCATCTCGCGGAGGCGAAGGGTGAGGTGCGACATCACTTCGCCTGGAGCATCGAGGAAGAGGACCGAGCCGAGGCGCAGGGCGGAGAGGCGCGCCTGGGCGGGGAGAACGAACGTGGCGAGGTTCGTGGCGGCCTGACGCAGCAGGGTGGGGATGGCGGGTGGGGAGGGCGTGGGCAAGGTCACCTCCGCCGCGGCATAGGCGACCATGGGTGCGGCATCCGGCGGTCCGAAGGAGAGCGCCCCGACAGCGCGGTCGACCGCGGCGCCGTACGTCTCGTCGGTAAGGGGTCCCCAAGACTCGGGCATGTACGTCCCCTGATCTCCCACCGCTCCTTGCAGGAGGAGCCTCACCCCGCGCCGGCTGCGCGCATAGAACCGTGCCGGCCAGTCCCCGGAGATGCGCCGGTTATGGATGCCGAGCGTGGTGGGGTGGGAGCCGAAGACGGTCAGCTCGGCGAGCGGCTGCCCGTCGGGCCGGTCGATCCGCATGACCGTGAGGCGGCCGTCGGGGGTCGCGTCGTCCCGCCCGGCCACGAGCTCGGTGTCTCGCCCCCGTCCCACCGATAGCCGGGCTGGACCGAGAGAGGCGAGCGCCCTCCTGAGCGACTCCGCCATGGCGTTCGCGACGAGGTCGCGCATGGCTGGGTCATACGGAGCGAGGCCGGCACGCTCGGCCACCGGGTTCTCGTAGTAGCCGCCCAAGGAGGCGTGGGTGTGGGTTGCCGCCAGGATGACGCCCGAGAGCTCAAGGCCCTCGAGACGGGCCAGCACCGCCGCCCGAAGGGCGTCCGGCACGAGCAGGAGCTCGGCCGAGACGAGGCCGATCTTGAGCTCGCCGGAGGAGAGGACCAGCGCGCGGGCCGTGACCGGATCGGCCCCGTCGCTCCGGTAGGTGAGGTGGGCGAAGCCGGCGATGGGGGCACCCAGCGGGACATCCATGGAGGCGACGCCCACGCCGGCCTCGAAGGGGCCGTTCCCGCGGACGATCGCCTCGAGGCGAGGCGCCTGGCCTGGACGGGGCTTGACCCACGGAAGGGACAGGATCCCCAAGGCGGCGGCACCGGTACCGAGGAGCAGCGCGACGAAAAACACCAGACTCTTGGCGGGGAGCCTCGTCAAGCGCTCTCCGTTATACTCCGACATCCCATGGGCTACGACGCCGTATACGACAAGATGAAGGACGAGTGCGGCGTCTTCGGCATCTGGGCGCTCGGGCAGTCGGAGGAGGCCGCCAACTTCACCTACCTCGGTCTTCACGCCCTCCAGCACCGCGGACAGGAATCAGCCGGGATCGTGTCCACGGAGGGCGAGGCACTCCACGTCCACCGCGACATGGGGCTCGTAGCGGACATCTTCACAGCGCCGGTCCTGGAGCGGCTCAAGGGGGGCGCCGCCATCGGCCACGTCCGGTACTCGACCACCGGCGCGTCCCACGTGAAGAACGCACAGCCCGTGGCGGTGCAGTACGCGGGGGGAGCGGTGGCGGTGGCGCATAACGGAAACATCGTCAACGCCGAGGTCCTCCGCGCCGACCTCGAGGCCCAAGGGTCGATCTTCACCTCGTCCACGGACACCGAGGTGCTCGTCCACCTGCTGGCCCGCGCCTGTCCCGTGGGTTCCCCGGGGACGCCGGAGTACCTCGTGAGCTCCATCCGGCAGGCCCTGAGCAAGGTGGCGGGCGCCTACACCCTCCTCTTCCTCACCCCGCGAGCGCTGCTCGGCGTACGCGATCCCATGGGGTTCAGGCCGCTCGTCGTCGGGCGCCTCAAGGGCAGCTACTGCCTCGCGAGCGAGACCACCGCGCTCGACCTCATCGAGGCCGAGTACGTCCGGGAGGTGGAGCCCGGAGAGATGGTAATTCTCGACGGCGATGGACTCCGCAGCCAACCGCTTTTTCCCGATCAGCGCCCCCCGCAGCGGCTGGGACGTTGCGTGTTCGAGTACATCTACTTCGCTCGGCCCGACTCGGTGCTCTTCGGGCGGTCGGTCTACACCGTTCGGCAAGCGTTGGGTCGAAGGCTCGCGGAGGAATGCCCCGCAGAGGCCGATCTCGTCGTCCCGGTCCCCGACTCGGGCGTGCCGGCCGCCATCGGCTACGCCGAGCGGAGCGGCGTGCCCTTCGCCATGGGGCTCGTTCGCTCCCACTACGTGGGTCGAACCTTCATCGAGCCGCAGCAGTCGATCCGCCACTTCGGCGTGAAGCTGAAGCTGAACGCCTTGAAGGACGTGCTCCGTGGCCAAAGGGTGGTGGTCGTCGACGACTCGGTCGTGCGCGGGACCACGAGCCGAAAGATCGTGAAGATGATCCGGGACGCTGGTGCGAGCGAGGTCCACCTCCGCATCAGCTCGCCCCCCACGGCCTGGCCCTGCTATTACGGGATCGACACCCCCACCCGGCAGGAGCTCATCGCTGCCAACCACCGGGTCGACGAGATCGTCACCTACGTCACGGCCGACTCGTTGGGTTACCTCTCGCTGGAAGGCGTCTACGCAGCGGTGGGGGACGCCCGGTCCGGCTACTGCGACGCCTGCTTCTCGGGAGAGTACCTGATCCAGTTCTCGAGGCGAGCCGTGGCCTCGCCCTTGCGGGTAGTCGGAACCTGAGGGCGCTCGATTCAGGGGGGCTCGGGCGAGAGGGCCCTGAGCCCGTCCGCAACCGCGAGGCACAGGTTCTCGACGAGGTCCTGCCGGGCGTTCACCGCGTAGAGGTGGGGCGCGAGCCGGTAGTTCTCTCGCGACAGACGGATCGGGACGGCTCCGGGGAGGAGCCGCAGCAGGTCCGGGAGCACCTTGTCTCCGAGCCGGAGCGCGGTGTCCACCGCCAGGACGGCGAGGTGGGGCCGTAGCGAGCGTACCCGCGCCAAGAAGGCGCGGAGCTCCTCCCGCGAGACGTGCTTCGGGGGAGAGGACTTGAGCTCGATGTAGGCGAGCTTACCCTCGAGCGCAACCACCACGTCCAGATCGCCGCCCAGGCCGGGGTCCCCAGTGCGGACCCCGGTGGCCACCTGTGCAGCGAGCCGATTCCCGAGCTCCCGTCCCACCCACCACTCTAGGACGCCCCCGAAATTCCGAGCGGGGCGGACGAGCCGGTAACGCCCGTTTCCGGCGGGAGCGGCGAGCCCGAGCCGGACGAGTTCGTGCGCCATGCGGACCGCCACCTGCCCCCCCACGTACCGGGAGGCCTCATCCGGCCGGAACGGTCCGCCCGCCAGGATCGCCCCCCGCACGAACAGGCGAAAAGCGTAGTGGGAGAGAAGGGCGGCCAGGTGGTCGACGTGGGCCGTGGATAGATCGGGGGGAAAGGGTAGGTCGAGTGCGGCGGGGCGGGGCGTGAGCCCCCGGCGCGCGAGCATGGCGAGCGGTTCGGACGGCGAGGCGAACGGCATCGGCGGGCGGGCCAGGGACCCCCATCGCCGCGCGGCAGCGCGCTCCAGCTCCCCTGCGGTCCGCCTGCGGGTCACGGACGCCTCGCTGGCGAGCTTACCTGAACGGACCGATTCTCTGGACCTCCGCTCTCACCTCGTCGTCGTCCGGGGCGACCTCGTGCGCTTCGCGAGACCGCGCTGCCGCGAGCGCGACTCGCCTTGCCGCGAGGGGGCCCCATCTCTCCCAGAGGAGCCACCCGATGGCAGTGGGCCGCAAGCGGTGCTCAGGGGTCAGCTCCTTGGCCGCCTCCATCGACTCGGCCCGGGCCTCTCGCCTGGCAGCCGCCCCGGACGAGGCGCGCGAGTCGAGGACGTCGTTGCCATCTTTCCGCAGGGCCTGCAGAACCCAGCTGTTCCGGGGATCCCATTCCGGGCTGCGCTAATCTTCGACTCCATGGCAGCCGGAGGCCCCTGGCAGGTCGAGGATGGGGAGGTGCTCGTCTATCGCCTCTTCGACGTGGCCGACGCGGTCGACCTGCTCCGCGCCGAGGAGGCTGCTAGTGCCCCGAAGTTCCGGCTGAGGCTCGCCAGCGTGCAGTCGGCCACGGCACTCGAGCTCCCCCGCCCCCCGTTGCAGCTCGGGCTAGGGAGGCGGGCGCTGCCTCTCGCCAGCGGTCCGCGGGAGGCCGAGGCCACCGCCCGGGTATTCGACTATGGCGTGGTCTCCGTCTGCTACCGGCTATCCATCGCGCCCGGAACGCCCCTCGGAGATCTCCTCCCCCTCGCCGAGGAGCTCTTCGTGGAACCGTCTGTTGCCCTCGACGCCGGTGCCCGGCGGGAGGCCGAAGCCATCACGGCGGCCCTGGGGCCGGCGCTGGAGCATCCCCATTCCTGGGATGGGCTCGAGAGTTACCAGGTCTTCTTCGTTCGGAGGTGGGCGTGCGGGACGGTCGAGGCCTCCACCCTCCTTGCGGGGGCGCCAGTGCCCGAGTTGGTGCTGGGGGAGACGAGCCCGGTGCCCCTCTCCCCTACCGAGCGACAGGACGTGCTCGCGCAGCACCACTCGTACCTCGCCGACGACCTGGCGGTGGTGCACTGGAACTGCGCCTTCGTCTCGGAGCCGTCCGGCGTGGAGGATGTCCCCGACCTTCTGGAGCTGGCCACCGCCCAGCTGCTCGAGCTTCGCTACTATGACGCGCTGCTCGACCGGGAGTTGCATCGCATCTACGACGAGATCGAGGCGCGGGGGAGCCGGCTTTTGAACATCCTCACGCCCCGGTACCGGGAGCTTCGCCGCCGCACCGCCGCCCTGCTCCTCGAGCTCTCGGAGATGATCGAAAGGCTGGAAAATGCGGTGAAAATCGTGGGCGACCTCTACCTCGCCCGATTGTACCAGGGCGCGGTCCGCCGTTTCCGCCTCCCCGCCTGGCAGGAGACGGTCTTGCGCAAGCAGCGTCTTGTGGCCGAGGTGAACGACCTCATCGGAGACGCTGCCGACACGAGCCGGGCCGAGTGGCTGGAAATCGCGGTCATCGTGCTCATCGCGGTGGAGATCGTCGCCGCGCTCCGGTGACGGAGAGTGCGGATCGGCCGGAGGGGGGACCGGCGGGCGGGGGAGCCGATCCTCACGGCGGGCCCATTTTTCAGGCAGATCCGCGCGGGGCCTTGTTGACGTCGGGATCGGGACGAGATATCACCCGAGCCACTCGCCGCGTCAGAACCCTTGCGGCGTTGCGACAGGAGGGATCCACTACATGACGCAGGCACAGTTCTTCCAGGCGGTGGCCGAGGGCTCGCAGGTAGCCAAGGCTCAGGTTCGTGCCGTGTTCCAAGCGGTCGAGGAGGTCGTGACCAAACGCCTCAAGGCGGAGGGCAAGATCCCTCTCGGCGGTCTGGGCGCCGTGAAGCTCGTGGACCGCAAGGCCCGGATCGGTCGGAACCCAGCCACGGGCGAGCAGATCAAGATCCCGGCCCGCACCGCCATCAAGCTCACCCCCGCCAAGGCCCTGAAGGACATCTTCAACAAGAAGGCGAAGAAGTAACCCCCAGAGGGTTCTCTTCACCGCAGCTCGGACGCCCGCCGGACGGCCTCGTCGCGGCGGGTGTCTCGTTCTTGGGGGGGGGCGGCGAGTGAAGCCGGGCCGGCGACGCGCTACGACCGGAGGTGGAGGAGCATACGAACCGTGCTCACGATGTCCGAGAACTGCACCGGCTTCTGCAGGTAGACGTCGACCCCCAGTTCGATGGCGCGGAGTCGAGCGTCGTTCCCCCCGGCGCTGATCATGAACACCGGGACGCCCACCAGGCCCGGGTCGGCCCGCATCTGCTCGACCAGGGAGAACCCGTCCATCACCGGCATGTAGAGGTCGGAGATGACGAGGTCGGGTCGAGGCGGCTCGGCCAGCCGGCGCAGCGCCTCGTGGCCGTTGGCTGCATATTCCACCGTGAACCGGACCCGTCCCTCGTGCACCTTGAGCTTGCGAAGGGCGTACTCGTACATCTCCACGACGTGCGGGTTGTCCTCGACCACGAGCACCGTGAAGGCACGGCGGGGGGAGGAAGCGGGGGCGGGCGCGGCCTCGACGATCCGGGCGAGCTTGGCCCGGTCGGACTCGGCGGGCACTTTCACCGCCACGCCCGGCGGACCGTCGGCGGGGGACGACCGGATACGGACCACCTCGGCCTCGATCTCCACTGGGTCGAGCAGGCCGGGGAAGCTGATCACGAGAGGAAGTCGCTGTCCCACCTCGAGGTCCCGTTCGGTACGGACGAAGAGGCCTCCGCTCGAGACGTTCTCGGTGGCGTCCAGGGCTCCGGAGGGCAGGCCGGGGTGGTCGACGCGGAGCACGAGAGGGACGCGCGGATCCCTGCGTTTTTCTTTGACGTGCTCCATCAGACCCAGTCGAGTATATCCTCCGGGGACGAACGGCCGCGACGTCCTTGACACGCACAATCCCGCTCACTAGCCTGCCCCGCCGTTTGACCAGCCGTATCGACCTCTTATGAGCTCTCTCCCCTTGGGCGTCGCGCAGCCACTGCCGCGCGAGAAGGTCGAGCACTTCGAGCGCGAGGCGGCCGCCCTCGTCCGGCGGTATCCCCCCGAGCGCCGGGCCGCCGCGCTCCTCCCCCTGCTCCGGGCTGCGCAGGAGCTGTTCGGATACCTCTCACCCGAGGTGCAAGGGCTGGTGGCGGAGCTCCTGGGTGTCTCCCCGGCCCGGGTTGACGAGGTGGCCACCTTCTACCTCATGTTCCACACCCGGCCGTTGGGCCGGCATCTGGTGGAAATGTGCACCAACGTGTCCTGCTGCCTCACCGGGGCGGAGAGGATCTGGGCCCACCTGAAGAAGAAGCTCGGGGTGAAGCCGGGCGAGACCACCGCGGATGGCCGGATCACCCTGCGCGAGGTGGAGTGCCTGGGGTCGTGCGGGACCGCCCCCGCCATGCTGGTGGACGAGGAGATGCACGAGCGGCTCACCGTCGAGAAGGTCGACGAGATCCTGGGGAGGCTGGAGTGAGCGAGACGCGCATCCTCACCGCGCGCTGGGGAAAGCCAGGCTCGGCCACGCTCGACTCCTACCGGCGAGACGGCGGGTACCAGTCCCTGGACAAGGCCCTCGGCATGGATCCGGCCGCGGTGGTCGAGGAAGTGAAGCGCTCGAACCTGCGGGGCCGGGGCGGAGCCGGCTTCGCCACCGGCCTCAAGTGGTCCTTCCTGCCCAAGGACATCCGGCCCCGGTACCTCACGGTGAACGCCGACGAGTCCGAGCCCGGCACCTTCAAGGATCGGTACATCATCGAGCACGATCCCCACCAGCTCATCGAGGGGATCGCCATCACCTGCTGGGCGAACGACATCCACCTGGCCTACATCTACATCCGCGGCGAGTTCGCCAAGCAGACGCGCATCCTCACGAGGGCCCTCGAGGAGGCGAGGGAGGCCGGGATCATCGGACCGCGGCTCCTCGGGAAGAAGGACTTCGAGGTCCAGATCCACGTCCACCGGGGTGCGGGGGCGTACATCTGCGGGGAGGAGTCGGCCCTGCTCGAGTCGCTCGAGGGGAAAAAGGGGTATCCGCGGCTAAAGCCCCCCTTCCCGGCGGTGGTGGGGCTTTGGGGAAAACCCACCATCATCAACAACGTGGAAACCCTGGCCAACCTCCCCTGGATCGTCGAGCACGGCGGCGAGGCCTTCGCGGCGCTCGGGACCGGCAAGTCGGGCGGGACGCGGCTCTTCTGTGTCTCCGGCCATGTGAAACGCCCGGGGGTGTACGAAAAGCCCGTCCACCAGAACCTGAAGCGGCTCCTCGAGGAGGACTGCGGGGGGATCGTCGGGGGACGAAAGGTGAAGGCGGTCATCCCCGGTGGCTCCTCCGCCCCGGTCCTCTCGGGGAGCGAAATCGACGTGTCGCTGGAGTTCGACGCCCTCAAGGCGGCCGGTACCATGGCCGGCTCCGGGGGGATCATCGTGTTTGACGAGTCTGCCTGCATGGTGCGGGCGCTCAGGCGCATCGCCCGGTTCTATGCCGAGGAGAGCTGCGGGCAATGCACCCCCTGCCGCGAGGGCGCCCCGTGGATGGAAGGGGTGCTCGATCGGATCGAGGCGGGAGAGGCCCAGCTGGCCGACGTCGCCCGGCTCGATCAGGTTGCGGGGAGCATCATGGGCATGACCATCTGCGCCCTGGGGGACGCCGCCGCCATGCCCGTGCAGTCGTTCGTGAAGAAGTTCCGCGACGAGTTCGAGCGCCACGTCGCCGAGCGCCGCTGCCCGTTCGGGGAGCACGCCTGGGGGCTCGATCAGACCTCGCGCGCCGCGCTGGTCGGGGACGTGGCCTACTAGAAGGGATGACCATGAGCGCCACCGCCGAAGAGGTCACCTTCTTCATCCTGGCCGTTCCGCTCCTGTGCGCCGCCGTGGGGGTGGTGATCTCGAAGAACCCGGTGTACGCGGCCATGAACCTCGTGGCCACCTTCATCTTCTTGGCCGGGATCTACGTGCTACTCGTCGCCCACCTCATCGCCTTCATGCAGGTCCTCGTCTACGCAGGCGCGGTGATGGTCCTCTTCCTCTTCGTGATCATGCTCATCTCGCTGGGCGACGAGCACCTCGTGAAGGAGCGCTACCGGGGGATGCAGCTGCTCGGAGCGGCCGGCGCCATCGGCCTGGCGGCGGTCCTGTCGTGGGCCATCCTGGACGTGGCCCGGGCCACGCCGGCCAGCCTCCCCCCCGACTTCGGGACGGTCAAGGCCGTGGGGCGGGTCCTCTTCACCCAGTACCTGCTCCCCTTCGAGGCCACGAGCCTGCTTCTCCTCGCCGCCATCGTGGGGGCCGTGGTGGTGGCCAAGGAGCGGATCTGACCATGCCCGTCCAGTACTACCTCCTGCTCGCCGCCCTCCTCTTCGCCATCGGCCTCGTGGGCGTGCTCATGAAGCGGAACGCTCTCATCGTGATGATGTGCGTGGAGCTCATGCTCAATGCCGCCAACCTGACCTTCCTCGCGTTCGCTCGCCAGCGAGGCAGCATCAACGGCCAGGCGATCGCCTTCTTCGTCATCGCCGTGGCCGCCGCCGAGGCCGCGGTGGGGCTCGCCATCGTGCTTGCGATCTACCGGACCCGCGGCGGCGTGAACGTGGACGAGGTGCGAACCCTGCGCGAGTAGCCTTCCCCCCCGGATCGTGCCGGTGCGGTAAGCTCCCAACATGCTCGCCCGCTGCGCCCGTTGCCAGGGCACCTTCACCACCGACCACTACGGCCGCCAGCGTTGCCCGCATTGCGGTTCGGATCTCGTCTTGGCGGACCCGAACGCTCCGCAGCCGACCGTCCCTGCCGAAGGAGCGGGATCCGCCCCGCCCGAGGGTGGGCCTCCCCTCGGGGCCCCTCCTCCGCCGAGCGGAGGCTGGGCGCCTCTACCGCCGCCACCGCCTGCGCCGGGCGAGGTTCCCTCGCCGTTCGCAGAGCGTGCCCGCCGAGGCTTCTTCTCCTCCTTCTTCGAGACCTGGAAGCTGGCGAGTGTCGAGCCCCAGGCCTTCTTCGCCCGCGTGCGCACCGACCAGCTCGCCTCGGCTGTCCTCTTCGGCGTGCTGGCGAGCTGGGTCGGATCCGCGGTCGCGGCACTGTTCGGGTGGCTGGGCGGAGCCGCCTGGATGGGTGCCGTGCGCCAGGCGATGCAAGGGATTCCGGGCGAACGGTCGCAGATCCTCGAGCGGCTGGCGGTGGCCATGGGCGGCGGAGCGACCCTCATCCGCGTCGTGCTCGCCCCCGTCTTCGCCGTCGTCTTCATCTTCGTCGGCGCGGGGATCCTTCACCTCTTCCTCCTCCTGTTCCGGGGAGGGGCCCGGGGCTTTCACGCAACACTGACGGTGATGGCGTACTCCTCGGGTGTGTACCTCCTGTCCGCGGTCCCCGTCTGCGGCGGGGTGGTGGCGCCGATCTGGCAGGCGGTGATCCTGGTGATCGGGCTCGCCGCCGTCCACCGCTGCTCCATGGGCAAGTCCGCAGGCGCGGTACTGGTGCCCCTTCTTCTCTGCGTCTGCTGCGCGTGCCTCGCCGGGTTCGCGCTCGCGGGGGCGATCGCGACCGCCCTGGGGCACCTGCAGGGCGGCGTGAGCAACCTCTAGGAGAGGGGCCGTGATCGCGGACCGCGAACCTGCGCCCCCCTCGGTCGAACGGTTCCGCCCGCCCCGGACACGACTCGGAGTGCCGGAGGTATATGCCGCCGTCGCGCTCCTGTCCTTCCTCGTGGCGCGGTTCGTTCCGGTGCTCGATCTCGATTATCCGTGCGTGTTCCTGACCCTCACCGGGCACCCATGCGCCACCTGCGGGATGACCCACGCCTTCGTGCGCCTGGCGCACGGCCAGGTGGCCGAGGCCTTCCGGTGGAACCCCCTGGGCGCCCTCTTCGCCGCCGCGGCCTGGGCCTTCGCGGCGCTGGATCTCGTGCGCGTCGTCGCCGGACTCTCGTTCCCGGTCGTGCCCCGCGAGAAGCTGGGGCTCTGGCTTCGGGTGGGGGTAGCGGCGTTCTTCGCCAACTGGGCGTACCTGTGGCTGCACGGCCTGGGCCCCTGAGTGCGCCGGGAGGCCGTCTTGAACGAGAACGCCCTCGGGGTTCTGCTCGTGGCCTTGGGCTACCTCTCCGGGTCGGTGCCCTACGGCTACCTCATAACGCGGCTCGCGACCGGCGCGGACCTCCGGCAGGTGGGGTCGGGCAACATCGGCGCCACCAACGCGGCCCGTGCCGGGGGGAAGAGGTTGGGCGTCTTGGTCCTCTCCTTGGACATGCTCAAGGCGGTCGTCCCCGTCCTCGCCGCCCGGTCGCTGCTCGACGGCAGCGCGACGGCCGAGAACTGGGCGACCGCAGTGGCCCTGGCCGCATTCGTTGGTCACCTGGCTCCGGTCTGGCTCGGGTTCCGGGGCGGCAAGGGCGTGGCCACCGGGCTGGGGGTGTTCCTGGTCCTCGCCCCATGGGCGGCCCTGGCCGGGGCGGTGGCCTTCGCGCTCGTCTACGGCGCCACCCGCATCTCCTCCCTCGGCTCGCTCGGGGGGACGGCCGTCTGCTGTGCCGGCGCGTTCGTGGCCTGCGGGACCCGAAGCCCGGTCCCGTGGGCGGGGCTCGCCATGGCCCTCCTCGTCGTCTTCCGCCACCGGGCGAACATCGCGAGGCTCCTCAAGGGCGAAGAGGGGAAGCTGTAATCGTCCCGAGGGCGGGCGAAGTCCCGAGGTCGGCTCGAGGGACGATCTGCAGCTCGCCACGCCGGGTTCTTCCTGCGACTGACCGCGGCGGGCGGTGCGATCGGTGATCCCGGGCCGGTCGCCAGAGCACCTGGCGAGGAGGTGCCCTTCTCGATCTTGGCGATGGCTCTCAGCCGACTCTGGTGCCCCTCCCCGCGCGCTGGCGTTACGCTCCCACGCGGTCTGCCCGGGCACCGAGGAGGAGGCGGCACCAAAACGACGGCGGGGCCGCTCCCTCTTCATTTGCTCTGCGGGAGCATCGGGCCGGCGGGAGGAGACGCGGGCTCGGTGAGCCCTGCCGCTGTGCCGCACCCAAAGCGGCTCGCGTCGCGCAGCCGGGGGGTCCTAGGTGAGTTCCCCGAATTCCCCCCGAGAGAGCATGCCCGTCATCGAGGTGCCGGTCAGGGCCCGGAGCGCACGGGAGGCGACTTGGATTCCGCCGTCTCCGGGCCGGGGCGTATGCTTTCCCGGATCGGTGTGGCGTCGCGAGGTTCGAGAGGCGACATGTTCGTGCTCGCCCGGAAGTACGGTCGGCTGGGAAACCGGCTCCGCCGCGCCGCCCACCTCGTCGCCGCCGCCATCGATCACGGGCACACCTTAGTCGACCTGTCCTTTTCCGAGTACGCCGCCGACTTCGAGGCCACCCGACGCGACCTCTTCTGTCGCTACCCCCCCGCCCGCCGCGCCCTCCCCGCCCCGCGGTGGATCCGCGCCCTCCTGGACCGGCTCGCCACGCTGGCCCTGCGCATCGCGAGGCTCGTCTCCCCCCCCGGCGCCCTCCTGCGCGCGGTGGTGTGGCGCGACGTGGAGGTCGAGTACCGGCTCGACGCGCCCGCCTTTCGGGACCTCGCTCGCCGGTCGCGGATCCTGCTCTTCGAGGGGTGGACGTTCCGGACGAGCGCGGTCGAACGCCACGCAGCTGCCATCCGGGCCCACTTCACCCCGGCGCGGGCCCTCGCCGAGCGGGCCGAGGCGATCGCCTCGGGCCTACGTTCGAAGACCGAAATCCTGGTGGGTGTCCACCTGCGCCGGGGCGATTACGACACCTGGCTCGGGGGGCGGTACCACTACCCGCCGTCCGCTTACGCCGACCTGATGCGCCGGGTCCTCACCCTCTTCCCCGGGCGGCGTGTCCTCTTCCTCGTCTGCTCCAATGAGCCGGTCCCGAAGGACTCGTTCGACGGGCTGCCCTACGCCCTCGGGACCGATCACCCAGTGGTGGACCTGTATACGCTGGCGCGCTGCGACTACCTCCTGGGCCCGCCTAGCAGTTTCACCCTATGGGCGTCCTTCGCCGGCGACGTGCCGCTCTGGTTCGTCGATCGCCCGGAAGCGGAGCCGTCCCTCGAGGTCTTCGTGCGACGCACGCCATGAGGTGCGCCGCACCCTGCCGCTCGCAAACTCGAGGCGGGATGATCTTCGTGGTCGTCTTTCCCTGGCCTCGTCCCCGCTCCGGCCGGTCCCGGTTTCCTTTGCCCGCGCCCGCCGGAGGACCTGCACCGCGATCCTGGGCCTTGGGGTGCAGGGAGCGTTCACGATCGCGGTGGGGCTCGGAAGGTGCGGATCCACGGTCGGGAAGGTCCAGCGGGGAGCACGCATCCCGTCACGCGTTCGGTGCGGGCGAGACCTCCCCGACCGGGTGGATCAGCACCTGCCGGGGCTTCACCCCGTTGGCCGGGCCCACGATCCCCTCGCGCTCCATGCGCTCGATGATCTTGGCGGCCTTGTTGTAGCCGAGCCGCATCTCGCGCTGGAGCTTCGACACCGAGACTTCCTCCATGCGCGACACGAGCTCAACCGCCTGGTCGTAGGCCGGGTCGTCCTCGTCCTCTCCGGGGCTACGCTCGCCGGCGCCCTCCCGCGCCCGGAGGATCGACTCGTCGTACACCGGCCGGCCCTGCTCCTTGAGAAAGCCGACCACTCGGTGCACCTCATCCTCGGACACGAAGGCGCCCTGGACGCGGGTGATGGGCTGGGTGGCGGTGAGAATGAGCATGTCGCCGTCGCCGAGGAGGGTCTCGGCGCCGGGGCCGTTGATGATGGTTTGCGAGTCGTGGCGCGAGGCCAGGCGAAAAGTGAGGCGGGCGGGGAAGTTGTTCTTGATCATCCCCGTGACCACGTCGGTGGAGGGGCGCTGGGTGGCGACGATGAGGTGGATGCCCGTGGCTCGCGCCTTCTGGGCCAGGCGGGCGAGCGAGATCTCCACCTCGCGAGGCGCGGTCATCATGAGGTCGGCGAGCTCGTCGATGACCACCACGATGTAGGGGAGCTTCTGGGGCAGCCGCCGCTCGTCCGAGACCCCGGGATCGTCCGGGGGCGCGGAAGTGGGGTCCTCGAACTCCGGGGTGGCGCGTGCTGGCCCCGGCGCGGGCCGCCCCTCCGACCCCGTGCCGTCTTCCTCCGGCCCGGCCGCCTCGTCGCCCCGGGCCGGAAGCTCCTCCTCGGACTCGCCCGCGGTCACGTCGATCACCAAAAGCTTCTTGTGCGGCAACAGCTCCCGGTCCTCGAAGGTGAGCCCCTCGGCGCGCAGCTTCTCGACCTTGCCGTTGTACGACTTCAGGTCCTTTGACCCCGTGTCGGCGAGGATCTGCGTCCGCCGCTCCATCTCGTCCACCGCCCACTGGAGAGCACGAGCGGCCTTCTGGGGATCGGTCACCACCGGCAGGAGCAGGTGAGGGATGTCCTCATAGGCCGAGAGCTCGGTCATCTTCGGGTCAACCAGGATCACCCGCACCTCCGCCGGCGTCTGACGGAAGAGCATGGAGAGGATCATGGTGTTCAGGCCCACCGACTTCCCCGAGCCGGTGGTGCCAGCCACGAGCAGGTGCGGCATCCGCTGCAGGTCGACGCAGTAGGGGATGCCCTCGATGTTCTTGCCGAGCCCGAGGGGGAGGTAGCCACCCGCGGTGGCGAACGCCTCCGACTCGAGGATGTCGCGCAGCCAGACCGTGGCCCGGTCCCGGTTCGGCACCTCGATCCCCACGACGCCCTTGCCCGGGATGGGCGCGATGATCCGGATCCGGGTGGCGCTGAGCGCCATGGTGAGTTCCTTGTCGAGGTTCTCGATCCGGGCGAGCTTTACGCCCGCCACCGGCGAGAACTCATAGAGGGTCACCACCGGCCCTGGCCGGATGTGCCGGATCACCCCCTCGACCCCGTGCTGGCGGAGCGTGGCCACGATGACGTCGGCGGTGTGGGTGAGCCCCTTCTCGTCGACGTCCCGCGCTTTCTCGTCGTGGGCGTCGAGCAGGTGCGCGGGAGGCAGCCGGAATACCGATCCCGACTTCTGGAAGGCGAAGCTCGGCGCCTCCCTCCTCCGCTCCTTCCTCCGGGCGCGGTCGAGGAGCGCTTGGGAAACGACGATTTCCGGCCGGGCGATGGGCTGCGGCGGCTCGGTCGGGGCGCCCTCCGCCCCCTCGTCCCCGGCCGTCTCCCTCTCCCTTCGCCTGCGGTGGGAAGCCTCCTCCGAGTCGTCGCCCCCCTCCTCGCCCGGTCCTTCCACCCAGGCCGGATCCTCGAAGCTCTGCCGGCGCACGTGCTCGAGCGCCATGGCACCAGCCGCGGCCCGTGCCTCGTCCCGGGAGGCGTCGTCACCGGCCTCGATCTCGGCGCTCTCGGCCAGCTCCTCCGCCTCGGCCCGGGCGCGCTCCTCCTCCTGGGCCCGCAGCTCGGCCATGGCGGCGCGGTGCTCATCCACGGCCGCCCAAAGTCGCCGCGAGCCGAAGGCCAAAAGGCCTCGGGCCGCAGCCCAGATCCCGGTCGCCAAGGACCAAGGCTTCACGCCCGTGGCGACGATGAACGCGATGATCGCCACCGCCGACAGGGCGATGGCGCTTCCCCAGATCGAGAGAGGCCGCAAGGTCAGGCGGGCGAGCCCGACGCCCGCAACCCCGCCGGCCGGGAACGGCAGCGTCACGAGGCCAGTGAGGGCAAGGTGCGCGAGCGCGGCCACGGAAAGAATGAGGACGCCATAAGCGCCTGCCCCCAAGGCGGTGAGGCGCGAGGGGGCGCCGCGGAGCAGGCGCCATCCCAGGGCGCCGAGGCCGACCGAAAGGACAGGGGCCGCGACTCCGAGGGTGTGGAAGAAGAAGGACGCGACGCGGTGGCCGACCGGACCGACGAGGTTCACGGGAGAGAGCCCGCGGGCGATGAGGCCGGCGTCGACGGGCGAGTAGGTGGCAAACGCAAGTGCCGCCCCGAGGGCGATGGCGAGAACCAAGACCGCCAAGGCCTCGCGCGCGAGCCCGCTCCGGGCGGGTTTTCCGGGATTGTCGCGCCCCTTTCTGGGGCGGTCTCTTTCCGGAAGGCGGCGGTTGGGCTTTGGCTTGGCCATGGCGGAATAGGCCCCCTCGAGAAATGGAACAGGTCGCCCGCGCGAGCGAGGGCCCAGCCTCAGGAGAATATCGGGGGGTACCGAGTGGTCAATTTTCCGGCTCCGGGCTCGAACATAACAACCGGTTGAATCTCCATCGGATTCCGTTATGGGAATCACCGGAGTCGGGGCCTATCGCGAGCCTGTAGGACAGAGTACCCTGACCCCGGGGGCGACGGTGGAACTGCCCTTCAAACCCTCGCATCAGGAGGGGCCATGATCAGGTCACCGCTCGAGAACGACTACTTCATCCGGGAAGACGCCGAGAGGAAGCGCGCCCTAGCCCAGGCGGTTCGACGGGAACTCGAGCAAGCCGAGCGGGAGCGGCTCAAGCTGCTGCACTGGATGCGGTGCCCAAAGTGCGGCATGGAGATGCACGAGGTGAAGCTCCGGGGAATGGATGTGGACGTGTGCTTCTCGTGTAACGGGATCTTCCTCGACCAGGGAGAGCTCGCCCACCTCCAGAAGCCCGAGTCGCACGGCGTCATGAACGCCATCCTCAACTGGTTCAACGCAGAGACGAAGCACGCCTAAAGGGCGCGCCCGTGCTCCTCGGCTGCCGCGCCGGGAGCCGTCCGGCCGCGGCTCATCCCCCACCGTCTTTCGAGGGCCGGTTCGGCCCTGCCCCCGAGGCGGGACCAGCCGGGCCGTGCTATCTCTAGGACACCTGCTGAACACAGGGTCGGAGGATCGAGGTGTCGATCTCGCTGGAGGAGGTCCGGCGCATCGCGTCGCTGGCGCGGCTCAAGCTCTCTCCCGAGGAGGAGCAGCGATTCGCGGGCCAGCTCTCGGCCATCCTCGCTCACGTGGCGGTGCTCGAGGAACTCGACGTGAGCGGGGTCGAGCCGATGACCCACGCCCTGGCCGCAGGAGAGGTGGCGGCCCTGCGGGCCGACCGGGTCCTGCCCGGGCTCGGGGCCGAAACAGCGGTGGCGCCGGCTCCGGATCGAGCCGGCACGCACTTCAAGGTGCCGAGGATCATCGAGTGACCCCGACCGAGCTCACCGCCCTCACGGTGCGCGAGGCCGGGGAAGTCCTGGCCCGGCGCCTGACCTCCGCGGCGGAGCTGACCGAGGCGGCGCTCACGCGCATCGAGCGAGTGGACGGAAGGCTCGGCGCTTTCCTCAAGGTCACCGCTGAAGAGGCCCGGGCCCAAGCCCGCGCGGCCGACGAGCGGACCGCCCGGGGCGAGCGGCTCTCGCCACTCGACGGAGTCCCGTTGGCGGTAAAGGACCTCTTCTTGACGAAGGGGGTTGAGACCACTGCCGGGTCGCGGATCCTGGAGGGATATCGGCCGCCCTACGACGCGACCGTCGTCGAACGGCTCAAGGCCGCGGGTGCGGTGCTCCTCGGAAAGCTCAACCTGGACGAGTTCGCGATGGGCTCGTCCAGCGAGAACAGCGGGTACCGCCCCTGCCGAAATCCCTGGGACCTCACGCGCACCCCGGGTGGCTCCTCCGGGGGGAGCGCAGTGGCCGCGGCGGCCCGCTTGGCGCACGGCACGCTGGGGACGGACACGGGCGGGTCCATCCGTGAGCCGGCCTCTTTCTGTGGCGTTGTCGGGGTGAAGCCCAGCTACGGGCGGGTGTCTCGGTATGGCGTGGTGGCGTTCGCCTCCTCGCTCGACCAGGTCGGTCCCCTGGCGCGTACCGTGGGGGATGCCGCTCTTCTCCTCCGGACGGTGGCCGGGCATGACCCGCGCGACATGACCTCCTCCGCCCGGCCAGTCGACGATTACCTGGCCAACCTGGAAAGCGGCGCCAAGGGCCTCCGAGTGGGCGTGCCGCGCGAGTGGCTCGCCGCTGGGCTCGAGCCAGGCACGGAAGAGGCGGTGCGAGCGGCACTCGACGTCTACCGGAGGCTGGGGGCGACCCTCGTCGACATCTCGCTCCCGCATTCCCGGTATGGCATCGCCGCCTACTACATCATCGCGCCGGCCGAGGCCTCCTCGAACCTCGCCCGCTACGACGGCGTCCGGTTCGGGATTCGGGCGCCGGGGAGGGGGCTCCGGGAGATGTACGCCGACACGCGCCAGCATGGCTTCGGGGCGGAGGTGAAGCGCCGGATCATGCTCGGCACCTACGCGCTCTCGTCGGGCTATTACGACGCGTACTACCTGAGGGCCCAGAAGGTGAGGACGCTCGTGCGCCATGACCTCGACCTGGCGTTCGGGCGCTGCGACCTCGTGGCCGGTCCGGTGGCTCCGGGGGTCGCCTTCCCCTTGGGCGAGCGGGTGGAGGACCCGCTCCGGATGTACCTCGCCGACGTCTTCACCATCACCGCCAACCTGGCCGCGCTCCCCGCCCTCTCGGTGCCCTGTGGAAAGGACGCCGCCACCGGCCTTCCCGTCGGGCTGCAGCTCGTCGGCCGGCCCTTCGACGAGGCCAACCTCCTCCGCGCCGCGCGCGCCCTGGAGCGCGAGGTGGGCGTCTTCCCGGCGCCGGAGGTCCCCTGACGTGCCGCTCTCCGACTTTGAGGTCGTGGTGGGCCTCGAGGTGCACGCGCAGCTCCTCACCCGGAGCAAGATCTTCTGCCCCTGCTCGACCGCCTTCGGGGGAGAGCCCAACGCCCATACCTGTCCCGTGTGCCTGGGGCTCCCCGGCGCCTTGCCGGTCCTGAACGAGCGGGTGGTGGAGATGGCGGTGACGGTGGGGCTGTCCCTGGGCTGCCGGATTCGCGAGAAGAGCGTCTTCGCCCGGAAGAACTACTTCTACCCGGACCTTCCCAAGGGCTACCAAATCTCGCAGTACGAGCAGCCCATCTGCGAAGGGGGCGCAGTGGCGTTCGCGGTGGACGGCGTCGAGAAGGTGGCCCGGCTGGTCCGGATCCACATCGAGGAGGACGCGGGCAAGAACGTCCACGGCGTCTCACCGGACGGGGCCTCGGGCGTGGATCTCAACCGGGCGGGCGTGCCCCTCCTCGAGATCGTGTCCGAGCCCGATCTGCGCTCGGCCACCGAGGCCGTGGAGTTCGTCCGGGCGCTCCGCGCGGTGCTCGTGGCGCTCGGGGTGAGCGACGGCAACATGCAGGAGGGGTCGCTCCGCTGCGACGCCAACGTCTCGGTGATGCGCAGGGGGGCGAGCCGCTATGGCACTCGCTGCGAGATCAAGAACATGAACTCCTTCCGCTTCCTCGAGGAGGCCATCGACTACGAGGCGCGACGGCAGGTCGAGATCGTGGAGGCCGGGGGTCAGGTGGAGCAGGAGACTCGCCTGTTCGATCCCGATCGCGGCGAGACGCGCTCCATGCGCTCCAAGGAGGAGGCCCACGACTACCGTTACTTCCCGGAGCCGGACCTGCCGCCGGTGATCGTCCCCCTCACGCTCATCGAGCGGCTCAGGGCCTCGCTCCCCGAGCTCCCCAGGGCCCGATACCGCCGCTACCAGGAGGCGCTGGGACTCTCGGCCTACGACGCGAGCGTGCTCGTCTCCGACGCCCGAGTGGCCTCGTGGTTCGACCGCGCCCTCTCCGCGTATCGCCCCGGCCCGGAGGCGGCGAAGCGGGTCGCGAACTGGCTGAACGGCGAGGTGGCCCGGCTTGCCAACGAGACCGGCCTGGGCCCGAACGAGTGGAGGCTCACCCCCGAAAAGCTCGGCTCGGTTCTGCGCCTCCTCGATGAAGGCACCCTCGGGGGGCCAGGGGCGAAGCAGGTGGTCGAGGAGGTCTTCCGTACCGGGGGGGACCCCGCCCAGGTGGTCGTGGCCCGGGGACTCGCTCAAGTTTCGGACGAGGGGGCCATCGAGGCAGCGGTGGACCGGGTCCTGACCGCTAGCCCGGCCGAGGTCGAACGGCACCGGAGCGGGAAGAAGGACCTGACCGGTTTCTTCGTGGGCCGGGTGATGAGGGAGCTCGGGGGAAAGGGGAACCCCGCGGTCGTGAATGCGTTGCTCCGCACGAAGCTCGGCGGAGGGAGCTAGAGATGGCCTGGGCTGGCTGGGGTGCGGGGCCGGCCGGGGCCGGCGCGGCCGGTGGGCCGAGTCGCGGGTTCTTGGGAGCAGCGCTCACCGGTTGCGCCATCGTGGCCGGCATTCTCGTAGCCCGTCGAAACTGGCCGGGCGCGTCCGTGGCCGCGCTCGCCGCTTGCTACTTCGTGGCCCGGCTGTTCCTGGGCCTGGGCCAGAGACGACGGGGAGACCGGCACGAGAGATAGCCCTCCCGGTGCGTGGCCGCCGTTCGAGTGCCCCCTTGCCCGCCAAAGACGACCTGCCGGCCGACCGGGTAGGTAATCCGTCTCTCGCAAGTGGGTGGTCGCCTCCACCCTGGGACTCGTTCCTACACCGTGAGAGGACTCCCTCCCCGGGCCGTTCGCGGTCGCGGCGCCCGGGTTTTTGGCTGGCCCCCTCTCGCGTAAGATCGCGCCCTCATGGGCGACCTGGGCCAGACACGCGTGTTCGGGCAGGAGGGAAGCGAGACGGTGGTCATCGGTCTCCGCCGCCGCGTCCTCACCGACCTGTACCACCGGCTCGTCACCGGCGGCTGGCTCCAACTCCTCCTCGTGTTCGCACTCGTCTACTTCTCGACCCGCGCCCTCCTCGAGGTGGCTCACTGGGCGCTCGCCGGGGCGGTCCCGGCCGCCCCGGGCTCGCTCATGGCGGCCGCGGTGGCGCTCTACCGGGGGGGGCGATCGGAGGATGCGGCCGCGGCGTTGGACCCGCGGGCTCTCGCCGCGGGGGCCCTGGGCGCGGTGGACGGGTTCGTGCGCTGGACCGAGCTCGTGATCGGCGCCGGCATCGTCATGGCCAAGTTCTCCATGCAGAAGGCCCGGGTGCTCTTCAGCCAGGTAGCGGTGGTCGCCCCCCACGACGGCGGCGGGCAGGCCCTCCTCTTCCGCGTGGCCAACAAGCGCAGCGGCCACGTGGTTGACGCCAGGGTCTCCCTGCTCCTCGTGCGGAACGAGCGCGAGCCGAATGGGGAGCTCTTCCGGCGGGCCCACGACCTGCCCCTGCTCCGCGGCGGGACGGCCCTGTTCGAGCACGCCTGGACCGCGGTCCACGAGATCGACCGGTCGAGCCCGCTCTTCGGCGAGTCGGCAGAGTCGCTCTCGATCGAGAATGCGGAGCTCCTCGTGACCTTCAGTGGCTACGACGAGCGGCTGCTCCAGCTCATCCACGCGCGCCACGTCTACCCGGCCAATTGCCTTCGCTTCGGGTGCCGGTTCGCGCCCATCGCGACCGTGCTCCCAGACGGGCGCAGGGCTCTCGATTACCGCCGCTTCCACTCCGTCGTCCCGATCGAAGAGGCCGGGGCGGATCGGTCCCGCCGCCAGCGCACCGCTTGAACGAGCTTCGGTCAGGTCGCTCGTGCGGGGCGGGTATGAAGCGGTCCTTTGGTGAAACGAGCGAGCTCCCCAGGCTACTGCATCGGTCCGCCTTCCTTCGCCCGGTGGCGGCGAACCGGTCGTCCCTCCTCGAAAAGGCGCTTCGAGAGTGCGACCGCGGAGGTCGCAGGGTTTCTTCCCGTGCCCGGCCCAGGCTGTCCTTGGCCACTGCACCCGCGCGTATCCTCGGAGCGAGGAAACCGCCGCCTCGAAGATCCGGGGCCGGCCGCGAGGCAGAGGGCCCACCGCCCCGCGATCGAGGTTCTCCCCGTTGCCCTGGGACAGGGCAAGCCCCGCCAACGCTCGGGAATCCTTGACAGGTCGGGCTCTGGGATCGTATATGACCGCCCTTCCGCGGGCCCGGCCGACGGGGTTTCACCTCGCTCCGGGCCTCGGGACTTCCAAGGACTCCGAGGAGAAGGCGATGTACGCGGTGATCCGTACCGGCGGGAAGCAGTATCGCGTCGCCCAAGGCGACCGGCTCAAGATCGAGAAGCTCACGGGCGAGCCGGGAGGCAAGGTGAGCTTCGAGGTGCTCTTCGTCGGGGGCGACGGCGCCGCGAAGGTGGGAAAACCCGTGGTCGACGGTGCGGCGGTGGAGGGCGAGATCGTCGGAGAGGGGAAGCACCGGAAGGTGATTCACTTCCGCAAGAAGAAGGAAGGCTGGAAGAAGAAGCGCGGGCACCGGCAGCCCTACACCGAGGTCCTCATCACAGCGGTCCGGGCCTGACGGCCTTGCCCTCGACGGGCGGAAGGCAGGGGACAACATGGCTCACAAGAAGGGACAGGGCTCGTCGCGGAACGGGCGCGACTCTCCCGGCCAGCACCGCGGGATCAAGGTCTACGGCTCGGAGAGGGTGGTGGCGGGCAACATCCTCGTCCGCCAGGTCGGCACGCTCGTCCACCCCGGCAAGAACGTCGGGATGGGCAAGGACTTCACGCTCTTTGCCCTGGTGAACGGGACCGTGAAGTACGCTCGGACGCGCGGCGACCGGCGTGTGGTCTCGGTCGTCGAAGGGTAGCCGCGCCGCTCGCGCGCCAGGGAGGGACGCCGCGGCCCCCACGGGGTACGCGGCGTTTCGCGTTTCCGGGGGCTTGAGATCCGCTCCGGGTCGGGGCGGTGGATCGCCCGCGCCGTCGCGTGGAGGGGCGCTAGCGCCCAGAGGACGATGAAATTCGTCGACGAGGTTCGGATCCGCGTGAAGGCCGGCGACGGCGGCGATGGGGCAGTGGCCTGGCGGCGGGAGAAGTTCATCCCGCGCGGCGGGCCGGCTGGAGGAGACGGCGGCAAGGGCGGCGACGTGGTCCTCTCGGTTGATCCCCAGCTCGCGACCCTGCTCGATTACCGATACGTCCGGGAGCACCGGGCCCAGAACGGCGAGAAGGGCCTCGGCTCCGATCGGAACGGCAAGGACGGGAAAGACCTCTTGCTGCGCGTCCCTCCGGGGACGGTGGTGAAGGACGCCCGGACCGACGAGGTGCTCGCCGACCTTTCGGGGGCGCTAGATCGCTTCGTGGCCGCCCAGGGTGGGCGGGGCGGCCTCGGCAACATGAACTTCGCCACCTCGACAAACCAGGCGCCACGCTATGCGGAGAACGGCACGGAGGGCGAGGAGCGCGAGCTGGTCCTCGAGCTGAAGCTCCTCGCCGACGTGGGGATCGTCGGCTACCCGAACGCCGGGAAGTCCACCCTCATCAGCCGTATCTCCCGAGCCCGGCCCAAGATCGCCGATTACCCCTTCACGACGCTCACGCCCAACCTGGGAGTGGTCCTCTGGCGCGGAGAGAAGAGCTTCGTGGTGGCAGACATCCCCGGGCTCATCGAGGGGGCGCACGCCGGGGCCGGCCTGGGCCAGAAGTTCCTCCGTCACGTGGAGCGATGCCGCGTCCTCATCCACCTCGTCGAGGGGGCGAGCCCCGAACCGGGCCGCGATCCGCGCAAGGATCTGGTCGCCATCGGTCGAGAGCTCGAGCTCTACTCGCCCGAGCTCTCGAAGAAGCCCAGGATCCTGGCCGTGAGCAAGGTGGACCTTCCCGAGGCGAGGGCTGGCGGCAAGAAGCTCGAGAGGCTCCTCGCCCGCCGGAAAACGCCCGAGAAAGTCCACCTCGTGTCCGCGGTGACCGGCGAGGGGATCGATGCGCTCGTGGACGCCGTGGGCCGGGCCGTCTTCCGCGAAGCGGCTTCCGGCCGCGAGGGGCGCGGGCGGCGGCTCGGGAAGCCGAGGGCGGAGCGATGAGCCGGGGGGGGCGCGAGAGTCTGCGGCTCGGCGATCCGGGGTTTTTGGTCCAAAAGCGGAAGGCCCGGATCGACCAGGTGGTGGCGAACCGGACCCGGACCCTGACCGTGGTCATGGAGGCGTTCTGCGATCCCCAGAACGTGAACGCCGTCCTGCGCACCTGCGAGGCGTTCGGGATCCAGGACCTACACGTGATCGAGGGCTTGATGAAGCCCTATGGCCGCAACAAGAAGGTCAGCCAGAACGCCGACAAGTGGCTGGACGTCCGTCGCTGGGGAGCGACACGCCCCTGCCTGGAGCACCTGCGGGCGGAGGGCTTCGCCCTCTACGCCACCCATCTGGGGCCGGGATCTCGCGCGCTCGCCGATCTCTCGTTCGCGGGGAAGGTGGCGCTCGTGTTCGGGAACGAGCACCGGGGCGTGTCCGCGGAGGCCCTGGCCCTCGCCGACGAACGGTACGCCATCCCCATGCGCGGCTTCGTGCAGTCGCTCAACGTCTCCGTTGCCGCGGCGGTCTCCATCGCTCGGGCGGTCGAGCGACGCCTGGCCGAGCGCGGCGTGCACGGCGACCTGGCCGAGGCCGAGGCCGCTGCGCTTCGGGAGCGTTTCTACCTCTTGGCCGTGAAGCAGCGGTCCCGCATCGGCAAGGCCGAGGCGGCCCGTGCTCGGCGCGAGGGGCGGACGCGGGGAGGCGGGGGCGGCTGACCGTGAGGCTTGTCGGGCGCGGCTTGGGGGCCGGGGAGGCTCACCGACGGCTTTCCGGGCGGGGTGCGCAAGCCTCCCAGAACGCACGAAGGTCGGGCGAAAGTGGTGCCTCGAGGAAGAGGCGCGCCCGGGTGAGCGGGTGCGGAAGGTCGAGCCGCCAGGCGTGCAGGGCGTGCCGCGGCAGGCGAAGCACGCCCCGGTCGGCGTCGGTCAACTGACCCTTCGTGAACCGGTCGAAGAGGGTCTCGTCCGGCCCGTAGATCTTGTCGCCCACGATCTGCAGCCCGGCACAGTGGAGGTGGGCACGGATCTGGTGCTGCCGGCCTGTGCGCGGGTAGCAGGCGATCAGCACCACCGGCGCGCCATCCGGGGCCTCCCGGCGCTCCATCACCTGGAATTCCGTGACCGAGGCCAGGCCCGCGGGGTGGGCGTGCATGCGGACCCGCACTGCGGAGGCACCCGTGAGGGCGAGCGGAACCTCGACGGTGAACCGATCGAGTGGGGGTAACCCGAGGGCGATGGCGAGGTAGGTCTTCGAGACGCGCCCCTTCGCGAAGTCCCGTTTCAGGATCCGCGTCACCTCCGGCCGCAGCCCGCAGGCGAGCAGACCCGAGGTCTCGCGATCGATCCGGTGGCCGGGGTCGACCTTCCTGTCGGGGAATCGGGCACGCGCCAGCGCCGTGAACGTGTGAGCGGTATAGCGGGCGGTGGCGTGGACCGGCAGGCCGGCGGGCTTGTCGACCACGAGCAGAGAGCCGTCGTCGAAGACCACGCCGAACTCCAAGGGCGTCTCCGGCTCGGGTTCGGCCTCCTTGAAGAGCACGAACCTTTGGCCGGGGCGGATGCGCGTGGCTGGCTTGAGCCTCCGGCCGTCCTCGCTCTCCAGCCGCTGCTCGATCACCCTCTGTACCCGCTCGCGGGAGAGGCGCCGGATCTTCTCCTTGAGATAGCGGTCCAGCCGCCAGCCCGCGTAGTTGGCCTCGACGATGAACGGGACCCGGACGAGGGGTGCCACGCACCGAGGATAGCAAGAGCCCGACGACTGCGCTCTGGACGCAAGGGCGCCAAAGGCGGCGAGGAAGAAGCGCAAGACTCGAGTCGACCCTGCCCTCCTTCGCCCTCCTACCCTGGCCCAAAGTCGCGTACCGCTCCGCCGGGCAAGGGCCGGGCACGAGGTGGACCCCGAGCCAAGACGAACCCCCCGCCCTCGGGTCTGCCCCGCCCGGGAATGGCCCCGCGAGGGCACGCCGCTCATCGGTCGTCGACAGGCCGCGGCCCCCGAGCACCCTGGGCAGGGCAGGGGTTCCTCGATTTGGCTTGCCGGAAGCGGCCACAAGGGTGAGCGGTCCTCCTCTCGAACGAAGGCCGAGGCCACTCCTCGCGGGCCGGCGGGCTGGTGCGCGCAGCTGCGCGCTTCCCGGGGTCGCTCCGCAGGCGCCGGGAGCTGAATACCGAACCGGATCGATCCGTTACGGGACTCCGTTGACGAGCGGGAACCGCTCGTCGTAGGTTGGCGCCCCGGTTTGAGACGCGTCGCGGTCATCATCCCGGCCCGGTTCGGAGCGCAGCGCTTCCCGGGAAAGCCCCTCGCCGACCTGGCAGGAAAGCCCGTCATCGCCCATGTGGTCGAGCGCGCACGCCGCGCGCGCGGCATCGACGTTGTCGCGGTCGCCACCGACGACGACCGCGTGGCGAGCGCGGTGACCCATGCGGGCGGGGAGGCGATCCTCACTGGCCCCGCCGCTACCGGGACCGACCGAGTGGCACAGGCGGCACGCAAGCTCATCCCTCGGCCCACGCTGGTGGTGAACCTGCAAGGCGATGAGCCCCTGATCGAGCCAGAGGCGATCGAGACTCTGGTCGGCGCCATGGAGCGGAGCGGGGCGGCGATGGGCACGCTCGTCCGCCCCATCGAGGCCGACGAGGTCGACCGCCCGCAGGTGGTCAAGGTCGTGACCGACCTCTCGGGGAAGGCGCTCTACTTCTCGCGCTCACCCGTCCCGTTCCGGCGGGCCGGAGGCATCTCGCCGCTCATGCGCGCCCACGTGGGCCTGTACGCCTTCACGGCGGAGTTCCTGGAGCGGTTCGCCGCCCTTCCCCCCGGGAGGCTAGAAGAGGAGGAGTCGCTCGAGCAGCTGCGAGCGCTCGAGCACGGGTTTGAGATCCAGGTGGCCGAGACCACATATCGGGGATTCGGCATCGACACGCCCGAGGACTTGGAGCGCGCACGGGCGCTCCTCGCCAGAGGCGAGAGAAATGCGGTGAGGGGCCCATGGTGAAACGCGGGAAGAAGACCAAGTATCTGTTCGTCACCGGGGGGGTGGTGAGCTCGCTCGGCAAGGGGCTGGCCGCGGCCTCGATGGGAGCGCTCCTCGAGAACCGCGGGATCGAGGTCCAGCACCTCAAGCTCGATCCCTACATCAACGTCGATCCAGGCACGATGAGCCCATTCCAGCACGGCGAGGTCTTCGTCACCGACGACGGCGCCGAGACCGACCTCGATCTCGGACACTACGAGCGCTTCACCAGCGCCAAGATGACCCGCAAGAACAACTACACCACCGGCCGCATCTACCTGTCGGTCATCCAGCGCGAGCGCCGGGGCGAATACCTGGGCAAGACGGTCCAGGTGATCCCCCACATCACCGATGAGATCAAGGCGGTGATCCGCGAAGCCGCCGGCGGGGCCGACATCCTCATCGTGGAGGTGGGGGGCACCGTGGGCGACATCGAGTCGCTGCCCTTTCTCGAGGCCATCCGCCAGATGAAGTACGACGTGGGCGAGGAGAACGCGCTCTACGCCCACGTGACCCTCGTCCCCTTCATCGCCGCGGCCGGTGAACTCAAGACCAAGCCCACCCAGCACTCGGTCAAGGAGCTGCGGGAGATCGGGATTCAACCCGACATCCTCCTCTGCCGTTCGGACCGCGAGATCGCTCGGGAGATGAAGGACAAGATCGCCCTGTTTTGTAACGTCGACCCCTCGGCGGTCTTCACCGCCAAGGACGTTCCCTCCATCTACGAGGTCCCGCTTGCCTTCCACGCCGAGGGCGTTGACGACAAGCTGGCCGAGCTCTTCAACATCTGGAGCCGCGCTCCACGGCTCGAGAAGTGGGAGGCGATCGTCGACGGCATCAAGAATCCGCGCCGGGGTGAGGTCCGGATCGGCATCGTGGGCAAGTACGTGGAGCTGGCCGAGAGCTACAAGAGCCTCAACGAGGCCCTGGTCCACGGCGGGATCGCGGCGGGCGTGCACCTGCGGCCGGTGTTCATCGACTCCGCCAAGCTCGAGGAGGGCAACCGCTCCGAACTCGAGAACGTCGACGGCATCCTGGTCCCGGGCGGTTTCGGGGTCCGGGGTACCGAGGGAAAGATCCTCGCCGTCCGCCACGCCCGGGAGAAGAGGGTCCCCTTCTTCGGGATCTGCCTGGGGCTGCAGATGGCGGTGATCGAGTTCGGCCGCAACGTGCTCGGCCTGGAACGCGCCAACTCTCTCGAGTTCGACGAGGCCACGCCCCACCCGGTCGTCACCCTCATGGACGAGCAGAGGACGGTCACCGACAAGGGCGGAACGATGCGGCTCGGGAGCTACGCCTGCACTCTCCGGGAGGGGACGAGGGCCCGTGAGCTGTACGGGCAGGACCTCGTCCACGAGCGCCACCGCCACCGCTACGAGTTCAACAACGCCTACCGAGCCAGTTACGAGGCCGCAGGGATGATCTTCTCGGGGGTGAACACCGAGCTCGGGCTGGTGGAGATGATCGAGCTCGAGGACCATCCGCACTTCCTGGGGTGCCAGTTCCACCCGGAGTTCAAGTCCAAGCCCTTCGCCCCGCATCCCCTGTTCGCCGGGTTCGTGAAGGCCGCGCGCGAACACCGCGACCTCACGCAGCGGGCTTCCGCCGCCGTCACCAAGCTGCCGCTCAAAGCGTAGAGCCCCCCACCTCCCGGGCCGGGTGCCGCGGCCGCCGGGCCGTGCTAGCGTGCGCCGTGCCATGGTCGCGCCGCTCCACAAGCGGGTGAAGAGGGCGCTGCGCTCGGCCCTGATCCGGATTTGGATCCGCGTTCTGGGGGTGCTCCCCCTCGGTCCGGCGCTGTGGCTCGGGGGCGCGGCCGGCCGGGCCGCCTTCCGACTCGCGAAGAGGACCCGTATGCTCGCCCTCGAGCACCTCGCCCTCGCCTTCCCGGAGAAGACACCCGCCGAACGGGAGCGGATCGCAAGGGACATGTTCGTCCACCTGGGCCGCTCCACCCTTGAGCTCGCCTCCATCCGCTGGTTCGACCATCGGCTGGAGGACTACGTGGAGATCTCCCCTCCCACCCTCCTCCGCGACGTCATGGCGCGGGGGCGAGGCATGGTGTTCGTCACCGGCCACGTCGGGAGCTGGGAGCTCTTGGCCCGGAGGATCGCCCGGGCGGGCGTGCCTAACGCCGTGATCGCCAAGGCGAGCTGGGACAAGAGGCTCGACGAACTCGCGGAACGGTTCCGGGCCCAAGGTGGGGTGACGACGCTCTGGCGGGAGGATCCGGACACGGGGCGGGCCATCATCCGGACCTTCCGGTCAGGCAAGGCCTTGGGTCTCCTCATCGATCAGGACACGAACGTCCAAGGTGTGTTCGTGCCGTTCTTCGGGCGGCTGGCGTTTACCCCGAGGGCGGCCGCAGACTTCGCCGTACGGTTCGGAGCTCCGGTGGTGGTGGGGACCGTCCACCGAAAGGGCCCGCGGGCGGGCGACGGCCACCGGCTCGAGGTGAGAGAGATCCAGTTCTCCTCGGACCCTCCGGACAGGGAGTCGGAGGTCGTTAGGCTGACGGCCGCCTGCACGGCCGCCCTGGAAGAGGCCATCCGCCGACACCCCGCCGAATGGGTCTGGATGCACGAGAGGTGGCACACGCGACCACCAGAGGAACGGCCGGTAGCCTTCGCTAGCAAGGCCGGTGCCGAAAACCGCTGAGCTTTCCGGTGGCTACCGCTGAAAACTCCTAGCAAGGTCTATGCCTATCGAATCCAATGGGAAAGAATGCTATGTTTAAGCGGCGTTGGACGATAGCGCTGGCTGCGGGAGCGGCGGTCATGCGGCTCTTCCCGGCCTGCGACTCAAGCCAGAAAACGGAGTCCACGGCGGTGGCACCGGAGCTGAAGCTCGAAAGGGTACGCTTTCTCGTCTGGCGGGGGGAGGGCCTGCGAGCGAGGGGGGACGCTAGGGAGGTCACGATCCGCCGCGACACGAGCCATGCCGGGGCCGTCGACCTCAGGGCCGAGCTCATGGGACAGGGGGAGCCGGTCGTCATCAGTGCCCCGTCGGCAAAGGGAGATCTCGCGACCCAGGTCTTCTCCGCCCAGGGCGGCGTCGTCGTGGTCCACGGCCCAGAGCGAGCCGAGACGGAGCGGGCGCGCTACGAGCCCGGTGAAGCGGGCCAGGGCCTCATCAGCGGCGACGACCCTGTGGTGGTGGAGCGGGGAAGCCTCACGCTCCACGGCGTGGGGTTCAACTTCGACCCCGAGCGCGGCGAGCTAGAGCTCAAAGGTCCGGTTACCACGCAGTCCGCCGAGGGGCGCCGTTGATCGGACAGCTCGCGATTCTGGCGGTGCTGGCCGCGCCCAGCCTGACGCAGCTCCCCGCCGCCGGCGGCGGGACGGTCACGGTCTCGGCCGATCGGGTCAAGTACAACTTTCCCCGGCATCAGGTGGACTACACCGGCAACCCCGTCCGGCTTACCCGGGGCGACGCGGTCCTTACCTGCAGGCGGCTAAGGGCTCAGCTCGATGACGCCGAGAAGGTGAAGGAGGCCACCTGCGAGGGCGAGGTGCGGTTCGAGCGGGGTGACAAGGTCGTCACCTGCGAGAAAGCCACCTACGAGGAAGCCGTCTCGCGCCTCACCTGCGAGGGGAAGCCAGTGCTGAAGAGCGGCTCGCTCACCGCCGTGGGGAGCTTGCTCGTATACGACCTCGAGCGGGACGAGGTCACGATGGATGACGTCCGGGGGGATGTCCCCGCCGATCAGGCCGATGCCCGCCTCGAAGGCATGCAGTCGCACCGGAAGGGAAAGCGGGGGGAGGGGGAGAAGTGACCGAGGCGCGCGTCACAGGCATCGGGAGCGCCGCGGTGCGCACCTCGCCCGAGCCGCGCCTGCGGGCCGAGGCCCTGGTGAAGGCCTACGGCGGGCGCCGGGTGGTGGACGGGGTTTCGTTCGAGGTCGGACCGGGCGAGGTGGTCGGTTTGCTCGGCCCCAACGGCGCGGGCAAGACGACCTGCTTCAACATGACCGTGGGGCTGGTGGTTCCGGACGCGGGGCGCGTCTGGCTGGGAGAGCACGACCTCACCCGGCTCCCCATGCACCGCCGGGCCCGGCTGGGGCTGGGGTATCTACCGCAGGAGGCCTCCATCTTCCGCAAGCTCACCGTGCGCCAGAACTTCACCGGGATCCTGGAGGCCCTGGGCGTCCCCCGGCGGGAGCGAAATCGCCGCGCCGACGACCTCATTGGCGAGTACCGGCTGGAGAAGGTGGCCGGCTCGCTGGGGGAGCAGCTCTCCGGCGGCGAGCGGCGCCGCGCGGAGGTGGCACGGAGCCTCCTCTCCGACCCCCGCCACATCCTCTTCGACGAGCCCTTCGCCGGCGTCGACCCCATCGCGGTGGGGGAGCTGCAGCGACTCATCGCCGGCCTGCGGGACCGGGGCATCGGCGTGCTCGTGACCGACCACAACGTCCGCGAGGCCCTAGGCATCTGCGGACGGGCCTACATCCTGGTCGCAGGAACCATCCTGGAGGCGGGGACACCCGCCGAGATCGCCCAGAGCGCCCGCGCGCGGGAAGTGTACCTGGGCGACCGGTTCCGGCTGGACGAGCACCCGGCCATGGAGCAGCGATGAGCCTCGAGCTGAAGCAGCAACTCAAGATGACCCAGCAGCTGGTGATGACCCCCCAGCTCCAGCAGGCCATCAAGCTCCTGCAGCTCTCGCGCATGGAGCTCGTCGACCTGGTCCGCACCGAGATGAACGAGAACCCACTCCTCGACGGGGCGGACGAGAACGAGGAGGAGCCCGTCCCCGAAGGCGCGAGCCCGGCGGAGGCCGCGGAGATCGAGGCCAAGCCCGAGCACAAGGAGGCCGAGCGGGCCGAGGAAGTGAAGGGGGAGGAGGGGGCCAACGAGATCGACTGGGACCAGTACCTCGACCACTACCAGCTCCAGGGTCACACCGCTCCCTCGAACCGCGGCCTGGCCGATGAGGACCTGCCCAGCTACGAGGCCACTCTCACCCGCAGGGAGGACCTGCACGACCACCTCGAGTGGCAGATCCGCCTGTCCAGCCTGGGCGAGGACGAGAGGCGGGTGGCGATGCTCATCATCGGCAACCTCGACGAGGACGGCTACTTCAAGATGCCGGCGGTCGAGGGCGAGGCGGAAGAGACCGCCACGAGCGACCCCTTGGTCCGGGTGGCGTTCGAGGCCGGGGTGGGGGTCGAGTTCGCCGAGGCGGTGCTGAACAAGGTCCAGCAGCTCGATCCCATCGGCGTCGCGGCGCGCGACCTGCGCGAGTGCCTGCTCTTGCAGGTCCGGTCCCTCAACGCCGACACCCCCGAGATCGTGGCCATCATCGAGCGCCACCTGAAGCACCTCGAATCGAAGAACTACATCGCCATATCCCGGGACCTGAAGCTGCCCGTCGAGGAGGTGGTCAAGGCGGTAAAGGTGATCAGTCACCTCGAGCCCAAACCCGGGCGCGCCTATTCAACCGAGGAGCCCCAGTACATCACCCCCGACGTCTACGTGTACAAGATGGGCGACCGGTACGTGACCGTTCTCAATGACGACGGCCTCTCCAAGCTCCGCATCAGCGGCCTCTACCGGGCGGCGCTCAAGAACGGGGAGGCGGGCAAGGCCAAGGAGTACATCCAGGAACGGCTCCGGAGCGCGGTCTGGCTCATCCGGTCGATCCACCAGCGGCAAAGGACGATCTACAAGGTCACCGAATCGATCGTGAAGTTCCAGCGGGAGTTCCTCGACCGGGGTATCGCCCACCTGAAGCCGCTCATCCTCCGGGACGTGGCCGAGGACATCGGCATGCACGAGTCGACCGTGTCCCGGGTCACCACCAACAAGTACGTCCACACCCCGCAAGGCATCTACGAACTCAAGTTCTTCTTCAACTCGGCCATCAACAAGACCGGCGGGGACGAGATCGCCAGCGAGGCGGTGAAGAACCACATCCGGCAGATCATCGCGTCCGAGGACCCTCGCAGGCCCCACTCCGACCAGCGAATCGTGGAGATCCTGAAGGGCCAGGGGATCGAGATCGCGCGCCGAACCGTTGCCAAGTACCGCGAGGTACTCGGGCTGCTGCCCAGTTCCAAGCGGAAGAAGTACTTCTAGCCCTGTCCCACAGGATGTCCCCGCCGGCCAGGGAACCGGCCGGGCGGCAGCCCGCAAGGCGTCCCCCGAACCCCCGACGGTGGCCGAGGCGCCGCCGCTGCACCCCTTCGAGAGCCCCTCCCTAGCCGCGTCCCCGGCATCGCTCGGGGAGCGGCTGGGTTATGATGAACACGGGAATGTTGCCATCCGGCAACATCGGCATCGGCCGCGGAGCCGGCGGGAAGGAGATCCGCCGGGCCGCGGCCGATGCATTCTCAGCGACGGTCCTCCCAAGGAGGCGGTTCATGCAGGTGAACATCACCTTCCGGCACCTCGAGCCCTCTGATGCCCTGAAGAGCCACGTGCGCGATCGGGTGGAGCACGTGAAGCGCTACATCGAGCGGGCCAGCGAGGCTCACGCGGTCCTGCACGTCGAGAACCTAGACCATCATGCCGAGATCACCGTCAAGGCCGGACGATTCCTCCTGCGCGGCTCCGCCAAGACGCAGGACATGTACGCCTCCATCGACGCCGCCGCCGAGAAGATCGAGCGCCAGCTGAAGAAATACAAGGAGAAGCTCAACACCTACAAGGTCAACGGAAACCACGTCGAGACGGCGCCGGTCGACGTTCGCCACGACATCCTCGACATCCTCGAGCACCCGGACCGGCGCAGCCACCGGGTGGTGAAGAGCACCAAGTTCCAGGCCAAGCCCATGTCCGTGGACGAGGCGCTTCTGCAACTCGACCTGCTCGATGCGAACTTCTACGTCTTCCAGAACGCGAAGGACCGCGCCATCAACGTCGTCTACCGGCGGGAGGACGGGAACTTCGGCCTCATCGAGGCCGAGACGTAAGGCGAGGGGTCTGGGAGGGGGCGTGAAGGGCGCGGACTCTAGCGCCCGGGTGTGCCGTGCTCCCTTGCGTCCTTGCCCCGGCGTTGCCAACTGTGCTAACGGCGGATCGCCATGAAGATCGTCGAGTTCCTCCGGTCCGACTGCGTGATTGACAACCTGGCCGGGCGGACCGGGGCGGCGGTGTTGTCCGAGCTGTGCCGTCCGCTCGCCCAGGGCCAGAAGGTCGACGGCCAGAAGCTGCTCGACACGCTCCTCGAGCGGGAGAAGCTCGGCTCGACCGGGATCGGGGACGGAGTGGCCATCCCCCATGGCAAGGTGTCCGGCCTGCCGACGCTTCTCGCGAGCTTCGGCCGCTCGGTCGAGGGCGTCGACTTCCGGGCCATCGATGGGCGCCCGACGAACCTCTTCTTCGCGCTCTTCGCCCCCGAGAACTCGGCCGGTGCTCACCTCAAGGCCCTGGCCCGCATCAGCCGGATCTTCAAGAACGTCGGGTTCCGTGAGGCCATCATGAAGGCCCCGAACGCCGCCGAGATCTACCACCTCATCGAGACCGAAGACGCGAAGTACTGATCCACGGGACGACCCGCGCGAGCCGTCTCGTCCGTCCTCTAGTCGCAGCGCGAGGTTTCGGGCTCCGGAAGGGGCCCGATGTCCTTCGCGTCCGAATAGCCGAGGCCGTACCCAAAGGGGAAGAGCGGGTTGGCCTTGCCGTCGCCCGCCGGCTCGCAGTTCACCGCCGGCCAGGAGAACGGCAACTTGCCTGTGAAATCGGGGGCGGGCCCGCCGCCCCGGCGCTTGAAGAGGAGCGAGGCGATCGCCGCCCCCTCGGTCCCCGGGAGCCAGGCCGCCACGAAGGCATCCGAGCGATTGAGCTCCTTGGTGGTGAGGAGCGGCCGGCCGGAGAGGAAGACGGTCACCACTGGTTTTCCCCGTCCGCTCACGCGGGACAAGACCTCCAAGTCCTCGGGGTGGAGCGCCGCGTGCTCCAGGGTCTCAGGGGCGCGCGGGTTCAGCCCCCTGGACAGGTCGCCGAAGAACTCGCTGTACGGAGTCTCGCCGATCACCGCGATAATCGCGTCGAAGCGGGAGAGGTCGATATCCCTTGCCTCCTCGCTGTAGGTGACCTTGCCCTTCCCAACCGCGTTTCGGATCCCGGCCAAGACCGTGCTCCCCGCGGGAAAGTCGCGGTTGGTGTTGTCCTTCCCCTGCCAGTCGAGGGTCCAGCCCCCGGTCTGGTTCCGAAGGCTGTCGGCGCTCTTGCCCACGACGAGAACCTTCATCCGCGGATCGAGGGGAAGGACGTGCCGGTCGTTCTTGAGGAGGACGAGGGACTTCTCCACTGCCTCGGCCGCGAGCTCGTGGTGCACGAGAAGGGACGCGTCCCCGGCGTTGGGCCGCTGGGAGGGTCGCGGCATGTCGAAGAGCCCCATTCGCATCTTCACCCGCAGGATACGGGTCACGGCCTCATCGATGCGGGACATGGGGACCTCGCCCTTCCTCACCAGATCGACGGTACTCTCGAAGAACCCCCGCCACTCGTCGGCTACCATGAAGACGTCGATGCCCGCGTCGATGGCCCGCGCGCAGCGCGTCGGGGAACAGCCGGGGACCTGGCCGTGCCCCTTCCAATCGCCCACCACGATCCCGTCGAACCCCAGTCTTGCCCTGAGCACATCGGTGAGGAGATACCGGCTGCCGTGGACCTTGGCTTCGGCCACTTGCGCGGCGGTGGTCGGTCCGGCCGCGGGCAGCCAGCTGTTGTAGGAGGCCATCACGGATTGCACCCCCGCTGACAGGGCACCGAGGAACCCCTGGGCGTGGACGTCGATGAGCTCCTGCTCCGGGGAGAGGTTCACGCCCTCGTCCACGCCGCGGAAGGTGCCGCCATCACCCAGGAAGTGCTTGGCCGTGGCGAGGACGCCGTAGGGCTTATTCGGGTCGGGGACGGGGCCCAGGTTCTGGAGACCGGCGACCATCTCCTGGGCGTAGACCCGGGTGAGGGCGGGGTTCTCGGAAAAGCCCTCGTACGTTCGGCCCCAGCGCACGTCGCGCGGAACCGTCACGCAGGGGGAGAAGGTCCAGTCGTGGCCGGTCGCGCGCATTTGCTTGGCGGTGGCGATGCCGATGCGCCGGATGAGCGCCGGGTCATGGGTCGCCCCCAGGCCGATGTTCTGGGGAAAGACGGTGGCGCCGAAGATGCGCGCGTGGCCGTGGACGGCATCGATGCCCCAGAGGATCGGGATCTGCACCTTGGCGTCGGTGGACATCGACGCTTCCCACAGGCGGTCGGCGATGGCCAACCACGCTGCCGCAGCCGCATGCCGGTCGTTCCCCGGCCAGCCCTCCCCGGCGGCGAGCACCGTGCCGATGTGATACTTGCGCACCTCGTCCGGGGTGACGCGGAACGCGTCGGGCTGGGTCATCTGGCCGACCTTCTCCTCTAGCGTCATGCCGGCCACGATGGCGGCGATGCGCACTTCCTCGGCGGGGTCTTTGGGGATGGGCCCCTCCACCCGGGTCCAGCCCGCGGCCGCGGGCGGGAGCGGGGGAATCCCCGGGGGCAAGAGCGGACCACTCGCGAGCGCGGACAGCGCGAAGAAAGGGAGGAGCGCGGCGAGCGCGCCGCGGATACGTGCGAAAGGGCCTGGCCACCAGGCGCGCATGTCGGACCTTTCCGGAAAGACTCCGAGGGTACGATGGGTCGATGAGGCGGCGGAAGGGGTCGACGGCCCGAGCGGGAAGCCTGATCCGCCGAGGGGGAGCGGTGCCTCGTCCCGGACCGTGCCGGGGATCGATCGCGGCCGCGCGGACGCTCGCCCGGTACACTAGCGAGGTGCTCCTCGTTGACGTCGCCTTGGCCTCGCGGGACGTCGCGGCCACTAGTTCGCGGCGAGAGAAGACCGCTCGGCTGGCCCGGCTCCTGCGAACGCTCGCCCCCGAGGAGCAGGTGGTGGTGGTGAACTGGCTCGCCGGCCAGCCGGCCCAGGGTCGCATCGGGCTACGGTACGCCCGGACCGGCGAGGCGCTGGCCAACAGCGCGCCCGCCTCATCCCCCTCCCTCTCCGTGCTCGAGGTGCATGCGGCGCTGGGAGCATATGCCACGGCCCGCGGTCCCGGCTCCGCCCTCGCCCGCCGGACCATCTTGGAGGAGCTCTTCGCCCGAGCCAGCCCCGAGGAGCGGCGGTTCCTGGCCGGGCTCCTCACCGGCGAGCTCCGCCAGGGCGCTCTCGAAGGAGTGCTCATCGACGCGGTGGCCCAGGCCGCGAGCGCTCCCCCGGAGGCGGTGCGCCGCGCCGCCATGCTGTCCGGGTCGCTTCCCGCCGTGGCGGCGGCGGTACAGGGCGAGGGGGTGGGAGCGCTCGACCGCTTCCGGTTGCAACTCTTCTCACCCGTGAAACCCATGCTGGCGCAGGCGGCCGGTAGCGCGACCGAGGCCCTGGAAGCCTTGGGGAAGGCCGCCCTCGAGTGGAAGCTCGATGGGGTGCGTATCCAGGTGCACCGGGAGGGCCAGACCGCTCGCGTCTTCTCGCGTACCCTTCGCGACGTGACGGAGGCAGTTCCGGAGGTGGCCGCGGTTGCGCGCGCCGCCCGCGCCCGGTCACTGGTGCTCGACGGCGAGGCGCTGGCGGTGCGCGCCGACGGCACTCCGGAGCCGTTCCAGGTGACCATGAGGCGGTTCGGGCGGCGTCTCGACGTGGACCGGCTCGCGCCGGGGCTGCCGCTCACCGGCTTCTTCTTCGACCTGCTCCACCTCGATGGTGAGGACTTCCTCTCTCGGTCGAACGCCGACCGCCACGGGGCGCTCGCCCAGATCGTTCCCCCGGCTCATCTCGTCCCGCGCCTCGTCACGTCGGAGCCCGCCGAGGCGGAGGCCTTTCTGGAAGAGGCGCTCGCGCGGGGGCAGGAGGGACTTGTGGCCAAGTCGCTCGACGCGCCCTATCTGGCCGGTCGGCGCGGGGGCGCCTGGCTCAAGGTGAAGCGGGCCCGCACCCTGGACCTCGTGGTCCTGGCAGTCGAGCCGGGGAGCGGCAGGCGCCGGGGTTGGCTCTCCAACCTCCACCTTGGCGCGCGCGACCCGGCCCGCGGCGGCTTCGCCATGCTCGGCAAGACCTTCAAGGGCATGACCGATTCCATGCTGGAGTGGCAGACCGAGCGGCTGCGCGCCCTCGCGGTGGGGGACGACGGGTTCGTGGTCCGGGTGAGGCCGGAGCTGGTCGTCGAGGTGGCCTTCGACGGCATCCAGGCGAGCGCCAAGTACGAGAGCGGCCTGGCCTTGCGGTTCGCCCGGGTGAAGCGGTACCGGGAGGACAAGCGTGCCGACGAGGCGGACACCATCGACACGGTCCGAGAACTCCACGCGCTGAAGGGTGGGAGGTAGACACCCGCGGGTTCGGATGAAGCGCTGTGGGCCTTCGAGGCGGGAGGCCCCAAAGGGCGTTGCCCGCACGGCACGCCGTGGTGGTAGGGGTTCAAGCGGAATCGGTTCCACGACTTCTGACGGCCGAGGGGCCCCGGCCGTCGCCGGGGCCCCACCGAGCGGATGCCCCCCAACCCCGGGCCTGCAGGCGGGCAGGGGAGGCGCTTTCATGCCAAGGCTCCCTCGCGGGGTCGCCCCCGGACCCGATGGCCGTCTCCGCTGCGGCTGGTGCCTCTCCTCGCCCGACTACATCACCTACCACGATGAGGAGTGGGGCTTCCCGGTCGCCGACGAGGCGAAGCTCTTCGAGAAGCTTTGCCTCGAGGGATTTCAGTCGGGGCTGTCCTGGCTCACCATCCTGCGGAAGCGGCCCGCCTTCCGCCGGGAGTTTGAGGGCTTCGACCCGGCGCGCGTGGCCCGCTTCGGCCCTCGCCGCGTGGAGCAGCTCCTCCAAGAGCCGAGCATCGTGCGCCACCGCGGCAAGATCGAGGCGGCCATCGGGAATGCTCGCCGCGCGCTGGAGCTCCGCAGGGAGGTGGGCTCCCTCGCGGCGCACCTCTGGAGCTTCGAGCCCAAGCCCCGGGCCCGGCCCAGGAGGCTCACCTGGGCGGTGCTCCGCGCCATTCCCCGGACCCCAGAGTCGACCGCGCTCTCCCGGGACCTCCGCCGCCGCGGTTTCCGCTTCGTCGGGCCGACCACCGCTTACGCCTTCATGCAGGCGATGGGGCTCGTGAACGACCATCTCGAGGGCTGCTCTGTCCGCCCGCGCGTGGAGCGAGCGCGGCGGGCGTTCCTTCGGCCAAAGGGCCGGCTCCCCCGCCGAACATGATCCCTCACCCCCGCCGCCCCGCGAGCGCTTCCCCGCCCCCGACGGCACCGCTCGACCCGAGCCAGCTCTCGATCCAAGAGTCCAGCTCTCCCAGCGACCGGAACAGGGCGTCCGGGCGGGCGGCAGCGAGGGCCTGGGCGTCCACGCCGGGGGCCCATGCGGCCGCCAAGGCGAGCACGCCGGCGGCCCGGGCCGCGCGCACGTCGGCCACGAAGTCGCCGACATACGCGGTCCGGTCAAGGCTCACCCCGAAGGTTCGGGTGAGCTCCACGATATGCTCGGCCTTCACGTCGCCCTGGGGAGACCCGGTCCGCACCTCGTCGAAGAGCGGAGAGAGCCCGAGCTTTCCCAGCGTGATCCGTGCGCTCTTTTGTCCCTTTCCGGTGACGAGGCCGAGCCGCAAGCCGCTCTGGCGGAGGCGGGTGAGAAGGTCGACCACGCCCGGGAAGGGGGCGGGGCACAGGTGGTGGGCGCGCTCGTACTCCTCCTCGTAGGTGGCGAGGCAGGCCTCCCAAGCCGCTGGCACCAGGCGCCGGAACATCCCTTCCTCGGTCTTCCCGAACTCGGCGGCGATCTCCCGGTCTCCGAAGACGCGTCCCGCGTGGCGCAACAGGCTCGTGCGGTGCGCGTGCAGGCAGAGGGGGAGTGAATCGGCTAGGGTGCCGTCGAGGTCGAAGAGGAGAGAAGAGCCACGCATGCGGAAGAGGCTACCAAAGGGCAGCGCGGGGCGCGCCCTGACATCTTTCCACACGCCGTCTCAGGGGGGCGGCTCCTCCAAGACCCGCCCCCGGACAACCTCGACCCGCACCCCCCCGAGGGGAAGGGCCTTCGCGCCGATGAGTCGCACCTCTCCCTCCGCCACCTTGACGTCGAGGCGGGTCGCGGGGGAGAAGCCCCGCAAGTCCAGAGTGAGCCGGCCCTTCCCCAGCCGGATCTGGACCGGCCAGGGTCCGTCGGCCGGAACCTGCACCCTTACCCTCGTTCGCCGCTCCGTGAACCAGCCGAGCTGGTCGAGCGAGAGCACCGCCACCCCATCCTCCTCGCGAAAGCCGAAGCCGAGGCGGCTCGTGGGAAAGCCGAAGGCCCGAACCTGGTACGAGACCCACAGGTCGGGACCGGCCCCCACCGCCACCGTGGCCTCGTCGAGCGCGATCTCCCATCGCTCTTCGGGTCCGGCCGCGAGTTCCGTGCGGCTGCGCGCGAACGTCTTGGACGAGAAGTACGGAGTGGCGAGGAGGACACCTAGGGTGAGCAGGGCCAAGGAGCCGCCCCCGAGCACCGTGGCCACCCGGGCCTTCAGGCGGTTCCGCTCGAGGCCCGGAGGGAGCGGGGCCGCAAGGGCGTGGTCCACGCCAAGGAGCGAGTACAGGCCCAGCGCGACCAGCCACACCATGCCGCCCGCCCAAACAACGTCGGATAGGAAGTGGCCGCCGGCCATCATCCGGGCCACGCCCAGGAGCAGGCCAGCGAAGAGTCCCACCGGCAGGGCGGCAAGCGCCAGCGCCCGTCGCCTTCGGCGAAGGATGAGGTATGGGGTCGCGAGGTAGAAGCCCATGGAGCAGTGGCCACAGGGGAAGGACTTGGCCTCATGGTCGGTGCCCCTCACCCAGACGGGCAAGAACCGCTCCTCCCCTCCCAACTCGACCACCTCGCGCGGACGGGGTCGGCCGTAGTGGTCCTTGAAGACCACATTGACGAGGAGCCCGGGACCGATCGCGACCACGAGCACGAGGAACAGGGCGGGCCGACGGGCGCGGAGGAGGCGGGCTGGGTACCAGTAGCTCAGGGTCAGGACCACGAGCGCCCCCGCGGCCAGGAGGACGCCGGACAGAACTCCGTACCGGTAGATGAACCGGAAGAACGGTTGCTCCGCCCAGGGCCAGCTGCAGCAAGGCGACCGAAACAGGTCGGCCGTCGCAAGGTCGAGACGGGTCGTCCAAAAGAGGGTGGTCGCGACGGTCAGGACCGCGACCGAGACGAAGAGCTCGCGTCCGAGACCACCTGCGCGGGCAGCGCCCCCCGAAGCCGGGAGTTGGGCGGGGGCCGAGGGAGGCCGGTCCGAGGGAGGGGACGCCACGGCGGCGGCCGAGCCTGGCACGCCGGTCGCGCCCCTTGCAAGCGGTGGGAGGCCGCAGGGCGTCGTGAGCGGTGGACGGATGGGGGAAAGGCACGGTAGGTGGGTTCCGGCATGGCCGCCCTTTCCGCCGTCGTCATCACGAAGGACGAGGAGGACGAAATCGGCCGGACGCTCGACGCCCTGCGCTTCGCCGACGAGATCCTGGTGGTCGACTCGGGAAGCCGTGACCGCACCGTCGAGATCTGCCGCTCGCGAGGTGCCCGGGTGCTCTCGCGCCCCTTCGACGGGTACGGGCCGCAGAAGCGCTTCGCGGTGGAGCAGGCCCGAAACGACTGGGTCCTGTGCGTGGACGCGGACGAGGTCCTCTCGCCGCCGCTCGGAGACGCCATCCGGAAGCTCGTTTCCACCGGGCCACCCCTCCCCGCCTACCGGCTGACTTTCCACACCGTCTTCATGGGTCGGGCCCTGAGCCGCGGCGCCATCGGCCGTCGCGGCCACGTCCGCCTCTTCGACCGACGCCGCGCGCGCTGGACGCCCGCGCGCGTGCACGAGTCGGTGGAGGTGGACGGGCGGGTGGGATCGCTGCCGGGGGTGGTGCTCCACCACAACGTGCGGGACCTCTCCGAGGCCCTCGCCAAGCTGAATCTCTACTCGCGGATGGGCGCCGAGGAACTCCTCCAAGGGGGCAAGCGGGCCCGGAACGTCGCCGCGCTCCTCGCCCTCACCCCGTACCACTTCCTCCGGTACTGGCTCCTCAACGGCAACGTGCTGAACGGGATGCCGGGCTTCGGATGGGCATTCATGCTCACCGCCACCTCGGTGCTGAAGCACCTCAGGCTGCACGAGCTCCTGCGGGCCGGGGTGGAGAGTTCGACGAAGGGCCCCGGCTGAAGACCCACGGCCGGCGCTAGAGTTCTAGTCCGAACTTCCAGCCGCAGAAGCGCGTAAGGGCTCGATCTCTCAGTGGGTTCCGGCCATCTCGCTGCGGCCGTTCTGTCTACACTGAGAATCCTGCGCTTCCTTTGACTTGCAGTGGATCAGGAAGTGAAGCCATCAACGAAAACCCCAGGAAATGCGGGGTTGCGTTCTGTCGCTGCGGAAGTTCAGTCTAGTGCGTCACCAGATGGAAGAGCCGGTTCCAGCGCGGCCCATTCGGCCCCCATGACGCGAGAGCCACCCAGGCCCGGCCCTTGATGCGCTTGATGGACTGGGGGCCGAAAACCCGGCTGTCGGCGGAGTGATCGCGGTGGTCCCCGGCGAGCCAGACAGTGCCTTCGGGGACCGTCTGCACCTCGACGTCGCCGCAGGGCACGTCCGGGGTGCAGTAGGTGTGGTAGTGGTGCGTGCCGAGCGTCTCCACGAAGTCGACGCAGGCCTCCTCGCGCCACTCCCCGCCCTCGGGGCGGTTCCAGTAGGTGCAAGCACCCGGGACGCGCTCCCGCGGGACCGGGGTGCCGTTCAACACCAGGTGGCCATCCCGGATCTCCACCGTGTCGCCGGCCACCGCGACCACCCGCTTGATGAGGTCGTCGCTGCGGGGGTTCCCAGGGGGAGCCAAGAGGACCACGATGTCGCCGCGCCGCGGGCTCGACCAGGTGAACTGGGCGGCGGGGGTGAAGGGCAGGCGGGCACCGAAGGCCCACTTCTCGACCACCACGTAGTCGCCGATCTGGAGGCTCGGGATCATCGAGCCCGACGGGATGTACACCGCCTCGTAGAGTAAGGTGCGGAACGCCAGCACCGCCAGGATGGTGAGCGTCCAGCCCCGGACCTCCTTCATGACCTTGGCACGATCCACGGTCCCCGCGTCTCCTATTCCACCCGCATGGCCTCCGCCGGATAAAGCCGACAGGCGCGCACCGCGGGGTCGATCCCGAAGAGGAGCCCCGCACCCAGGAAGTGGCGAGGCACACTATCACCGCCCAGGCCGGGATGCTCGCCGGAAGTTCACGCGTTTCCGCCCGAGCTGGGCGTCTCCCGCCCGAAGAGCACGCCCAGTCCCCCGTTCACCTCGACAGGGCCTCCACGCGGAGGCTCGAGTCGGGGATGGCGTAGATCGCGAATCCCGCGACTGGCCAGGAGGGGTAGGCGCGTGCCTCCCGGGCGATGAAGCGCGAAAGGGGCTCCTCGATCACGCGCTCCACGCCGCGGGTCGAGGTGGCGTGCCGGACGAGCCGCTCGCCCTCCGGTCCGATCACGACCAGCCCGACGTGCGAGACTCGCGTCGGACGGTCCACCCGGTCTTCACGCAGGACCAACACCACCGCTCCCTCCGGAATGCGGGGGGCGACGGCCTCGAGGTCCTCGGGCAAGACCGCCCAGGTCTCAAAGCGCCCCAGCGGCTCACGGTCGCGGGGCAATCCCCAGACCGCCCGCCCTGCCCGGTGAACCTCGGTCCAGCTCGCGGCGGTGAAGGTCCGGGCAAGCAGGACCACTCGCTCGTCGGCGATCTCCCGGGTCGCCTCGGCGATCCAGCCGCGGGCGAGGTTGGCCGGGATCCATTGCGCCTGCATCTCGTGATGGCGCGCAGGAAGCGAGGGCGTTCCCTCGTACCGGATGTCGTCGAGAGCGCGGGCCGCCTCGGCCAGCGTGCGGCTACTCCCGAGAGCGATGGCGGTCTCCACGAACGTCTGGCAATCGAAGGCGTCGAGCCGGAAGCGCGGCTCGGGGTCGGGCCCGGCGCCCTCGCCGAGCGGGTCGCGCCGGTACTTCGCTCCGACGAGCCATCTCGTGGCGGCGGCGGCCCGTGCCCCTCCGGCCGGTGCCGCCGAAAGGGCGGCGAGGAGGCCGCGCGGGGCGGCCCCGCGATCGCCGGGCGCGGCGAGGAGAAGCGCTGCGAGGGCGCCAAAGGCGAGCACGCCCTGGGAAGCGTAGGCCCGTCGTCGGGAGCGGTTCAAGGGGCTCGTACCGCGTCCGAGGTCGCTCGGGTGATCGGTTGCCTTCTCGGGCCCGGGGGCCAAGGGCTCATGCCCCGGCCACCTCTCCCTCCCTGGATGCTCGTTGCGCTTCTCTGACGTATCGCGTTGCGGTACAACCCGATCGCCCGCTCCACGGCCGACCGGGGTGCCGCTCGCCGCCGAAGCGAGCCGCGCCGCCGGCGAGCGAGCGGGTCGACACCCTAAACGAGGTAAGATCGTCGCCAATGGAATCGTCCGGTCGCATCGCCGTCCTTGTCCATCTCGCGCTCGCGACGGCGACTGCGTCGGTCTATGCGTTGGTGCTCCCACCTCGACCGGCGCGGCTCGCGGCCTACCGGGGGCCCATCGGAGCTCTCGGAGGCTGGGCGTACTGGGTGACTAGACCGGTGCTTCGGGCCGCACGGGTGCTGCACCTCACACCTGACGTTCTCACCGGCATCGGTCTCGGTCTGAACGTGGCGGCCGGGGTCCTCGTGGGACTCGGCGCATTCGGGTGGGCCTGGGTGAGCTTGCTGTGGGGCTCGGCGGCGGACCTTCTCGACGGCGAGCTCGCCCGGTGCACGGGAACGAGCAGTCGAGCCGGCGCCTTTCTGGACTCGAGCCTCGATCGCATGTCCGAGATCGCATTGCTCGCTGGGCTCGGGTTCGTGCTCCACCCCCAGCGCGTGGGCGTGGCTTGCGTCATCGCCGCGCTCGGCGCCTCGTTCATGGTGAGCTACGCGAAAGCGCGGGGCGAGGGCCTGGGAGTCGCCTGTCCGACCTTCGGGCTGGAACGCCCCCACCGGCTCTTGGTTTTCATCGTCGCGATGCTCCTCGCGACCTTTCTCCCCCGGGCCGCGGGGGAGGAGCTTCTCACCTACACCTGTGCGTTGGTGGCCCTGAGCGCGGGGCTGACGGCTCTCGGCCGGATGGTCATCATCCACCAGCTTCTGCGACGGGAAGGTGAACCGTCGCGCGACTGGCACGGGACACCACCCGGAACGATGCCGTAGGGTTCTCCTAAGTGCGCGTGTGCATCGTCACCCCCTATGATCTCTCGCACGAAGGCGGCGTGAACCAGCACGTTCGCTCCCTGGCGCGGGCGCTCGGCGGCCTCGGGCACTACGCCCGGGTGATCGGGCCGGCCAGCGACGGCGTTCCCGACGGTTGCACGGCGCTCCCCGGGGTCATTCCCATCCGGGCCAACGGCTCGGTGGCCCGCATCGGCCTGCTGGTGTCGCCGCGGGCCACGCGGGAGCACCTCGCGGCGGGTGCCTACGACGTCGTTCACGTGCACGAGCCGATCGTTCCTGGCCCCGGCCGCCAGGCCTTGCGCTTCTCCCGGGTCCCCGTGGTCGCCACCTTCCACGCCAACGCGGAGAACGAGTTGCCACTCCAGCGCATCCTGCGCCGCTTCGCCTCTGCCGGGCTGTCGAGCATCGCCCGGGGCATCGCCGTCTCGCGGGCCGCCAAGCGCTTCTCGCGGACCGTGTACCGGGGCCGAACCAGCGTCATCCCCAACGGCGTGGACCTCTCGCGGTTCGCCGGATCTCCCCGGGAGGAGCCGCCCCCGGGCCGGCCGCTGGAGGTGCTCTTCGTGGGCCGGTTCGGGGAGCAGCGGAAGGGCTTCTCCGTGCTCCTCGAGGCGACGGGGATCCTCCTCGCGAAGGGCCGACCGGTGCGGGTGACGGTGGTGGGCGACGGGCCGAGGGAACGGTTCGCCTTGCAGGCTGAGCGGCTTCGGGTCACCTTACTCGGACGCCTTCCGGACGGAGAGCTCGCCGAGCGCTACCGGTCAAGCGACGTGTTCTGCGCGCCCTCGATCTGCGGCGAGAGTTTCGGCATGGTGATCGTCGAGGCCATGGCCGCCGGGTGCCCGGTCGTGGCGAGCCACCTGCCCGGCTACGCGGAGGCGGCGCGGGGGGCGGCGCTGCTCGTGCCGCCGTCCGACTCTGCAGCCCTCGCCGATGCCCTGTGGCGGGTGGGCCAGGACCGGGACCTCCGCGCCCAGCTGGTGGTGCGGGGACGCGCCCGCGCCGACGCCCTCTGCTGGAGCCGCGTGGCCGCCCGCGTGGCGCACGTCTACGAGGCCACCCTTGCCGAGTCGCCGCTCTGGCTCGAGGCGACTCCGCAGCCCGCATGATCGGACCAGAGGATCGCGCGCCCCGGAACCCCGAGCGCTTCCCTCGCACCTGGCGCCAGCGAGCCCTCCTCGCTCCGCTGACCCGGGGACTCAAGATCTGGTACCGGCCCCGGGTTCATGGCCTGGACGGCGTGCCCATGGATCGGCCCGTGGTCTACGTGGCCAAGCACCCGCGGGGCTACCTCTACCTCGAGGTGATCCTGCTCGGGTTCCTCACGTTCTGGGAGTCAGGGCGCCTCCCTTTCCGCGCCATGGAGAGGCGCGGGACCTCCCTCCACCGCATCCCCGGCCTTTCCTGGCTGCGCCGGCACGTGGGCACCATCGAGGCGACCGAGGAAGCCGGCCTCGCCGCCCTCCGCGGCGGCGAGTCCGTGCTGGTGTTCCCCGGTGGCACGCGGGAGCTCTACGGTCCCGAGGACCAACTCGACTGGAGCGGCCGACTGGGGTTCGCACGCCTCTCGACCTTGGCCGAGGCCCCGGTCGTGCCGGTGGCGATCGCCGGCGCCGACCAGCAACACCCCTTCCGGCTGGCTCTCGGCCGGAGGAGCTCGCTCTGGCTGCCCCCGTTCCCCCTCCCCGTCCCGCTCGACTACTGGTTCGGTACCCCGCTCACACCTCCCAAGACGGCGGAGCCCGAGCTCTTGGCAGCCTTCGCCCGGGAGGCTTCGGCCGCCGCGTCGGCGCTCCTCGGGCGAGCGGTCCTCTTGAGGCGTCCGCTCTTGGGGGGCGCATGAGCCCTGGGACGGGAGCCGGCGGGGCAAACCCGGAGCCGAATCCCATGGACGGTTCCCGCCCGGTGTACCGCCGCCTGATCCTGCCGTGGGCGTGGGCCATGTCGCGGTATCACCGCATGGCGCTCGAGGGGGGACCACCCCCCTCTGGCCCCTGCATCTACGTGACCTTGCACGGCGCAGGCTACCTCGTGCTCGACCTCGTCCTGGCGGGGTACCTCCTCCAGTGGAAGGGCTTTTACGAACGGGGCGAACCGCACACACCGCTGCGGGTGGTGGCGAACAGGTCGCGTATCGAGCGCGTCCTTCCCGGCCTGCCCAGGTTGAAGGAGCTCGTGGGGATCATCGGGGTCGAGGAGGAAGACTGCCTGGCGGTGCTTGAGCGAGGCGAGCAACTGCTCGTCACGCCCGGCGGCACGCGAGAGGCTCAGCCATCTCGCGACTTCTACCGCCTGCGCTGGGAGGGGCGGTTCGGGTTCGCGCGGCTCGCGCTCATGACGGGCGTCCCCATCGTGCCGCTCGCGGTGGTGGGGGGCGCCCGCGCCTATCCCGGCTTCCGGCTCGGGAAGCTGTCGTTCTGGTCCCCGCTGCCGCTCCCGGTTCGGCTCCGGGTGGCCCTGGGCGAGCCCATCTCCGTGGAACGACGCCCCGGGTCCGCCCGCGATCCGGCAGTGCTGAAGCCCATCCAGGAACTGGCCTGGCGTCGGACCCAGGCGCTGTACGACGGGCTGCGGGGGAAGGCTTGACCGTGGGCCGGGAGCAGACGCTGTCGGTGGGACCGGTCCTTCGCATCGCCAGCGACTGGCACCTCGGGATGCGAACCCCGCCGGCCAAGGCCCGACTGGCGACCCTCTTTCTCAGGACCGCCCGCCTCGAGGGCGCCTCGGTGATCCTGAACGGAGACGTGTTCGAGGATCTCTTCGAGGGGGTGGGGAAAGGCGAACAGGCCCATCCCGGGGTGGTCGCTGAGATCGAGGCCCTGCGCGCGATGGGCCGGCTCAGGCGCACCCGCGGGAACCACGATCCCGCCGCGGGTGAGGAGCGGATCGTTCTCGAGTGGCCGGGGCTGGGTCGCGTCCTCGTCGCACACGGCGACGTGGCTGACCCCGTGAACCGTTCCATCGTCGGCCGCCTCGGGAACGGCATCTCGAGGCGGTTCGGCCGGCTGGCGGTGGTCCGAGGCGCGGCCGCGCTTGCGGAGAGGGGAGCGCGCGCCGCGGCCGGTCGTCGGATCGCCAGGATCTTCCGCGCACGCTGCCTCGAGCTGATTCGGAGCGAGGGGTGTGACCTGGGTGTGTTCGGCCACGTGCACGAGCCGCACCTCGACGCGGCCGACCGTTACGCCAACGCCGGATCGATGACCCGTAACGGACTGGAATACCTCGAGCTCGGCCGGGCGGGCCCGAGGCTCTGCACCCTCTTCCCCGAGGAAAGGGCCGCCCGCCGCGGAGGCGAGGAATGAAGGGAGCCCTGCCAGGTTTCAAGACTCGCCGGGCGTCGATCGCGCCTCGATCCCCCGGCATGCGATCCGCCGGCCCAATGAACCTCCCGGTCGAAGGCCAAGGCATGGGACCCCCAGGACGCTGGGTCCGTTTCGCAGACCGTCACCGCGCCTCGCTGCTCGCCGCCTGCGCCCTCGCGGCGCTTCTCGGGGGGGCGGGCACGGCGCGGCTCTACTCCGACCTGCGGCCCGACCTCTCTGAGCTATTGCCAGCCCGCAGCCGGAGCACCGTGGACGCCGCCGCCATCGCCGCGCGCATGGGGGGCCTGGCCGAGGAATCGGTGGTTCTCGCGGGTGGCGACCCGGTGGCGCTCGAGATCTTGGCGGACGATCTGGTGGAGAAGCTCGAGGCGGAACCGCCGGGCCTCATCCGTTCCATCGAGGCCCGGTTCGACCCGGTGCGGGAGTTCTACCTCCCGCGGCTTCTGCTCTTCCCGACGGTCCCGGCGCTCGTCCGTCTTCGGGACACGCTCGAGGCGCGCATCGCCTGGGAAAGGGCCCGGCGGCCCTCGGGGGTCAGGAGCGAGCGGGCAGGGTCCACCACCGAGGAGCCGGCGCCGGACGTGGAGGAGCTCCTCGATAGGATGGCCAGCCGGAGGCAGGAGCTCGCGAAGCGATTCCCGGAAGGATACGCCGTGGGCGAAGTCCCCGGCCGCGTCCCGGGAGAGAAGATCACGGCGCTCGCGGTGGTGGTGCGGCTCGAGGGCTTGCCCGACGACTACACCCGGGTCTTGGCGCTCGATCGAACCATCCGGGCAGCCGTGGGTTCGCTCGAGCTCCCCACGCACGCGCCCGGGGTCGCCGTCGGGTATGGCGGCTACGTCGCCTCGAGCATCCACGAGCATGAAGCGCTGGCGCAGGACCTCCTGTGGGCCACGGCGCTCGTGCTGCTCTTGGTCGCGGCCGCGGTCGGTATCTACAACCGGACCTGGAAGGCGGTGCCGGCGGTGGGGATCCCGCTCCTCTGCGGAACGCTCGTCACCTTCGGCCTCGCCGACCTCCTGGTCGGCCACCTCAACTCCAACACCGCCTTCCTCGGCTCGATCGTCGTGGGGAACGGCATCAACGTCGGCCTCATCCTCTTCGCGCGCTACCTGGAGGAGCGCCGGCACGGGTCCGTGCCCATCGCGGCCATGGAGCGCGCGGTCGACCAGACGTGGCTTGCCACCCTCACCGCTGCTCTCGCCGCCGGGGTCTCCTACGCCTCTCTTCTCTCCACCGACTTTCGAGGGTTCAACCAGTTCGGGCTCATCGGCGGGATGGGGATGGCGTTCTCGTGGATCGCGGCCTACCTGATGACGCCGCCTCTCGTCCTGGCCTGGGAGCGCCACGCGCCCATCCCAAGGGCGGGCCAGCGGCCGGCCCATCCACTGTTCACCCAGCTCGTCTCGGCGGTCGTGACCCGCAGACCGCGCTCCCTGGTCCTGGCCGCGGCCCTGCTCTCGGCCGGGTCGGCGGGGCTGGTCCTCCGCCTGGCCCGAGACCCCATCGAGCACGACTTCCGCAAGCTCCGCGACCTGACGGCGCTGCGCCCGGGTGGGCCGGGGTGGTGGGACGAGAGGATCGACGCCTTGCGCGGAGGGCCTCTCTCCCCCACCGTGCTTTTGGCGCGCGACGCGACCGAGGCGCGCGAGGTGGCCCGGGCCATCGAGGAGCACCGTGAGAGAACGCCCCAGTCCTTGGTCGGCGACGTCCTCTCGATCCGGGAGCTGGTGCCGGCCGACCAAGAGGCGAAGCTGCCCCTCGTCCGCGAGATCGCCGCCCTGGCGACGCCCGAAAACCTGGCCTTCCTTCCGCCCGACAGGCGGCTCGCGCTACGCAAGGTCTTGCCTCCCCAAGACCTGCGCCCCTTCGTCCCAAAGGATCTCCCGGCGGTCCTCCGCCTTCCGCTCACCGAGCTCGACGGGCGTGTGGGCGCACCGGTGCTGGTCTACCCGACCTCGCGGATGGACCCCTGGAACGGCCGTTCGGTCTCGGCGTTCGCCAAGGAACTGCGCTCCATCCCTCTCCCGCGGCCTGCCATCCCCATGACCAGCTCGACGCTCATGTTCGCGGACGTGCTCGAGGCCATCGAGAAAGACGGTCCCCGGGCGACGCTCCTCTCCCTCGGGGGGGTGGTCGGGCTCGTCCTCCTCGCCTTCGGCCTGGGAAAGCGGAGCGTCCGCTCCCTCGCGGACGCCGGTTGGGTGCTGGCCTCGCTGGGGACGGGGATCCTCTGGTTTGGGGGCCTGGCGAGCGCGTTCCACCTCCGCCTCAACATGCTGAACTTCATCGCCCTCCCGGTCACCTTCGGCATCGGCGTGGACTACTCCACGAACGTCTTCCAGCGCCGGCGCCTCGATCATGCGCGGTCCATCGCCGACGTGATCCGGACCACCGGGGGGGCGGTGGGTCTCTGCTCCCTCACCACCATCATCGGTTACTCGTCCCTGCTCGTGGCCCGAAACCAGGCGCTCATCTCGTTCGGCCTACTCGCGGTCATGGGCGAGATCGCCTGCCTCGCGGCTGCCCTCCTGGCGCTGCCCGCCCTCCTGCACTGGCGGGAACTCTCGGGCTACGCCTCCCCGGCTAACCGAGGGCAAAGCCCGACCGAGGGGGCCTAAAGCGCCCCCAGTCCGAGCGAGCGGCGGATACCCGCACAGCAAAGGTGGCGAACCGGAGGGGAGCCTCGGCTCCGCGAGGCAAGTGGCGTAGTCCCCCGAGTCCCACCCTTTGCACGGTTGGAAGAAGAAGCGCGAGAGCCGAGGTGGGCGGCGAGGCGAGCGCGCCCCCGCACGGCCGGTCAAGCCCGGGCCCGGCTTGAAGGTGGGGGCCCTCGGCGGCGGGCCCGAACTCGCAGCCAGACCACGACCACCGCGGCCAGGACTCCCACGGCGGCGAAGAAAAGCCAGTGGGGGAGCTCGCCCCGCCCCGCGAGCCGCTGGTACCCCGACCCGAGGGCGTACCCCAGCCAGAAATAGACGCTCGCCCAGACGAGGGCGGCGACGAGCGTGCCCAGCGCGAAGGTGGCGTGGTCGAGCCTGAGCGCCCCGGCTACCACGGTCATCACGATGCGCAGGCCGGGGATGAGCCGTCCCAGGACAACGGTGGCGACGCCGTTGCGCCGGAGCCTCTTCTCGAGGTTCAGTTGACGCTCGGCCGTGTAGCCAAACCACCGTCCCACAAAGGAGAGGAGCCGCCGCCCCGCGTGGCGGGAGAGCAAATAGAGCAGCGCCGCTCCGAGCACGGTTGCCAAGGTGACTGCCGCCGCGGCAGGGAAGAACGAGGCACGACCCGTGGAGGCCAGGAAGCCCATCGCGGCGATGAACAGGTCGCCCGGGATGGGGAGGGGCACGCCGGCCTCCTCGGCGAAGATCACCGCGAACAGCCCGAGGTAGTGCCAACGGGATAGGAAAGCGGCGGGGTCGTGGACCGGCGTCACGCGAGCCTTGATGCCACGAACTGGCCGTTGCCGGAAGGGGTGGCGCGCGGAGTGCGGGCCGACCCGACCGTGGGCCGCGGCCGGCCCCTCCTTCTAACGGTCGATGCTGCACCCCTCGCGC
>DASRZU010000026.1:0-113868 GCA_035686075.1 Anaeromyxobacter sp.
GATGATCCGCAGCAGGGTCGACTTGCCGCATCCCGACGGCCCCACGAAGACGACGAACTCCCCGTCCTCGATCTTGAGGTTCACACCCGTTAAGACCTTGGGCCCGTCGCCAAAGGTCTTGTCGATTCCGGTGAGCCTGACCTTCGCCATCTCGTCACCTCTCCCCTTGGCAAGAAGACCTGCTACGCCCCACCGAGCCGGATCACGTTCCAGGACAGGGGCGACAGGAGGACCCGGACCGCGTCCCCCTCCACCTCCGGCCGACGCTCGGCCGGGTGGGGCCAAACGGAGCTCGGGGCCTCCCGGGTGTTGGCCGCCTTGCGGTCGGCGTTGCGGAGCTCGAGATGCTCCAGGGGGACGAGGGGCGCGTAGCCGCCGGCCCGCACCTCCAGGGAGATGTTCTCGAGGAGGGAGCGGTTCACGGCGAAGATCGTGAGGCCGCCCTTCCCGTCGTCCACGGCGGTGGCCTCGAGGTAGGGCACCGGCCCGTACGACCTGGACTCGTAGCGGGGGGACTCGATGCGCACGTCGAGCACCGTGCCGCGCCCGTAGCGCGAGGCGTGGAGGAAGGGGAAGAAGATGGTCTGCCTCCAGGCCGGCCCCGCGGGCGCGGTCATGATGGGAGCGATCGCGTTCACCAGCTGGGCCAGGCAAGCGATCTTGACGCGGTCCGCGTGCCTCAGGAGGGTGATGAGCAGGCAGCCCACCACCACCGCGTCCTCCAGAAGGTGGCCATTCTCTGGTTGGAGAGCCCGACGCCGAGCACGTGGGAGGCCTGAACATCTTCGGACGTGGGTTCGGGAACTACGACCAGGCGATCGTCCTGCGCCTGCACTTCGTCTGACCGCGGACCGCCTTAGGTTAGAGACGCCTCGGCCACGATCCTGGGCCCGACGCTCGCCGCGCTGCTCGCCGCACGGCGTCGCGAAATACCCGGCCAACCGCCCTTCCCTGAAGCCGTCGGGACACGTATACACCGACGGGGCGGGGCGGCTCGAGTCCAGAAGGTCACTCGCTCGGCGGAGGCCTCCTCATGTCCGCGAAGGTCAAAGGTCGGACCCTCCTCGACACCCTCGCGAGCATCCGGGAACGCGTGGGGGAGGCCGCGTTCCAGAGCTTGGTCGGCTCGCTCGAGCCCGCCGTTCGGGAGCCCCTCAGGGAGGTCCTCGCCTCGCAATGGTATCCGCTCGATGTCATGACCGGCCTTTTGAACGCCGAGATCCGGGCGTTCGACGGGGGGGACGCGGGTGTCCTCGTCGGCCGGGCAGAGGCGGTGGTCGAGAAGCAGCTGCGCGGTATCTACCGGATCTTCATCCGGCTGGGCTCGCCGGAGTGGATCGTGAAGAGGATCGCCGCCATTCACCAAGCCTACTTTCAAGGCATCGACGTCGGGCACGAAATCCTCGAGGCGAACAGGGCCCGGGTCACCTACACCGGGTTCGAAAGCCAACACGCCATCCTTGCGAACGTGATCGTCGGCTTTTACCGCAAAGCCCTACAGCTATCGGGCGCGGCCGACGTGCGGGTCCATTTCCAGAAGCCCATCGGCGCGAGCGACGGGAAAGCGGTGCTCTTAGTCTCGTGGGTGATGGATCGTCGACCCTAGACGAGGGGTCCAAGAGCCGACCGTCGAGCGCCGCTCCTCGCGCTGCCTCGCCCGAGGTGCGCCCAAAGGAGCCGCAGGAGTCGGGTTCTCCCGCAGCACAGCGGGGCACGCCAGGCAGCCGCCGCCCTCACCGCACGCCCCGCGCGAGGCGGCCGACCCGACTCGAACCCCTTCACCGGGCGTGGGTCGCCCCCCCTTTCCCCCGCAGGGGATCGACCACCGCCATTCCGCCCTGGCCAGCTATCGCGTGACGGGAACCGCCCCCGGAGGCGCCTCGCGGGTCGACGAGCGTCCAAAGGAGCGGAGCCTTAGCCCCAGCGCGATGAGCAGCACACCGAAGACGATCGCGTACGCGCCGATCCAGATGACCACTGCGAGCGCACCGGGCCCTGGGAAGAGAGCCAAGAGCACCCCGCACACGAAGGTGAGCACGCCCGAGAGAGCGAGGATCCACTCCCCTCGGATGTACTTCCGCAATCGAACCGCCGCGATCACCTGCCCGACTCCGGTGGCGATGGCCCACCCCGCCATCACGAATAGGAGCACGAGCGCGGTGATCCCCGGCCAGACGAGCGTCAGCACGCCTCCGATGAGGCTCACGATGCTCTCGAATAGGAGGGACCCCCAGCGCGACTCTCCCTCCGGCTTTCGCGCGGCGAGGATCAGGTGAACGACCCCGTTGGCGATCGCGTACGCGCCGAAGAGCACTACCAGGGCGAACAGGCTCGCCCCGGGTACTACGAAAGTGAGGATCCCGAAGATCACGGCCGCAATACCGCGGACGACGACCGTCCACCAGCGCTCGGCGAGCATCCTCACCATCCCCTGCTTCTGAGCTGCAGTCTCGGTAACCATCTGCGCCTCCTCTTTTGCGGCAACCCCCCTCGTGCCCTTCACACGGTCGGGGCTTGCCTTCCACGGTCGGGACGCGCTTTCCATCCGACGCGTTTCCTCGGTGAGCCGCAGGGAGACACCGAGCACTCCGTTCTCCAAGCCGACCAAGAGCGGCATGACCCTGCGGGAAACCTAGGCAGCCACCGTGAGTCCGTAGGAGTTTGTGCAAGGGTGATGACTGAGCCTAATCGGATCTAGGGGCCTACCTAATCGGTCCGCGGGAGCGCTCGAGTGGACACTTCCCCCGCCTCGGCACGAACCCCGCGCGGGGCGGAGACCGAGGGGGCCGACCTTCGCCTCTGCCGCGCGAGGCCACGCCATGAGGGCCCACGGCCTCACCTTCCCGCGAGGTTCCTCTCCCGCGGTTTTTCACTTGCTCTGGAGCTGCTCGAGCGCGATGTCGAACACGAACATCTCGATGCGCTCGACCTCCGCATCGGAGAGCGCCTGCCAGTTGAACGAGACGTGGGTGCTGCCGGGCTGGGCCTTCGTCTTCACCACTCGCGCCTCCGCCTGGATCGGATCGCTCCCCGGGATGCGGAGGACCACCTTCACCACCTCGCCCGGCTTCGGAGGTTGCGAGAGGAGAGCGGCGAAGCCGCCCGAGGAGATGCTGCGCGTCACGACCCGCACGGTCCGGTCGGGGAGGGCGATCTCCGCCTGGAGCGCCTGTGAGACCCGGAGGGCGCGGCGCGGCTTCTGCCCCGGCTCGATGCTGATCCGCTGGGCGATGAGGAGGGCCTGCGCCAGCACGTCCCGGGCGGTGTAGTAGTCCGAGAGGCGCTCTCCCGTGAGACCGCCGCGCTTGGCTTCCGCATGCAGCTCGAGGAATTGTTCGAGCCAATCGCCCAGGGCCATCGCGCGGCCTCCTCGCGTCTCAGCCTAGCCGCTGGGCAAGAACCCTCAAGCCGTGGTCTGTGGGTCACCGGGGGGCGTGACGACGTATTGCCCGACCTCTCGGACCCGGGAGTGCCGCCGATGTGTACGGGTGTGCTCCCTGCTACCCGCTCCTCTCGCCGGTCTCCTCCGCCGAGGCGTCGGGTGACGAGAGGGCGTCCGTGAGCGCGCCCTTCATCCGCTGCGGCGAGGGGGAGGTCGCCCTAGAACCGCCTGACCGTCCTGGGGCTGTCTCCGGCCGAACGAGGCGGTGACGGTCGCCGGGTCCTCGCCCCCGTCGATCGCCCGGGTAGCGACCGAGGGTCGCATTGGGCCCGGGGGCCGAAGACGGCGTCGAGCGTGAGACCGGTGCGGAAAGCGGCCTTCACAACCCTCGTCTGGCGGCCGTCCGAGAAGGGCCGGTTGGAGAGGGACCCGCTCCGACGACGACGCGACCGGTTCATGCGGACCCGCAGCGCCTCCTCCCCGCCCCACAAGCTTCGACTTGCCAGAGTTGATGACGATCACAGCAGCCGAGCTGTCGGGCTCGGCGTTCTTCGCAAACGGCTCGATTGTCCCGCCCTTCGCGAGCCGCCACGCCTCGTGGCACGCGCCCTCTACTAAAGTGGACCCGACCAGGATCGAACTGGTGACCTCTTGAATGCCATTCAAAGCGGTCCCGCGAGAATCCTCAGGATTTTCCGACAAGCGTGCGCATCCGCTCCACGTGGTTTCGCGGACTTGCCGATCGTCGTCGCACGGCCCGCGTACGCTGTCGGAGCGAGTTGGTGGGGGCGCCCGTGGTCGAACGCAAACAGCAGGTGACCATTCCGCGAGAAGCGCCGGGTCGAGGCAGCAAGCGAGCTGGAATGCGCCGTCTGCGCCTACCAGCCGCCGGCCGAACTCGTCCTGGTCACCCTCGCCCGCTGCGTGCACCTGCACCGCGTGGTACCGCTCGAGGACGGTGGCGTCGACGCACCGGAGAACCTGGTGCCGCTCCGCCCCACCCACCACATCGTCGCCCACGCCCTCCTGCTCCGCCGCGACCAGCTCACCCCCGACATGCGCCGGACGGCTCCGGCCACGCTGGTGAGGGCCCTCCGCTGGCTGGACCGGCCTCCGCTGGCAGGCGACGATAAGGGCGGTGATAGCCGCGTACTCCGGGCCGCGGCTCGTGGTCCCCGCAGCAGCCTCGGAAGACGTGGTAGCCATCCTCGCGCTTGCCGAGCGGAACTTGCGGGGAGCTTGAGCGAATGGCGCCGCGACGTCGCTGGCAGCGGTCAAGCCTCCCATCAACTCTATCTAGCGGCGCTGCCGGAACTCGAACACCTGATGGTCGCGGTTGAGTTGTGCAAGCCGCGAACCTACCAGATCGCGGTGGTGAGACCAGGGATCCTCGGGAAGCTCCTCTCGTCTCGCGTCGCTACGCTATAGCCGGCGGCGATGGCGGTGGCGGCGATGAGGAGGTCGTGGGCCCCGACCTGGATGCCCTTCGCAGCCAGCCGAGCCCAGAGCTCCGCGTGGAGTCTCGCCGCCACGAGGTCGAACGGAATCACGGGGAGCGCCGACAGGAGTTGCTCCACGAACGCCTGCCGCCGGGCACGCTGGTTGACGCTCGTTGCGCGGTGAACGCCATGGAGAAGCTCCGAGGCGCTGATCGCCGCGAGTGCGATGGGGTTGTCGAGCTCCTTCCCGAGCTTCTCATTCAAATCGAGCGTCCCACGCTGGGCGGCGATGAGAACGCTGGAATCGATCAGGAGTCCCATGGCGCACCAGGGAGCAGCGGTTGGTTCCTCGCGACCGCCTCAACTGCGTCGAGGTAGGCGGGATCCGGGGCGGGAGCGACCTCCAGGAGCTTGAGCAGGTCTGCGGCCGTGAACCCCGATGCCCCAGCGACTGGCGAGATCCGGCAGATGGGCTCACCGCCACGCTCGACGACGAACGCTTCCCCGCGGTAACGGACGCGGTTCAAGATGTCGGAGAAGGTCCTCGCTGCCTCGGTGGCGCTGATATGCGATTCCATGATTCTATGATAATCGGACCACCGCCGATAACAATGCGGCGTGGTTGACGCGCCCCCTGCCTCCAAGCCGCGTCCCAGCCCGCCCCGCCCCGCCGGGGGGGCGTCCCTTCAACGCTGGGTAGGGATGGCAGAGACCTGCATGGCGTCCTCCATCTTGAGTGAGCCTGGCTCTTGCGGCGAGCGTACTGTCGGGCTCAGCTCTTCACGTCGCGGCGGTACTCGTACTGTGCCGGTAGCCTTATCGCGCGGAGCTTCCTGATCTTCTCGGCGGCCTCCTCCGGCGTCGGGCAGCTCTCACCCGTGAAGCACTTCTGGAGGCGACCGATGTAAGCGAGCGTCGATCCCAGGATGAACGATGGCTCACTCGTGTGGACGAGTCGGGCGGCACGCCCAACCAACTCGTCGAGCAGGATGTCCATTGTGATCGAGACCCGTACCCCGGTCGGCTCCTCGCCCCGCGGAGGAACGTACGGCCACGACTCCTTGAGTCGCCGCGGAGGATCGGCGCTGAACTGCACCCCGAGCCGCATCGCGTGGAAGAACGAGGCGTCGGCCATGAGCCGTGCCCGGTCGATGTCCAGGGCCGCACACGCGCGGTTGATAATCGACATCTCCGCTTGCATTAGACGCAGCGACTTCATCCTGAAGCCCGTCTTACCCACGGATCCTCCCACGCTTGCCTTCGTCTTGCCCTACTCCACGACCGCCGAGATCGCGACGTGCACCGCAAAGCACTTGCCTGTTGGAACCCTTCCGTCCACCAGACGAAGCCCGGACCGATCGTCCTCGCCCACCGCTACCGCTCTGAACTCCCAGCTCTGTTCGCCAGACTTCTCGAACCGCTCGCCAGCGGCCCTGGATGGAGTAGCGGAGCCGGCACGGGGAGGCGCCTGGCGCCCCTCATCGGCCTCGCAGCTACCGCAGCGTGGCTGAGCCTCGAGCTCATGGCAGGCGTGGCTCCAGCAGGTGACTGGCGACCGTCGTCTTCCCGACCATCCCCTCACGACCACGATTCTCATCTCATGGCCCCTTCTTCTGGAACATGGACTTCCCGAGCTCAGCCAGACTCTGCAGATCGATCTCCTCGCTACGGGCTTCGCGCAGCATCGACGGCGTGACGGCGACTGGACGAAGAAACCGGGGCGGTGACGGAGCGAGCGCCGACACCATGCCCGCCGGCACCTGCTACTGAACCGGTGTCCGCTGTGCCGCTCGGTAGCGCTGCAGGTAGGTCCGCAAGGTCGTGAGCTTCCATATACCAAGACATATGTTATTGGGTCGCAAGCGAAACAGCGAAAGGAGAGCGACGTCGCCAGGGTATTCGTGTCCGCAGCCCGGTGACATTGCGACTGGTGGCCCTCCTCCGCGGAACCGATGCTTTCGATGACCCGACCCTGCTCGAGCATCACGAAGCGAGAGCACACACGCCTGGCGAATTCGAGGTCGTGCGTGGCGACTAGCATCGTTTCCCTTTGCCGACTTAGAGCGCCTAACAAAACCGCAGCCAGAAACTGGACGTGAGATCGCGTCGTTGTGGACGGGAGCAGTACATCGATGGCGTACCGGGCCTGATCGCCTCCGGGTTCTATCCGGATTAGGCGCGCCGACGGGGGCCGTGACGACGGTTGGGGTCCGTCTGGGGTACCCAGCCGTCCACGCTTACCCACCCTCGGCACGACGCAGCCAGATGGTCGCGGATTCCGAGTTTTGTTAGGTGTGCTCTTAGCAGGTCCGCAAGGTGTCGGCCTGGCGGGGCGAGCCCGGACGAGGGCTCGTCGAGTAGGAGCAGCGCCGGGCTCCCCACGAGCGCGCCCGCCAGCGTAGCCAGCTGCCTTTGTCCGTGCGAAAGGTGGTGGTTGGCGACCCGGCCAACGGTGATCGGATGGTGGCACGGGTGGCGCGCCCCGCCAAGGATGCCCCGGAGCGGAGAAGGCCCCGGTGAGGACGCCCGGGCTCGGGCTAAGTCGGGCCCACCGCGGATCACTTCCCCGCGCCCCTTGTACAGTCTTTCGATTGCCGGGCCCGATTCGGAGAAGGCTCGGGCCGAGGCGACCGGACCCAGCGGTTCAGTCCGACGTGGCCTGGACGCTCGGCGTCGGCAGCTCGCTGTCTCTCACGGCCAGCCGCTCGGCGCGTCGGCGGCGGAACAAAGCGATGGGCCAGTCGGAGCTGACCAGCTTCTCCCCGCCGCGCAGCTCGCTCGCCAGCGGCCGCTGCGTCACGACCACGCCTCGATCCTGGCCGAGGACGACGGCGTTGAAGACCATGCTCAGCGCGTTGAAGAGCCAGCGCAGCCCAGGGGCGCCCACCATCCGCTGGTAGCTGCGTACATAGAGCACTGTGCGCTCGTCGTCGACGGGTGCGAAGGCGATGAACTGGCTCCGCTTCGGCGCGAGGTGAAAGTGCCAGAGGTTGGGGAACTGGAAGGTGATCATCGCCGGGCCCTCGGGCTTGAGCTCCTGGGGCGAGGCTGCCTCCTTCCCGTCGTCGGGCCGGTAGGTGAACCAGATGTCGAGCTTGTCGGACTCGAGCCGCGCGGCCGGCCCGTCGACCACCGGCGCCACGCCGCGCCCGATGGTGCTCTTGTGTACGAAAGGCACGTGCGGGATGTCGAGCTGGTTCTCGATGGCGCGGGTGTAGTGCACCGGCCACTCCTGGCGCAGCGTCGGCTCGCCGTGGCCCGTCAGGTCGTCGAACCAGGGCAGCGGCGGCAGCGTATGCGGCACCTCGCCGAACCAGAGGAAGATGAGCCCGTGCGCCTCCCGCACCGGGAAGGCGCGCTGGCGCATCGCCTGCGGGATCTTCGCGTTTCGTCCGCTGGCCGGGATGAGCCGGCAGCTCCCGGTCGAGTCGAACTCGAAGCCGTGGAACGGGCAGGCGATGTGCTCCCCGCGAACCGACCCCAGCGACAGCGCTGCCCCGCGGTGAGCGCACCGCTCGGCGACGCAGGCCGGCTCGCCGCTCGCGGTCCGCCACAGCACCAGCCTCTGCCCCAGGCGCGTCACACCGATGGGCTTGTTCCCGAGCTCGCGCGATTCCAGGATCGCGTACCAGTAGCGCTCCATCATGGGACAAGCATCCTAGCCTGCTCGGCTGCGATAGCCAGGCCGATCGGGGGGCGATGGATGACAGGCGCACCTTCACGCTGCCCCTTCACGGCGAAAACCGATACCCGAACCACCGCACCGTCCTGAGGTGGCGCGGCTTCTCGGCATCGTCGCCGAGCTGGCCGCGCAGCCGCGCGACGAAATTATCCACGGTGCGGGCGGTCTCGGTGTAGCACGCCCCCACACCGCCTTGCATGAGCTGCTCGCGCGTGTAGACGCGCCCGGGGTGCGACACGAAGAAGGCGAGCACGTCGAACTCGCGCGCTGTGAGCGCCGCCGGCTTCCCTCCCAACGGCAGCCGCCGCTTCTCGAGTCCTGTAGCACGGCCCACCCTCTTCACCTCCGTCCATGCCGAGGGCGTTGACAAGCGCGCCACGAGGCGAGCGTCTCGGCTTCCCATGGGATCGGCCGAAGACGTGGGCCAGGCAGGGCGCGGCCCGACAGCAGCGGTTCCCGAGGTGCCGGTAGTCGAAACAAGCCCGTTTGATAGGGTGATGCGGCAGGTCTCCCGCTGCTTCGGAATCATCGGGGAGGCGGTAACCCATCTCCCAAGGAGGTCATCGACCACCCAGAGATCCGCTGGGCCGAGATGCGTGCCGTGCGGAACATCGTCCACGAATACTTTGGAGTGACGAACGAGGCACTGTGGAAGACCGCCCGCGAGGAGCCTCCCGCGATCAGCGAGCCGCTCCGGAACATACTTGCAGCTGCATAGCTGGCGGGGAACTGCCTGCGCGCGACGCCACGCATGGTGAGTAGTGGGCGACGCGTGCTAGGCAACGGGCGACGCCTCGCTGCGAAGCACCTCGTCAGGCCGCGCGCGAATGGTGTCGCGGGCTTTCCCGGAAGACGAAGTCCGCACCCGGGGCCACGGCGGCAAGCAGCTCGAAGAGCTTCTCGACGGTCGGTACGCTCCGTCCCTGTTCGTACCGAGCATAGGCGGTCTTGGACCTCGAGCCCAGGCGGCTCGCCACCTCGGAGAGCGACGAACGATGCTTCTCACGTTGCCGCCGTAGCATGACAGCCACGAGTGCAGCGGCATCGTCGGAGCCGATCCCCAAGGCGCCGCGGACACCTGGGAAGATGACCGCGTGGTATCCTTTCTTGTCAGCCATCATCTCAACGAGATCGGCCTCCATGCGAAGGGCGTCTGGGCGCGAACGCCCCTGGGTCAGGGCCCCCCTGTACCACCCGATCACGAATGGCAGGATTTGGTTCCCTCCTTAGGGAGTTCCACCTGCCGACAGGGAAGTGGCCGATACGTCTTCTCGCGCAGCTCTCGGCTCAGTTGCTCGAGCAGTTTCTCGTGCCCTCTGCTCCTCCATTTGCTGCAAGCCGACGCCGTCCCCCCCAGGCGCACCGTTGTTCTTCTTCTCGAGCCGGTACGCCCCCCAGAGCACATCGAGCTTCCACACATGCGTGTAGAAGCCGCGGAACGGCGGCACGGATCAACACCGCGGTCCCCGGCGAGGCCGCCTCGGCGCCTTCGGGGTGGCGCAGCCGTGGCCGGTGGCTTAGGCTCGCGCAGGATGGCGCGGCCCGACGGTCAGAGCGAGATTCGCGTCGGCGTGTCCACGTGCCTGCTCGGGCAACACGTACGCTACGACGGCGGGCACAAGAAGGACTTCTTCGTCACCGGTCCCTTGGCCCGCTTCGTGGCCTACGTGCCGGTGTGCCCGGAGGTGGAGCTCGGGATGGGAACGCCGCGCGAGTCGGTGCGGCTCGTACGGCTGGGGGACGGGGTGCGGATGGTCGGCCACCGCAGCGGGACCGATCACACCGAGGCCATGCGGCGCTGGGCCGAGGCGCGCGTGCGAGAGCTGGAGGGCGAGGACCTGTGCGGCTACGTCCTCAAGAAGGACTCGCCCAGCTGCGGCATGGAGCGGGTCAAGGTGTACGCCAAGGGCCCGGCCGCCCGTAACGGGCGGGGGCTCTTCGCCGAGGCGCTCATGGGACGGATGCCGCTCCTTCCGTTGGAGGAGGAGGGGCGGCTCAACGACCCGCGGCTGCGCGAGAACTTCATCGAGCGGGTCTTCGCCTACCGGAGGCTCAAGGATCTCTTCGGCTCGCGCTGGACGGTGGGCGACCTGGTCCGCTTCCACACCGGCGAGAAGCTCCTGGTGCTGGCCCACGACCCAGCGGCCTACCGCGCGCTGGGGCGGCTCGTCGCGGCCGCCAAGGGCCAGCCCCGCGCGGAGGTGAGCAGCGAGTACGGCCAGGCGTTCATGCGCGGCCTGGCGAAACTCGCGACCCCCGGCAAGCACGCCAACGTGCTCCAGCACATGGCCGGCTATTTCAAGGACCTGCTCCCACACGAGGAAAAGCGGGAGCTGCACGAGGCCATCACCGACTTCCGGCGCGGGCTGGTGCCGCTGGTGGTGCCGCTCACTCTGTTCGGCCACCACGTCCGGCGGCACGGAGTGGCCTGGCTCCAGGGGCAGACCTACCTGGAGCCGCATCCCAAGGAGCTGATGCTGAGGAACCACGTCTAGGGCACCGGGCGGCCGTGCCAGGGGACCCGGGCCCTCAGCACGCCGGGGACCACCGGCGTAGGTACTCCCGGGTGCGGAGCTTCCGCAGCGTGTTGTCCGAGCTCATGTAGCGCACCCTCCCGTAGACGGGCCTCTCCGGCCCCCACGGGCCGTCGTAGCGCCCGAGAACCCAGAAGATCCCGCTCACCGAGTTGGGGTCGCGCCCGTCCAGGGCGTAGCGGTCGTTCAGCTCCAGCATGGCCGAGAGGGCCACCCGCGGCGAAGGGCTCCACTCCAGGATCTTCTTGCCCCAGATCATCCGCAGGTAGTTGTGGATCCGCCCCTCGCCGAGGAGCTGGCGCTGGGCTGCGTTCCACAGCGGGTCGTGGGTTCGGGCCGCAGCCAGGTCGGCGACGGCGTAGACGTGCCCGCGCCGGTCGGGAGCGTGCCGCTCCAGCGTGTCGAGGGCCCAGCGCGGGAGCGACTCTTACCGGTCGCAGTCTGGGCGCTTCGACGCCATGTTGAAGCCGAGCTCGCGCCAGGTGACGAGCTCGTGGAGGAAGGACTCGGCCTCTGGACACATGCCCCAGAAGCCGGTCCGCGATCCGGTGACCTCACCGAGCCTCGACTCCCGCCAGCCCTCGCGACGGGCCAGGCAGGCGAAGACCTCGTGGACCGAGACGTGGCCGAAGTGGAGCCAGGGCGATAGCCCGCTGCCGGCGTTCTCGTCGGGGTGGCTGCGCTCGCCGTAGCCGGCGAGCCGCTCCTCCAGCACCAGGAGCGGCTGGCGCCTCTCCCGCGCCACCTCCACGGCCCGGTCAACCGCGATGTTGCGTGACGCCTGCCGGAAGGCGGTCATCCAGTAGAGGACGAACCGACCGCCCCCGCGAACCGTGGATCCGTTCACGGAGCGGACGCGGATGGCGGGCACCCTTCCCAGACCGTCCTCCGCTCAGCCGCACGCCGCCGCGGGCTGGCTCGGGGTTTGCGCCCGCTCGGCCACCCTCCGCGCGAGGTTCCCGAAGATGGCCGCGTGAGCCGGATAGAGCGCGTACCAGTAGAGGTGGCCGGGGAGGCCGCGCGGGGCGAAGTAGGCCGTCTGCACCAAGACCGACCCGCCTTGGGCCGGTCGGGCCTCGAACTGGAGCCAGGCGCGCCCCGGCACCTTCATCTCGGCGCGGAGCCGGAGCAGCGAGGGCGGCTCGACCGCCTCGACACGCCAGAAGTCGAGGGCGTCGCCAGCGCGGAGCTGGTCGGGGTCGCGCCGCCCGCGGCGGAACCCCACGCCGCCCACCAGCCGGTCGACGGCGCCGCGCAGCCGCCACGCCCAGTTGGCGTAGAGCCACCCCCTTTCGCCCCCCAGGCCGGCAAAGGAGCGAAAGAGGGCCTCCGGCGGCTCCGGCACCGCCAGCTGGCGTTGCTCGACGATCATGCCCTCCTGCGCCGAGAGCCTCACCGGCGGCGCCGTGCCCTGGCTCGTGGAGAGCGCGTCGCTCCAGGCAGTCTCGATGTCGCCGTGCTCCAGGTTGGAGAGCGCCGCGGCCAGCGCCTGCCGGTAGCCTACGGGCCTCACCTCGGGGAAGAGTCGCCGCGCTAGGTCGTCGCGGACCACCACGTCGTTTCGCAGCCCCTCGATGAGCGGGCGGGCGATAGCGGCAGGAACGGGGGTCATCCAGTGGACCCAGTGCGAGGATAGCCAGGGCGTCAGCACCGGCACCGGAACGAGCCAGCGTCGCAGTCCCCGCAGCTGCGCGTAGCCCAGCATCATGTCGCGGTAGGTGAGCACGTCGGCGCCGCCGATCTCCACCACCTGGCCTGCGCTCCCGGGGGTGTTCAGAGCCGCCACCAGGTAGTCGAGGACGTCGGCGATGGCGATGGGCTGTATGCGGCGGTAGACCCAGCGCGGGCAGACCATGGCGGGCAACCGCTCGGTGAGCCAGCGGATCATCTCGAAGGAGAGGCTGCCGGCGCCGACGATGACCGCGGCGCGCAGCTCGGTAACCGGCACGCCGGCGGCCCGCAGCCGCTCCCCGGTTTCCTGGCGCGAGCGCAGATGGGCCGACAGCCCGGCCGCCGGATCGCCCAGACCGCCCAGGTAGACGATGCACTCCACCCCGGCCTGCCGCGCCACCCGCCCGAAGGCCTCGGCCGCAGCTAGATCGCGCTCGCCGTAGCGGCCGCCCTCGGCCATGCCGTGGACCAGGTAGTAGGCAACCGACACCCCGCCCAGCGCCGGAGCGAGCGTGGCTGGGTCGAGGACGTCGCCGGCGGCCACCTCGACCCGGGGAAGCCAGGCTCGGCCGGCGAGCCGGGAAGGGTCGCGGGCGAGGACGCGCACGCGGCGCCCGGCGGCCAACAGCCGCGGCACGAGCCGCCCCCCGACGTACCCGGTTGCTCCCGTGACCAAGATCACGTGGGGTCCCCTAACGCCCAGGGGTTCTCGGCGCGCGGTGATCGAGCGGCTCCATGCGCTCGAGGGTTTCGCCGACGCCCGATCCGGAGTTCGCATGCGGTCGAGGCTCGCAGATCGTGGAGTTCTGCCCTGGAGCTGATCATCACGTGAGCCCCGGCCCGGGGTTGGCTGGTGGTGGTCGACGCCAGGCCGCCCCGCGAAGAAGCCTTGCGAAGAAGATCCCATGAACACGGGGTGTGGGCTTGATCCGGTGGGTTTCCACCCAGGTGAAGGGCATCTACGGTTAGTTTCTGTCCAAAGGGGGACGTCACAGTCACCTGACTGTGGCTTGTCAGCCGCCGAGCGAGGGGGGGGAGACCTGGTCTCCGCCAGGGGCCTTCTCAGCGCTCTTGACAGACGAGTGCCGCATCTTACGTTTCACTCGGCCGGGCAAAACCGGCGTTAAATCGGGCGCTTGCCCAGGAGGCTACCATGCTCGTAAGACGGGTCTGGCCCTCGAGGCCAACGTACGACAGCCCCTTCGCGGATTTCGAACAGCTGCGGCGCGAGATGCTTCGGCTGTTCGATACCGTTGCGGGTGATGCTTACGGCGATGTTGGAGCCGGGGTCTTCCCCCCGATGAACATCACCCAGGATGACGACAACTTCTATGTGCGCGCAGAGGTTCCAGGGATCAAGGCCGACGAGATCTCGATCTCGGCAGTGCGGAACCACATCTCGCTCTCGGGCAAGCGAGAGATTCCCACCGAGCACGAGCAGGTCAGCTACCACCGCAAGGAGAGGGCCGAAGGTTCATTCAACCGCACGGTGACGCTGCCCTCAGAAGTCGACGCGAAGCGTGTCGATGCGCACTACGCCGACGGCATCCTCGCCCTCACGCTCCCCAAGGCTGAGGAAGCGAAGCCGCGGCAGATCACGGTGCGGACATGAGCTCACCCCGCCACGAGGAGGACACTGCCATGGCAACGAAGGCCACCACCGAGATCAAGAAGGCCGACCAGCCGGGTGTGCCCGCCGCTCCGGAGCAGACCCGATCTGGACCGGTTTACACGCCTGCCACCGATATCTTCGAGAACGACACCTCGATCACGGTCCTCGCGGACATGCCAGGCGTGAAGGCGACGGACCTGATGATCGACTTGCGCGAGAACGTCCTCACGCTGACGGGCCAGGTCACAACGGCAGACAACCCGAAGGAGTCGGACGTCCTTCGCGAATACCACTCGGGCACGTTCTTCCGACAGTTCACTTTGTCGGAGGCGATCGATCAAACGAGGATCGACGCCAAGCTCACGGATGGCGTGCTTCGCCTGGAACTGCCGAAGGTCGAGAAGGCGCGGCCCCGCCAGATCACGGTAAGGACCGACTGAAAGCGCGGATCGGTTCCCACGAGCCCCGACCTGCGGGCCAGCCGTGGGCTAACCGGGCGCCGCCGCAACCCGAGCCGTCCCTCGACGAGCCTGGGCCGGCTCTTGACGGCACCACGGCTAAGGAACACCGTGGTCCCTATCATCCGCGAGCATGAAAACGGCTATGACAGGCGAGTTCATGAGCACGAGCCGATTAGTTAGAGGCTTCTGCTCGTTGGTTGCATTAGTTGCTTTTGCTTTCGCTGCAAATGCTGAGCAACCCCCAACCGACTCTCCCCAGGCGACGCGTATCGTCGCCCTGGTCAATAAGGCGGCAGATCTCGTCAACAGAGAAGGAAAGGCGGCATTCAACGAGTTTCGGAAGCCCGGAAGCGAATGGTTCAACGGCCCCACCTATCTCTTTGCTTACGACATGGAGGGGAATGTGTTGTTGAATCCCGCCTTTCCTAAACGCGAAGGAACCAACGTTGCTGGCGATAAGGATGCGAATGGGAAGCTCTTTCAAAATGAGATTCTTAAGACCTATCCAGAGTAGGCGGGGCCACGCCAGAACTGCCTGCTCAAGCGGAGTACCCAGACAGGCCCGGAGCCGCCTAGGATCGCGGCAACCGAGTGGCAACATTCCCTGTTCTTGGAGGCGACAGCCCCATGAAGAGGAAGACGTACTACGTGATTCTCGGTGTCTCGAACACGGAGAGCCCCAGGGGAATCCGGGCGGCGTACCACGATCTCGCCAAGAGGCTGCACCCCGACGTGGCTGGTGAACAGTCCACGCGCGCGTTTCAGGAGGTAACCGAGGCGTACGATGTCTTGTCCGATCCGGCGCGCCGCCGCGACTACAACAACAAACTGCGGCGAGCGGAGGATAGCGTAGTGATCCAGCATGGCCCGCCGGGGCCTCTAGTCCATGAGCCGGTCACGATCCTCGGCAGCCCGGAGGGCATCCATCCCTCGTTCGAGGCGATGTACGATCGCTTCCTCCGGAACTTCACCGGCGTTGGAGTGCCAAAGTCCGAGCACCTCGAAGATCTCAACTTCGAGGTGCTTCTTTGGCCGGAGGAGGCTCTTCGAGGGTGCGTCGTGCCGGTCGGGGTTCCGGTATTCAAGCGCTGCCCGCGTTGCGGTGGTTTTGGACGCGACGGGGTATTCCCCTGCCCTTATTGCCGGCAGGGGATGATCGAGAGTGAGGAGATGGTTCGGGTCCGTATCCCGCCGATGTGTCGGTCAGGCTCGGTCTTCGAGATCCCGCTCCAGAGCCTGGGTATCCACAATTTCCGCCTTCGCCTCCACGTTTTTCTGGAGGCGCGACGCGGATAAGCCGGACAAGGAGGCCCGATGTGGCGGACTGCTGTGAATCCGGTGGGCTCGTCGAACGCAAGTGCCCCCTGCGAGGGGGCGTAGTACGGGACAGCTGGCATCGCTTACGTGCTTGCCAAGCTTGACGATCGGACCGCCTGAGAGCCTGAAGCCGATAGCCTACTGGCGGTGTGGCTGCGTGCGGGTTCTCGAACAGGACCGCATGGCGACGGTAACGTGAAATGAGCAAACACACTCGAGACGCGCTAGCCGGGGCCGCCGAAACGCCCTTGGACCTCAGCCATCTTCGGCGCGAGACACGAACGGCACTGGAACTGGCGGTTGTCGCGCTGGCGCCCTTGGACATGATCGACCGCCTCGCCGGTGCCGCAGGATTGTTGGAGGCGCTCATGGAGCTACCGCCGGACAGCCCGCCGGTCATCGCGCTCGTCCCGAAGTTGTCTGGGCGCGCCAGGAGCGCGCTCAAGGATTGGAATGCGTGGCAGGCTCGGCACCTGTCGAAGGCCAAGGCATAGTGTCGGCTGCCGCAGTGTGGAGTTCCGGGGGGCACCCTGCTCAGAGAAGCAGTGGTGCTCGCGGTGGCGGCCACCACCAACGTCGTGAACGTTGAGGGGGCCAACCAGGCACTCCTCCTCGGGCAACCCGGATGCGCCCGGCCTCTTCTCAAGGCCAGAGGGTCGTTAGCTTCACCTCCCCATCGGCAACACCATCCGGCCGGGCCCTGACGGCTTTGTGTTAGGCCGAACTTCCGCCTTTTCTTGGCCCCCGGCACTGCCGTCGCTAAAGATTGGGGTTAGGACGCGCCATCCGGGCGTCATTCCAAGATCACACTTGCCAGCCTATCCTGTGCCCGAGCGGCCTGGTGGAGACGGCTCGCTCTATCCCTTCGTCGCGCCGAAGGTGATCCCAGCGATGAAGTGGCGCTGCATGAGGAAGAAGATCGCCACCGGCGGCAACGCCGCTAAGACCGAGCCAGCCGAGACCAGGTTCCAGGAGGCGACCCCCTGCCCCCTGAGCATCGCCACGCCGACCATAACCGGCCTGGCCGCGTCACCCTGGGTGAGGGTTAGCGCCCAGAAGTAGTCGTTCCAGGCGAAGGTGAAGACCAGCACCGACAGAGCCGCAAGCGCCGGGCGGATGAGGGGTAGCACCACCCACCGGAAGGTGGTCCACTCGGACGCTCCCTCGACCCGCGAAGCCTCGATGAGCTCGAAGGGCAGCTGCTTAGTGAAGTTGCGCAGGAAGAGGGCACAGAATCCAGTCTGGAAGGCGGCATGGTGTCGCCACCGGCCTCCGAGGGTCCCCTTTCCACCGGGATCGCCGAGGACCCGGGCCGCGTGTCAGCCGGTCATGGGCTCGGGCTCCAGGTGACTTGAATCCACGACGAGTCCCGACCCGCTGGAGTCCGCGATCGTCGCTGGATCCCAAGTTCACCGACGAGCAAGGCCATTACCTGGCCTTCAGTCAAGCGATCGCCTCGGGTGTCGGGGTTGGGCGGGTGCCGTCAGGACTCCGGTTAGGCGTACTTCCGCGCGTCGATGGTCTTCCCAGTGTCGCGCCCCTCGATCGCGCCGCGTAGTCGCGCGCAGACCGCCGCAGGCATGCCGCCCTTCGGGTCCATTCCGAACGCGCGGAGCGTCTCGGTGATCCAGGGCGGGCTCACCAGGTTCACGCGCACGCCTCGCTGGAGCTCGATGGCGGCTCCCATGACGAAGCCCTCGAGCGCGGCGTTTACCATTGAGATGGCCGAGGCGCCGGGCATCGGCTCGTGCGCGAGGGCACCGCCCGTGATCGAGCCGCCATCCCGGACGTGCTGCGCCGCGATTCGGACGAGGTTCACCTGGGCCATGAGCTTGCTCCGCAAGCTGAGCGCGAAGTCCTCGTCGGTTAGCTGTGCGAGCGGCTTCAAGGCCGCGCTCCCGGCGGCGCTTACCACCGCGTCCACGTCCTTCACCTTCGCGGGCGGGACCGGATCACGCTTCGGCTATCGCCGAACTCGGAAGAGCGGACGCGCTTTCGGATGGAGGGCTCGTTGCCCACGGACTTGCCGCCGCTTGCGCTGCACCAGATCTTCCGGCTGCTCGTCTACTGGATTGGCCGCCCACTGCACGCTGTGCTCTCTGCGGGCGGCCCGGTCGGCTGGTTCGAGATCTGGGGTGACGTCCTCACCGGCGTGCCGGACCGGCCCGTTACGGTCGAGTTCGAGACGGCTGAGGCTCAGAATGACGAGGGGTAGCGAGGACCGCGCCGTGGAGGTGCTCCGCCTCGCGTACCTGGACGGGCTCGGCGTTCGCACCATCGCGCGCCGGCTCTCGATGTCGCGCAAGACCGTGCGGCGACTGCTCGGTCGCGAGCGGCCCAAAGCCAAGCTGCGGCCGGTACCCTTCGAACCTTCGCGGCCCTTACTGGCCCGAGCGTTCCGGTGGCTGCTTTAGTGTGATGCTCATACACGTTCCCGCCGCGGTGGCCAGGGGAAGAACGAGCTCGTTCGCGCCGCGTAGGCGGTGTAACCGGGGCGGCGCTCGCTGATGGTCCGCTCGAGCAGCGTCACCCCAGAGACGCGCAGCAGGAGCACGCTCATCACCGTGGGACCGACTAGCGCCCATGCCGCGCCAGCCGCGACACCCAGGAGCCCGAGACCCCACCAGGCAAGGAAGTCGCCGAAGTAGTTGGGGTGGCGGGACCAGCGCCAGAGGCCCTCTTGCATCACCTGGCCGCGGCTCCCCGGGCGGGCGAGGAAGCGGGCCAGCTGCGCGTCGGCAGTGGCCTCGACAGCAACACCTGCCAGGGCCACCAGGGCACCCAGGGCATCTAGCGTAGAGAGACTACCCGACCCCCGAGCGGCGGCCGTCTGGAGCGGGAGCGAGATCACCCACAGGAGCGCGGCCTGGAGGAGGAAGACCGTCAAGAGGCTTTCGGCCGCGAAACGTGGGCCGCGGACGGCGCGCATCGCGGCGTAGCGGCGGTCCTCTCCCTGGCCTCGCTTGCGGAGGCCGAGGTGGATCCCGAGTCGGAGGCCCCAGACGGTGACCAGGACCGCGGCGAGGAGGCCTCGAGGCGTGGGGCCGGCGACGGCTACCGCGGTCCAAGCAACGGCGGCGAAGGCTGGTCCCCAGAAGACGTCAACGATGGAGACGTCGCGAAGGCGAAGGCTCGCCCCCCAGATCGCGACCATCACCACAGCGGGCACGAGAGCGGAGGCGAGGAAGATGGTGGTCATGGCGGCTCCTCCGCGGCCGCCGCACCTAGGGTGCGCGGCGGCGCGGGTCGGGATCGCGCGACCCACGACAAGAGCGGGAGCCCGATCGCCCACTGCGCACCGACGGCGGCCAACGCCGGGAGCCCCGACAACGCCAGTGCCCCCAGCGCGGCCCCGCCGCGATAAGCGGTCGGTCCGGCGACCGCGCCGAGGGCAACGAGGACCGGCAACGGCCAAGACGCGACCCGCCGCAGCGACGCGGTAAGCGCGACCCCGAAGATCGCCCAGAGGCCGACCATCCACGCCGGACTCACCCGCCCGCCGCCGGCCAACGCGGCGAGGCCGACCGCGGCGAGCGCGGTGTCGGTGGCGAACCCGTAGGCCGCCGCGGCCAGCGCGGCGCGCAGCAAGCGGCGCCGCTCGGCGGGGCGAAGCGCGACGTGAACGGCCACGCCGGCCAGGCCCGTTGTGGCCGCCGCGAGCGGCCGCCCATGCGCCGCCAGCAGGACCGCGGCCCACCAGGCGGCCTGCTGCAGGGCTAGGTCAGCGGGCCCGAGCCACGCCACGGAGCCCCTCCCGCGCTGGTTCGCGGTCCGTACGACCACCCCAGAGGAGCGCGCTCGTCGCCGCCACGAAGGCTAGCCAGAGCGGCCCCGCCACGGCCAGCCAGGCGGCGGCGCGTTCCCAGACGAGCTGCCCTGCCACCGGCACGGTGGCGAGCCCGGCCGCGATCCCCAGCCCGCCCAGCACCGGCCGGCGCCCCTCGCGCCAGAGGAGGAGACCGGCCAGCGCCAGGCCGGCCCCGAAGGCCAGGTTGAAGAGCGCGTCGAGCGAGAGCGTCAGGCCGAGCAGCGCTCGGGCCACCGGCGCGCAGGCGGCGGCGCGGGCGCAGGCCGGCGCGACGTGGAGGACGAGCACGGCGGGGGCGAGCGTGCCGGCGGCGTTGATGGCCGCGCCGGCGCCCATGGCCCCCGCGGCCAGGCGCCCCGCCGCGCCGGAGAGCCGCCGGCCCAGGGCGTCGGCCCAGCCAACCAGGGCGAAAAGACCAACCGTGAAGGCGACGGCGCTGGCCACGCTCGCGCCCGGATGCGCCAGCGCGCTCTCCGCCCAGGCGCCGAGCCCACCCGGTTTGTAGGCGCCCTCGACGCCGCCTAGCACCGCCACGCCGAGGACGTTGCCGAGCACGCCGATTCCGCCCAGAGCGGCGCCCAGCCGTTCCCGCTCACTGGCCATGGCCTTGAGCCTCCTCGCCGGCCGCCACCGCGGGCGCCGGGTATGCGTAGGTGATCTCCACCTCCGGGTTCTCACCCGCTCCGAAGGCGAGGTTGGAGGCGCCGCGGTAACGCAGGAGCCGGCCGGTGGCGCGGTCGTAGTCCACCCGGATCTCGGGCGCGAGGAGGCGCAGGAAGAACGACGCTAGGTCCACCCGGACGTGCACACGCGCGTCGTCGGCCCGCGCCCGGATGCGGAGCTCATAGGCGTCCAGCCGGCTGGGTATGGGGTAGCGCACGCGGAGCTCCTCGCCGCCAGCGAGCCCGGTCAGGTGCTCGCGGACCAATCGATCGAGCCCCTGGCCGGTGGTCAGCAGCACCGGCCGCGGCAGGCTGCGCACGCGTCCGGCGGCCTCCAAGCGGAGAACGTCCGCGCCCACGGTCACCGCCTCGGACGCGCCGGTGCGGAGGTCTGTGAAGGTGTAGCTGGGCGCGAAGAGGTCGGCGGCGAAGTCGGTATGCAGCTCGGCGATGGGTACGCCGGAGGGGTCGCGGTAGGTGGTGACCGCGGCAGGCGGGCGGCCGCCGCCGAGCTCGACCACGTGTTCCTCGGTGTAGAGCACGGCGCCGTCGCGCCCCCGGGCGGTGCCGGTGAATCGCTCGAACTCGTCGGCCCGCGCGCCATATGGCACGACGAGGATGAGCGAGGCGATGAGCGCGCCCGCGGGGCGGAAGCCGGTGAGAGCCCGGTCGGCGCGGAGGCGCGGAGCTCCGGGGCCGGGGCGAAGGTCCCGGACCACGCCCAGCCGGGACAACGCGAAGAGGACGAGCCAGGTGACGTCGAGCTGCCACCAGCGGAATCCCTGCCGCGCCGACGAGGGCGACCAGTGGTGGTTGTTGTGCCATCCTTCACCGAAGGTGAGCAGGGCGAGGAGGGCGTTGTTGCGGCTGTCGTCGCCCGTGGCATAGGGGCGCGTGCCCCAGAGGTGGGCAAGCGAGTTGATGGTGAAGGTGACGTGGTGGAGGAGGAAGAGGCCGACCAACCAGCCGCCGACGGCCGTCCACCCGCCCAGCGCGGCGACGGAAACGCCGAGGGCCAGCGGCGGCACGAAGTGCCAGCGATCGAGCCAGCGCAGCTCGGGGAAGCGCGCCAGGTCCTTCACCCGGGCGAGCGGCGTCGCCTCCCGGCCGGTGGAGAGGAACCAGCCCATATGGCTCCAGAGGAGGCCGCGCCGCGGGGAGTGCGCGTCGCGCGGGCCGTCGGAGAAGCGGTGGTGCTCGCGATGGTGGCCGGCCCACCAGAGCACGCCCTTCTGCACGGTGCACTGGGCGCCCACGGCCAGGACGAACTGGAAGGCGCGGCCCGTCCGGAAGGCGCGGTGGGAGAAGTAGCGGTGGTAGCCGGCGGTGACGAAGAACATGCCGGCTGCGTAGCTGACGGCGGCTAGCAGGGCCGCCCGCGCCCCGAAGCCGGCCAGGGCCGGGACGACCAGCGCGCCGAGCTGGAGGGCGAGAAAGGGCGTGGAGCGGAGCCAGTGGATGCGGTCGGGGTCGGCCGGGGCGAGGACTGCGAGAAGCCGGCGGAGGAGGGAGCGCATGTTAGCCCTCCCCCGGACGCGCGAACGTCATCTGCGCCACGCCGATGTGCCCCTCGGCGAAGCCTCCCTCGCAGTAGCCGAGATAGAAGTGCCAGAGCCGCCGGAACCGCTCATCGGTGAGCCGCTCCACAGCTGCGCGGTTCGCGGCCAGGTTCTCGCGCCAGGCGGCGAGCGTGCGGGCGTAGTCGCGGCCGTGGTCCTGGAGCTGGCGGAGGAGGAGGTCGCTCTCGGCGGCGGCGGCGGTGAGCGCAGTGATCGAGGGGATGCAGCTCCCGGGGAACACGTGGCGCTTGATGAAGTCCACCTCGCGCCGCGCCCGGTCGTAGTGCCGGTCGGCGATGGTGATGGCCTGGAGGGCGAGGAGGCCACCGGGGGCGAGGAGCGCGGCGCATCGGGCGAAGAAGGTCGGGTACTGCGCGGCGCCGACGGCCTCGATCATCTCGCAGGAGACGATCTTGTCGTAGCGGCCGCGGAGGTCCCGGTAGTCCTCGCGGAGCAAAGTGACCCGGTCCTGGAGGCCGGCGGCGCGGACGCGCTCCGAGGCGAGCGCGTGCTGCGCCGCGGAGAGCGTAGTGGTGGTGACCCGGCAGCCGTAGCGGCGCGCGGCGTGGAGGGCGAGCGAGCCCCAGCCGGTGCCGATCTCCAGCAGGCGGTCCTCGGGCCGGAGCCGCAGCCGCGTGCAGAGGAGGTCGAGCTTGCGAATCTGGGCCCCCTCCAGCGTGCTGCGGGGGAGGTCCCAGACCGCGGAGGAGTAGGTCATCGTTGGGTCGAGCATCAGGGCGAAGAAATCGTTTCCCAGGTCGTAGTGGTCGGCGATGTTGCGGCGGGCGCCGCGCCGGCTGTTCCGGCGGAGGAGGGAGAAGGCGAGGTCGAGCGGGCGGCGGAGGAGCGAGAGGCTGCCGTCGAGCCCCTCGCTGCCCGCGCCGCTCCGAACGAGGAGCCGCACCAACGCGGTGAGGTCGTCGGCGTCCCAGTCCCCGTCGGCATAGGCCTCGCCGGCCCCCAGCGACCCGCCCAGCGCCACGCGGCGCCAGAAGCGCGGGTCACGGACGGTGACGCGCGCGACCAGGTCACCGGGCTCGCCGAGCCGGTGGCGGGCGCCGCCCTCCTCGAACTCCAACGTGCCGTCACGTAGGTGGGCGAGGCCGGCAAGAACGGCGCGGCGCCAGACCGATCCGCGCGGACGGGAGGGGATCTCCAACGGTGCGGGCAGGGTGGTGCTGGTCATGAGGCCCTCCTGTGGGGCTCGGTGGCCCGGGCCGGGCCGGGGTGCGGGTGGAACGGCGTGTGCTTCACCCAGAGCAACAGCGCCTGCCAGTAGATCGCGGCGTGGACCTTCCAGGCCATGAGCGGCAGGGTCAGCGCCACGCGCCAGAGCGCGCCCCCGCTCCAGGCACGGCGGCGGAGCGCCAGGACGGCGCGGAACACCTCGCGCCCCTCTTGCTCGTTGCGCATCTCCACGCGGACCGCGTCCCCCGGCACGCCGAAGGTCCAGCGGTAGCGCTGGTCCATGCCCAAGAACGGCGAAACGTGGAAGGCCTTGGCGAAGGCCTGGACCGCGCCGTCGGGGCCGGCCGGGACGACGTAGGCGTGGCGTTCGCCCCAGGGCGTGTTGGTGATCTCGGCGATGATCGCCTCCAGCGACCGGCCGTCGGCGGCGAAGCAGTAGTAGATGCTGACCGGGTTGAAAACGTAGCCGAGCGAGCGGACGTGGGTGAGGAGCCGCACCGGGCCAGGCGGGCGGAAGCCGAGCGCGGCCTGGACCCGGTCGCGCGCCGCCTCGGCCAGGTCGCCGGCGCCGCCGAGGTAGTCGCGGCGGTCGAAGGAGAGGAGCCCGAACTGGCCCGCGCGGAGCGGGCCGGGCGAGGCGAGCAGCGCGGGCAGCTCGTCGAGGTCGAGGTAGAGGAGGTAGACGCGGTAACCGAACCCGTGCCGCCGCGGCCCGCGGCGGGCGTGCGAGAGCCGGCCCACGTAGATGCCGCTCTCCCGGCTCACAGCGACACCTCGAAGCCGCGGCAGGCGGCGAGCGCGCTCACCACGCCGTCCTCGTGGAACCCGTTGCGCCAGTAGGCGCCGCAGTAGGAGGTGCGGCGGTGGCCGAGCAGCTCGGGGTGGCGCGCCTGGGCGGTGACCCCGGCGGCGGTGAAGACCGGGTGGTGGTACTCGAACCGGGACACCACCCGCTCCGGCCGGACGGCGCCGCGCCGGTTGAGCGTCACGAACCACTGCCGCGCGCCGGGGAGCCGCTGGAGGCGGTTCATCCAGTAGGTGACGCTGGCGCCGGGCGCGTCGCCGTCGTCGAGGTGGTAGTTCCAGGAGGCCCAGGCCCGTCGTCGCCGCGGCATGACCCCCTCGTCGTCGTGGAGCAGCACGTCGTTGGCGCGGTAAGGAAAGGCGGAGAGGAGCTCCTGTTCGACGGGCGACGGGTCCTCGAGCATCCGCAGCGCTTGGTCGGCGTGGCAGGCGAGGATGGCGTGGTCGAACCGCTCGGCCGAGCCGCCGGCCGAGCAGACGATCACCGCTCGCGGTTCGCGCCGGACGGAGAGGACCGGACAGGAGGTCCGGACCTCACCCCGGAAGCCGGCGAGGATAGCCTCGACGTAGGTCCGCGAGCCGCCCTTGACCGTGTACCAGGTGGGCCGGTCGTTCACCTGCAGGAAACCGTGGTTGTCGAAGAAGCGGGCCAGGAACCGGGCCGGGAACTCCTTCACCCCCTCGCGGCTCGAGGACCAGACCGCGCCGACCATGGGCAGGAGGTGGTCCTCGATGAACGCCCGGGAGTAGCCGCGCGCCTCCAGCCAGGAGAGGAGCTTTACCTCGGGCCCCTTCTCGAGGAGCTCGCGGGCCTCGCGGAAGAAGCGGAAGATGTCGGCCACCATCCGGTGGAAGCGCGGCGAGACGGCGTTGGCCGGCTGGGCATAGAGGCCGAGAAGGCTGCTCCCCGAGTACTCCAGGTCGCGCGCCTCGCTCCGTACCCCGAAGCTCATCTCGCTCTCCTGCGCCTCGACCCCCAGGCGCTCGAGGAGGCGAACGAAGCTCGGGTAGGTCTTCCGGTTGAAGACGATGAAGCCGGTGTCGACGGCGGTCCGCCCGTCGGCGCTGCCCACGTCGACCGTGTGCACGTGACCGCCGATCCGGTCGTCAGCCTCGAAGAGAACGACGTCGTGGCGCGGCGAAAGGAGGTGAGCGGCGACCAGGCCGGAGACGCCGGAGCCGACGATGGCGATCTTCACGGCCGGCCCTCCTGCGGCCGCGCCCGCAGCCGGTGGTGCGAGACCACCCACTCCGTCCCGCCCCGGAACCCGAACAGCTCGGCGCAGGCCAGGAAGAAGAGCCGCCACCGCTCGAGCTGGAAGCGCGCCTGTCCGCTGGGGAGATCCCGGCGGAGCACCCCCAGGGCCGCGCGGCGCTTGGACGACAGTCGCTCCAGCCACGCCTCCGCCGTCCGCGCATAGTGCGTTCCCTGGACGAGCCAGCTTTCCTCCACCTCGAGCGGCCCGGGGATCCGGCCAGGGAGGTCGTGGGCCGGCATGATCCCGCCGGTGAAGAAGTGGCGGGCTATCCAGTCTCGGTCCCCGTCCACCTCGAACGGATAGGCGAACCGCCGATGGGCGAAGACGTGGACGAACACCCGCCCGCCGGGGGCCAGCCACCCGGCCACCCGCCGGAAGAGCTCCAGCCAGTTGCGCATGTGCTCGAACATTTCCACAGAGACGATCCGGTCGAACCGCCCAACCCCACCCGGGGTGAACGAATTCATGTCCGCCGTGCGGACCTCGAGGTTCTGGAGTCCGCGCTCCGCCGCCCGCGCCCGGATGAACGCGCCCTGGGTCCGCGAGTTGGAGACGGCGACAATGCGCGAGCGCGGGAAGCGGGCGGCCATCCACAGCGAGAGGCTGCCCCAGCCGCAGCCCAGCTCGAGCACTGCCTGGCCGTCCCGGAGGTCAGCCCGGGCGCAGGTGAGCTCCAGCATCGCCGCCTCGGCCTCGTCCAGGGTCGCGGTTCCCGGTTCCCAGAGGCCGGCGCTGTACTTGAGATGCTTGCCCAGGACCAGCTGGAAGAACTCGGTCGGCACCTCGTAGTGCTGCCGGTTGGCGGCCTCGGGCGACTGGGCCAGCTCCTCGGCCGCCATCCGATCAACGAACCGGCGCAGCCCGGCTTCGCGGTCCGCAAACCGCTCCGCCTCCTGCGCTAGGCGATCCCGGAGGAAGAGCCGGATGCCGGCCCGGATCACGGGCTCGGGAAGGAGGCGGCGCTCGGCGAGGGCGATGGCGACCATGGCGCTCGTTCTTGGTCGAAAACGACGATTCTGCAAGTACCGAATGGGTCCTACTGGCGCTTGGCCGAGAACCGTGCCAGATTCTCCGATAAGCTAATGCCAGCGTACATCGCGAGATTCCGAGCAGATAGACGCAGGAGGGGATTGTGGTCGAAACAGGCGAATTATTGAGCACGCGGGAGGTGGCGCATCTCGCCGGCGTAGGCCCTACCGCAGTGAAGCGCTGGGCTGACGCCGGCCTCCTGGCCTGCGTCCGCACCGTGGGCCGCCACCGGCGCTTCACCCGGAGCGAGGTCGAGCGATTCTTGGGCGCACACACGGCCGCGAGCGAGCCCGCCGGGCGCGAACCTTGGGTCGGAGCCCTGCTCGAGGCGGACGATCCGCTTGCGCTCGAGGCGCTACTCCTCTCGGAGCGGGCCCACGCGGGCGCTTGGTACCGCGTTGCGGCGCTGACTGGGAGGGCGTTGACGGAGGTGGGCCGGCTCTGGAGCGCCGGTGCCGTGACCATCTTCGAGGAGCACCAGGCCTCCGAGCGGCTCGCCCGCAGCCTCCATCGGATCACCGACGGCCTTCCGCTTGCACCCCGGGCGCCGCGCGCGCTACTCGCCTGCGCCGAGGGCGACGATCACACCCTCGGGCTCTCGCTCACCGAGCTGGTGCTACGCGAGGCCGGCTGGGCCTCGGTCTGGGCCGGCCGCCGTACGCCCTTCGCCGAACTCGGGCCGGCCCTGGCCCGGAGCCGGTCCAGGCTCATTGCCGTCTCCGCATCAGCCGGCTCGAGCGACGCGGTCGCCCTGCGGGAGCAGGCGGCCGAGCTGGGGCGGATCGCTCGCGTCCATGGCGCCGCCCTGGCTCTGGGCGGGCGAGGCGCCTGGCCGGATCGGCCGCGCCACGGTGCGCGGTTCACGGATTTCGAGCCATTCCAGCGCTGGGCGAACGCGGAGCGGGAGCATTTGGCCGGGGGCTGAGCATGCTCGCCGTCCACGCCGTTCGTGTGCACGCCGTGGTTAACCCCTTGGTTCCGGCGGGAGCTTAGGAGAAGGGCAAGCCTCGCGCTCAGGGAGAGGGCTGCACTGAGCGCACAAGCCGCTCCGTCTCGTAGCCCTGGGACCGCAGGCGCCCGAGGATCCTGTCGTACACCACGGGATCCATGGTTCGGGTCCGTGAAAGGATCCACAGGTAGTCGCGGCTGGGGTGCCCGACCACCGCGTACTCGTACTCGCGCCCGAGATCGATGATCCAGTACGCGTCCCAGAACGGCCGAAAGAACGACACTTCGAGCTTGGCGTTCGACGCTCGATCCACCACGCGCGCACGGCCGCGCGCCGACCTCTCTGGCCCGGAAATCGCGCCGTCACGGCAGCGATTGATGACGTCGAGGTCGGCGTCGGCACGCAACGAGTAGGTCGCGGTGGTCGCGGTGCACCCGCGCTGGAAGCGCTGTGGGAAGCTCGCGATCTCGTACCATGTGCCGAGATACCGCTCCAGGTCGACGTGGTCGACCGTCCGAAGCTCCGGGAGCCGGAGCCGTTGGGTGGTCGTGGGCGAGCACCCGATGGAGGCCAGCCCGAGCAGGAACGAGACGAGGCGCTTCATAGATACTGGAAGACCGCTGCCAGGATTCTCTCTAACTATTCTATTCCGCATTCTGCGGCCCGTGCCACGGCATGCGGAACCTTCCCTTTCGATGGGCGCGCGGATCCGGATGCACCGCGCTCCTCGTGGGTTCGCACTCGAAGGCCTACATCCGTCGCGGACGCATCGGTCGAATCCACTGGCTGCCCAACCAGATGGCACTCCGCGAATCCGACACGAGGAGATGAGGATACGACGCAGCTCAGCATCCCCTTCGCACTCAACACTTCGGTTCATGAGCGTGGCGCCCGCCAGGACCGGCTTCCGCCCTTGGCAGAGCGGGGTCGCCGAGCGCTTCGTCCCCACCGTTCGCCGGGAGCCGCTCGATCAGGTCATCGTCCTGGCCGATCGGCAGCTGCGGTTGCTGCTCGCCTATTTCGTCGCCTACGACCAGGTCGACCAGACACATCTCGCTCTCGCCAAGGATACGCCGGCGGGACTCGCCGCCGGCGGCGGTCATCTCCCGGTAGCTCGTGCTTCCGAACACGGCTGGCTCGAACGGCGCGGGGAACAGTGGGATCCGAGACTCAATAGCCTGAAGGTCAGCCCTCTCCTCGCTCCCAGCGGAGCCCGCCATCATCTCTGCGCTCCTCGGGCGGACGAGGCCCTGCGCAAGAACTCCCTCAGGCCAGCGAGGCTTGGGATGAGCTCCGCCCCACTAGCTTTGAGCGACGCCCGATGCAACGGAGCCGCACCACCCCCGACCACCATCCGCACCCGATCCCCGACCAGCTTCCCGAGGCGTAGGAGCTCCTCGTCAACGAGAGGCCCATCCACGGGCGGGACGAGGCTCAGGGCGAGCACGTCCACCCCTCGACCGCGAACTGCCGCGGCGATCTCCTCCGCGGGGAGGTTCGGGCCGAGGTAGGTTGTGCGCCATCCCTCGAGCCGGGCGGTGGCCGCGACCAGGGCGGCGCCGATCTCGTGGTGAACGCTCGCCGGCGTGGTCGCGACCAGGCGCGGCGCGCCGGGGCCGGGGGGGTAGGCGGGCTCCAGCTTCTCCAGGTACCGCAGGGTCGTTGCCGACGCCAGGTGCTCCTGCGCAATGCGAAGGCGGCCGGAGGAAACCCGGTCGCCCACCTCGCGGACGAAGGCGGCGATGAACTCGTCGATCAGGGCCACCCTGCCCAGCTCCACCCCTGCCTCCTCGATCGCCTGACGCAGGCCATCACCGTCGTGCTCGTCGAGGCGCCCGAAGGCCCGGGCCTTGAGATGCTCGAGCTGCGCGGGGCCCTGCCTCGCCTGACCTTCCCGCCCATTGATCCGGCGGGATGGGTCGCTGCGGACGGTTACCGCCGAATCCTCACCTGCCGGCGAAACCATCCCGGGGAAGCGGTCGATGAGCGCCCGAAGCTCGGCGTCGGTGTGCCCCGCCACTCTCCCGATCGGCCAGCCTGCGGCCACGGCCCTCTGCAACAGCTCGAGGCGCACGACCTGCTCCTCAGTGAAGATCCGCTGGTTTCCGGGCGTGCGAGCGGGCTCGATGGCGCCGTGGCGCCTCTCCCAGGCGCGGAGCACGTCTGGCGTGAGCCCGGTCCTCCTTACCACGACCGACATCGGGTGGAGGGTGCCCTTCGGTCGCCCCATGCCCCCTAGATGGACGAGCAACCCGGTCTCGTCAATATCCTGTCGAGATATTCCGTCCGCAGCGGCTACGGCCACCTCCCTTAGCGCTTCCCAGCGGCGGGTCCCGGCAGGGGCGCCCCATCCGAAACATGGACTATACATTGACAATATCTGGACAGGGCAACAGGTTACCGTCCAACGTTCCCCTGCCGAAGGAGATGACATGAATACCAGGAATCTCGTGTTGGCTTTCACCGCCCTCCTCTTCGCCGCCTGCGACTCAAGCAGCAGCAGCCCAGGCAACATCCACGTCCGCGTGGCCCACCTGTCGCCCAACGCTCCCGCCGTCGACTTCTGCCTGGCTAAGTCCGGCGGAAGCTTCACGGGGCCCATCCTCAAGGGGCTGTCCGTGACCAGCGGCCTCGCGTACTCGGAGGTCACCAAGTACCTGGAGCTCGACGCCGGCCAGTACACCGCCCGCCTGGTCGCCCCCGACGCGACCGACTGCGCCACCGCGCTCGCGAGCCTCCCCGACTACTCCCTCCCCAGCCTCTCCGATGGGACCTACGCGACTGTGGCGGCCATCGGCATCGTCGGTGCCACAGACGCCACCGCCTTCACCGTGAAGCCCTACGTCGACGAGAGCACCGTGCCCTCCGGGAAGGCCGCGCTGCGCTTCGTGCACGCCTCGCCGGGCACGCCCGCGGTCGACGTGGGAATCCTGGCGGAATCGACCTTCACCGCGCTCTTCGAGGACGTGGCCTTCGGGGACTACGCGTCCAACAGCGGTATCGATCCGAACGGCTACCTCGTCACCTCCCCCATCTCCCTGGCGACCGTCAGCGCACGGCCTACCGGCACGAGCACCGACGCCCTGGTGGTCGAGGGCGTGTCCCTCCCCGCCGGCGCCATCGCCTCGGTGTTCGCCATCGGCGAGCTATCGAGCAACGCCACGCCCCTCAAGGTCCTGGTCTGCGTCGATACCGCTGCAGCGGTGGGCGCCCTGTCCTCCTGCTCGATTGCACCGTAGGCGATTGCCCCTCGCCGAGGACGGCGGGACCTCTCGCTCGTCCTCGGCGGCATGTTCCCCACACCCGCTGCGCTGGTGGCTTGCGCACCAGGGATCGGGCTGAGCGGTTGGGCTTGATCGGGTTCCGGGAGTCCGCGCGAGTCCCGACGCGCTCGTATCGAGCGTCGAGGTCGGTGCCCTCTGGCGTGCCCGCACCGAGACGATGCCTGCGGGTGCGGAGGAGCTCGAGCAAGCTCGGCGACGCAAGCGAAGGACGGGCCGGCGTCGCTGATCGCCAGTGGTCAGGTCAGCCCTACCTGTCGACTCGATCACCCTTTCCATGAATCCCGTCCGATCGCTCCAGACGAGCGCCTGGATGTCGACGAGGACGGAAGCCTCTGCCGGTAGTGCTGGCCGCCTCCATCGTGTTCGCGCAGGCGGACCACGCGTCCGCGCCGGTCATCTCGTACCCGTTCCCGGCCGCGAGCCAGTGCAGTGCCACTAGGCCCGCGCCGACGCGAAGGCGGGGACCGTGACGGTTCGGCTAACGCACCGATTGCGCTATGCCGGCTGCCTGAGAGCCCGCAGCGCTTCCGTCCACCGGAGCAACTCGTCGAGCAGCCGAGTCACGGCTTCGTCCAGCGTGGTGCCGGGATTGAAGGTCCCGGCGTCGATGAGCTTCGCCACAACGGGAATGAAGACACCTTCGGGAATGGGCATCATCCTGAGTGAGGTCACGAGCAGCTTCGACATCTGCACCGCCCTTGTACCCCCGGAAACGCCACCGTAGCTCACGAAGCCAGCCGGTTTGTAGTTCCACTCTACGAACAAGTAGTCGAGCGCGTTCACAAGTGCAGGAGCCAGGCTGTAGTTGTACTCGGGCGTAACGAAGACGAAAGCGTCCAAGGCGGAGACGGTGCGGCTCCACACCTTGGTGTGCTCGTGCTGGTACTGCTGCTTCATGGGATGGTTGGGCTCGTCCATCGCCGGCAGGCCGACCTCCTTGAGATCGACTACCTGCACCTGGAACCTTGCGTGCTGCCGCGCCTTCTCAGCGAACCACAGGCCCACCGGCAGGCCGACTCTGTTGGGCCGCGTGCTGGTGATGACGACGCCGAGCGTGGGCATGGATGGCCTCCCCACCGAGGATTACACCACAACTCCCAGATCCCGAGTGGATGAACTGGTTCTGATTTGGATGCAGCGGTGGCTGGGCGAGGAACCTCTCGAGGTCACGTGAGGAGTGGACGGGATGAGCCCTCGCCCAAGGGACTCCGGCCCTATCTCGGGACCGACGTCGCAACCAGCGCGGGCCAACCGCGTCGGAGCGCGTGAGGGAGCCACCTGGGCGGCCCGGAGCGCTCCTGGAGGCGAGAGGGTGCCCCAGGGGCCTCTTCACCGGTTGGGTTTGGTACGGGCGCTCTCCTTAGCCGGAGTCTCGGAACTTGGTTGGCGACCTAGGGGGCTTGATTGTCTCTGCCGTTCTACGATCGCCCTCATTTTGCGAATCGATTCCGCCCTGTCCATCCCTGTAAAGCTCGCCCAGCCTAGCTTGGCTGGTCTCCTTCTGGTCGGTGTGGGGGCGGCTCATCTCCCCAGGTCGGGCGCCATGCCCACACTTTCCGCCAACTCGCGGACGGCCCCAGGACTTGCGGTGTAGACGACGCCGACCCGCTGATCCTTGGCGAACATCGTGGGGTACAGAATGCGCGCCAGCTGGTCGTCGGCCAGCGCGCGGATCCTGGAGCCGCCCGGCTCCGGCCCGGTCGGGGTGAGCTAGAGGGTGGGGATCCTCACCCCACAACGCGCCCAGGAGGCGCGGAACGCACCCCGAGCTGCACCCCGCGGCCACGGCAAACGAAACCCGCCACCCCGAAACGGCTGGAGTGGCGGGCTATTACGATGTGGACCCGACCAGGATCGAACTGGTGACCTCTTGAATGCCATTCAAGCGCGCTCCCAGCTGCGCCACGGGCCCGTAATCTCTCGACCGCTCCTCGCTACCGTCCGCTGGGGGGCTCCTTCTCGAGCGTGGCGAGGTCCTTCTCCTGCTCCGCGAGCCGTCGCTTCAAGCTCTCTACCTCCTCCACCGCCGGTGTGAGTTCCGGCGGGACCTCCCAGGACCCGCCCTCGACCAGGAGAGAGTATCTCCTCCCGAGCTCCCGGAGCGCCTCGTCGAGGCGGCGGCGGGTCGCGACCTGATCGAGCCTCAGCCTCCCGATCTGGGACCGGTGGATGAGCCGATCCCGCAACATCTCAAGGAACTTACCCAGATCCAAATCACCCCCGCGGTCCCCTTGTGGGCCCGCGAGAAGGGCAGTGAGTAACCCGGCTCTCCGACGGGCGTCAAGGCCGTTTCGCCCCGGGCGGGCGATTCGCCACGGACCGAATCAACCTCCGTCGCCGCATCGGCCTCTGGCTCTTGTTTCCTGGGGCGAGCGTCGAAGCATCCGCCGGCCTACTTCTTCGCGGCGGCCTTCGTCGCGGCCTTCTGGCGCTTCTTCCGGGCCTTCCACCGCTGGCGGCGGCGCGTCTTCACGCGGATGTGCTTGCTCTTCGAGTTGGCCATCCTTCCTCCTCGGGGCGCCCGGTCAACGTTCGGGGGCGCGTGTATAGCACGGCCGGGCAGACCGATCACCTCTCGGGTGTCCCCTCCCCTTTGCCCCCCGTGCCCCCGTCGTCGTTCGGGGACCGAGCGGCGGCCTCCCTCTCCCCCTCCCGCCGGGCCGGGACCGAATCCGAGCGACCGTCGGGACGCTCGACCCGGGTGGTTCCTGGGACCCCCGGCGGGCGATCCGGCCGGGCCATGCCCTCGGCGCCGCGCACCGCGGAGGGCCGGGCGGCCCCGGCCGATGCTCGCCGGGCCTGTTCGCCGGGTGCGGGCGGGCGCAGGTTCCCCGGCGGCGGGGCCGCCGCCTGGCGCGCGCTCTCCGCCTGCCAGGCGGTGACGAGCTCCTTCACATCCTCGAGCGGCAGGGCCTGGCACAGGTTCCCGTTCACGCCGTCCATGTCCTCCGCCATGCACAGCGCGTTCAGGATCGCCTCCTCCGTCCCCTCGATCACCGCCTCGTAGAGCGGGTCGAGCCGCTGGTCGAGAAGGATCTTCATGCGGTAGACCATCTTCCGGGTCTCGCGCGGCACCTGGTTGGCGGTGGAGAAGGCGAGCACGATCTCTCCCGATCCGTGCATGGCCGTCGAACCGACCCGACCGATGCCCAGCGCCGCCCGCTTGGCGAGCCGGTTCAGCTGGTGGGTGATGAGGGGGGCGTCGGTGGCGATGACCGCGATGATCGACCCGTAGTCCTTGTGCCGCCGGGCCCGCGGCTCCTGGTAACGGGCGTCGAGCACCTCACCCACCGGCAGCCCGCCCACCCGCAGCTGGCGCATCACCCCGAAGTTCGACATCACCAGGATCCCCACGGTGTAGCCGCCCAGCGCCTCGGGGAGCTTTCGGCTGGAGGTGCCGATCCCCGCCTTGAAGTCGCAGGTGATCATCCCCGTGCCCCCCCCCACGTTCCCCTCGGCCACCGGCCCGTCGCCGGCCGTGCGCAGGGCCTCGGCCACGTGCTCCTCCTTCACGTGGCGACCGGCGATGTCGTTGAGCCAGGAGTCGTCGCACTCTCCCACGAGCGGGATGATGACGTCGTGCTCGTCCCCGATGCCGGGGTAGCGATCGACCATCCACTTCACCGCCGCGTCGGATACCGCGCCCACCGAGAGCGTGTTGGTGAGGAAGATGGGGGTCTCCACGAGGCCCCACTCGAGCAGCTGGGTCATGCCCGAGACCTCGCCGGCGCCGTTCAAGACGAAGCCACCTCCCACCACCCGCTCCTCGAAGATGTTGGTGGTGTTGGGAAGGATCGCGGTCACGCCGGTACGGACCGGCCCCCTCCCCACCTTGAGCGGGCCCGATCCCCGGATGAGCGTCGAGTGCCCCACCCGGACCCCCCCCACGTCGGTGATGGCATTGAAGCGGCCCGTCTTGAACCGACCGAGCGAGATCCCCAGGTCGCGGGCCCTGCACCGGGAGTGGGCGTCCTTCCCCTCTGGCATGGGACAGCAATAGCCCAGTTCGGCGGCGCGCGCGAAAACCCCGGCCGGCCTTGGTCGAGCCGCGAAGGAGAGCCTTCGGAAGAGGTCGCCTCCTCGATCCGGAGGAGAGGTTCACCGTGCGGCCGGTATGCGCCCCTTCTGGGGTCCGCACCGGGCAGCAGAAATGGGGGACCATTCCCGGCCGCCCGACCTCGCTAGTCCCCGAGCGGGCGTCGAACGCGAAAGGAAAGGGAACTCGCGATGATCTCTCAGACCCGCCCCGCCGCCGGGATGGCCTTCGCCCTCGTTGCGGTGCTCCTCGCCGGCCCCCCCCGGCCCGCCCTCGCCGACGACTCCGTCAAGGAGGCACAGGACACGGCCGACGTCTTCAAGAAGACCGATCCCTCGCTCTCGAAGTTCTTCGCGAGCGCCGCCGGATGGGTGGTCTTCCCCACGGTGGGCAAGGGGGCCATCGGCATCGGCGGGGCGGGCGGCTCGGGGATCCTCTTCGAGCACGGCGCGGCGGTGGGAAAGGCCAAGCTCGTCCAGGTAACGATCGGCTTTCAGCTCGGGGGACAGGCCTACTCCGAGCTCATCTTCTTCGAGGACGCCGCCTCGCTCAACGACTTCAAGAAGGGCAACTTCGCGCTCGCCGCCCAGGTGAGCGCCGTGGCGGCCGCGGCCGGCGCCTCCGCCAACGCGAAGTACGAGCGCGGGGTGGCGGTGTTCACCATGACGAAGGCGGGCCTCATGTACGAGGCGAGCGTGGGGGGCCAGAAGTTCTCGTACGAGGCGTTCAAGAAGTCTTGAGAGCCCGCGGGCCTTAGGCCTCCTCCCGGCGGGTCGGCTCGCCGTTCCGGGAAAGGGGCGAAACCTCTCCCCCCCCGTTCTCCCCCCGAGCCTGGGCGCTCTCCCGCTCCGCCGCCGCCTGGGCGCGCCGGGCCCGCTCCCGTTCCCGCTCCCGCTCCTCGTAGCGGCGGATGGCGAAGGAGAGGATCTCGCCGATGAGGCTCCGGTAGTCGATCCCCGCCGCCTGGGCGATGAGGACGAGGTCGGACCAGCCCGGGGCCAGCCCGGGCAAGGGGTTGCACTCGATGAAGAAGATGCGCCCCTCGGAATCGATGCGGAAGTCGAGCCGGGCCACGTCCCGGCACCCGAGCGCGGTGAAGGTCTCGCGGGCCGCCCTCTCCAGGCGATCCAGCTCCCGGGGCGAGAGCGGGGCCGGGACCTCGTAGCGGATCTGGTCGTTCCAGTCCTGCTTCATCTCGAACGAGTAGATGGGGGTGGGATCGTCCCGGTCGAGGAAGACGATCTCCATCGGCGGGAGCACCCGAGGCCTCCGCTCGCCGAGGAGCCCCACCGTGAACTCGCGCCCAGCGATGTAGCGCTCCACCAGGGCGGGCTGGCGGTACTTGCCGATGAGCTCCCGCGCCACCTCGCGCAGCTCTCCGTCGTCGTGGACGATGGACTTGCGGGTCACGCCCTTGGAGGTGCCCTCCGCCACCGGCTTCACGAGCAGCGGGAACTCCAGCTCCCGGGGCAGGCGCTCCTTTCCGGTGTTCAGGACCGCGTAGTCGGGGGTGAGGATCCCGTGGGTGCGCACCATGCGCTTGGCGAGGGCCTTGTCGAGCGAGACGGAGAGCGCCGCCGGGTCCGAGCCGGGGTAGGGGATGTCGAGGAGCTCCAGGAGCGAGGGCACCTGCGATTCCCGGCTCCGCCCCTTGAACCCCTCGGCGATGTTGAAGACCACGTCCACCGGGGTGGAGGCGAGGACCAGGGGCAGGTCCTGAGTGGCCTCGAGGTCCACCACCTCGTGCCCCCAGCTGGCGATCGCCTCGCGGATGGCCTGGAGGGTCTTCGGGGAGTCGTACTCCGCCTCGTCGTCCTGGTCGCCGGAGAGGTCGGGGGTGACCCGCTTCACGTTGAAGGTGAAGCCGACCTTGAGCGACTCGGTGCGGCGGGGACGGCCCCGGCGGGTGGGCCTCTCGACGATGCCGTGACGGGCCACCGCGCTCTGGATGACCGCGCCGAGCACCGCGTCCTGGTGGAGCCCTTCCAGGGCCGCCGCCGCGTAGATGCCGGCCCCCGGCTCGAGCGAGGGCAGGGCGTTCAGCTCGAGGAAGTGAATCGAGCCGTCCTCGCCCAGGCGCAGGTCGATCCGGCCCAGGTCGCGGATCCCGAGCTCGCGGTAGACGAGGCCGCAGATGCCCAGGATCCGCTCGGCCTGGGAGCGCTTGATCCGGGCCGGCGCCCGCACCGTCACGTAGCGCTCGAGCCGGGTCTTGAGGTCGTAGTCGTAGATGTCGTAGCGGCGCCCCTCCCCGGCGGATGGGTCGATGAGGTACTCGACCGGCTCGAGCACCCCGTTCCGCTCCGGGGCGGCCGCTTCGAGGAAGGGCACCGTCAGGTCGCGGCCTCGGACGAACTCCTCCACCAGAAGGCCGGCCGGGTAGCGGGTGAGCGAGTCCCGCACCACCTCGTGGAGCCGGACCGGGTCCTCGGCCACCGAGTCCTGGGTGATGCCCTTGGAGCTCCCCTCGAAGTTCGGCTTCACGATCACCGGGTAGCGCAGCGCGTTCGCCTGGAGCCGGGCCGGGTCCTCGAGGAACTGCCAGCGCGGGGTGGACACGCCGTGCTGCGAAAGCACGAGCTTCGTAAGCTGCTTGTCGAGGGTTAGCGCCAGGGCGTAGGCGTCCGACCCGGTGTAGGGCATCCCCAGCTCGTCGAAGAGCGCGGGGAAGAAGGCCTCGCGGAAGCGGCCCCGGCGCCCCTCGGCGGTGTTGAAGATCAGGTCCGGCCCGAAGGCCTCGAGCCGCGCCACCGTGCGCGAGGCGGGCCCGGAGACCTCGATCCGCTCGACCCGGTGCCCCAGCCGCTCGATGGCGCCCGCCAGGGCGTCGATGGTCTCGCGGGTGTCGAACTCGGCCTCGTCCTCGGCGTCGGAGAGTCGCAGGTTGTGGGTCAGGGCGATGCGCATGGCGGGGCTCTAGGCCGCGGCGCGGGCGCCGCCGGAACAGCCGGTGCGGGCTCTCGCCGACGAGCCCGGTGGGGCGGGCGCGGCCGGCGCCAGGGGCTGCCCCACCTCCCCCTTGGCCAAAACCTTCCCGTCCACCACCTGGGTGTCCGCGAAGATGTCGCCGATCCGGATGCCCAGCCGGTCGGTGAGGATCATGTAGCTCTCGAAGGCCACGATGGGCAGGCCCGCGGCGAGCAGCACCGGCCAGAGGAGCGGCACCGACCAGAAGACCGCCACGAGGGCGAAGGGGGCGTTCCGCAGGAGCGACTCGTGGTAGCCGGCCGGGGCCCGGCGCGGCACCACCACCACCCGGACGCCGAAGAGGCGCTTGCCCACCGATTGCCCGTTTAGGAGGCCGTCCGCCACGAGCAGGTAGAGGACCGCGAGCAAGGGGCCGACGGGGACCGCGATCTTCGTCACCGAAAGGGCGATGGCCAGGTCGACGAGGCGCGCCAGCCCGCGCAGGGTCAGGTCGGCCTTCGGGTACGGGCTGCCGTCTCGTCGCGCGTCGCGCATGGGTCGAGGGCTCTCCCCGGGCCCGCCCCCGGGCTCAGGGCTTCCCGCGCACCAGGAAAAGGTAGGCGAGGGCGGGGCGGTGCGAGCCCTCGCGGGAGACGAAGTGCAGAGACTCGAAGCTCCACCCCTGGGCGGTGTAGCGGTTCAGCGCGTCCTCCAGGGTCTCCTCCGACACCGGCGAGACCTCGACCACCTTGTACCTTCCCGGCTCGCTCGGGGCGGGGCGCACGCTCAAGGCCGTTTCCCGGTGAGGAGCTCGGCCGCGTGGCGGGCGTAGTAGGTGAGCACGAGGTCCGCTCCGGCGCGCCGGCAGCAGGTGAGCGTCTCCAGCACCACTCGGTCCTCGTCGATCCATCCCCGGAGGGCCGCCGCCTTGATCATCGCGTACTCCCCGGACACGTGGTAGGCGGCGGTGGGCAAAAGAAACCGGTCCTTGACCAGCCGGACGATGTCGAGGTACGGGACGGCCGGCTTCACCATCACGAGATCGGCCCCCTCCCCGACGTCCAGCTCCACCTCCCGCAAGGCCTCGCGCGCGTTGGCCGGATCCATCTGGTACGACTTGCGATCTCTGGGGATGCCGGGGCCCTCCCGCGGCGCGCTCTCGGCGGCATCCCGGAACGGGCCGTAGAAGGCCCCCGCGAACTTGGCCGCATAGGAGAGGATGGGCACGTCGGGGAAGCCGGCCCCGTCCAAGGCGGCCCGGATCGCCCCCACCCGGCCGTCCATCATGTCGGAGGGGGCGACGAGGTCCGCGCCCGCCCGGGCATGGGCCACCGCCTCCCGCCCCAGGAGCGGCAGGGTGAGATCGTTGTCGACCGTCTGCTCCTGCCCCGGCCCCCCGGCGGTGGGCGGCCGGAGCACCCCGCAGTGGCCGTGGTCGGTGTACTCGCACAGGCAGACGTCGGTCATCACCACGAGCCCGGGGACGGTCTCCTTGAGCGCCCGGACCGCCCGCGGGACCACGCCGTTCTCGTCCCAGGCGCCGGACCCCTGAGCGTCCTTCGCCTCGGGGATGCCGAAGAGGATGACGGACCGGACCCCCACCTCGTAGCCGGCCTGCGCCTCGGCCACGAGCTCGTCGACCGAGAGCTGGAAGACCCCCGGCATGCTCGGGACGGGGTTCTTCACCCGCCTCCCGGGGACCACGAAGAGCGGCCAGACCAGATCGTCGGGCGCGAGGGTGGTCTCCCGCACAAGGCTCCGCAGCGCCTCCGATCGGCGAAGACGTCGAGGCCGTTCCCGCGGATAGGGCATGGGGCGTGTTCTAGCGCAGTCGCGGGCGAGGGGGAAGGTTCAGGCCGGGCCGTGCGGGTCCACCTCGCGCATCACCAGCCCGGCGGGCAGGGCGGGCAGAAAGAGGGTGGAGCGGGGCGGAGTCGTGCCCCCGGCCTCCGCCAGCACCCGCACCTGCCAGAGGGGGGCGGGGTTCACGAGGAACCCGAGCGCGTGCTCCCCCGAGAGGACCCGGACCACCGCCTCCTCCGCGTCGCGGGCATAGGAGAGGTGCTCCTGGCGAAGGATCGCCTCCGGGGGAATGCCGAGGAGGTGGCCGAGAACGAGCTCGTGGAGGACGTTCACGTCGATCATCCGGCCGGTCTCGCCGGGCGTCACTCCGGCGCCATCGAGGTCGGCGTCGTCCCGGAGGGTGAGGATTCTGGCCCTCTGGTCCTCGGCGGAGATCATGAGAAAGGCCATCGACCGGCTGGCGTGCTCCGCCAGGCGCGACACGGCCCAGGCCCGGCCGGCCGGGCGCCGGAGGTCCTCCTCCAGGGTCTCCACCGCGAAGAAGCGGGAGAGGGCCGCGAGGAAGGGGCCGAGCGAGAAACCGGGAAGGCCCCGGACCAGGCGGTGCACGGGGTAGACCACGAGCCCCGGGTCGGAGAGGGCGCACAGCATGGCGAGCACGTAGCGGTGGCCTCCCCCCGGGGGGAGACCCTTGGTGGCCGCGTCCAGAGCCCGCTCGTAGGCCAGGGCGGCGAGGTAGCGATGGTGGCCGTCGGCGAGGATCACCCGCTGGTCCTCGACGAGCGCGGCGAGGCGCGCCTGCGACTCGGGCCGTTCCGCCTGCCAGAGGCGGAGGTGGACGCCGTCCTCCGTGTCGGTGTCGGAGACGGGAGAGCCGGAAGTGGCCTCGTCGAGCGCCGCCTCGACCTGCCCCCGCTCGTCCGCGTAGAGGCCGAGCGGCGCCGAGAAGTTCACCCCCGAGGCCCGGAGCAACTCGAGCCGCTCCTGCTCGATGGCCGGGTGGGTTCGCTCGTGGGGGATGACCACGCCCTCGGAGAGGTCGTGCAACCTGAGCGCCGCCACGAAACCGCGCCGCCTGAGCTGGTGCCCGTCGGGCGCAAAGAACGCCTGCTCCACCGGGTAAAAAGAGGCCGAGGCGTCGCGCTCAAGCACCCCCTCGGCCAGCCAGCGCGTCCACTCCTGCGCCGCCCGGGCGAAGCGGGGCCCGGGGATCGTCCCCTCGAGGTCGGCGGCGGAGAGGTGAGCGATGTTCCGCGGGTTTCGGGCGCGGAGCTCGGCCGCGTCCCGTGGGGAGACGAGGTCGTACGGCGGGGCGAGGAGGTCGGCGAGCGCCCGCCCTCTGCGCTCGGCGAACCGGACCGCGCGGAAGGGCACGATCTCCGCCATCCGCGGCGGACCGTAGATCGCCCCCCCGAACGGTGCAAGGCGGACCCGAGCGACCAGGCGGGGCACCCGCCCCCGCCGCAGGTCACCCCGCCGCCTCTACGACGGCGGAAAGAGGGACAGCACCCTCGCGGAGCAGGCGGACCAGACCCCCCTCGATCTGCACCACCGTGCTCGGGAGACCGCCTGGCGTGGGCCCGCCGTCGAGCACGTGATCGACCCGAGCGAGCAGGGCGGGGTCGAGGTCCTCCACCCGGGCGGGCGAAGGTCCCCCCGCCGGGTTGGCCGAGGTCGACACCAGCGCGTAGCCCGCCCGCCCCGCCAGCGCCCGGGCGAGGGGGCTTCCCGGGATGCGGATCCCCACCGTTCCGCTCCCCGCCGTCACCGCCGGGCTCAACCCGGCAAGCGCCGGGAGGACGAGCGTCAAGGCTCCCGGCCAGAGCCGCTCCGCCACCCGGAGGGCCTTCCCCTCGAGCCGGGCCACCCCTTGCACCTGCGCAAGATCCGCGGCGACGAGGGGAAGCGGCTTCCCCTCGGGCCTCAGCTTCGCCAAGGCGAGCCGCCGAAGAACGGGCTCCCGGTCCGCCCGCGCCCCGAGCGCGTACAAGGTCTCCGTCGGGTAGATCACGATGCCTCCCCGCCGGAGAACCTCCGCGGCCGCCTCGATGCGGTCCATGTCGACGGGTTCTTCCACAAGAGAAGAAGTCTAACGCGACCTTTGCACCGCCAGAGCCCCGGCGACCAGGAAGGCGAGGTCGGGAGCCCAGGCGGCGATCCACGGCTCGACCCTTCCCGAGAGGCCGAGCGCCCAGGTGATCCCCTGCACGGACCAGAAGAGCAAGGACACCCCCACCGACTCCACGAGCGCCGTCGCGACGTGGCCCCTGCGGTTCTGGCGGAGCGCCAGGGCGATGGCGAGGAGCGCTCCGGGCACGCCGGCCAGGGGGTAGGCGAGCCGGTTGTCCCGCTCCAGCTCGAAATCGGCCACCGGCAGGCCGATGCGCGAGCGGACGGCGATCTGCTCTACGAGCCGCCTCCACCGCATCTGGGCGGGGTTCCCGGGCACCACGGCAAACGCGTCCGGCGGCTCGTCGAAGCGGTAGAGGCGCTCCGCCGCCTCGACCACGGACAGGCGGCCGCCGGGAAAGAAGCTCCGATCGACCACGTCCTCGAGGACCCACTCCGCCCCGAACGGCCGCATGGCGCGCGCATCGATCCGGCGGGCGAGGCGGAAGTCCTTTGAGAGCTCGAGCACCGTGACCCCCTCGAACCCTCCCTCCGGAAGGATGCCCCTCAAGTGGTACAGGTGGTGGCCGTCGTGACCCCGGAACCAGCGCTTGGGCGCGCGGGCCTCCTCCCACGCCTGCCGGTCCCCCCCCTTGTTGAATCGAAAGGCGCGGATCGCCTCCACCCGCTCCACCGCCTGCACGCCCCAGGCGTCGTGGAGGAGGACGAGCCCCGCCCCGGACAGGAACACCACGAGGATGACGGGCGTGGAGACGAACCAGGGCCCGAGCCCAGCCGCCCGCATGGCCGTGTACTCCCGGGTCTGGCGCAGCCCCGAGACGGCGATGCCCGCCCCGAGCAGCATGGCGGCGGGGGCCACCTGCCGGATCACCACCACCGCCATGTTGACGTACAGCTCGAGCACCGCGGGGATCCAGCCCGGGCCGGTGTACGACCCGGAGTTGTCGACGTAGTCGACCGCCAGGTAGATGGTCACGATCCCGATCATCGCAGCCAGGATGGCCCAGGCGGTGCGGGCGGCGACGTGCCGGAAGAGGATCACCGCACCGCTCCCGTCCCGCGCAGCGCCATCCGCAGGAGCAAGAGGAGCCCGACCAAGGCCACCACCGCGTTCCCGAGCTCGAGCCCCAACCAGGCCGGGACGGTCCCCCGCTGAACCAGGATCTGCCCCGCCCGGAGCAGGATGTAGTGCGCCACCATGACGAGAAGGGTCGCCCCGGCGCCGAAGGCTCGCCCCGCCCGCCCGGAGGCCCCGAGTGGCACGCCCAGGAGCGCGAAGGAGAAGACCACCAGGGCCGCCGCCACCTTCCGGTGGAGGTGGCCCTCGATGTACCAGGCCTCATCCGGCCTTCCCCGCGCGTACGCGTCGGCGATCTGCGCCCGCGTCTCGGCGAGCGAGATCCCCCGGGCGTTTCGGCCCAGGCCCTCGGCCCGGGCGGCAAACCCGCCCCCAAGCCCCAGGACGAGCTCCGCCCGATCGAACACCGCGAGGACGTACCCGTCGGAGCGCACCTCCTCGCGGTGCAGCTCGCCGTCCTCGAGGCCGAGCCGCATCTCCTGCCCCTCCCCCACCGGCTCGAGCCGACCACGCCGGGAGAGAGAGAGGACCGCGACATCGGGGTTGGTGCGGTCCTGGATGAGAACGTTTTCCCACGAGCCCCCCGCCGCCCGCTCGGCGTACAGGGTGTAACCGGGGATCTGCTCGTAGAAGGTCCCGGCTCGAACCTCGCTCGAGACGTTGCGCTTCACGATCTCGTTCATGAGCGTGCGGACCGAGCGCATCCCCGCCGGCTCGAGGAACAGGGCGAGCCACAGTCCCAGCCCTGCTGCCCCGAGGGAAAGGAGCAGGGGAACGCGTACGAGCCTGAGCGGCGAGAGGCCCGCCGCGCCCAGGGCCACCACCTCGCGGTCCCCCGAGAGCCGGCCCACCCCGAGCACCACGCCTAGGAGGAAGGCCACGGGGAGCACGAATCCGACGAAGTAGGGAAGGAGGAAGAAGATCACGAGCCCCAGGTCCGCGAGGGAAACGCCCGCGCCGAAGAGGACGCTCGCCTGGGTCAGGACCTGGGTGGCGAGCAGGAGCTGGGTGAGGAAGAGGAGCCCGGCCGCCATGGGCGGCAGGATCTCTCGGGCGAGGTAGCGATCGAGGAGGGGCATCTTCTTTCGGTCAGCCCTCCGGAGGGGGCGGTTCGATGGGGAGGTCCGCCTTTCGACTCCTTCCTCCTTGAACCGGCCCCTCTCTAGGGGACCTCCCCTCCCTTGAGCTTGGCCCCGAGCCGCGCGTCCTTCTCCAAGACCTCCTTCGCCATCCTCTCGCGCTGGGCCCTGATCCGCTCCTCCACCTCCGGGTGCGCCCGGGCCACGATGCGCGCCGCCAAGAGCCCGGCGTTGCGGGCCCCTGCCTTGCCGATGGCGAGGGTGCCCACCGGGACGCCGGCCGGCATCTGCACGGTGGAGAGCAAGGCGTCGAGGCCGGAGAGGTCGCTCGAGGCGAGCGGCACGCCCAGGACCGGCAACTCGCTCTCGGCGGCGCACACGCCTGCGAGGTGAGCCGCCGCCCCGGCGCCGGCCACGATCACCTCGATCCCGCGCCCCGAGGCCTCGCGCGCCAGCTGACCGGTCCTCGCGGGCGTGCGGTGGGCGGAGGAGACGTGGACCTCGCTCGGCACGCCCAGGTCGTCGAGGGCCTTGCACGTCTCCGACATCACCTCCCAGTCGGAGTCCGAGCCCATGAGGATGAGGACGAGTGGTGTGGTCACGGTTTCTTCCCGATGTCCTTGCGGTAGTGCATGCCACGGAAGGCGATCCCTTGAAGGGCGGCGTAGGCCCGGGCCGCGGCCTCCTCGAGCCCCTCGCCCAGGGCGCACACCGAGAGCACCCGCCCCCCGGCGGTCACGATGCGGCCATCGGGCGAACGGGCCGTGCCCGCCTGGAACACCTCGACACCCTCGCCGAACGGGCCCGAAAGGCCGGCGATCGCGTCCCCCTTCGCCACCGGGCCGGGATAGCCCTCGGCGGCGAGGACCACCGCCACCGCCGCGCGCGGGTCGAACGCGAACTCGACGCCGGAGAGGTCGCCGCGGGCGGCCCCCCACAAGGCCGGGACGAGGTCGCTCTGGAGCCGCAGGAGGGTCGGCTGGGTCTCGGGGTCGCCCAGCCGGGCGTTGAACTCCACCACCCGGGGTCCGTCGCGGGTGAGCATGAGGCCGGCGTAGAGCGCCCCCCGGAAGGGAAGGCCGCGCCGAGATAGCTCTCGTACCGCCGGCAGGAGCACCTCCCGCTCCACCCGCTCGAGGAGGGTGGGCGGCACCGTGGGGGTGGGGGAGAAGGCGCCCATGCCCCCGGTGTTCGGCCCGAGATCCCCGTCTCTTACGCGCTTGTGGTCCTGGGCGGCGGCCAGCATCCGGATCCGTTCTCCGTCAGTGAAGCAGATGCAGCTCGCCTCCGCCCCCTCCATCCGCTCCTCGACGACCACGCGCGCCCCCGCCGCGCCGAAGGCGTTCTCCTGGAGCATGGCCCGGAGGGCCCGCTCCGCCTGGGGAAGGCCATCGCACACCACCACCCCCTTGCCCGCCGCCAGGCCGTCCGCCTTCACCGCCACCCGACCAAAGAGGCGGCGCGCCCAGGCGAGCGCGGGCTCCACCTCGGTGAAGACGCCGTAGGGGGCGGTGGGGATCCCCGCGGCGGCCATCACCTCCTTGGCGAAGGCCTTCGATCCCTCGATCCGAGCCGCCCTGGCGCAGGGGCCGAACGCGGGGATGCCCAGGGCGGCGAGAGCGTCGGACAGCCCGGCGACGAGCGGTGCCTCCGGGCCGATCACCACGAGATCGACCTTCATCTCTCGAGACCAGCGGACGATCCCGGTCACGTCGTCGGCGGCGATAGGCACGAGGTCGGCGAGAGGCGCCATCCCGGGGTTTCCTGGGGCCGCATGGAGGGAGCCGACGAGCGGGCTCTTCGCGATCTTCCAGACGAGGGCGTGCTCGCGACCACCGGAGCCGACCACCAGGACACGCATGAGAACCGGTCCTATAGCAGAATTCGCGCCCCCCCTCACGGGCCGTTCGCTTCCCGGCGCCCGGCCGCGCCGGGACGAGAGAGAGCGGCCTTCCCTTAAAGGAGAGGGGCCCCTCGCCCGGCTCGGGAGCGGTCAGTGCCGGAAGTGCCGCATTCCGGTCGCGACCATGGCGATCCCCGCCTCTTCGGCGGCCGCCACCACCTCGGCATCCCGGACCGAGCCACCGGGCTGGATGACGGCGGTGGCTCCGGCCGCGATGATCGCGTCCACCCCGTCGCGGAAGGGGAAGAAGGCGTCGGAGGCGACCGCCGAGCCCTTGAGGGGGAGCTGGGCCTTCATGACCGCGGTCTTGACCGACTCGACCCGGCTCGTCTGACCTCCCCCGATCGCGACCGTCCTTTCTTCCCTGGCGAACACGATCGCGTTCGACTTCACGTGCTTCACGACCTTCCAGGCGAAGAGAAGATCCCTCCACTCGTCCTCGGTGGGCGCGCGCCGGGTCAAGACCCTCAGCTCCTCCCGCCGCACCGTCCCGAGGTCGCGTTCCATGACGAGGAGCCCGCCGGTGATCGAGCGCAGCTCGCGCTCCTCCCCGGGGCGGCGGCGCCAGGACGATCGCCCATCGGCCAGGCGGGGGGCCTCGAGGAGGCGCAGCCCCTTCTTGGCGGCGAGCGCCGCGCGGGCCGGCTCGTCGAAGGCGGGGGCGATGACGCACTCCAGGAAGAGGTCCGTGAGCTCCCGTGCCGCCGGCCCGTCGACGGGACGGTTCAGCGCCACGATCCCGCCGAAGGCCGACACCGGGTCGCAGGCGCGGGCACGGGCGAACGCCTCGGCGGGCGTGGCCGAGAGGGCCACCCCGCAGGGCGTGTTGTGCTTCACGACGACGCAGGCGCCCCCGTCGAACTCCTTCACCGCGTTGAGCGCCGACTCGAGGTCGAGAAGGTTGTTGTAGGAGAGCTCCTTCCCTTGCAGGACGCGGGCGAAGGAGACGGTGGGCTCGTCCGGCTCGAGAGCGGCCCGGTAGAGTGCGCCCGCCTGGTGCGGATTCTCGCCGTAGCGGAGGTCCTTCACCTTGTCGAACACGACCGACAAGCTTCCCGGGAACCGCGCCGGGGCGGCGGCCGGGTCGGTCCGGGCGGTGAGGTACTCGGCGATGGCGGCGTCGTAGGCCGCGGTGTGGGCGAAGGCCTTCTTCATGAGATGGAACCGGGTGGCCTCGCTGAGCGATCCCCGGGCCTCGATCTCCTCCCCCACCCGGTCGTAGTCGGCCGGGTCGACCAAGACGCCCACATGGGCGGCGTTCTTGGCGGCGGACCGGACCATGGCGGGTCCGCCGATGTCGATCATCTCGACGCAGTCCTCGAACGATCGCCCCGCCGAGACGGCCTCCCGGAAGGGGTAGAGGTTCACGACCACGAGGTCGATGGGAGGGATGTCCCGGGCCTCCACGTCGGCCTCGTCGGAGGAGAGACCGCGCCGGTAGAGGATGCCGCCGTGGATCCGCGGATGCAGGGTCTTCACCCGGCCGCCCAGGATCTCGGGCGCGCCGGTGTGCTCGCCAACGGAAAGGACCGGGACCCCCGCCTCGCGAAGCGCCCGCTCGGTGTTGCCGGTGGACAGGATCTCCACCCCTCGGGCCGCGAGGCGCCTGGCGAAGGGGACGAGGCCAGACTTGTCGAAGACCGAGACGAGGGCGCGGCGGATCATGCGAGCACCTCCCCTTCAAAGGGGTGCCTTGTACCGGAGCCGGGCGGGCCTTGCAACGAGCGCAACGGCCGGGGGACTCCCCGTCTAGCTCTCGTCGTCGGGGGGAGGCGCGGCCTTGGGGTCGTCCTCGGTCAGGGCCCGGAGCTTCAGCAGGCCCCGGGTCTCCACCTGGCGGATCCGCTCGCGGGTGAGGTTCATGATCGACCCCACCTCCTCGAGGGTGATGCCGCCGCGGTCGGCGACGTCGAGGGCGCAGGTCTCGGCCAGCTCCCAGACTTCCATGTCCGGGAAGTTGAGCTTGATGGAGCCGGTGGCCGGGTTCACGTCCAGGTAGAGGTGGTGCTTGCAGGAGATGAACATGCACGGCCGCGGACCACTGGCGCAATCGGCGCGCGAGCGCGGCCGGGTGGCCTCGATCTCCCGGATCACCTCTTCCAGCTCGCGGTCCACCAGGCCGAAGGCGCGCTGCCTCCGTAGCTCCCGGGCGATCTCCTTGCGGGACATGGTCCGAGAACGCCGCCTGCCCCGCTTGCCCTCCGCCTCCTGGTCCGCGCTTTGCTCCTCGCCCGGCCCGACGGGCGACTCCACCGTCCCCTTGAACTCGTTCATCCCCTGCCCTCCCACCCGTCCACCTGGCGGCGCCGCCCGGGCGCCGCTCGCCGCCGTCCACGAGCGCCGGGCCGGCGCCCCGGTGGCTATCCGGTCGCGGCCCTCGCCGCCGCGACCGTCGCCACCGCACCCCCAACCCTCTCGATCCGCCGGAGGGCCGCGCGCGCCTCGCGCTCGGCCCGCACGAGTTCCACCTCGAACTGCCGCCGGCGCGGGTGCGCCCGCGCCTTGCGGGCCAGCTCCGCCACCAGGTCCCCGAGCCCCTTCTCCACGTCCTCCAGCCGGTTCCGCAGGGTCACGAAGCTCCCGCGGATGTCCTCCACCGTGTACCCCTCGGCCATCATCCGCTTGATCACCGCCACCCGCCGCACCACCGACACCGGGTAAAGCCCGGTCGAGCCGGTGTGCTTCCCCTTGCGGCCCACCCGCCGGCTGCGGGGGAGAAGGCCGAGCTGCACGTACTTGCGGAAGGTGGCCGCCGAGAGCCGGGCCCCCCTCGACTCGAACAGCCGGACCACCTCTCCGCTCGTGATCCCCGAGGCCCGTTCCCGCTCCAGGCGGGCGATCTCGTCGAGAGGGAGAAGGTAATCCATTGAAACGAGACCCTTCAAAATCGTCTTCCGAAAACTTGATTTTGAGAGTAGTCAATTGAATGGCATCGGTCAACCGCCTCTTGGTGGCCCACTCTCGGCCGAGTGAGTCCTCGGGCTCCCGGCCGCCGGCGGGAGTCGCCCCCGGCGGGCTTTAGGGGGCGGAGCGCCGTCCTCGGAACGAGGGACACCGGCTCCCCCGGTCCTTCCGAGTCCGGGCGCGTTTTCCCCCCACCCAAAGTCCGCCATGACCCGAGGTGTGGGTCCCTCTCCCAAGGCCCCTGGGACGCCTCGCTTCGAGGGAAGACCGCGGCGGACGACCGCCCAGCGGGGGCCTCCTCGGCCCGCCGGTCGGAGCCCTTGTCGCCCCTGCACCCGAGAGCGAGCGCTCGCCTCAAGAGCGCCGCTCGTAAGAGAGCGAAGAGGCGACCGCTCCGGGGCCCCCTGGGAGCGCCAAGGACCTTCACCGCGGGGATTCGCGACGGGGCGAGGCCTGGCTCGGATCCCCCTCCGCCGTCGCTGGCCGTGTCCCTCCCGGGCGATTTCGCCCTCCAAGAGGGTTTAGTGTCCCCTTTCCCAAAGGACCGAGCTCCTCGCCCTTTGGCGCGGCGTGCTAGGGATGGGGCGTGCGTACCCCGTCCGCCTTTCCCGTGGGACTCGTCCTCGCCGCCCTCTGCGGGCCGGCCCGGGGAGCCCCCTCGGACCCCCGCCTCGGCACGCTCTCGGCGATGCAGGCGGAGATCACGCGCTCGATGGAGCGCCTGCGGCTCCCGGGCTTCGAGGCCCCCTTCTTCCTCGCCTACCGGATCACCGACGCGGTCCGCCGCGACCTGTCCGGCCGCTACGGTGCCGTGTTCGCGGACCGCGAGCGTCGCGACAGCGACCTCCAGGTCGACCTCCGGGTCGGGAGCTACGACTTCGACTCTTCATCCGGCGACGAGACCACCATCGTCCTCGGGGGAGGGGACGACGGGCCCACCTATTACGCCCCCAAGGAAGCCCCCCTCGACGACGACGCCACCGCGCTCCGCAACGCCCTCTGGCTCGCCACCGACGAGAAGTACAAGGAGGCGCTCGCCACCTACTTCAAGAAGAGATCGAAGGCGGTGTACCTCGAGGAGGAGAAGGATCGTCCGGCGAGCTTCTCGCGGGAGGAGCCGAGGGAGCACCAGGACCCCCCTCTCCCCTTCCCCTTCGATCGCCCCCGCTGGCGGGCGGTCGTGCGCGAGGTGACCCTCTCCTTCCGCGGTCACCCGGAGATCTTCGACTCCGAGCTCAAGCTGACCGCCGAGAAGGAGGTGCGCTGGCTCGCGACGAGCGAGGGCGCCGCCCAGATCGCCGAGCGGACCCTGTACGCCGCCCACCTCAGGGCCGTGACCCGCGCCCCCGACGGCCAGCTGCTCGAGGACGGCCGCGACGTCTACTCGCCCTCCGAGGCCGGCCTCCCCTCACGGGAGGCCCTCCTCCGGATGGCCGGCCAGGTGGTGGAGGAGCTCCTCGCCCTCCGCCGGGCCCCGACCATCGATCCCTACAGCGGGCCGGCGCTCCTCGAACCCGACGCCGCCGGAGTGCTGTTCCACGAGGCGGTCGGCCACCGGCTCGAAGGCGAGCGGGTCGAGGACGACCAGGAAGGGCAGACCTTCCGCGGTCAGGTGGGGCGGAGCATCCTCCCCCCCTTCCTCAGCATCGTGGACGATCCCACCGCCTTCGAGGTGAACGGCGTCAGCTTGAACGGGAGCTACGCCTTCGACGACCAGGGCGTGCCCGCCCGCCGGACGGTCCTGGTGCGGGAGGGAAAGCTGGAAAGCTACCTGCTCTCCCGTCGGCCGGTCCGCCCCTTCGAGCACTCCAACGGACACGGACGGGCGCAGGGGAACCGCGCCCCCATGGCCCGCATGTCCAACCTCATCGTGCTCTCCCGCCGTACCCTCTCCCCGGCCGATCTGAAGGCGGCCCTCATGGCCGAGGCGCGCCGCCGGGGGAAGCCGTTCGGGCTCGTCATCCGGGACATCACCGCCGGCAACACCAACACGGCGGGATACGGGTACCAGGCCTTCAAGGGGACCCCCCGCCTCGTCTACCGGGTGGATGCGCACACCGGGCAGGAGGAGCTGGTCCGCGGGGTGGAGCTCGTGGGGACGCCGCTCTCGAGCCTGAACAGCATCCTCGCCACCGGAGAGGCGGCCGGCGTCTTCAACGGCTATTGCGGAGCCGAGAGCGGGTACGTGCCGGTCTCCACCGTCGCGCCCGCCGTCCTCGTGGGGGAGCTCGAGCTGCAGCGGGTGAGCCGGTCGCGGGAGCGGAGCCCCATCCTCCCCGCGCCCTGGTCCGAGCCGCCTCCCCGGGGCCCCTAGCCGCCGCGGGGCAAAGCCCCCGCGAACTCGAGGAGGAGGGGCGCGAGCCCGGTGAGATCCCGCACCTCTAAGACCTTCGCGGCCGCCGGCCCGAAGGCCAACACCGGGACCGGCGCCAGCGTGTGATTGCGCGTCCGCAGGTCCTCGAGGTTGCCGTGGTCGCTCGCCACGACGAGCGAGTCCGCGGGGCCGAGGCCCGAAACGATCCTGCGCAGGAATCGGTCGACGAGTCCCAGCACCTCGAGTGCGCGCCCCATCGAGCGCGCGTGGCCGGCCTCGTCGGTCTCGTAGAACTCGAAGGCGGTGAGGTCCTTTCCGGCCGCGAGGCGGAGGAGGACCTCGGCCGCCTCCTCGCCCGTCCGCGGCTTCAGGTTGGCTCCGAAGCCGTTGGCCCTCAGGCCGGTCAGATCCGAGGTGAGCCCCTCGCCCCGGCGGGCGTCCTCGAAGGTCCGAAAGCGCCCCGCCGCCGCCGCCCAGGCCAGGACCGCCGCCGCCGGCCGGGCCCGGCGCCGACCGATGGGCGGCGGCGCGGGCCCGGGCGCCATCCCCAAAGCCTGCAGGTAACCGAGCGGGTAGGCGTTCGCGAAGAGTGCCGTCCGGCCGGCCGCGGCCACGGTCCGGAACAGGGAACGCTCCCCGATGAGGGCCCGCAGGGGCTCGCTCGGGAACCCGGGGAGGTGGCGCCCCAGGGCCAGGGGCGCGTTCGTACCGGTGAGGAGGGTCGCCTGCCCAGTGGCGGACTGGGGGCGACCCTTGACCCCCAAGGTGGCGTCGGCGGCTACGGCCCGGCCTCCCCGGGGCAACTCGGCCCCCGACCCGTCCGCGAACCGCGAGAGCAAGAACTCCGCCCGGGAAAGCGGGTTCCACTCCGGATCCTTCACCCCCACCCCCACGCCGTCGACGAAGACGAACAGGACCGCCACCGGTCGATCATATCGCGCCGCCCGCGCCGGGACCGCCCCCGGCCTCGGCCGGGGGCCTTCTCGTCGACGGGCATGACCGCGGTGGTAAGCTCGACGCATGCCTCTCGGGAAGAAGCTGGTCTTCCTCGGAACGGGCAACATGGCCGAGGCGCTCTTGAAGGGGCTCCTGCGCGAGGGCACGGTCGACCCGGACGAGATCGTCTGCTCCGAGCCTCGCCCCGCGCGCCGCGAGGAGATCGCCGACCGCTATGGCGTCGAGGTCACCGGCGACAACCGCGCGGCCGCCGCCCTCGCCGACCTCCTCGTGCTCTCGGTGAAGCCCCAGGTGGTGGACGCCCTCCTCGCCGAGATCGCCCCGGCGGTCTCGGAACGTGCCCTCGTGGTCTCGATCGCCGCGGGCGTGCCCATCTCCACCCTGGCCAAAAGGCTCCCCGCCGGCACCCGGATCGTGAGGACCATGCCCAATACCCCCGCCCTGGTGGGCGCGGGCGTCACCGCCCTGGCCCGCGGAACGCACGCCTCCGAGGCGGACCTGACCGTGGCCCGAGCCCTGTTCGAGGCGGTGGGAACGGCGGTGGTGGTGGAGGAGCCCTTGCTCGACGCCGTCACCGGGCTCTCCGGCTCCGGTCCGGCCTTCGTCTTCATGGCGATCGAGGCCCTGGCCGACGGGGGGGTCAAGGCCGGCCTGCCCCGGCCGGTGGCGCTGTCGCTCGCCGCCCAGACCGTGCTCGGGGCGGCCCGCCTCGTCATCGAGACGGGCCAGCACCCGGCCGAGCTCAAGGACCAGGTGACGAGCCCGGGCGGCACGACCATCGCCGGCCTGCACGCGCTCGAGGCCCGCGGATTCCGGGCCGCGCTCATCGAAGCGGTGGAGGCGTCCGCCCGGAGATCGCGCGAGCTGGGCGAGAAGACCGCCCCCAAGGCCTGAAACCCTTGCGCGCCCCCCTTCCCCCCCTCGCGGTGCTCCTGGCCGTCACCGCCGGCTGCGCCACCGCGAGCGCGCCTCGCGGGCTCCTCCGGGTGGACCTGCCCGACCCCGGACCCGGCTCCCCCGGGGAGCTGCAGCTCGTCCGGGCCGTGCGCGACGCCGCCGACGCGGAGGGGCTCCTCTGCCAGCCCCAGAGCGGGGCGGCGCTCCTGCGCTGCACCGCCGCGACCGTGGGTAACTCGAGCCGCGCCATCACCATCGGGCTCGAGCGCTCCGGCACCGGCTACGAGGTGTCCATCGAGCAGGCCTTCAACCTCTTCGGTGGCAAGGCCTCGGTCTGCGAGGTGCAGGGCTACGTCTCGGACCGGATCGACGCCGAGCTGCAATTCCCCATCGCCCGGGTCGACGTGCGAAGCGACTGCAAGGAGCGCTAGCGAAGCGCGTCAGTCGACGGTCTCGCAGCTCGCCCACCCGCACCGCGCGCAGGTCCGGCACCCGCCCGAGACGGCCAGCTCCGCCTCGCACTGCGGGCAGCGCTCCCCGTCGTGAACGCTCCCGCTCACGAGCACCTGCCCCTCCCGCGATCCGTCGCGGTACACGGTGATCCCCTTGCAGCCGAGCTCGAACGCCAGCCGGTAGGCCGCGGCCACGTCCTCCACGGTGGCCTTTCGGGGAAGGTTCACGGTCTTCGAGACCCCGTTGTCGACGTGTCGCTGGAAGGCCGCCTGCATCCGGACGTGCGCCTCCGGGGCGACGTCCAGGGCGGTCGCAAACAGGCGGGCCACCTTCGCCGGCACCCCCGCCACCCCCCGGGCCCGGCCCCCGGCCCGGATCGCCGCGAGCGCTCCGCTCCCGCCCGCCTCGGAGAGCGCCTCGGGGAGGAGCGGGTGCTCCTCCCGCAGCTCCACGTCGCCCAAGGCATGCCGGACGTAGGAGAGCGCGAACAGGGGCTCGATCCCGGAGGAACACCCGGCGATGAGCGCCAGCGTGCCGGTCGGGGCGATGGTGGTGACTGTGGCGTTCCTTCGAGCCGGTTCCCCCGCACGGGCGAGCGCGCTCGTGGGAAAGCCGGGGAAGGGCCCCCGCTCCGCGGCCAAGGCCTCGCTCGCCCGGTGCCCGGCCCTCTGCACCTCGCCCATCACCTCCTCGGCCAAAGACAGGGCCTCGGGCGCATCGTAGGGGATGCCCACCCGGAGAAGGAGGTCCGCCCAGCCCATGACCCCAAGGCCGATCTTCCGGTTCCGCCGCGACACCTCCCCGATCTCCGGCAAGGGCCACACGTTCACGTCGAGCACGTCGTCCAGGAACCGGACCGCGTCCTCGACGCAACGGGCGAGCGCCTCGCCGTCGACCCCCCTTCCCCGCGCGAATCGGGAGAGGTCGATGGAGCCGAGGGTGCAGGCCTCGAAGGGGAGGAGGGGCTGCTCACCACAGGGGTTCACGGCCTCGAACCGGCCCAGGTCCGGGGTGGGGTTACCGGCCTCCACCCGGTCGAGGAAGACGAGCCCCGGCTCGCCCGAGGCCCAGGCGGCCCGGGCGATCCGGTCGAGGAGCTCTCCCGCGGAGATCTCGCTCACCGCCGCGCCGGTGCGCGGGTGGCGGAGGACAAAGGGCTCCCCCTGGGCCGCCGCCCGAAAGAGCTCGTCCCTCGCCGCCACCGAGATGTTGAAGTTCTCGAGCCCCGGGCCGAGCTTGGCCTCGACGAACTCGAGGACGTCGGGATGGTCGGCGGAGAGGACCGCCATGTTGGCGCCGCGGCGCACCCCTCCCTGCTTGATGATCTCGGTGGCCCCGTCGTAGACGCGCATGAAGGAGACCGGACCGCTCGCCACGCCGTGCGTGGTCTTCACCACGTCGCCCCGGGGGCGCAGGCGCGAGAACCCGAACCCCGTGCCCCCCCCCGACTGGTGAATGAGCGCCGCCCACTTGAGCGCGTCGAAGATCGCCGCCAGGTCGTCCTCCACCGGCAAGACGAAGCAGGCGGCGAGCTGCCCTCCAAAGCGGCCGGCGTTCATGAGGGTGGGCGAGTTGGGCAAGAACTCGAGCGCGCACAGGCGCGCCTCGAAGCGCGCCGCCCACTCTTCCCGCACCTCCTCCCGCTCGGCCCGCGCCACCGCTTGGGCCACCCGGCGGAACATCCCCTCGGGCGTCTCCATCGGCCCTCCCCCCTCGTCGCGGAGGAGGTAGCGCCGCCCCAAGACCTGCCGGGCGTTCTCGGTGAGCTCGACCATCGGAGGAGCTTAGCGGGCAAACGGCCCTCGCGCTCTAGCCCGCTCGCTGAGCGCTCTCGCCTTTCGCCGCCCAGAAAAGAGCCTCCCGACCTTGGGACCCTCGACCGCCGCCTCCGCTCCGCAGGCCTCGACTCCCCGCAAGAGCGGGGAGCGAGGCGGCCGGGCGCCAAGGCCCCCGCGCGACGCTTGTCGAGCGAACCGACAGGTGCGAGAAGAAGGCATGCGCCCCACCCTCGCTCTGCTCCTTCTCGCGCTCCCGCTCGCCTGCGCGTCGGTGCACCTAGAAATCTCCCCGGCGGAGCAGGCCCGGGCCAAGGAGGAGCTCGAGGGACAGAAGAGCTACCTGCGGGTGGCCACCTTCGTCGGCCCTCTGTGGGATGACACGGAGAAGGCGTTCCTCACCGACCGGCCGGCGAGCGAGCTCGACCTCGTCGAGACCCCCGGGGGCAAGCCCATCCTCCCGCCGCCATTCGAGCGGGTGCTCGGGCCGGGGACCAAGGTCCGGATCGACAAGATCGAGTTCCCCTCCAACTGGATGGCAACCGAGCGGGTCCTCGTCACCCCCCGCTACCTTCCCTGGGTCTACCTCGAGGTGGAGGGCGAAAAACGGCCGGGGGTGATCGTCCTCCCCCAGGAGGTGAAGAGCTTCGACGACCTAAGGGCCGACCTGGAGCGCTACCTTACCCCGAACGACCCCGGGCCGGCGCTCGCCGCCCTGCCTCCCGAGATGCGCGAGAGGGTCCTCAAGAAGGAGGCCGTCCCGGGGATGAGCGGCCGGGCCCTGGAGATGGCCTGGGGCCTCCCGGAGCGAAAGTGGATCGACAAGCCCGCAGGCACCGAGGACTGGTACTGGGAAGGCGGCAAGCGCCACGCCTTCCTCCGAGAGGACCGGGTGGAGAAGGTGGAGCGCTGAAGGGAACGGACCGGTCCCCGCGGCGAGGGCCCGGCCCCTACCGATCCCGGCCTGTGCGACGGCCGCCGTGCCTGTGCCCCCGGTCCCCCTGCCTTGGCCCCCCGGCCCTCCGCTCCCGGACCTCTCCCCCGCGCTCGGCGCGGTCCGGGGCCCCCGGGCTCACGCCGATGGCCACCGAGAAGACCGTTCCCGCCCGGAGCTGGGCCACGAGGTCCGCCTCGGAGGCGACCGGATCGCGGAACAGGGTCGCGGCCCTGCCGATCTCGGAGAGCTCGTGCGCGCCCGAGGCGCCGGTGCAGGGGAGGTTCATGTGATCGGCCGCCTCGATGGCCAGGTCGTTGGCGGGGCCCTTGCGGCGAGCGTTCAGGCCCTCGATGGCGTGGAGCCCGTCGAGCGTGAAGATCACGTCCCCGCTCGGCCGCTCGATGGTCTTGTCGTACGGATGGGCGGCCACCGTCGCACCGCCCAGGTCCCCCACCCTCGAGAGGACGTCGCGCACCGGCCACGGCGTGGCGGAGCCGAAGACCTGGGCCGGCGCCGGGACGCGCGCCGGATCGGGGAAGAAGCACAGGTAATGCCCCCGATCGGTGGCGACCTCGAGCCCGCACAGCGCCAAGAACCGCTCTTCCTCGGCCGCCGCCCGCACCTCCGGCAACCCCTCGAGCGTGTTGAGGTCGGTGACCACGACTCCGTCGAGCCCCGCCTCCCGGGCCCGGCGTACCACCTCGCGGACCGTCGCGGGGCAGCCGCGGGTGTGGTTCGAGTGGACGTGAAGGTCGATGAGCATGAACGCTCCCCGCCGTGAGCCGGCCAGGGGCTGATTAGCACGCGCCCGGGCGCTTTTGAAGCCGGCGGCAAGGCCCGCGCCCGCGAGGCTCGCGCGGGTTCGTCCGCCCGTTCTCCCAATTCGAGGACCTCCGCGAGCGAGAATTGAGGCCTCTAAGCCCTGCGTTAACCACCATGAGCCCTACCTCCTCGCCTCTTCTTCCCGCCCGCGGTGGGGCGGTCCCGACAAAAGGACCCGGCATCTCTTGGCCGGAAGACGCCCTGCCCAAAGGCTTCGCCGCCCGAAGCGTGCCTCGCCGCGCGCGAGCGTGGTTCCCCGATCCGGACCCGAAGGACTCCCTCCCGGGGCCTACTTCAAAAAAGGGCCAGGCGGTACCAGCGCTTACGGCGCCGTGTGTTTGACAGCCAGCTCCGCGCCGGGCCATACTCCTCCCGGGTTCGCGCCGGTCTCTTGGGGCGGAGGCACATTGGGAGGCGGGGTGAGCGCGATGGGCTTCACGGGCGTGAAGGTCTTCTCGGCCACCAAGGCGAGGGAGCGCGAGGAGCTGGGCGAGACCGTCACCCGCTGGATGCGGTCGAACGACGTGGAGATCGTGGATCGGGTCGTCACCCAGTCGAGCGACGACGAGTTCCACTGCCTGACGATCGTCCTGTTCTACCGACAGAGAACCCCTTCCTAGGTCGCTCGCGACGCTCCTCGCCCGCCCCTCTGGCGAGGCCTTTCTCGCGCCGAGCAAACGCCCCTCGCGGAAGGCCAGGTCCCCCCGCGAGGACCGCTCGGTTCGCCTCCTCGCATGAGCTCGCTCGGCCAGGGTCCCCTTCCGTAGGGCCCTTCGGGCAAGACCTTCGCCCGGGCGCGATTTGGGAGAGCCCCAGTCCCGCGGCCCGTGGTAGGGAGCCTTGGATGAAGCTCAAGCAGAGGCCGGAGGACTTCCAGGTCACCGAGTCCTGGCGCTTCGAGGAAGACCCGCGGGGGCCTCACTTCGTCTATCTCATGGACAAGCAGAAGCTCTCCACCTTCGAGGCGGTGGAGCGCATCTGCGCCCGCTTCAAGATCCCGAAGAGGGCGGTGAGCTTCTGCGGTCTGAAGGACAAGCAGGGCCGGACGGCCCAGCTCATCGCGATCGAGCGGCGCCCGGTCGACCTCCAGGACCCCGACCTGCGCCTAAAGCCACTGGGCCGGACCGCGCGCCCGCTCTCGGCCGAGAACACCACCTCCAATCGCTTCGCGGTGACGGTGCGCGACCTCACGCCCGAGGATCTGGCCCGGCTCCCCGCCTCGCTCGCCGAGGTGCGCCGGCTCGGGGTGGTGAACTACTTCGACTCGCAGCGGTTCGGTTCGCTGAAGCACGGGCAGGGATTCATCGTGAAGGACCTTCTGCGGGGCGACTTCTGGGCCGCCCTGCGCAACGTGCTGGCCCGGCCGAGCGACCTGGACCGCTCGAGCGACGCGCTCGTGAAGGCCTTCTGGCGCGACCACTGGGGAGAGTGGAACCAAAGAAATCCCCACCCGGGCGCGGAGCGGTACGAGGCGGTGATCCGCCACCTGCGCTCCCACCCCGAGGACCCCCGCGGCGCCCTCCTCCGCACCGAACCGCGCTGGCGCGCCTTGCAGGTCTTCGCCTACCAGAGCTGGCTGTGGAACGAGGGGGTGAAGGCCTACCTCCGCGAGGTGGTGGGCATCGGCCGCCTCACCGCGATCCGGTATCAGGCGGGGACGCTCCTCTTCCCCCGCGAGCTCGACGGGGCGGCGGCGAGAGCGCTCTTCGAACGGACCTTCCCCCTGCTCGCACCGACCACCCGCTTCGCCGACCCGGCCGTGGAGCGGGCCGCCCTCTCGGTGCTCGGGCGCGAGGACATGGGCCTCCTGGACCTCGCCGTCCCGGGGACCCCGGAGATCCACTTCGACCCGGAGGAGCGGCCCATCCTCGTCCACCCCGGCCGGCTGGCCGTGGGCGAGCCCCTCCCCGACGAGCTGAACCGGGCTCGCCTGAGGGTGAACGTCGCGTTCACCCTCCCCCCGGGTGCCTACGCCACCCTGGTCGTGAAGCGGCTCTTCCACTTTGCCCTCGCTCCCGGGCCGAGGCCCCGGCAAGAAGGAACCCGGGCGATCGCGGGCCCCCCCGGGCAAAGGCCTCCGTCCTCCCCCCAGGGCTTCCTCTCGAAACGGCGAGCCGAGAAGGAGGCCAAAGCGGCGCGAAGGGCGGCCGCACGAAGGGGATGAGAGAGTCGCCCTCTCCCGGGCCGCTAGCTCGGCCTCGGATCCGCCCACTCCCAGGCCAAGGTTCCCGCCCGGGCGGCTTCCTGCAGCAGCTGTGCCGCCACGGCCAGGTCCACCTCCGGCGGCAGGTCGATGGCGAGGAGCTTCGGGCGGAGCAACTCGTGGGTACAGCCCATCTCCACGAGCCGCTCCAGAAGTCGCTGCACCGGCGCGGACCGTAGCTCCACGGAGGGGTTGAGCAACAGCCGCAGCGTCCGGTGCCCTCCCTTCTCCAAGACGTCGTCGAGAACCGGCCCCTCCCCCGGAGCCTCGGCGGCGTGGACCACATCGTCGCGCGAGATGCCGAAGGCAAAGAAGGGACAGCTCTCCACCCGGTACCGCTGGCTGCCGAGCGGCTCGGCCCACACCGAGTCCTCGGACGACCCGGCCCCAGAAGGCGCCTCCAGGCGGATACGGATCCGAACCAGCCCCTCGCCGACCTCGACGTCCTCGGACATGTGCCCCCGATCTAGCCTGGCCCCAGGCTGGCCGCGATGGAGTCGGCCAGGTCCCTCCCGGTGTGACGATCCGCCACCACGCCCGCCGAGAGCCCCACCTCGCGGAGCGCCCCGGCGGTGGTGGGTCCGATCGCGGCCAACAAGACGCGGCCCAGTAACCCCGCCCTCGGGCCGAGGGCCTCGAAAACCGCCCGCACCGCCGAGGGCGAAGCGAAGGCCACGGCGTCCACCTCCGTCCGCTCGATCCAGGAGGCGAGGCATATCAGGGTCTCGGCCGGGGCGGGAAGCGTCCGGTAGGCCTCCACCGCCGTCACCTCCGCCCCGGCAGCCGAAAGCCCCCTCAGGATCTCCGGGCGCCCCTCCGCCGCGCGGGGAAGGAAGACCCTCTTTCCCCCCACGAATGGTGCCAGGCAACGGGCCAACGCCTCTCCCGTCGCCTCGGGTGGAACGAGGTCGGGCGCGCGCACCTCCGAGAGGAGCCGCGCCCCGGTGGCCGGCCCCACCGCCGCGAGGGACCGCGCCGAAAGCGCGGCCCTCGAAACCCCCAGCTCCTTCGACCGCTCGAGCACCCGGTCGACCGTCGTTACGCTCGCGAAGACCACCCAGCTGAAGCGGTCCAGATGGAGGAGCGCATCGTCGAGCGGCCCGGGATCGGCCGGCGGCGAAAGGGCGATGGCCTTGAGCTCGCGGACCGCGGCGCCCAGCTCGCGGAGCCGTTCCGAGAGCGCGTCCTCACCGAGAGGGGCCCGCGTCACCACCACCCTCCGCCCTCTGAGACTCAAAGGGAGCAAGGTCTCACCCGCGCCCGGGGGGGGAGAGAGCCACGCCCTGCGCCTCCGCCTCGCGCAGGATCCGATCGGCCCCGCGGGAGAGGAGATCCTCGGCGACGAGCTCCCCGAGCTCTCGCGCTCCGCCCGAAGGGCCGCTCCGCTCGCCGCGCACGAGGCGCGACCCGTCCACCGACGCCACCAGCGCGCGGAGCCTCACCTCCCCGCCGAAAGCGGTGGCGTGGGCGGCGACCGGGATCTGGCAGCTGCCCCCGATGCGCCGCAGGAACCCGCGCTCGGCCTCGACCTCCACGCGGGTCTTCGGGTGCTCCAGGGCCAGGAGCCGGGCGAGCGTCGCGCCATCGCCGGCGCGGCCCTCGAGCGCCAGAGCTCCCTGGGCCACCGCCGGCAGCATCTCCTCGGGGGGGAAAAGGTAGGTGACGTGGTGGGCGAGGCCGAGCCGGATGAGGCCGGCGTGCGCCAGGACCACCGCGTCGAGCGACGGTTCGGCCGAGGGCGAGGAGCCGTGAAGCGCCTTCTTGAGCCGGGTCTCCACGTTCCCCCGCACCACCTCGATCCGGAGATCGGGGCGCAGGGCGCGCAGCTGCGCCCCCCGCCGCAGGCTCGAGGTGCCCACCCGGGCGCCCTTCGGAAGCCCCCCGAGCGACCCGGCCCGGGGAGCGACGAGCGCGTCCCGGGGATCCTCGCGCTCCGGCACCCCGCCGATCACGAGCCCTTGGGAAAGCTCCGCCGGCAGGTCCTTCATCGAGTGCACCGCCACCTCCGCCAGCCCGGCGAGGAGGGCGTCCTCGATCTCCTTCACGAAGAGCCCCTTCCCCCCGACCTTCGCGAGCGGGACCTCGAGGATGCGGTCGCCCCGGGTCACCACCTCGTGAAGCACCACCTCGAGCCCCGGCTCAAGGGCCCGCAAGAGCTCGGCGACGTGGTTCGCCTGCCAGCGGGCCAAGGGGCTACGGCGCGTGGCGATGCGGAGCATGCCGGGGAGGTTCCTAGCTGGAGCCGGTCAGCTTCGCCGGGGGGGACGGGCTCGCCGGCTCGGGCGGCGAGTCGGCCCTGGCCGGAGCCCCCTCGGCCGGCGGCGCGGCCGGCTCCTCCCCCTCGATCCCAAAAAGCTGGGCCGCCGCCGACGGCAGCTCGGCGTCCCCCAGGGAGGCCGCCTTCTTGAGCCGGGTGGTGGGGACGTGGAGGAGCTTGTTGACGATGGCCTGGGCCATGGCCTCGACGCTGCGCCGCCCCTTGTCGTCGAGCTGGCCGAGGTGGGCGAGGGTGCGTTCCACCTCGGCCCGGGCGATCTCCTCCGCCTGGCGGCGGAGCTTCCCCAGAACGGGCAGGGCGGCCCGGGCGTGGCGATCCCGGGCGAAGGCCTCCACGTCGGCCGCGACCAAGGACTCCGCCCGGACCGCCTCGTCGCGCCGCGCCTCCCGGGTGGCGGCCACCACCTTCTCCAGGTCGTCCACGTCGTAGGCGTACACGTCGGGAAGGGCGGCACAGGCCGGGTCCACGTTGCGCGGGACGGAGAGGTCGATGAGGCATACCGAGCGGTGGCGGCGCGCCCGCATGGCGGTCTGGATCATCTCCCGGGTCACCACGTGCCGGTCGGACCCGGTCGACACGATCACCACGTCCGCCTCGACGAGGAGCCGGGGGAGCTCGTCCCAGGTCCGGAACGAACCCTCCACCTCCGCGGCCAGGGCCATCCCCCTCTCCGCCGATCGGTTCGCGACCAGGATCCGGTCGGCCCCCAGGCCGGCCAGCGCCCGGGCCGAGAGCGCACCCATCTTGCCGGCGCCCACGAGCAGGATGGCCCGCCCGGCGAGATCGCCGAAGATCTTCTCCACGAGCTCCACCGCCACCTGCGAGAGGCTGGTCGTTCCCCGCCCGATCCCGGTCTGGGTGCGGACCCGCTTGGCGGTGGCGAAGGCGTGGTTGCAGAGCCTCGAGAGGTAGGAGCCCGCCGTGCCGGCGGCGCAGGCCACGCCGTAGGCTTCCTTCACCTGGCCCAGGATCTGCTGCTCGCCCACCACCATCGAGTCGAGGCTCGCCGTCACCCGGAACAGGTGGAGAACGGCCTCCTTCCCCTCCTTCGCGTACAGGTGGGAGGCCGCGTCGGCGGCCCGGGCAGTGAAGAACCGGCGGGCGGCGCCCTCCCCGTCCGCGTGCACCAGGACCTCCACGCGGTTGCAGGTGGAGATCACCATCGCCTCGAAGACCCCCCCCTCTTGCCGCAGCTCCCCGAGGGCGGCCTTGAGCTCGTCCCCGGCCAGGGCCACCCGCTCCCGGACCTCGATGGGCGCGCTGTGGTGGGAGAGACCCACGAGGAAGAGCTCGCGGCCCGTCACGGAGCCCCCCCCGCGGCGCCCAGCGTCCCATAGTCGCCGGCGTGGCGGGTGGCGTGGGGGAACGCCTGCAGCGTCCCCATCGCCCCTGCCAGGACCAGAAACCCGACCAAGGTCAGGACCGCGTAGCGCCGGCCGTGCCAGCCCTGGTGCCGCAGCTCCACCATCGCCCCGTAGAGGAGCCAGATGAGAACCGAGACGACCTGCTGCGGGTCCCACGACCAGGCGCTCTTCCACACCACCGCGGCGTTCAGCGTGCCGGCGAGCAGGGCGATGGTGAAGGCCACGAACCCGGCCCGCACCAGCCGCTGGTTCAGGCGGTCGAGCGAGTCGAGCGAGGGGAGCCTCAGGAAGAACGCCCCGAACCGCTTGCCCTTCACCTCCCGCTCCTGGAGGAGGTACATGATCGCCACGCCGAAGGAGATGGCGAAGAGGGCCACCGCCAGGATGGCGGCCATGATGTGCAGGGCGGCGTGGCGCACGAGGTCGGGCGTGACCGCCGGACGCTCCGGGTCCGAAAGGGCGGCGGGCACGAGGGCGAGGAGCAGCAGAGGCAGGACGAAGGCGCCCAGGGAGGGGACCCGGTAGAGCCGGTGGAGGAGGAGGTAGGCTCCGGCCGCGAGCCAGGCCGCGAGCACGATGCTCCCCCGGAAGGAGAAGAACTCCTTGCCCCCGAACTCGTGGCATCCGGCGCCGATGGCGACGGCGTGGACCACGAAGGCGGCAACGAGGAGCCAGAACCCGTAGAGGGCGAGCCTCGCGTGCCGCGGACGGGAGAAGTAGCCCAGGTAGAACGCGGCCGAGAGGGCGTACAGCACCGCTGCGGCGCGAAGGATGGCGAGGCTCATGCGTGGGTTTTTTTGCGCGGGAGCTCCCGCGCCGCCTTCTCTAGGAGAGGTTCTCGAGGAGGAATCGGGCCAGGGCCTCCGCTTCCTTGCGCCGGTCCTCGAGATCCCGGGGGAGAACCGGGGCCGCCGCCGGGCGGGCCGAATTGGGCGAGGGAGCGCCGGGCGCGGGCGACGCCGCCAGAAGGGGCGGGGGAGTGAGGCGGGGGGCCTTGGCCGCGGCCTGGAGCGCCGCCCCCTCGGCCAAAAACCCCTGCTGCACCTCGTAGGCGGTGTCCCGGAGGATGCAGGAGTCGCCCACCGACTCGGCCCCCATCTCCCGGAGCTGCTTCACGCTCTTCACCTTGCGGACGAGCCCGTGCGGATCGCCTTCCCCCCCGAGCACCTCGAGGAAGCGCACCGCCGGCTCGAGGGCGTAGGTCCGCCCCTTGCCGTCGCCGGCGAGCAGGGTCATGACGTTCCCGGAAAAACCGATCTTGCCCTGCTCCGCCCAGGTCTCGAGCATCGCCTGGGAAACGAAGAGCAGCCCGCTCATTTCGCCACCGTGGTCGGATCGGCAATTCGCCCCTTCGCTGGGGAGCGAAATCGCCTCGATCGACTCCCTTGATGGTAACACGCCCGGCGCGCCCCTTGCCAGGGTGCCGCCGCACCGCTATGAAAGCCCCGCGCGTGACAGTGGAGGAGGATCCATGGCGCCGGAAGTGATCACCCTGGAGGACAGGACCTTCGAGACGGAGGTCCTGAAGAGCGACACCCCCGTGCTCGTCGACTTCTGGGCGGTGTGGTGCCAGCCCTGCAAGGCGATCTCCCCCGTGGTCGATGCCCTGGCCGCCAAGTACAAGGGCAAGCTCAAGGTCGGCAAGCTGGACGTCGACCAGCACCAGGCGGTCCCCCAGCAATACGGCATCCGCTCCATCCCCACGCTCTTGCTCTTCAAGGGCGGCCGGGTGGTCGACACGGTGGTGGGCAGCGACCGGACCCGACTCGAGGAGAGCGTGCGGAAGCTCGTCGGTTGAAAGGGCGCCCCGCCTCTTTCGTCGGTCAGTTCACGAAGCGCCTCATCCCCACGTTGGCGAGCAGCCCGATCCCCGCGTACACGGCGATGACGCTCGACCCGCCGTAGCTCATGAGCGGCAGGGTCACCCCCACGACCGGCAACAGCCCGATCACCATCCCGATGTTGATGAAGACGTGCCAGAAGAGCATCGCGGCGATGCCCACCGCGAGGAAGTGCCCGAATCGATCGCGCGCCGCCCCGGCGATGTCCACCGCGCTCGCGAGGAGCGCGAAGTAGAGGACGAGGAGGAGGAGGCACCCCAAGAACCCGTGCTCCTCCGCCCACACCGAGAAGATGAAGTCGGTGTGCTGCTCGGGGAGGAACTCGAGGTTCGTCTGGGTCCCCTGCCCCCACCCCTTGCCCGTCCCCTGCCCCGAGCCGACGGCGATCATGGACTGGGCGGCGTGGTACCCGGCCCCCTTGGCGTGGGCCTCCGGGTTCAGGAACGAGACGATCCGGTTCCGCTGGTAGTCCTTGAGGTGCCGGTAGGCGAAGAACCCGCCCACCACCCCCACCCCGAGGAGGATGGCGACCGCCACCCAGCGCACCCGGGCGAAGAGCAGCTGGGTGAAGCCCACCGCGAGGACGATGAGCGCCGTGCCCAGGTCGGGCTGCTTCAGGATGAGCGCCGCTGGCAAGAGGGTGATCCCGAGGGGGATCATCATCGCCCACAGGCCGTACCCGTTCCGCCGCTTCTCCGCATCGGCGGCGAAGTAGCTCGCCAGGACGAGCGCCACCGCCAGCTTGGCGAGCTCGGAGGGCTGGAAGTTGAGCGGGCCATAGGTGAGCCAGCGACGGGCTCCCATGACCAGGCGGCCCTTCAGGTGGACCACGACGAGGAGCCCCAGGACGAGCGCGTAGAACACCCAGGCCAGCCGCTGGAAGGCCCGGGGATCGACGAGGGTGAGGCCGAGGGCCACCAAGACGCCCGCCCCCATCCACCAGGCCTGCGAGATCCAGACCGCGTGGCCGGGCGTGTGGTCGGCCTGCGAGGCCGAGGCCAGGTTCCAGATCCCAACGGCGGAGATGAGGAGCACGAGGACCGCCACGTGCCAGGGGAACCGGGCGAAGAGCCGGCGATGGGGCGCGACCGCGAAGGCGATGTCAGGCGCCACCTTCGCCTCCTCGAGGGGCGGGGAAGCGGACCCCGAGCGTCGGGCTGGCCCCGGCCGGCGGGGGCGGGGCTGGCTCCGGCAGCTCCGCGGGCGCCGGGACGGCGGCGGGCGGAACCGGTTCGGGCGGCGGCTCCTGCCCCTCGGCCGGCTCGGGCTCTCCCGTCGGCCCTCCGGCCGCCGGCTCGGCCGTCTCCCCCTTCGCCGCCGGTTCCTTCGGGGGGGGCTTCTTGGGCAACGGGGCGGGCGGGGGCAGGGGGGCGAGAGCGGGCCCCCGGGCCCGCGCCTTCTCGGGCGACGGCCCCGCCCCCGGGGCGGGGGAGACGGAGGCGGCGACCGGTCGGGGCGGGGGGACCTTCCCCGCCTCCGCCCCCCGGACGCCGGGAAGACCGGCCACCGGGACCCCCGCGGCGGCCGCGTCCTCCGCCTTGAGCTCCATGTACTTCTTCATGAGCCCCACCGCGGTGGGGGCGGCGTTGGTGGAGCCGAAGCCCGAGTGCTCGTTCAGGACCACCACCACGATCTCCGGAGCCTCGGCCGGGGCGAAGGCGGCGAACCAGGCGTGGTCGCGCTCGAAGTAGGGGACGTCCACCGCCTTGACCCGCCGCGTCCCGAGCTTCACCACCTGGGCGGTGCCCGTCTTGCCGGCCACGGTGAACTCCTTCACCCGGGACCCGTAGGCGGTGCCGAAGGGCTGGTTCACCGCGGCGAGCAGCCCCCTCATCACCACCTCGCGCGTCGACTTCTTCATCTCCACCGTGCCCCGGGGGTCGGGATCGAAGGTCTCGAGCACCTTGCCCTCCGCATCCTCGACCCGCAAGACCACCTGGGGCCGCCAGATGATCCCGGTGGCGAGGGCGGTGTAGAAGACGAGCTGCTGCATGGGGGTGATGTTCACGTCGCCCTGGCCGATGGCCAGGTTCACCGCCATGCCCCGCTGGTAGCCGCCCGGGATGTGGGCGTCGTGCCAGGCGGCATCGGGAATGACCCCCGGGATCTCGCCCGCCACGTCGAAGCCGGTGGGGGAGCCGAGGCCGAAGCGGCGGGCCCACTTGGCGATGGGGTCGGCGCCGAGCCGGGCCCCCGCCTCGTAGAAGAACACGTCGCAGCTCGCCCCCAGGGCGTGCTCGAAATCGACGTAGCCGTGACCCGATTCCTTGTCGCACCGCCACACCGCCCGGCCCATGCTGAAGTGGCCGGGGCAGAAGATGGTGGTGTCCGGCCGGTAGACGCCCTCCTCCAGGGCGGCGATGGTGACGAGCGCCTTGAAGGTCGAACCGGGGTGGTAGTGCTGCTGGATGGCCCGGAACAGCTCCGGCTGCAGCGGGTCGGCGCGGATGGCGGCCACCTCGGCGGCGGTGATGCGGCCCGACATCTTGTTCGGGTCGGGGGCGGGGCGGTCCACCAGGGCGAGGAGGAACCCGGTCCGGGCATCGATCGCCGCCACCACCCCGGCGGTGGCGGGGAAGGTCTTCTCCGCGTACTCCTGCAGCCGCCAGTCGAGGGAGAGCACCAGGGTCTTGCCCGGGAAGCTCGGCACCACCCGCTGGTCCTCGGGGATGAGCGAGTCCGCGTCCGCCTTGCGCCGGCCCTTAGCGTCGACCGAGACCTTCTCCTTCCCGTCCACCCCCCGGAGCACGGCCTCGTAGCGCCGTTCCAGGCCGCGCCGGCCCAGATAGTCGCCGAGCACGTAGGGCTCCTCCGGCTCCTCCCCCCGCCCCGACGCCTCCAGGCGCTTGCGTTGCTCCTCGATCCGCCGCTTCTGCTCGGCCAGGTCGGTGGTCCCCACCTCGTTCATGTAGCCGAAGAGGTGGCCGCCCAAGGACCCGTACCGGTAGTTGCGGTGGGGGACGGGCAGGACGTCGGCGCCGGGCAGGTCCATCTGCGCCGCGAGGAAGCGGTCCAGCTCGTCCCGCCCCACGTCGACCTTGACGATGGCGGGTCGGTTGGGCTCGAGCTTCTTCGGGTCGCGAAAGGCGGCCGCGACTTGGCCGCGGGCCCGGTCCAGCTCCTCCGGGGTGAGCTGCACGAGCGCGGCGATGCGGTCGAGCACCTCGTCGCAGGGGGACTTCCGGCAGAAGGCGGGGGTGAGGGTGATGTCGTAGGAGGGGCGCGAGTCCACGAGGACCACCCCGTTGCGATCGAGGAACCGCCCCCGTTCCGCTGGGATCCGGATCTCCTTGACGAAGTTCTCTTCCGCCTTCTCCCGGTACTCGTCGCCCCGGAGGATCTGCAGGTGGTAGAGCCGTCCGAGGAGCAGGGAGAAGGCGACGAGGAGCGCCCCGCTCGCCCACAAGAGGCGGGGCCTGAACTCCTTCTGCGCCGACCCGGGGGCGCCTTGGGGAATGAGCGGCATGGTCCCTAGAGCAGTCCCGGATCTTCCCGGTGAAAGAGGCCGTCGATCCGCCTCATGCCCGCCGCCACCACGGGGGAGAGCGCCCCGGTGAGGAGCGCCTCCACGAGCATGCGCGGCAAGAGGCCGAGGCCCGGGGCGGGGTCCTGAGGGGCGGCCACCCGCAATAGGACGAGCCCCCCGAGCGAGAAGAACAGGGTCGCGGTCGCGGTCAGGGCCGCGAACCCCACCCGGCCCCGCACGTCGAAGGCCGCGCTCACCGCCCGGAGGAGGAGGAAGGCGACCACCGAGAGGAAGGTCATGAGCCCCTTGGTGGTCCCGAGCGAGAGGTCGAGCACGTACCCCACCCCGGCGGCGCCCACCGAGCCCTCCACGTTCCCGGCGTGGATGGCGAGGTAGACCACGCAGGCCACCGGCAGAAGGAGGGAGAATCTCCCCCCGCCCACCCAGCGGAGGAACGCGGCCTGGAGGGCCGAGAGGAAGAGGGCGAAGAGGATGTGGAGGAGAGTCTTCACGGCTTCTTCGCGCTCGCGGCGGCGGAGGTCGGAACCATCTCGGGGGCGGGCGCCTCGAAGCCCGTGACCACGAGCACCTCCTCGACCCGGGTCACGTCCACCGAGGGAACGACCAGGGCATCGAGGAACAGGCCGTTCCCCACCTTCTTCAGCTGGCCCACCTTCCCCACCGGGATGCCCCGGGGGAACACGCCGTCGGTCCCCGAGGTGACGAGCAGGTCCCCCTCGGTGAGGTCGTCCGACCGAAGGGCGAAATCGAGCCGGCAGGCCCCTGGCTTACCGAGCCCCCGCACGTTGGCCCGGGCCCGGGTGCGATCGACCCGGACCGCCACCGAGCTGTACCGGTCGGAGAGGACCAGCACCTCCGCGCTCGAAGCACCGGCGCTGTGCACCCGCCCCACCGCCCCGTCCGCGGTCACCACCGGCTTCCCCCGGGCGACCCCGTCCTTCTCGCCCCGATCGATGACGAGGAGCTGCAGCCCGCTGGGCGCGAGCTCCACCCCCACCACCCGGGCGCCCACGTAGGTCCGAAGCGGCGAGGACTGCGCGAACCCGAGGAGCTTGTGAAGCCGCTCGGCCTCGGCCCGCTCCTGCAAGAGCTCTTGCCGCTCCATCTGCAGGAGGCTCACCTCGCGGGAGAGGGTCATCGCCCGGTCTTCCGCGCCGCGGAGGGCGACGTATCGGCTGTAGCTTTGGAGGACGCCCGTGACGCAAAGGCCGATCACCTTCTCGAGCGGAGAGGTGACCCACACCACCGCCCGGTCCAGGGCCGACCGCTCGGCAGGCTTCCTGGACCTGGCGAAGAAGACCCCGAGCGGAACGAGGAGCAGCATCACCACGAGGAGAAGCTCGCGGTACCGCTTGAGCAGTTGAAGCAATCGTTCTCCGGAATCGCCGCGAGGCCTAAATTCCCTTGCATTTTAGCCGGTGTTGGCTAGGGTGTTCAACTTCGCGGCGCCCGCCCTTCAAAAAACAGGGCGCCCCTTTCAACACCCGGAGCACAAGGTTCCATGCTCGACGTTCTACGCGCCAGCAAGGGCGGCATCATCACCTGGATCTTCCTCGCGGCCATCATCGTCATGTTCGTCATCAGCTTCGGCCCCGGATCCTTCGCGCGGCGCAGCGTGGGATCGGGCTGCGGCGCAGTGGCGATCTACGCCGCGAAGGTGAACGGGGAGACCGTTCCGGCGGTGCTGTACGAGCGCCAGCTCGGCCAGGTGGCCAACTACTACCGGGCTCGATACGGGGACGAGTTCGTCCGCATGATGCTGCCCCAGCTCGCCGAGCAGGCGCTCTCCTCGGTGGTGAGCCGCACCCTCCTCCTCCAGGAGGCGGAGAAGCGGGGCCTCGAGGTGACCCGGGACGAGATGAACCGCGCTGTCTGGGCCTCGCCCCAGTTCCAGGAGAACGGCCGGTTCTCGCGGGAGATCTACAGCGAGGCGGCCCAGCAGGAGTACGGCTCGACCCGCCAGTACGAGGAGATCCTCCGCGGGGAGATCCTCCTCCGCCACCTCGAGGCCGCCTTCGAGGCGACCGTCAAGGTGCCGGAGTCACAGGTCCACGAGGCCTGGGAGGAGTACTCCGACCGGGTGGACCTCGCCTACGTCCTCTTCCCCACCGCCGATGCCCGGTCGGAGGTGAAGGTCACCGACGCCGAGGTGCAGGCCTTCGCCGCCAAGGAGGGGGGGCGGATCGAGCAGTTCTACAAGGACAACCCCTCCCGCTACGACCAGCCGCGCAAGGTGCGCGCCCGCCACATCCTCGCCCGGGTGGAAGGAAAGGACGAGGGAGCCGCCAAGAAGAAGATCGAGGGGGCCATCGAGCGGCTCAAGAAGGGCGAGGACTTCGCCAAGGTCGCGGCCGAGCTCTCCGAGGACGAGAACACCAAGGAGAGCGGCGGCGACCTCGGGGTGGTGACCGCCGGGCAGGTCGACGACGAGTTCGCGAAGGCGGCCCTGGCCCTCGAGCCGGGGCAACTGTCCGGCCCGGTGCGCTCCGCCACCGGGTGGCACGTGATCCGCGCGGACGAGGTCATCCCGGCCAAGAAGGTGAGCCTCGAGGAGGCCCGGCCCGAGATCGCCCGCGAGCTCCTCCTCGGGGACCGGGCCAAGGAGCTCGTGCGGCGCAAGGCCGAGGAGGCCCTCCAGGCGGCGCGCGGCGGCAAGTCGCTTCCTGACCTCTTCCCCGAGCCCAGGAAGGCGGAGCCGGCCGCGAACGGCAAGCCGGCCCTGGCCGAGCGAACCGCCTCCCTCGCCCTCGGGGGCAAGCCGGTCTCGGCCCGCGAGACCGGGCCCTTCCCGGCCTCGTCGAGCATCGTCCCGACGCTCAATGTCGGCGGCGACCTCTTGAAGGACGCTGCGGCCGCCCAAACGGGCGCGGTCCTGCCCAAGGTCTACGACGTCCCGGCGGGCCTTTTGGTGGCGACGGTGAAACAGCGCGAGCACCCCGACGAGAGCGCCTATCCCAAGGAGCGGGACATGGTCGAGGCCCAGCTCCGCGCCGAGAAGGCACAGCAGCTCAGGCAGGCCTGGGTGGCCGAGCTTCGGGCCCGGGCCACCGTGGTCGAGAACACCGCCCTTTTGCCCCGGTCCTCCCCGGGCCAGCAACGGGACTAGCCTTCTGGGCCCTGCCCTGCCCCTCGTCCTCGCCTCGCGAAGTCCGCGCCGGCGGGAGCTGCTCCAGGGGCTGGGCATCCCGCTCACGGTGCGGCCGGCCGAGACCGACGAGGCGGTCCGGCCCGGGGAGCCCCCCCAGGCCTACGTCGCCCGCGTCGCCCGGGAGAAGGCCCGCGCCGTCCCGGGCGCCGTGGTCCTCGCCGCCGACACCGCCGTGGTCCTCGGGGAGACGATCCTCGGAAAGCCGCACGACGGCGCCGACGCGGCCCGGATGCTCCGGGCACTCGCCGGGACCCGCCACCAGGTTCTCACCGCGGTGTGCGTGCGACGCAACGAGCCCTCCCCCGCCCGCGAGCGCGAGGTCACCGTCACGACCGAGGTCCTCTTCCGGCCCCTGACCGAGGAGCAGATCGCCTGGTACGTGGCGACCGGCGAGCCCCTCGACAAGGCGGGGGCCTATGCGCTGCAGGGCCTTGGGGGGGCGCTCGTCGCGGGGGTGTCGGGCAGCGTCTCGGGCGTCGTGGGGTTGCCCCTCGCCGAGGCGCTCTCCCTCCTCGGCGAGGTCGGTTACCCGATGCCCTGGGGGGCTCGGTGAGCATCGCGCTGCGGCTTGCCGCCCTGCGGGCGCAGATCCCTGCGGGCGTGACCCTCGTCGCGGTCTCGAAGGCGCAGCCCGCCTCCGCCATCCGCGAGGCCTACGCCGCCGGGCAACGCGAGTTCGGCGAGAACTACGCCCAGGAGTTTCGGGCCAAGGCCGACCTCCTCTCGGACCTCGAGGACCTCCGCTGGCACTTCATCGGCGCCCTCCAGACCAACAAGGTGAAGCTCATCGCCGGCCGGGTGGCCTACGTGCACACCGTGGACCGGCCCGAGCTGGCCCGCGAGCTCTCCCGCCGCCTCCTCGCCCGGGGCGAGCGGGCCCGGGTGTTCGTGGAGGTGAACGTGGGGGGCGAGTCCTCGAAGGAGGGCTGCGCGCCGGACGAGGCGGTGGGCCTTTCCGAGGCGGTCCGCGCCCTGCCCGCCCTGGACCTCGTGGGACTCATGTGCATCCCGCCGGCGGGCGCAGACCCTCGCCCCCATTTCCGCCTGTTGCGCGGGCTGCGCGACCGGCTCGGCCTCGCCGAGCTCTCCATGGGCATGAGCGGGGACTATCGCCAGGCCATCGAGGAGGGAGCGACCTTCGTGCGGATCGGGACCGCCCTCTTCGGGCCGCGTCCGCCGAGCGGGGGGTGAAGGCACCCCCCTGAGCAGAGCCCCTCGTCAGATCGCCCGGAGCCTGAGCTTCCCCGCCTCGCTCACCTCGGCCCTGAACTCCTGCCCGCAGTAGTAGCAGCGGATCTCGTCGCCGTGCCCGAACCCCTCGTCGTAGGGGTTGTTCGCCGCACACTCGGGACAGTCGAAGTCGGTAAGGCGGCGTCCCTGCCCGGCCTCCTCTCCGCTCGTGCGCTTCTCGTCCTCCTCGTCGTAGGCGGGATCGTAGGGCATGAGCGGACCTCGCTTTTTCTTTGAAAGAGCGTAGCAGAAACGCGGCGTCGGAAAGGCGGGCCCAAAGGCCGAGCGCCGCCTCCCTCGCTGTCGGGGTCGTGCCCACATCGATCGTTGCCCCGGTGCGACACTTCTGTCGTCCTCTGCACTCGGGGGTTGCAGGCCCACATCGAATTCCCGCACGATTTCGTGAGGGCGGTGGCTGGCATGCAGGTTGCTTGGCTTCTCGCTATGGAGACGGGTTCCTCATGAACGGGGCTCGGGTCGCCTTCTTGCTCGCCCTCGTCGGCCCCTCTGCGGCCGCGGCCCCCGTCGCCCGCGCCCAGGACTTCTCCCCGGGGGAGGAGACGGTCTTCACCGTCTCCTACCTCAGCGTGCCGACGGGCGAGGGCCGGATCCGGGTGGGCAACGCGGAGGGGGACATCTGGCCGGTCATCCTGCAGGCCCGGACCAGCGGAGCGGCGAGCCTCCTCGACATCCGCGAGCACCTGGTGTCGTACTGGGACGTGGGCCGTCGGCTCTCGCGCGGCTCCGACCTCCAGGCGTTCGAGGTCGGAGACTTCCACACCGACTCGGCCCGGTTCGATCGGGGCGCGAGCCAGGTGACGGTGGTGGAGCAGCGCCGGGGCCGGGAGAAGAAGCTGACCGTGCTCGCGGTCCCCGAGGGAACCCTGGACCTCGCCGGCGCTTTCTTGTGGCTCAGGGTCCAGGACCTCGCCCTCGGCCGCCAGTACGAGATCCCGGTGGTGAGCGGCACGAGCCCGTTCACCCTCCTCGCCGAGGTGAAGAGCCGCGAGGTGGTGAAGACCCCGGCCGGCGACTTCCCCAGCTTCAAGATCACCGTCCACAGCGCCTTCCCCGGGAAGTTCTCCACCCGGCGCGACTCGACCCTGTGGCTCTCGGAGTCCGCCGGACACCACCTCGTGCGCGCGTCCGCCGAGTTCGCCGTGGGTAGCGTCGTCGCGGAGCTGAAGAGCTATCGGCCCGGCGGACAGGAGACGGCCGCCCGCTAGAGCCAAGAGGGCGTAGGCCCGCGAGTCGCGACGGCTCCCTTCGCGACGCCCCGCGGGCCCCGCCGCAAAGCAGCCCGCGAGAGCCCCATGGCCGAGACGCCGGGCGACGGCACGCCCCGATCGCCCGCCCAGAGGCCTCCCCCCGGACCTCCCCTGGTCTATGATCCGGGGGTGAACGAGGGATCCCGGGCCGGCCTCGCGCCATTTCCCTTCCGCGGGCGAATTGACAAGGTCCCCCTCGGTCGGCCCAAAGGGCCCCCCAAAACCCCGGCTCTCGAGGGGGAACGACGCCCGCTCGCGGCGAGCTGGGATGGACCGCTCTGCCCCTCGCGGCCTCGGCTCTCCGAGGTGAGGAGCCCCGGGAAACGGCCCGGGGAGCTTCCCCCGCCGGCGCCCGGCCCGAAAAAGCCGCTCCCCGGGGCGGGCCCTCCAGGAGCTGGGGCGCCCTTCGCGCGGCCCGGGGGACGGCGAAGAGGAGGCGGGATGTGCGGGTGAACCCTTGATCGCCGCCCTCCTCTCGCTCTCCCTCGCGGCGGAGCCCTGCGGCGTCCCCCTCCCGGCCCCGGGGCCGCCGCCCTGGACCACGGGCGAAGTCGCCTCCTACGATCTCTCGCTCTTCGGGCTCCTCCGGGCCGGCTCCCTCGAGCTCGAGGCGGAGCGACCCATGCCGGGCGGGAAGGTGGTCCCGCTGCGGGCCCGCGCTCGCACCGATCCCTCGGTGGAGAACCTGCTCAGGCTCACCGCCGTCGCCTTCTCCTGGGTGAACGTCCGGACCATGCTCCCCGAGCGGTATCGCGAGGAGGCCGAGGAGGACGGGGTCCACAAGGTCAGCGACGCGTTTCTCTCCCCGCCCGGCCCGACCATCGATCTCGCCTATGAGATCGGCGGCGAGAAGAAGACCGCCCGGGTCCCGCGCCAGGCGACGGTGCTCGATGCCGTCTCCGCCGTCTACGCGTTGCGCCGGGCGCGTCTCGCCCCGGGAGACCGCTTCTGCTTCGACCTCCTGGGGCGGGGACGGGTCTATCGCGTGAGGGGCGCCGTGGCGGCGAGGCGGGAGACACTCGAGACGGTGCTGGGCAAGATCGAGACCTTGCGCATCGACGCCCGGGCCTCCGACGCCGGGCGCCCGGAGGACCCCGCCCGCGAGATGCACGCCTGGATCTCGACCGACGACCGGCGGCTCTTCGTGGCGGCGGTGGGGGAGATCGATCTGGGCCCGATCCAGCTGTCGCTCGCCGGGATCCGCGGCGGAGGGCGCTAGACGAGGGGCGGCGAAGGCCCTCACATCCGGGCGGCCACCTGGGCGAGCCTCCGGCGAACGCTCGCGAGGACGGACTGGAGGTAATCGACCTGGGCGGCAGGGCCGGTGGAACGGGCCAGGGCGAGGAGGCGCTCGGAGGAGGTGGCCTCGTCGGCGAGCGCCCCCTCCACGTTCGCGAGGTAGGCCGCCACCGCGCCCACGGCCCCGCGGGCCTCGCGCAGGTCGTCCTCCAAGAAGTCCAGGACCACGTGCTCGCGAGCGGTCGTCCCGGCGAGCCGCTGCCGCAAAGCCTCCACCGCACGGCCGGCGGGGAAGGGCGGGTGGGCGGGACGGGATTCCTCGGACGAGGGCTCCCCGATGGCCTCCCGGACGGTGGCGACGACGGCGGCGCGGGCGCGGTTCATGGGGCGGTCTCCTCGGCAGGCGGCTTCAGGCGCCGGAGCGCCTCGATGCCCGCGGCGATCCGGCGGGTCGATTGGCCCTCGGCCAAGAGCTCGGCGATCTCGCGCTCGGCGCGCTCGAGCCCCTCGGGGAGGAGCTCGCCCCGGGCCTCGGCCAGCGACCGGGCGAGCGGGCCAATCGCGACCGGACCCGGCTTTTGCGGAGGCCCTGGAGGGCGAGCGGGGGGCGGAGGGGCCGTTCCCGCCGCTCGCCCGAGGAGGACCGCGTCTCCTACCGGGGCCCCGCTCGCCTCGCCCGGCAGGTAGACGCGCCAGAGCGTTCCCCGGTTGTCGCGGTGAAGCGGACGGGCGAGGCCGCGCTCCACCAGCCGGTCGAGGAGCCGGAGCAGGCGGCGCTCCGAGGTCCTGAGCCGCTCCCTGAGCTGGCGCTTGCCGATCCGACAAAAGTTCCGCCCCTCGCCGAAGGACAGGCGGAGGAGGTGCAGGTATGCCGCCTGGACCTCGGGCGAGAGCCCCGGCGCGGCGTCGTCGAAGGCGTCCAGCGGGACCGCCACGAATCCGCTGCGAACCCGGGCCGCACCGAGGAGCTCGCCCGCGAAGGGGATCCGGCGCATCTCTCCGGGCTCGAGGAGCTCGGCCCCGACCGCGCTGGGGGACAAGGGCCCCGTCGCGAGCGCGGCGCTGCCGCGGATGCCGTGGTGCTGCGCCGCCCGCCGACCCATCGACCGCGCCCTCCAGCCCCGAGGAGCGAGGGTAGGCGACCGATATCGGGGGTCAACTTTTCGGCGGGAGGCGAAAGCGCCCGAACGGGCCGCTAGATGAGGCCCCGCGATCGCCGCAAGAGCTCGACCGTCTTCTGGTACTCGACGTCCCAGGCGCTCGTGCCTTCCTGGAGGTGCTTCAGGCGGGCGCGCGCCTCGCGGTCGATCTCGTCGTCGACGTCGAGGTGCTTCTTGAAGATCTGGAACACCTTCTTACGAAGGGAGTGGTCCTCGGCGTAGACCTCCTCGACGTTCCGGGAGATGAGCAAGAACTCGATCATCTGGCCGATGACGTACTCGATCCCCTCGTCTCCCATCTTGAAGCCGCGCACGTCGGCCATCTCGCGCTTCACCTGGTTGAACCGCGAGTGGTCATAGCCGCGGCGTTCGAGGGCCTCGCGCGTGGCTGCGTTCACCCGTTCCTCGGCGGCCAGGTACTCCTTCATGATCGCCGCCATGTCCATCTCGGCGTCGGCGATGCGCAGGGTCTCGATCTCGACGTCTCCGTCCTGCATGAGGGTCTGGATGACCTCGCGGGCGATGGTCGGGATGACCTTGGGGTAGAGCCGCATTGAGTGAGTTCCTCGCCTCGACGGCCCGCGGTCCACGCCGCAGCGGGGTGCCGGAGCGAAGACTGCGGAAACAGAAGGTAAAGCCCTATAAACCCCGCCCGCTCGGAGAGGCAAGCGAAAAACGTCCTCGTCTTGCATGTTCCGTGCGCGCCACCCGAGCGCACCGCCCCGCGGGGCCGCCCCCGCATGAGGCTGCGGGGCAGGGAGCGCGAGCCCCAAGGTCTACCGCTAGCTCGCGTAGATCCGGATCACGTCGTCGAGCAGCTTCAGGGCCTCCGCCCGAGGGCGCTGGAAGGAGTTGCGACCCATGATCGACCCGAAGGCGCCTCCTTCCTTGAGCGCCCGGACGTCGTCCAGCAGGGCCTCGGTGCCCTTCGCCTCGCCCCCCGAGAAGATGAGGATCCGCTTCCCCGCGAAGGCGGACTGGACCACGTGCCGGACCCGGTCGGCCAGGGTGGCGATGGGGATCCGCTGCTCCTCGTAGACCTTCCTCGCCTCGGGGCTCTCGAGCGCGGCCTTGGGCGGCTTGACCTTCACGATGTGGGCGCCCATCTGGCAGGCGATCTGCGCCGCATAGGCGACGATGTCCACCGCGGTCTCCCCCTCCTTGGACACCCCGGAGCCGCGGGGGTAGCTCCACACCACCACCGCGAGGCCGCTCCCCTTCGCCTCCTCGGCCAAGGCGCGCAGGCTCTCGAGCTGCGTGTTGCGCGCTTCCGAGCCGGGGTAGATGGTGAAGCCGATGGCGCTGCACCCGAGGCGAAGGGCGTCGCGCACCGAGGCGGTCACGGCCGAGGCCGGGGCGCCCCCCAGCTTCGACAGGGAATCGGAGTTGTTGAGCTTCAGGATGAGCGGGATCTGGCCCGCGTACTTGCCCGCCACCGCCTCCAAGAAACCGAGGGGCGCCGCGTACGCGTTGCACCCGGCATCGATGGCTAGCTGGACGTGGTACTCGGGATCGTAACCGGCCGGGTTCTTCGCGAACGATCGAGCCGGGCCGTGCTCGAACCCCTGGTCGACCGGCAGGATGACGAGCTTCCCGGTGCCGGCGAGCCTGCCCGTCATCAGCATGCGGTGCAGCTGGGCCAGGGTCCCCGGGTTGTCCGAGGAGTAGTAGGACAGGATCTGCTTCACCCGCTCGCTCGTGTGCTCGGCCATCCGCTCCTCCAGATCCGGGGCGCGCCTCTTCGTGCCGGAACGCCTCTCGGCTCTCGCGTATCTAAGGGTCCTTCCCCCGTGGAGCAACGCGGGCGCTCCTCACGGCCGGGTGAGGCGCGCCGGCCACGCCCCGCGGGGGCTTCCTCCATCGCTCCTCCTCCCCTTGCCCCCTCTTCATTTGGAAGAGGGACGCGGTTCGAGCGAGGGCGGACCGCGAGGGCGCAAACTACCCGAGAGCGTGACCCCGCGAGCTCCCCCGCTCACTCTCCCCCCCGCCGCACTCGCCCGAAGCACCTCTCCACGTAGCCGCACCCTTCCGCCCGGCAGAGTCCCACCTCGCGGCCCAGCGCCGAGGGGGACTCCTCCCGCGGCACCGCCGCCTCGAGCGCGAGCCGCGGGGCGAGCTCCTCGAGGCGCTTCAGCTCCGCCGGCGTGGGAGTGAGGTCGACCGTCCTTTGGTCGCCGCGCAGGAACTGGAGGGTGGCTCGCACCCGGCGACCCGGGTGTGCGCGCTCCGCCGCGAGGGCATAGGCCGCGAGCTGCAGCCGGTAGCGCGCCGCCGCCTCCGGACGCGGGGTCATGTACTTGTAGTCGACCACGGTGAGCTCGCCCCGCGGGCTCCGCACCAGGGCGTCCAGGATTCCCACCAGGTAGACCGTGCCCTCCTTCTCGCCCCCGAGCCTGAGCAGGAAGGGCACCTCCCGCGAGAGGCGGTCCTCGCGCGCCGCGCGGACGAGGACCTGGCCGGCGGCGGAGTCCGAGAACCCCAGCACCTCGCCCAGGATCCTTCTGACGCCGGGGCCGCGAGGGTCGTAGCCCCGCCGGGAGGCGACCGCTTCGAGCTGGGCCCGCCGCTCCAGGGGTGGAGCTGAAAGATCGACCTCGGAGAGCATCGCGTGCGCGAGCGTTCCCCGAGAGGTGGCCCGGGCCGGATCGTCGGCGGGCGGGGTCCTCGCCCCGCGAGGCTCGGGGATCCGAAGGACGCGGCCGAAAAGGTCGCGGCGCGGGCAGCGCGCGTACTCGGCGAGATCGGTCGCCGCCATCCGCACCACCCGGAGCGGCGCGGGAGGGGAGAGGCGCGGCCCCGGCCCCACCGCGGCCCCCCCCCCCTCGGCCTCTTCCCTCCCCTCTTCCCCCTCCGCGATCTCGGCGATGGGGACCCGGCGAGCGAGAGGGTCGGGCCCGGCCAGGGCGCCCTCGACAAGCGCCCGCCAGCTGTCGCCGTTCCCCTCGCCCGAGAGGACGAGGTGGTCGCGGGCGCGGGTGAGAGCGACGTAGAGCAGCCTTCGGGACTCGGCCTCCCGCGAGCGCCGTTCGACCTCCCGGGCGGAGACGAGCGAGGCGGTCCTCAGGGCCTCCTCGCGGACCGGGTCGAAGAACGCGGTACAGAGCCGGCCCGCGGGATCGAACAACATCGGGCGCGCATCCGCGGGGAGGCGGGCGCCCAGGTCGGGCACGAACACCACCGGCCACTCGAGCCCCTTCGACTGGTGCACGGTCAAGAGCGCGACCGCGTCCTTCGCCTCCAGGTCGGCCTCGGGCTCGCGCGGGGGGCGCGACGCCATGGCCCGGAGATGGGCGGCGAACTCCGCCGGGTGACTCCCGGCCCGGGCCGCCTCGGCCGCTAGCCGAAGCACCTTCTCGAGGTTGGCGGCCCGCCGCTCTCCCTCCGTTCCGGCGAGGAGAGCGGCGTCGAGCCAAAGGGCGGAAACGGCGCGGGACAAGAGCTCCCCGAGAGGCAGACGATCCCGGAGCGCAGAAAGCTCCCGGTAGACGGAGAGGAAAAGGTGGAGCCGCTCCCGCTCGTCGGGGGGCAACGAGGGCGGAAGGAGGCCTTCCCCCGCGCCTCCGCCCGGGAGGGCGGCGAGCTCCCCGTCGAGCGTATCCGCGGCGAGCCGGTGCAACCGGGTCAGGCCCACCCGGGCGAGGAGGAACAGGCTGCCGTCGCTCACGGCGCAAAAGGGCGAGCGGAGGAGCGCCGCCCAGGCGACGGCGTCCTCGGCGTCGGAGAGGGCCGCGCACAGCTCTCCCACGTCGCGCACCTCGCTCGCCTGATAGAAGCCGCCCCCGCGGGCGAGGCGGTAGGGGATGCCCGCCTCGCGCAGGGCGCGTTCGTAGGGACCGAGCTGGGTGAGCCGCCGGAACAGGACCGCGATCTCGCCGTGGCGCGGCGGCCGGGCGCTCCCCGGGCCTTCTTGCGCACCCCGCTCCCGGACGAGGATCCCCGCCCGCCCGGAGACGATCTGCCCGATGCGGGCGGCGATGGCCAGAGCCTCGCGACCCCGCCGCTCGGCGGCGCTTCCTCCGTCGCCATCCACGATGAGCTCGCAGGCCGGCCGCGCTCCCTCGGGGCGGCGGGGGACGAGGCGGTCCTCTTGGCCGAAGGCGATCTCGTCGTCGCGCGGCAGGGCCCCCGGGGGAGGCCGGAGGGCCCGCTCCGAGACCGCGTTCACGAGGTCGAGCACCGCCGGTGCGGAGCGGTGGTTTTCGGACAGGTGGAGGACGCGCCCCGCCCCGCCGCCGTAGGTCTTCAAGAGCCGGGCGAAGACCGAGACGTCCGCCCCGCGGAACCGGTAGATGGACTGCTTCAGATCCCCCACCGCGAAGAGGAGGGGAGCGCGCCCCTCGCCCGGCTCCACCCGGCAGAGGATCTCCACGATCGCGTGCTGGACCGGATTCACGTCCTGATACTCGTCCACGAGCAGGGCGCGCAGGCCACCCCTCACCTCCGCCCGGAGGGCGGCGTCGCGGAGGAGGAGATCGCGGGTGCGGACGAGCAAATCGTCGAAGTCCACCGCCCGGGCGGCCCTCTTGCGGGCGGCGTACCGCTCTTCCGCGTCTCGGACGAGGAGGGCGATCTCCGCCCGCTGCGGGGCGGCGAGCACCTCGGCCGCCTGGAGGCGGAACTCCTCCGCCGCCGCCTTGAGCGCGTCCCGGGCGGCGAGGAGGGCCGGCGCTCCGCGGCCCACCCTTCCCTGGGCGGCCTCTCCCAGGGCCTCGAGCCGCAAGAGAGAGGCCGCCGTGACGGGGCCTTCCCGGTCCTGTGGCCGAAGCGAGGCGAGAGCGCTTCCCACCGCCCGGGCGAGCGCCGCCGGGTGGGGCGAAGCGGCCCCGCCGCCCTCCGCCGACGCGGCCTCGGCGGCGCGAAGGAGGGTGCCGCGTGCCCGGACCGCCTCGGTCGGGTCGCCCTCCGCCGGCGAAACCGGCCCCTCGTCGCCCCGGGTGGCCCGCTCGCGCACGAGCCCGGCGATGGAGCCGGAGAGCCCGCGCGTCCCCGCTCCGGGCGCCGCCGAGAGCGTGCGCGTGAGCGGCCGGCCCTGGTCCAGGGCCGCCACCACCGCCTCGCGAGCGGCCGCCCGGAGCCAGGCCGAGGCCCGCTCCTCGTCGACCACCTCGAACTCGGGGTCGAGGCCGGCCTCGGGCGCGTGCTCGCGGAGGATGCGGCCGCAGTAGCCGTGGATGGTGAGGGTGACCATTGCCTCGAGGCCGTGGAGCCGCTCCAGCCAGGCGCGATGGGCGAGGGCGTCGCCCGAGAGGGCGGCGGAGCGGACCCGTTCCACGAGGGCCCCCCGCACCCGTTGCCTGAGCTCCAGGGCGGCCTTCTCGGTGAAGGTGATCGCGGCCAGCTCCCCGGGGGCGTGGACCTCGCCCGTGGCCCGCCCGTCCAGGAGCCGAACGACGAGTTCCACGAGAGCGGTGGTCTTGCCCGACCCTGCCCCCGCCGACACCGCCGTCGGCCCGGTGAGATGGAAGAGCGTCTCCCCCGCGGGACCCAAGTCCACCCCGGTCAAGGCCGCCCCCGGGCGCGCGAGGCGGAGAGCCCCTCGAACCGGCACACCGCGCCGTATGGACAGCGCTCGCACCCCTCGGGCGCCACCGGGAAGCGGCCGGCACGCATCCCGTTCACCCGCTCCACCACCGCCGCCGCGAACGACCCGGCTTCGCCGGCCGGCCGGAGCCGAGGGTGGGAAGGGTCGAGGACCACCGGCTCGAGCCGGGCGGGCCGGCGCAGAAGGACAATGGTGGCCTCGAGCGTGAGCCCGGGCAGCTCCCGCGATGCCGCCATGAGGTAGGCGGGCACCTGGAAGCTCTTCAGCCCGAACGACTCGGGGTCGAGCGCCTCCGCCTGCTCCTCGCTCCCCCGGGAGTTCTTGTAGTCGATGACGAGAAGCCGCCCTCCGCCGGCGTCGACCCGGTCGATGCGGCCGCGCAGGCGCACCACCTCGCCGCCAAAGGACAACTCGAGCGCCGGGGCGCGCCCCCCTTCGCCGAAGGCGTACTCGAGGAACCTCGGGGTGAGCCCGCCGTGGTCGCGGGCCTCGGCGCGCACGATCCGGTCCAGGCGGTGGAGCACCGCCTCGCGCCGGCCGGCAAAGGCCGCGGGGTCCCCGGTCCGGCCTTCCCGCTCGAACCGCCGGAGGACCTCCGCCGCCACATCGCGCGCCTCCAAGAGGTCCTCGGGCCCGCCGCTCGGCGGCCAGGCCCCGCGCGCCAACCGGGCCGAGACGAACTGCTCGAGCACGGCGTGCAGGAGGGTGCCCTCGTCGCGCAGTTCCATGTCCAGGTCGGGCTCTCCCGGTTCGGGGAGCCGAAGGGCGAGGCGCAAGAAGGCCCGGAACGGGCAGCGGGCGTAGAGCTCCAGCTGGCTGGGCGTCCACTCCGCCGGGAGCGCGGCCCAAAGCGCCGGCAACACCCCCTCCCCCACCCCACCCGCGAACGGCCCCGCTCGCCCCGAAAGCACCGCCGCTCGCCGCTCCGCGTCCACCCTCCCCCGCAGGAGCGCGTCCCGCGCCGCCGCGGCGAGCGGCGTCCCCCGAAGGGCGGCGACGCCGGAGGCCCCGAGCCGGACGGCGGCCCGAAGCGCGGACCGCACCGTCCGAGCCTCGGACAGCGCCGGCTCCCGCGGGGCCAAGGACGCCACATCGACCCCGGCGGCCGCCAGGGCCTCGGCGACGAGCAGCGAGGGCGGTCCGCCGTCGCCGGCCGGACCCGGCGCCGCCCAGGCGAAGGCCACCGCCTCGGTCCCGGCCGCAGCCGACAAGAACGCGCGATGGACGGCTTCGGCGCGCCGAGCGCCGGCGCTCGAGACCGCGGCCCGCGAGAGGTACCGATCGACCGCGGCACGCTCGGCGTCCCGAAAGAGCGGGTCGGGCGGCGCAGGGGCCGGGAACGCCCCCTCTCCGCAGCCCACCACGATGGCGGCCCGGGCCGGTCCACCCGCGACCTCCTGGGGCGCGAGCAGCTCCACCGCACCCGCCGCGGGCTCTCCCGGTAGATTGAGGGCGCTCGCGTCGAGGGCGAGCCCGAGGAGCCCCTCGAAGGTGGCGGGCGACATCACCGCGTCGGCCCGCCCGGCCAGGGCCGCCGCTACGACCACCTCTTGGGCCGCGTCCTCGACGGCCGAGAGCGCCGCCACGTCGCGCGCCGCCACCTCGAACGGCCCTCGCGCCGCTCGACGCCGAAGCCCCAGCCGGCCGAGGAGGACGGAAAGGTTCGAGGCAAAGGCCCGGGCCGGACCGGACCGGGCGAGCGGGGCGAGAGAGGTCTCGAGCTCCTCGAGGCGGGAGAGGGTTCGGGCGAGCCGCCTCCGCTCGCCCGCCGTGTCACGCCCATCGAGCCTCGCGGCCCGGCGGCGCAAGGCCCCCGACGCGGCACCGCGCCCGTCCAGAGCGCCCGCCCTCTCGAAGAGCCCGGACAGGTCCGCCACCCCGGCCGGCGTGAGCCAGGAGGAGCCGAGGAGCCGGACCGCACGCGTCCGATCGATGAGGCCAGAGGCGGAGAGCGCTTCCCGGACGAGCCGGACCACCGGCACCTCGCTCGCCCGGGGCCCCCGACCGGCCGAGAAAGGGATCCCCCGCGCCCGAAAGGCATCCCCCAACGCCGGCGCCACGCGGCGCGGCGACTGCGCGACCACCACCACCTCGTCCGGGGACATCCCGCTCTCGAAGAACCGCAGGGCGGCGTCCGCGGCCGCCTCGGCCTCCCCCGCCGCCCCCGCACCGGGTGCCGCAAGCACAAGCCCCCTTTCCCCGGGGAGCCGATCCGCCTGCCCACGGCCGAAGGCCGAGAGGAGCGCCCCCACGCGCTCCGCTCGATCGTCGAGCCGCTGCAGAACGATCTCCACCTCGCGTACCCGGGCGACCTCGTGGAGCGACTCGAGGCGCCTGAGGAGCGGCTCCGCCGGGGACGAGAGGTCGGGGCGATCGGGGAAGTAGGGCAGGCACGCCTTCGTTCGGGGGGCGCGGGACACGAGGCTCGCCACGAGGTCCAACTCCGTCCTCCCGAGCGGGCCCAGACCATCGAGGATGAGGAGCTCGAGGGAAGCGGTCTCGTGCCACGCCCCGCGCCGCACCGCCTCTGCCGCGGCCCGGAAGGCCGCCGCTCCGTCGAGCACGCCCAGGGCGGCGAGGCGCGCCTGGTAGGCCTCGAGGGCGTCGGCCAAGAGCCCGAGGCGCCTTTGCGGGGCGCCGCCCAACGAGGCCGCGGCCCCCTTGAGATCGCTCCCCTCCACCTCCCCCAAAGCGAGCTCGGCGATCGTCCGGGAGAGCGCGCCGGCGAGGCCGGAACTCGGCGCGAGGCCGGAGAGCATGCCGCCCGCCGCCTCGCCCGCCTCGAGGACGATGAGCCTCTCCGCGAGCGGAGTGAGCACGGCCCGCCGATCGCCCGAGGCCACGAGCACCTCCGAGGCGAGCCGCCTCAAGGTGGTGGCGCCGGGACCGAAGTGGATCCCGCCCTGGGCGTCGCACATGCGCCTCGTCGCGCGGATCGCCGCGAGCGGGGTCGGCGAAAGGCAGAGGACGCGCACGCCCCAAGGATACCCGGCGCCGCTGACGCGCCCGGGGTCGGAGAGCCCCGCTCCCGGACGGCCGCCCCCCACGCCACGGGAACGGCCCGCGCGCGGGACGCGGGCCCCCGGGGCGAGGGAGCGCAGAGGAGCCGGGAGCGGCCCTACTCCTCCCGGTACACCGCGAGCGATCCCTCGTTCTCCCAGACCTCCACCTTCGAGACGGAGACCCGCCCACCCTCGTCGGCGAGCAGCCTTCCCACCTCGGTGAAGAAGTGGCGGGCAATGAGCTCGGCGGTGGTGTTCAGCTCGTCGAACGGGGGGACCTCGTTCACGTTCCGATGATCGAAGCGCGCCCCGACCTCGGTCACCATCCGCTGCAGATCGGCGAAATCGATCACCATCCCGATGCGGTTCAGCGTCGAGGCGCGGACGTGGACCCGGACCCGCCAGTTGTGGCCATGGAGGCGCTCGCACTTGCCGCCGTGGAAGCGGATCTGGTGTGCGGCGCTGAAGAGGAAGTCCTTCGAGATCTCGTAGACGGAACGCCCCATGGCGGGCGCAATATACCCGGGGCCATGGCCGGGCGCAGCCCGGGCGGCGTTCGGCCGCTCGCTCGATCAAGGCCGTATGACCTTCCCGATGGGAAGAGGGGCGCTCTTCGCCCTCCGGAGCGGGTCGCATCCCCGGGGCGAAGAGCTTCCCCGTCAGAAGTGCGGGGAGGATGACTCTCCGCCCGGACGATCCGGAGAGGACGGCTTCACCGGGCGACCCCGCGCAAGGGGCGACGCGCCCGCGATCGGGCGACCTCCTCCGCGGAAGCGGCTTCCCGGGTCCTCTACCCCTCTCCCCAATGGCAACGAGCTCGACCAAGAGACGTCTTCAGACCCGAAGGGCGCCCGCGGGCGCGAGCTTCGCTCGAAGGCGGGACCTCGGCGCGGGACTCGTTGGCCCCGGATCGGGCTTTCCTCGCGGCTCTGAGCGCCGGACGGGCCGATCCCGATACGGTGGACAAGCCCTGACCTCGACCGTAATCTCGCGAGGCGCGGGAGTTCCCGCCCGGGAGGATCGCCGTGCCGAGCGAAGAGGAGAACGTCCTCGCCTTCATCGAGGAGCAGAAGGTCCGGCAATCCGCCTTCTTCCCGACGGTGAAGCACGAAAAGGTGGTGACGTTCATGGCCACCACCAGCCGGCCCGGGAGCACGGGAGATGTGTCCGTGAACCGCGTAGAGGCCCTCGAGCCCGGGTCGAGCCCCCGGGAACTCCGGGTCACGCTCTCCGCCCCTTTGCCCCGGGCGCCCGGGCCGGGCGAGTGCGTGACGGTCCACCTCACCCGTGTCGAGCACTACCAGGGCTTCCAGGTGAAGACGCGGCCGCTTTCGGGGGGCGCCGCCCTCCCCGACCTCATCGAGCCGAAGGGCGAGCACCTGCTCGTGAAGGGCGCGAGCCTCTACACCGTCCACCACAGCCCCTACACCCTCAAGTTCTTCGAGAGCGTGCCCTTGGAGGAGGTCGTGGCCGTGGTCGGTCCAGTTCGCTTCGCCCTGGTCTGCGTGGGCGAGACCGCCAACCTCTCCCCCCGCTTCGTCTACCACTGCGAGCTGCGGGAGGGCCGGCTCGCGCTCTATCACGGGGACGGACTGGCCCTGAAGACCTACATGAACCTGCGCTCGAACCCCCGGGAGGTGCGGCTCCTCCTCGATCTCGAGACCTACCAGGGCTTCGCCCTGCGCGGTTCGGTCGAGGAGTTCGCCCCCCACCACCACCCCGAGGCCTACGACCGGATCTGCCGCGGGTTCGCCGCCGGGGGATGGGGCAAGCCCTCGCGCGTCTTCCGGCTCTCGGTCGAGGAGATCGGCCGGGTCGCGCCGGTGGGCTGATGGCCGCCCACCTCGGAGCACGCCCGGATGCACCGCCCTCGAGGCCACAGGGGGCTCGGGGCCATGGGCCCTTGGCCCTGGCGATCCTCCTCGGCAGCGCCGTTCGCCTCGCCCTGGCGGCGGTCGTGCCGCTCGGGAACGACGAGGCCTACTACGTCGACTGGGCGCGGCACCTAGAGCCCGGCTACCTCGATCACCCGCCCGCGGTGGCCTTTCTCGCGGCCGGGCCGCTACGCTTTCTGGGTGCGAGCCCCTTCGCGGTAAGGCTGCCCGAGGTGATCCTCGGGGCGCTCACCCTGGTGCTCGCCACCTCGCTCGTCGACGCCCGCGCCGGACGGCGGGCCGCGCTCGCCACCGCGGTGGCCCTCCAGGCGGCTCCGCTCTTCTCGCTGGGAACCGCCCTCCTCACGCCCGACGCCCCCCTGGCGCTCGCCTGGGTGGGCACCTTCTGGGCCCTGGAACGCGCCCTCGACCGCGGACCGCCCTGGGCCCTCGCGGCCGGCGCCTTCCTCGGGGTGGGCGCCTTGTCGAAGCTCACCGCCGGCCTCCTCGGAGTGGCGGTCTTCTCCGGGCTCCTCGCGACCCGCGACGGCCGCCGGCTCCTCGCCACCCCGTTTCCCTGGGCCGGTGCCGCACTCGCCCTTGCCATCGCCTCGCCCATGCTGCTGTGGAATGCGGCCCACGGCTGGCCCTCGTTCGCGTTCCAGGCGACTCACGGGCTCTCGGGCCATCTGTTCAGGGCTTCTCGGCTCCTCGCCTCCTTGGGCGGCCAGCTCGGCTACGTGTCGCCCCTCCTCCTCGTCCTCGCCGCGGCCGCGGCCTTCCGGGCGCTCTTCGCCCGGGGGGACGCCCTCAACGCCGCCCTGGCGTTCTCGGCGCTGCCACTCGCCGCCTTCTTCACCCTGGCCGCGGCCTTCACCCCAAACGCCCTCCCCCACTGGCCCGGCCCGGGCTGGCTCTCGGCCATCCTCCTCCTCTGCCTCTCGGGCGCCGCCGGTCGCCCTTTTCGCCGAGCCCTCTGGGTGGGGTACGCCGAGATCGGCGTCGGCCTCTCGGCGCTCCTCTTCTTCTTGGCGGTGCCGGTCCCCGCCCGGGTGGAGGCCTTTGGCCACTCCATTCCGGTCGCGCGAGGACCGCTCGACGACCTCGTCGGCTGGCGGGAGGGGGCCCGGGCGGCGCGCGCCGTGGCAGGGAGTGCCCGCCTCGCCGCGGCCCACTGGATCGTTCTCGGCCAGCTCGGCGTCTATGACCAGCGCTCCCCCGCCTACCTGGGCGAGCGCATCACCGGGCCCTCGTTCTACGACCCGGACCCGGGCGCGGCAGGCGAGCCACTCCTCCTCGTCACCGTCGACGACCTCGGCCCGCAGCGCCCGGAACTGGAGAAACGCCTCGGCCCGCTCGAGCCCGCCGGGTCGGCCGAGGCCCGGCAAGGCGATCGGCTGGTGCGGACCTACCGGTTCTTCTGGTGGCGGCCGAGGCGAACGCCTTAGGCCCCCGCCATCACCGCGACGATCTCGACCGAGTCCCCGGGAAGGATCCGGTGCTCGGCATAGAGGTCGTGGGTGACGACGGCCTCGTTCACCACCACCGCCACCCGCGCCGGCTTCACCCCGAGCTGGGCCAAGAGGCCCGCGACCGTCGTTCCGTCCGGGACCTCCCGCAGCTCGCCGTTGAGCCGGAGGAGCACGCGGGGCATGTACGCCATCCTCCCCACCTCCGTCAAAGGGTAGGATCCGCGGGGGTGACCGCCAAGGACCTCAGCGCCCGTCCCCTCGGCCTCGCCGAGGTGATCGACCGCTCCGTCGCCGTCGCGCTGCGCCACTTTCGCGCCCTGTTCGCGGCCATGCTGCTCGCCGAGGCTCCGGCCCTCCTGCTCTCGCGCCGGCTCGCCCCCGCCCAAGACCTCCTCGAGGTCCTGGGAGATCCAGCGCACGGCGCCGAGCTCCTCGGACCCGCCCTCTGGCACCTCTCCCTCCTCTTCGTTTCGCTCCTCGCCCTGCAGCTCCTCGCCACCGGCGCGGCCGCGGCCATCGTCGCACCCTCGCTCGAGCCGCGCCGCGCGGCAGCCCGTCCGGGCCCGGCCCGGGCCGTCCTCTCGGTGACCACCGCCGTGGCCGTCCAGGTCTTGCTCCTCGCCGCAGCCCCGGTGGCCGGCGGCCTCCCCGGCCTGGCCCTCGCGCTCCGCGCCCGGAGCCTCCCCACCCTCCTCGCCGGAGCGGCCGGGGCGATGGTGGGGGGGCTCGGGCTGTTCCTCGTCGCCACTCTCCGCTCCGTGTTCGTCCCGGTGGTCGCGGTGCTGGAGGGACGGGTGGGGCTCGCCGCCCTGGGACGATCCTCGCGCCTCATGTCCCCGCGCCCGGGGTCCCCATTCGCCGAGCGACCGGGGGTCCGGGCCTCGCTCGTGCTGGTCGTCCTGTTCGTCCTCCTCGCCGCCGTGAATGGGCTTGCGGGGATCCCGCGCCTCCTCGCGCTCCGGGCGAGCGGGGCGTCCGGGGGGCTCGGCCTAGTAGGAGCGGAGCTCTCCGCCCCGCTCGAGGTCGGCCTCGCGGTCTTCGAGGCGGCGGCCGCGGCCGTGCTCCAGCCCTTCTCCCTCGTGGCGGTGGTCGTCCTCTACTTCGACCGCCGCGCCCGGACGGAGGGGATCGACCTCGAGGCATGGGCCGAGCGGCTCTGAGGAGGGATTCTTGACCTCGCTCGTCCTCTCGCTCCTTCTCGCTGCCGCGCCCGGATGCCCGGCCGCCCTGGCCCGCGCCCGCCTCCTCACGGACCCGGACCTTTGCCAAGAGGCGGTCGGCCTGGTGCGCGCCCTCGAGGGAGAAGGGGCGGGCGGCCCGGTGCTTGCCCTCCTTGAGGAGGCGCACGAGGCCGAGTCGGCCCAAGGAGCGGCCCGGTCGGGCGCGGGACTTCGGTTTCGGGCCGCCTTGGATCTCCAGTGCGCTCTCGCCGCCCGGCCGCCCCTCCCCGCGGCCGGCCCGGCAGATCGGGCCCGCGCCGAGAGGATCCTGGACGGCCCTGCCTACCGGCGGGCGCGCGCCGACCCGCGGGCCCTGAGGCTCCGCCTCCTTTCGCTCTGGCGCCGGCTCCTCGACCTGCTCGAGACCGGCGAGGCGGAGCGCTACGCGTTCTTCAGCCGAGCCGTGTTCCTCGGGGCCGCCGCCGCCGCCGCCCTCTTCGGGCTCATCGCCCTCCGGCGCCGGCGGCCGGCACCCTCTCCGCGCCCCACCCCTTCGCCCGGCGAACGCTCGCCCTCCCCGGACCCCTCTCTCGCCCCGGCCCTGTCGGCCGCGGGGCGGGGGGACGCGGCCTCGGCGGTTCGCCTCTCGCTCCTCGCCGCGCTCTCCGCGCTCGAGAGGACCGGGGAGGTGCCGTCCGGGAGGACCCTCACGAACGGCGAGCTCGTCGAGCGGCTGCGCGACGCCGATCCCCACCGGCGCGACGCGCTCCGTGCCCTCTCGCGCCTCTTCGACCGGACCGTGTACGGCGAGCGCCCGGCCGGACCCGCCGAGGCCCAAGCCGCGCTCGCCGCCGCCCGGGTGGTCCTCGCCAGGGGGATCGCTTGAGACGCCTCGCGCCCGCCCTCGGTCTCTCCGCCGCGCTCGCCCTCTTTCTCGCGGCGGCGGTCCTGGGCCTCTCCGGCGACCGACGGGCAGAGGTCTCGGCGCTCCCCTCGGCCCAGAACGTCGGCCCCCGCGGGCTCGCCGCCGCCCGCGAGCTGCTCCTAGAGTCGGGCGCGGTCGCCCTCCGCCGCGGCAGGGGCGATCCACCGATCCCGGGCGCCGGCGCGGTGATCCTCGCCGCCCTCTGGAGCCCGCCTTCGGAAGACGACGTCACAAGCCTCATCGCCGAGGCCGAGGCGGGCGCCACCCTTGTCCTGGCCCTCGGCCCGACCCGCCCAAGGGCCCTCCTCGAGGCGCTCGGGGTCGAGGTCGGGAGGAAGATCGCGCCGCGCCTCGCAGGCGGGCTCGCCCCGCACCCGCTCCTCGGAGACCTCCTCCTCCCGGCCGGGGGCGCGAGCCTTTCGCTCTCCCGTCCGGGCGGGCTCGCCGTCTCCGGCGACGGCGGCCTCGCGAGCGCGCTCTTTATCCCCGTCGGCCGGGGCGAGGTCCTCGTCCTCTCCGGGCCCGACCCCCTCGAGAATGGCCACCTCCTGGAGGGCGACGCCCTTTCGCTCGTGCTTCGGCTCGGGAGAAAGGGGCCGGTGGTGTTCGACGAGCGATTCCTCGCCGCTCCCGGCCCGACCGGACCGCCGCGGGGGAGTCTCGTGCTCCTCGGCGCTCAGGTCCTCCTCGGGGGCTTCGCGCTCGTCCTTTCGCGGGGTCGGCGCCTCGGGGCGGTGCGGCCTCCGACGGACCCGGGCTCGGGTCGCACGGCGCGCGACTACCTGGCCTCGCTCGCGGCGCTCTACCGGAGCGCGGGCGCCGAGGAGGAACTGGCCCGGGAAGCCTGGCGCGGCCTGCGCCGGCGCCTCGAACGACGCTTTGCCATTCCCGCCCACCTCTCCGACCCGGAGGCGGCGCGGCGTGCCGCGGGGAAGAGCCCCAGGGCAGCGCTGGCCCTCTCCCGCGGCGGCGCCGCCTTCGCAGGCAAGGGCCCTGGCCGACTCTTAGAGGTCCTGCGCGCGGCGGCGGACGCGGAGGGCGCGCTCTCGGCCGGCCGGCGTTGACTCCCTCCCCCCGGGGAGGGGCGGGTCGCGTAAGATGCCCCGGTGTTCCTCGTCCTCTCCAAGCTCCTCGACCTCCTCGTCGCCCCCCTCACCTGGGCGATCCTTCTGTCCCTCCTCGCCCTCCTCCTCGAACGCCGGAAGCCGGGCCGGGCACGCTTCTCCCTCCTTCTCGCCCTCCTCGTCCTCGTCTTCTTCTCGCTCGAGCCGGTCTATCGCGGGCTCTTCGCCCGCCTCGAGGCGGGGGCCCGAAACACCTTCCGCCCGGAACCACCCTACGACGTGGTGGTGGTCCTGGGCGGCCTGGTGGACGGAGCGGCCATGCGCCGGAGCGGTCAGCTCGAGCTGACCGACCCGGTCGACCGCATCTCCCAGGCCGCCATCCTCTTGCGCACCGGCCAGGCGAAGATGGTGCTCATCTCCGGCGGGGCCACCTTCCCGGAGCCGGGCGACGTCCCCGAGGCGGAGGAGCTCGCCGGCTGGCTGCGCGATCAGGGCATCCCGGCCGACCAGATCGTAACCGAGAGCCATAGCCGAAATACCCGGGAGAACGTGCTCGAGTCGGCCCCCATCATCGCCGCGCACGGCTGGAAACGCATCCTGCTCCTCACGAGCGCCTGGCATGCGCCGCGGGCCCTGGGCTGTTTCCACGCGGTGGGGCTCTCCCCCGACCTGTTGCCCGTCGATCACCGCTCCGGCCGCGACGGGGCCCTCGGCTGGCTTCCGCGGGCCGGGGCGCTCGCCGGCTCGACCGACGCTTTGCGGGAGATGGTCGGGGGCCTGGTCTACCGGATCCTGGGGTACGCCCGATGACCCTCGCGCTCCCCGCCGCGGCGCGGGTCGAGGCCGAGATCGCCAAGGTGGTGGTCGGGCAGAAGGAGCCCGTGGCGGAGCTCCTCGCGGCCTTCCTGGCCAGCGGGCACGTGCTCCTCGAGGGGGTCCCCGGCGTCGCCAAGACCCTCCTCGCCAAGGCCCTTTCCCGGGCCCTCGATCTCCGGTTCGGCCGGGTCCAGTTCACGCCCGATCTCATGCCCAGCGACATCGTCGGCACGACCGTCTACCGGCCGGACCGCGGCACCTTCGAGCTCCGCCGCGGCCCCATCTTCGTGGAGGTGCTCCTCGCCGACGAGGTGAACCGGACCCCGCCCAAGACCCAGGCCGCATTGCTCGAGGCGATGGAGGAGCGACAGGTCACGCTCGACGGAGAGCGCCAGCCCTTGCCCGGGACGTTCTTCGTCATCGCCACCCAGAACCCGGTCGAGTACGAGGGCACCTACCCCTTGCCCGAGGCGCAGGCCGATCGCTTCCTCCTCAAGGTCCGGGTCGAGTACCCCGCCGCCGCCGAGGAGGTGGAGATCCTCCGCCGGACGGCCCTGGGCCAGGACGTCCACGACCTCGTCGCGGCGGGCGTTTCTCCGGTGGTCTCGCGGGAGGAGCTCTCGGCCCTCAAGACCACCGCCCGGTCGCTCAAGGTGGCGCCCCAGGTCCTGGAGTACGTGTCCCGGCTGGTGCGGGCGAGCCGCGAGCTCCCTCGCGCCCGCCTGGGCGCGAGCCCGCGGGCCGGCGTCGGGCTCCTCTCCGTCGCCCGGGCCCGGGCCGCACTCCTCGGGGCCGAGTGGGTGAGCCCGGAGGACGTGAAGGCCATGGCCGCGCCTGCCCTCCGCCACCGCTTCCTCCTGAGACCAGAGGCCGAGCTCGAGGGCGCCACCCCCGACGACCTCGTGGCCGAGCTGCTCGAGTCCGTCGAGGTGCCCCGCTAGGAGACCTGACCCCACCGCCCGTCAGGGCGTCCTCGGCGCAAGGACGCCGGCCCGAACGAGAGACTGCGCCACCGCCCGGCTCACGCGCGCGTGCGAGAGCTGCCACTCGGCATGGCCGCCGGACCCGACCCGGTTCGCGACCCCGAGCGCGGCGGCGACCGGGACGCCGGCGGCGTGGCAGGCAGCGAAGACCCCCGTGAGCTCGAGGTGCTCGGCCGGCGCGACGCCCGAGAGCACCCGCCCTCCCTCCGCGGTCCGGGTGATGGCCGGAGGCACCGCCACGGGGTGCCCGGGGAAGGGCAGCGCCCAGGTGGCCACCCACCGGACGCGCTCCCACTCGGGACGGTACGCCCTCCCCGAGAGCTCTTCCACCGAGGTGGCGATGGCCTCGGCTGCGGACAGGACCTCCCCCACCGGGAGCCTGTCGTCGTAGGCGCCACAGGTGCCCACGAACAGGACCCGGTCCGGCTCGTGCGCCGCGAGGAGCCGGGCAGTCGCGACCGCGGCGCTCACCGCGCCGACTCCGGTCAGCTCCGCCACCCAGCCCCGGGGCAAAGAGGTGTCGAGACCGGCGAGCTCGGGCGCGAAGGCCGCCAAGAGGAGCGAGGGCATGGCGGAATCCTCCCGCGGGACGGACCCCCGTGAAAGCCCCGATCCGCGCACGCCCCCTCCCCGGACAAGGGTCCGCCCTCCGCCACCCTTTGGTACCCTTCCGACGTGCCTTTCCCCACCGAGCGAACGGCGCTCCTCCTCGCCCTGGCCGCGTTCATCGCCCTCTTGGTTGCGGGCATGACCGGGTTCCCCCGGGTCCTGGCCCTTCTGGACGGGGCGGTGCTCCTCCTCTTCGGGGTCGACGCGCTCCTCGCGCCCGGGCCCGGCACCCTCGCCGCGGCGCGCCGCTTCCCCGAGCCGCTCTCGGCCTTTTCCCCGAACCCCGTCACCCTCACGGTTTCGAGCCGGGCGGGCCGCCCCCTCCGCCTCGACCTCGCCGACGCCCCGCCGGCCGAGCTCGACTCGAGCGGTCACCGGCGCCGCCTCCGCCTCGCCCCGGGCGAGGCGGTTTCGATCCGCTACGAGGTCATCCCCCGGTGCCGCGGCGAGGTCGCGTTCGGCGACCTCTACGCCCGGGCTCGCGGGCCCCTGGGGCTCGCCTCCCGGCAGTTTCGGGTCCCGCTCTCCCGGGCGGCACGGGTCTATCCGGACCTGCGCAGCCTCGCCGTCGCCCTCCTGGCCGGGCGAGCCGAGGAAGGGCGGGCGCGGACCCGAGGCCTCTACGAGGGGCGGGAGTTCGCCGGGCTTCGTCCCTACCTGCCGGGGGACGACCCGCGGGGGATCGATTGGAAAGCGACGGCCCGCCGCGGCACCCCGGTGGTCCGCGAATGGCAGCCCGAGCGAAACCAGGTGGTCTGGCTCCTCCTCGACTGCGGGCGACAGCTCTCGGCAAGCCTAAGGGACGGGCGCTCGAAGCTCGACCACGCGGTCGACGCGGCCCTGGCCCTGGCCAGAGCGGCGGCGATGCGCGGCGACCGGACCGGGGCGATCCTGTTTGGCGCGGAGGTGGAGTGCGTGGTCCCGCCGGCCGCCGGTCGCGCCGGGCTTTCCGCGCTCGCCGAGGCGCTCCACAGGGCGAGGCCGCGGGCGGAAGAGGCCGATTACGGCGCCGCCTTCGAGGTCCTCTCCGCCCGCCAGCGGCGGAGGGCGCTCGTCGTCCTCCTCACCGACCTCTCCGACCCGGACTCCGGCGTCGCCCTTCGCACCTCCGCCGCCTTTCTGGCGCGCCGCCACCTCCTCTTCCTCCTAGCGGCGGCGGACTCGGAGATCTCCGAGGCGGCCTCCGCGCGGCCCAACAATCCCCAGGAGGCGTTCGAGAGGGTGGCCGCCGAGCGGATCCTCGCCGACCGAGACCTTCAGGCGGCCGCGCTCCGCTCGGTCGGGGTGCGGGTGGAGAGCGCCCCCGCCCGCTCCCTCGGGGCCGCGGTTCTCCGGCGCTACCTCGAGGTGAAGCGGCGGGGAGAGCTCTAGAAGAGCGACCAGCTTCTACCGCCCATGACTCCCATCGCTTGCGACGGGCCACGTCCATGATCTTCTGCGCGCCCCTCGGGGCCGGCGCCCGCGGGGGAGGGGGTGGGGCCGTCTCGGGGTCGAGCGGCAGGCCGGCCACCCCCGTCTGCGCCTGCGCCCGCGGCGCGACTCCGATCGAAAAGCGCCCGTCAGCGCACCCGCGCGCGGGCAATGCGCTCGATCCGTACGGCCGATGGGAGCCAGATAGCGGGCCCGGTGTTCGGCGGCTCCGAAATCTTCGCACAGCTCGAGGCCGAGACCGTGAAGTTCCTGGCCGAGCAACGCCGGGTCAAAGCCGGTGATCCACGGCGCGCCCTTCGAGGCGCTCTTTGCGGCAGCAGCCCCAAACAAGGTCGACCTCCCCTCGATCACCTCGAGCGGCAGGTAGGTAAACACGAGCTCGCTGCCGCGCGGCGCGCGCGCCACGAAGCGCAGCACCTCGTCGACCGCGGCGCGCCTCAGGTACTGCGTGACGCCCTCCCAGATGAAGAACGCCTTCGAGCGAACCTCCACGCGGTCCTCGAGCCGCTCGGTCTCGAAGTCGATGGGCACGCACTCGACGTGGGTGCCGAGCCCGCGCGTCGCCTCTCGCTTGGCGGCGACCATCGCCGGCTGGTCCACCTCGACCACACGCGCGTTCACGAGCTCCTTCATGCGGTGAGGGCGTGAGTCGAGGCCGGCGCCGAGGATGACTAGCTCCCTGGGCAGCGCGGCACGGAGCGCAGATGTAGCGGGTGCGACACACCATGCCGCCGTAGAGGCCGGGCAGGCTCCGCTCCAAAAGCCGCAGGAAGCCTCGGCGGAGCGGCCCGACGCGCAACAGCACCCGCGCGCTGGAAGGCAACAGCCGTTCTGTGACGTCGTCCTCGAAGAGCCGCTGGGCTTGAGGGGTGAACGCCTCCATCGCCCTCATGAAGGCCGCGCCGTAGGCGGTGCGTCCGGCGTTGGATGTCGACACGGCCCTACTTTACGACGCCGGGGTTTCCCTCCCGGGCCGTGAGGCCGTCACGGCCCCGGACGCCGACGGCTGGCCGAGCTAGAGACTACGACTTCGGGGAGACCGGTGCACCGGACCGCAAGAGGCGCACGAGCATGACCGCCTTGTCCTTCACGTTCGTCTCGGCCCTCTTCAGGACCGGCACGGGCAAGGCGGCGGTGAGGAGGAACCCCGCCTCGAGAACGGCGGCGAGCGCCAGGATCGCGATGCCCTTCATCTCGTTCGACCTCCCTTGCTCATCGAGTACGGGGCTCGGGGCGGGTTATTTCGCCGGTGCCATGCTCGCGACCCTTTCGAGTCCTCCCTCGCCGGCCGGGAAACCAGCGTTCTGCCGCCCGGGAAGGGATGCTGATACACTTCCCCGCCACCTTCCGGCGGGCGCCGGAACCGGGTGGCGGCGCCGGTCGAGCGGCGCCGGGTCGGGGCGGTGTAGCCGGCCGCCTCTGGGTGGAGGCGTCGAGGATGGCCTCGCAGGCCGTGTCGCGAAGGGACGGGGAGAAGCGTCCGCTCACCCGGTTCCACCAACGGATCGCCGCCGAGGTGCTTACCGCCCGGGGCGGAGGCGGGCCCTTCCGGCTCGCGCCGGCCCTGGCCCACGCCGCGGTCGACCTGAATCCCCACCAGGTGGAGGCCGCCGCCTTCGCGCTCGACGCTCTCCCCACCGGCGGGGCGGTCCTGGCGGACGAGGTCGGGCTGGGCAAGACGGTGGAGGCCGGCATCGTCCTCTCCCAGCTCGCGGCCGAGGGCAAGGGCCGAGCCGTGGTCCTCGTCCCCGCCTCGCTCCGGGTCCAGTGGCGGGACGAGCTTTTCGGAAAGTTCGGGCTCGAGGCCCAGGTCTTGGACGGGGAGTGGGTGCGCGAGCGGGAGCGCCAGGGGATGGGCGCCAATCCCTTCGATACCGGGGGCCTGGTGATCGCCTCGCATCCCTTCGCCGCCCTCCGGGCCGCGGAGCTCGAGCGGGTGGCCTGGGACGTGGCGGTGATCGACGAGGCCCACCGCCTCCGAAACGCCTACCGGACCGACCATCGCACCGGCCAGGCACTCCGCAAGGCCCTGAAGCGAGTGCCGAAGCTCCTCCTCACCGCCACCCCGCTGCAGAACGACCTCATGGAGCTCTTCGGGCTCGCCTCCTTCATCGACGAGGCGCTCCTCGGGAGCGAGGAGTCCTTCCGCCTGGAGTACGCGGTGGGCGAGCTCACCGACGAGCGGTCCGCGGACTTGAAGGCGCGCCTCTCTCCGGTGGTGGTCCGGACCCTGCGGCGCCAGGTGAAGGAATACGTCAAGTTCACGAGCCGCCGCTCCATCGTGGAGGATTTCGCCCCCACGAGGGAGGAGGAGGAGCTCTACCAGAGGGTCTCCGAGTACCTCCGCCGGGAGGACGCCCAGGCCATCCCGGCGGCCCGGCGGGCGCTCTTCATCCTCGTCTGCCGGAAGATCCTGGCCTCGTCCTCCTTCGCCCTCGCCGCCACCATGGACCGGCTCGCCGACGGCCTGGAGCGGAAGGTGGCCGGGGCCTCGGGGGCGCTCGGGGCGGAGCTCTCGGTGGACCTCCCCGGCTTCGCCGACGAGATCGAGGAGCTCTTCGACGAGGGCACCTCGGCCTCTGGCCCCCGGGGGCAACTCGCCCTGCGGCGCATGAAGGACGAGCTGACCGAGCTGCGCGCCTTTGCCCAACTGGCCCGGGGCATCCTGGGGAACGCCAAGGGCGAGGCCCTTCTCCACGGGCTGGAGCGCTGCTTCACGGTGGCCCGCGCCTGCGGGTGGCCGGAGAAGGCGGTGGTGTTCACCGAGTTCCGGCGAACCCAGGATTACCTCCAAGGGCTCCTCGGCTCGAGGGGCTACCTCGTCACCTGCCTCTCCGGCGATGTCTACGGAGCCGAGCGGCGCCAGGCCCTGGTGGACGAGTTTCGGGACAGGACCCAGATCCTCCTCATGACCGAGGCGGGAGCGGAAGGCCTGAACCTCCAGTTCTGCAACCTCGTGGTGAACTACGACCTCCCCTGGAACCCGCAGCGGCTGGAGCAGCGCATCGGCCGGTGCCACCGCTACGGCCAGGAGCGCGACGTCCTCGTCCTGAACTTCCTGAACCGCCAGAACGCCGCCGACGCGCGCCTCTTCGACCTGCTCTCGAAGAAGCTGAAGCTCTTCGACGGCGTCTTCGGCTCCTCCGACGAGATCCTGGGCGCCCTGGGGAGCGGCATCGATTTCGAGAGGCGCGTGCTCGACATCTACCAGTCCTGCCGTTCGCCCGGCGAGGTGGAGGAGGCCTTCGAGAGGCTCCGGGAAGAGCTCGACGGGAGGATCTCCGCCCGGTTCGCGGCCGCCCGTGCCCTGCTCTTCGAGCGCTTCGACGGGGAGGTGCGCGGTCGGCTCCGGGTGGCCGCGGAGCGGGCCCGCGAGGCCTTGGCTCGACGGGAGGCGGACGAGGAGGCCCTTCTCGCCGCCGCCCTCGAGGACGGGCCGCCCGAGGCCGGGGTCGTCCCGGGGACGGCGCCCTTCCCCGCCCCCTCCCGCCGGGCGAACCTCGTGCGGGCGGCCGCCGAGCGGATCCGCGCCCGCCCCAAGGACCCGGTCTCCTCTCTCCTCCTCGAGAGCCGCGATCTGCCCGTCGCCCTGGGGAAGCTCGCCGGCCGCGAGGGATGGTGGTTCGTGTACCGCTACGACCTCGAGGCGCTCGTCCGAGAGGAGAGGGTGGTCCACCTCGTGCTCTGGGCCGATGGCGAGAAGTATCATCCCCTCTCCCCCGCCGAGGCGGAGGCCTTCGCGGCCCTCCCCGCGGTGGAGGGGAAGGGCGGCCCGCGCGGGGCAACCCTCCCCCTGGGCGAGTCCCAGGAACGGGCCCTCTCCGCGCTCCGGGTCGGGCTCTTCTCGGAGCTCGAGGAGCGCGCGGCCGCGGCCTACGACGCTGCGCGCGAACGCTGGGACCGGGCCGTGGAGGACGCCCTCGCCGCTCCCCGCCGCGCCCTGGAGGAGGCCCGCGCCGCCTGGGCGCGCGCCCGGAACGCCTCGCCGGAGGAGCGAGGTCTCCCCCTCCGCGAGAGGCGAGCCCTGCTCGAGCGCGCCGAGCGCGACTACCGCCGCCGGCTCGACGACCTGCGCGCCCTGGAGGCCGCCCGCTACGGGGAGAAGGACCGAGCCGTGGCCGACCTGCGCCGGCGCGCAGAGGTGAAGGAGCGGCGAACGCTCCTCGCCACCGCCGTCTGGCGCTGCACCTAGGGCTTCCTAGCCCCCGGAGGGAAGGGCCTCGTGCCCCCGGCCCGGGGCCGCGAGCTCGAAGCGGATGGGCACCGAGGCGGCCTCGGACCCGGCCAGGGAGGAGAGCGCCCGCTCCACGCAGGCTTTCAGGGAGGGGGAGCCGGTCGAATCGGCGGCGATCGCCACCCGCGCCCCGAGGTCCACCACCAGAACGCCGTCCGCCGAGGGATCCTTTCGCAGCTCCTCCGCATAGCAGGCGTCGAGATCGGCTCGCCGCGCAAGGACCGCCTTCGCCGCCTCCCGGGGACCCACCATGGGCTCGCCCACGTCGACCGCGGGCTCCGCCCCGAGGGACGCGCTCACCGCCGGCCGGTCGCCCGCCACCCCACCCCGGGCGAGGACCTCCTCGCCGTCGAGCCACCGCCACTCCACCGGCTCCACGTTCAAAGCGTAGCGCCGGCCGCGCCGGTCTCCGCCACAGATGGCGTCGTCCGGTAGGTCGAAGACGAGCTCCAAGCCCAGCCGGCCGGCCGCCCTGGTCGCGAGGATGCGCCGCGCCAGGCCCGCGTCGACGTGGACCGGCAAACCCCGCTCCTCGGTGGCGGTGAGGACCACCATCCCCCTTTCCAGCCGGAAGGTGGCCGGCTCGACCACCTTGAGCCGCTCCTCTGCACCATCGTAGGCGGCAAAGCCGACCCGAGCGGCCGGAAGCATGATCCGGTACCGGCCGGCCATCGACTCGTCCCGGTCGCTCTCTTGCCGGGCGCGCGCCTCGCCCTGCTCCACCGCGTCACCCGAGGGACGTATCCTCTCCGCGGGCACGAGCCGCTTGCACAGGTTCACCACGTCGCCCGCCCCGGAAAGCGTCTCTACCGGCACCTCCGGAACCCCCTCCATCCGGATCGAGGCGGTGCTCCCGTCGGGCGCGGCGGAAAGGAGAAGGGCGACGACGAGCGGGACCATGCCCTCCATGGTAGTACCGCGCGAGGCGTTCGTGCGAGGTCAGGGCCCCACGCGGATTCGGAGCCCACCCGGGAGGATGGTGAACCGGGCCGGCAGGGTGCCCGGGTTCTCCCCGTCCACGTCGAGATCGATGCGGGCGCCCTCGAGCGGTTCCGCCTCTACCACCCGGGCCTTGAAGACCCGGGTGTTCGGGAGTCGCACATGGGTGCCGTCGTACAGCATGGGCCGCTTCACCACGAGGTCCGTGAGACCCAGCCCCTCCCAGACCACGAGGTCGAAGAGCCCATCGTCCATCCGGGCGTCCGGGGCGACCCTCATCCCCCCTCCGAAGTAGCGGCCGTTGCAGACCGAGAGGGCCGTGAGGCGCTCCTCGTGCCAGGGGCCCTCGTCCACGCGCCAGCGGACCGGCTGGTCGGTCCAGGTGAGGAGGGCCCGAGCGCTCGCCAGCATGAAGGAGAGCTTCCCGGAGGGAAGCCGGAACCCGTTATTCACTCTTCGTGATACGACCCCCGAGATGCCGCCGCCGGCAACGTTGGCGAAGTGGCGGACCGCGGGTCGCCCGTCCGGGCCGGCGAACTCGATCCGCCCGAGGTCGAGGACCGCCACGTTCCCCCTCGCCAAGGCCCGTGCCGCCCCAGAGACGTCCTTGGCGATGCCCACGGTCCGCCGTAGATCCCCGCCCGTCCCGCGGGGGATGTATCCGAAGACCGGCTTGTCCTCCGGCCCCGGGGCCGCCTGGATCCCGTCGATGACCTCGCTCGCCGTCCCGTCCCCGCCCACGGCGACGAGCAGCTTCCCCCCGGCGGCGATCGCCTCCCGGGCCAGCCGGGCACCATCTCCCCGGGCCTTCGTGAAGGCGCACTCGAAGTCGCCCACCGCCTCGCGCACCGCCCGGGCGATGGAGTCGAAGTGCCGACCCGTCCGGCCCGCGGCGCTCGCAGGGTTGACGATGAGGAAGGGTTTCACGGGCGAGAGGATAGCAGGGCCCGGCGGGCGGTGCCGTCCCATGCCGTGACGCGACGCACCAGGGCGCTCGCCGATCACACGGTGCGTGAAAGTCCGCCCTCCGCCTCTCCCGCCCGGGCTCGCTTCTCCGCCGAGGCTCGGCGCGCGGGCTTTCCCGAGGAGCTCTTCACCAGCCAGCCGGGGGGGACCATCTCGATCCGGGCTGCGACCTGCAACTCCGCCTGGAGCCTCGTCCGGATGGCGACCAGATCCGGCAGCGTTCCGTCCCGGGCCGGCTCGGCCAGCACCACGAGCCGCTCCGTCTGCAACCCCTCGTCGAACTCGGCGAAGGCCACGGTGCGCCCCGGCTTTATCCCCGGCGCCGCGCCGACGATGCGCTCCACGTCCTCGGGGAAGACGTTGTGGCCGGCGAGGATCATCATGTCCCCTTGGCGCCCGAGCACGTACCAATCTCGCCCGCGCCGGTACCCCAGGTCGCCGGTCCGATAGAAACCGTCCCGGAACGAGGCGGACGTCGCCCCCGGGTTCTGAACGTAGCCTCCCGAAAGGAACGGCGCGCGGATCCATAGCTCGCCGACGATCCCCTCCCCGCAGGGCGTCCCCCCTTCGGAAACCGCCCGAATCTCCACCGAGGGGAGAGCCCGCCCCACCGACACGAGCGGCAGGCGCGTCCGGAGGGGACCCCCGTTCGCCGGTCCGGCACGGTCCCTCACCTCCTCTCCCGGATGACCGTGGGTGACCGCGAAGGTGGTCTCCGCCATGGCGTAGCAGCCGGCGAAGACGTCGGGACGGAGGCCCCGGGCGGCGAAGCGTGTCCGGAACCGCTCCTGCGCGTCATGGGTGACCGGCTCGGAGCAGTTGGCGAGCAGGCGCAGGGAACCGAGCGCCGCGTCCTCGACCCCCCGCGCGCTCCGAGCCATGTGCGCAAAGGCGAAGTTGGGGTGCCAGCCGAGCGTGGCCCCGCGCCGAGAGACCTCCCGCAGGTAGCTGCCGGGATCTGCCACCCACTCCAGGGGGTCGAGCATCGAGACGAATACCCCACTCCACAAGGGCAGGAGGAATGCGGTCACGAAGCCCATGTCGTGGTAGAGGGGCAGCCAGCTCACCACCGCATCGCCGTCCATCACCCGATCGGCCTCGATCCGTCCGGTGGCCCGCAGGCGGAGCGCTTCTCCGTACCCGGCGAGCTGAGAGAGGACGGCGGGCAGACCGACCGCCACCCCCTTCTTCGCGCCCGTGGTCCCGGACGAGAACTGCACGAAGGCGGTCCCCTCGGGCACGATCGTCGGGTCTTTGGCCTCTCCTCCCAGCCGCTCGGCGGTGCGCAGGCGCGCCAGGGGCGGCATCCGCGACGGCCCGGCCGCCTCGAAGAGCTCCTCCGCCAGGTCGGTGAGAACGAGGGCGGGGCGAATGCGGTGGAGGACGTCCAGGGTGGAGTGGAGGTACCAGCCCAGGTCGAGCTTGGGCGTCCTCGGGGTGAGCACCGCGGGGATGCGCCCGGCCGCGAGGCAGGCCAAGACGTGCAGCACCTGTTCCTCTTGGGACCGCGCCAGCACCGCCACGATCGTGCCCCTGGGCTGGCCCGCGAGCGCCTCGGCCACCCGGCGACCGACCTCTGCCGCGGCCGCGGCCAGCCCGGCGCGCGTGAAGCGGCTCTCGATCCCCCCCCGGATGAAGACGATCGCGGTCCGCGCATCGGCCCCGCCCCCCCCGAGGAGCGCGTCGAACAGCCCTCGGGCCCCTCCCCCGCTTGCAGGGCCCCCACTCATGGCAGGCTCGCGAGCAAGGTCGCCAGGTCGGCGGCCGTGTCGGCCACCTCGCTCCCCAGCTTCTCCAGGGGGACGCAGACCCCGAAGCGCGCCTCGAGCGCCGCCGCGAGCTCCGCGGTGGCGAAGCTGTCGATGAGCCCGCTCGAGAGGAGCCTCGTGTCGGAGGAAAGCCTTCCGCCCTCGCGGACCAGGGGAGCGACGACGGACAGGATCTCAGAGACCGAGATGGGAGTCGGCATTGCGGATGGGCTCCTTCCCCGCGGGCTCGGCCAGGGGACCGTCAGCCGGACCGGGGTCGAATGCGTCGCAGAACTCCCGGACCGGTCGGTAGAACCAGTCCACGCGCTCGGCCACGAGACCATCCGGCCAGCGCCACCAGGCGATCCGGAGGAGCCTCGCGATCGTGTCCGGATGGAACCGGTACCGGATCACGCGGGCGGGGTTCCCAGCGACGATCGCGTACGGGGGGACATCGCCAAACACCACCGCTCCCGCCCCGACGACCGCGCCGTCACCGATCCGGGCGCCGCCCACGATGGTGGCCCGCGTGGCGATCCACACGTCGTTGCCGACCACGGTGTCCCGGGTGGTCTGGTAGGAGCGATAACGGGCGTGGTCGCCGCCGGGGACCTGGTGATCGAGCGGGCTCAGGGAGACCGCCGAGGTCCGGTGTCCCCCTCCGGTCAGGATCACGACTCCATCGGCGACCGAGGTCCAGGCCCCGAAGACGATCCGCTCCCCCGGCATCCACGTCTTCAGCGTGACCTCGCCGTCGAAGTAGGTATGGGGACCCGTCACCACCGCATCGGGCGAGGCGATCCGCAGCTCTACGTTGCGCGGCAGCGCCGGCGGGCTCGCCTTTGACGGGGCCCAGAAGGGCCTCCGGGCCCAGCGCGCGGGAACCCCCGCCGCCACGGCGAGGCCCCCTCCCCCGGGCTTGAGAGCGGCGAGGACGCCCGCCAGGGATCCGCAGGCGGGTGCGAAGGGCCGCGCCCCACGGGCCAGGCTCTCCACCGCCGCCCGCCCGCCCACCAAGAGCACCCCCGCGGCGTGATCGGGCGCCGCCCGGCAGGTCCGCATCCCGATGTCCTGCCAGCAGGGCAGGGCCGACCCTCGAGAGGGAAGGCGGGCGACGGCGACCGCGGCCCCCTCCGCGAGCCTTTCCAAAAGGGGCCGCCACCATCCTCCCTCTACCTCGACGTCGTCGGCGAGGACCGCCACCGAGGGTGTGGTGGTCCGCTTCAGACCGACGGCCAGAGCATCGCCGAAGCGGGTGCCGGCCGCGACCGGCACCACCTCGACGTCGCCCTCCAGCCTCCCCAACAGATCGCCGAGCCGGCGGGAGGGCGGCGGGGTGACGAGAACGGCCCGCGAAAGGGCCGCGTCGTCCCAGGCGGCCGAAAGCGCCTCGAGCGCCGCGCACCCGTCGTCGACCCCTTCCAGCGGGACCACGATCTCCAGCCGGGCGGTCAAAGGGGTGCGCTCCCTCGGGCCGTCCCCGCCCGGTCAGGCTGCGATCGCATAGAGCACGGTCTCCTCGGAGTGAATGGTGTGATGGTCGAGATAGAGCCGGTACCCGACCCCCAGGCCCTCCAGGAAGGTGGGCAGGGTCCAAAGGTCGGCGAGCTTGTGGTAGGCGGAGATGGCCAGCCTCGGCCGGAAGCGCCGGAGCGTCGCCTCCGCCCCCCGGAGCGCCTCCAGCTCCGCCCCCTCGATGTCCATCTTCACGAAGTCCACCCGCTCGAGACCGCGCCGGGCCACGAAGTCGTCCACCGAGACGGACACCGCCGTCCCCCCGGGCGAGGCGCCCGAGAGCCTCGAGCCCGAGCCGTTGGCGGCGAAGTCGAACCGCTCGCCGGAGCGGCTCCACAGCGGCGCCGGCACCGCCTCGATGCGCGAGGCGAGGGAGGGGTTGAGGGCCATGTTCTCGGCGAAGAGCTCGAGGTTGGCCGGGACGAACTCGAAGCAATGCACCCGGCCCTTCGGGCCGACCTTGTGCGCGAGCCACAGCGCCGAGTCCCCGTAGCAGGCGCCCCCCTCGAGCACCACGTCCCCGCTCCTCGGCCCCACCCGGACCTCCCCCCGGCGCAGGTCGTACTGGCCGAGGAAGCAGAGCGGCAGGACCGTGATCTCGTTGGAGATGAACTCCACCGGGACGCCGAGGGGAGAGAGGTCGTAGCGGTGGAGCGGCCCTCCCTCGAACCCGGCCGTGGGGCGGACGGCCCGCTCCTTCAAGAGCTCCGATTCGGCGCGGCGGGCCGCCTCCGGGAAGCGGTCGGCGGTGGGGAGCCGGACCCGCTCGGTTCCCAGCGCGCGCAGGGCCATGAGCTCGACCATCCACCTCCGCGAGGCCGGATCGGCGAAGAGCCGGTATCCCTTCTCCAGCCCCGGGGCCGCCGCCACGATCCCGAAGAGCGCCTGGGCCGCGTCGAAGAAGCTCGGGCGCCGGTAAGGGCGCGGGTAGCGGTAGAGGTCGCGGTTCTCTTTGAACCGGGCCTCGAGCGAGCCCTGGCATTCCGCCACCAGGGCCTCGAGGAAGGAGCTCCCGCTCGTCCCGCCGAAGGCCTTCACGGCCTCGAGGATCTCCTCGAAGACGGGCCGCCCGTTCGGCTCGGCGTCCTGGCGGCGGACGAGCCACTCGAGGGTGGCGGCGGTCCAAGGCCCGCTCCCCCGGGCCGGCCCGGCCCCGCCCGCCCCTCCCCCTTCTTCCCCTCCCCCTCCGTCCCGGCGCGGGGGCGGGGGGTTGGCCGAGAGAAACGCCCCGGCGGCGCGGCGCTCCTCCTCGGTGGTGAGAGCGGGATGATGGACCGCGAGCCAGGCGCGCTGGAGGCTGTCGAAGCGAAGGGCCTCGGTGATCATGCTCTCGCCCTTCACTCGGTAGAAGAAGAGCGGCTCGGCGATGTGCACGCCCCGGAAGCCCCGCTCGGCCGCGGAGATCCAGAAGTTCCAGTCCTCGTACCCGGCCACCGGCATCCTCGGGTCGTAGCCCCCGAGTGCCTCGAACACCTCTCGCCGGTAGAGCGAGCAGTAGTTGAGGAAGTTCGCCCGGAGGAGCGCCGGCGCGCTCGCGCCGGCGTTGGCCCGGACCACCGCCTCGCGCGCCCCGAAGTGAAGGGAATCGGTTCCCGCGATCTGGGCGGTGGGGTCGGCCTCGAGGACCGCCACGGTCTTTTCCAAGAACGTCGGGTCCAAGGCGTCGTCGGCGTCGAGCGGAAGCAGGTACCGGCCCCGGGAGGCGCGGATGCCGGCGTTGCGCGCCCGGGCCAGGCCGGCATTCTTCTGCCGGAGGAGCCTCACCTCGAGGTCCTTCGCCCCCGCGATGAGCCGCTCCGCCACCTTCGCGGTGTCGTCGGGGCTTCCGTCGTCCACGATGATGAGCTCGAAGTCGCGGAAGGTCTGCCGGAAGACGCTCGCCACCGCCACCTCGAGGAAGTGCGCCTGACCGTAGCAGGGGATCACCACCGAGACCGCGGGGCCGTCGGGTCTTTCTCTAACCTCGCCGACCGCGTCGCACACCGCGCTCGCGAGCGCGCCGTCCCGCGCCACCTCCTTCGGCAGGCCGGCCCGGAGCCTTTCCTTCAGTTCCGCGTCGCCGGCGCAAGGGGGCGATCCGCCCGGCAAGGGGACCCCGCCCAGGATGCGAATCGCCCCGGCCTCGCCCCGCTCGCCGTCGGCCGGGTCCCCAGAGCGGGCCCTCGCGAACGGCTCGCTCGCCCGCGTCCGGAAGACCGGCACGGCGTCCAGGACCGCCACTCCCTCTGGGGAAGCCTTGGCCAGGGCCGGCCAGGCGCTCGCCGGGGCAATCCCCGCGAACCCGGGTCGGCACCGGGCGAAGGCGTCCCGGGAGAAGATGGGGGCATCGGCCTCGACGGCGCTCACCGTTCGAAGCTCGAAGGCGCGGTTCTCGAGCATCGCCGGTGAGCGGTGGGAGGAGCCGGCCCTCAGGGCCGGCTGGGCGAGCTCGAGCCGGCGGGCGTGGAAGATCTCGAAGAGCCGATCGACCTCGGCGGACGAGGCGAGGATGTCGTCGCCCGGGACGAAGACCGCCTCGTAGCGAAGGAGCTCCTCGGCCCGCTCGGAAGCGAGCGCCGCGATGCGCGGCCAGTTCGGACCTCCCTTGGCCACGGAGATCACCGCCGGATCGCCCGCGTACTGGGCCGGGTCCCCTCCGGCGAGATCGAGCCAGACGTCGTAGCTCCGCGTGCTTTGGGACCCGAGCCAGCTCCGGTGCACGGAGCGGTCCCCGGCCCGGCAGATGACGAGGTTCCGCTTGGCCGCCGCCCTCTTTTCGGGGGGCTCGGGGAGGTGGGCGAAGTCGCGCCGGGAACCGAGCTCCGGGCGCACCGCCTCCCGGGCGGGCGGGAGCGGGTGGGCGAGGAGCACCCGCGCCGCCTTGCCCCGCTCCTCTTCGGTGAAGGAGCCCGGGTGGTTCAGGGCGATGCGCGCGTGGAGGCTCTCGTGGTGCAAGAGGGCTCCCCGCACCATGCTCGCCTCCTTGAGGCGACAGAGGAGGAGCGGCTCGCGCAGGTACGCGACCTCGAAGCCCCGCTCGCAACAGCCGAGCCAGAAGTCCCAGTCCTCGTAGCCGGCCGTCAGGTTGGGGTTGTAACCCCCGACCGCCTCCCACACCCGCCGGTAGAAGACGCAGCTGCACGCGAACGGGTTGTGAAGTCGCATCCACTCGATGTGCCAGTGGCGGGGCTGCTCGAGCCGGCCGCTGCGCGCTCCGAAGGTGTGGACGTCGGTCCCGGCGATCGACTTCGTCGGATCGGCCCGGAGGGCCGAGACGGTCTTCTCCAAGAACTCCGGATGGAGGGCGTCGTCGGCGTCGAGGGGGAGGACGAGCGGCGCCGCCGCGGCGCGGATGCCGGCGTTGCGGGCCTCCGAGAGGCCGCGGTTCTCCTGCCGGACCAGCCGAATCCTCCGGTCGGGGAGCTTCTTAGCAAGCCCTCGCGCCACCGCCGCGGTGTCGTCGGGGCTGCCGTCGTCGACGATCACGATCTCGAGGTCCCTGAAGGTCTGGAGCGCGACGCTCGCCACCGCGAAGGGGAGGTACTCGGCCTGGCGGTAGCAAGGGATCACCACCGAGACGGCCGGGGATGCGGCCTCGGACCTCGACTGTGCGGCCGGGGACGGGGTGTGGGGCATCGAGCCTCCCTGGCGCCCTTCGGCGCGGGACGGGCTCCGTGCAACATCCGATCCGCGAGGGAGGCGCTCGGACGACGCTCGGCCGTCGGCCTGGACCCGCGCTCCCCCGAGGGCGCCGGTCACGAACCTGACGTGGAAGCTTTGTCCTTTCCGTCAGCGCCCTGGCGTCGGCCCCTTCGCCGGCACGGGGCCTCGCGTTCCGGGGCCTGGTACGTGCCTTGCTCCGCCCTCCCCGCGCGGCCCGGTGTGGGCCGCGGAGGGCGGGCGTGCGGAAGACGAACGCCGAACGAACCACGAAGGGCGTGCGCCCTGGCGAGCCGACGCAGTGCGCCGACGCGGTCTGGGCCGGCCCGCCGCCGGCCCGCCGGTCCCTCCACCTCACCTACGTTCTCCCCCACGACAAGGTGACCGGTGGGATGAAGGTCCTCCTCGAGCACGTCCGGCGGCTGCGCACCCGCGGCCACTTCGTCCGGGTGGTGCTGAGGGGGCCCCTGGCCCGCGCCATTCCCCCCTGGAGCGATGCGCAGGCCGACGAGGAGCGCGTGCTCGCGCCGGGCGCGCCGGTCGGTGACGCCGCCGCCCACACCGACGTCGTGGTGGTCGGCTGGTACCAGAACCTCTTCGAATGGGTGGGCCTCGGCCCGCCGGTGCTCTACTTCGAGCAGGGGCACGAGCTCCTGTTCGGGGACCGCCCGGAGGGCGACCTGGGGGCCCGCCTCGAGGCCCAGTTCGAGGCGGCGCTGCGGCTTCCCGTCCCCCTCGCCGCCGTCTCGCCCCACGTCGCCGAGCTTCTCAGGGCCCGCCTCGGGCGGTCGGTGGGCGTCGTCGTGAACGGCATCGATCTCGACGCCTTCCGCCCCGAGCCCCATCCCCGCGGCCACCGGGTGCTCCTCGTGGGAAACCCCGCGCTGCGCTTCAAGGACTTCGCCACCGCGTTCGCGGCCATCGAACGGGCCCGGCGCCGCGTGCCCGACCTGTCGGTCACCTGGGTGAGCCAGGTCCCGGTCGCGCTCTCGAGAACGCCCTTCCCCTTCCACAACGCCGTCTCGCCCCCGCAGGCCCTTCTGCCTGCCATCTACCGCGCCCACGACGCCTTCCTCTTCACCTCGCGCTACGAGTCCTTCCCCCTCCCGCCCATCGAGGCCATGGCCTCGGGCGTCCCCGTCGTCACCACCCGGTGCGGGGGCGTCACCACCTACGCCCGGCCCGGATGGAACTGCGCCATGGCCGCGCCCGGCGATGCCCGCGCCCTCGGGGATGCGCTGGCCGCGGTCCTCGAGGACGAGGGCACCTCCCGGCTCCTGGGAACGCGGGGCCGGGCCACCGCCGAGCGCTTCACCTGGGACGCCGCCCTCGACCAGCTCGAGGACGCCTTGCTCCGCGTCGCAGAGCGATCCCCCTGACCCCCGAGGCACCCATGCCCGAACAGATCCCTCAAGTGTCGATCGTCGTCGTGGCCGATGGTCCCTTTCGCGACACCTACCGCTGCCTGACCGCTCTCCTGGAAGCGGCGAGCGGCGTCCCCCGCGAGCTCATCGTCGTCGACGACGGCACGACCGACGAGACGCGCCTCGCCTTGCCCCGGCTCGAGGGCCTCACCACCCTCCGCGCCGAAGAGCCGGGCGGGTTTCCCCGGGCCGCGAACGCCGGCGCCGGGGTGGCCCGCGGTCCTTACCTCGCCTTCCTGCACGCGGACTCGGAGCCGCAGCCCGGCTGGCTTTCGCCCTTGCTCGAAGTCGCCCTCTCCGACCGGGAGGTCGCGGTCGCGGGGAGCCGGCTCGTCACCCCCGACGGGGCGGTGGAGTCGGACGGGATCGCCTTCGCCTACGCGGCCCCCTACCCACTCACCCCGTTCGCCCACGGCGGGGGAGCACCCGCACTCCCCGCCTGCGACGTCCTCGACGTGCCCGCCGTCTCCTCCGCCGCCATGCTGGTACGGGCGGAGGCCTTCCGCCGCCAGGGCGGCTTCGACGAGGTCCACGGACAAATCGCGAGCACCCTCGATCTCTGCCTGCGCCTACGAGGGGCGGGCGATCGGGTGGTCCTGGCGCGGGGGAGCACCGCCGTCCACCACCGACGCTGCCCGGTCGAGATCCCGGACGCGGACGCCGCCTGGCTCACCCGGCGCTGGCTCGGCAAGGTACCGCTCTTCGATCCCTCCGGCGCGCGGGAGGCGGCCCCTCAAACGCGACGGGGGCGCCCGGCGCTCTCGGTGGTGGTCCCGGTGAAGAACGCCCTGGGCACGGTCGCCCCTTGCCTCGAGGCGCTCTCCCGGAACCTGGGGCCGGAGGACGAGCTCATCATCGCCGACGCCGGCTCGGACGACGGCACGGGCGAGTACGCCTCGCTCTTCGCGAGGGACGTCCGCCGCGCGGTCCGGGTGGTGGCGGGGGAGGCCCTGGGCGGGCTCGAGGGGGCGCTGCGCAGCGGCCTCGATTCGGCCACCCGCGCCACGGCGGTGCTCTTCCACCCGGTGGCGGCGCCGCCGGATGGGTTCTTGGACGCGTTCACCGAGCTCGTGGAGAAGGCCGGCTCCCCCTCCTCGGTGGCGACCGCGACCCCCCCCGCCGGCGCCTGCGTCCTCGGACCCACCGAGCTCTTGCGCGCTTTGAGCTGCGCCACCCCAGGGGTGTTCTTCACGACCGATCCCGGTCCCCTCGCTCGCGCCGTGGCCGCCCACGGCGGCGAGCTGGGGATCGTCGAGCAGGAGACCGGTCGATGACGGCAAGGGATCGAAGCCGCTCTTGAGACGGGGAAGAGCTCCGAGCTCAAGTTCTGGGCGGCGTGGCTCTCCTCCGGTGGCCCCGGCTGGTCCGACGACTGCCGGCAACGCCTGGACCCGCAGACGCCCCTCGCCCCCACCTCTCTCGGCTCGCCGGCAAGCACCTCGCCCCGGGATCCCCCGCTTCGCCGCGATCGTTAGGGAGAGAGGCGCCGAGGGAGGCCCGAGGGCCCGCTACCCCCGCCCCTCCCAGGCGACCCCGCGCATGTCCCCCGTCGCCATGTACTGCCGGTGCATCGCGAACGAGAGGTCGAGGCTCTGCGGCTCGTGGCCCCGCTCCACCCGGCGCAGGTACTCGCGGAGGATGGACCGGTAGTCGGGGTGGGCGCAGTTCTCGACGATGAGCTCCGCCCGCTGGGCGGGATCCCTCCCCCGCAGGTCGGCCACCCCCTGCTCGGTGACGACCACGCACACCGAGTGCTCGCTGTGGTCCACGTGCGTGACGAGGGGGACCACGGTGGAGATCTGGCCGCCCTTGGCCGTCGAGGGGCAGGTGAAGATGGAGAGGTAGGCGTTGCGGGTGAAGTCGCCCGAGCCGCCGATGCCGTTCATCATCTGCCGCCCCAGGACGTGGGTGGAGTTCACGTTGCCGGTGAGGTCGATCTCGATGGCGGTGTTCATGGAGACGATCCCCAGGCGGCGGACGATCTCGGGGTGGTTGGTGATCTCCTGGGGCCGCAGGAGCACGTGGCGCCGGAAGAGGTCGAGGTTCTCCACCACCCTTTTCATCGCCCCCGCCGAGAGGGTGAGCGAGCAGGTCGAGGCAAAGCCGCAGCGCCCCGCCTCGATGAGGTCGATGACCGAGTCCTGCAGGACCTCGGTGTACATCTCGAAGGCGGGGATCTCGGGGTGCGAGCCCATGGCCGAGAGCACCGAGTTGGCGATGTCGCCCACCCCCGACTGGAGCGGGAGGAAGGAGCGGGGGATGCGGCCCGCCCGCATCTCCCCCACGAGGAAGTCGGCGACATTGGCCCCGATCCGGCGGGTCTCGGCGGTCGGCTCGGAGAAGGGGGTCGTCTCGTCCGCCTGGTTCGTCCGGACCACCCCCACGACCTTGCGCCGGTCGACCACGAGCACGGGCGAGCCGATCCGGTCGGAGGGGTCGTAGATGGGGATCTCCTGGCGGGCGGGCGGGTCCCGCGGCTCGAACAGATCGTGCATCCCCAAGAGATCGGGCGAGTGCCAGTCGTTGAGCTCGACCAGGATCCGGTCCGCCACCCCGGCGAAGGTGGGAGAGGCGCCCACGCCGCTCGTGAGCACGAGCGCGCCGCTGCGGGTGAGATCGCTCGCCTCGAGGACCGCGAAGTGGACCTTGCCGAGAAAGCCGTACCGGACCTGTTGCGGGAGGAGCGACAGGTGCATGTCCACGAACCGCACCTTGCCCTCGTTGATCTGCCTCCTCAGGACCGGATCCGACTGGTACGGGGTGCGAAAGAGGATGGCCTCCGCCTGGGCCAGCGCCCCGTCCAAGGAGGGCCCGGTGGACGCACCGGTGAGGACCCCGATCTGGAAGGGCCGGCCGGCTCGGTGCTCCGCCTCGGCCCGTCGGGCCAGCGCGGCCGGGATGGCCTTGGGGCTCCCGGCGGCCGTGAACCCGGAGAAGCCGACGGTCTCCCCGTGCCGGATGAGCGCTGCCGCCTCTTCGGCGGAGAGGAAGGGGGGTGAAGTGCTAGCCAAGGGTCGCTCCTTGCGGCACTCGTCGTGGGGCGCGGCCCAGCCCAAGCGAGAGAAAGAGCCGGCGCGCTGCCGCGGCGCGGCCGGGAAAAGGCTTCGAGCCCCACGGCGCCCGGGTCTGGGGCCGCTACCTCCCGGGGTCGTACGTGCTCTTCACGTACAGGTCGCGGAGCTGCCGCGGGTCGACGTCCCCCGGCGCCCCGGTCATGAGGTCCGTCCCCTTCTGCGTCTTCGGCCAGGCCACCACATCGCGGAGGGACTCGGCCCCGGTGAGCAGCATGACGAGCCGGTCCATGCCGAGGGCGATGCCGCCGTGGGGCGGGGCCCCCATCCTGAGAGCCTCGAGGAGGAAACCGAACTTGGCCCGGGCCTCCTCGTCCGAGATCCCCATCGCCTTGAAGACGCGGGCCTGGACCTTCGGGTCGTGGAGCCGGATCGAGCCGCCCCCGATCTCGAAGCCGTTCAGGACGAGATCGTACCGGTAGCAGTTCACCCTTCCCGGGTCGGTCTCGAGGTACTCGAGGTCCTCGTCGTGGGGGCGAGTGAAGGCGTGGTGCGCCGCCGCCCATTTCCCGCTCTCCTCGTCGTACTCGAAGAGGGGCGGGTCCACCACCCAGAGGAAGCGCCAGGCTCCGCCCGACCCGTACTCCGGGATGAGACCCATCCGCTTGGCCAGGTGGACGCGGAGGTTGGCGAGGACGGTGTGGACCAGGGACTCCTTGCCGAACTGGAAGAGGAGCAGGTCGCCGGGCTCGGCCCGGGCGAGGGCGTTCACCGCTTGGCGGAGGGCGGGGGTCACGGTCTTCGCGAAGGGGGACTGGGTCCATTCGCCGCCCTCGCCCACCTTCGCCCGGGCCAGCCCCCGGGCCCCCATCCCCTTCACGTACTCCTCGAGCTTGTCGATCTCGGTCCTCGAGAAGTTGGCGCTCGCCGGGAGCCTCAAGGCCTTCACGATCCCCCGGTCCCTCACCGCCTCGTCGAGTAACGGCACCCCTCCGCCCCCGTGCTCTCGCACGAGGTCGGTGAGCACCACGTGGGGCATCTCGAAGCGCAGGTCGGGCTTGTCGTTCCCGTAGCGGGCCATGGACTCGGCGTAGGGCATGCGCAGGAAGGGCCGGGCGAGCTCCACCCCCAGGACCTCCTTCCACAGCCGCACGAGCAGCCCCTCGATGGCCTCGAACACGTCGTCCTGGGTGACGAACGACATCTCCACGTCGATCTGGGTGAACTCGGGCTGGCGATCGAGCCGGAGGTCCTCGTCGCGGAAGCAACGGACGATCTGGAAGTACCGGTCGAAACCCGCCATCATGTAGAGCTGCTTGAAGAGCTGCGGGCTCTCGGCCAGGGCGTAGAACTTGCCCGGGTTGAGGCGGGAGGGGACGAGGAAGTTCCGCGCTCCCCCCGGCGTGTACTTCACCATGAAGGGCGTCTCGAGCTCCAGGAAGCGCTCCTCGGTGAAGTAGTTCCGGGTGACGTGGTTCACCCGGGCGCGGGTCATGAGCGTCTTCTGCAGGGGAGGGCGGCGCAGGTCGAGGTAGCGGAACTGCAGCCGCTTCTCCTCGCTGGTTTCGATCTTGTCCTCGATGGGGAAGGGCGTGGGCTCGCTGCGGTTGAACACCGCCAGCTCGGTGGCGTGGATCTCGATCTCGCCGGTGCGCAGCTTG
>DASRZU010000027.1:0-17785 GCA_035686075.1 Anaeromyxobacter sp.
AAGAGTGCAGGCCACGGGCTCGGCAAGAAGGCCGCTCAAAGGGTCGCACGTTCTTAGGAACGCTCCGCGGCGCAGCGCGCAGGCAGGGCGCGCTGGCCGCGAGAGCAGCGCGGGACGCCTGCAAGGAGGGGAGCGGCGCCAGCGCCAGAAGGGTAGACCCGCAAGTGACCCCAGCGTTAACATGGGGAGCGTTCTTTCTGGCACGAGAGAAGCTCATCATCGGCGAAACCGAGAGGTGTTCATCGCACCCTGGCCGCGGAAAGGGTGGGTAGCCGCGGCGTATGAGTGAGCCCCTCCCGCCTCATGCCTTCGGTTTCAAGCGTTCGTTTACCCATGATGCTCATCAAGAAGCGTCGGCCTCGCCGATGACATGCTCGCCCGCGCGAGGCGGGAGGCGATCATGCTCAACGGTCGAGTCATCTTGGTCACGGGCGCGAGCCGAGGGATCGGGGCTGCAACGGCGCGGCACCTTGCCGCGGACGGGGCCGCGGTCGCGGTCAACTACCGCGAGAACGAGGCGGCGGCCCGCCAGGTGGTGGAAGACATCCGGGCGAAGGGCGGCCTGGCGGTGGCCGTCCGGGCCGACGTCCGGGACGAGACAGAGGTGGCTGCCATGGTTCGGGAGATCGGCCACAAGCTCGGGCCGGTCGACACGCTCGTCAGCAACGCTGCCATCGGCTTTCCCACGAAGCCATTCACCGAATACCGGTGGGAAGAGTTTGCCGCCAAACTCGACGGCGAGATCAAATCGGCGTTCCTCCTGGTCCAGGCGGTCCTACCGGGCATGCGAGAGCGGAGGAAGGGCTGCATCGTGGCCATCTCCAGCACCCTGTCGCGGCGGCCGGGCGAGGGGTTCTCCGCCCACACGTGCGCGAAGTCGGGGCTCGACGGCCTCATGCGGGCGCTGGCGCTCGAGCTCGGGCCCCTCGGGATTCGAGTCAATGTCGTCGCTCCCGGGCTCACCGCGACCGACGCGACCGCACACGTCCCGGAGCGAGCCAAGGAGGGGACGGCGCGGTCGACCCCGCTCGGACGCATCGCCCAACCGGAAGACATCGCCGGCGCCGTCCTCATGCTCGTATCGGATGCCACCGGCTTCGTGACCGGGACTTACGTCCCCGTCAATGGTGGCGCCTACATGCCGTGACGGTTCTGGCTCGACCCTCGGCGCGGAAGGCTTCAACGCTCGAAGCCCATTGGACCTACTCCGCCTGGCCCAGTCTCTCCTTCGTTGGCACGGCCGCGCCACTCGCTTAAGATGAGGCGAATCCGCAACTGGGCGGGCGAAGTCGTAGGAAGGTCAACATGTTCGAAGGAATCTTTCGAGGCGAGCACCTCCTCATCATCCTCGTGATCGTCTTGCTCGTGTTCCCCAACAAGGTTGCAAACCTGGGCGGCTCCCTCGGGAAGACCATCCGGGACTTCAAGAAGGCCATGAGCGAGCCTGATCACGAGGCCAACAAGCCCACTTCCCCGAAAAACCTGCCGGAAACGAAAGACGGCTAGGAGTTCGCCTGGAGCAGGCGAAGAACGAGCCCGAACGAAGGCCCGCCTCGGAAGAAAAACCGAGGCGGCGGCCGTGGGGCAACCGCCGCCTGGTGGCGCGCCGGGGGAGGAAGCCGGCACTTCGACCGGAGGACGTCACTCCCCCGGTCGCCGCCCGAACGGGACCGCCCCGCCGGGCTTATGAGATCACCGCGCCCGCGCTCCTACGCCTGCGGGCCATGATTCGCCTTTCGCCGAGAATCGGCTGGGAGGCGCCGGACAGGCGCGCCCCCCTCGGCCGAGTCCTCTCTCCCCAGAGTGGACATGTCTTCCAACCCGCGAGCTGACCTTGTGTTACGTCGAGGCTCGTAGTACGACCCGTTTGGAACGGCGTGCGTTCGTGACACGAGCCCACCGGATTGGCTCGCACTCTCTAAAGGCTCGTGGCGTGTGCGCTCCATCGGCAGGTTGCGAAGTCAGGTGTGGCCGGCAGCCATCGCCCTCCTCCGAACTCCGAAGGCCTTGGGGTTCAAAATCGGAAGGGATCGCCGCGGGCCTGTGAAACGAAGGCAACGTTTCGCCGGCTCACGGGTCGGAACCCTGTCCCCTCTCGAAGAGAGAGGGAGCTAATGGAGGCGAGAACCCCCTTGGCTCGCTCGATCCTCGCCGCTCTCCTGCTTGCCTCCCTTGGCTGCGCCGGAACGGTGGGCACCGTCGTCGCCCAACGAGCGCCGCCCGATCTTCGGTTCACCTCGGCCGCGATCATCGGTTGTGCGGCCGACGAGACCGAGATCGCCGACCTGAGCTGGCCCGCCGACGAGGAAAGCCCCACCGCGTGGATCGCGACCTGCCAGGGCAAGACCTTCTACTGCTCCTCTGTCCCAACGGCGGACGGCCCACGCGGTGCCGCTTCGTGCAGCCCGGAACAGATGCCCTGAGGTCGTCCCGGCGTGTTCCCACCCCTCCGCCGCCTTGCCCGGGCTCGGAAGTCGCAGTTCGCCATACCGCTCCCTCGATCCTTCGGGGTGCCCTTGGGGCGAGTTCCCTGCAAGCGTCGTCAGAGTCTTCGTCGGCTTCGGCCGTTCGCCGAGAGCGAGACCCAGACGGCGATCCTGAGAGACTGCGGCTGGAATCTGGCGGCCATCGGTGCCGCCAGAGCCGCTCGCCCTCGCCGGAACCGGAACCGGAACCGGGCGTCTTGAGCATCGAGAAGCCGGACGTCTTAGCCCGAGGCCTGCGCGACTCGGCTGCCCTAGGCAGTCACGCTCGCCACCGGCAGGTCCCCGGAATTGGCGCCGATAGGCGTCACCCCGCCACAGCGCCAGCAAACCGCTCGAGCAGCCCGGTCCAACCCCCAGGCGAGTCGAAGATCGCCCGCATTTCGTCGGCCCGCGGCCCGAAACGATCGAGGTGCCGGTGCTCGAACTCAACGCGCGTCGCGCGCGGACCCTCCGCCACGAAGCGGACCTCCACCTCGGTCCCAAGGTTCGGCTCGCACCGAAAATCCGCGGAGATGTCCCAGGTCAGCACCACCCGGCGCGGCGGGTCCCAGGTGACGACCGACCCCCAGGGCGTCTCCGAGCCGTCCTCGCCGCGCTCGAACCATCGACCGCCCGCACGCGGCTCGATCACCGCTGCGACCGCCTTCACCGCGCCCAGGTGGTGCGTCTCGAGCGGCCACCAGCTCGTCATCTTCTCGGTGAACACCCGGAAGGCCACCTCTTGAGGAGCCGCCACCGTGAGGGACTTTCTGACCGCGTTCACCTGCGCCGTATTCGTCGTCATCGCGACCGCTCCTTCCGTTCCCTGTCCCCCGCCTTCTGCAGCTGGGCCTCGCGCTCGGCCGCCTTCTTGAAAGCCAAGAGCGCGCGATCCCAGAACCGGTCCAGGTAGGACCGCAGCGCCACGAAGGCGGCCGGGTTCGCCCGGTAAAGTCGCCGCGTCCCGTCGGCGCGGTCGAGGACCAGCCCCGCTTCCTTCAGCACCTTCAAGTGCTGCGAGACTGCCGGCCGTGTCACCGGAAGCGACTCGGCGAGCTCGCCCACCGCACGCGGACCCTCCGCCAGCCGCTCGAAAACGAGCCTCCGAGTCGGATCTCCGAGGGCGTCGAGCATTCGAGAAGCTGGGTAAGTCATAGCTAACGGTAAGCTATTGCTAACCGATACTCCCGTCAAGGCGACCTTCGGGTTCCGGTTGGGCCCCCTCGCTCGGCGCCCTCCCCTCGAGCACCCCCGGAGCACCTCGACGATCCGCTCGGCGAAGGGGCCTGCGCCTGCCCCGCGAGGTTCTCCTCCGCCTGCAGGGCTTTGGGGGGCGGACGGTCGCGCTCGCCCAGGATCGCACGCCGGTCGTCGAGGGGAGCGGTCGGGGAGGGCCCGCTCGTACCGTAGAAGCCTTTACAACGTCCGGAAACCCGGGTGTGCGTCCGGGCCGGAGTCCTTGCGCGTCCGCGGGCGAGGAGGGGCGCCAGCTGCTGCCGTTCGAGGGCGCTGAGGCCGGCGGAGCCGGTATCGTTCATTGCTTGAGCCCAGCCGCTCGGCGAGCGCTCGCTGGCTCACCCCGGCAGCGACCCCGAGGAGCCCGCGCTCGCCCTGTTCGTGGGCTTCATGGTGGCGAGCGCCTTCCGTATGGTCCCGGTTCAGGCCCTGACGAGCCGGGTGCCGGCGCCCGAGGAGCGTGCGCGGTTCATGTCGGCCCAGTCGGTCGCGCAGCACCTCGGGGCCGCGACCGGGGCACTGGTCGCCTCGAGGATGCTCTGGCAGCTCCCCGGTGGGCGGCTCGGCGGGATGAGCGGGGTCGCTTACCTCGCCGCAGCGCTCGCCGCCGTGGTCCCTGGCCTCCTCTACTTCGTGGAGCTGCGCGTCCGGCGCGAGAACGGGGATGCCCGGCGAGCAGCCGAGATCAGGCGCCGGCGGCCAGCCCTCCCTCAAAGCTCGCGCCTCGAGCCTCAGGCGCCGAGTAGGCGCGTGGCAGGCGCACGGTGAACACCGTCCCCCGCTCCGACGTCGAATCGAGGTCGATGGTGCCCCCGTGTGCGGTCACCACCTGCCTCACGATGTAGAGGCCGAGCCCCAGTCCCCGGGCGGACGAAGCGTCCGCGAGGGATCCGCGCGAGAACGGCTCGAACAGCACCGGCAAGAGCTCCGGTGCGATCGCCTGCCCCTGGTTCTCGACGGCGAGCACCGCGCACTCCTCGTCTCCCCCGACCGACAGCCGGACCGGGGCCTCCTTGGCTCCGTGCTGGAGAGCATTCGAGACGAGATTCGATACCACCTGGGCCATACGCGCTGGATCCCAAATTCCCCGGCCGTTGCCGTCCAGCGCGAGTTCGATGGCGCGGCCCGGTGCCACCGCCCGAAGCTCGCGAACGACGTTCCGACAGACTTCGTGCAGGTCGGTGGGCACGGGGGCCATGGGCAGGGTCCCGGTGAACCGCGCATCGGTGAAGTCGAGGAGGGTGCCGATCATCTCCAACATGCGCTGGGCGGCACCCCCGATCCCCGCGATGGACTCACGCACGCCCTGGGGAAGGTGGTCCCGCCGCAGGATCAGCGCAGAGAGCGCCTGGACGGCACCGAGCGGGTTGCGAAGGTCGTGCCCCAGGATCCCGATCATCTGCTCCCGGAAAGCGAGGGCCCGTGCCAGCTGCTCCTGGGCCCGCTTCTGGTCGGTGATGTCGGTGGCGGCTCCGGTGAGGCCGACGATCGCTCCCGAGGAGTCGCGCAGCGGCTCCTGCGAGATGAGCAGATGGTGGACATCGCCGCGGCGCGCCTGGATCCGGACCTCGGCGTGGACGCGCCGTCCCTCCCTCAGAACCGCGCGATCGAGAGCGTTGAGTGGCGCGGCTTCCTCGGGCGTGAAGAGTTCCTCGGCCGTCTTCCCGAGGATGTCGCTCGCATGGTAACCGAGGGGCGGATTGTAGATCCAGCGGTAGCGGCCCTGCGAATCCTGCTCGAAGAGGGTGATGTTCGAGTGTGCCAGGGCCACCCGGAACCGCTCCTCCGTTTGTCGCAGCTCCCGATGCACCCGCGCGTTCTCGACGATCTGCGCCGCCCGCCGCACCAGCTCCTCCGCCAGAGCCACGTCCTCCTCGCCATATCTTCGCCCCGACTCCGAGGTCATGAAGAAGGCCATCGTCGCGATGGTGGTCGGGAGGGTCACCGGGATGACGAGGATGGAGCAGACGTGGAGCTGACGGATGAGCTCGAAGTACTCCTCGTCGGTCTGTTCCCGCAGCGTCTCGTCGGTGGAATCGGAGACCAGCAACGGCCGTCCCGTGCGCGCCGCTGTGGCCGCTGGCAGCCGGGCGCGCGAGGCGTGGTCGAGCGGGTACCGGCGCAGCGCCTCTGCGAGCGGGGCCCGGCTCGGGTCCCGATGGGCGACGTGAACCCGGTGGGCCTCTCCCTCCTCGATGACGTCGACCACGCACCAATCGGCGAGTTCCGGGATGGCCAGCCGAGCCACGGCCGTCAGCGCCTCCTCGTACTCCAGGATGCCTGCCAGGGTTCCCAGCTTGGAGAGGAGGGAGAGCCTCGCGACAAACATGCCCTTCCACTTCAAAGCGTCCATGTCTCGAGCCCTCCCTACTCTTGAAGCGGTGCTCGATAGGTTCGCCAGTCCCATACCGGCCGGTTCCTGTTCACCCGAACACCCCTTTTGTCCTTCGAGGTGTCGCGCCTACAGCCAACCACCCAGATCCAGCGCGAGAGAGCCATCGCCCGCTTCGCGAGCAAAGGACCCTGCTCCGGCGATCGACCTCCGCCAGGCGCTCGTTCAGCTCCAGCACCATCGGAAGCGAGCCGGCCGCGAGGCGTCACCGCCAGGGCGCGGGCGGTTGACACAGCCGTGAACCCTCGCCCCTCGCGTGTTGCTCGCCGCCGGCTCGAACCTAAAGACCCGAACGTGGAGGAGACACCGCCCTCCCGCTCAGGCCCCGGATCCCGAGCCGAAATCCGCCTCGATCTCGTAACGGCGCAAGCGCTCCGTAAGGGTGTTCCGGCTGATCCCGAGCCGGCGGGCCGCTTCCGACTGGTTTCCCCGCGCGGCCGTCATGGTCCGGATGATGACCTGGCGCTCCAGCGCCTCGACCTGCTCGCGAAGGGTTCGTCCGGCGGTGAAGCTGACCCCGGGACTAAAGTCCGGGGGCGGGGGCGGCCGAACCGGAGATGCGGTGTCGAGGAATGACTCCGGCCCGATCTCGCCGCCTCCGGAGAGCGCCACCATTCGCGCCACCACGTTCTCCAGTTGGCGGACGTTGCCCGGCCAGTCGGCGGCCGACAGGCGGTCGACGAGCGCGGGAGCGAGGCGAACCCCCTCGGAGCCGAAGCGATCGGCATAGCGAAGGGCGAACTCGTGGGCCAGGGCGGGGATGTCCTCGCGCCGATCCCGAAGCGGAGGCACCACCAGTTCCACCACCGCCAGCCGATAGTACAGGTCCTCGCGAAAGCGGCCGGCCCGCACCTCGGCGTTCAAGTCTCGGTTCGTGCAGGCGACCACCCGAACGTCCATCCTTTCCGGGCGCCCTGCCCCCACCGGCTGGATCTCCCCGTCCTGCAGAGCGCGCAAGAGCTTCGCCTGGATGGCGAGGGGCAGCTCGCCCACCTCGTCGAGAACCAGGGTCCCATGATCGGCCTGGGCGAAGAACCCAGCATGGGACTGGGTCGCGCCCGTGAACGCGCCGCGGGTGTGCCCGAAGAGCTCGGACTCGGCCAGGTCGGCCGGGATGGCTCCGCAGTTGAAACGGACCAGGGGCCCCTGCGAGCGGTGACTTTGCGCGTGGAGGAGGGACCCGACCAGCTCCTTCCCCGTCCCGGTCTCGCCTCGCACCAGGACCGTGATCTCCTTGGCCGCCACCCGCGCCACGGCATCGAGCAGCTGCCGCATCGCGGCCGAGTCGGCGACCACCCGCAGGCCGATGGCGTGCTCCGCGGCGAGCTGGCGGTTCCGGAGCCGGAGCGTTCGCGCCTCGAGCGCGCGTTCGAGCGCGACCAGCATCTCGTCCACGTCGAACGGCTTGGTGACGTACTCGTAGGCACCCGACTTGATGGCGCGAGCGGCAAGGCGCTCCGACCCGTGCGCGGTGAGGAGGATCACCGGAAGGCTCTCGTCCCGCTCCCGGATGGAGCGCAACAGCCCCATCCCGTCCATCCCCTCCATGGAAAAGTCGGTCACCACCGCATCGGCGCGTTCCACGAGGTTCAGGGCCTCCGCCCCCGAGCCGGCCAATAGCGGCTCCCAGCCACGGCCTTCCACCAGCTCCCTCAAGGCGAGGCGAACCGAGGGCTCGTCATCCACGAGCAACACGCGAGGCACGGGCTGCTCCTGTCGTGAATCGGGGAAGGGTGAGGCTCGCCAGCGTTCCCTTGCCCGGCTCGCTCTCGTATCGGAGGGTTCCGCCGTGCTGGGCGATCACCGAGCGCGCCAGCACCACGCCCAGGCCCGTTCCCTGGGCGCGGGTGGTGAAGAAGGGCGTGCCCACCCGCCTCAGGGTGTCGGGGGCCATGCCCCGACCGGTGTCCCGGACCGCGATCTCCGCCAGCTCCCCGTTCGACCGCACCTCCACGAGCACCTGCCCGCCGGGCGGGGTCGCTTCGATCGCATTGGCGACCAGGTTGAGGAGTGCCTCCTTGAGGCGGCGCGAATCGGCCTCCACCACCGCATCGCCCTGCGCGAAGAGGCGAACCTGGGCGTCGTCGGCACGCGCCGAGAGCACGTCCAGGGTGTCGGACACGAGCGACCCGAGGCCGATGCGCCGCGGCATCACCTCCTGCAGGGGACGGGTGAACGAGAGATAGTTCTGCAGGAGGTCCTGCATTCGCGCGACCTCTCGGTCCACGATCTCCAGCCGTTCGTGGGAGCTCGCCTCGGACCCGGTTCTCAAACCGAGCTGGATGAGCGCCTTCACCGCGGTGAGCGGGTTCTTGAGCTCGTGCGCCAGCTTGGCCCCGATCTGCTCGAGGTTCTGAGCCCGCTGAAGCGCGTCCGCCGCAACGTCCTTTCTCCAGCGGGCCAAGGCGTCCCGCCTGCCGCGCACGATGGAGAGCGTCGGGGCGAGCAGCGCACCGACTCCGAGGACGCTCAGCGCGGCGAGCGCCCCGTATGCACCCTCCGGCATCTGCGGTCCCGCCAAGGAGCGCGGCAATAGGGCCATGACGCAGACGCTGGCGCTGGTCGCGAAGAGGAGCAGCCGCGTCTGGAAACCATCGCCCACCGCCGCCACCGCGGCCAGGTACGCCGCCAGCACCGTGACCAAGAGAGGACTCCGGATGCCTCCCGTCACCGCCACGGCCAGGCCCGTGGTGAGGAGGACGCTCGACTGCGTGAGTGCGATCCGCCAGGCCACTCGATCCGGGTCGGCGTTCACGCATCGCCTCGGGTCGTGCCCGGCGCAAGTGAACGCAAGGTGATACTGGACCTGCTGCACCACGGCGGCGAGCGCGAGTACGGCGATCCGTGGAGCGGGGTACCCGCTGGCGAGGAGCAAGGACGAGGTGACGGTGTAGAAGGCGAGCGGAAAGAAGACCTCGGAGCGCGGCCGCCGCCCGAGGGCACGCCAGCCCCTCGGGCCCTCGGTTGGCAGACCGCTCGACTCCTCCTGCTCAATGACCGCCTCGGTCATGTCGGAACGTGGAGCAAATTCCGGACCGGTCGTCAGAACCTGTTTCATTCCCTCCCATCGAGCGTACGCGGGCGGCCGATTCGTTTCCGCGCCCAACCGGGGCAGTGAAGCCGGCGCAGGTTGCGCAAGCTTTGAGCAGCCACCGTACTGCGGGTATACCCGGTGGCCTCGATTAGGTGGTTCACCTCCCTGACCCCCCGATGGGCTCGTCTGGACGGTGATCCGCCGATCGTCATGGGACAGACGGCCAGCGCGGCGACGCGGCCCGCGAGGTCTCATGAGTGCGACACGAGGTACGGGAAAGACATTCGCCTTCGCACCGGCCGAGGAACTCGGGCTGAGGGTATTGCACGACCTCAAGAACCCACTCGCGGGGGTCAGGGCCCTCGTGCAGCTCGGTCTGCGCAACCCCGGCGAGGCCGCGTCGCATCCCCGTCTGGCCGCAGTCGAGACGGAGATCGAGCGGGTTCTGCAGCTTCTGCAGAGGTACCTTTCCTCCGCCTCCTCCCCTCCTCTCGGCGGGGTCAATCCGGTCCACCTCGAGCTTGGGCCCCTAGTCTCGGGCGTGCTCTGCGCGCTCAAAGCCCGGGCCGAGGAGGCGGGCGTCCGGCTCTCCTCGCAGGGCGACGCCACGGTCGATGCCGATCCGAATCAACTCGAGGGGGCCCTCCTCAACTTGGTCGCGAACGGCATCGAGGCCACCCCGCCGGGCGGAACGGTGAGCGTGGAGGTGAGCCGCTCGGCCGAGGAGATCCGGATCGCGGTCTGCGACACGGGCCGCGGCATGGATGGCGACGATCTCCGACGCCTGGGGACGGCCTTCTTCACCACGCGCGCGGAGGGCACCGGGCTCGGAGTAGTGCTGGCCTGCTCGGCCATCGCCCTGCACGGCGGAACCCTCCGCTACGAGAGCGAGCCCGGCAAGGGAACGATCGCCCGGGCCACGCTCCCCCGCCGCTCGAGAGTCGCCTGAACGGGCCGCGCCCCCCTCGGCGCCGTCCTGTTGTGCGCTACGAGTGAAGTGCCCTTCTCCGCCCGGGTGCCCCGAGCCTGACCGGCTCGGCCGCTCGCCACTTCGCCGCGCCCCGCGCGAGCGTGCTCAGACCGTGAACGATCTGCGCCACGGTCTCTCTACCGCCTGTCTTGAACGGCCCGACTTCCGCCCGTGGCAGAGGGAGGTCGGGCTTGGCCCGGCCCCTGCAAACGCACGGGTTCAAGCGGGGGGCGGTGACGACGGCCCATCGTTCACCGCTGGTCACAGGAGGGCGCCATGAAGTGGTTCAAGGTCCTCGGTGCTCTGGGCGGGGTCGCGACGGCCGCGCACGCTACCGCCCTCCAGCCGCTCGAAGAGTTCCTGCGCGGCGCCCGAGCGAACGGCCCCGACGACGCCGAGGCGCGGGCTCTCGAGAGCCAGTCGGCCGCGGAGGCGACCGCCACGCTGGGCCAGGCTCTCCCGCGCCTGTCGCTCCAGGCTCACTACACCCGCAATCAGTACCAGGCATCGATCCCGATCCCGGCCGCCGGGGGGGGACCGCCTAGCGCCGTGACCATCACCCCCTGGGATCAGATCGACGGCGAGGCCATCCTGACCGTGCCGCTCGTGGACCTCGCGAAGTTCGCCCGGATCGCGGCGGACCGAACCACCGCGGCGGCGGCCACCTCGGGAGCTGAGGCCACCGACCTGCGCGTCCAGTCGACGGTCTCCCAGGACTACTACCAGCTCATCGCCTACGCCGCCCTGGTCGACTCCTCGCAACGGGCCCTCCAGGTGGCCCGGGTGAGCCTGAGTATCGCCGAAGAGCGGTACGAGGCGGGCGCCGCCGCGCTCCTCGATGCCGATCGCGCCCGGGCGGAGGTGGAGCGCAATGTCCAGCAGCTCGCAGCCGCCGAGCTCCAGGTATCGCTCGCCGCTCGAGCACTCCAGTCGGCGACCGGGGTCTCGCCCGATCTCCAGGGGCAGATGGCCTTCGGGGACGATCTCCACGAGGAGCCACCGCTCGAGCAGTTCCAGACCCCGGACGATGGGATCCCCTCGATCGCCACGGCGATCGAGCACCGCGTCGCCTCGGAGCAGACCGCCGCCGCCGAGCGGCTGTCATTCGTTCCCAGCCTCGAGGCGGCCCTGACCGAACAGACCTCCAACGTGAAGGGGTTCTCGGGCCAAGAGGCCTTCTGGCAGGCGGTGGTCGGGCTCACCTGGTCCTTCGACCTCACCAAGGTCGCGAGCGTCCGCGCTCAAGCGGCGGCGGCGGACGCCGCGAGGGCCGAGGAGCAGCGGGCCCGGCTCAGCGCGCGCGACGACATCCACCGCGCCTGGATGACCGTCGAGACTGACATCGCCCGGAGCCGGTCCGCTCGGGTCGAGGCGGAGGTGAGCGCTCGGGCCTCGGCCATCGCCCTGGAGCAGTACCGGGACGGCACCGCGACCCAACTCGACCTCCTCCAAGCCCAGCGCGATGCCTTCAACGCGGAGGCCTCGAGGATCCAGGCGGATGCCGACCTCCTCAACTCGCGCGCCCAGCTCCGGATCGCGGCGGGGGAGAGCCTCCTGCCGGGTGCGGCAAGGATAGCGCCATGACCCGAGTCGATGCCCTCGATGCCCCTTGCACAGGCTTTGAGCGATCCGCTCAGGCCCACCGCACGCCCGGGGCCGGGGACGACGCAGTCCTGAGCGAAAGTCCACCCTGAGCGGAATGGCCCACCGCCTGCAACGCATCAACCGATTCCGAGGAATACCCATGAAGAGCAAGACAAAGCAGCGCATCGTCGTCGCAGTGGGGCTTTTGCTGGTCGCCGCCATTCTCGTGGGGGTGAAGGCCGGCCAGATCGTCACCATGGTCCGGGCCGCCGGGTCCTTCACCCCCCCGGCCGTGGCCGTGACCTCGGCCCAGGTCCAGGGAGCGGAGTGGGAGGCCACCCGGGAGGCGGTCGGCACGGTCGTGGCGGTGCAGGGGGTGACCCTCGCCTCGGAGGTCGCCGGGCGTGTGCGCGAGATCACTTTTGAGTCGGGCACCTCGGTCCGGCGCGGCGACGTGCTGGTCAGGCTCGACGCCTCCTCCGAGGAGGCCCAGCTCGCCTCGGCGCTCGCCGACGCGCAACTGGCGGGGGTGACGCTCGAGCGGGCCAGGAGGCTGCGCCGGGGCGAGGCCAACTCTCAGGCGGACCTGGACGCGGCCGAGGCTCGGGCCAAGCAGGCCGATGCCGCGGTGGCAAACCTGCGGGCCACCATCGCCAAGAAGACCATCCACGCCCCGTTCGACGGGCGCCTCTCCATCCGGGAGGTGAACCTCGGGGAGATCCTCTCGCCCGGCGCACCCCTCGCCTCCCTCCAGCAGGTGAGCCCGATCTACGTGGACTTCTGGCTTCCCCAGCAATCCCTGCGAGACACGCGGCCCGGCGAGCGGGTGCGGCTCACCACCGACACCTATCCCGACGCCCAATGGGCGGGCGCGATCACCACCGTCAACCCCGAGGTGGACCCGAGCACCCGAAACGTGAAGGTGCGCGCCACCTTCCGCAACGACGACGGACGGCTCCGGCCCGGGATGTTCGGGAACGTGGAGGTCCTCTCCTCCGAGAAGCGGCGCGTGCTCTTCATCCCCGCGACTTCCGTCCTGTACGCGCCCTACGGCGACTCGGTCTTCTCCATCGAGAAGGAGAAAGACGCCGCGGTGGCCCGGCAGAGGTTCGTGCGCCTGGGAGAACACCGGGGCGATCTCGTGGAGGTGGTTTCCGGGCTCAAGGCCGGCGAGACGGTGGTGGGCAGCGGAGGATTCCGCCTAAAGAACGGGGCCGCGGTGGCCGTGAACAACACCCTTGCACCCGATGCGCAACTCGCCCCCAGGCCCTCGGATGAGTGAAGAGCCGGAGAAACGACCATGAGATTCACCGACCTCTTCATCCGGCGACCGGTTATCGCGATCGTGCTGAGTCTCGTCATCGTCATCGCCGGGGTCCAGGCGATCCGGTCCTTGAACGCCCGTCAGTACCCCCGCAGCGAGAACGCCGAGATCACCGTCACCACCTCCTACGTGGGGGCCAGCCCCGAGCTGGTGCGCGGGTTCATCACCACGCCGCTCGAACGGGTCATCGCCGCCGCCGACGGGATCGACTACATCGAGTCGGAGAGCAAGCAGAACGTCTCCACCATCCGGGCCCGGCTGCGCCTCAACTACGACGCCACCCGGGCCCTGGCAGAGATCGGCTCCAAGGTCGACCAGGTCCGCGGCGATCTCCCCCCCGGAGCGGAGATCCCGGTCCTGAACATCGTCTCGGCCGATAGCCAGTTCGCCTCGACCTATCTCTCCTTCTCCTCGCAGTTCTTGAAGCAGAACGAGATCACCGACTACCTGGTCCGGGTGGTCCAGCCCCGCCTCTCCGCCATCCCCGGAGTCCAGCGCGCGGACATCCTCGGGGCCCGGACCTTCGCGATGCGGATCTGGCTCAAGCCCGACCGGATGGCGGCGCTCAACGTCACCCCCGCCCAGGTGCGCCAGGCGCTCGTGGCCAACAACTACCTGGCCGCCGTCGGCGAGACCAAGGGCTCGCTGGTCCAGGTGAACCTCACCTCCAACACCGACCTCCACTCCGAGAAGGAATTCCGCGAGCTCGTCGTCCGCGAGAAGGACGGGGCAACCGTCCGGCTCGGAGACGTGGCCGACGTGGTGCTCGGGGCGGAGAACTACGACACCGCCGTGAACTTCAACGGCCAGACCGCGGTCTTCATCGGCGTCTGGGCGCTCCCCAACGCCAACGCCCTCGACGTCGTGAAGCGCGTCCGGGACGAGATGGCCTCCCTCAAGCGCGACCTCCCGGAGCAGATCGAGTCCCGGGTGGCCTACGACGCCACCAGCTACATCCGGGACGCGATCCACGAGGTGCAGACCACCCTCGGCGAGACCCTGCTCATCGTGGTGGTCGTCATCTTCCTCTTCCTCGGATCCTTGCGGTCGGTCCTGGTCCCGGTGGTGGCCATTCCGGTCTCGCTCATCGGGGCGGTGTTCCTCATGCAGGTGTTCGGGTTCACGGTGAACCTCCTCACCCTGCTCGCCATCGTGCTCTCGGTGGGGCTCGTGGTCGACGACGCCATCGTGGTGGTCGAGAACGTCGAGCGGCACCTGCGCGAGGGACGGCGGCCGGTGGAGGCGGCCCTCCAGGGGGCGCGCGAGCTGGTCGGCCCCATCATCGCCATGACCATCACCCTCGCCGCCGTCTACGCCCCCATCGCCTTCCAGGGGGGCCTCACCGGCTCGCTCTTCCGGGAGTTCGCCCTGACCCTCGCCGGCGCGGTGGCGATCTCCGGCGTGGTGGCCCTGACCCTCTCCCCCATGATGTCGGCCTACCTCCTGCGCCGGGAGGAGCGGGGCCTCTCGGCGCGCATCAGCCGCGGGTTCGACCGCATTCGGGACCTCTACGCCCGGCTCCTCGCCCGCTCGCTCGCCGCGCGGGGCTCGATCTACGCCGCCTGGGTGGTGCTGAGCCTCTTGGCGCTGGCGATGTTCTCCCAGGCGCCGAGGGAGCTCGCCCCCACCGAGGACCAGGGCGTCATCCTGGGGGTGGTCAATACCCCCTCGAACTCCACCCTCGACCAGCTCCTGCCTCTCACCCACGAGGTGTTCCGGACGGTGAAGAGCGTCCCGGAGACGGAGTTCGTCTTCCAGCTCACCTCGCCGGACGGCGGCTTCTGGGGAACGACGCTCGCGCCCTGGGGAGAGAGGCGGCGGACCGCCTTCCAGATCCTCCCCCAGGTCAGCGCCCGGGTGGCGGCCATTCCCGGAATCGAGACCTTCGCCATCCTGCCGCCCGCCCTCCCCGGGGGTGGCCAGTTCCCGGTCGAGTTCGTGGTGGCCTCGACCGCGGAGAGCGCCGAGGTCCTCGAGTTCGCAAAGAAGATCCAAGCGAAGGCGGCGGCGAGCGGGATGTTCGCCTTCCCCCCGCTCATCGACGTCAAGGTCGATCAGCCCTCCTCGGAGGTCGAGCTCGACCGGGAGAAGGTGGCGCAGCTGGGGCTCAATCTCCAGGAGGTGGGCCAGGAACTCGCCGCGGCCACCGGCGGGAACTACGTGAACCGCTTCAGCATCGGCGGGCGGAGCTACAAGGTCATCCCGCAGGTGCTCCGCTCCCAGCGCCTCAACCCCGAACAGCTCCGGGACATCTACGTGAGCGGCCCGAACGGGCAGCTCATCTCCCTCGACTCCATCGCGCGGATCCGCGACACCGTCACCCCTCGCTCGCTCAACCGATTCCAGCAGCTCAACGCGGTGAAGCTGAGCGGGGTGGCGATCCGGCCGCTCGACCAGGCGCTGCGGTACCTCGAGGACCAGGCCGCCCAGATCCTGCCCAAGGGCTACACCATCGACTACACCGGGGAGTCGCGCCAGCTCCGCACCGAGGGGAACAAGTTCCTCCCGGCCTTCCTCCTCGCGGTGGTGCTCATCTTCCTCGTGCTGGCCGCGCAGTTCAACAGCTTCCGCGACCCGTTCGTCATCCTCGCCGGCTCGGTGCCTCTGGGGATGTTTGGAGCGATGGTGATGATGTTCCTCAAGATGCCCAACCCGACGATCCACTACTTCACCGACGGCTGGACCACCACCCTGAACGTCTACTCGCAGGTGGGGCTCGTAACGCTGGTGGGCCTCGTCGCCAAGAACGGAATCCTCATCGTCGAGTTCGCCAATAAGCTCCAGGAGACCGGCCTCTCCAAGCTCGAGGCGGTGAAGAGCGCCGCGGTGACGCGCCTCCGCCCCATCCTCATGACCAGCGTGGCCACGGTCTTCGGCCACTTCCCCCTCACCCTGGTGAGCGGGGCCGGGGCAAAGGCGCGCAACAGCATCGGCCTCGTGCTCGTGTCCGGAATGACCATCGGAACGATCTTCACCCTGTTCTTCGTGCCCGCCATCTACCTCCTCATCGCGCGAGACCACCGGGGCCAGGAGAGAGGGGAAATGGAACTCCCCGACGAGGAGGAGGAGGAGGTCCCGTTCCGCGCCGCCCGCGAGGCACAGGCGGGGTAGCTGAGGGGACGGAAGAGGGAGCCCCCGCTCGTTCGGGGCGCTTCTGGTCGGAAGGAGGCAGGAGATGGCGCAGAGAAGGGGAACAAGATCTCTCCCGAGCGTCTTTGGCTGGTGGGAACTCCCGGCGGGAGGAGTCATGCGGCTCCCCCACGGCCGCGTCGGGACGGTGGTCCGCGTCGCTCGTGGCTCGGTCCTCGTCACCCGGGAGGGCGACCCCGAGGACCACGTCCTCGGGGCGGGCGAGGAGATCGTGCTTCCGGCTCGAGGGCTCGCCGTGGCATGGGCGTTCACCGAGGCGTTGGGTTCGGTGCGGGAAGCGTCGAAGGCCTCGAGCCGTCCGAGGAGCGACGGCACGACGAGAAGGCACCCCGCAAAGGCGATCCCGGTTCCATCCTCCTATGGCGGGCCGGCATGAGCCGCTTCACCCCCCAGGCGTCGTAGAGGCGACCGGCCTGGGATGTCGGTTCTCGAGCGAGGCGGCGAACCCGGCCCTCGAGGCCTTCCATCGTCCGTCGGCCCCTCCCCCGGACGGAGCGAGCACCATCGCCTCGTGCTTCTGGTCCCTAGAGCCGGGGCCACCATCGAGCGGTCGGAGTGCGCGCATCTTGCCCGACGGAGCGGTGGACCTCATCCTTTCCGTCCGTGCGAAAAGCATCGAAGCCTGGGTTATGGGGGTGGCGACGGGCCCGCGCTTGGCCCAGCTCCCTTCCATCGGCTATCGCCTCGGCCTCAGCTTCGGTCCTGGCGAGGCCAGCGCCGTATGGGAGGCCCCCGCGGTCGAGTACGCCGACCGCGTCTCACTGGGCGACATCATGGGAGGATCTGCGACCGAACTCGTCGCTCGCCTTTCGGATACAGGCGGCCTTTCGGAACAGGTGGGGATTCTGGTCATGGACACGACCAGACTCGAATACAAGCGGTCAAGAGACTCAACCATCTCGTTCGTAGAGAAGCTCAGGCGAAAGCTCATCGGGGTCGGCGCTCGCTCTTTCTTCGCCCTTGGCCGGTTGCGGTACCGCCTCTCGCCGCGCCGGAGCAAGCTTCGCCACCTGGATCACGTCACGGTTCCCTGCAGGGACCTCCGCGTGGCGGAGGTCTTCTACGTCGGCCTACTCGGGGCGCGAGTCGCCCTTCGACTCGATGAGCGGCTCCTCATGAGGGTGGGGTGGACGCGCGAGCAGATCCGGCGAGACCACGCCGAGCACGTTTCTTTGACGCTCGGTGTTGGCCCGCGCATCGACATCTTCGAGTATCCCGCGGGAATCCCCGGCGAGCGGGCGGTGATGCACACGCACATGGCGTTCTGGGTTCCGCCGGGTCAGTTCCTCGGGTGGCAACGCCGTCTGAGCGGCAGGGGGTCCGCACCGCCGGACCCACCCGGCCCGGCCCGCAGGGTCAAGCCTCCTGCTACTTCAACGACCCTTTCGGCAACCACCTCGAGATCATCACCGTCGGCTTCGTGCGGCGGGAGCTCCCGGTGGGCGTTCCGGACCGGTCGAACCTCAACTACTCCTGGCCCCCTCCAGAGCCTTAGTATTACCCGGTCACTTTTCTTGCGGGGGATCGCGCTTCGTGATCTACCCTGGGCATGATCGCCCCCGTGAAGAAGCTTGAGCGGTCCCTGGAAGAGTTCGTCGATTCCCTGTTCGAGGGGATGGGCCGGCCTGAG